>CAZUCE010000014.1:0-28790 GCA_964619265.1 uncultured Planctomycetaceae bacterium
GCAGGAGGTGGAGCGCGGGGCGGGCGAGGCCCGAGCCTACCAACCGAGGCATGTCGACCTAGCAACCGGCTTTGCCACGGACTGCTCGCGCGGCTCGGAGGAGACAAGCCGAGCCCCGGCGCGGGTCGGTGGCAGCTCGAATTCCGTCACCGGCAGACCGTCCACCGAAGCCCGTCCAGGGAGCCAGTAAGGCGGCCAATCCAGGGGCCAAGACCGAGGGTCGGGGCCAGGTCCGCTCCGTTGGGGACCCCCGCAGAGCAAGCTCGCCTAGGGCCAGCGATGAGAGAGTCAACGCGAAGCCGAGTCCATGGGCTGAGGCGAGGATTACCATCGTGGACCCCTGGGCAAACAATCCAGGGTCACAGCGGATGCTAGAGGACACCCCAGAACCCGGAACGCCCAAGAACTCCTGGGGCCCCATGAGCGAACATCACTGGTCGCGCTCCCGGGGAGATCAGAATTCTGAGGCCCTCGACTACTACCGTGAGAAGTCCAAGGCACCGGGGGTGGCGGAAGGCGGCAGCCTTCGAAACCAGTACTGTCTGAACTGCAACGGGGTCGTGCCCCTTGAGTACGACAGCCGGGTTCCGCTGAACGAGCAGGCCGCCCGCGAAACCTGTCCGCACTGTGGCGAGCCCTTGGAGGGCCGGGTGCGTCAGATGTTCAACTGGGTCGAGACCGATCAAGTTCCGACCGGAGACGCCAAAGCTGTCTTGCCGCTGTTGCTGGGTTTGCTGGTTTTGCTCGGCGCCTGCGCTTGGCTGCTGTTCGGTCCAGGGTAGCAGCCGGCGGCGATTCCCTTGGGGCGGGCGGATCGCGCGTGCTACTGATTTTGCTCTTGCTCTAGTAGGTAGCCCGCGGCGCGCAGTTGTTGCTCAAGTTCGGGAGTGAGCTCGACGCGCGTGCTCGGCAGGGCGCCCGGACGGTAACGGGCGAGGGCGAGGGCTAGGTCGCCCTGCAGTTCGGCCAGTTGCTCCGGCTCTTGGCCGGCCAGGTCGCGCTGTTCGTAGAAGTCCTCTTCGATGTCGTACAGCGACCAGGTCTTGTTCTGGCTCGCGTATACCGCCTTGTAGCGGCCTCTTCGCACCGAGCTGTAGGGCCCCGGACCGGCAGTTCTCGCAAGCAGGGCGCGCGAATCGGGAGCGGGCGCCGGTTCAGTGAGCAGCGAGAGCACCGAGCGTCCGGCGAACCGTTCGTCGGGCTCCAAGGAAAACAGCTCGGTCAAAGTTGGTGCGAGATCGATCAAGGCGACCGGCGTGGAGATCCGCCGACCCGCGAACCGGCGTTCGGGGAAGCGCAGAATCCAGGGCACGCGCAGCATGGTCTCAAGGACATTCCCCGAGTGCTGGTAAAGACCCCGTTCGCCAAAGGCCTCGCCATGGTCCGAGAGCACGGCGAACAGAAATTCCCGGTCGCGGCCGGAGCCTTCGAGTTGGGCCGCCAAGCGCTCGAGGCAGCTGTCGGCGTACAGCAAGCTGGCGTCGTAGAGAGCCAAGATCGCCTCCCGTTCGGCGGCCTCGGCGACGCGCGCGCCAACCGTCAGGGGCGAAAGGTGAGCGATGCTTCCAAGGCTCGCGTCGGGTAGTTCCGGTGCGAATCGCTCGCGCGCCCTTGCCGGCGGATCGTAGGGGGCATGGGGAGGCATCAGGTGGAGGTAGCCGAACAGGCGTTCCCGGGGGGCGCGCTGTAACTCCTCTGCAAGCACATCGAACATGCGCTCGGGGACCGCATGGAATTCCGACTTGCCTACTTGCGGGTCGATCCACTCGAAACGATCTACTCCCCGGCCGAACCCGAACCGCGGGTGGATGTGCGCATTTGTGGAAACCGCGAACGTCCGGAACTGCGCCGCCTGGAACCGTTCGGACAAGAGTCGTATTCGATCGGGAAGTTGATCGCCGGCTACCAGGACCCGATGTTGGTCAGGAACTCGTCCGGTGAACAGGCTGGCGACCGACGCCAGGGTGTAGGGCGCGGCGGCGGTGACATCTTCGAAGACGACGGCTTCGTCGGCCAGTCGCTCGAGGAACGGGGTGGTCGGGCGCTGGCCGCCGTACACCGACAGGCGAGGGGCGGAGGCCGCATCGATCAAGGCAACCAACACGGATTGGTCTTCGTCGAGCCGGGGGATCTCCGAAGTGGGGCCGCAGGCCGCCAGGCCTCCCAGGGCGAACCAAGCGAGCAGATTCCTGGCGTGTTTCATTCGGGAAACAGCTGCCCCTGCTGGGGGGCGGACCGGGAAGGCGGAGTCGTGACCGCTTCGAAGCGTCGCGTGCCCGGTTCATCGGCCTTGAGTCCGAGCCGCCGGGCGGTCAACAAAAACAGGTCGAGGGCAGCGCGATAGCGAGGGCCTAAGCCGGCGGAGCGGTGCCCAAAGCGGGTTTCGTTCCAGTTTCCTCCTCGGGCTTCGAGCAGCGCGTTGCGGACTTTCTGGGCGCGTTCAGGCACAAGCCGGTCCAGACGTTCCAGGAACACCTCACGCGTGCTGCCTGGCAGGCGAACCAATCCGGTGAAGGCGCTGCTTGCGCCCACGTCAGCCGCAGACTCGAGCAGCCCGGGGAGCTGGTCCTCGTTGAGGCCGGGAATCAAAGGGCTGAGGCTGACCCCAACAGGAACGCCGGCCCCGTGGAGAGCAGCGATCACCTCGATGCGTTTGGTGGGAGTGGGTGCGCCCGGTTCGAATCGCCGCGCCAGATCCGGATCGGAAAACGGGATCGAGACGTGCACGCGGGCCAGGTCGCGCTCGGCCAGTGCGGCGAGTAGATCCAGGTCGCGCCGGATCAGGGCACCTTTGGTGATGAGGCACACCGGCGTCGAGCGTTGCCGGAAGACCTCAAGCATCCGGCGGGTTAGACCGTACTTCGCTTCGAGCGGTTGATACGGATCGGTGTTGCCACATAGAGCGACAACCTCGCGGCGGAACTTCGCTGGCGCGAGTTCCAGGGCGAGCCGCTCGGGGGCATTGATCTTGACCACCAGCTTGGAGTCGAAGTCCGAGCCCGCTCCGAGGTCCAGGTATTCGTGACCCGGGCGCGCGTAGCAATAGGCGCAGGCGTGTCCACACCCTCGATAGGGGTTCGCGCTGTAGCTGAACGGGAGGTCGGGGCTCTCGTTGTACGACAGGATCGACTTAGCGTGCTCCTCGCGGACGACGAGACCTGTTGGCTCGGGAGCATCGAGCCATTCGATCGACCGATCCGTGAAGCGGCCGAGCGGATTCCACTCGCACGACTTCATGGCCGGCGGTCGAGGCCTATGCGGGGGGCTCGGGTCACTTCTCAAGAAATTCCATTTCCCCGCGGGGGAGCAGGTAGACGATCAACATTTCGCCGCCGGACACGGTGGGCGTGTGAACGGAATCCGGCGAGTAGACGACCCAGCCAGGCGGGCGGCCGTCGAATTGAGGGGATCCTCCCAAGGTTACGCAGTAGTCGATCTCACCCGCCGGATGCCGATGTCGAGGCCCGGCACCGCTCATGACGACGACGTCGATGGAGTGGTCGTTGCTGTCGGGACCAGGCTTGGCCACACGGCCAAAGCGCACCGGCGGTTCCCCGCGGTTTGCAATCTTCCCTGCTCGGTAGAGTTGGATCAGGGCTTCGTTGAGAGCCTGGGCTTGTTCGGAAGCTGGGTCGAACCGCTGGTTGAGTTCCCGCTCAGCCGCAGCCGAGTCGGAAGGGTCCAGTTCGTGAGCGGCTTGAATCAAGGGGCGGAAGGTCTCAAGCATGGTGGTTGGGTTCGGGAGCTTCCAGCCCGGGGGACGGCAGACCGCCGGCAGCTCACGGAAGGGTTAGGGGGTCGAGGTCCAGTCTTCGGATCGGGGATCGATCTACCAGGATAGGGGCTCGGACTGGATCCACGCTCAACGAGCTTCTACCTTGCACGCGTCGTCCGGCCGTGGCTTTGCCTGCAGGTCAAGCGTTCCCTTCAGGCCATGGACGACGAGCGCGGCTCGCTCCTCCCCGTCGCCTTTTTCAATTTCAGTTTCGTGCCGTCTCCTGGCGGCTCCGAACATGCCGAACGACTCCGATCGAGATCCCGCCGAAGCGGGAGCCTCCCTGGTCCCCCGTGGACAGGCCAAAACCACAACTCCCAGGCGCGCGTCCACAGACCCCTCGCAGCCTTCCCCCCCCAACCCCTCCCGAGAAGAACTTCTCTCGGCCTTTGGTTCCGGGGATCTTTCGATCCCTTCCCTGTTCCAGTTTTGCTTCGTGCCACCCGGCCGGCTGGCCCTGCTCTCCGAGTTGGCGACGGTCGAGGACTGGGGTGAGAAGGACTACGTCCTGCTGCGCTACCTCGCCGTACACATTCGGCTGGCGCTGGAGCAGGACCGCTATGTTTGGAACGGCGAGCAGATCGTGATGAGTGCCGGCACCCTGTCGAACGATAGCGATGCGCCTCTCTATCTCGGACTGGTGCCGAACTCGATCGGGGGAGAGAACCCCTGGGTTCTGAATTGGGTCGGTGAACGACCCAGCACCGCCCACCTGCCCGGTCCGGCGGAGATCGGCGAGTGGCCGGATCTCGATCCGCGCTCGGAAATTTTGGTCGCGGCCGACTTGGCGGACCCCGATCGCCGGGCGCGCCCAAGTGCCCTCGAAGGGCTCGAACCGATCACCCAGGTCTGTGCCCTGATCGGTGCGGTCCACTGGGCCTTGCATCGCGGCCTGGCGATTCCTCAGCTTCACGGAGGCGGTCGCGGATTCTTCGCGCCGGTCTACTTGACTTCGCGGTCGGATCTGACGGCCGCTCCCGACGTGGTCGTTCCGTTGGTTCCCCAGGGGGGTCGCTACGTGATTCGAACCGTCCTCGAGCCCGCGAGCGTCTACGCCCCCTCCCGGTGCGTGGTCGAACGCGGGGACCAGCTTCCCCCCTGGTTGCTGGAGAGCTGGGACGCTTCCCGGGAAGCCGAGGGCAGCGGGGCCTGAGAGTCCCTGAGCCCGTGCTTCGCAGCCGCGGGGCACTCCGGAGGATCGAGCGGCCTTTGCGGAACTCGAGCCCGCTGTCCGGCGGGTTCGGCCGAGAACGCGGAGCTCGAGGATTTGCCAAGGACCGGCGGCTATTCGCCGGTGGGAGGGGGGCAGTGTGGTAGAAGCCCCACCGTGGAGGCTCCGATTCAACAGCCCCCGGGAGCCGCTTCGTTGGCTGCCCGGTCGATGGTCGACGGACGAGGACTAGCTCGCGAGCTGTCGCCGCTGTCGCGCCGGTCGCTGCTCTTCGCGGTTGGTCTGGTGTGTTTTGCGATGGCCTGGGCGCCCCTGTTCCTGACTGGCTTCCTCGGGGACGACATCGAGTTCTTGCTGCGGGCCAGCGGGCTGTTCCAGGCAGAGCAGGGCGAGCTATCGGCCTCTGAGGTTGCTCCTCGCTCGTTGCTCGCCATGGAGCCGATCGAAATCCTTGGGATCGTCGGAGACGACGTAGACGGGGACGTGGGCTCGCTGCTCTCGGGCTACTCGATCGCCCTGTCGCTGCGCGTCTTTGGGACTCGACCCGAAAGTCTGTTCGGGCTGCCGACGGCCCTTTTCTACAGGCTCGAAAATCTAGCTCTGCTGGCGATCGCTTCCGCCGGCCTGGCGAGCTTCCTGCGCCGGGCCTTCGCGCCCTGGACCGGGCGTGAGCAAGCTGGCGCAGCGGCGGGCACGGCGGCCTACCTGTTTTTCCTGCACCCCCTGGCGATTCCGGGCGTGGCCCAGCTCGCAGGTCGGTCCGACCTGCTTGCCCTTGTGTTTTCAACCTGGGCTGCCGCCGCCTTCTTGCGCGGGCGCCAGGATCGCAGCCGGGATTGGGTCGCGCTTAGCTTGGGGCTCGCCTTTTTAGCGGGGCTGTCCGGTCAGCTCGCCTGGGTGCTGCCGTTCGCAATCGGCATGAGCGAGCTGGCCTGCTCGTACCGCTACCGAAAGCTCTCGCACCGCTGGCGCACGGCGGTGAATTCTTTTGTGGCGTTTTTTGCGGTCGTCCTGCTCAACACTGCCGTGGTCAGTGCGGTGACCGGACACGGCTACTACCCGCGCTTTGGAATCACGATCGGGCGTCTGGCCGAACCAGGCGCCTTGTTCCACGCGATCTTTGGGACGGCGGAAAAGCTCGGCGCCTTGTTCCTGCCCGCCAACTTGGCGACGCTCGGAATCCTCGGATTCGTGATCGCCGGCGCGATTCTGCTCGGCGCGTTCCAGCCGGCCTTCGTGGCCGCCCGGTCCGCGCCTCGATTGTGGGGTTGGACCGCGGCTTGGTGGATCGGCTCGGTGTTGGTGGCGCTGATGTTTGGGCTGCACGAACGCGTGAGTCTCGAGACCCTCGCGAGCGGACGGACGCTGCTTCCTGCGGCGGCCGCCATGTGCGCCGGTTTGGGCCTTGCCTGCACCGCGGTGCACGGCCTGCGTCGCTATGCGCTTCCACCCGCCCTGGCGATCGGCTTCGCCGTGCTCTCCAGCGGCAACGCTCAACCTTGGAAGGAAGCTTCGGAGCGATTGGAGGGCCTGAAGTCCGACGTGCTCTATGCGCGCAAGGCCTTCGGTCCGCAGACTCCGCTGATCGTGGTGGGGGCGCCCCGCGACGTGCTGGGCCTCGACCCGCTTGGCGCGGCGCTTCCGGATCTGTTGCATCCGCTGTTTGCCGATCGCGACGCTCCGCTCAGCGAGACGGCCATGCGGCTCGATGCCAGAGACTTGCCGCGGCCAGGGCTCGAGCTGCTGCTGGGCCTGCCCGACGTGGAGGAGCTGATCGACGAGCGCACCCAAGTGGGCTTGCCGATCGATAGCGAAGGGGCCGAGCGAGCGGCCCACGCGTTCGTGTCGTGGAACGACGTGCGCGCCGACTACGACGCGCCGGCTAGCCGAGAATCGCGGGTGACCATGGCGCCCATGCGGCGTTTTGGGTCGCTCGAAATGTCTTGGACCCGATCGGCTGAATCCGAAGCGGATGATTCGCGCGTTGCCCGGCTCGGACTGTTGGATGTCCACAGCTTTGCGTATCGTGAATTCAACAACGCCGCCTGGCCTTCGCCGGTAGACGGCCGCTTCCGGGGCGTTGCTCCCTTCCTGCGATCGTTGCTCGAACCACCGGTGGATCCGCGTCGTCCGGTGCCCGAGCCCGATTTGCGTTACGAAGGTCGCCTCGATGCGCCTCCGGCCTTGCGTCCCGTTCTCCGGGGGCAGGTGTCTCCGAACGTCTACCAAGCTCTCCGCTGATATGCCCTCCCAGCCGACCAAGCAACTCGAACGATTCGACAATCCGGCGCCGGAACGCGATTATCGGATTCGATTCGAATGCCCGGAATTCACCTGCTTGTGCCCAAAGACCGGCCAGCCGGACTTTGCGACCGTTCACATTTCGTACGTGCCGGACGTGCACTGCGTCGAACTGAAGAGCCTGAAGCAGTACCTATGGAGTTTTCGCGATGAAGGCGCCTTCCACGAAGCGGTCACCAACCGGATTCTGGACGATTTGGTCGCGGCCATCTCGCCCCGCAAGATGAAGATCGTGGGGGAGTTTTGGGTTCGCGGCGGGATCAAGACGATTGTCACCGCGTCCCACACAGCCCGCTAGGCAAGCAGCGCTGGCCACACCGCATCGAAGCGGTCGTCGATCCCGCGGTGTCCTCCGGGGTGTTCCACGTGCTCGAAGGGCACGCCCAGTTCGTTCAAGCGCTTGACCAGCCGGCGCAAGGCCCATTGCAGGTTGAATTCGTCGCGCACGCCGCATTCGAGGTGGAGTCGGTCGAGCTGCCGCAGGGCATCGGCTCCGCGCTCACAGGCTACCAGCGGATCAAAGGCCTGCCATCGCGCCCAGACTTCGGGCAACCGCTCTCCGCGCTCCAATTCCATCGGTAGGTCGAAACCTATCGGCGAGTTTGCGTTCGGTGAGTAGCAGGCCGACATCGCCAGCACGTTGAGGATCGCGTGTCCATCGCCGCCTAGCTCCGGCTTTTCGGCGAACGCGGCCAGAAACTTGCCCGGGTCCATGTCGTAGGCGAGCAGCCCGCGCAGGCAAGCCAGGATTTCGCCGCCAAAGCACAGCTCGAAGTCGCAGTCGCCGGAGACCGACGCCGCGGCCCGAAACCGGCCAGGTCGCTGCATCACCAGGTGCAGCGCGCCGAACCCGCCTGAGGATTTGCCAGCCACCGACCAGGCGCCCGAGTCGATTCCGAAGGCCGACTCGCAGGCCGGCAGGATTTCGTCGATCACGTAGTCCTCGTAGCGCCCGGTGGCGCCGGAGTTCACGTATTGGCTGCCGCCCAATCGTGTGAAGGCGTCGGGAAGAATCAGGGCCGCAGGCGGGGCCGACCCGGCCAGGACCAGGCGCTCGTAGCGTTGAGCCACGCTTTGCCACCAGGGGTGCGGCTCTAGGTATTTGTGTCCGCGTCCAGTGAACCCGGCCAGCAGGAGTACGGCGGGTCCGCCGCTCCAACCAGGCGGCAGGTACACGGGCAGCTCGCGCTTGGCGGGATCGCAGAGGGGGTTGTCGCGGAGCACTTCACTATCAAACTGCGCGAGTTCGGCGTGCCCCTCGAATCCAAGACGCCCCAGCGGATTGCGCGTCAATTGAGCCGTCATAGTTGCTCCTTGGGGTGGCTGAGTGAGCCGTAGGGCTTGGCCACCGGGAGACCAAGTTCAGAACGGATCTGAGCAAAGGGTGCCTTGATCCGGTCGTAGATGAAATGCAAGCGCTCGTCGTAGTGAGCGAACGCGGACTTCATCGCGTCGATGGAGAGGCGCTCCAGCTCTTCTAGGTCGCAGCCGAATTGCTTGGCCGCGATCAGATACTCGTCTGACAGGGTCGTTCCGCTCATCAGTCGGTTGTCCGTGTTGAGCGTGAGCCGATAGCCGAGCTCACGGAAGGTCCGGAACGGATGGGACTCGAGGCTTTCCGTTGCGCCGGTGTGCACGTTGGACGATAGGCAGATCTCGATCGGAATGCGGTGGTCGAGAATGTACTGGGCCAAGTTGCCGATCTTGATCACCTTGCCGTCGTGGATGGCCATGTCCTCGATCAAGCGCGTGCCGTGACCGATGCGGTGAGCACCGCAGTATTGCAGGGCCTGCCAGATGCTCTCCGGTCCAAAGCTCTCACCGGCGTGGATCGTGATCGAGAAATTCTTGCGCTTGGCGAGCTGGAACGCGCGCAGGTGTTCGTTGGCCGGGTGCCCCGCTTCCTCTCCTGCTAGGTCGAAGCCAACGCAGCTCTGTTCGCGGTAGGCGATGGCCAACTCTGCGAGCTTGACCGAAAGGTCGGGAGACTCGTTGCGCAATGCGCAGACGATCAGGCCGAACCCCACCTGGAAGGCTTCGCTCGCGCGGGTGAGGCCGCGCAGGACGGCGTGCATGACGCCATCTAAGCCGAGCCCGCCCTGGGTGTGGAAGTGGGGGGCAAAGCGGACTTCGGCGTAGACGATGCCGTCCTGGGCCGAGTCTTCCAGGTATTCGTAGGCGGCTCGCTCGAGGGCCTGCGCGCTTTGGAGGACGGCAATCGTGTGGGCGAAGCCTTCCAGATAGAGCGGAAGGGAGCCGCGATCGGCGCCGGCGAAGAACCAGGCCCCCAGCTTCTCGGGATCGGACTCGGGCAGCCCGTCGTAATCGCATTCGGCGGCCAGTTCGAGGACGGTCGCCGGCCGCATGGAGCCGTCCAGATGGTCGTGGAGCGAGACCTTGGGGATCCGGCGAATCAGGTCGAGATCGAGGGCGTCGGCCGAGCCGGCGGATTGGGAGGAGTCGGACATGGCCGGGGAGCTTGAGGGAAGGGGGCTGGAGCCTTGTGTGTACCCCGCCGAAGGGGTTCCTAGGACCCCTCTGTGGGGAGGCGAAGACAGCCGGCTCGGTTCGCGGATGGGTCCGAGCTGGCCTGGCGATAGGGGGCGGGGCTGCGGCGGGGCCGGAAGGCGGCTTCTGAGGGCCGCACGGGCCCGTTTCCTGGAGTATGCTCAGGCAACCCTCCCGTCCACGTCCGATTTTGTTCAGAGGGCCCGCTGCCGGACCCTTCCAGCGAGCGTCCCCCCCCGGTGAGGCCCCGTGACGGGGCGACCAGAAGCTGCCTCCATGATCAACCTGAGCGCCGCACTTTCCAAGATGGTTCAGCTCCAGGGCTCCGTGCCCCGGACCCTGTTCCGCGACGGTCGAGCCTTCGACCCGATCCACATGTTCTTGGAGGTCACGTACCGCTGCAATCTGCGGTGCAACTTCTGCCAGTACCTCGACATCATCAAGGGCGAGGTGGAGACCGTCGGTCCGGTCAAGGAATTCAAGACCGAAGAGATCATCAAGGCGATCGATGAGTTCCCGAAGGGGCGCCTGATCACCTTCTCGGGCGGCGAGACGCTGGTCCGCCGGGACTTCCCGGAGACGTTGCGGCATGCCAGCCGCTCGCACCGCACGCACATCATTTCGAACGGCGCGCTGATCAAGGAAGACATCGCCGAGTTGTACACCGACCTGGCTCCGAAGCGGGTTTGGAACAAGGGCCTGGTGCTGGTCGGGATCAGCCTCGAAGGCGACGAGAAACGCCACGACGAAGTGGTCGGACGCAAGGGCTCCTATCGGCGTACCATCGAGGGCATCCGGCACATGGTTCGGCTGCGCAAGGAGAAGGGGAAGGTCTTTCCCAAGTTCAACCTCAAGATGGTGGTGACCGAGGACACCGTGCACGGCATGGTCGAATTCATGGAACTGGCCGAGGAGCTGGGCATGGATTTGGTCAACTTCATGGCCGAGCACGACCTGGTCGGGCACTCCGCCACGCTGATTTCGGATCCGCTGCAAAGCCGCCTGAATGTGCCCCAAGCGCGGCCCCAGGGGGTCGATCCGGAATTCCTGCGGGAGCAACTGGTGGCCTGCTATGCGAAAGAGAAGCAAACCGATGTTCAAATCCGCCTGACGCCTCCGGGCCTGCCGATCGACGAGTTCGTGCGTCACTACACGGAAGACCGCGAGCTGAGCAAGAGCGACTACGTGTGCGAGAGCCCCTGGGCCCGCATCCAGCTCACCGCGGATGGTCGCTACTCCCCGTGCTACTACATGCGCACCGGGGACAGCCGCCAGGAAACCATGCGCGAAGTCTGGAACGGCGAGGACTTCAAGGCGTTCCGCCGCGCGATCCGCGAAGACAAGATCTATCAGGGCTGCAACGGCTGTTGCAATCTGAAGTACATCGGGCCCAAGAAGTACGGCCTGGAAGGCCTCGAGGCCCAAGCCTCCTAACCAGAGTCGGAGCGACTCGCGTGACATCGGGCAGGCGGACGACGTATCGTCCGCCCCTATGAGACTCCGATTCGCCCCCAGTCCGACCGGCCAGCTTCACATCGGCGGCGCTCGCACCGCGCTGTTCAACTGGGCCGTGGCCCGCAAGTCCGGAGGCCAGTTTCTCCTGCGTGTGGAGGACACCGATCCCGAACGCTCGAAGCGCGAGTACGAGGAGGCCATTTTTGACGGCTTGCGCTGGCTCGGGCTGACCTGGGACGAAGGCCCCGATGCGGGCGGGCCCCACGGGCCCTACCGGCAGTCCGAGCGCTCGGACGTGCACCTGGGGATCGCAGCCCAACTGCGGCGCTCCGGATGGGCCTATCCGTGCTTTTGCTCCAAGGAGCGGCTCGACAGCCTGCGCGCGGAGCAGGAGGCCGCGAAGCAGACCCCACGCTACGACGGGTTGTGCCGAGACGTCTCCGAGGAGCAGGCTCGAACTCGCATGGATGCAGGAGACTCGTTCGTTCTCCGCTTTCGCACGCCGGAGGGCTCGACGACCTTCCGCGACCTGATTCGCGGCGAGGTGACCTTTGAGAACATCGAAGTCGACGACTGGGTCTTGGTGCGCACCGACGGCACCCCGACGTACAACTTCGTTTGCGTCTGCGACGACGCCGCGATGGAGATTACCCACGTGGTGCGCGGCGAAGAGCACCTGGTGAACACGCCCAAGCAGATCCTCTTGTACGAGGTCCTGGGAGCCTCCGCGCCGACCTTCGCACACCTCCCGCTGATGCTTGGGACGGGTGGCAAGAAGATGAGCAAGCGCGATGGAGACACCGCCTTGACCGACTACCGGGAGGCCGGCTATCCGCCCGAAGCCGTTCTCAACTTCCTAGCGCTCCAGGGCTGGGCTCTCGACGGCGAGACCGAGATTTTTTCCGTCGAGACGCTGATCGAACGCTTCGATCTGGAGCGCGTCTCCAAAGGCGGCTCGATCTTCGACCCTGAGAAGTTCAAGTGGATGGCCGGCGAGTACCTGCGCGCCGAGCCCCTGTCTCAAACGGCGGAGCGCTCGCGGCCGTTTGTGGTCGCGAAGGAACTGGCCACCGAAGCCGAACTGACCGAGCGCGCCGCCTGGTTCGAGCGCGCCGTGGACACGATTCGCGAGCGCGTGCAGCTGTATTCCGAGGTGCCCAGCGCACTGGACTACTTGTTTGCTCCCGACGACGCTGTCCCGTTCGACGAGAAGGCCGAGAAGGGGGCGCGCAAGCACGGGCCAGATGGCCTCGCCGTTTTGGTTGACCTCGAGGATTGGCTCGCGAGTCACCTCTCGCCTGGCGTAGGCAGCGAAGCCCTCGGGGCCGAGCTGAAGTCCTGGGTCAAGCAACGGGGAGTGAAATTCCCAGTTGCCTTCCAGCCGCTGCGCTGCGCGCTAACAGGGAAAGCCGGCGGCCCGGAGCTTGCCGATGTCCTGCTCTTGCTGGGTCTCGAACGCGCCCAGGCTCGCCTTCGCGCGGGCCAGGTTCGTTTGGCCTAGCGGCCGGCCCGGCCCGTCGCCGGGTTCTGGCGAGCGCGTCTTGGGGGCTACGCTTGGGGGAGGAGCGCTTGGAGAGAAACGGTCCCTCCCGCCAGCTGGTTGCTAGGCGAGCAGGCGGTGGGCGAACAGCTTCTCGTAAAGCACCGTGCAACGTTCGGCGAGGGGTTCGAGCTCTCTCGGTAGCTCGGCCGTAGGCGGGCGTTCGGGGCGAAAGCCGGTTGAGGCGCGCACGTTCGTGTAGCGGGTTTCGCCCCATACCCCGTCGGTTTCGCGCGGTCCGGTGCCCCAGCTCAGCATTTGTTCGTGGAACGGAAGGCCGAGGCGTTCGCAAAACGCCGCCAGCACGCCGGCGGGATCGCGCAGTAGGTCACGGGAGTCGAGGACCGGAGGAGTGTCGCCGGTTCGTTCCGCCACGCGATCGAAGATGGCGACCTGTTGGGGAAGTCCGGTATCAGCCAGGGCCGGGCCGGGCCAAACCCGGTGCAGGGATGCGAGCATCGCGCGCGGCTCGCGGATCAGGAACGCGTGGGTCAATTGGTCGAGCCACGCGCCCTGCATGCCGTCGAGCAAATGCTGGGACATGTGCTTTTGGAAGTGGACGCGGGTCCCCTCGGGGATCTCGCCGGCGGTCAGCCGCCGAACGACCGAGCGCCAGTCGGTGTCGCCGCTTTCGATGACCCGGGCAAATCCGGGGTGTTGGATGCCGGTGACCTTGAGGTAGTGGGCATAGAACGGTTCGTCGACGACGACCGTATCTCCGCGGGATTCGAACGCGCGCATCAGGGGCGTCGCGACATTGCGAGGCCCCGACCACATGGCCAAGCGGAGCAAAGCGGAGGCGTCGTGGGCGGTCATCGCGGTTGAAGAGCCGGGTCTACCGGAGAAAGGATCGATGGAACGTGTACTTGGTGCGAACCATGTCCATGTCCAAGTTGAAAGCGACTTTGATCATTCCGTAGTTGTTCAGCTGGGTGTCGGCTTCCTTGTAGTCGCCGCGGCTGGACCAGGTGTGGGCTCGGCTTAGCATCTGCCCGACCTGGCCACGGGCATCGCGTACGGCCAGCAGGGCGCGGCCGGAGACCAGTACGCCGGTGTGTTTTTCGAGACCGCGGTTCAATTGGTGACCTAAAAAACCGACCAGCTCGCCGGCGGATTCGGCGACCCATACCTGATGGTCAGCGACTTCGCCGCGCAGGGCGTCTTCGCAATAGTTGCGCGCCCAGCGCGACATCAAGCTGCCTGCGTGGACGGCCGGGATGTCGTCGTCGAGGTGGTAGCGGTTGAGCGTGAAACTCTTTCCGGACAGGTCGCAGACCGCGTCGACATCGCGCTCCTCGAGGGCTCGCACCACTCCGTCGAATCCGTAGGTTGCCGGATCGAGCGTCCCGGTCCCCCGGCGCTTCGCGTCGTAGGCCATGGAGACCAGCGTCTCGACCAGCCTGAATCCTGCGTCGGTGAGTTCCTGGTAAGCGGAGATGTCGGCTGAGTCCGAACGCACGGAAACGTGATCGAAGCCCTCGCGCTGAACCACGAAGGGCAGGCACGACAGAAGCGCGCGATAGACCCGGGCGGGGTCGGGGTGACCGGGCCTTGCGAGGAGGAACGGAATTCCGCTCATCGAAAGGCCAAGCAGTTCGGAATCTGCGGGGATCGGCTGAACGAGCATCAGCCCAGCGGGGCGGTCGTCCTCCCGGTCGAGAGCCAGCAGGCGAACCGTGCCGGCTTGCTCGAAAGACTCTTGGAGGCGTTCGCCCAGGTGAGCCAAGGCCCCCTCGGTGGGAACCTTCCGGTGCCTACGAAAATCGTCGTAGGCGAAGTCGGTCAGCAGTTCTTGGCGGACGGCCGGGGACAGTTCGTCCGTCTCACGGACAAGGACACGCGCTCTTGAGCTCATGGGAGACATTCCACGCGATCGGGGCTCACGCGCGAAGGATTCCGCGGGTAGAGCCCTCAGGAGCTGGACGGGGGCCTGGCTACTCGCGCAGGAGGCGGGCTTCCTCGGGGGGAAGCCACCGGTAAAGGGTGCTGCCCCAGCCCATGCCGCCGCCGAGGGCCAGCAGCACCAAGGCCTCGCCCGTGGAGAAGCGTCCGGCGCGGGTGGCCTCATCGAGGGCCGTGGGGACGCTGGCGCTGGACGTGTTGCCGGTGTGGTCGATCGACATGATGACCTGCTCGGGGCTCAGCCCGGCCTGGCCCAGTCCGTCTTGAATGATGTTGGCGCTCGCGTGGTGGGGAATCACCCAATTCACGTCGCGGACGCCGAGTCCGGCGCGTTCTGCGGCCTGCTCAACGCAGGCCTGGGTCGTGCGAACCGCAAAGGGGTAGACCTCGCGGAAGTCGCTGATCAAAAAGTGCTCGCCGCGCGCCATGCGCTCGCTGGTGATCGGGGCGCGCGTCCCACCGGCTGGAACGCGCAGGGCCGCGCCGGCCGAGCCGTCGGAGCCGGCCCAGAAGGACCGAAACCCGTACTGCGTGTCCGCGGTGGTGCGTTCGAGGACGACTGCGCCCGCGCCATCGGCGAACAGGCCGATCATGCGGAAGTCGCGCTTGTCGACGATGTGAGTCATCTTCTCGCCGGCTACGACGAGCGCTCGGCGGTAGCCGAGATTTTCCATCAGCGAGTCGGCCACGATCAGGGCGTTGAGGAACCCGGGACAGGCGTCCTGGAGCTGATGGAACACCGCGTTCGTGCCGAGTTCCGACTGGACGTGGCTGACCGAGTGGGGCGCCACGTGGTCTGTGGTGGCCGTGGACATGACGATCAGGTCCAGGTCGCCGGGTTCGAGGCCGGCGTCCGCCAGGGCGCGCTTGGACGCCTGCAAGGCCATGTCGCCGGTGCTTTCGCCCTCGGCCGCCCAGTGACGCACGGTGATCCCGTAGCGCTTGCGGATCCACGTATCGAGGTCGCAACCGGCCTTCTCCGCGTCGAAATTCTCGACGAAGTCGAGGAGGTCCGAGTTCGAGACCTCGCGTGCGGGGAGGTAGCTACCGGTTCCGGTGATCAGGCGAGGCATAGGTGGGTTCCGAGGACTCTTCCGTGGCGTCCGAAACGAAGCATACCCCTCTGCGGGGGCCGAGGCGGATCCGGGCTGGCTCCGGGGTGGCCCCTTGGCCTGCGAGGAGGCTGGGAAAGCGGGGGCCCGCGGGCTCTTGGCACTTTGGGAGAGCCGCCGGGTGGGTCGATGAGGCACCGTGGATACGCCCGCTCCCAAGGACGATCCCGGGACGGCCGAAGCACCCGGGGAAGCGCCCGAGATTTCCTGTGAACAGGCCCGCCAGCTTTCTGGCTTGGCCCTGGACCGGCCGCTGCCGGTTTCGATCCGCCGGAAGCTCCGCGAACACTGGGACGACTGCGAGGCCTGTGCCGTGGGCCACGCCGAGGCCGCCCGGGCCTTGATCCGGCGTGGGGTGGACGATCGGCGCGCCGAGCCCCGCAATCGGCTCACGCCGATCTGGGCTCCTCTACGCCGCCGGCAGCATCGCTTCGTCCTCAAGTTCGTGGCCCTGTGCGCGATCGTCTTCGGCCTGTCTCAGACCCTGGGCTCCTGGGACCGGGATCCGACCTGTCGGGTGAGCCGGACCGCGGGACAGGCTTGGATCGGCGGGTTTCCCATGGAGGACAAGCTCGAACGGGCCTGGCGATCGGATGTTTTGGTGACTGGGCCGGCCGGTGCCGCGCGGCTCGAGGTTGGGGAGCTGGTGCTCGAGCTTGGGCCGCTGACCGAGATTTTGGTGGAGAGCACCCTGACCAAGCGCCTGCGGCTCATGGGCGGCGAGCTGACCGCGAAGGGCACCGCCACGCTGCAGTGCGCCTTTGGGGTTTTGGAACTCGAGGACGCCCGGGCGTGGCTGGTTCTGGACGACGGATCGCTCCGGCTCGAGCTGGAGTCTGGGGCCGCGAATTGGATCACCGCCAGCGGAAAGCTGCCGATCGTGCCGGGCGAACGCCTCACCGCAGCCCCGGGCACGGCCGAGCGCGACCGCGTCTGACTTCGGGCTGCCGGGGTCCCGCTGACGCTGCGCCTTAGGCGGCTGGTAGGCTCAGGAGAGCGCATGTCCGATCCCTCCGCACAAGTCTCCCCGTCTTCCGGTTCCGAGTCGTCCAGGTCCACAGCCGCTGGGCCCGGCCCTTTGGGGCCCGAAACCCCGGTGCCTGAGTTCTCCGTGGTCGTTCCGATCTATCGCAACGAAGGCACGCTGGTCGAGCTGTTGGATCGACTGGACCAGGTCCTGGCTGCTGAATCCCGCGAGTACGTGTTCGTGGTCGACGGCTCGCCGGACGGGTCTCTCGAACTGTTGAAACGCGAGAGCGAGCGCCGGCCCGAGCTGCGCGTGATCGAGCTGGCCCGCAACTTCGGTCAGCACGCCGCCCTGTGCGCCGGCTTCGAGCAGGCGCGCGGCCGCTGCGCCCTGGTCCTCGACGGCGACCTACAGCAGCGGCCCGAAGACCTGCCGGCCTTCTTGGCCGCCTGGCGCGAAGGTGCCGACTTTGTGAGCGGTTGGCGAACTGCGCGCGCGGATCCGTTCCTGCGGCGCCTTTCGAGCCGCGGCTTCAACGAATTGGTGCGGCGGGTCACCGGCGTGCAGCTGCATGACTGGGGCTGCCCGCTGGCCGCGATCGACCGTTCGGTGTTCGAACGCATCGCCCCCAGCGGAGAGCAGCGCCGGTTTCTCAAACCGCTGGTCGCCAAGCTTTCGCGCCGTCCCACCGAAGTACGCGTGGAGGGCTACGAGCGCGATGGCAAGAGCAGCTATTCCCCGCTCGCGCTGGTCGGGCTGACGCTCGACTTCGTCGTCTCCTTCTCCAATCGCCCGTTTCTCAAGCTGATCGGCGTCGGCGCCGCGGGCTTCTCGGTGGGGTTGTTCCTCGGCGTCACCTACGTGGTGCTGCGCATCCTGGGGATCCTGCCCGAGGAACCCCGGATCCTGGCGGCCGTCGTTTTGCTGGTCCTGCTCGGCGTTCAGGTGCTGATCCTCGGTGCGCTGGGGGAGTTCACCCATCGCATCTATCGCCTGGTTCAGGGCGCGCCGTTCTTTCAAATCGCCGAAGAACATTCGGCGGCTGCACGCGAGGCCCAGGCCTTCGCGTCCAGTTCCTAGGGGTTTTCGGGGCCATCGATTTGGAGTTCAGCGCACCGACCGCCGGCCCGTCCCGGCCTACCGCTTCCGCCCGGGATCTGTGGCTTGCGGGCCTGCTGGCCTTGGCCGCGTGCCTACCGTTCCTCGGCAAGGCAGTTCACCAGGACGATTGGGCCTATCTCGCGGTAGCTCAACTCTTGCTGGATCATGGGGACGAGGTCATGGAGCAAACCACGACCTACCTCGGTGAGCGCGGGCACAAGGCCGGCGATGGCATGCTGCACGGTCCGGTTTGGATCGCTGCGATGGCCTTCGCCCAAGCTCCGATTTTCGGAGCGGCCAAGCTGCTTGTGGCTCACCTCCTCTCGGCCGGATTTCTGTCGCTCCTGGCGGTTTCCATGGCGAGCCTGGCGGGCCGGATCGGCGCGCGCCCGCTGCCGACCGCCCTGGCCGGGGCCTTGGGTCCGGTGACGTATGTGCTCAGCACCGGCTTGATGACCGACCTGCCGATGGTGGCGCTGTTCACAGCTTCTGTGGCGCTTGCCTTGCGCGGAGTGGAAAGGGACCGGCTGCCCTCGCTGATCGGAGCCGGAGTTCTCGCGGCGCTAGCCGGAGCGACGCGTTATCACGGCGTGGCCGCGATTCCGCTGTTGCTCGTGCTGCCGCTGTTTCTGCGACCGGTTCGCGCGCGCTACTTCCTCCCTGGGTTCGTGGGCTTGTTCGGGTTTGCTGGGCTGCTCACCTGCCTGCTGACCGTGACGGGGCGCTGGGACATCTTTCGGGCGACGGGACAGATGGCGGCGATCGAGATCGACCGAACCCAGTGTTTGCTCGCGACCGTGTGCGCGATCGGAGGAGCGTTGATCGGTTACGTGCCCGGCATCTTGATTGCAGCGCCGCGAATCGGACGCGCCCTGCTTGCTCGACGGGTTGTTGCGACCATGGCGCTGGCGGGTGCCGGCTTGGGGCTCTACTCCGCTTGGCTCGCGCCGCAAGTGGCGCGGTTGACTCCGCCGGGCGCGAACCTGTGGCTCCAGTGGGCGCTGTTCGCCCTGGGAGGGGTGGCCCTGGGTCTTGGGTTGGTGCCGTTCCTTCCGTTTGGCCGGCGTGGGGAGTCTTCGAAATTTCAGGTCCGGCCCGGTCTCCTGGCGTGGCTGTGTCTGTGGTTCGGCGGCTTTGCCATCGCGGCCTGGCTGACCGTTCCGTTCGGCTCGGTGCGCTACGTACTCCCCGTGGTTCCGGGTTTGCTCCTGCTGGCGGGGTGGTTGGCGACGAACCTGCTGAGCGCGCGTCTGCACGCCCTGTGCGCTGGCGTATCGGTGGCATTCGGTTTGGCGGCGGCGACGGCCGATTATCGGTCGGCGGCTGTTTACCCGGAGCTGGCCCGGTTCGTCTCTGAGCGCGAAGCGAGCGACTGGGAGTCCGGCGAAACCTGGATCTGGGGCGAGATCGACTTTCGCTGGTATCTGGAGCGCGACGTGGGACTGCGGATCTTGGCCGGCGACAGCACCGAACCACAGCCTGGGGATCGCATCCTCAAGTCGATGATGGTCGCGACCGCCTCGCCGAACGACGGAACCAGCGGCGGCTATCGGCTGCATCCCGAGCTGATTCGCCGCATGCAATCTGGACTCCAGCGCGAGTACAACGACCCGTTCCCCGTGCGCATTCACTCGAGCTGGGCCGGCGCAGGCTTCTACGGGGCCCAGGCGGGCTTCCTGCCGTTTTCGTTCACGACCGCAACGCGCGACATTCTTCAGGTCTGGGACGTGGTGGGAGGCAACCCGTTCTTCGCGAATTTCGAACTGGCCCGCCGCGAGACCTTCACCGAGCCCCAGGTGGCTGGGGGGAACCTGCGCGTGCAACGCTTCCTCGCGCATCCGGAGCAAGCCCAACATCTGGCGCTGTCCTTGACGTTCCCCGGTCGCGTGACCTACGACGAAGTACCGATCCCCAGCGACGCGGAGCTGAGCTTCGAGCTGGCCGAGCACAGCCGGGTGTGGAGCTTTGAGGAGCCAGGTCCGCCGGTGATGGCGCGCGTGCGCATCGATGGGGAGCCGGTCTTTGAGCAACGTTCCGACGCGCGCCGCGAGGAGAGTCAGCGCGGCTGGCAGTCGATTCGTGTCGACCTGTCGCGGTTCGCCGGGCAAACCGTTTCGCTAGCCTTTGAGGCCGAGGCGCTGCCGCTGGTGGAGCCAATGCCCGAGAGCTTGGAGCCCGCGCTCGCCGAGCGACTCCAAAAGTACGTGCTGCTCGGCTTCGGCGAACCTCGCCTGGAGAGCTCGCCGTGAAGCCCTGGACGCTTTGGGCCGGCACCTGTCTTTGCCTGGCCTCTTGCTCGAAGGCCCCGGACGGTTTGGACCTGGTGCTGGTCGGCATCGACACCCTGCGCGCGGATCACCTGTCGCTGTACGGCTACGAGCGCGAGACTTCGCCTCACCTGGATGCCTTTGCGTCCGGCGGTTCGGTGTTCGAGCGGGCTTACTCCGGCTCGTCCTGGACGCTGCCGTCGATGGCGATGTTGTGGACCGGCCGCACCCGTTCGGACAACGGCGGCGAGCTGACCGGGGAGCCGGCCGGGCTCGCGGAACGCTTGTCCTACGAGGGCTACGAGACCTGCGGTCTGATTTCCAACGGCCTCCTGCATCCTGACAAGGGGTGGGACCGGGGCTTCGACGAGTTCGACGTGTACGTACCGGACGGGCGCACCCGCGCCAACGGCTGGCCGGCGGCCGAGGTTGTGCGGCGCGGTGTGTCGTGGCTCGATCGAGCCGATCAGAGCGCGCCGCGTTTCCTGTTCATGTTCCTATTCGATCCCCACGACCCCTATCGGCCGCGCCAGGAGGACCGCTTCGAACCCCTGGACGTGGACGCGCGCTTCGAGGCCTTCGAGCAAGCGCTGCCGGCGGATCGCCGGGCCCTGTTTTCGCGCGAAATCTACGCCGGCATCGAGCGCCGAATCGCTCTGTACGACGCGGAAATTTCCGAAGCCGACTCGGCTTTGGGAGGCTTCTTCCGATACTTGGATTCCGCGGGGCGCACGGAACGCACGGTCTTTGGGTTCTTCTCCGATCACGGGGAAGGCCTGTGGCAGCGCGCCAAGCTGCGCGGCGAGAACGACAAGCAGTTCGCGTACTTCCCCGAGCTGTACTTCGACCACGGCGTGATGCTCTACGAGGAACAGGTCCGTGTTCCGCTCGTGCTGCGCGGCCCGGGGGTTCCCGCCGGTCAACGGGTGAGCACGCCGGTGGCGACGATCGACCTGGTTCCGACGTTGATGGAGCTTTTGGACTTGGATCGAGTCGGCGAGCTCTCGGGGCTCAGTCTCCTGGATCGTCCGGCGCTGGAAAATCGGGAGGAGCTGGTGGCCTTTACCTCCCGCGGCGCTTCGGTGTTGATGGACGGGCGCTATCGCCTGCACGTGCCGCGCGCCTACCGCGCCGAAAAATTTGGCGCCGTCGCGGAGCTCTATGACCTGGCCAGCGATCCCCTCGAGTTGAGCCCCATCGAGAACCCGGAGGTCCTCGCCCGGGGCCTTCGGCGCCTGGAAGGTTGGCGCTTGAGCGAGGCCGAAGGATCCACCCAAGCGATGGATCCAGCCGAGCGTGCCCGTCTGCAGGCTTTGGGTTACGTGGGCGGGGAAGCCGATCGATGAAGCGCGATGCGGGCCTCGAGCCCCGGCGCTACTCGGACGCTCGCCTCAAGTTGTTTCGCCTGTGCGAAGAGGCGGCCCGGCGGCTTGGGGGGCGGTCTTTCTATCGCCGTAGGTTCCTGTCGCGCGGCAGGTTGCGGGTTCGGCAGGAGATCATCCAAGTTCCACGTTGGAGCCCGGAGACGCCGCGGCTTCGCCTGGTCCAGCTCTCCGACCTGCACGCGGGACCGTTTCTGGCCGAAGGGGACTTGGAAGAAGTCTGCGAAGTTGCGCGGGAGCTTGGCCCGGACCTGTATGTGCTGACCGGAGACTTGATCTCAGAACGCACCGAAGAGGCTTTTGCGTTAATTCGTGACTTGGCCCGGTTGCGGGCTCCCTTGGGATCGTTCGCGGTTTTTGGCAATCACGACTACCGCGGGAGGCGCGAGGGCGAAATCGCCGGGCGCCTTGAGCGCGAGGCGGGCTGGCGGTTCCTGCGCAACGAGGGTCATCGGTTTGAGCACCACGGGGAGCCCGTGCACTTGACCGGATTGGAAGATCTGGAGGAGGCGAGGCGCGTGGATCCGGAGGGGGCGCGGTCGGGACTCGAGTCCACCGATACGGAAATTCTGCTGGTTCACAACCCGGGGTTTTCCGGCGAGCTTCTGGAAGCCAACACGCAGCTGGTGCTGTCGGGACACAGCCACGGGCACCAAGTCGACCTGCCCTTCGTGCGGCGCTTCGCACCCCGTCACCCCGGCGATCGGGTGGAGCGGGGGGACACGGTCTGCATCACGAGCCGCGGGCTGGGTGCGCTGGGATTGCCCCTGCGCATCGCATCGCCGGCGGAGTTGGTGTGCATCGATTTGATCCCCGCGGGCAGCGCGGGCCGGTCCAAGCCGTCCCTGTGAAAACCCGGCTCGTCGCCCATCAAGGAGTAGTCTATTTGGCCCACGTCGCCGGCAGAGGGCGCGTGGACCTGTTCGATCTCGGCGGGCGCAAGCTCGAGGGCGGCTTCGAATTCGATCCCGCCGGAGATGCGGCGGGCAGCCCAGCGCGGATCGAGCTGGCGGGGCTCGGCGTCGACGACGATCGACGGCTGTGGATCGCCGACGGTGCGGCGCGCAGCGTGCGCGGCTTCACGGTCTTCGGGCGCGAAGGCCTGCGGCTCGGTGCACCGGAAGCTCATCGCGCGAGCGGCGCGAGCGATCCCGATGTCCGGGGCGTGATCGGCTCGCCGTCGGCCATCGCCGCGAGCGGCCACGACGAAGATCTGCGGCTCCTGGTGGGTTCGGCCGGGCGGCGCCGGCACGGGCTGCACCTGTTCACGACCGGCGGACGGTTGGTGCGATCCCTGCGGCCGCGCGGGGAGAGTCACGGACGCTTCGCGGGGGTTTCCGCGGTGGCGATCGGCGGGCCGCGGCTGTTTGCGGCAGAACATCGAGCCGCGCGCGTGCAGGTGTTCGAGGGAACCGACCATTGGTTCGACGTGCAGCCGCGCGCTCTGTGTGGCACACCGGTCCGGGTGGTGGCCCTCGACACGGATTCGGGGAGGGAGCTTTTGCTGGCAACCGTCGGCGCGGCCGACGGCAGCGGGGGGGAAGTCTTGTGGGTCGAGGAGGGGCGTTGGGATCGACCGCACCGGATCGCGGCGCCCGGGACGGGTCCCGGTCAGGTGGACGAGCCCGTGGCGGTGGCGCTAGCCCGCGACGAGGACCGCGGTGAGCCGCTGGCGGTCGTGGCGGATCGGTCCGGGACGCGCCTCCAGCTGTTTGCCCTGGACGGGACCTGTTTCGGGGAATTCACCGGGATGGGCGAACTCCCCTAGCCCGAGCTAGAAGGACGCAGGGGTCACCTGCGGGTCACAAGCTGCGTTCCCGGGATTCACGCCGGAGCCTGCCATGCGAAGCTCTCCCCATGCGACTCTCGATCGTACTGGGGGCGGCCGCTGCCTTGGGCGCTTTGGTGCTCGGCTGGCTGTGGTTCAGCGGAACGAGCCGTCCCGTGGAGCCGGCTTCGCGCGGGGAGCGAACCGAACGCGCCCTGGTTGAGCTCGCGGAGGCCGGCCGCTTCGAGTCGAACTCAGAAACTGCCGGGCCCGCTCGAGGGGGGGGATCGGCTCCGGAGCTCGTTCCGGCCCAAAGGACGGTCGCGGCACCGGCGGGGGAAGCTGCGCTGCACGCACCGGCGGAGGCGAGCCAAGCAAGCGCGCGCGAGAAGCTCGCTACGCTCGAACCCATCGCGGTCACGGTGCGCGTTATCGACAAGAGCACGGGGCGTCCGCTGGAGGGCGCGGTGGTGGAGCTGGCTTCGAAGCTGCTCGAACATCGGGCCCAAACCGACGACAACGGCCAAGTGGAACTCGAGTGGCGCGCCGGTCATCGGGGCGACCTCGAGGTGCGTCACGAGGAATTTGTCCTTGTGCGCCGGCCGCGGGTCGTGCCCGGATCAACGGACAGCAGCCGGCGGTTTGGCGTCCAGCTCGAGCGAGCCGCAACGCTGGTTCTGCGGCCCGAGGGGCGCGGCGGTCCGGACGAGTTCGCGGAGTTTCGGTGGCTGGCGTGGCGCTGCGACCAGGAGGACCCGGGGCGGTGGAAACCGCTTTCGGGTCGAGTGACGACCCACGGCGGAGACCTGCATATCGAGGGCCTGACGGCAGGCGAGATTGCGGTGGCAGCTCGCACGGCCGATTCGCTGGCCTTGCTCGAGCGGGGGATTCAGCTTCGAGCTGGTTCTGAAACCGTGCAGGTGCTGCGGTTGCAGCCGCTGCACACCGTGAGCGGCGTGGTGCAACGCCTGGACCTGGCGAAAACCGCCGTGTTCGGCGCGCGGGTCTCACGGGATTTGGAGCCGGGGCCCATGCCGCGCGGCTACGGCGCCTGGCTCCAGACCGTGGCGATCACGGGCAAGGACGGACGCTTCGAGTTGCCCGGGGTTCCGAGTGGATCCCACGAGCTGCGGGCCAGGGGGCCCCTTGGAAGTACGGCGTCCTCCCGCTGCTTGGTGCGGGACGGAAGCGCTTCCAGCGAAGTGACCCTCACTCTGCCCGCCCTGGCCGAGGTCTTCGGTCGCGTGGTGGGGCCGCAGGGGGCGCCAAAGGCCGGCGCCAAGGTGACTCTGCGGACGACCGGGCGAGGGGGAACGCGCCTAAGCCTAGAGGAGCACTCGAGCGCGGACGGGACGTTCCGGTTCGCTGGCTTGCCGGCCGCCACGGGGCTTGAAGTCTCGATCGAACGCCCAAAGGACGCCGCGGAGTTGGTGCAGCAGACCGGGCTCACGCTGGACGCTTTGGAGCCGGGTCACCAGCGCAACCTGGGCGACATCCGGTTGGCGCGGGGTGGATCCGTGGGCGGTGTTGTGCATAGCGATTCGGACACGCCCCTCGCAAACGCCAGGGTGGAGCTCTCCTCAGTGGGCGAGCCCGGAAGGGGAATCAGCGTGGACATGAGTCCGGTTCAGACCGGCGCCGAGGGGCGCTTCCTGTTCGAAGGCGTCCCCGCCGGAGAATTCCACCTAGATGTCTCGGCCAAGGGGCGTTCTCCGCTGCGTCACCGGGAAGGTCTGCTGGAGGGCGAGCAGCGAACCGATTTGGAGGTGTTCCTCGAACCGGTCTTTGAACTGCACGGCGGCGTGGTCGACGAGGCGGGCAACGCCGTGGCGCAGGCTCACATCGAATTGGTGGAGCAAAGTCCGCCAGGTTCGCGCCCGGCCATCGAGCGGTCGGTGGCGCTCAACGGCAAGGGGCTGTTCCGCTTGCGCAACCTCTTGGCGGGGACCTACGAGCTCGCCCTGACCGGCGAGAACTGGCGGCTGTCCCCGGCCTCGGATCGGCGGGTGGTCCTGGGCGCAGACTTGGAGAGCGGAAAACTCGAGGTCCTACTGGTCGCCATGCGGACGCTCCGTGAGCCGCGCGGTTCCCTGCGCGTCGAGGCCTTTGACGCGCGCAGCGGTGCAGCCCTCCTCGACCTCGACTGGCCGGGAGCCAAGGGGGGGGTCGCCCTGCGCGAGGGCGCGACCTTCCGGTGGACCGGCTTGCGTCCGGGCCTGCTGAAGGTGCGCTTGCAGGCCAAGGGCTACCTTCCGATCGAGCGTCCTTCCGTGCAGGTTTCGCCCGGAGCTGAGGTGGATCTTGGGAGGCTCGATTTCACGCCGGTGACGCGCTGGACTCTCGAATTGGTCGACGCGGCGGGGGAGGCGGCCGCGGGTTGGGACGCGAGCTTGATTCCTGACCCGCCGGCAGCCGGTGGCCCCGAATCGCCATACGGTCGCCCGATTTCCCGCCAGCGCTTGAAGGAGCGCAGCCCCGGTGTGTTTGTCTTCCCCTGGGGCCTGCGCGGTAGCTACCGCTTGCAGGCCAGCTCCTCGAAGGGCCTCCGGATCGAACAGCGGATTCAAATCGACGGTTCCCCCGAGCAGCGCGCGGAAGTCACCGTGCCCGGTTCGTGAAGGGCCCACCGCTTGAAGAGCCGACCGCGTGAAGAGCCCGTCTCGCAAAGGGCCCGCCGTGGGATGTCCTGCTTCCTTGGGGCCGCACCCCCGCGGACCGAGCTCTCGAAAGCTGGGGCGGCAGCAAGGAGCGGCGTAGACTCGCGGCGCCTCCGACCGACGCTTTCGGCCCGTGCACCCCAAGGTCCCGTGACTCTGACCCCCAGCCAGACCGACCACCAAGTCGAAGACTTGCCCGACGCTTTCGCGGCGATCGATCTTGGGACCCAGACCGCGCTGCTGTTGATCGCGGTTCCCCGGCCGAACGGCTCGCTGGAAGTGGTCGAAGACCACGCCTTTTCCGCGCGCTTGGGTCAAGGGCTCGAGGCGGGCGGCAAACTCTTGCCGGAAGCAGCGGACCGGACGATCGAGATCCTCGCGACGTTCGCGAGAAGGCTCGAATTGCGCGGGGTGGAGCCGCCTCGGGTGCGCGCGGCTGGAACGGCCGTGCTGCGTCGCGCGAGTGACGGGCAGGCGTTTCTGGAGCGAGTTCAAAAGGAGCTTGGAATCGCGCTTGAGATCCTGTCCGGTGACGAGGAGGCCAGGGTCGGTCACGCAGCGGCGATCGAGGCTCTGCCTGAAGCGGAGCGCGACGGGGCGGTGGTGGTGGATGTGGGTGGAGGGAGTTCGGAGGTGGTTCTCGGCGCGGGATCCCGGCGCCATTCGCTGCCGCTCGGGGCCCTGCTGGCCACCGATCGCTTTTCGCAGGCCAACCTGATTTCCGAGATCGAGCGGGTCGCGGCCGAATTGCCCTCCGCAGCCGCCGAAGGCCGGAGCGGCGTGTTCCTAGGTGGCGCGGCTTCCAACCTGGCCTGCCTGGAACGGAAACTCGAGTCCTACGACCCGCGCCTGGCGGAGGGAGCTTGGGTCACCGGAGCGGCTGGGCTCGACTGGGCACGGCGCCTGCTGGACCTCGAAACCGACCGGCGGCGAGATCTTCCGATCGAGCCCGATCGCGCGGACATCCTCCCGGCCGGGCTGGCTCTGCTGGGAGCGATTTCGGCTCGAATCGGGCTGGAGGGGGCCGTGGTGACGGGTCGCGGGCTCCGCTATGGCTTGCTGAGGGAACTTGTGGCCGGGGCCGGCAAGGCTGGTTCCCGCGGGTTAGACTGAGAAACCCCAGGAAAAGCGGGCCTCCTAGGGTTCGCTGGCGGACTTTTTCTCGCTGTCGCGGACCGTTCCGGGTTCGGCGTGCGTCCCAGGGGGAGCCATCAAAGTAGGTCCGGGCGCGCGGCGCGGATTTGCAAGGTTGGCGCGAGGCGGACGCTCGTCGTCACGGACTCGCCTCGAAGGCTTACTCCGCTTCGCCCACAAGCTGCGCCCGCGCCACCAGGCGGATGCCGGCCCCTCCAACTGCCCGACGAACATGTCACGACCCACTTTGTTTCCGATCGTCGCGGGCCTCCTCGGCCTAGCTCTCAGCTCGGCTCCGGCCGCTGCCCAGAGTCCGGCAGCCTTTGTGCCCGAGCCCAGCCGGCAGGTCACCGGCCCGCTCCAGCTTCCGTCGAACCTTCCGGCCAACCTGACCCTGCCCGATGGCGTGGTCATCATCCCGCTGCCTTCGGTCTCCGGCGATCCGCGCTTCGAGGTTTGGCTGCCGCCGGGGATCTCCGGCTCTCCGACCAACATCGAACGCTTTCAGATCCAGGTTCCCCTGGCCGCGATCCTGCCGCCCTTCGAGCCGCGGCCGGCGCTGATTGGCTACCACTTCTTTGGGGTCAGCGAGCAGGCGGTGTTCAACCAGGACATTCCGCTGCGGTGCGCGAGTCGTGGCTGGTTCCTGATCGCGCCGTTCGGCGTCAGTCAGATCAACTTCGCCAACAAGCAGAGCCAAGACTCGCTTGACTCCATTCTGAATTGGATCGAACAGTTCATTCAGTTGGATTCCGAGCGGCTCTACGGACTTGGCTTTTCGATGGGCGGCTTGAATTCGCTGAGCGTCGCTCTGCGCCGGCAGGACGAGGGAGCTCGGCGATTCGCCGCGGTCGGCTCGCTGCTGGGGACCGTGGATCCGGTGTTTGCCTTCAACCAGGGCACGCCGACGCTGCAGACTCTCATGCAGAGCCCGGATGTCTTCGGCGGAACGCCGGACTCAGCCCCGTTCGCCTACGAGCGCATTGCGACCGCGCGCCTGTCGCCGGGCCTGGCCATCGATGACCAGCGCGCCGGCGTCAACAATCTGTTCGACACCGGGATCTACCTCGGAATCAACGTGGCCGACCCGACCACGGCTCTGTTGACTCAAAACCAAGCGCTTGCAGGCTATTTGCAATCGAAGGGTTTCAACGTGTTTGTCGACAGCTTCGCAGGAGTGCCGGTCCATGCCTGGGGCAGCTTTGACCACACCAACGTGTTCGCGTTCTTCGACGGGCAAACCAAGCCCAGTCCGGTGAACGAAAGCGCCCTGCCGGTCGATCTTTACGCCGATCGGACGACCCCGGTGCGCTTCACCCAGGTGCGCAACCTCGACCCCAATACCGTGGCACGCTATTCCGTCTCACGGCCTGCGGGCGGCGGGAATTCCCTGTCCGTGGAAGAGCTACGCGGTGTGCGCGAGTTGTTCGTCGACGGACCTCAGCTTGGACTGCAGACCGGCAGCCCGGTGACCCTCACGACCTTCGGCGAATTCCCGGGCGCTCCCGGCGCTCGGATCGTGCTGCCCGGCTACGCCTCGCTGCCTTCTTCGGTCACGGTGGGCGGGGCAGCTCCCGCGTTCCTCAGCCACAATCCGCAAAACGGCGAGCTGACGATCCAGCCGCGCTTCGATTCAGCCTTCGCGGTGACGTCGATCGTTCCCTGAGGGCAACCTCTGGGCGGTCCGCTCCGCAGGCGCTAGCCAGCTTGGGCCGCGGCGGGGGGCCAGTAGCCCTTCGCAAGACAGGGC
>CAZUCE010000014.1:28890-107286 GCA_964619265.1 uncultured Planctomycetaceae bacterium
CCTCCGCGAGCCAGGGCCCTCCGCGAGCCAGGGCCCTCCGCGAGCCAGGGCCCTCCGCGAGCCAGGGCCCTCTGGAAGACAGAGCCCTCTGCAAGACAAAGCCCTCAGGAAGACAGGGCCTTCAGGGGGAACAGGGCCTCTAGATCGCCACCTGCTATCCCCACCCGGTAGGAGGGTCGGGCCTGCCCGCTCTTGCGATTCGGGTCCAAGGCTCAAGCCCTTGGCTGGTCCGCGGCTCGCTGGGTGTCCACGCATTAAGAGATAGCTCGGGCGCCTGCTGTTTGGCTTCTGCTTGGCTCCCATGTCCACGGGGCAGGCCAGGCCTTGGCGTCCAGTTGCTGGGCCTAGCGTCCACGACGCTGCGAGGAGACGGTAGACCGTGCCGCCCTGGAGTCGAAGTTGCCGGCGAACGGGTCGATGGTGGCGCCCACTGTCTCCAAGTTTGGAGCCCGCAGTTCAGGGTTGGGTTGCCCTCCGAGTCTTGAGGATCTAAGGCGCCGGATTTTCGATGGGGGGCTCAACGCGTTGTCCTACGCACCGCGACACCAAACCTAGGGCGCCTGGCTTCAGGCCGTGGCGAGCCTGTTGGGGACCGTGGTCCTGGAGCGCTCGCCTGAGTTGCAGAGCAGGCTCACTTTGTTGGCTCATTGCGGACCTCAAAGCTCCGGTGAACAACCCGCTCGACACGCCGGTTTGCTTGGAGGTCCCTACCGCAGGCCCGGCGACCCTGCGCTGACCCTGGTTCCTGAGCCCAAAGGCCCCCCTCAAGACGCTCACCCGATGCGGACTTTCGCTCGGGGCAAAAAGGGGGCCGGTGATCCTTGCCCATCACCGGCCCGAGGGAGAGAGACCACTACAAGGCTGACGGCTCGAGGCGGCTCGCAACACCTCGGGCCACCCTGAAGTGACCAGAGCAACCGAAGCTGCTCTGAAGTCAATCTAGCTCGGGCAGCCCCAGCCGCAAGCCGGTCGGGTCGGAAAATTTCTCGATCTGTTTGAACGATTCCGGCCGCGCCAACGCCATCCATGGGTTGAGCCGAAGCGCCATCCGCCCTGGAGGGCCCTAGGGGGCGCCTGCTGGTGTCTGAAGCGTGTCCGAGGGCGCCCAAAGGGGTGGCTGACCGCGGCGGCGAGCCCCGCCGCGGACGACCAACAAAAATGAAACTCTCCAAGGGAAAACCCCCTGTGGGCCCGTGGGGACCCGATTCGCTGCCGAGAGGCTCGCGGAGTGAGCCGCGAACTGGAGCCTGGAGCGATCGTCGCCGGAGGTCTCGCCCCGGCCATATGAATGAACGTCGCGAGCCCCAGAATCGTCGCCAGTTCTTCCAACTTTCTTGCGACTTCCCTGAGCGGCCCCCAACCACCCGGATTCCCGCCCGGGAATGGGTCCGCCCGCCAGGCCCTGTCGCCAGCAACGCGCCGGGGTGCCCGGGTCCATCCACGACCCGCGCCTGGGCTTGGGGGGTCTGGCGAGCACAGACGCAGTTGCCCCCGTTCCACCAGGCGAATTCCATGGGCCACCGATGCGCCCGGGACCATTGATGCCGGCGCAACCGAGCGCTATCCTCCCACCCCTGCCGGCGACCGGAATCGGTCGCTCGCAACCCGTCGGCGGTGTAGCTCAGTTGGTTAGAGCAGCGGAATCATAATCCGCGAGTCGGAGGTTCGAGTCCTCTCACCGCTACCCTTCCATGCCCCTCTGCGGGGCCCGAGAGGCGTTGGCGCCTTGCTCAGGACTTGGCCCCGCCTCCAGGACCCTTCTGGGCGCATGCCGAGTGAGTTCGGCACCACGAGGTGAGACGGTTCGGATGAACTTTTGAGTCCACCCGAATCACAAGACCCAGTACCGCGTCGACAATTGGGCGGAGTACGAGCGCGGGCTCGCTCGGTGGGGTGACCTCACGGTGTCGCTGTCCCCAGCCGCGATCGCGGCGTGGTTGCGGGTCCCGAACTCTCCATAGCCGTGTCGTGAGTGTGGTTGACGCGGGCTGACCCTAGCCGGCAGGGTGTGCCGGCTTGGGTCGGTCCGAACGGTCATCCAGTCCTTGCCAAGGTTGCTCCCTCGAGCTGGATCGTCATCAGAGCTTGGAGTTCGATTCGGCTGGCTCGGTGGATGCCAAGCTCGGGCGCGGCAACGACTGGCGCGGCTTAGGTTGAGGGGAGATCTAGGGGGGGGACTCTAGGCCAATCCCCTTGACGCCCCGTTCTGTGGTTTTCGGGATCCACGGGGGGGGCGGACCTGCCGGATACGGACCCAGCCGACCCAGGCTCTCAGGGCGTGCGAGCACCTTACTCAGGCTCAGCCCACGGCGAACCGGGCCTGTGACCAGGTGGTAGAGCTTTGCCAAGGCAAATTGATAGCTAGCAAGAACACCCCCCAAATCAGCAAAAAGCGGGTGAATGCGCTGCGGGCAACGCAGCAGGCTATGACATTCGGGCGATTTGCCTCAGAAGGCTCTGATTGTTCCTCCTTTCGCTGGTCCGGATCCGCCGAGTATCATCGAGGCATGCGATGCCTGTAGTGACCCTGGTTGCTTCGGCGAGCCAGAGGAGGAGAAGTGATGAAAAAACCGGTCCTTGCAGCGGGTCCCGCCCATCGTGAGCATGGTCTGATTCGGCTAGCCGCGGCCTGTGGGATGTTCTTAGTCGGAGGCTCTCTTGCAGCATCCGTATTCGGCTCCCAAGAGAGGCAAACCGGTCGCGCGGAGGGTTCCGAGGAGCCATTCATCGCGAGCGCGGACTTCGCACGGTTATCCGTTGAGGAAGAGCCACAGCAAGATGGAGCTGCGCACGGACTGCTCGGCGGCTTTGAGGAGTCTTCCGTGCTGCATATCGGGAAGAACCTGGTTCGGAAGGCCACCTGGGCGAACCTAAGTACAGAGTGGGAGTTGATCTCAAGGGAACGCTCCGACGGGCCCTATGGGGATGAATGGAGTACGAATAGGCAGACCTATTCCTGCACATTCAAGATCGTTGACATCAGTTCGAGGTCAGCTACGGATTTCTTGGTTTGCGGTGAAGCCCAAAATGGAGATGACGTTCTTGAGCGGTGGGAACTGGTGGATCCGCAAGGCTCCTACTCGGCCACAAGAACCGTTGCGCTCACCGGTGTAGGCACTCCAGCCAGCCCGACCCTAACGACGCCCTTCATTCCTGGTGGAGTCCATCTTCCTCCTAGCGATCGGACGGCCATCCCGCTCGCACAAAAGACCGAGTTGTTCCGGGGGGACTTAGGCGGAGTGCTTTGTGGGCTGCTCGAGATGGATGGTCGGTACCTGATGGTCGCCCGATCCAGCTATCCTGAGCTGATTCAGCTCTTGCCGCCGGTCGAGGATCAACCGTATTGGACGCCTGGAGTGTCATGGGCTAGCCAGGAGGTTCTTGCGGCCAACTCGCCCTACGGCCTTTCGCAAGGTCGACTGAACGGCGCGAGTTGCGCGATTCTGACGGCAGAGTACACAGCAGATGTGAACCACAGAACCTATCTGTGGGACGCTGACAATGACGGCGTGTTCGAATCCGTGGAGAACTACGACACCTGGATAGGTGATCCGTACGAGGGTGGTGTGCTGGATGAGTTGAATTTCATGCCGGATGGGCCGTGAGGGATCTGCCCCAAGAGGCTGAACTACGGCGTAGCTGGCCTGGGGCTCGCCAAAAAGCACTCAGGGGCGCTTACGCGGTCTTCCCGTAGTGGCGATGGTGCTAGCCCTTGCGCGACCGAAGCCACTCCGTGTCCACGGTCCAAGACCTGCCGGACAGCCTCATCCTTGAGCTCTGGTGTGTAGCGATGGCTGCTCATGATCCGTTCCTCCGAGTCTCTAGCGTAGAAAAAATCTGTCTACCGAAGTGGGGGAACTCCACCTCGCGATCTGGGGTATCTACTAAACCGGGGGAAGGTCAGGGCGGCCTCTGCCGTCCTTCAAGTCGGGGACGAGCTAGCAACGAAAAGCACCCTGACTGGAACCCCAGGACTCACATAGACTTTGGTGCCGGTCTTGGGGGGGTAAGCCAGTGAGCGATGAGGTTCTCGCCGCTACCTGGGAACGGTTCGTTTTATGAAGTTCAGGTAGGGGAGAGAGCCGCGGCCAGGGGACGGCTCAGGTCCCTTGAACTACTGAATGTAAAGGCCTCGAACCGTGTTGCCATTTAGCACTGTTAAGGTCGTTACCTCGAAATAGGCAGTTGTTGTAAAGAACGTTGATCCAACCAACCCAGGGTTGTTGGGGATGGGGATCGATGTGGTTGCAGTCGCCGTACCACCAACCCCCGCGGGCATCTGCAATGCAGCGACTAGGAACGTGATTGGAGCAGTGGGGTCGAGTAGCAACCCTGAGCAACCGGTGAATTCCGATGGTGGGGTTATGTCTACAAGTACAAAGCCGAGAGAGTTGCTTGGGCCAATCAGGCGGACTTCTTCGTTCGTGCCCAAAGTCAGGAGATTTCCTCCTGGGAAATAAAAGTCGGCATCAAACTGCTCGTCAAGTCCAATGTCTGGGAGGCCGGCACACGATGCCGAGCGGTCATCACCATCGCGGTCTACGCTGGTTAGGCTCGTCATAGGGACAGTTCCGGCGTCAAGGCATGGGCTACCTGGGAGGAGATGGAAGTCATTCTCAAACGCGTTAACCCACATCGGGTCCCCTGTTATTGAATTCGTAGCGATGGCGAGTACATTGGCATCTTGAGCTATGCAGTTCTCGATGTCGTAAAAAAGCATGTTTGCATCCGGAAGGTCTGCTCCATTGCCAAAGAAAGCGGTGTTGTGGATGGCGAAAGACGATGGGTTCGCTTCCTCGCAAATGCCGCCTCCTAGGACAAGGGCGCCCATGGGCCCGAATGCATTGATGCCGCAAGATCTTATTACGCAATGATCGATAATCGTCGCGCTGGGGATTGGGCTATTGATGGAGGTTCGGATCGCGTCTCTCTTTCTGAAGAAGGAGGTGTTTGCGGATCGGAGGGCGATGCTGCTGGTGGATGTTGTATCCAGCAGGATTCCTGTGCCGCTACTTGCGTTCACTGCGGTAGGGGCAGGATTGTATCTTGAGTTCTCAATGGTTGCGGAAATGAACCCTCCCTGGTTGGCTATAACTTCCAATCCGATCTGTAAGTCGCGGGAGGTGTGAGCCTTCACAGTGACTTCCAAGATGCCTCCCGCTGCGACGGTGCGGATGCCGCTCCCGATGCCTGTGGGGGCAAACCCACCGCCGCCGCTATTCTCGGTTGTAAGGCGCTCGAGTGTTGCTTCAGAGGAAGGTCCTAAGCCGCGGACTCGGATCCCCGTTTGAACGCCTGTGGTCGAGAAATTGCGAAGCTCAACGTAACTTTGCGGGGCGGAGAGGTCGCATTGGATCGTTGGGACAGCGAGTGAAGGGGGAGAACTGTTGAGGAACAGCACACCAGTTGGCGAGGTTCCCTCCACGACAGAATTCTCGCGTAAGTTGATGGGAAACACCTCCCCGTTGGTCGATTCACTATAGGTTCCAGGTGATAGTCTAAAAACAAGGCCTGTCGTGGGAGCGACGGTTTGTTGGGCGAAGTTTAGAGCGAAGGTGAGAGTGCTGTATTCACCGTTGAGGTTGCCGCCGGGGATGTCAGCTCCCCCCGCGGGATTGACCAGGAAAGTCACGGGCGGAGCCTGGGCATGGGCGATGCTCGCCCACAAGGCTAGTGATGGCAGAATCAGAAGAGGGCCAAGCTTGCCATTGAAGGGACTTATCAGGGACTTTCTAGCTAGCGACTTTCTGGCTATCATGGCTGGGTTGCTTCTTTCAGCTTTGCGAGGAATGTGGGTGAAGCTGATAATTGCTCGAGCTGACTCTGTAAAACGCCTCTCGAGCTGGCTCTGTAAAACGCCTGAGGTGGCGGTGCTCAAGGCAGGGCTCTTGTTTTATCAGGGGGGAGCGCTCAAGTCTTATAAATGTGGCATCGGTGCGTCGCTCGGGGCTTGGCCCATTCCCAGGCTGTGAATCCCGAAAACCCCGTAACGGTGCCGTGAGTGCGATTCGTGCGGGCGCACCCTACCTGGGAGAGAGGGCCGGCTCAGATCTAGCGAGCCAGCGGTCCGATTCTCGCTGGATGCTGCTACTTGCTGCTCTGACGACTGTCTGCCGTATTCGAGCCGACCTACTCGCGGGGAACATCGAGCTTTGTCATCAGGGCGCTGCCCTGCGCCGCTCGATTGCCCGGCCTCTGCTGACGCAGTGGGACTGTTTGCCCCGGGTATTCCCTGGCAGGCTGTGGCCAACGTGGCGCGAATGCCCGCAGGTTGCGAAACCGGCGACCGCGGTCGCATGGCACCGAAGCGGCTGACGATTGGTCTGGACCTTCTACTCGCGCAAAAAGGGTCGGCGTCCTCCGACTCCGTTGGAGGTGCGAGAGCAAAGTTCGCGACGATCACGCGAAAACCGACTGTGGGGGTCACCGCACGTTTAGGCCGAGCTCGCCAGACTCGGCTTTCACGTGGTCAAGGCGACCGTCGAGAATTACATGGTCAGGCGAGCTGGGCCGCCGTCACCGGATTGAGCAGAATTCAATCGACTCCAGGCCGATGGGAGGGCGGCTTGTGACTAATTCCAGATCCCGGCCGCTACGACTTTTCGTTGCTTGACCGGATTCGTGCTGATGCAGCTCGGCCGGCGCCGAACCCTGTCGGTTGATGAGGCGTGAATCGAGCCGCGGCGCGGGCGGCTGCCCTCCTGGAACTCAGTGAACGAACAGGAGTTCGCGGTACTTGGGTAGTGGCCAAAGGTTGTCGGGGACCAGGATCTCGAGTCGGTCTGAGATTTGCCTGAGTTGGTCCATGACGGGGACCACGGCGTCCCGGCCGTGGCGAGCGGCGGACTTGGCGTCCTCGCCGAAACTCTCGAATTGGTCGAGGGCTTGATCGAGTTGGTCGATCGACGCCTGGAGGCGGGTGGCAGCTCCGACGACTTCCTGCAGGAGCGCCTGTTGGGAGCTGAGATCGAGGGAGGCGTTGACCGCTGTGGTGCTCGCTAGGCCTTCGGCCAGGTTGTTTTGAAACGCCAGTGCAGCAGGCAGCACGAGGGTACGGGCCAGACCGGTCAGCGTGGCTCCCTCGACGGCCAGGCGGTGGGCGTAGGTCATGTGCATGACGTGCGACCGGGATTCGACTTCGCGGGCGGACAGGACGCCTTGGCGTTCGAACAGCCCGCGGTTTTCGGCCGAGTCGAAACGCTCGAGGCCCGAAGGGGTGTCCGGGAGGTTCAGGAGTCCGCGCCGCTCGGCTTCCGCGCGCCACTCGTCCGAGTAGTTGTCGCCGCTGAATAGGATGCGCTGGTGCTCCTTGAAGGTCTCGCGGACCACCTCTTCGATCGCCCCGTCCCGGTTTCCGGCCGCTTCAATCCGCTCCGAGATGTGCTTCAGCGCGTCGGCCACGATGGTGTTGATCACCATGGCCGGGAAGGCGACCGATTGACTTGAGCCGACCGCTCGGAACTCGAACTTGTTGCCGGTGAACGCGAACGGACTGGTGCGGTTCCGATCGGAAGTGTGGATCGGTAGCGGCGGAAGCGCCGTGACGCCCAAGCGCAGGTCTTCTGTGCGGGGAGCTTCCGAGGAAGCCGAGCCGATCAGCGTCTCGACCACGTGCTGGAGCTCGTCCCCGAGGTAAACCGAGAGGATGGCCGGAGGCGCCTCGTTGGCTCCGAGTCGGTGATCGTTGCCGGCGTGGGCGATCGAGGCCCGCAGGAGGTCCTGGTGGAGGTCGACGGCGCGAACGACCCCAGCGAGGATCGCCAGGAAACGCTGGTTCTCGAGGGCCGTTGAGCCGGGGCTGAGCAGGTTGTCCCCATCGTCGGTGGCGATGGCCCAGTTGACGTGCTTGCCGCTGCCATTGACGCCCGCGAAGGGCTTCTCGTGCATGAGAGCCACCAGGCCATGGCGGTCCGCAACCGAGCCGATGGTCTCCATGGTCAGCACGTTGTGGTCGGCGGCGACCGAGGCCGATTCGAACACCGGCGCCAGTTCGAACTGGTGGGGCGCGACCTCGCCGTGGCGGGTTTTGGCCGGCACGCCGAGGGTCCACAGCTCGTGTTCAAGATCCATCATGAAGTCGAGGATCCGGCCCGGGGTCAGGCTGAAGTAGTGGTCTTCCAGCTCCTGACCCTTGGAGGGCTTGGCTCCGAGCAGCGTGCGGCCGCAGCTGACCAAGTCGGGACGCAGCGCATGAAGCTTGCGGTCGACCAGGAAGTACTCCTGCTCCGGGCCGATGGTCGCGGTGACCTGACGGACGTCCTTGTGCCCGAGCAGTTCGAGCAGCCGGCGAGCTTCCCGGTCGATGGCCTCGCAGGAGCGCAGCAGCGGCGTTTTGGTGTCGAGGGCCTCGCCGGTCCACGAGGCGAACACGGTGGGGATGGTCAGCGTCGAGCCGTACTTCGTTACGCGCAAGAACGCCGGGGAGGTCGGATCCCAACCGGTGTAGCCGCGCGCCTCGAAGGTGTTGCGCAGGCCTCCGGAGGGCAGCGAGCTGGCGTCGGGCTCGCCCAGGATCAGCTCCTTGCCGGAAAATTCCTGGATCGCCCCACCCTCGAGGGTTGGCGTCAAAAACGCATCGTGCTTTTCAGCCGCCAAGCCGGTCATCGGCTGGAACCAGTGCGTGTAGTGGGTGGCTCCATGCTCGATGGCCCAGTCCTTCATCGCGTTGGCGACCGCGTCGCCAACGGTCGGATCCAGCTCGACGCCCCCCTCGAGGGTGCGTCGCAGGGCCTGATAGACCTGCTTGGGCAGGCGTTGGCGCTGGACAGCGTCGTTGAACACGTTGGCGCCGAAGATCTCGCCAACGTGCGGAACCGGGCGACGTTCCGCGTCCCGCAGGCCGGGTCGGGACGCAGATTCCGAGAGGATGGAGAGGAGAGCTTGGTGCCGCGGAAGGAGTGACATGGGCGGGGGGGGACCCGATCGCTAGGGGTGATTTTTGGGCGGCTCGCCAGTTGAGAGCGCGTCCGCTGGCGCCAAGAGTACGGACCTCAGGACACTCGGCCCAGGGCCCTGGCGACGTAAGATGCCAGGCTGTGACGTCACCTGCCGTGACCCGCTGGCTGCGCGCCTGCGGGCCGGGTCGCTGGGGGAGCCCCCGGACCCGCCGTTCCGGACCCCATGCGCCGGACCCTGAGCGGCAGCCCCCCCCAAGAGCAGCCACCTCAAGAGCAGCCACCCAAAAAGGACGGCCCAACCAATCCGCCCGCATTTCCCGGCCCTATACCGAGGGCCCTCTATCCTCCCCGAGGCTTCCAAAACCTGGCGACCTGGCGTGGCCCCCTCGGGGTCCGCCTGACTCGCGCTGCGCGCCGAACCTCCCGATACGGACAATCCGACCGATGCAAGACGCCCCCAAGACCCCCGCCGCCCACGACCCGCGCTCCCACAAGGTCTACGTGACCTGCGAGCACGAGGGTGAGCTCCTCCGGGTTCCCTCCCGGCGCGTCCACCTATCCGGTGAGCCCGGCCAGATCGACCTCTACGACACCTCGGGACCGGGCACCGACGACCCGCGCAAGGGCGTCCCGGCCCTGCGTCAGTCTTGGATCGACAGCCGTGAGGCGGACTGCGACGGAAACCGCTCTCAAATGCACTACGCCCGCCGGGGCATCGTGACCCACGAGATGGCCTATGCCGCGGCCCGCGAGGGGATGTCAGCGGAGTTCGTCCGCGAAGAAATCGCCAGCGGCCGCGCCGTCCTCCCGGCCAACATCAAGCACCCCGAAATCGAACCGATGCTGATCGGCAAGAACTTCCTGGTGAAGATCAACGCCAACATCGGCAACAGCGCTGTGACCAGCTCGATCGAGGAGGAAGTCGAGAAGCTCGAGTGGTCCCTGCGCTGGGGAGCCGACACGGTCATGGACTTGTCCACGGGCACCGACATCCACGAGACGCGCGAGTGGATTGTGCGCAACTCGCCGGTTCCGATCGGCACGGTTCCGATCTACCAGTGCCTCGAGAAGGTCAAAGGCAAGGTCGAGGACCTTGGCATCGAGGTGTTCCTCGAAACGCTCGAAGAGCAAGCCGAGCAGGGCGTGGACTACTTCACGATCCACGCTGGAGTGCTGCTGCGCTATGTGCCCAAGACCGCCAATCGCCTGACCGGGATTGTCTCGCGCGGCGGTTCGATCATGGCCAAGTGGTGCTTGCACCATCACAAGGAGAACTTCCTCTACACGGAGTTCGATCGAATTTGCGAATTGATGGCCAAGTACGACATCACGTTCTCCTTGGGCGATGGTCTGCGCCCCGGATCAATTCACGACGCGAACGACGAGTCTCAGTTTGCTGAGCTGGACACCCTGGGCGAATTGACCCAGAAAGCCTGGGAGTCCGACGTCCAGGTCATGATCGAAGGACCCGGTCACGTTCCGCTGCATCAAATCAAAGAGAACGTCACGCGCCAGCAGGAGGTCTGCCACGAGGCGCCGTTCTACACCCTCGGCCCGCTTACCACGGACATTGCGCCGGGCTACGATCACATCACGTCGGCTATCGGTGCCGCGGTCATCGGTTCCCATGGCACGGCCATGCTGTGCTACGTGACGCCCAAAGAACACCTGGGCCTTCCCAACCGAGAGGACGTCAAGCAGGGCGTCATCGCCTACAAGATCGCGGCCCACGCAGCCGACCTGGCCAAGGGGCACCCGCGCGCCCGTGAGCGCGACGATGCCCTGAGCCGCGCGCGTTTCGAGTTCCGCTGGGAGGATCAGTTCAACCTGGGCCTCGATCCGGAAACCGCCCGCGCCTACCACGACGAGACCCTGCCCGCCGACGGCGCCAAGGTCGCTCACTTCTGCTCGATGTGCGGACCGCAGTTCTGTTCGATGAAGATCACCGAGGAGGTTCGCGAATACGCCAAGAAGAAGGGCGTCGAGGACGCAGCGGCGCTCGAGAAAGGGCTCCAGGAAAAGAGCGCCGAATTTGCCGCGGAAGGCGGCGAGATCTACAGCTGATCCGCGGCTGTCAAAAAGCCATGCCGACCGAAAAGTGCCCGACGAATTCCGATTCGCCGGGCCTTCGGTCAGGATTGAAGCCTAGGTCGAGCCGAATGGGCCCGACCGGCAAGAGGTAGCGCAGACCGACCCCCGGGCCGCCGCGCAGGCCGCTTAGTTCGAGCACGTCCCGGTGATCGGCGCGCACGCTGCCGAGGTCGTAGAACACGGCCCCATGGAGGCGACCGATCAAGGGCTGGCGGAGTTCGATGCTCGCAATTTGGAGCGCGCGACCACCGATCGGTTCACCTTGGCCGTCCCGGGGGCCCAGGTCGTCCTGGGAAAACGCGCGAACCGTGTGCGCGCCACCGTTGAAGAACCGCTCGGTGATGGGGATCTCCTGGGTGCCGGCCAGGGGCACGATCAGCCCGCCCTGGATCGTGGCGCCGAGCACCGTGCCCTCACTCAGGCCGTCGAGGGGCCAGAAGGCCGAGAAGCTCAGGGTGGGGCGCAGGAAATCGATCTCCGAGCCGAGGGCCGAGCTGGCCCACTCCAGGCCAAAGCGGGCCTGGACTCCGCGGTTCGGCGTGAAGAGCCGATCGCGGGTGTCGTAGCTGGGTGCGATCGTGAGCGAGGCGACATCCACGCCGTCGAGTGCGGCGGCCAGAGTCGGGTCGAAGGCTGGATCGACCGAGACGTCAAACACTCTGGTCTGGCCGATCATGTACTCGAGAGCGAGCTGGAAGGTCCGCGTGCGCGCGAAGGTGCCGGACAGCTCGAAGGCCGATTCCTGGCGCGTGAACGAAGGCCGCTCGCGCTGCTCAAACGAGACGGAAGCGTCCCCCAGAATGTTCGTGCCGAACAAGGCAGGGTCGGACAGGCCAAGCTCTGCACCGAGGGCGCGTTGGGCGAGCAAGCCTTCGAGCCGCAGCCCGCGCCCGGTCCCGAACAGATTGCGCTCGCGATACCCAGCGCGCAGGCGAGCGAGTTCGAAGGCGCCGTAGCCGGGTTCGACGAACAGCTCGCGGGAGGGGGCTTCGTCGAGTTGGACGACCAAATCCCGAAGCACCGGCACACCGGGTTCGGCCTCGGAGCTTGAACCGGCCTGCTCGCTGCCGGACATCGGGGCCAGGTCCACCTGGACCGACCGGTACAGCCCGGTTCGGTACAGCTTGGCGAATCCACTGCGCAGGGCCTGCTCGTTGTACAAATCGCCAGGTCCGATCCCGAGTCGCTCCAACACGAAGCTTCTGCGGCTGCGCGCGTCTTTCGGAGTGTGGATTTCTCCGATGCGCACGAGAGGCCCCGGCAAGATCCGGGCGCGCAGGGTCACCGCTCCGGTTTCAGCATCGAGCTTCCGGGGTGCTACGACGGTGGCCTCTGGAAAACCCCGGTTCGCGTAGGCTTCGAGCAATTGGCCGCGCACGCGGGTCGCTAGGCGGGTCGTGAAAGGTTCCCCGATCAGGTCGCGCACGCTTGCTTCGAGCTCTGGGATCGGAACCGCGTCCTCGTCTTCGGGGTTGAGATCGAACTCGACCGCGCTCAGCCGCTGGGCGGTCCCTTCGTGCAGCTCAAGCGAGAGCCTGACCGCGGAGCCGTCCGCCTCGCGAAACAGCCAGGGTTCCTGAATCGTGAGATCCGGATAGCCTGCAGCCGCATAGCGATCTTCCAATTGCCGGCGCCCCTCGGCGAACGCGCCCGGAGCATAAAACGTCGCTGGTTGCTGCTCCCACGTGCCCGTCTGGAACTCAAACAGGGAACGCAAATCGCGCACGTCGAACACGCTGGCGCCTCGAATTTCAAAACTCTGAAGCACGGCCCGCGGACCTTCTTGGACACGAAATTCAATCCGCCCGCCGGTGCCTTCGGGCGTCCAGGAGGCCTCCGCGCGAGCCCCAAGAAAGCCCAGTTCACGCAGGTATGCCTCGAGTTGGTAGGCGGCATCGTCCAAGTAGGCGGGGCGATACCCGGAGGCTTCGAAATCGTCGAGGACGGTGTCGAGTGCCCGTTCGAGTTCGCGGGGCTCGACGCTGTTTGAGCCGACGAAAATCAGCGCCAGGGGTTGCTCTTCGTCCGGCAGGGACTCGGGCGAATCGACGAGGCGGCTGGCCCCGCGGCAAGAATCCAGGCTGGCGACCAGAACAGCTCCGACCAGCACAGCCGGCCAGCGACCCAGGCTCATCGAAACCGCCACAGGAAGCGCAGGCCGAAGTTGACCTCCTGGAATCGATCGTATTCGCCAACCAGCCGAAGCTGATCGCCCTGCAGCAGCACATTCTGGTTGATCCGCCAGCTGGCTTCGAAGGTCTCCGTTCCGTCGGGTGCGATTTCTTGACCCTTCACGACTTCGAGCCGATCCAAGGCCGAGCTGCCCTCGGAGCCGCCAAACAAGCTCGCGCCCAAGTCCTGCACCAGGTAGACCGCCAGGAGCCGCGCGGTCTGGGCGCTGCCCTCTTCGGAGAGGGCTTGCTCGGTCAGTTGTCCGGTGGTCAAAAGAACTAGGGCGTCGCCTGGCGGCAGAGGCGGAACGCTGGATACGCGGACGCTCGGGTCGTCGTAGGGTCCGGTGATGCTGATCGCCAGATCGTGGCCCCGCACGCGACTTTCGCCGTACACGTCGAGCTGGGGCACGAACGGATCCGTGGCGTCAAAGCGGACCGTGCCGCCGGCGATTCGGAGTTTGGTTGCGGGCAAAGCCACCACCCCCGGCTCGAGGAAAACGCGGCCGATCAATTCGGGCTGCCGCGACGTGCCGGCCAGCCGGAGGTCGGGGACGAGCCCGCCCTGATACAGGTTGTTTTCGAGTCGCAGCGGTTCCTGGGCCGTGACGCGGACATCGAAACGGATGTTGTCCCACGGGGCGGTGCGAACCGAGAACGGAACAAACCCGCGCTCGCGCACCGTGCCCTGAAAGGGACGGCGCAGGGCATCCAAGCCGAGCGAGAGCACCGGGAGCGAACGTGCGTAGCGCGAGCGCTGCAGTTGAATCTCGCCTTCCAGGCGCGGGTCGCTGGGTGGGCCGGAGAGCAACAGATCGACGTCCCCGCGCAGGCGCAGGTCTCGGGAGCGCGCGAGCAGCACGTCCTGCCCTTCGAGCACAACATGCAACAGGGGTTCCCCATGCTCAGGGAACGTCACGCTGGCGTTGGCGCGAATGGGCGCGGAGGCGAGCCGGCCGGTGAGGTCGGTGACCGAGAGCGTGTCGCCGGTGAGCTTGGCCTCAAGCGATAATTCGTCGAGGGCCGGAAGCGTGCCCTCGAACTTGAGCGAGGCATCCTTGACCGAGAGCGCTCCGCTCCCCCGTGGCGAACGCAGGGTCCCGCGCAGCTCGATGTCCGAAAACTGTGCGCGACCGCTGGCGCTTCGCAGGTCGGGTAGGACGCTGGTGAGTGTCCCGAGATCGTCGCATTGACCTTCGGCTGCAATCTCGATCGGAGCCTCGAGCCAGGCGTCCAACCAGTCTCTCCAACGGGCTGGCAGCGCTGAGGTGCTCTTCGCCAAGCGGACCTGCGGGATCCCCATCGAACCCGCGAGCGCCAGGTGCAGGCCGCGCCCGGGGAGGTCCACCTTGCCGCCTTGCAGTTCGACGAGCTCGCCGATGCGCAGCTGCGCGTCCGCCGTGGCGCCGACCCAGGACGCTGCGAGGGCCTGCCAGCGGTCGTCGTCCGAGGAACTCCAGCGATCGATCAGCGTGGCTTCTATGCCTAGGTCCAGCGCACCGGTCCAGGTTGCAGGCTGCGTGCCGATGCGCGGGGCGCGCTCGAACACGAGCGAGCCAGCGCGCGGCTCGCGGAGCGCAAAGTCAATGAGCTGATAGCGGCCAGAGCCTGGGGCGGACTCGCCCCGCAGGTCGAGTCGCGCGGCGAGTCCGGCGCGGCCCAGATCCAATTCGGAGGCTTGGAGCTCGAACGACTCGGCGGGACCTTCGGAGGTGAGTTCACGGGTCCACAGCAAAGACTCAAGCAGGCCTTGCAGGCGGGGGAGTTGGCCGGGAACCAGACTCTCAAGCAGCCCCAGGTCGACCTCTGTTGCGTGCACGATCCCAACGGGGGGCGAGCCGGATTTCGAGCCGGCTTCGATCAGCAGGTATCCGAGCGGGCCATGCAGGCTCACCGGAGGGAGCAGCCAGCTGTGGCGCGGGCTGAGCTGCACAAGGATTGGCCCGTTGCTGCGAAGCAATTGTTCGCCGGTGGGACTGGAGAGCACCAAACGAGAGAGCGGGAGCTGCAACTCTCCAAAACTTGCCCCGAGCGGTGAGCGAACGAAGCGTTCCAGCGGGTCTTTCAGGTCGACTTCTGCCTGGAAGCGCGGTCCACTGCAGCTGGCGAAGCTCCCCTCAAGGGAAGAGCCTGGTGCGGGCGTTCGCAGCGAAACAAGGCCAGCTTCTTGCCAATTGGCAGAGCCCTCGAACGCCAGGGTGGATGGGCTCTCCCCATCGACTCCTGGTCCGTGGAGGTCGAACTCGAAGCGTCCACTCGCTAGAGCGCCAGACAGTGGATGGGGCCGAGTCCACTCCGCTTGCCCTGCGAGCTTGGAGAGCCTCCAGCTTGCCGCGGGCGCAAGCCGCATTCCGCGGGTTGCAGGCTCTGCGCCTGCAGGTGGCGCAGAGAGCAGTCCGCTCAGCTTCGCGCGGGCGCCGGGTTGGGCGAACGACAAAGAGACGAGCTCGAGCGCGTGCTTCGCGAGTTGGACCTCGGCCTTGAATTCGGCTCCGGCGCCTTCGGGAGCATGCAGCTGTAGACGGGCTCTCGGATCGGCGAGGGTCCCGGAGAGCGCGATGTCGAAGGCCACTTCGCGAACCGGTACCTGGGGGGGCAGCATGCCGGCCAGGGGCCGGATCGACTGGAGCGTTTGAATCAGGTGGCGGGTGTCCAAGGCGCCGACTCCCCGGAAGTCCAGCGGCACGCCGCCGGCGAACTCGGTCGCACTCGGCTTAAATCCGACGTGACCGAATGCACCGCGCGCGTCGAACTGCTCCAGGTCGGCTCGTCGCTCGTCGAAACGAAGCTCCAGGTCGACCTGGTCGAGGGGCCCGAAGGAGAGTCCGGCCCCGCTGGCGAGCAGTTGGGCCGGTCCAGGGCCGTGCAGGGAAACCGATCCGGTCAGTGGGGTGACCCGCGGGGCTCCTAGCGCCCAAACCAAGTCCCGAATCTCAAGTGAGCCCTCCAAGCCTTGAATCGAGGCGCGGCCTACCTCGAGTCGATTTCCCGCGAGGCGAATCTCGCTCTGCGCGCGCCCCAGGGATTGGCCACGCCAGCGCACCTGTTCGAAGTCGAGCGCCAAAGTGCCGCGTCCGCCGGCCCAATCCAAGGCACCGCTGTCGAGCGTATCGGCTTGGAGTGCCAGGTCGAACTTTCCGTGACCCGATAGATCCAGATCCCCGATCGGCAAACCGATTTGCCCGAGCATGGGCAACAGTCTCGAGAGGTCTTGCTGCTTCGCGGAAGCCGCAAAATGCAAGCCGGTCCCAGACGCTTCGGCTCGAACGGTTAGGCCCGCGGGCTCTCCACGGCTCCCAAAAAAAAGATCGGAGCTGAACTGGAGCCTTCTGCTGAGCGCAGCGGGCAGCTCGAGCTCGAACTCTTCGAAGCGCGCGAGCGTCGCGTTCGGATTGGAGCTGGCAACCAGCTCACCAGCGCCGCGCAAAAGGCGCTGCTCGTCCAGGTGGCCTGCGAACGTGAGGTGGGTCCAATCTGCGGGTGACGGACCCTGCTTTCCACGGCGTATCCGCGCTTCGAGTTGGGCCGGCCGGCCCTTCTCCAGCACCAACTGGACTTCCTCGGCCTCAAAGGTCGAGGCGCGGATCGATCCGTCGCGCACCTCGAGTCGGTCGAGTTGCCCCAGGCTGCCGAGCCACCCCTTCGCGCCTCCGCCCGATTCCACTTGGAGTCGAGGCCCAATCAAGGTCCAAGAGCGCACGGAAGCCGTCCCGTGTCGCAGCAATTCGAAGGGCGTGGTGCCCAGCACGAGCCGCTCGGCCCGGAAGGGCGTGGGGCGCTGTTCGCCGGGGTGAAGCAACTCGAGCCCATCGAGCGCGAGCAAGCCTTCCTCGCGTTCGATGGAACCGAGCCGGACGTTCATTCCGGTGACTTCGGACAGCCTCGCGACCAAGCTGGGCTTCACCAAAGCGAGCGCGGCTCGCTCGCGCAGGGCGGGCACGCAGGCGACGGCGATCGTGACCAACAGGCCGGCCAAAAGCGCTAGGACAAGCAGTCGCCGGAGGGGGCGGCCGGGGCGCGCTGTGCTGGTGGATCGGGTCATCGAGCGGGCGTGCCGGGCGGGCTCAAGAAGCCGGCAGAGGCGAGGTCAGGTGGAACCCTCGGGCTCCGCGGTTTCATCGGCAGAATTTTCCGGGGCCTGTACGGGGCAGGCAGACGCAGGTTCGACTCCCGGACGGCAATTCTCCCCGCCCCCAAGCTAGGCCCGCAGGCGGCCTTGCAGCGTGCTGCCGGCCGGGGGTCGAGAGCGTCGGCCCAGGATCAACTCGGCGGTGACCTCCCCGGCTGCCAAGCCGCAGGTCATGCCGTGGCCGCCCAGTCCCGCGCACCAGAACAGGCCGGTGAGAGCCGGGTCGCCGCCGAGCGTGAAACGCATGTCGGCCGCGCCGGAATCGGCCCGGGCGAAGGTCCGCAGCCCGGACCAGGCGCGGCGGGTCGGACCTGCTGCGAGGGTGCCCGCCCGGAGCTGCTTGAGGGCCGCCGCGAGCGTCCGTTCGACCTCTTGAACGTCGGCTGCGGAGGTCGAGTCCGCGGGCTCCCCGCGGGTCGGATCATCCAGTTTTTCATCGCAAGCGCACAGCATCCAGCCGTCGCCGTTCCAGCGCGAGTAGAACTCGGGCCCCGAGTTCCAAACGACGCTCGATCGCGTGGCGCTCGGCTTGGGCCCGGGCTGGACCACCAGGTGGCGCCGGGTGGGCAGGAAGCGCAATGGCGAGCCGGCCTCGGCCGCGAGAGCGTTGGCAAAGCCACCGGTCGCCAGACACACCGCTTCGGCTTCCAGTTCGCGGCCTCCGCCCAAGCGCACGCCCTCTACGTTTTCCGCGCGTATGAGCAGTTCGGTCACCGGCTGACCGCGCAGGATCGGAACGCCCAGTTCGGTAAGCGCGGATTCGAGCGCGCCGAGCAACTCGGGCACTCGCAAGTGGCCTTCTTCTGGAAGGTGGAAGGCAGCTGTGGGGGGAGCCGCCAGGCGCGGAGCCAGGGCCAAGGCACCGGCGGAGTCAAGCGCTTCCACCCGGGCCTGCGGCTGGCCAGCGGAGAAGGCGCCAAGGCATTGTTCGAGAGCTGCGGCGGGAGCCTCTTCGTGGGCGACCAGCAACAGCCCAACCGGGTCCACGAACGAGCTGGCTCCCAGTTCAGCCGGGGGGTGACGCAGCAGCTCAGCTCCTCGCGCGGCGAGTTCTCCGGTGCCGGGAACCTCCAGGACGGTCCGCAGTATGCCAGCGCTCTTCGCGCTCGATCCCCGGCCGACGCTCGACTCGCGCTCGATCAGTGTGACCCGCGCGCCGGCCAGCGCGAGATGGAACGCGGTGGACAGTCCGGCGATGCCGCCGCCCACCACGACCACTCCACCGGCTCGGGTCACGGGGTGTCGCCAGCTCCCGAGCCGACGGCTTCGCGGGCCACCCATTCGGTGAGAAGGTCACGCAGGACGGGCAATTCGACGGCGCCGTGGCTCAGCAGTTCGGAGTGGAACTTCCGTAGATCGAAGCGATCGCCGAGTCGCAGTTCAGCCAAGCGACGCAGGCCGCGAATTTCTTCGGCACCGATCCAATAGGCGAGCGCCTGGCCGGGCCAAACAATGTACCGGTCGACTTCGTTTTGGATGTTGCGCTCGGTGAGCAGCGTGTGGTCGCGGAGGTAGCCGATGGCTTGCTCTCGGGTCCAGCCTTCGCTGTGCAAGCCTGTGTCGACCACGAGTCGCGCGGCGCGCCAAGCCGCAAACGACAGCATGCCTAGCCGATCCTGGTCGGAGGTGTACAAGCCAAGTTCGTCGGCCAGACCCTCGACGTACAGGGCCCAACCCTCGACGAAGGCGGTCGAACCAAGGAAGCGACGGAACGCGGGTAGTTGTTCCAGCTCTTGCGCCAGAGCGATCTGCGTGTGGTGGCCGGGAACCGACTCGTGAAAGGCGAGCACTTCGGCCTGCCAGCGCGGGCGGGTCGTCGGCTCGCTCGTATTCACGTAGTAGCGACCCGGCCGGGAGAGATCCGGGGAGGGCTGGAGGTAGTAGGCGATGGTGCTCTCCGGCGCTTCGGCGGCCGGGATCGGAACCACTTCGCAGCGTGCTACCGGGGAACGCTCGATCCACCTCGGAGCCGTGGCCTCGGCGCGTTGCAGGGCGTTGCGGGCGGCGTCCACGATTTCAGCTTCGGAACCGAACATCAGATCCGCCTGGCTGTCGAGGACCACACGCAGCTGGAGGTGATTTCGCGCGCCAAACAGCTCGGCACCCAGCTCCAGGATCTGCGCGTGGATGCGGTCGACCGCAGCCAAGCCGTCCAAGTGAACCGCCGTCGGATCCACGGGTTGCCCGGTGTGAACGCGCGCGAGGCGCACGTAGTTGTCGCGGCCGCCTGAAAGCCAATGCAGACCGGGCTTGCTGTCGGAACGGGCCACCGGAAGCAGGTCGTCGCGCAGAATCTCGCGGAAGGCGGCGAACGCTGGGTACACGTCGTTCGCCACGATTTCTCGGGCGCGTCCCAGCAACGCACCGCGCTTGGCGGCCGGCAGGGGGTCGTCGCTTGCCGGGATCAGCACGTGGGTTCCAAGGGCGCGTAGGTCGCCCTCCAAAATGTGCGGGTTCAGGGTGCGCAACGTGGCAGCCTGTCCGGACGAACCCAGCTCGCGATCCGCCAAGCCGGCCAGGGACTCATCGGGTGAAAACGGAACCAAACGACCGGATCCAACGACCGGAGAGATGAAATCCGACTCGAGCGGGGAGACCCCCAGCAGTCGATTGATTTGCTCGATGCTCTTCGAAATCGCACCGGCGTGGGCGACCTGGCCCTTCGACGCGGCGTTTTGCAAGTTCTCGCCCGCGCGCCGCAGGTTCGGCCCGATTTCTTCCAGGCGGTTCAGGTAGTCGTCGCGCTCGCGCGGCCCGGCCACACGCTGTTCGCGGAGCAGGCTTCCGTAACGCACCTGAGGTCCGTTCAACGGATCGACGGTGAACGCTTCGAGGTCGACATCCAGCCGAGTCAATTCGTGGGAGATCGCGCTATCGAGCAGACGGGCGTTGATCTGGTCCGAAGCGGCCAGTTGGTTGCGGGGGATGCTCTCCAGCTCTAGTTCGAAGGACCACAGCTTTCCTCGCCAGGCTCCACGCCCCGAGTCGGTGTTGTCGTCCAGCTCGCCGGAGAAGCGCGGGTCTCCGAGGCGGCTAGCGGACTCTGGATGGGCCGCGAGCCAGGCGTGCCAGAATTCCTCGGTCAGCTCCGCCAGCGCTGGGTCTCTGACGTTCGCGGCCGCATCGGGCCACAGACCGACTTCCTCAGGGGGGGGCGGGAACAGGCTCTGGCAGCCGCCGCCGAGGACGGTGAGCGCGAGGACGAGAAGGCGCGAGGGGGCGTTCATGATTCCCGTGATGGTAGGACCGGCGAAGGCCCGTTACGAGAGAGGGGGGCCGGACCCACCCGAAGCTTGCCTGCCCGGCCCCATCAGGCCTGGCGCAAATCCAGGACTTGCGACAGGGCGCACCAGACCAAGCTGTGGCGGATCTCGCCGCGGGCGATCCCCGACAGGACCTGTTGCTCGCTCCAGCTCACGATCTGGATGTCCTCCCCCTCATCCAGGTTGGGTTCGGCGATTTTCCGGGCGTCCTCGGCCAGGAACATATGCAGCAGATTGTCCTGGAACGCGGGGTTGGGCTCGACGGTCCCCAGCTCCCTCCAGTGCTCCGAGGCGAAACCGGTCTCCTCCAGCAGCTCGCGCCGGGCTGCGGCCAGGGGGGCCTCGCCCGGATCGACCATCCCCCCCGGAATCTCGGTGGTCACCGAAGCCGTACCGAAACGGAATTGGCGAACGAGCACGAACGCCCCTTCGGGCGTGCGGGCCACGACGTTGCACCAGGCCGGCGTCTCGAGCACCAGTCGGTCGAATTCCTGCCCGCTGCGCGGGTGTCTCAGGCGGTCGGTCCGAGCGCGGAACAGGGTCAAGTCGGGTCCGGGCGTCGAACCGAGCCGGTCCCACTTCGCGGGCTCTCCGTGGAGGTCTGAGTCGGTCATGGTTCGAGAAGTCTGCGGCCCCGCACCACAGAAGTCGAAGATCCTCGTCCTCGCGCGGGGGTGGGCAGACCGGTTCGTTTAGACCATGGGGTTGCGCCATGTCGACCGAACCCAGTACGCCCCCTCGCGCCTCGGCCAGGGGCTCGCTCCCCGGTCACATCGCGCTCGTGATCGTGCAGGTCTGCTTCGGGCTCCTGCCGCTGTTCGTCAAGCGCATGCACGCGGGCGGCATCTCGCCCCGTGGCATCGTCTCCTGGCGCATCGCCGCCGGAGCCCTGGTGTTCTTCGGGCTCGCAGCCCTAGTCCACCGGCGAGCCATGTGGCGCTCCCGCCGCGAGCTCATGGCCCTCGCCGCCTGCGCTGTCCTGGGCGTCGTCCTGAACCAGGTCCTGGCCCTCGAGGGCATCGTGCGTTCCAGCTCGACCGAAGCCGGCTTGATCATGACCCTGATCCCGGTCTTCACGTTTGCCCTCGCCGCAGCCGTCGGGCAGGAACGCTTCGAGGTGCGCCGCGCGCTTGGCATCCCGGTGGCCCTAGCCGGCGCGCTCCTGCTCCTCATCGAGCCAGAGGGCGCAGCCGGCCTCGAGAGCTCCCACGTGTTCGGGAACTTCCTGATGGCCTGCAACTGCTTGAGTTACGCCGGCTTTTTGATCCTCTCCCGCCGCGTCCTGCGCAGCATGCCGCCCCTGGTTCTGATGGGGTGGGTGTACCTGTTTGCAACGCTCAGTTTGGCGGTGCTGACCCCCGGCGAACCGCTGGTCCCGAGCGGCGATCCGCCCGTCGTGCGCGCCGCCTGGCTGGCCCTCGGATTCGTGCTCGCCTTTCCGACGTTGCTCGCCTACGCGCTGAACACTTACGCGCTCGCACGTCTGCCAGCCTCGGTCACGGCCGTTTACATCTACCTGCAGCCGCTGATCGCCGGCCTCGCCGGCGCGTTGCTCCTCGGCGAGGTTCCGCGACCCGTACTGCCCTTTGCTGCCGTGCTCCTGTTCGCCGGCATCGCTCTGGTGACGATCCGGAGGCGCGAACGACCCGCGGTGACGGCGAAGGCTCCGTGACCCCCGCAGCTCGGGAGGCAGGAGGAGCTGGTGAATCGAGCAGGGCAGAGAAGTTGGAGAGTTGGGCCGGAGCTGAAGGCGAGCTCCCCAGTGGTTCAAGCTCTGAGATCGTCCGTCGATGTGGGGCAGCGAGGCTGCTGACCAACGCCGGCCCGCGCGCCAGCTTGCTTGGCTTTTAGAAGGCAAACGCGTAGCCGACCGAGATCGAGCCGTGGTCGTGGTTGCCGATCTCGGAGTCGTATTCCTTGGTTTGACGGCGGAAGCGATAGGCGATGCGGAAGCCGTGGCTCTCCCACTCGATGCCGAAGCGCCAGGTTCCGACCAGGGGGCGCGAGACGATTTGCAGGTCTCGGTCATCGAAGAGTCCGCCGTCCAAGGTGATGTCGTGGGCGACGGCGCGGCCGCCGATTGCGGCGATCAGGTGCACGCGGTGGCCAGGCCTTGGTGCTTCCGCCCAGGGCCGCCGGGCGCGGGGGAGTTGATTGCCCAGGCGCAGGACGAATTCTCCGTGTGCGTTGGTAAAGGCTGTGCCGAGCCGGGCTCCTAGGGTGGCCGCAGCGTCCAGTTCGAGACCGAAGGGGCGCGCAAAGCCGAGCCGGCGCGTCCGGGACAGGTCGACCTGGAGCACAGGCTCGGTATCGGCCTGGGTGTCCCAACCGACCGCGTCGGGTTGATTGGCGAGCAGGTGAACGCCGCGCTGGGTTTGTTCCCCGAGCGCGGCATCGCCGGTGAGCCCAAGGGTCACAGCTAGGGTCGCGAGGTCGTCGCGGCGACGATCGGGGTCGGGGTCCAGGCGAACGCGAAAGCGCGTAATCGTCCCCAGGAGGAGGCCTGTGTAGGGTCGTTCGAGGGGCGGCGGCTCCGGGCTCTCAAAGTCCCTCGGAGTGTAAAGGCGCTGGTCGACGCGGACTGTGAAATCCTCGGAGTCGGCGGAGCTGGCGAGCAACCAGGGGTCGAGGAATTGAAGCGGCCGGAGGGCGCCTTCGGAAAAATGAACCGCGGCTTCGGAGCCGGCCGCGGCGGCTTCGAGTTGCAGTCCTTGGGTGTAGTCGCGGTCGCGAAAGGCGCCCGAACTGAACAGGTCGTTTTCTTCGGTGACGACGAGATTTCGACCGCCGCAGCTCGCCAGCAAGCCTGCGCCCAGCAAGGGCCCCACCCTCCCAAGCAATTCGTGGCCACAGCGCCGCCGCCGGCGCCTCGCCCAAGGGATGCCCATTGCCGGGCCGCCGTTCCTTTGAAACTTGAGGAGCAGGGTCGTAGCGGCGTCCCAGCGGAACCGGATCGAGAGCACTTCGATGGGGTTTTGGGGAAGACTAGCGGGGAGCGTCGAGGTTCTTGATCCAGTCTTTCGCGTCGCGGGTGTTCCACTCAGCGCGGTAGGCACGCGTGGCGTCGTCGGCGGGGAAATGCTCGTCCTCGCCGTAGGGGAACCCGCTCATGGCGTGGAACGGCAGGGGCTCCACGTAAAGAACATCGACGGCGTTGGGGTCGCGATCTTTGGCCCAGCCGTCCAGGTAAAGCAAAAAGTCCCGGCGCCAGCCGGCGGGGAGCTCGGGGAGCTCGGTGGCGTCGAAGGTCACTTCCAGGGCATCGCCGGCACCCAGGATGACGAAGTGGTCTTCGACTTCTTCGAGCAGCGGAAGAACATCCCCGTAGCGGGTGTAGTTGCCCGGATGCGGATTCCAGCGTGGCTCGGGATCCAGTTCGTCCCATTCGAACCACTCGAGGAGCGGTTGGCCGGGCGGCGAGATTCGCGCGGAGAAGCCACGGCGCCATAGGTTGGCTTGGATGAGGGGGGCCTCGTTGCGGCGTCGCTCGCCCAGGTCGTCGCACAGGGCCAGGCGGATCTCGTCCCAGTAAAGTCGCAGGGTCGAGACCAAGCGAATGCGCGGATCTTCGCGGTTGAGAATCCCGTTGAGTTCCAAAACCATGGTCTTGGTCTTGCCGGCCGGGAACCCCACCGGCGGGCCGGTGTCGCGCCAACCACCCTCTCCGTCGGGCACCTGCAGGATCGGAGGCAGGAACTCGCGGCTTGGGTTGCGCGCGATAGCCATGTTGACGCTCGAGTTCGACCAGTAGAACCAGCCGGTCAGGACTAGCCTGAGGTTCTCAGCGGTCGCAACTTGCTCGGGATCGAACTGCAACTCGAGGGTGTGCCGGTCCGCGAGCCCTTGGTACTGACCGCGGTGGGGCACGAAGGGAACGGCAAACCGGTCGTCGGTGGCGGACAGTTCGTCTGACCAATCGCGTCCGTTCGCGTCGAGCGCGGCGCTGGGCGCCAGGTCGCGTTCGATCACGAACAGATGCTCTTCGGGGAACGGCGGGAAGCAAAACCGCTCGTTGGGCAGGACGCGCGAACCTTCGGGGTGGTCGATGGCGTACAGCCGCGCTTGGTCGAGGTAGGTGACTTCGCGTAGTTCTTCGGTGAATTGGAGGACGTACTGACCGTCTTTTTCCGCGAGCTGTTCGGCGGTGACCAGGACAAATTCGTCGTGGTCGGGTGGAACGAACACCCCGAGATCGATGGGCAGGCCGAGCGGTGTGATGCCAAGCACGTCGGACACGAACACGAATTTCTCGCCGTTCCAGGAGTACAGGAACGGGCACGAGCCAACCAGGCCTTCGATTTGCTCGAACACTCGGGAGTCGCCCGCGGGTACGTCGAGCTGGCTTTGGGAAACTCCATTGGGCCAGCGCACGCGAAGGACGTCGGCTTTGGAGGCCTCGCCAAGGCCGATCCGAATCGGGCGGCCGCGGTAGGTGTGCCGCTGGTAGCTGGCTCCCGCGCGCACTTCAACCACGGCGCCGACGCCGTCTGAATTGTCTTTGACGCCTTTCAGAGCCAGGAGCACCGAGCGTTGTTCGGTGTCCAGCTCCACCGACTGAAGGCCCTCCTCCGACACGAAGGCGACCTGCCCCGGGCCGATGGGAACCGGGCTCGCCATAGGCGCCGCGTCCCAGTCTCGGGGCGCGAGGGCGGTTTCCGCGCTGAGCCCGGCGGCCAGCCAGGCTTGGAGCTGGCCTTGTTCGTCGAACCACACCACGTCGCGGGCGCCGTCGGCATCCAGGTCGAAGGCGACCGGGTTAGCCGCAGCCGGAAGAGCTCCACGAGCTTCGCCGCGCGCCAGGAAGCGATCGCCGAAGCGGTTCTCATAGAGCGTGCCGGTGGAGGGCTCGAACAAATCGACGAAGCGGTCCGCCGTGAAATCGGCGATCAGCGGCCGGCGCGAGCCGTCCAGCTCCGCGGGGAGCCGTTCGCTGCGGTCTTCGAAGTTGCCGCGCCGGAGGCTGGAGGCGAGATGAAAGCCGGCGGGGCCGCCGAACAGCAGGTCGGTGTCCTGGTCGTTGTCGTAGTCGTCGGCCAGGACGAACGTGTAGGCCCGAGCCGCGACGCCCAGGGTGTCGCTGGCTTCGGTGAATCCGCCTTCCTCATCGGCGCCGTCGTGGCGCAGGAACAGGGCGCCTTCGGCGGTGGCGCCGACCAGGTCGAGGTCGCCGTCGTGATCGAGGTCGGTGGCAATCAGATCGGAGACCTCCGGAAGATCGGTGAGGATCGGCTCCGCTTCGGGGACGAGCGCGAAGGAACCCGCGGCCTGACGCGCGAGCCATAGGCTGCCGTCGCGCACGAAGGCGAGCTCCTGGTCGTTGCGCAGGATCTCCTTCGTGTAGCGCTCGTCTTCGTCAAAGACCGCGCGCTCGCCGCGGTCCTCGCCCAGGTCGAACCAAACGTGCGCACCGATCGTGCCTCCGAGAATGTCCACCGAATTTCCCTCGGTGAGGCCGATCAGACCCTGGCTGGGTGCGAAACCGGTCAGGCTGGCGCTTGTGATGTGTGCGTCCGCGACCGCCAGATTGGGGTTCACGCCCTTCGGAAGCGCCGGAGGCTCGGTCAGGTCCGATGCCACCACCGGATGCGAAGAGTCTTGGAAGATCACCGAGCGCAAACTTGTGGGATCCAGGTTGCCAGCGAGAGCGGTTTCGACCTCACCGGATTGCAAGTCCGGCCGCGGGCTCGCCAGTCCGCCCTGCGGAGCCGGCGCTTCGAGCACGCCAAAGGTACCGCGCAAGAGGTCGAGGGTCGTCGGCTTGGGAATGCCACGCTCCTTGAGCTGGTTGTTCTGCTCGTGGTACTGGGAGGCCAGCTCGCTTTGATCGCGACGAATATAAAAGGTAAACAGCTTGTAGAGGGTCGTGCGATGCCAGGAGCCTCCATACGCTACGCCGCGATCGATCAGTCCCTGATACAGGGCGAGCGCCTCGGCGCTCATCGCTTCGTTGCCGGTTTCGTCGGCTAGCTCATCGAGCACAGCGGCCAGGCGCAGCTGGGTCGGGTAGTCGTCCGGCGCTAGGTCGCGCGCGCGCCGGTAGTGGGGCAGAGCATCTTCGAAGCGGCCGTCGTCGTAGTGCAAGCGCGCGAGGTTGAAGTGAGCCGAAGCGGACTCCTCGTCCAGCTCAATGGCCTGCTCGAGGCGCGCTTGCATAAGCGCTCGGTCGGTGCCGGGTAGGCCGAAGTCGCAAATCGTGATGCCGATCAGGTCGATGGCCGCCGGGGACTTGCGCTCGAGCAGCGGCTCGAGCTCCCGGCGCGCGGCCTGGATTTGTTCCTGGGCGAACAGCGCGGCGGCGCGCTCGCGGGCGACCACGTCGGCGGTGGAGGCTTCGAGCGTCTCGCCTCCCTCTGGATCCGGCCTGTCGCAGCCGGGAGTGAGCAGCGACGCGAGGAGAACGAGAAACAGAGCGCGGAACGAAATCGAGCGGAGCATGGCCGCAATTCTGCCCAACAGGCCGCCCATCGCGAGGGCTCACGGCGGTCTTCCGGTGGGACTCAAGAGCTGTCAGGGATTGCTTGGTGGATTCGCGAACCCGTGACAAGCTCCTCGCAGGCCACAGAACCTGCCATGACGACCCAACAAGCCACCTCAGACTCCAGCGTCCCCGCGGCCTCCCACCCGGCGCGGCCCGGCCAGCGGGCGATCGTTGTGGGAGCTTCCAGCGGGATCGGCGCAGCGCTCGTGAAGCGCTTGGTCGATCAGGGATGGTCGGTGGCCGCCCTCGCGCGCCGGCAGGACAAGCTGGCCGAGCTGGAGGAGTCGCTCAAAGCTCGACTGGGCCAAGGGGATGCCCGGCTGATCGTCCGCGCCCACGACGTCCAGGACACCCCCGCGGTTCAGCCCCTGGTCGAAGAGTTGGTCGAAGAACTCGGCGGCCTGGATCTGATGATCTTCGCGGCCGGCGTGATGCCCGAAATCGAGCGCCACGAATACCCGACTGAAAAGGACCTGTTCATGCTTTCGGTCAACGTTGGGGGCTGCATTGCCTGGTGCAACGGGGTTGCGCCGCTGCTGCGTACCCAAGGATTCGGGACCATCTGCGGGATTTCCTCGATTGCCGGCGACCGGGGTCGCAAAGGCAACCCGGTGTATTGCACGACCAAGGCCGCCATGGACACCTACCTGGAGGCTCTGCGCAATCGCCTGGCTGAGGACGGCGTCCACGTCTGCACGATCAAGCCGGGCTTCGTCGACACGGTCATGACCCAAGGAATGGACGGTCTGTTTTGGATGGCGAGCCCGGAGGAGGCGGCCCGGAAGATCTTGGCCGCCGTGAAAAGCCGCGCGAACGTGCGCTACGTCAAGCGCCGCTGGTGGCTGGTTGGGCGGGTGATCAAGAGCATCCCGAGCTTCCTGTTCCGGCACCTGAACATCTGACGGCTGGGCTTGGATCCGCCGGTGGCCGCTCGCCGGGGCATACTGGGGGCATGGTGACCCCGCTTCGTGCCGCGCCGAATTCGGCCGCCGCCCAGACCCCCCGCAGCCTGGAGTACGTCGAGGGCTGGGGGCGAGCCGTGGGGGCCACCAGCCGGGTCTATCGGCCGGAGAACCTCGAGCAACTGCGGTCCGTGCTGGCCGAGGTGCGCACAGACGGCCGGACCCTGGGGCTTCGCGGTGGCGGCAACTCCTACGGAGATGCGTCGGTCAATGCCGGGGGTCATGTGCTCGATTGCGGCCGCATGAACCAGGTGCTCGACTTCGATTCGGGGACCGGCGTGGCCGAGCTCGAGCCGGGTGTGACGATCGCCCAGCTATGGAAGTACCTGGTCCCGCGTGCCCATTGGCCGAAGGTGGTTTCGGGCACGATGTTCCCGACCGTGGCTGGCGCTGCGGCGATGAACATCCACGGGAAGAACAACTTCAAGGTGGGCACGTTCGGGGATGCGCTCCTCGAATTCGATTTGATGCTGCCCAGCGGCGAAGTCGTGACCGCCAATCGCGAGGTCGAACCCGATCTGTTTCATGCGGCGATCGGCGGATTCGGCATGCTCGGCCTGTTCACGCGACTGCGCTTGCGCACTCAGAAAGTTCATTCAGGCAATCTGGAGGTGTCGGCGATTTCGAGCGGCAACTTGGCCGAGATGATGGCCAGTTTCGAGGAGCGCAAAGCGGAGGCCGACTACTTGGTCGGTTGGATCGACTGCTTTGCGAAGGGCGACAGCCTGGGCCGCGGCTTGATTCACGAGGCGCGCTACCTGAGCGAAGGCGAGGATCCGAATCCGGAGAAAACGCTGTCGCTCGATCACCAGGAGCTGCCTGCGCGCATTCTCGGCCTGTTCCCCAAGTCCCAGGTGTGGCGGTTTCTGCGCCCGATCTGCAACGACTTCGGCATGTCCCGGCTCAACGCCACCAAATTCCTGATGGGGCGCCGCGAAGCCAAGGGCGGTGCGCACCGTCAGGCCCACGCTGCGTTCGCGTTTTTGCTCGACTACGTACCCGGGTGGAAACTCGCCTACGGTCCGGGCGGCCTGATTCAGTACCAGTCGTTCCTCCCGAACGAGACCGCTCACGAGACCTACTCGCGGATGTTGCGACACTGCCACGAGCGCGGCATCGTTCCTTACCTGGGGGTTTTCAAGCGCCACCGGCCGGATCCGTTCTGGCTGACCCATGCGGTCGATGGCTGGAGCTTCGCGATGGACTTCCGGGTCACCGATCGCGGCCGCGAGGCGCTTTGGCAGCACTGCCGTGAACTGACGGAAATGGTCCTCGAGGGCGGCGGGCGCTTCTACTTCGCCAAGGATCTGGTGCTGGAAGCGGGCACCGTGCGCCGCATGTTCCCGCAGGACCGCCTGGAAGCGTTTTTGGACATGAAGCGCCGTCTGGATCCGGACGGCTTACTGGAGACGAATCTCTGGCGGCGCCTGTTCGCCACGCCGGATCGCTGATTTCCTCCTCCCGCGGTGGCCACCAAGGGCCCCTCAGCGGCGGATGCGAAAGGGAAGGCAGGCAGGTTCTGCGCCCGAGACCTGGCACCCAAGGCGTCCTCCGCTAGTCTCTTGGCCCCATGAGCCAGCAGCCCCAGCAACCCCAGCAGCCGCAGCAGCGGAATCTCTTTGACTTCTTCCAGGACGAGGCTCGCAGCGCTATGCAGAGCGCTCGGGAGGAAGTGGCCCGGACCAAGGCCGCGGCCTTCGGTCCCGAGCACCTGTTGCTTGGCATTTTGAAGCTCGAAAAGAGCCGTGCTGCGGACGCGCTTTCGGACGTCGGGCTTTCGGCGAGCGATCTCGCCGCGACCGTCGCCGAGTCGGTGCCCGAGGGCACCGCTGATGCCCCCCCGGAACAGATTCCGTTTACGCCAGCGGCGCAGCAGGCCCTGCAAATCACGCTCAATGCGGCCGGGAGCTTGTTCCATCCTTCGGTGGGCACAGACCACCTGTTGGTGGCCTTGCTGCAGGATCCGGCCGGCCCGCTCTCGGCCTCGCTCGAGAAGCTGAAGGTCGATCGGAATGCGCTCGGCGAGGCGTTGATGACGCGCCTGCGGGCCATTCCGCCGGACCCCAAGATGCAGGCCCAGGCTCAAGCAGCTCAGGCCGCCCAAGCCCAGGCGCAAGCTCAGGCACAAGCCGGTGGGGGAGCTGGCATGGCCGGCATGACGCCCTCGGCCCAGCGCGTGCTCGAAGCCGCACGGACCCAGGCCCGTGATCTCGGTCACGGACAGATCGGAACGGTGCATCTGATGCTGGCGCTCTTGCAGGACCCCGATCGGATGATGGCGAACCTGTTCGTCAACTTGCGGGTGCGTCCCGAGGAGGTTCGCGGCGAGCTCCTCAAGGTCTTGCGGGCCGAGCCTGCCACGGAGGCCGGAGATGGCGAGGCGGCGGTCGGCGAGGCGGCGGCGCCCGGCGAAGCGAAGGCTTGAGCCCCAGCCCCTGGGCGGACCCTAGGCCGCGCTCGGGGGTGACCGCCCGTGGTCGTCGCAAGGGCCTTTTCGGGCCGCCTTGATCCTCACAGGCCCTCCGAAAAACCCTCTGAGGGCCGATGGGAAGCCGCCCAGAGTGGGACGGCAGGGATTTTGAGCCAGCTCCTGCTCGGGCTCGCAGCAGGCTGGAAGTATTTTCCGGGCCGCCAGGTCCGTCTTGATTTGTGACGGTTTTCCCGGGAGGTTCGAAGACGGCGCGGGACCTCGCCCCTACCTTATTCAGGTCTTGTCAGGCCCTCTCCGAACCCAGCTCCACATGGCGATTCTTCGCTCGGTCTCCCCGATTCTCTTTTCCGGCTTCGCACTGCTCGCAGGCTCCGCAGCCGCCGCCCCCCAAGATGTCGGTGGAACCTGGCATTACGGTGCCAAAGACTTCCGATTGATGCCCCTCGGGGATTCCTTGACCGAAGGCGTCGGTGCCAAGACGGGCTATCGCGGGCCGCTTCAGCAACTGCTCAACGACCTCGGCATTCATCCCGACTTCGTCGGGTCGGCCAACACCAATCCGGGCGCCTCGTTCCTCGACCAGGATCACGAGGGTCACGGCGGCTACAGGGTGTCGGATCTGATCAGCCACGGATTCGGGAACTCCGCGACCACCATCGAAGGTTGGGTCAGCGCCGCGAATCCGGATGTCATTTTGCTGCACATTGGCACCAACGACATCTCCAACCCGCTCGCCTGGCAGAACGCGGTCGAAGATTTCGACGAGCTGCTCTCGAAGATCTACGGGACGGCTTCGCGCGTCACGGTGCTGGTTGCCAAGATCCTGCCGACCGCCCTGCCGACTCGGAATCTGCAGATCGAGGCCTACAACCGAGCCGTCGCTCTGCTCGTCCGTGAGTACCAGATGTCTGGGCGCGATATTCGGATGGTGGACATGGAGTCCATCGAATCGCCGTTCCCCGAAGGGGCCTTGGACCCGGTGCATCCGGCCGCATCGACTTACCAGCGCATGGCGGAGCGTTGGGCCGAAGCCATCGCTGACCTGGATCAGGGCGCTTTGCTCGTCCCGCCGGCCCCCGTGCCGCTGGGTTTTGCCGGCGTTCAATCGAGCAGCTTCGACGGCGAGTACCTTCCCGCTGCGGCCGTGAATGGATCCGGCCTGAGCGAAAACGAGACCTGGTTCCAAGGCAACCTGCATTCCGCCGAAGGCAGCCCCAGCGATTACGCCGGCGTCGAGCCCGCGAACGCCTGGCGATCCGCGCCGTTCCCGATTCTCTGGCAGAGCGCCCAACAGGCGGTTCCCGGCATTCCCGTTTGGTATGAAGCGCGCTTCACGACGCCTCGGGAAGTTCACGGACTTGAGCTTTGGGCCGGGCGAACTTTGGAGTTCATCGACCCCACCTACGGGACGGATTTTCGTGTGTACGACGCGCCCAAGCAGGTGTACATCTGGACCCTGAACTCGAATTTCGAGTGGGACGATCGCGGCGCTTTCGACCTGCGTCGTCCGCCTCGGACGCGCCGTCACCCCGGGGAGTGGTTTGACGTCGACTGGGAAGACGTCTTGCGGATTCGCATCGAGGTCCTCGAGCTCGACACCGCCACGCTCTCTCCCGATCTGGCGCCGGGCGAGGCTTGCGCGGCGATCTCGGAACTTCGGTTGTTCGAGAACTCCGTTGAAGTCGGTGCGCTTCCGACCTCGCTGGTCTCGCTCTCGCGAGGCGGCCGGGTGCCGATCGAGTTTGCTTCCCCGGCTCTGTCGGGCTTCCCCTACCGGGTGCTCGGCAGCGGGTTGTGGGAGTTCTTGGACCAAGTGGCTTTGGATGGCTACCCGCTCGGTCTGGTGGCCGACCTGTGGTTCGAGGCAACCCTGGCCGGACTGGGGTCTCCCCTGTTGGTGGGCGGATCCGGTGAGTTGGACGAAACCGGGTCAGCAGAGGCGTGGTTTGAGCTCCCGCCGTACTCGCCGGATTCGTGGGCCGGAGCCAAGCTTCGGCACCGGATCGTCGGTTTCGATGCGTCGGGAACCAAGCTCAGCGAAGTCGGGTCTTTCGCGGATCTGCTGCTGGTTCCCTGAAGGAAGCGTGGGGGGGCTCCGACCTCGTTGGAGCCCCGGCCGTTCGTTCTGGCTGGGCGAGGCCTAACGTCCAGGTGCGACCGTGCAGTAGGCCCGGCGAGCGGGCTCGCTGACGAAGCGATCCTCTTCTGCGATCCAAATCGTCAGCGCGCCGCCCCAAACGCAGCCGGTGTCCAGGCCGCGAACTCCGGCGTGCCGAACCAGTCCGCGTTCGGCCCAGTGTCCGAATACGACGCGACGGCCTCCGAAGCGGTGCGGGTCGTAGAAACTGTCCCAAGCAGCTGCACCGGGGTGTTCCGGGGATTTGACGAGCTGGCCGCCTTGAAGGCAGAGGCGCGCGCTCACCGCGAAGGAGCGGTCGCTGGGGAGGACGGCTGGCTCGGGCTTGTTCGAATTCACACCGAGGGCGGCTTGCGGATCCTGCCAAGCCGGCGACAGCCCCGCGTGAACCTGGAAGAGGTCGCCGTGGTCGCGGAGCAGCGGCTGGCTCGACAGCCAGCCCGCCAGATCCTCCAGGTCCTCGGCCGCGAGCAGCTCCTCGAGCGTGTCGAGGGGCTTGGCCGGTTTGCCGGTCCGAACGCGCTTCAGAAAGTGAAGGTCGTGGTTGCCCAGCACGGTTTCGGCTTCCAGGGAGCGCAGCAGCCGCAACGCCCCGAGGGAGTCCGGGCCGCGGTTGACCAGGTCGCCGACGGGCAGCAGGCGGTCCTTGGAGGGATCGAAGGCGACCCGTTCCAGCAGGGCCTCAAGCTCCTCCAGGCATCCGTGGACGTCGCCTAGGAACAGCCGCCGGCCAGCGGGCGAGCGAGCAGGTCCGGGGGCCGGCGAGGAAGGAGCGGGGAGCTGAGGCATCGAGGGGGGGCTTGGCCGCTGGCGGCTCGGGACGTAAGCTACGGACTTGCCCGCGGCGCTGGAAACGTGACGTGGGCGGTCCCTGCCTGGGGCCCCTGGATCGCTCCGATGGGCTCCAGGCATCACCGACGAGCTTCACGAGACAAGAACCCACCGGCCGGACAGGCCTAGACCCCTCTCTCACCATGGCGAAGAGCCGATTCAAAGCTGGAGGCCCCACCCGAGGCCGCATCCGCGTCCGCATGATTGGGATGGGTTCGGGTAAGAACATCGCGGCCAAGCGGGCTAAGAAGCGCGGCCGGTGAGAGGCTGGGCGGGGCGATTCGGCTTCTCCGGATCTGGTCCTGCCTCCTCATGTCCCCGGAAGGGGAAGAGCTTGGAGGCTGATAGGCCTCCTGCTTTCGTGTCGGTCCCCCGCGGCAGGGCTGGGTCCTTTTCCGCTCCATCTACCCCTGGAGGAGGGCTCACCCCCCTCGGGAGAGCAGGATTTGGCTACCGGGGGAGATCCCTAGCTGGCCCGGGGAAGAGAGTCGCGCGGGATCCCGGGACGCCGGAACGGCCGGAGTGAGGTATTTTTTTCCCAGGTGAAAGATCCTTACCACCGGGGAAGCTCATCCGGGAGTGATTCCAAAGCCGGGAAGGCCTCAGGCCCCCGCGAATCCGGTGTGACCCCCTCGAGGCTGGTTGCCTAGCGGCCCGCTCTCAGCTCAGGACTCTCCACCTCCCCCCAATTTAGATGCTCCGCCAACACAGCTCCCTTGCCCGCAACCTGCTCGCCGGCGGCGACCTGTTGGTCACTTTCCTAGCCTTCTGGTTGGCCTATGTCATCCGGCGCAACCTGGGAGAGGGTTTCGCCGCCTACGCCCCGTCGCGTGAAACGCTCAGCATGCTGGTGGGGGTGGCGATTGTGAGCCAGTGGGTGCTCTATCGCGGTCTCGGCCTGTACCGCTCGCGGAGAGTTCTGCCGGTCTACAAGGAAGCCCTCGGCATTTTGCTCGCAAATGGTCTGACGCTGCTGCTGCTGCTCGCGACGGTCGCGGGACTTCAGCTCGAACAGGCCAGTCGATTGCAGCTGGCGATCTTCATGGTGCTCGAGAGCCTTCTCGTGCTGGCCGTCCATCTCGGCGGACGTTCCTACTTGCGAAAACAACGTAGGGACGGCTCGAACACGCGCAACTTGACGTTGCTGGCGACTTCGGCTGCGCACCTGGAGTCGATGCGCGTCAAAGTGCGAGAGAACGAGGCCTGGGGCTTCCGGTTCACCGCGGTTGTGCTGGACGCGGACGAGGGAGAATTTGTACAGGTCACGCAATCCCCGCTGATCAATCGATTCGGCGATCGGGTGGGAGTTGCACGACTGGCTGACGCTGAACAGACCCTCGACGACGAGGAAATCGTCATCGACGAGGTTTGGATCGACGGCTTCCCCAGCGAAGGCTCGGGCGCCCGGCGGTTCGCGGAAGCTGCGGCTGAGCGTGGAAAGTCCGTGCGCTACGTGCTTTCCGAGCACCACACGCCTGGATCCCGATGGGGCTATGAGTTGGTTTCGGGCATGGAAACCCTGACCGCCACGGTGACGCCGGTCGACGAACTGGCGCTGACCGCTAAGCGTGCGATCGATTTCTTTGGCTCGCTGTTCCTGATCCTCGCCGCGATGCCGGCTTTCCTGATCGTCAGCCTGCTGATCCTCCTTGAAGGCAAGGGGCCCGTCCTGTTCAGCCAGGAGCGCGTCGGCCTCAACGGACGCAAGTTCACTCTGTTCAAGTTCCGCAGCATGGTCCCCGGGGCGGATGCCCTGAAAAAGGAGCTGATGGAGAAGAACGAGATGTCCGGGCCGGTCTTCAAGATGACCAACGACCCGCGGGTGACGAAACTTGGCGGTTGGTTGCGGAAGACCTCGCTCGACGAACTCCCTCAGTTGTTCAACGTTCTCGCTGGCCACATGAGCCTGGTTGGGCCCCGCCCCCCGCTTGCCAGCGAGGTCAACCTCTATTCGCCCGACCAACGCCGCCGGCTATCGGTGAAGCCCGGTATCACCGGCCTGTGGCAGGTGCTCGGCCGCAACGAGATCTCGGACTTCCAGGATTGGGTCAAACTGGACCTTGAGTACATCGATTCCTGGAGCCTGTGGCTCGACCTCGAGATCCTGCTCAAGACCGTCCCGGCCGTGTTGGCCAGCCGCGGCGCGAAGTAGAGAGTCCCGGCCTAGGGGAACACTTCGGGCCCTGCGGCGGAGCTGTGGCAAGCCGCCTGACCTCGCGCGATAGCTGGGATTTCAGGCGGGCGAGTGGACTCGCCGTGGTGCATGCTGCGCCCCATGCCGAACGATGGTTTTGTGTTCTCGGTCGGCGTTCTCGCCGGCCTGGCCTCGGCCGCAGGCTGGGCGCTCGGCTCGCACCTGTTCGGACGAGCCCTCGGGCGTCACCCGAGCCTGGCTCCGGAGGCGGCGAACCTGTTCAAGAACAGCCTGACGCTGCTGGTCTTCGCCAGCGTTTGGGGGGTGGCCGGCTGGCAGCTGGCTGCGGATAGCTCGGTCCTTTGGCTGCTGGCTTCGGGACTGTTCGGCTTCGCTCTTGGCGACGCTTTGTACTTTGCAGCGTTGCCCCTGTGCGGGGTTCAACTCGCGGCCCTGACCGGAACTTCGATTCCGCCGCTCGCCGCGCTGCTCGGCTGGCTGCTGGGCAAGCCGGCCCCGAATGGGGCGACGTTCGGTTTCATGGGGCTAGTCCTTTCGGGGCTGGCGATCGTCGTAACCGACACGCGCAGCAAGACCGCCATGGGCCAAGCCGAAGGCGGCGCGCGGCGCCGCGGCTTTTTTCTGGCCAGTTTGGCGGCGTTGACCCAGGCGTTTGCGATCGCCAGCGGCAGCTACGGATTCGGGAGTGTCGAGCCAACGCCGGCCGGCGTCTTGCCAGGGACTTGTCTGCGGCTGGCGGGCGGGGTCCTGGGCGCGCTTGGGATCGCGGTGATCGCCTCCGCGCGCCACCCAAGAGCCCTGGGGCGCCTGACGCTTCCGCTGCGGCGCTCTGGCCTGGCGCTCGCGCTGCTGATCCCGACGTTCGTCGCGACGATCCTAAATTTGCCCCTGCATAGCTACGCGCTGGCTGACCTGCCACCGGGCACCTCGGCGATCCTGTTCGCGACCACCCCGCTGTTTACGCTGCCGATTGGAATCGCGCTGGGCGCACGCTATGGGTGGCGGACGTGGGTGGGAACGTTGATCGCTTTCGCCGGCGTCGCAGGTGTCATTCGCTTCGGGACGTAACGGTGTCGGAAGGTTGGGACTTTGGACGATGGAGAAATCCGAAGCCGAGCCAGAGGATCCCAGGAATCAGACCGAGTAGGCACCACGGCGATGCGAGCGTGCTCCGGATCTGCTCGGAAAAGGAAGCCTCCAAGGATCTTCCGACCAGCAGGCCGTTGTAGGTGACGTGGAGCAGGATGCAGGGCAGCAGACTCGCCGCTCGGATCCGAAACCCACCGAGCACCAAGCCAATCAAGAAGGTGATCGGTAGCCGAAAGACCGAGACGTGACTGAGCGCGAAGGCCGCGGCGGAGAGGAACAGGGCTAGAGCCCGGGAGCGGTCCCGCAGGAGACCGGAGAGAACCGATCCGCGGAACAGGAGCTCTTCGCAGATCCCGGGCGAGAGGGCGAGCAGGGCGATCAGAGCCAGCGGCGAAAGTGACTCGAGACCTGACAGCGCCTCGGCCATCGCGTCCGCTTCGAGGGCTGGTTGCTTGAGGAACTTGGCTTGGAGTTCGCTGAACTTTGGAGCCAGGTGGGCCAGTCCCAGGGCGGCTCCAGCCGCGGACAGGAAAGCTAGCGGGGATGCGGACCGCAGCCCGAGTTCCGCAGCCAGGCTCGATTGTTCGTCGCGTGCATTGCGCCAGGCGAGCACGACGGCGATCCCGAGAAACAGCCCCCACAAGGTCGCGAGCAATCCGCCCACGAGGTCGAAGCCCTGCAGCCGTGAACCGATCAGGTAATTCGCGAGGGCGGCGGCAAACGCAACCCAGGCGCTGCGCTTGACCACCAGCGAGCGCGCGCGTCGTTCGCCTTTGGGCGCATCGCCTTGGAGCAGTCGCTCGGCGTCGAGCGTGTCTCCCAGTCGACCCAGCATCAGCCAGGCCGGGACCAGCGAGGCCCCGAACGACAGCGCCGCCAGCCAAAGGTCCAGGCGCCCCAGCAGCGCGTCTCGCAGACAAAGAGCTGGTCCAGTCAGAGGCACCAAGGCCCAAAGGGCATTGAGTTCGAGGTCCGCCGCGGCGCTGGGGGCGACCAGCGCCAAAGAGCCGAGTGTGAGCGGTAGGAGCGCCTGTTGGCCTTCCCGAAAGCTCTTGGCCCGCGACGAGAACCAGCACAGCAGAACCGAAACCAGCACGCTCGAGGGGAGGAAGACGAGCGTGCCGAGCGCCACACGTCCAATCAGAGCCGGTTCGAAGGCGGTGACCGTTCCGTGGCCGACCCTGTCCAGCAGCCCGAATGCCGCGCAAGCGATCAAACTGAGCCCGTTGCCGATCCAGGCCAACAGGCCGATCAGCAAGACGCTGAGGAATTTGCCGCGGGCGATTTCGATCGCGCGGATCGGCTGGACCAGCAGAGTCTCCAGGGTCCCCAGTTCGCGTTCGGCAGCGAACGCGTCGAGCGCCGCGAACGAACCGGCCGAGATCAGGATGAGGACCGCGATCCAAGGTAGGAAGCGCGCCAGGCTAGCGCCGGTGGCGTCTTTGGGGCGCACATGGTCGACGATCTCGGACTCGTAACCTGCGGCCGGGTCAGCGCCGAGGCGCTCGGTGAGCCGAGCCACCAGGCCTTCTTCGCGCAGACTGCGAAGCGCGTCGCGGGCGCGCTCGCCACCGGCCTGTCCGCGTTCATCGGAACCGCGCTCGAAGATCAACAGCTCGGGCGGCCCGTTCGCGGTGGGCTTGCCCAGGATCGTGACCGCCAATTCTTCGCCGCCGCTCAAACGCTCGCGCACGACCAGCCGGGCTTCCTCGGTGTCGAGGTCGATCAGTTCGGTGAGATCGGCGGCTTCAAGTTCGAGGGGTTCGGGTCCTTCGAGCAGGGCAGCGCGAACACGGGTCGCAACAGTCTCGGGCAAGCGCGTCAGGTCGACTTCGGCGCGGACGACGGTCGACTCGATCTGCTGCTCGGTGACGGCATTCAGCTTGCCGGATCCCCAAAGGAGTACCGGATACAGCAGGATCGGCAGCACGACCGCGATGAACAGCGCCCGCCGGTCACGGGAGAGCCGCAGCAATTCGCAGCGCACGACGAGCGGCCAGGCCGAGCTGGGCTGGCCCTGTTTGGGCTGGTCCTGTCCGGACGGGCTCTGCCCGGGCTGGCTCTGCCCGAGCTGGCTCTGACGGGGATCGGGAGCGGGGCCGTTCACGCTCCGGCTCCCGTTGCCGGGGCTCCGCTCGAATCGGCTTCCCGATCCGCGCGGGCGACGAATTCCCGGAAGACGCCGTCCAGGTAGTCACGACCGGTTTCGGCGCGCAGTTCATCGAGCGTACCGACGCCCAGCAGGCGGCCGCGATAGAGGATTCCAATTCGATCACACAGGCGCTCAGCCTCGGACAAGATGTGCGTTGAGAGCATCACGCAGCGCCGCTCGTCCTTGCGCGAGGCGATGAAGTCGATCATGTCGCTGGTCGCGAGAATATCGAGGCCGGTGGTCGGCTCGTCGAGAACCAAGACGGCCGGATCGTGAAGGACCGCCCGGGCGATGGACACCCGCTGCTTCTGCCCGCTGGACATGTGTTCACAGCGCCGTTCGGCGAAGCTGCGCATGTCAAACGCGTCGAGGAGTTCTTCGACGCGGGCTTCCAGTTGTTCGCCGGACATGCCGTGGAGCTTGCCGAAGTAGGTTAAGGTCTCCCGCGCGTCGAGTCGCGCATACAGGCCGGTCGTTGCGGACAGAAAACCGATCCGGCGACGTACTTCAATCGGATCCTCAGCGACTTCAATCCCGTGTACCCAGGCGTGGCCCGAGGTTGGCGCAAGCATCGTGGTCAAGATGCGCAGGCAAGTGCTCTTGCCGGCTCCGTTGGGGCCGAGCAGGCCATAGATTTCGCCGTAACGGCAGTCGAGGTCTAGATGGTCGAGCGCGCGAACTTCTCCGCGGCCTTTGGACACGTAGGACTTGGAGAGTCCTGAGGCGCGGACGGCGCTTGAGGTCGGATCGCTCAGGTTGGAATCGCTCACGGAGTTCGAGGGGGGAGTCATGGGCGGGAGCGGGAGAGGAGCTGCCGCAGGCGATCGCCAGCGGATTGCTCCGCGTCGCCGTCGGGAGCCTGGTCCAAGAGCCGTAGCGAGAGGGCCAAGGCGAGGACGGCGAACAGAATCTGAAAGACGAGAACAAGGATCAGCGGAACGACCGGAAGATCGGCTAGCGGACCGCCGCGCAGCAGCGTGCGGAAAGCCAGCGCCACTCCGACGACGGGAACCGCGGCAAGCCCGGCGGTAAGTTGCAGGGTCGGCATGGACGTCACCATGGCGGGCAGCAAAAAGGCCATCTGCACCGTGCCGAGCAGGCTCTGGCCCTGCTTGAACGTACGGGTCAGGGAAGCGGCGGCGCACAGGACTGCGGAGACGAACAGCAGGAATGCGGCGGCGAACGGTAGCGCGAGCAGCAAGTTGGCGATGGGGAGCTTGAAGGAGATCCCGATACCACCCAGCATGCCGAGCAAGTGGTTGGCGGCGAGCGCCATGCCGATCAGGTTCATGGTGGCGGCCAGCACCGAGCAGGTCGTCACGGCTAGCACTTTGCCGAGCTGGATGGCCATCCGTGGAACCGGGGCGAGCAGCGTCGTCTCGTGGGTGCGGCGCTCGTGTTCTCCGGCGGTGAGGTCCACCGCCGGATAGAAGGCGCCGAGGGTCCCCATGACAACCAGCATCAAAGGCAAGAGCAGGGACAAGACGAAGGCGCCGAGTTCTTCTGCTTCTGAGACGTCGATTCGTTCGTAGCCGAACGGGGCGAGTTCGTCGAGGGTCGATCCGGCAGTCTTCGCCTGCGCGACGCGCTCGAGGTGCCCACGATGGTCGAGCCACTCGGCCAATCGCTCCCCGGCCAGCAGGGAGCTGGCCCGGGCGCTGTCGGTGTGGATCGAGATCACCCGGCCTTCAGCTGTGGTCTGAAGGACTAAGACCGCGTCGGTAGGGTCGTCCGAGAACAGCCGTTCTTTGGGAGAGAGTCCACCGCTCTCGACGATCTTGGCCTCGACCTGGGCGAGCCCGGTGTTCTCCTCCTCGTTCTCTTGTTCGCCGGATTCGTCGAGGGCCGCGGGGCCAGAGGGGTCTTCGCCCAGAGCCTTGGGACCCAGAGCTTTGGGACCCAGTGCCTCGGGACCGGCTGTCTCGGGATCCACTACCTCGGGATCAGGGACCTTCCACTCTTCGATCAGATCGGCCGCGAAGCCAGCCTGGCCGTCGTCGGTGACGACGTCGACCCGGACAACCCGGTCGGCCTTCTGGCCTTCCAGGATCGTGCTGGCCTGCAACATGAGCCAGAACATCACCGGGTACAGCGCGAGCGGCACCAGGATGGTCTGAATCAGCGTAGAGCGATCGCGGAACGAGGTCCGCAGGTCCTTGGCGGCCTGCTGGAACACCGCTGACCAGAAGCTGGTCTGCGCCATAGGGGGGATCTCGTTGGGGGACATGTAAAGGGCGCGGGTCTTACAGGCCTTGGTCGACCAGCGAGCGGGCCAGGAGCTCGGCGAACGCGGCATGACCGCGCGGGGAGAAGTGCCCCACGTCGTGGAACAGGAAGAGGCTGGATTCGGCTCCGGGACGGCTCGCGTCGATGCGCTTCGCGCCGCCTGGGCCTTCGAGATAGCCGTGTTGAAGGAGAGCCTGGGTGACTTCGGGTTGCAGCCGCGAGAAATCACGGCGCGTGGAGGTGTAGAACAGGCGCCCATCGGACCGGGGAACGGCCTGTCCCGGAAGCCAATTCTCGTAGAACAAGTCCACCGGTTTCACGGTTTGCTGGTCGAGGGGCAAGTTTTCGTCCAGAACTTCATGGAGGCGCGTGACGGTAACGACCGAGAGTTTCCCGCCGTATTCACTCAGGGTGCGCTGAATGCGCTCCAGTCGCGCTGCCATTTTCCACCACCAAAAGCGATGGTCCGAGGTCCAGGGAAGTTCCTGTACCGGACCGTCGATGAGGCTCCAGATTTCGGGTCGCAGGGTCTGCTCGAGGGCACCGAACAGCTCTAGCCGTAGATCGACCTTCAGTTGCTTGCTGAGCGAAGCCACTTGAGGCGTATCGAGCACCTCCCAAAAGACGCGCGGCATGGCTTCGGGCGGCGCGGGCATCACCACCTTGAGAAGCTCTTCTTCCAGGCGCTCGAAGCTGGGGATTTCTCCCGCGGAAGGATCGCCGGCCTGGGTGGCGACCAAGGCTTCAAACCGCTTGCGCATCAAAGGCAAGGTGCTCTCGAGTTGAGCGCGCTTGAGCTCCAGGCCTTCGAGGGATTGGCCGCTTGGCGGAGGGATCCACTTGTCGATGACCGAATCACGCAGCAGGTCATAGATCGCGGTCCGCACGATTGGGCGACGACCGAAGTACTCCTGTGGAGCCACCGGTGCAGCCATGGGCCGAATATCAGGCGCCAGCGAGGGGACGATCAGCAGGTCGGGTTTCCAGCGGGTGATCTCGTCGTGAAACACGCGGGCCATCTGCTCGAACACGTAGCCCTGGACCGCGAAATTCATGACGACCACCTGCCGTGGATCCCGGCGCCGCTCGAACTCACCGTTTAGCAATTCCTCGAGCACGCTCGGCCAGGTCTCGGAACCAGCGACCCCCGATCCGTAGGTGAGCGAGTTTCCAACCACGGCAACCCGGAACACGGGCTCCGTGTTTTTTAGGGCCTGCTCAGGATCCATCCAATCCGGACCCCGGTAGCCGAAACGATTGATGATCTCGGGAACGTCATACTCACGCGACCAACCAGACTGGTTGGGCAGCAGACGCCAGCCCAGTCTGCCGTCGCGGTCCTGCACGACCCATTTGCCGTAGTTTCCGATGTGATACAGGCCGAACTCGGCGAGGATCAGCGCCGCAAGGAATCCGGCCGCGCGCCAGCGAATGGGGAGGCTTCTCAGCATGGCGAGCGTCAGAACTGGAAGTAGATGAACGGAGCTAGACCGGGAGGGTGCAGCGCGAACAGCAGCGCAATGGCCACGGCCAAGAGGATCCCTTGAAGCAAGCCGGGAATCTTCTCAAAGGACCTTTCGAGGGAGCTCTGCCAGGTGTCTGGCATGAAGTGACTCGCATAGCCGAGAATCATCAGTGCGGCGAGCGGAGCAGAGAGGCTCGGCCATCCGGCCCCCAAATGAGTGAACCCGCGCAGGGCGCTCCCAAAGCTGCCCAGGTCTGGCGTCCGGAACAGGATCATCGAAAAGGCCACCGCGTGGAACGTCAAAAGTGTGCTCAGTACGCGGAAGTGCCAGCGCCCAGGCAACTGGCCGCCCCCCAGGAACCGGCGCCGGAAGTGGCGCAAGGCGACCAGGAGCAGTCCGTGGTACAGGCCCCACAGCACAAAGGTGAAGGCTGCCCCGTGCCATAGCCCAACCAGGCCCCAGGCGACCAGGACATTGAGCGCGTAGCGGGGGAAGGACACCCGGCTTCCACCCAGCCCGATGTAGACGTAGTCCATGAACCACGAGGACATCGAAATGTGCCAACGGCTCCAGAATTCTTCCAGGTTGCGCGACTTGTAGGGCGCGTCGAAGTTCTTGGGCAACTCGAATCCGAGCAGGCGCGCGGAACCGATCGCAATGTCGGAGTAGCCCGCGAAGTCCCCGTACAACTGCAGCGCGTAGGCCCAGGTGGCGAGCATCAAGAGCGGGGCGCCGGCCGCGGCCAGGGATTCAGGGGATGCGAACACTGGATCGACCAAGTGCGCGCCAAGCAGATCCGCGATGAGCAGCTTCTTTCCGAGCCCTCGAAGGATCTGAAACAGACCGGACGAAACCCGTCGATCGTCGAGTTCGGGTTCGTTGGCGAGCTGGGGTAAGAAATCGATCGCTCGCACGATCGGCCCCGCGACCAATTGGGGGAAGAACGAAACGTACAGCGCAAAGTCCAGCAGGCTCGTGATCGGCCGCATCTTTCCGCGGTAGATGTCGAACGTGTAGGAGAGCGTCTGGAAGGTGTAGAAACTAATGCCAACCGGCAGGACCACGTCCAAGTGGAGCCGCTGCGTATCGAATCCCTCGGGAGTCAAGCTGCCGGCTAGCTGTCCGAAGCCGTCCACGAAGAAGTCGAAGTACTTGAAGAATCCGAGAACGCCCAGGTTCACGGCCAGGCTGACCAGCAGCCAGGCCTTTCCTGTTGAGCCCTGATCCCGCGCGGACTGCACCCTTGCGCCACATAGGAAGTCAGCGGCCGAGCTGACGACCAGCAGGGACACGAAGCGCCAGTCGGCCTGCGCGTAGAAAAAGTAGCTCGCCGCCAGCAAGAATCCGTGACGCGCCGTTCTGTGCCCGCGAAGGCTCCAGAACACGATGAACACTGTCCACAGGAATAGGACGTACTCGAAGCTGTGGAACAGCATGAAGCGGTCAGCCTAACGTCCCCGAGGGGGCGAGGAAGCTCGGATCAGTGGTCTTCGCTTGGCTGGTGGGGGCTGAGCTTCGCGCGTAGCTCAAGCGGCGGCGCCGGCTTCGGCTGAAACCGGCGAGCCCGACCTGTGCCGGATTGCTTGCGCGGGCGCGCTGGGACCATGAGGTCCAAGGAGTCCTCCTCGGCCAGCGACCGCGAGTGGAATGCGTAGTCCGAGCCGCCCCGGCCCTTGGCTAGGTACATCGCGCGATCTCCGCAGCGGAGCAGATCCTCGGCCTCGGTGGCGTCGGTCGGGAAAACGGCGATGCCAATCGAGGTTCCGACCGGATGAAGCTCGCCCTCCAGCAGGAACGGACGCCGGCAAGCGGCTACGATTTTCTCGGCGACGGCGCGTAGGTCCTCCGCGGTCTCGACGCCGGGGATCAGGATGACGAATTCATCGCCGCCCAGCCGAGCCACCGTGTCCGCCTCGCGCAAGCAGCCGATCAGCCGTTGGGCCATGGAGCGCAGGAGTTCGTCGCCGGCATGGTGTCCGATCGTGTCGTTGATCGCTTTGAAGCCATCGAGATCCAAATACAAAAGAGCCAGGGGACGTTCTTGGCGCCTGGCGTGGGCGATCTCCAGATCGATGCGTTCTTGGAACGAGGTGCGGTTCGGCAAGCCGGTCAGGCGGTCGCGATAGGCAAGCTCGCGCAACCGAGTTTCGTATTCGGCTAGGTTGCTCGCGTTTCGGAACACGATCACATGACCCTTGACGCTGCGGTCGCGATCGTGAATCAGAGCCGCACTGGCTTCGATGTGCTGGGGAGATCCGTCGCGACCCCGGAGGATTCTCCGGCGAGCCGCGTAGCGATCGCCGCGCGGCAACAGGTCTTCCTCGACTTGTTGGCTGTTCGGGGCTTTGGTTTCAGGGTCGGCTTCGAGGTGGAAGACCTCGTGAAGCCAACGTCCGCGGGCGGCCTCCAGGTCCCAACCGGTGATTTTCTCCGCCGCCGCATTCAAGAAGCTGACGCGATCGAGGGTATCGGTTGTCAGGACGCCATCGGCCGAACTCTTGAGCGCAATCGCCATCACCTCGCGGGTGTCGAGCAGCTCGCGCTCGGTTTCGATGCGCATCAGTCCCAGACCGGCTGTGACCCAAATCGTAAAGAGCGCGCAGAAGATCTGCAGCACCTCCCACAGGACGACCTGGCGAGCTGGATCATCTCCCAGCAGGTGCTCCAGGCCGCTGTTCAAACTCATCAACGTCTCCCGAAAATCGGGACCGGACAACGACGTCATCGCGCCGATGGGAGTCAGCACCGTGCACAGGGTCGCGATGGCAAAGGTCCAACGACGCTGGGAACCCCACACGCTGATCAGCACGGGTAGCACGTACAGGACTCCGAGGGCCACCAAGGCCGGAAGCCACAGGTCGATGACGAAAATCGCCGCGATCAGCAGCAGGCTCGTCCGGTAGGCGGCTGCGCGTGCGGGCGGCCCGCCCACCGGAGGCAGGGCGATCCAAGCGGTCAGCTTATGGAGCAGCGATCGAGACATGGCGCGGGGGTGGAGCGCGATGCCTCGGAAGAAAACCGGGCCTCAGCGCTCAAAGGGCGGAGCAGGGTGCTCGATGGAGCGACCCTCGAAGCGCAGGGCATTGTGGATGACACCTAGGTGTGAATAGGCCTGCGGGTGATTCCCGAGTGCCATTCGTGAGCGTGGCTCGACCTGTTCGCTCAAAAGCCCGGTTTCTCCGGCCAGGGAGACCAGCTCCTCGAACAGGCTCCGGGCGTCGGCCTCGCGGCCGAGGGCCAGATAGGCGTCCACCAGCCAGGAGGCCAGCAGGTGAAAGCCCCCCTCGCGCCCGGGCAGGCCGTCGTCGCCGCGGTAGCGGTACACGGTGGGCCCCTCGCGGAGCTCGGCCTCGATTGCCTCGACCGTTGTCCGGAAGCGTTCATCGCCGGGGTCGAGGGCGCCGCAGGTGCCTAGCATCAGCACGGCCGCGTCCAGATCATCGGATCCGTAGGCTGCGGTGTAAGCCTGCCGCTGTTCGTTCCAACCCTGCTCGAGCAACTCGGTCCGAATCGTGTCGCGCAGCTCCGGCCAGTCGCCGGGAACCTCGCGTCCCAGGGATTCGAACACGCGCATCGCGCGATCCACCGTGAGCCAGCACATGAGCTTGGAGTGCACGTGGTGGCGCGGAGCCCCGCGGATCTCCCAGATCCCGTGGTCGGGCTCCTTCCAGCGCAGTTTGACCGCCTGGACCATGGCCTCCAAGAGCTCAGCGTGGTGGGGAGCCAGCGGCACGCCGCACTCGCTGAGGGTATGGACCAAAGAGGCCACCGGTCCGAACACATCGAGCTGAACCTGTTCACAGGCTGCATTTCCAACACGCACCGGGCGGCTGCCACGGTAGCCGGCCAGTTCGGAAATCTCCGCCTCGGGCGGGAGGTCGCGTCCACGCACGTCGTACAGAGGCCGCAGGGTTTCGGGCCCGTCGACCTCTTCAAGCAAATCGAAGACCCAGTCCAAATAGCGCATGGCTTCACCGGTACTGCCAAGCATGGCCAGTGCCTCGACGCTCATCGCAGCGTCGCGTAGCCAGGTGTAGCGATAGTCCCAGTTGCGCACGCCGCCGAGCCATTCGGGCAAGCTCGTCGTGCCGGCCGCGATCATGGCGCCGGTCGGACCGTATTGCAGGCTGCGAAGGGTTAGGGCCGAACGCAGCACGAGGTCGCTGGCCACCTCGGTGGTTTCGATCCGGCTCGCCCAGTTGGTCCACCAGGCTTGATTGTCCGCCTCGCGCTGGCTCTGTTCGACGGGGACGCGCTTGCCACGTCCCCCGTGGCACAACTCGAGCACAAGCGGTTCACCTGTTAGTTCGACCCGTGCGCGGGCCGTGTGGTGCGGTCCTTCTTCAGACAACTCGAATTGGACTCCCGGCGCGTGAAGGACGATCGGCACGTTGGTGTTGCGAATCGCGAGGCCGTCGTCGGTGATGGCGAGGCGTGTCGCGCCGCGTCCAAAGTTGAGCCTCGGAGCGAACTCGATTTCTACGACTCCGCGCCCGGTTACCACGCGAATCAGGTCGCTGCGCCCCGCGCGATGGAGCGGCCGGCCTCCGGAAGCATCCAGGTAGTCGAGTACGCAAATCGCATCGGGCCCGTCACCAAAACGGGTCTCGAGCATGCCAGTGGGGCCACGGTAGGCGGCCTTGGCCGCGATGGGGCCTTCCGCGGGCCGGATCCCGAAGGCGCCTGCGTTTTGGCCGCCGAGTAGTTCAGCGAACAGGGCGGGTGAATCGAACCGTGGAGCGCACATCCAGTTGATGCGAGCGCCGGGTGCGACCAGGGCCAGCGAGCGCTGGTCGGACAGCAGGCTGTGTTGCTCGATCGGCGCGAAGGCTTCGGTGTTGAAGTGGGCGCGGCGCGCTTCGAGCAACCGGGCCAACGCTCGAGAGACGGCACGCGGGCCGGCTACACGGTGGGGAGCCGCGGTCTCGCCGGATCCGACTTTGACGGCGACATCGGGCCCGCACAGACGAGCAAACGCATCTTCGTCGGTGACGTCATCTCCGAAGAACAGGACCGCGGAGGCACCGACCCGGCGACGAATCTCCTGCAAAGCCGTGCCCTTGTCCGTCTCGACCACAGCGAACTCGACCACGCATTTTCCGGTCCGCACCTGGACGCCGGGGCTCTGCCCGAGCTGATCGAGCGCCGCTTGCCGAGCGGCTTCTTGGGCCTCGGGCGCAACGCGCCGGTAGTGGAACGCGATGCCGGTGGGTTTGGCTTCCACCTGGGATCCGGGGTGGGCAGCTTCCAGCTCGGCGCTGCGCGCCAACAGATTTTCCCTTAGCTTCAGCTGGTCTGGATCGAGGCGGGTCGTAAAGCCGAAATCGAACTCGCTGCCGTGGCTGCCAACCAGCCGCAGGGGCGGCTCAGCGCCAGACAGCCTTCGCAGCTCGGCCAGGGCGCGCCCCGAAATCAAGCAAACGTGAGTGCCCGGCAGCTCGGCAAGGCCGCGCAAGGCCACGGGGCCGTCGGGATCTGGATGGGCCTGGTCGGGGTCCTCGACGATGGGAGCGAGGGTGCCGTCGTAGTCGCTTGCGACGAGTAGGACCGGGACGCGGGCCAAGCGCTCGAGCTCGGCCTCAAGGCGCGGATCCATGTTCGTGTTGGCGGAATCCTGCTCGAGAGCGGGGTCGACAGCGCTGCCGCCGGAGGGGTTGGGAGTGGGGCTCACGATCTGGATTCGGGTGTGCGTTCGGACGAGGAGCGGGATGTCGCGGTAGATAGATCCGAGAGGAACCCATCAGCCCATTGGAAAACATTGCGCCGGCGAACGACCCGCCGAAGGGCCGTCATGCGCTTGCGCTGTTCGGTCTGCGGAAGGTCGAGAGCGAGCTCGTAGGCGGAAGCGAGCCCGTCGACGTCATGGGGATTGACGGTGATCGCCTGGCGCAACTCGATCGCGGCGCCGGTGAACTCGGACAGAACGAGCACGCCGTCGCCGCTCGTACGGCAGGCCACGAATTCCTTGGCGACCAGGTTCATGCCGTCACGCAACGGACTGACCACCATGACGTCGGCAGCCAGGTACCAGGCCACCAATTCCCGGACGTCCACCGAGCGATACAAGTAGTGAACGGCGGCGCGGCCCGCTTCACCGTAGGTGCCGTTGATGCGGCTGACCTGTTGCTCGACCTGGGTGCGAATTTGGGCATACTCGGGAACCATCTCGCGGCTCGGGACCGCGATTTGGACGAATGTGGCCAATTCGGCGGCGTTTTCATAGCGGTCGAGCAGCGTCAGAAAGCCGCGCAGGCGCTGGTCGATGCCCTTGGTGTAGTCCAGGCGGTCGACCCCCAGGAAGATCTTGCGCCCGCGGCCGACCTCTTCACGGATCTCCTCGGCGCGCGCTTGGATCTCGGGGTCCAGCGCTAGCTGTTCGTAACTCGCGGTGTCGATCGAAATCGGATGGGCCGCCACGCGAATCGTGCGGCCGCGGAAGCGCAGTTCGCTATCGGTGCCGGTCGCCGAGGTGTAGCGCCGCGCGGCGCGCGCGAAGTTCTGGGCGCCAAACTTGGTTTGAAAGCCGAGTAAGTCCGCACCGAGCATCCGCTCGAGGATCGTCTTGCGCCAGGGGAGCTGGGCGAACAGCTCGACGGGGGGAAAGGGGATGTGCAGGAAGAAGCCGATGCGCGCGTCCGGGCGCAGATCGCGCAGCATGCCGGGCACGAGCTGCAGCTGGTAATCGTGGATCCAGACGGTGGAGTCGTCGGTTTCCATCGCCTCCGCGGTCGCCCGGGCGAAGCGCTCGTTGACCTCGGCGTAGGGGCCCCACCAGCGGCGGTGAAACTCGGGGAAGCGAACCGCGTCGTGGTAGAGAGGCCACAGGCTTCCATTGGAGAAGCCGAGATAGAACTGCTCGAGCTCGACCTGGCTGATGCTCACCGGGCACAGCCGGAAGCCGTCTTGCTCGAAGGGTTCCGGCGCCTCGCCGGGGAATCCGGGCCAACCGATCCAAGCTCCGCCGCGCTCCTCGAGGATCGGGGCCAGGGCTGAAACGAGTCCGCCCGGGCTGGTCTTCCAGATGGTGGCTCCGCCCTGGCGTTCCCGGTGGACAGGCAGGCGGTTGGCCACGACCAGCAGCTTGGAAGACGCGGGTTTGCGGTCTGCCCCCGCCGAATCGGATCCGAGGCCAAGGCCCGCGGGGTCGCTCGCCCAGTTGTCTTGCCGGTTGACTCCGGCCTGGCTGGCCGGGGTGACCTGCGGCGAACCGAGCTCGCCGGCCGGTTGGCGGCGCGGCAAAGGCGACAGCGGCTCGAGCGGAGAAAGGGGCTCCGAGGTCGAGCAGGGGGCTTCGGGATCCGTGGGCTCAGGCTTGCAAGGGCGCAGGCGCTGCCTTTTCGGGCGCGACGGGCTTGGTCCGCTCGGGGTCATCATGGGCGAAGGGGTCGAAGTCCGCCGCAGTTCGTTCGGAGATGCAGATTGCGCAGAACGAGCTACAGATCCGTGACGAGGGGGCTCGAAAGGTGGATCTAGTTGTGGGCTTCCCCTGGGCTCGACTAAAGCTGGGGGCTGGCCGGAGGGTATTGGAGAGGGGCCATCCCAAAATTGGGGACCGCGAAGCGGTGTGGATATAGCGAGCGGGGGAAAGCAAGGGGAATGCAGACCAGAATCGTCAAGGGTGGGGCGAGCGGATCGCGCGAAGCGGATGGCCGCCGCGGGATGGCGCTGATGTGGTGGATCAAGGACGGCTTGTGGGTGGGGCTCGTGGGGGCTCTTTCCTACTGCCTGCTGTTCAACGTCTCGGTGGTGCGTGGCAAGTCCATGGCTCCTGGGATCGCGGACGGCGACCGGATCCTGATCGAGACCTGGAGCTATGCCTTCGATCAGGTCGATCGGGGCGAGGTGGTTGTGTTGCGATCTCCGGTGGAGCCAGAGCTGGACTACATCAAGCGGGTGATCGGCTTGCCCGGCGATGAGGTGCTCATCTCCGATGGGCGGGTGTTGGTGAACGGAGAACTGCTCGACGAGCCCTACGCCATCAAGGCTTCCAGCGGTCTCTACCAGTGGACGCGCGTCTCCGAGGATCATTTTTTCGTGCTGGGCGACAACCGTCCGCACAGCTCGGATAGCCGCGAGTTCGGCCTGGTTCCGAGGGAATTCCTGCGCGGCCGGGTTCGGCTGCGGGTCTGGCCGCTTGAGCGCGCCGGGATCCTGGACTGATCCAGCCGGACCGACCGGACTCTCTAGGGCGGCCGCGCTGACCCGCCGCAGGCGAAGACTCCTCGCGTATCCTGTGCGGGATGGTACCGCCTGACTCCCGCCGTGAATCGACCGATCCAGAGGCTCCCGCAGCTGCCCGTACCGTGCTACTCACGGGGGGCATCCGGGGGCTAGGACTGGCCTGTGCCCGCGAATTGGCTAGGGCCGGCTGGCGACCGCATTTGACCTACCGAACGAGTTCGTCTGCCGCGGAGCAGCTGACCGAGGAGTTCGGGGGGCGCTTGCACCAGGTCGACGCCACCCAACCGGGGGCCCTGACCGAGGTCGTTCGCGCCGTGGTGGCCACGGATGGGCGGCTCGATGCCTGCGTTCACTCGATCGGCGAATACGAAGCCGGTCCCCTGGAGCAAACCTCCACGGAGCGTTTGGGCCATCTGTTCCGCTCCAATGTGGAGTCCGCGGTCCATCTCATCGAGGCTGCGCGTCCGGCCCTGCGGAACAGCCGGGGAGCCGTGGTTCTGTTTGGATGTTCTTCCCTGGCCGGCCTGCGGGCCAGGCGCGGCGCCGCGGCCTATGTGGCCGCCAAGACGGCCCTGCTCGTGCTGGCCCGATCCTGGGCGCTCGAGGAAGGCCCGTTCGGCGTGCGCGTCAACATGGTTTCCCCCGGAATCAGCCCACACCCCGACGCTCACCCCGAGACCCACGACACGCGGCTCCTGCGATCGGTGGCTTTGGGGCGCCCTACGCCGCCGGAAGATCTTGCGCGCGCCGTCGCGTTCCTGCTTTCGCCAGCGGCTTCCGAAATCACCGGCGTCGACCTCCCCGTCGACGGCGGATTCCTGCTGGGCGTCTGACCGCTCGGCTTCTCCAACCGGATCCCTCCCGGGCCACCCGTCCACCTGCAAATTCGATGACTCCCCAAACAGCTGGCGCGCCTTCGGCGACCCGCGAGACCTTCGTCAATTTGGACCCGGCCACCGGCAAGGTCCTGTCTGAACTGCCCGTCGCCTCCCAAGCGGAGGTCCATACCGCCGTCCAGCGAGCTCGCGCTGCCAGCGAGGCCTGGGCCGGGCTGGAGCCGGGAGCTCGCCTGGAGCAGCTCGCCCGCGTGGCTCCGCGGATCGAGGCTCGCGCGGAGGAGATCGCTGACCTAATCACCCGCGAGATGGGCAAGCCCCGGCGCGAGGCCCTTGCCGAAGTCCGCGGCCGTGCCGAAGGCCTTGTGGATTCGCTCGAAACCGCAAGGCGCGCCCTCGCGCCGATCGAGAGCGAACAGGGCAGTGTTCGCTCCATGGTGATTCACGAACCCCACGGTGTCGTTGCCGCGATCACCCCGTGGAACTTCCCGGTGGGCATGCCGATGTCCCTGCTCACCCCGGCGCTGGCCATGGGGAATGCGGTCGTCTTCAAGCCCAGCGAGCAGGTCCCCTTAACCGGCGCAGCCCTCCACGCCTGCTTTGCCGAGGAGCTCCCCGGTGGTGTGATGGAACTCGTTCAGGGTCCCGGACAAGTCGGGGCCCAGTTGGTCGACGAGGACGTCGACATGATCTCCTTCGTGGGCAGCCGCGACACGGGCCGGCGGATCATGGCTGCCGCCTCGGGAGGCCTCAAACGACTCGTGCTTGAACTCGGTGGCAAGGATCCGCTGGTCGTGTTCGCCGATGCCGACTTGGATGCTGCCGCCGAAGTCGCCGTCCGCCACTCGCTGCGCAACACCGGTCAGGTTTGCTGTAGCGTCGAGCGTGTCTACGTCGCGGAGGAAGTTGCGGGCGATTTCGAGCAGCGCGTCCAAGCTCTCGCCGCTGCTTGGACCGCAGGCAGTGGCTTTGATGATTCCGCCAAAATGGGCCCGCTTGTCTCCGCCGACCAGCGCGACAAAGTCGCTGCCCAAGTCGACGCGGCGCGCAGCCAGGGCGCTCGCGTTCTCACCGGGGCCGTCACGCCGGAGGGGCCCGGCAACTTCTATCCCGCTACGGTGCTGGCCGACGTCACTCCTGAAATGAGCCTTGCTCGCGACGAGACCTTCGGTCCGGTCGTCACCCTGATGCGCTTCTCCGGCGAGGAACAGGAGGCCGTCCGGCTGGCCAACGACACCCCCTATGGATTGGGCGCCAACGTCTTTACGGCCGATACCGCCCGCGGCCTGCGCGTCGCCAAGCAAATCCGAAGCGGCCAGGTCGGGGTCAACCGTTACATGACCTCCGCCCCCGACGCGCCCTGGGTCGGACACCGCCACTCGGGCTTTGGCTTTGTGGGCGGCGTCGCTGGCTATCGCCAGTTCAGCGTCCCGAAGACCATTTCAGTTCAGGGCTGACCGCAGGTTTTTGCGTTCTCGGGCGCTCAGCTTCAGACGTTTCGGAGCGGCCTCCTACGCGATTCCTCCGAGAAGCTCCGTGGCTTTTGGACCTGCGCGAACTGCGCTGGGCGTCTTGGGTCAGACGGATCCGTAGCGGGCCAACAGGCCTGCGGCTTGGCCGCCAGGATCTTGGGTTTCGATGGCTTCTTCGAGGACGCCTTCGGGGGAGATGACGAAGGTCAGGCGACGGGCGTACCCGTCGGTGACCGCGTCACAGGCGCCGTAGGCAAGCCCCATCGAGCGTTCGGTGTCGCACAAAAGAAGGAACGGAAAGCCGTACTTGCTGGCAAAGGCAGCGTTGTCCGCTTGATTGTCGAAGGAGCAACCGAGCACGACTATGCCGGCGGCTTCGAGTTGGGGGCTTCGATCCCGGAAGCCCTGTCCTTGGGCCTTTCAGCCCGGCGTATCGGCCTTGGGGTAGAACCAAAGCACAATGCGCTTCCCGCGCAGTTCGGAAAGCCGAACGCGCGAACCGTCGTGGGCCACGACGTCGAAGTCGGGCGCGGAGTCCCCGGGACTCGGCATGGGGACGCGGCTACCGCCGGATTGGAGGAAGCGCTTGACGGCGGTCTTGAGCAGACGGAGCAAGGCGGCCGCGGCTCAGGAAGGCGATGAGCTGGAGCCGAACAGACCCAGCCCACTCAAGATGGCAATGCCCAGACCGAGCATTCCGAGGGGATCGCCTCAGCAAAAGGTTTGGTTCATCCACACTCCGCCGGCGAGCGGCAGGAGCAGGAGCCATTTCAGGGGGCTTCTCATAGAAGCAGGGGTAAGCGAAGCGGCAGCAGGCTGCAAGCTCGGTTCCGGCGAATTCGGCGGATCTGGGACGGGAGCCTGCGGTGCCAGTGCCCACAGCCGTGCCTACACGCTTGCTTCCATGCCCGCAGCCGTGCAGCCGTTCCCGCAGCCATGCAGCCACGCCCGGAGCCGTGGCAGCCCAGGGAGCCCGCGGCCGCAAGGCCAGAAGCCCGCGGTCGTCGCGTCCCAGCGCCCGGGGAAGCCGGCGGAGAAAGAGACCGAGTGGCCACACAGGCAGGCGCTGCCCGGTCGCAATTTTAGGCCGGGGTCCCTAACCTCCTCGGCCCGGCTTCGTGGCCGGCCGCGTTGGGCTAGAGCGCCTTGGCGGCCGATCCGGCAAGCCGGCTTCCGATTCGAATCCCCCTCAGCCGCTTTGTAATCCCTTGGCCAAGATCTCCGTCAAAGGTCCCGTCGTCGAACTCGACGGTGACGAGATGACCCGCATCATCTGGGCGTTCATCAAGGATCGCTTGATCCTTCCCTACCTCGAGCTGGACATTCAGCGCTTCGACCTCGGCATTGAGAGCCGAGACGCGACCGATGACCAGATCACGGTCGACGCGGCGAACGCAATCTTGGAGTGCGGAGTCGGCATCAAGTGCGCGACCATTACGCCCGACGAAGATCGCGTCGAAGAGTTCGGCCTCAAGCGCATGTATCGCTCGCCAAACGGCACGATCCGGAACATCCTGGGCGGGACGGTGTTCCGTGAGCCGATCGTGTGCCAGAACGTGCCGCGGCTGGTGCCCGGCTGGACTCAACCGATCGTCATCGGCCGCCACGCCTTTGGCGATCAGTATCGGGCCACGGACTTCCTGGTCGATGGGCCCGGGAAATTGACCCTGCGCTTTGAACCCGAAGGGGGCGGCGAAGCGGTCGAGCGCGAGGTCTTCCAATTCACCGAGCCTGGCGTCGCGATGGGGATGTACAACCTCGACGAGTCGATCCGTGGCTTTGCGCGCGCCTGCCTCAACTACGGCTTGGACCGCAAATGGCCGGTTTACTTGTCGACCAAGAACACGATCCTCAAGGCCTATGACGGGCGCTTCAAGGACCTGTTCGCCGAAGTCTTCGAGAAGGAGTTCGCGGGCAAGTTCAAGGCCGCCAACATCACCTACGAGCACCGCCTGATCGACGACATGGTCGCAGCCGCGCTCAAGTGGAACGGTGGATTCGTGTGGGCCTGCAAGAATTACGACGGCGACGTCCAGTCGGACACCGTGGCCCAGGGCTTCGGCTCGCTGGGCATGATGTCTTCGCAGTTGATGACGCCGGATGGCAAGGTGGTTGAGGCCGAAGCGGCCCACGGCACGGTCACGCGTCACTACCGGGCTCATCAGCGCGGCGAGGAGACTTCGACCAACCCGATCGCCTCCATCTTTGCTTGGACCCGGGGGCTTGCGCACCGGGCTAAGTTGGATGGCAACGCGGACCTCTCCAAATTTTGCGCCTCGCTCGAGGAGGTCTGCATCGAGACCGTCGAAGGCGGGCACATGACCAAGGACCTGGCGTTGCTGGTGGGGGGCGAGACCCCCTGGCTAACGACCAACCAGTTCCTTGCGAAGCTCGACGAAGAGCTGAAAAAGAAGCTCGGCGCCGCCTAGCGGGAACCCCCGCAGCCGGAGGCCGGCTTCGGTCTAAAAGCCTAGGTCTTCGAGCGCGCTCTCGAGCGCGTTCAGACCCTCCGCTTGGATCCCGAAGTAGCCGAGGCCAGCGCCTCGCGCCTCCGGGCTTTCCGCGGTGGGAAAAGTGACATGGACGGCGCGCTCCGGCGCGTCGGGCCAGACCTTGCCTTCCCACAGCATCAGCATGGGACCCCGCGGGGAACTCGCCGGGAGATCGGAAGGCTCGGTGGTGGTGAGCTCCCAGCCGTAGCGCCTTGCCAGGTAGTCGTAGGCCGGGTGGGAGGCGAACAGGGCCAGGTTCGCGAGTCGAGGAGTCAGGTCTTGGAAGCGCCGATCCAAGGCATCGAATTGTTCGAGCAACGCGGCTTCCCGTTCGGCCAGGGTCTCCGTGAGCTGGGGCCAGCCCGGGCGCTCTTGCCTGAGCGCTTCGCTGATCGCGAGCGCTTGCTCACGCGCGAGCAACGGGTCGAGCCAGGTGTGTCCGTCAAAGCCCTCGTGGGTGTGTTCGCCGGGCCCGTGGCTATGGGTGACCGTCTCCTGCTCGATCCACTGATCGCGAAAGCCGCTCGAGGTTTGCAGGTGACGGCTGTCCGGCAAGCTGGCGTGGTCGAGCCACTTCTCGAAGCCCGCACCGTTGCTGATCACCAGTTGCGCGCCGCGGAACACCTCGAGCGCATCGCGGGTCGGCTGCCAGATCGCGGGATCTTCACCCGGTGGCAGCGGCAGCCGCACTTCGAGTTGCTCGCCCAGGAGTTCGCGGGCGAATTCGGCTAGGGGGAAGAACGTCGCCGCGACGTAGGGCGAGCCGCTGGGAGGGGCTTGGCCGGGATCTTGGCCACAGGCGAACAGGAGCGGCAGCAGGAGCAAAGCCCCACGGGGTGAGGCTAGAGGGGAGGCAGCCAGGGCCAAGCGGAGGTGAACCATCGGTGGGCAGGGGCTAGAGCCAGCGTGTGGGGTCGGGGTGGAAGCGAATCCAGGCGCCGATCAGCAGGGCGAATAGACCCGCTGCGACGAGCAAGGCTGCCAACAGGAAGGCGCCGTGCAGGGCCATTCGGCTGGAGCGCGGAGCGCCCAGCCGATCGAGCGCACGCCATTCGGTTTCGCGCAGCCGGCTGGAGAGCGCGACGACGACCGCCGCGAGCGCCAAGGTTCCAGCGCCGAGCACGCCGGACAGGATTCGAATGAAGCGCTCAAGGTCGAGCACGCGCGAGAGCAGCAGATCGATTTCTTTCCGAGCTGAGACCACTTGGTGAGTGCCGGCCAGATCCACGCGGGTCTCGATCAGGGTCGCGGCCTTGGTGTCCACGGGAAAAAGCAGCACGAAGCTGATCGGAAGTTCTTCGCGCGCAGCGTGCAGGTGAAAGCTGGCCAGGTTTTCCGGACGGATCGACTCGAAGGACAGGACCGCTTGCGACAGGATGCGGCTCGACTCGGATTCGGCCATGACGAGCTCGGGGTCCGTTTCAGGATCGACCTCCTCGTGACCGTGGTAAAGGCCTTCGATCACCCAGCCGGTTCGCAGGTCGGCGAACACCGCGCGGTCATCGGGCGTACCCGTTTCGGCCAGCACACCGACCACCGGCATCTGCAGCGTTTGAGGCCGCGACACGTCGAAGCTGCGTGTTGGGTCGGAAAACACCACATCGCCCGGACCCAGGCCCAGTTCCTGGGCGACGGCGAACCCGAGTACGCACTCTCCGAGAATCAACGGCAGTCCGCCGCGGACGGCGTACAGCTCGCGCTGTTCGAAGTACTCCGGAGAAGTGCACACGAGCGGGAATTCGCGCACGGTTCCTGCACGAAGAACGGGTACGGAAAGAACCCGCGGATCCTCGCGCAGCTCATCCAGGAACGCCGCGCGACAGCCGGGAATTTCTCCGCCGCGGAAGGTGAGCGCTTCGAGCACCAGATCGAGCCGACTGCCCAGCGCGCCGCCGATCAGGGGCGTTTGCTCCGCGCGGGCCGTTAGGTCCGCGCGCAGACGTGCCGTCGTCCAGCTGGTGGCCGCTGGCAGGAAGGCTACCAGGGCCAAGGCGAGCGCGATCAAGCCTGCTGGCCAGGGGTTGGCGCGCAGATAGCGGGCCGTGAGGTAGGCGATGTTCTTCACGGTGTCTCTCGCTTCACAGTGTCTCTCGCTTCACAGTATCCCTCGGTTCACAGTATCCCTCGGTTCACAGTGTCCTGCTCTTCAAGGTGTCACCGCGTTCGCGCCCTTGAGCTCGGCCACGCGACTTGGCCCGGACTCACCGGCGATCAGCTCCACGTGGCGCGTTGCGAGATCGACGAGCGAGGGATCGTGGGTGGTGAACAGAATCGCCGCGCCGGCTTCCAGCGATTCGCGAATCAGCAGTTCGGCGGCTTCGCGGGCCGTGCGGGGATCCAGGGATCCGGTGGGTTCGTCGGCTAGCACGAGTCCGGGGCGTGTAACGAGGGCGCGGGCCAGCGCGACCCGTTGTTGTTCGCCGCCGGACAACCGCGAAGGGCGCCGCTCGAGCTTGTTCCCGAGCCCGAGGCGTTCGAGGAGCTCGCGCGCTCGTTCGATGGCTTCCCGTCGGTCGAAGCCAGCCAGCCGCGCCGGCAGGATCACGTTTTCAAGCGCGCCCAGGTAGTCGATCAGCGCCAAGTCCTGCAGGACCTGTCCGATGCCAGCGAGGCGCAAGCGCCTGCGGGCCGCGTCCGAGGTGCCGTGCAGCGCGAGGTCACCCAGCCAAATTTCGCCGGCGGCCGGATGGAAAACGCCGGCTGCTAGGGCCAGGAGCGTTGACTTCCCCGAGCCGCTTCGGCCGGTCAAGACCACGGCTTCGCCCGCGCGCAGCTCCAAATTCTCTACGTGCAGGGCGAAGCCTGAGTTCGCATAGGTGTGCTCGACGCCTTGCAGGGCGAGCCGGCGGTCGCTCAAAACTCCTCCGCGGCTTCGGGGCCGGAGTCTGCCTTGGGAATCGGCTTCGCGCCCAGAACGCGACTCTCCAGGATTTTGTCGCCGGCGATGCGCCATTCGCCGCCCACTTGGCTCACGGTGAATTGGGCGAGCTGCTCGGTGGTTCGCTCGTGGCTGTGGCCGAAGTGCGTGACCTTGCCGTCCACTTGCCAGCGCGAGCGCGCCAGAAATCCGGGGGCTTGTTCCTCACCGAACACGCCGATTTGCTCGATGTGGGTCTCCAGGTGCCTGAGGGCCTGCACGCGAGCGACTGCACCGCCTTCTTCTTCCAGAATCAGACCGGTGTAGATCTGCCGATAGAGGTCGGCGAGCAATTCGCCACTCACCGAACGCGCCAACGCGTCGTAGACGTCGCTCTCTTTTTCATACTCGAACGCGAAGTACACGTTCGCGTGGAGCGTCTCGAAGATCCGGACGGCTTCGTCCTCCGTCAGGCCGCCGGCCAGTTCGGCTGTGCCAAGGTGAATCAGCCCAACTTCGCGGGTCGCGCTGGCGCCAAAGACGAACAGTGCGGCGCCGCCTACGTAGGGAATCGCCTTGGCCATCCCGCGCCGGGAACGAACCAGGCCGCCGATGAGCAAGCAAACGCCTGTGAGGCCCAGCCCGGCCGAGAGCGCGGGAAACGTACGCGGTTCGGGCTCGATGACTTCGGGCACGGACAGAAACAACTCCGACAGGTCGGTGACCTCGCCATGCCAGATGATCTCGGGCTCTTGTTCCAGGAACAAAAGCGGGTGGTCGACGCGGCCGTCGTGGAGCTGACCGGAAACCTCCATGGGGGGCGCGTTGTCGCCGCGGCCAAGGGCCGAGTCGGGGGGGAACACGTCCCAGCGCATGGACAGGCGCGTGGGGGACCGCTCGAGCGGAAATTCGAGGGCGAGCTCGAGTTCGATCATGGCCTTTGCGCCATGGACCGGAAACATGTTGAGCATCGCCGGGACCGCGGGGCGCACCACGAATTTGGTGCGCTCGTAGTCGGTGAGCGGCTGGCCATCGACTTTCAAAAACAGGTGCTGGAGCGCGAATTCTTCCAGCGCGTCCCCGTGGCTGTTCTCCTCGGGCTGGGTGAGCTGATCTTCGAGTTCCCGGGGCGCTTCGGCGACCAGGTCGAAGAACACGAGGTTCGTCTTGATCCGGACATTCAGCTGGTGGGGCTGAAGCGCGAAAATCAGTTCGCAGTCCGGACCGTCCGCGGGATGGGTGTCTGCGGCGACGGGCAGCTCTCCGGGGGCCTCGCCGGCGGTCGGCGTAAGCAGGAGCAGGAGGGCGAAAAGGGCGGCTTGGGCCATGAAGAGCGGGGCTGGAGGGGGGGGCCGGTGGTGGGCCGCGATCCGGGCCCGGGCCAATCCGGGCAGCCAGCGGGCCCCGAGCCTCGGGATTCCTCCGCGATTCGGGGCAGATCGGGGGTTCGCTTCCGTAGGGGAGCAAACCGCTGCGCAGGCTAACCTCTGTGACGCGTTCTCGGCCTGTCCAAGCGGCTCCCCTCCATTTCCATGGTCGCCACCCGGGCCCTTCTTCCCCACGTTGTTCCAGCCAGAGCCTAGATGATTTCCGATCGTGCTCCCCGCGCCCCGCGCGCATTCGCCCTCACGTTCCTTGCCGTGGTGGCCGGGTCAGCTTCGGCCCAAGAGGTCGTGATTCAAGCCGAGGCGCCGCCGCCCAAGGAAGTCGCCGATGATCCGATCCGCGCGGTGCTGACCTCGGTGGACCCCGATGTTCGGATCTTCGACGAGCATCTGACGTTTCTGGCCAATCCCTTCCTCGGCGGCCGCCTTCCCGGCACCCAAGGGATGGAGATCGCCAAGGACTACTGCGAACACCACCTGAAGCTGGCCGGCCTTGAACCGGGCTTCACCGACGAGTCGGGCGAGCCCTCTTGGCGCCAGGTCTTCGAGTTGGCCAGGCGCCGCACCCTCGAGAGCCAGAGTCTTTCCGTTGGCGATTTGGCGATGGTCGCTGAGGAGGATTTTCAGGTGCTCAGCCTGGGTGCCTCCGGCGAAGCCAGCGGCCCCGCCACGTTTGTGGGCTATTCGATCGACCGCGGGCGCGAGGGCTACTCGAGCTACGAGGAGGGGGATGACCTCACCGGGAAGATCGCGGTGGTGCTGCGGTTCGAGCCGATGGACGAATCCGGCAACAGCCTGTGGGCGACGGGTCGCAGCCCGTGGAGCACGCGGGCGAGTTTCCGTCGCAAGCTGGGCGACGCTACAGACCGGGGCGCGGCCGGCATCTTGATTGTGAGCCCTCCCGGGACCAACGACCCGCGCGCCTCCGAAATCGGGCAGTTCTCCATGGGGCGCACCAACGCTGACGTCCCCGTCGCCATGGTTTCCCCCGACGCGGCGCAGCGCCTGTTTGAGGCGGCCGGTGCCGATTTCGGAGCACTCGCCAAGGAAGCGAACGCTGGGCGCGTGGTGACGGATCTCGACATCAACATCACCTTGAATGCGGGCATCCTCGAGACGCCGACTTTGGGTGAGAATGTGGGCGGCCTGATTCCCGGTCGCGGCGAACTAGCGAAGGAACTGATCGTGATCGGAGGACACCTGGATCACCTGGGCTATGGCGCGTTCGGTTCGCGGGATAGCTCGGAAAACCAGGGCAACAAGGTTCACCCCGGCGCGGACGACAACGCCACCGGTTCGGCCGCGCTGCTGATGCTCGCCGAGCGGCTGCACCGGGACTACAACGAGAACCTGCCCTCGGGAGCGGACGCCCGCTCGATTCTTATTTTGTTGTTCTCCGGTGAGGAATCCGGGTTGGTGGGGTCTTTCGCCTACACCGAAGATCCGATTGTTCCCCTCGAGGATCACGCGCTGATGATGAACTTCGACATGATCGGACGCTTGGAAGGTGCCCGCTTGAACGTGTCGGGGGCTGACACCGGCGTCGGGATGGCCGATTGGGCTCAACCGTTCTTCGACAGCTCGCCTCTTGAGATCGTCGACACCTTCGGATCGCGAGGCAGCTCGGACCACGCGGCGTTCCGGCAGAACCGGGTCCCGGTGCTGTTCGGCATCTGTGCCGAGCTGCACGACGACTACCACACCTCGCGCGACACGATCGCGACCATCGACCGCACCGGTGCGGTCTACGCCATGCGCCTGTGGCACAGCCTGGCGTTGTCAGCTGCGGTTCGCCCGGAGCGCTTTGAGTTCTACGACGAGAACGCAAGGACGCTTGATTCAGAACCAGAGGAGACCAGCGAGGCCGCTGCGCCGGCCCCCGGTGCGGGCCGCGGTGCCCCGGCTGGCTCGGGTGGCTCGGGTGGCTCGGCCGGCGCTGCCGCAGTCCGCTTTGGCATCGGTCCCAACTACGACTTCGACGGGAGCGGCGTTGCCGTCGGAAGCGTTTCGGAGGGCACTTCGGCTGGCAACGCGGGCATCCAAGCCGGCGACGTGCTGCTCACCTGGAACGGCGAACAGCTGGACGGAGCCGGGGACATGATGAGTCGCCTGCGCGATCACCAGCCCGGAGATCGAGTCCAGCTGATGGTTCGCCGCGAGGGCCAGGACGAGCCCCTGGAGGTCGAGGTCGAGCTGCTCGCCAGGGATTCGGACGGCTGATTTTCCAACGGTTGGGGCCGGGTGAGCTAGCTGCTCGGCCCGGAGGGTCCTAACGGGGCCTGTTCACGCGTGTAGGGCCCTCGGAACGGCCCTACACGCGTGCTACATTCGGCGGTTCCAGGCGAACGCCCGCGACCCTTTGGAGACCTCCTTCGGTCTACCCAGGCCAGGCGCGCCCCTAGGCCGCAAAGGCCAGGGAATTCGTCGCCTTGCAGCTGCCGCTCGGCCGCTGCCTTTCTTCGCCGCCCTGTTGCGCATCGACGATGAGTAGCGTTCCGACCCAATCTTCCGCTTCCGCGCCCACGGACACCTCGTCTTCGGCTCCCACCGAGGCGAGCTGTCCCACGGCGGCTGCCGCTGAGCCGGCTCGCTATCAGCTGAGCCGGCCGGTCCGCATCGTGACCGCCGCTTCGCTGTTTGACGGTCACGATGCCGCGATCAATGTCATGCGGCGCGTGCTCCAGTCCGGCGGCGCTGAGGTCATTCACCTGGGTCACAACCGATCGGTCGCCGAGATCGTCGACTGCGCCATCCAAGAGGATGCCCAGGCCATCGCGATGTCGTCCTACCAGGGCGGCCACGTGGAGTACCTGCGCTACATGGTCGATTTGCTGGCCGAGCGAGGCGCGAACATCAAAGTCTTCGCCGGCGGCGGCGGAACCATCCTGCCCGACGAGATTCGCGAGCTTGAGAGCCACGGCGTTGAGCGCGTCTACTCGCCCGACGATGGCCGGGCCCTGGGCCTGGTTGGGATGATCGACGACCTGTTGAAACGGGCCGACTTCGACACGGTACCCGCCCAAGCCGCGGACCAGGTGCTGGACGGTCTGCGCGACGCCACCCCGCGCGATTGGGCGTTGCTCGGCCAGGCGATCACCTTGGCTGAGAACCGGCCGGAGCTGGACGGCGACCTGCGTGCGCGCCTGACGCGCGCCTCGGAGAACGCTACGCCGGTCCTCGGCATCACCGGCACCGGCGGAGCTGGCAAGTCAAGTCTGGTCGACGAGTTGGTTCGTCGCTTTCTCGACACCTTTGAGGACAAGACGCTGTGTGTGATCTCTGTGGATCCGTCCAAGCGCCGAACCGGTGGAGCGCTGCTCGGGGACCGCATTCGCATGAACGCGATTCACGACGAGCGGGTCTACATGCGCTCGCTCGCCACGCGACAGTCCAACTTGGCGCTGTCCAAGCATGTGTCGACCGCCGTGGATATCGCGAAGCACGCTGGATTCGATGCTGTGCTTCTGGAGACTTCCGGCATCGGTCAGTCGGATACCGAAATTGTCGAGCACTCCGACACGACGCTGTACGTGATGACTTCCGAGTACGGCGCTGCCACGCAGCTCGAGAAAATCGACATGCTCGATTTTGCCGATGCCATCGCGATCAACAAGTTTGACAAGCCGGGCTCGCTGGACGCCCTGCGCGATGTTCGCAAGCAGGTTCAGCGCAACCGGGAAGCCTTCTCGACGCGGGTCGAGGACCTCCCCGTGTTCGGCACGATTGCGTCTCAATTCAACGATCCAGGCACCAACCGCCTGTTCCGCGCGCTGATGGGGCAACTGGCGGCCAAGACCGGGGCAGCGCTCGGCGTGGAAGGCGACGCTTCTCCGCTGGAACCGAGCCGGACCTCGCTGCTGCCGCCCGAGCGCAGTCGCTACTTGGCGGAGATCGCCGAGACCCTGGACGGCGAACGAGCTTTCCACGACACCCAAGTGGCGTTGGCCCGCGAACTTTGGCGGGTTCGAGGCTCGATCGAGGCGCTCGAAGCTCGCAAGGGCAAGAGCGAGTTGGACGTGGCGCAACCGGATTCCGCGGGTGTGGTTCACGTGACCGAGACCCAGGTCGACGCCGAGCCGGCCCTGGCCGCTCTTTTGAGCTTGGCGGCGGACTTGGAACGTCAACTCCATCCCGATGCGAAGCGGCTGATCGACACCTGGCCTGAAACGGTCGAGCGCTATGGGGCTGACAAGTACCGCTTCCAGGTCCGCGATCGCGTGGTCGAACAGGACCTGACGAGTACCTCGCTGGCCGGCACGCGCGTTCCGAAGGTGGCGTTGCCGCGCTTCGCCGACTGGGGCGAGCTGCTCTCCTGGCAGCTGCGCGAGAACGTCCCCGGGGCCTACCCGTTTACGGCGGGGGTCTTCCCGCTCAAGCGGCAAGGCGAAGATCCCGCGCGACAGTTTGCAGGGGAGGGCGGCCCGGAGCGAACCAACAAGCGGTTCCACTATCTGAGCCACGGCATGCCGGCCAAACGCCTGTCGACCGCCTTCGACTCGGTCACGCTGTATGGCGAAGACCCGGCGGAGCGCCCGGATATCTACGGCAAGATCGGCAACTCCGGGGTTTCGATCGCGAGCCTGGACGACGCCAAGAAGCTGTACAGCGGCTTCGACCTGTGCGACCCGAAGACGTCGGTGTCGATGACGATCAACGGCCCCGCGCCCATGTTGCTGGGGTTCTTCCTGAACGCCACGATCGATCAGGCCTGCGAAAAGCACCTGCGCGAGATCGGCCAAGCCGAACAGGCCCGCGCCGAGGTGGACCGCCGCTTCCGCGAACGCGGTCAGGAGCCGCCGCGCTACCAGGGGGACCTACCCGGCGGCAACGACGGGCTCGGCCTCCTGTTGCTCGGGACCAGCGGTGACCAGGTCTTGGATCCTGAGACCTATGCCAAGGTTTCAGCCGACGCACTCTCGCGCGTGCGCGGAACGGTCCAGGCCGACATCCTCAAAGAGGACCAAGCCCAGAACACCTGCATCTTCTCCACCGAGTTCGCGCTCCGGATGATGGGGGACATTCAGCAGTACTTCATCGACGAGAAGGTCCGGAACTTCTATTCGGTGTCGATTTCCGGTTACCACATCGCCGAAGCGGGTGCGAACCCGATCACGCAGCTCGCATTCACGCTTGCGAACGGCTTCACGTACGTGGAGTACTACCTGTCGCGCGGAATGTCGATCGACGAATTCGCGCCCAACCTGTCGTTCTTTTTTTCGAACGGTCTGGATCCGGAATATTCGGTCATCGGACGCGTCGCGCGCCGCATTTGGGCGCGGGCCCTTCGCCAAAAGTATGCGGGTGCCGAGCGAAGCCAAAAGCTCAAGTACCACATCCAAACTTCGGGGCGCAGTTTGCACGCCCAGGAGATTGCGTTCAACGACATCCGGACGACGCTCCAAGCCCAGATGGCGCTGTTCGACAACTGCAACTCGTTGCACACGAACGCCTACGACGAAGCGATCACAACGCCCACCGAGGAATCCGTGCGCCGTGCGCTCGCCATCCAGCTGATCGTGAACCACGAGCTGGGGCTGGCGAAGAACGAGAACCCCATTCAGGGCAGCTTCGCCATCGAGCAGCTCACCGACCTGGTCGAAGATGCCGTCCTCGAAGAATTTCGCCGGATCTCCGATCGCGGCGGGGTGCTCGGCGCCATGGAACGCATGTACCAGCGCTCCAAGATTCAGGACGAATCGCTGCTCTACGAACAGCGCAAGCACGACGGCTCGCTTCCGATCATCGGCGTCAATACGTTCCAAGACTCCAAGGGGTCGCCGACGATCGTGCCGGACGAGGTCATTCGCTCGACCACCGAGGAGAAGGCCTACGCGATCCAGTCCACAGCGGCCGTGCGCGAGCGCGAACCGGACCGCTCGAGGCCGGCCTTGGACGCTCTCCGTCAGTCCGCGCTGGATGGGGAAAACACGTTCGTTTCGATCATGGAGGCCGCAAAGTCCTGCAGTCTCGGTCAGATTTCCGAATGCCTGTACCGCGTCGGCGGTCGTTACCGCAGGAACATGTAACGGGAATGAGTCAAACCACACCTACTCCGCAAGCGGCTCGTTCCTCCTGGGACGAACAGGTCCGCCGGGAGCTGGCCAAGGCAGGGGTCGATTTCGACAGTTTGCTGCGCTCGACGCTGGCCGGCGAGCGCCTCGGGCCGCTCTACGGCTTGACCGATTTGCCCGAAGGCGTTGACGGGTCCGAGCCCGGCGCGTTTCCCTTCGTGCGCGGTTCTCGCGGGGAGTTCGGCGGGGCCGGGCTGCCGTGGGCGGCCTTGCACCGCACGGAGCGACCCCATCCCGCCCAGGCCCGCGAAGAGCTTCTGGAGGATCTGGCCGGCGGCTTGAACGGCCTTTGGCTGCGGACTTCGCGAGGGCTGCGAACCGGAGCAGACGACGATCACGGGGGCGGCGTTCGACTAACTGGACCCGCGGATCTCCGGGCGCTGCTGGACGGCGTCTTCTTGGACGGTGTCGAGGTGTTCCTCGAAGCCGGAGCTTCGACGGTAGCGATCTTTGAGGACCTTCTGTCGCTGGCCAGCGAGCGTGGGCACGACCTGGGGGCGCTTCGATTGCACGCGGGTTTTGATCCGCTAGGGAGCCTCCTGGACGATGGCAACCTGCGCGGCTTTGGAGATTCGCTGACCCGCATCGACTGGCAACCCATCGCGAATCGAGCCGGGCGAACCGCCGGACGCGTCGCGACGGTCTCGTCCCTCGCCGTCCATCGCGCCGGCGCGGACGCCGCGCTGGAGCTGGGATATCTGCTGGCCGCGGGGTTGGAGACCGTTCGCGGTCTGTGCTCGGCGGGCTTGTCCACCCGCGATGCAGCCGCGCAGGTGACCTTCCGGGTTCCTCTGGACCGAGAGTTGTTTGGGGAGCTGGCCAAGCTGCGCGCGCTGCGCGGACTGTGGTCGCGGGCCTTGCTTGCGCTGGGCGTCGATGGGCCGCCGGCTCCGCACGTGCAGGTGATTTCTGGGGATCGAACGCTCTCGGCTTGCGATGTGTGGACCAATCTGCTGCGCATTTCTGGCCATGCCTTCGCCGGGATCCTCGGCGGCGCGGACGCGATTTATCTGGCACGCTTTGATCAGGTGGTCGGACCGTCCAGTTCGCTGGGACGCCGCGCGTCGCGCAACCTCCACCACCTGTTCGCCGAAGAAAGTCACCTGGGCGAAGTGATCGACCCGGCGGGGGGCTCTTACTACGTGGAGGCGCGAACCGAAGGGCTGGCCGAGCTCGGTTGGAAGCAGTTCAGCGAGTTGGCCTCCGGCGAGGGTCTGCTTGGAGCCATGGCCAGCGGCGAATTGAAGCGTCGCATCGAGGCGAGCCGGGAGCTTCGGGCAAGCGCGGTGGCGCACCGGGATCTCGTTTTGCTTGGAACGTCGCAATTCGCCGAGGTAGATGGCCGGCCCCATGAACCCGGCCCGCCCGACGAACCGCTGACGAAGGCTTCGGGCAGCAGCGAGTACACACCGGCGCCAAGTGCCGGGGAGATTCGGATTGCCGCGCTCCCGGAGTGCCGCGACGCCGAGCCGTTCGAAGTGCTTCGAGCCCAGGCCGCCGAAGGGGATCCCCCCGGGGTCTTCCTGGCTTGTCTCGGCCGTTTGAGAGACCACACCGCTCGGGCCAGCTTTGCCCGTCAGTTGCTCGCGGCTGGCGGTTTGCGAACGACCGCGGGAGAAGGCACCCAGTCCCCGAGCGCCTCCCAGGGCGCCGACGACATCGCCGCGATCCTTGAGCAGTGGGCCACCGCCGGTCGTCCGCCGGTGGTCTGCGTTTGCGGAACGGACGAAGCCCTGGACTCGATCGGGGCGCAGCTTCCGCAAGCCCTGCGCACCGCTGGCGCGCAGTTCCTCCTGGTTGCCCGGCCACCCGGTGAAGCGACCCAGGTCTACGACCAAGCCCTCCACTCGAAAGTTGACGTGGTTCGAGCGCTGCAGGTCACGCTCGAAGCCGCTGGCGCCCCGGCTGCGGTGACGAACCGATGAGTACCACCGGATCGAGATCCGCCTCCCTGAACGCCGAGGCGATCGCCGCTTTGGCAGGACGCAGCTACGCTGAACTTCCGAAGGGAAGCCCCGCTGTGCACTCAAACGGGCCCCAGCAGGTCCGCGGGCCCGATTCCCCCGCAGGACTGGCGCGCCAGTCCTACTACACGGCGTCGAGCGCCCCGGCGGCCCGTGACGCCGAGACCTGCGCCTGGCATCCAGGCCAAGCGCCCTACGTGCGCGGCCCGTACTCGACCATGTACGTGCGACGTCCGTGGACCGTTCGGCAGTACGCGGGATTCTCCACTGCGGAAAAGTCGAACGCCTTCTACCGGCGCAACCTGGCGGCTGGCCAGCGCGGCCTCTCGATCGCCTTCGACCTGGCGACGCACCGGGGCTACGACTCGGATCATCCCCGGGTTGTCGGCGACGTAGGAATGGCCGGAGTTGCCATCGATTCGATCCACGACATGCGCATCCTGTTCGACGGCATCCCGCTCGATCGCATGAGCGTGTCGATGACCATGAACGGCGCGGTGCTGCCCATTTTGGCGCTGTACGTGGTCGCAGCAGAAGAGCAGGGCGTGTCCCTGGATCAGTTGAGTGGGACGATCCAGAACGACATCCTCAAGGAGTTCATGGTTCGCAACACCTACATCTACCCGCCGGCGCCGTCGATGCGCATCGTGGCGGATGTGTTCGCGTTTACGAGCCGCAAGATGCCGCGATTCAACTCGATCTCCATCTCCGGCTATCACATGCAGGAGGCGGGCGCGACCGCCGATCTGGAGCTCGCCTATACGCTTGCGGACGGAATCGAATACGTGCGCACCGGCTTGGCCGCTGGTTTGGACGTCGACGCGTTTGCTCCGCGGCTGTCGTTCTTCTTTGCCATCGGGATGGACACCTTCACCGAGATTGCAAAGCTGCGCGCGGCGCGACTTTTGTGGGCCGAGAAAATGGCCGAGTTTGGCCCGAAGGATCCGCGTTCGTCGATGCTGCGGACCCACTGCCAGACATCCGGTTGGTCGTTGGCTGCCCAGGACGTGTTCAACAACGTAGGGCGGACCTACGTGGAAGCTCTGGCCGCGACCCTTGGGCACACCCAGTCCCTACACACGAATTCACTCGACGAGGCGCTAGCGCTGCCCACCGATTTCTCTGCTCGCATCGCGCGCAACACGCAGCTCCAAATTCAACTGGAGAGCGGCTTGCCGTCGGTCGTCGATCCCCTGGGCGGCAGCTACTACGTGGAGCAGCTGACCCACGACCTAGCCGAGCGCGCCCGGGGGCTCATGGCTGAAATCGATGGGATGGGGGGCATGGTCAAGGCGATCGAAGCTGGGCTCCCCAAGCGGCGGATCGAAGAGGCGGCCGCGCGGACCCAAGCGCGCATCGACTCGGGCCGCCAGGCGATCCTCGGGGTCAATCGCTTCCTGCTGGAAGAGCCCGAGGATGTGCCCGTTCTTGAAGTGGACAACCAAGCGGTGCGCGAGGCTCAACTGTCTCGCTTGGCCGAGCTTCGGCGGACTCGCGACGAGGCCAAGCTGACCGAAGAACTCGATTCCCTCCGGGCCGTGGCCGGGGGCCGTGATGGCAATCTGCTGGAACGCTCGATCGCTGCGGCGCGCGCCGGCGCGACGGTCGGCGAAATGGCCCAGGCGCTCGAAGATGTCTTCGGGCGGCACCAAGCTCAGATCCAAACCATTTCCGGCGTGTACCTTGGCGAGATGAGTGAAGACGCGGCCCAACTGTCCGGTGTGCGCGAGCGAGTGACCCGCTTCTCCGAAGAGACCGGGCGGCGCCCGCGCATCCTCGTAGCCAAGATGGGGCAGGATGGGCACGACCGCGGCCAGAAAGTGATCGCGACTTCTTTCGCGGATCTCGGCTTCGACGTGGACATCGGAAGCCTGTTCCAAACGCCTGAGGAGACCGCGCGGCAGGCGGCTGAGAACGACGTGCACCTGGTGGGCGTCAGCTCGTTGGCGGCGGGTCACTTGACCTTGGTTCCGGCGCTGCGCGACGCGCTGGCCGAGATTGGGCGAGGCGACATTCGCTTGGTGGTCGGCGGAGTGATTCCGCCCAAGGACTACGATCGGCTGCTCGAGCTCGGCGCCTCCGCGGTGTTTGGTCCCGGCACGGTCATTCCGCAGGCGGCTGCGTCCCTGCTCGATCTACTCGAAGCGGACGCGCGCGACGAGACCGCCACGACGTGAGTCGCAGGCCCTCCGTCCAGGAGCTGGTCGATGGCGTGCGCGCCGGCGACCGCATTCGCCTCGCGCGCGCGATCACGCTGGTGGAGAGCACGCGCGAGGCCGACCGGGAGCAAGCGCTGGAGGTTTTGGCCCAGCTGGCGCCCGATCGCAAGCCGGCCCGCCGGCTCGGTATCAGCGGGGCGCCGGGTGTGGGCAAGAGCACCTTCGTCGAGGCGCTTGGGATGCACTTGGTGCGCGATCTCGAGCTGAAGATTGCCGTGCTGGCGGTCGATCCGAGTTCGCCGGTGACCGGCGGTTCGATCCTGGGCGACAAGGCGCGTATGCATGAGTTGGCGCAGCACGAGCGCGCCTACGTTCGACCGAGTCCCTCAGCGGCCACCCTGGGAGGCGTGGCGCGCCGCACGCGCGAAGCGATGGATTTGCTGGAGGCCTCGGGCTGCGACGTTCTGCTGGTCGAGACGGTCGGCGTTGGGCAGTCCGAAGTGGCGGTCTCCTCCATGGTCGACTTCTTCTTGCTCCTGGTTCAGCCGGGTGCCGGCGACGAGTTGCAGGGCATCAAGAAGGGGATCGTCGAACTGGCGGACGGTTTCGCGGTGACCAAGGCCGACGGGGAGCTGGAGGCCGCCGCCGGGCGGGCTGCCAGTCAACTCGGAGCCGCGCTCTCGCTGCTTGCACGTCCGCAGGGGAGGTCCGCGCCGTTCGTGCTCACCACGGCGGCACTGGCCGGACGCGGGATCCCTGAACTTTGGAATGAGCTGTCGGGGGCTCTTGCGGAGCTCGAGGCCTCGGGAGCTTTGGCCGAACGACGCCGGGACCAACTCGAGGGTTGGCTCTTTGAGCGCATCGACGAAGAGCTGCGGTCGGCGTTCAGGGCCCACCCGGCCGTGGCCGCGGCCCTGGAACAATCCGTGGCCCAGGTTCGGTCCGGGGTGGTTCCCCCCGGAGCTGCGGCCCGCGAGCTGCTGGGGCGATTCCGCGTCCAAGCCCCCGGTTCCTGACCGGCGCGTTCGAGGCTACCGAGGAGGATTGCGGGCCTTTTAGGGCTCGAATTTCCCGGTTTTGGGCGGTGTGGGGGGGCCCTTGGCTGTTCCGGCAAAGAGGAACAGAGTCCTGCGGTCGAGGAAAGTTCTCAGTTCTTGTGGCCGGGTGCCGCTTCACCCGATGGGTCCCCCGTGGCCCGCCCCTCGGGCTAGACGACTTTTCTTGGTTCCCCCTATGCGCATCCTCCACATCGGCCAGTACCACGAGGTGGTGGGTGGAGCTGAGGTGCTGCGCGAGCAGGTGCTGGTTGGATTGGAAAAGCGTGGTCACCGCAACGCGTTCTTCGGCGGCAGTGAGGAGAGGTCCATTCGTTCGGGTCGCCGGCGTGTGATTCGCCGGCAAGACTACGACCCCGAAGTCCTGGTGCGCGACGGCCGCTTTCAGCTCGAGCTGGAGAGCTTCTTGGCCAAGTTTCAGCCCGATGTCGTTCATTTGCATCAGGCGGGCGGCCTGCCTGTGGATCTGTATGCACAGTTGGGGGAGACCGGGTTGCCGCTGGTGGAGACGGTCTACGACTACGGGCACTTCTGTCCGAACAGTTGGTCGGTTCACGGCGATGGCCAAGCCTGCCAGAGTCGCGCCGGCGCGGAGTGTTTTCGCCACCGCTGCCACGACAACTACCCGTTCCATGCTGGAACCGTTTGGACCACAGCGGAGCGATTGAAGTACGTGCGCGAATGGGTCGACGTGGTGATTTGCCCAACCCAGGATCTTGTTCGGAGGTTTGCAGAGGCTGGGTTCTCCGACGTTCAGCTTCAAAGCTACTACCCCTCGACCGCGGAGCTCCAGCCGGCGGCGATCGCAGAGCGCACCCCCGGGCGGCTCCTGGTGATCGCTCGGTTGGTACGGGAGAAAGGCGTCGATCACGCCCTCAAGGCCTTTGCTCGATTTGCCCGCGATTGGCCGGAAGCCAGTCTCCACGTGGTGGGCGAAGGCCCTGAGCGCTCAGGGCTCGAAAGCCTGGCCTCGCGCCTGAAGGTTGGAGGCCAAGTTCGCTTTTTAGGTCACTTGGATTTGCCGGACACCCACGCGCAGATGCGCGAGGCCCAAGCCCTGCTCGTGCCTTCGATTTGGATGGAGGCGCTCCCGTTGATCACCTTTGATGCGGACGCGCTAGGTTTGCCGATCGTGGCCCACGCGGTCGGCGGTTTGCCTGAAGCGGTGGATGCGGGAAGAAACGGACTTCTGGTTCAGCCGGGGAATCCAGACGCGTTGGCCGCCGCGATTCGCGAGGTCGTCACCGACCCGCACAGGCAAGCGCACTTTGCTTCCCATGGACCTGAACGGGTGGCCCGGTGCAGCCCGGGAAGCTACCTGGATGGCTTGGAGAAGGCCTACCTGCGGGCTCGCGAGCGAGCGGCTTCACGCTCGCCGGGTCCGCGCGGCTCCATCGATTTAGACCAACGCGTTTTGCTGGATCGTGTCATGCGCCATGCCGGTGGCATGGAAAAATCTCTAGCGAGCCAAGCGAGCGGCTCTTGGGATCCGATCGCAAAACTCCGTCGCCGGGTATCGCTCAAATGGAGAAGCACCCTCGGGCGCTTTGCGACGGAGACTCTCCGGCGCGTGGGGCCGCAGCCGATGGCCCCGAGTTCGGCCAAATCAGGCGTGACCGAGGGGGCCAAGGACGCGCAGGGAGCAGAGTTGGAACGGCGCCGGGAGGCTTGAACGGGGCGAGTTTTGGAGAACCTGGCCCGGCCAGGGAACCCCATGGAGTCTGGATGGACCAGCCTCGACAAAATTTCCCTCGCACGTGATTCCGCGCGAACTTCCCGCTAAACCATGCGAACCATGGAGCAGCTCCAAGCCACGACAACCGGCCCTCGGCGAACGCCGGAAGAGCGCAGCAAGGACCTTCCGCAACCGAGCGAGCGATTCTGGGCGCGTGCGAAGGCCATCGAGCTCCGGAGGGCCAAGTCTTCGAACGGCCACCTAGGGACCGAGGTCACGCTGGCCGCGAGGGCGCCGCGGAGCCTTTAACGAAATCCAGCCAGCAGCGAGCGCCTGTTGGTCCGTCGCTGGGCGGCGAGCGTGGGGGCCGCCCTTGCGAACGGCGATCTAAAGTCCGCGCCGGCACCGTTCGCGGGCGTGCCCGGGACGTGTGGCTTTGCGCAATGGTTGGAGCGCTTGGCGGAGCGAACACCGGGGCCGGTGAGCCGGCCACCCAGGACATCCCGACGGTGTTCGAATTGGAGGTCGAGTTGCTGGCCTACGAATTGGATTTGAACGAAGACGGCCGGCTCTCACGCCTCGAATTGTTGGGCGCCGGCTTGGAGTCCTGGATGGAGCCGGGCCGGAAGCGGCCTCTCGCAGCTTGGGAATGGCAACGTGCCCTGGCGCTAGACTTCCAAGGCGAGATCGAAGCCTTGTTCGCCATCTTTGACGTCGATGCGTCGGGGGACTGGTCCCGCGAAGAGCTGCCGCGCGACCATGCGGGTCCGCTGTTGGCGCTGGATCGGGACGGAAACAACCGGGTGAGCGCCGAGGAACTCCGGCACTTGCCCGAGCTGATGGCTTTCGATGCCTATAGCCTGCAGGATCCAACAACCGAGTTCTACGCCCGCGAGGCCTGGCTGGATGGACTGCTGGAAGGCGGTTCGGTCCTGCTGCCTGAGTTGAGCGAGACAGCCTTGGAAGAGCTTCGGGATTACGATTTCAATCGCGATGGCCGCCTGACTCGGGCGGAGGTCGAGCGCGGCGAGCTTTGGCTGGACGAACCGGTTCGTTTCCGGGTGAAGGGCGATGTGGCGCGGGCTGCGGGGTTGCTGACCAGCGACCTGGACAACAAGCTCGATCGCCTGTTTCAAAGGCACCCAGAAGTTCGCGTGCTCGAATTGGCGTTCGTTCCCGGAACGATAGACGAGGACGTTGTGCTGGAAGCCGGACGCAGACTCCAAGCCCGGGGGATCGTCACCCGCGTCCCCGCTGGTGGAATGGTGGCCTCGGGGGGCGTGACGCTGCTGGCCTGTGGCGCGGGCCGCGAGGTCGGCGAAGGCGCGCGCGTGGGAGTGCACAGCTGGTCCTACCGCCTGGCTGGCATGACCCTGGACGGACGCGATCATCCCCGAACTTCCTTCGAACACGCGCGAACGCTGGCGGTCTACCGAGAGCTGGGGATCCCCGAGGGCTTGTATTGGTTTGCGCTGCTGGCCTCGGACTCAGGGGGGCTGCACTGGATGACGAGAGCCGAGCTGGACCGCTACGGATTCACCGGGCCGGCAGCCGGGAGGTGACGGATGAGCCCGTTCTTGCGATACTCGGGGTCGCCCGAGGGTGCCGATCGCGCCCCCTGAGCTTCCTGCCCGTCGAGTCCCCCCCTTCTAAGCCCACAGATCCATGCAGTGGAAAGGCCGCCGAAAAAGCACCAACGTCGAAGACCGCCGGACCCTGTCCGCTCCGAAGAAGTTGGCCCTAGGTGGCGGGCTGGGCGCGGTCATCCTGATGATCGCCGGCCAGCTCCTGGGGGTCGACATCTCCGGATTGGCCGGTTTGCTGGAGGCCGGTGGGGCGAGCGTTGGAGCCACGTCTGGGGGGCAAGCGGGAGGCGGCGAGCTGAGCGAAGCCGACAAGATGTGGGGTGAATTCTCCCAGGTCGTCCTGGCCGATACGGAGGACGTTTGGAACGAGCTGTTTGGCGACGGTCGCTATCGCGAGCCGGGGCTGGTGCTGTTTTCAGGCAGGGTTCAGTCGGCCTGTGGCGTGCAAGACTCAGCGGTTGGCCCGTTTTACTGCCCGGCCGATAGCAAGGTGTACTTCGACACCGGCTTCTTCGAGGACCTGCGCACGCGCTACGGAGCCGCAGGCGACTTTGCGCCGGCTTACGTGATCGCCCACGAGGTGGGCCACCACATCCAAAATCTACTCGGGACTTCGAGCGAGGTACGCAAGCTTCAGCAAAGCGCGTCCAAGACCAAGGCCAACGAGCTTTCGGTGCGCCTTGAGTTGCAAGCTGACTTCTACGCCGGTGTGTTTGCGCATCACGCGCACCGCATCTTCAACTCGCTCGAGCCGGGCGACATCGAGGAAGCTCTCGCGGCGGCCAACGCGATCGGAGATGACACGCTGCAGCGTCGCTCGGGAGGCTCGATTCGCCCCGATCTGTTTACACATGGAACCAGTGAGCAGCGCCAGCGCTGGTTCTACCACGGCTACGAAACGGGCGATCCCCAGGCCGGGGACACCTTCTCGGTTTCTGCCAGCGAGCTCTAGGCGCTTAGGCGCGGATCGCGGCGAGCTTTGCGGACACCGCTTCGGCGGTGCGGCGGGCGCTCTCGAGCGTGCCTTGGATGCTCGGATCTTGGGTGTGGTCGCCGCAGACGAAGGGGCCACCGGCTGGCCGTGCGAGGGGCGCCACCGGGTCGTCCAGCAGGGGGAGTGCATCGGGGATGCGCTCCAGACGCAGAAGCCTCCAGGCATCGACTTCTGCGCCGTACCAACCGCGCAGTTGGTGGCGCACCGCCGCCTCGAGGGCCTCGTCGGATTCGGCGGGAACTCCGGTGCAAGTGGCGACCACCAGCGCCTGGTCCGCGGGGGCGTAGCTTGGGTGGACGTCGCTGGGAACGCTGACGTGAACAACAGGTCCGGCCGCTTTGCCGTCGCCGCAAAGGTGCAGCAGGCCGCCGGGGACCGGAGATGCCGGAGCCGCGAAAGCGAGGCCGGTGGTTCCCGTGAACTTGAGTTCGAGTTGGGGGCCTTTGTTTTCGGAGCCTTGGAGCAGGCGCGCGGCGGAGCGTCCGTCGGTGGCGACGACCACGGCGCTGGCTTCCCAGCGTTCGCCCGAGGCGAGGGTGACCGAAGTGGCGTCGAGACCTGCGACCGAAGCGCTGGTGCGCAGGGCGCCCTCGGGCAGGCCCGCAGCGAGCTGCTCGGGGAGCGCCTGCATGCCGTTCGCGGGCAGTGCCGCGGTCCCGGTCGAAAACCAACCGAACAGGCGGGCGAACCTGCGCGCGGGGACTTCGAGCTGCGGCTCGAGGGTCACTCCGGAGAAGAACGGGCGCAGGAACGCCTCGCGCAGTTGCGAGCTGAAGCCAAGCGCTTCGAGCCAGGCGCGCGCGCTCCCGTCTGGCGCGGTGTGCGGAGCTTGCACACACAACCGCCGGAGTTGGGCGAGTCGCAGGCCGTCTCCGAAGCTGACGAAGGGTGCGGCGAGCGTCTGGAACGCTCGCCAGGGAGCTCGCCAGGGGTCGCTGACCCGGTGGTTGCGGCCTCCCCGGCGGACCAGTGCGCCGGAGCGAAAGCTAGCGAGTTCTAGGGCGGCGAAGTCGAAGGTCCGTCGAGCCTCGGGATACGAGGTGAGCAGCACCTGGAAACCTCGATCGATGCGAAAGCCATCGATGGTGTCGGTGACGATGCGTCCACCGACCCGCGAGCTCGCCTCGAGCACCAGGGGCCGCAGGCCACGGCCCGCGAGGTCGCGGGCGCAGGCGAGGCCGGCAAGACCGGCGCCAACGAGGATCACGTCCGGTTGCTGGGGGGGCATTCGGCTGGGGCTCTGAAGGGAACGGGGCTCTGAGGGAAACTGGAGCTCTTGAGGCAAACAGGTGCAAAGGACGAAGCGAGGTCCGAAACCTAGACGCGGTCCCGGGGAGGAGCACACCGGCGCCTCGCCCGGGCGGTAGCTTGGACCCCATGCTCGGCACGAACCAGCCACAGCTCCCCGGAATTCCCTCTCGGGGGGGTCTTTCCTGCGGGCTAGCGCTCCTTGGGGCCGTGTCCTGCGGCCAGCCTTCGGATTCTGTGGTCGAACGGGATCTGGCGCTGTTCGTCGTCGATGCCCTGCGGCGGGATGCGCTTTCCTGCTATGCGCCCACAAACGGGGCGCCGCAAAACCCGATCACGGAACGCTTCGACGCGTTCGCCGGCGAAGCGCTCCGCGTCGAAAACGCGGCCTCTCCGGCCAGCTACACCCTGGCGTCGACCGCTTCCCTGTTCACCGGGCTCAGCCCGGCGCGGCACGGAACGCTCGGGCTTTCGACCAACGTCTTGCCGAGCGCCTGCCGGACCCTGGCCGAAGCCCTGAGCGACGAGGGCTATGCAACCGCAGCGTTCTCCTGCAATCCCAACGTTTCGCCGCCAGGAGCCTTCGACCAGGGTTTCGGGACCTTCCGGTTTCATCTGCGCGATCGCTTGGACGTCCACGTGGTGCCGGACCTTCTGCTCGAAGAACTTGCCCAGTTCTGGAAGAGCGAGCCGAGCAGTTCGAGAGCGCGGCCCAGGTTCTCGTACGTGCACATCCTGCCACCGCATGCGCCCTACGATCCGCCGCTTGACTTGCTAGAGCGAACCGGGGGCGCCGAAACGGCCGACGCCGAGGGATCCCACGAGTACTTGGTTCAGCTTGGCACGCGCGATGACTTGACGACCGGGCTGCCCCAAGTCCAGCGCGTGAAGGCCCGCTATCTGGCGGGTGTGCAAGTTGCCGACCGCTGGTTCGGGGAATGCCTGGACCGACTCGAAGTCGAGTTGGACTCGGCGATGGTGGTGCTGACTTCCGATCATGGCGAGTCCTTCGCGGAACATGGGCGTATGTCCCACGGACCCTCCGTTTACGCGGAAGCGCTCGAGATTCCGTTGCTGATTCGTTCGCCGGACCTCGCCTCGGGCGTGGTTCCCGGTCCCGTGTCGACCCAAGACCTCGCCGCGACCTTGACCGAAGCGCTGGGCGTGGAGTGGCCGCGGGACGGCTCGGGGGGCGTCTCGTTCCTGTCGCATCTGCGCGGAGAAGCGCTGGCTCCCCGCGGCGCTCTCCTCGCGCGAGGAACCGGCGAACGCCCATTTTGGTCCATGCGCGAGGACCATTGGATGCTGATCGCCCAGCCGACCGGCGGCTATCGCGAGCTCTACGACCTGGCCTCGGACCCAAAGCAACTCAAAAACCTCGCGGCCACCGATCCAAAACGAGCCCAAGCCTTCGTCGACCGCCTGTCCGAGCAACTAGCTTCCGATCGCGCGCGGCGGATCGAGCGCAGCGGCCCGCGGCGACACCGAACCCTAGCTCGCGAGCTAGCCGAGCTAGGCTACGCGGAAGGCTCCGAGGATCTCTGACGAGCCCGCCTAAACGGTCCTGAGTGCATTTGCGAGGCACAGGCTGTTCAGCGAAGGAAGCCCCCAGGCAAGAGCCTCGGAGGAAGTTCAGGGCTGCGTGCGGATTGTGGCTGGCTCGAAACTGGGTGTTTTGAGACGGGGGGCCTGCTTTTTCGACCGGCGCGAAGCGAGCGATTCGTGGCGCGGGCTACAGCGCTCGCCAGTCGGGGCGCGAAGGCGACTTGCGAAGGGACCGGGGGCCAAGGGGCCTGGAGCGGGTTCCATCACCGCGCGCTCCGGCTTCGCTCCGGAAGGGAGGGAATGGCTCCCCGAGTAGGACTCGAACCTACGACAAACCGGTTAACAGCCGGTTGCTCTACCAACTGAGCTATCGGGGAACGCGGGGGTAAGGATAGTTC
>CAZUCE010000015.1:0-106723 GCA_964619265.1 uncultured Planctomycetaceae bacterium
CCCTTGACCCCGCCCCCCCCGATTCCGCCTCCGCGGAGCCCGCGATCGCCATCGACCGGCTGGTTGTCCGCTACGGCAGCCAGTTGGCCGTCGACGGAATCAGCCTCCTCGCTCAGCCCGGGGAGATCTACGGGCTGCTCGGTCCCAACGGGGCCGGCAAGTCGACCACGGTTTCCTGTCTATCGGGCCTGCTGCAGCCCACGGCCGGCCACTGCCGGTTGTTCGGCCTCGACGTGACCCGCGACGGACCGCGAGCCCGAACGGACCTCGGGTTGGTTCCCCAGGAGCTGGCGCTCTACAACGAGCTGGACGCACGCGCCAATCTGCGCTTCTTTGGCCGGGCCCAGGGCCTGCGTGGCGCAGAACTCAACCACCGGATGGGCGAAATGCTGGAACGCGTCGGGCTGGCCGGGCGCGACCGTGAACCGGTGGCCCACTTCTCCGGCGGGATGAAACGCCGGCTCAATCTGGCCTGCGGGATGATCCACCATCCGCGCGTCTTGCTGCTCGACGAGCCGACGGTCGGCGTCGATCCGCAAAGCCGGGTCAAGCTCATGGAACTCGTCGCCGACGAACGCGACCGCGGAACGTGCATTCTGTACACGACGCATTACATGGAAGAAGCCGAGTCCCTTTGCGATCGCATCGGGATCGTCGATGAGGGCAAGCTGATCTCTGAAGGTAGCCTCGAAGAACTGCGTTCCAAGGCCGAACAAAGCGATCTGCTGATGCTCGAGGGTAGCTTCGACATCGCGGCGCTGCGCGAGAAGCTGGGCGTCCAACTCCCCAAGGCCGAGATCCTAGTTCTCGATGCGACCCACTTGAATCTCGGCATCCGGGACGCTTCGCTGCACCTGCCGGGGATTTTCCGCTGCCTCGAGGACGCTGGCGCCAAGATCCGTGGCACCACCCTCAAGCGCGCTAGTCTCGAGAGCCTGTTCATCGGGCTCACGGGCAAGGAGCTGCGCGAATGAGCGCGCGCTTCGCCTCGTTCCGCGCAGCTTTCGCCAAAGACGTTTCGCGCCGGCTTGCCGATTGGACTTCGCTCGCGATTTGGATCGCGATCCCGCTCGCGATGGGATTTCTGTTGAAGCTCACCTTTGGCGGCCCCAGCGCAGGCGCGCCGCGCGCCAAGCTGCTGGTCTACCTCGAGCAAAGCGAAGGCGTTCTTCCCTGGCTGTTAGAGAACGTCTTGGACGGAAGCGCGGGCGGGCCGCCGGTCGTCGTCGAACTCGTTGGCAGCGAAGCCGAGGGGCTCGCGCGCATCGAGTCCAACGAGGTCAGTGCCTTCCTGGCGCTCCCGAATAGCTTCCTGCTCGACCTGATCGACGGGCAAGCCCACGAATTCGAGCTGGTGACCAACCCCGCGCGTTCCTTCTCCCCCCAGCTCATCGAGGACACCCTCGCGCTTTTGATCGAAGCCAGCTTTCGGTTGCAGAGCTGGCTCGGGCCCGGGCTCGATACTTTCCGCCGCGAGCTGGTCAGCGCCACCGAGCAAAGCCGAGCCCCGAACACGCTCGCACTCGCGGCGTTCGCGGGGCTGATTCAGGGTCGTATGGAGCAGGCGGGCGAACTGCTGTTGCCCCCCGTGCTCCAGCTCGCCTTCGAAGACGAGTCCAGCGCGGGCGCGCCACCCGAGCTCTCGTTCACCAAGCTGTTCTTCCCTTCGCTGCTGCTGCTCTCGCTCCTGTTTCTCGGCAGCGGCCTTTCCGAAGACCTGTGGGCCGAGAAGTCCGGCGGCACCCTGCGCCGGTCGCTTTCGCTGCCCCACGGGGGCTTTGGGCTGGTGCTGGGCAAGCTCGCAAGCTGCGGGCTGTTGCTCGGCCTGGTCGCTCTGTCCGGCGTGCTCGTTGCTCGTTTCGTGTTCCGTATCGACCTGGATCAGCCCGTGGCGGGCGCCCTGTGGGCGACCCTGGCCGCCCTGGCTGGAACCAGCGTCCTGTTCGCTGTCCAGACCTTCGCGAAGACCCAGCGCGCGAGCTCGCTGGTGGCCAATCTGGTGATCCTGCCTTTGGCCATGCTCGGCGGCTGCTTCTTCCCCTTCGAAGCGATGCCGTCCGGTTTGGCCGAGATCGGGCGAGTCACGCCAGCGGGCTGGGTGTTGGTCCGGCTGCGCGAGTTGTTCGGCGATCCCGTCGCGCTCAGTCAGTTCGCAGCTCCGGCGGCGCTTTTGGTTTCCGTAGGTGCGTTAGGTGCGTTCGTGACCTTGCGCCGAATCGAAGGTTCGTTCGGATTCGGAGGCGAAGCATGAATCCGCTGCGCTCCGCCCTCGACATCGCCGTCCAGGACCTCAAGCTCCTGCTCCGTCAGAAGGAGACCCTTCTGTGGACGTTCGGCATGCCGTTCCTGTTCTTCTGGTTCATCGGAACGGTCACGGCAGGCTTTGGAAGCACCGGGACGAGCGACGGACGCAGCCTGGACCCCCTGGGGATCGCTGGATTCGATTCGGCCGATCCCATCGCGGTGGCTTTGACCGAACGCCTGGCGGAAGAGAGCTTCGATTTGCGTTTCGCGAGCGACGAAACTCCGTTCTCGATCCAAAAGCGGCGACTGAGGTTTCCGGTGGACCTTGGAGCCGGCGTGCTCGCCGGCGAAGCCCAGACCCTGAGTTTTGAGTCCGATTCGGGCCCGATGGGCGAAGCCGCCGACCGATTCCGGGTCCAGCGGGCCACGATCGGCTTGCTCGCGGACCTCGTGATTCTTCGCGCCCGCCAGGTTCCCGTGACACCGGAGAGTCTCGCGGCGATCGCCGCCGAGGAATCGCCGGTGAAGATGATCTCCCGACCGGCGCGTCGAGACGCAATCGTGCGGCCGCCCACGGGTTTCGATCAAGCGGTTCCAGGGACGATGGTGATGTTCGCCCTGATCGTCGTGCTGACCGGCGGCGCCAGCACGCTGCTCGCCGAGCGCCGCGCTGGCGTGCTGCGCCGGCTCGCATCGGCGCCGATTCCGCGCTGGTCCGTGGTGCTGGGCAAGTGGCTCGGAAAGCTAGGCCTGGCCGGAGTTCAGACCGGTTTCGCCATGCTCATCGGACGCTATGCCTTCGGAGTTTCTTGGGGTCCGAACCTGCCGGCCGTCATCGGCTTGCTCACCTGCTACGCCGCGCTGCTCGCCAGCCTTGCGCTGGCGCTCGGCAACTTTGCTCGCTCGGAGTCCCAGGCCGTCGGTCTGGCGGTTCTTTCGGGCAACTTCCTGGCCGCCCTCGGCGGCTGCTGGTGGCCCATCGAAGTCACCCCGCCGTTCCTGCAAAAGGTCGCCCTGTGGCTGCCCACCGGCTGGGCTATGGATGGCCTTCACAAGCTGGTCAGCTTCGGACTCGAGCCCTCTAGCGCGCTTCCCCACGCCGCCGCCTTGCTCGGGAGCGCTCTCCTCGTGGGCGTGTTCGTGGTTCGGAAGTTTCGCTTCGCCTGACACGCTGCTCCCTCCCTGTTCTCGAGGGCCCTCCTCGGAAGACCGTCTGGACCGGAAGAGGGATCGCAGCTGGGCCCCGTTCGACCGATAGACTCGGGCCCACCCGCCGTGAATGCCCCTGTGACGAGCCCCCAACCCCCGGCTGCCGGCGATCCGCTCGCGTGGTTGGCCAGCTGCCAGGAGTACCCGAAGATGCTCCTTTGGGATCGAGGCCGGGACGAATTCGTGGCCGGTTCGGGAGCGGCGGCTGACCTGGTCGTGCGCGAGCCCGCCTCGGTCGCGGAGCTGGAGCAGCAGCTCGCCCAGCGGATGGCGGACGATGGCGAACAAGGCCCCGGGTGGATCGGCGGGCTGCGATTCGCTCCCCAGCGCGAGCCGAGCCCGAGCTGGGCCTCGTTTGGCGCCGGCTGGTGGTTCAGGCCGCGGCTTTGGCGGCTTCGCCGGGACGGGCTCGAGCGCCGGGGTTCAGCCGAGCGATCGTCCGCGCGACAGATCGCAGCGGCTGCCGAGATCGCCGTGCCCAGTTCCCCGGGTGAGGCCCCCAGGTCCTACCTCCAGCGCGTCGGGCTCGCGCTCACCGAGTTGGACCAGAGCCAACTCGAAAAGGTGGTCCTGGCACGCAGCATCCGGCGCGAAGGCCGCATCGATCCGGTGGCGACCCTGACCGCGCTCGCCGCGCGCGAACCGCTCGGAACGCTCTACTGGCTAGCACCGGACGCTCATCACGGATTCTTCGGGGTCACGCCCGAAACCCTGTACCGCCGCGAAGGCACCGACGTGGAAACCGAAGCGTTGGCCGCGACCGCTCCGATCTCCGATGCCGGCGGAGCCGCGCTGCTGTGCGATGAAAAGTCGCTGCGCGAACACAACTACGTGCGCGATGCGATCGCGCGCACGCTTGGCACGGTGACCCGCTCGATCGAGATGAGCGCCGAACCGAAGGTGCTCACGCTCGCTCGCCTCCATCACTTGCACACCCCGATCCGGGCCGAACTGCATGAGGCCCGGTCGCTCCTCTCCCGGCTCCATCCGACGCCTGCTGTTTGCGGAACTCCGTCCGCCGCAGCCGAAGCAGCGATCGCTCGGCTCGAGTCCGTCGACCGCGGGCTTTACGCTGGCGCCGTCGGCTGGTGGCACTCCACCGGGGAATCGGTTCACGTAGCGCTGCGCGGGGCCCACTACGCGAGCGACGCCTCCACCGCGTATCAGGGTGCAGGGATTGTTCGCGGTTCGATTCCCGCGTCGGAGCTCGCTGAGCTCGACCTGAAAGCCGCATCCCTGTTCGAAGCTTGGACCGACGCAGATCGCGGGGTTCGACCATGAGTCCGAACGACCGACTCGCGAACGCGGTCGCAGGTGCGGTCCTCGGGGCAGGCGTCCGCCTGGTGTTTGTCTCCCCGGGCTCGCGCTCGACCCCACTGGTCGCGGCCTTCGCCCGAGCGGAACGGGCCGGCTCGGTTCAGTTGCAGTTCATCCTCGATGAACGCTCGAGCGCCTTCGCCGCGGTGGGCGCTGCCCGTTGCGGGTCGCGCGCCGCGGTCTTGACCACCTCCGGAACCGCTGTCGCCAATCTGCTGCCGGCGCTTTGCGAAGCCGACCGCGACGAGTTGGCGCTGGTGGTGATCACCGCGGATCGTCCGGCGGCGGAAGTCGCCCGCGGCGCGAACCAAACCGTCGATCAGCCTCCCCTGCTCGCCGCGCCCTCGCGCGCCGTGCTGGACGTGAGCGCCGGCGATTTCGCGCCAGGCGACCTGTGCGCGGCGCTCGCCGGACTCGACGGCCCGAGCCCCGGCCCGGTTCACGTCAACGTTCGCTTTGACAAGCCGCTCGAGCCAGCGCCGGATGCGGCCGCGCCGCAGGAGACCGCCGCCCAGCCGGAGCGCGCGGAGCTGGCTGCTCCTCAAGCTTGGTTCGAAGGCGCGAACAAGGGCCTGGTGGTCGCGGGCGCCTTGCCTCACAGCTCGCGGTCCCACGTCGATCGCTTTCTCCGCGCACTTCGCTGGCCGGCTCTGGTCGATTTGACCAGCGGGCTCGATCGCGCCGTTCCGGGACGCTTCGCTCCCGGACTGCTGCGTGCGAAGGGCGCGCGCACGCAGCTGGATCCCGATCGCGTGCTGTGGATCGGCGGGCGCCTCACCGAACCGGCCGTCGGCGCCTGGCTCAAGGGCCGCGACGTTCGCCAATGGCGCTTCGGCGAGGCCCTGCGCGACCCCGATGGGTTGTTCCAGAACTCGACCCGCCTGGGTCTCCACCAGCCACTGCCTGACCCCAGGGAAGCACCGCCCAGTCAGCTTGGCCTCGCCCAACTCGCGCAGAGTTTTCCAAACCTGGAACGCCAGCTCACCGAACCTTGGGTCGCCCGCTCGGTGACCGAGTCGGTCCGGACCGGCGAGCATCTATTCGTCGGCAATTCGATGCCGATCCGCGATGCGGATCGCTTTGCTCGCACGCTCCGGGCAGGACTGATCGCCAACCGTGGCGTATCGGGGATCGACGGCAACCTCGCCACCTGCTTCGGCGCGTGGCGCGCCACCGGCCAGCCGGTGACCGCCCTGCTCGGCGACCTCGCGCTCTTGCACGACGCAGGCAGCCTGGCACTGCTGGCTGAAAATTCGGCCGCTGTGCGCATTGTGTGCGTCAACAACGCGGGCGGCGGCATCTTTCACTTCCTCCCGATCGCCGCTGACCGCGACCTGTTCGAGACTTGGTTCGGCGCGCCGCACGGCCGCGACCTGCTTCAAATCGCGCGCGGCTTCGGGCTCGAGGCGACGCGGGTCGAGAGCCCCAAGCAACTAGAAGAGCTCACCGAAGCTCCGCCGGCCGGACCGGAATTCCTCGAAGTTCAGACCGATCGAGTGGCGAACGTGGAGTTGCATGCGGCAATCGATCGCCGCTACACCGAGGCGCTCCGATGAACCCTCCGCTGTTCGCCCTACACGGCAGCTTCGGACGAGGCTCCGACTGGAGCGCCGTCGCCGAGCAGCTCGGTCGGCCCGTCCTTGCGCCCGACCTGCCCGGGCATGGGGCGCGGTTCACACAGCCCGCCGAGTCGTTTGACGCCACGGTCGCGGAACTGCTCGATCAACTGCCCCCGGGAGCGGATCTCCTTGGGTACTCGCTAGGCGGCCGGCTAGCTCTCGCCGTTGCCCTCGCGGCCACAGCCCGTTCCCTGCCGATTCGGTCGCTGGTCCTCGAGTCCGCTCACCCGGGACTCGCAGGCGAGCAAGCCGCAGCGCGCGCGGCCCTGGACGACGCCCGCGCACTCCAGCTCGCCTCCGATCCTGCGGCCTTCCTTGAGCAGTTCTACGCGGCCCCGCTGTTCGCTAGTTTCCGATCCAGCGGGCTGTTCGGCGCAACCTTCGAAGAACGGATCCGTCTGGCGCAGCGCGATCCAGCTGCGCTGGCCGCCACCTTGCGAGCCCTCTCCCCGGGCCGTCAACCGAACCTAGCGCCGGCGCTAGCCGCCGCCAAGCTCCCGACTCTGTTCGTGTCCGGGGCGCTCGATACCAAGTACACCGAACTCGGCACGGAGCTCGCTGCAAACTCAAGCCACATTCAGCAGGCGGTCATCGCTGGCGCCGGACACAACGTTCACCTGGAACAGCCGATCGCCTTCGCCGCGGCCGCGCGCAGCTTCTGGGAGAGCTTGCCGTGAGTCTCGCTGTTTGGCTGGAGGCCACGCGCCCCAAGACGTTGCCCGCCGCGGCGGCTCCCGTAGTGGTGGGAACCGCGTTGGCGGCCGGGCGCGAAGCGCTGCACCTGCCGTCGGCGTTGCTCGCGTTGCTGGGCGCGCTCCTGATTCAGATCGGGACCAACTACGCGAACGACTACTTCGACTTCGTCCAAGGCGCCGACACCGAAGAACGTCTCGGGCCGCGCCGAGCCACCCAGGCTGGATTGGTTGCGCCGCGCGCCATGCGGAGGGCCTTCGTGATCGTGTTCGCGCTTGCGATCGCGGTGGGCGCCCTGCTGGTCGCTCGGGGGGGCTGGCCGATCGTGGCCATCGGGCTCGCGTCGGTGATCTCTGGCGTGCTGTACACCGGCGGTCCGTTTCCCCTGGGCTATCACGGCCTTGGGGATCTGTTTGTATGGACTTTCTTCGGACCGGTGGCCGTGGCCGGCACCGCCTACGTGCAGACCTTGAATCTGGCGGGCGAAGACCTGGTCGTCGGCGCCGCGTTCGGACTCGTCTCCACGGCCATTTTGGTCGTCAACAACCTGCGCGACGCGGACACCGACGCGCTGGCCGACAAGCGGACGCTGGCGGTTCGCTTCGGGAAGAGGTTTGCGCGAATCCAATATGCCCTGTGCTTGGCGCTTGCGATCGCGGTGCCGCTGATCTACTCCGGCTCGCGCCCCTGGCTTCTGGCGCTGGCGCTCCTATTCGTTCCGGCTGCGTTGCTGTCAAAGCGCGTCTCGGAGCTCGACGGCGCCGCACTCAATCCACTGCTCGGTGCCACCGGCAAGTTCCTGCTGGTTTTTGCGGTGCTGTTTTCGATGGGATGGCTGCTGTGAACCTGCTCAGGCGCCCCTACCGTCTTCCGCTGATCGGCCCCATGCGCCTCGGGGCGCTCGCTATTCGCGAGCGGCAGGGCTGGCTGCTGCGGCGCGAGGAGCAGCTTGCCGACGTCGCGCCCCTGCCGCACTTTTCCAAGGAGTCGCGGGAGGAGGTCGAGGCAGCCTTTGGATCCGCGGAGGCTCCGGCCAGCCTTGAGTGGGCTCGCTACGCCCTCGACCTCGAGGGGCCCGCAAGCGTTCGGAGCTCGGGCCTGCTGCTGGGAGATGGGCAACCGGCTGCTGGCTTTGGCTGCGTGAAGATCAAGGTGGGACGTCAACCGATCGAGCAGGAGTGTGAGCGAATCGCTCAGCTCGCGGCGCGGGGCCTGAAACTCAGGCTCGACGGCAACCGATCGCTGACGCTCGAGCAGGCCGGGCTCCTGGCCGAAGCGGCGGGCGATGCCCTTGAGTTCCTGGAAGAACCGGTGCCCGGCGCGCTGGTTGAAGAAAGCCTGCGGCGCTGGCCGGTGGCGCTCGACGAAACGTTGGTCGCGTTGCGCGACGTTCCGGACGGGGCCGCGGCTTACGTTCTCAAGCCCACGTTGCTGGGCAGCCGCCGAACGCTCGAGCTGATCGAGTTGGCCCAGTCGAAAAAAATTTCGGTGGTCATCTCGAGCGCTTTCGAATCGGCTGTTGGACGCGCGGATCTGGTGCGGTTCGCCGCGCGTGTAGCGCCCGGCGTTGTTCACGGTTTGGGCACGGGCCCTGCGTTCGCAGAAGATTTCGAGGGTTGGATCCGCGAAGACGGTGAGTGGCTGCACGCGCAGCGGGGAGCGCTGCCAAGCAGCGAGGAGACGCCGTGGGTCAACTGCTAGATGCCCGGGACGAACCGCCGAAGCTCGAGGTCTCCGGCCAGCTCCAGGACTTTGCCGCGGAACCTGGCGCCGAGGCCGGTGCGCGAATCGCGTTTCAAGCGCGCAACTCGCCGCAGCTCGTCCGGCAACTCCTGGGCTGCCTCGACGCGGGTGCGATTCCCGTGCTAGCCCATCCGCGCTGGCCGAATGCGCTCCGCCAGGAAGCGCTCGAACGAGCCGGAGCCGGGCGCCCTTGGACCGGCGAGCAAGTCGCCACGCTGCTGTTCACGTCGGGTTCCACCGCTGCGCCCAAAGTCGTCGCACATTCGCTGGATGCGCACCTGGCCTGCGCCCACGCGAGCGGCATGCGCGTTCCGTTCGGGCGGGGCGATCGCTGGCTGCTCAGCCTCCCCCTGTGCCACGTGGGCGGACTGGCTCTGCTGTTCCGCGCCGTGGTCGGCGGCGGAACGCTGGTCCTTCCCGATCCGGACGAACGCTTGGCCGAAGCGTTGGTGCGCACGCGGCCCAGCCATCTTTCCTTGGTCGCCGCGCAGCTCCGCGAGCTGCTCGATCATGAAGACGCCCGGGAAGCGCTGGCCGGCTGTCGCCAAATCTTGCTCGGTGGAGGTCCGTGCCCGCCGGCCTGGCTCGAACAAGCGCGCGAGCTTGGCTGTCCGATCCGGCTGACCTATGGGATGACCGAAATGGCCTCGCAAGTGGCGACCGAATCGGACGGTCGCCTGACCCCCGTGCACAGCGCAAAACTGCGCGTGGACGCCCAGCGTCAGATCTGGGTGTGCGGTGAGGCGCTCTTCTCGGGTTATCTGGTGAACGATCAGCTGGAGCTTCCGCTCCAGGACGGCTGGTTTGCCACGGGCGACCTGGGGCGCCCCGGACCCACCGGCGCGCTCGAGATTTTCGGCCGGCTCGACAATCAGTTCATCTCGGGTGGTGAGAACGTGCAACCCGAAGCGATCGAGGCTGCGTTTCACGCACGCGGGATCGAAGTCGTTGTCGTCGGCGTCCCAGGCGGGAAGTTTGGAATCCGTCCGGTTGCCTTCAGCCGTGACGGCAAGAACTACGGTGAGCTCGCGATCGAACTGCTGCCGGACTTCTCGCGACCGATCGCCTGGTTGCCCCTGCCCGGCGCAGACGGACTCAAGCCGCGCCGGCCCGAACTGGCGGCGCTCGCGATCCGCCAACTCAAGGCTCCGGACTGAGCCGCGGGCTTCGGGTGGGCCAGCAGCGATTTCCCAAGCCGAATCGGGGCTCTCGCCTTGCCTATTTAAACCTCCCTTCCCTGCGCGCAGGCGGCAACGACCGCATGGGTCCGTCGCGCTTCGGGCCGTGGAAGACCGCAGACCTAGCGGACCGCCACCGAGGGGACCAGCCCGGTCACGATCGTCCTTCCGTAGGAAGGCAACTCCCGAGGGTTCCAAGCGCGTCTCGCAGCCGTCCGGGAACCGGCTCGGGGCGTCCGGTCTCCGGACGCATGCACACGTGGGTCATGGTCGATCGCACACAGACGTCCCCATCGCGAACAGCCTCGTAGGCGAGCGTGTAGCTGGTCGCACCGACGCGCTGAACGCGCAACCGGATCTCCAGGCGATCGCCCAGGGCCAGTGGGCGCTCGTGGGTGACCTCGGCGCTCACGATCGGCAACAACAGATCGCTTTTGGGCAGGTGCTCGCCCAGGGCAAGGTCGACCGACTCGAGCCAGGCCTCGTAGGCTGCATGGAACCACTCGAGCGCGCGGGCGAAGTAGACGACGCGAGCTGCGTCCGTGTCCGCCAGCCGCACGGTGTGAGAAACGCGGAAGGGCTCTAGTAGTGCCAAGGGAAGCCGCTGTAGTCCTGGGGGCGCTTCTCGAGGAAGGCGTCCCGGCCTTCGGTCGCTTCGTCCGTTCCGTAGGCAAGGCGTGTGGCTTCGCCGGCGAACAACTGCTGGCCCACCAAGCCGTCGTCGGGCAGGTTGAAGCCGTACTTGAGCATTCGCATTGCGGTCGGACTCTTCGAGTTGATCAAGCGCCCCCACTCCAGCGCGGTGCTCTCGAGCTCGGCGTGCGGCACCGAAGCGTTGACCATCCCCATGGCTTGGGCCTCGTCTGAGGTGTAGTCGAGGCCAAGGAAGAAGATCTCGCGAGCTCGCTTCTGCCCGATTTGGCGCGCAAGGAGTGCCGAGCCGTAGCCCGAGTCGAAGCTAGCGACGTCCGGATCGGTCTGCTTGAAGACCCCATGTTCGCGGGAAGCGATGGTGAGGTCGCACACCACGTGCAAGCTGTGTCCACCGCCCACCGCCCAGCCGGGAACGACCGCGATGACCACCTTGGGACTAAAGCGAATCAACCGCTGCACTTCGAGAATGTGCAGTCGGCCGAGCCGCGCGGGGTCCGGCGTCTGGTCCGCGCCAACGTACCGGTAGCCATCCTTGCCCCGAATGCGTTGATCGCCGCCCGAACAGAACGCCCAGCCGCCGTCCTTGGGGCTCGGTCCGTTGCCGGTCAACAGGACGCAACCGACGTCGGAACTGGTGCGCGCGTGCTCGAGAGCGGTCGCCAGTTCATCGACCGTTTGGGGCCGAAAGGCGTTGCGGCATTCGGGCCGGTCGAAGGCGATCCGCACCGTGCCGTGGGCGCGGGCCCGGTGGTAGGTCAGATCGCGGAAGTCGAAGCCCGGGACGGGGCTCCAGGCGTCGGGGTCGAAGAGCTCGGAAACCATGGGGGCATCTTAGGTGCCGCGCTGGTCGAGCTCTGCTCCGTTCAGGCGGCTCGTTCGCCGGAATCGGACGGAACCCCAGCCCCAGAAGCCGGCGCGATACGCATCCGAGCCTCCTCGGGCGCTTGGAACATCAGCAGGTCCAGGATCGATAGCCCCGGCTCGAAGGGTCGCCCGCCTTGGTTGTAGGGGCCGGCGCTCGATTCCAGAATCGACAGCTCGATCCCAGCCGCCGAGAATCGAGCCGGGTCGAACAGCTCGCGCCCGCCCGCGGGGTTGATGTAGCGCGTCGCCCCAAGCGCCTTGGCGGCCTCGAAAGCCCAATCCCCCGGCCCTTGAATCCGGGATCGGTCGAGGCCCAGACCAGAGTGCAGGCGCGGCGCGAAGGGGATCTTCAACCGCTCGCACAGGGCGGTGAGCAACGCAAGGTTCACATCGATCAGGCGCTCGTGGCGCCTGGCGCCCACTCCCTGAATCAACGGAATCAGCTCACCGTAGTACGGAGCTTCGCGATAGTGGGCAAGCTGCCCGACGAGTCGCTCCGCCCAGTTCGGATCGGCGATTCGTATATCCCTGATTAGGGTTTCGCGTCCGTGCTGCGCCACGGGGACGCGCACGTACTGCCAGCTCTTCGCCGGATGCAGGATGCGGTTTCGGTTGACCCAGCCGCGGCGGATCATCTGGGCATCGTCGAAGACAAGCCAAACGTCCGAACGTGCGATCAGTTCGAAGTAGCCCGGGTACGGCAGGAAGTAGGGCTGCATGAACCCTAGCGTGAGCGGATCGCTCGACATCAGACCGCGCGAAACGGGGAGTGCGCCGGTCGCCAGGCCGGAAAGCGACCGGCGCGCTGCTCTGCGTTGCGCTCGGCGCCCAGAGCCCGCAATGCCGCCAAGTAGGCCTCTCCAAGGGGAGCCAGCGGCTCGGTGTCCAAGGGTCCGTCGCGACCGGTGGCTCTTGCCGCCGCGAGCAAGGCGTTCAGCCTTTGAAGTCTCCAGGCCGCGCGGGATTCCCGCTCGACCAGCGAAACATCGGTCGCGGAGGGCAGACAGAGCAACGGCTGGGCTAGCCGGTGGGTTCCCCCGTGCGCTTCGCAGACAAAGAAGGTGGCGACGTCCAGCGCGGAGTACCCACTCAAGTCCCGATGGCCGAGGATCGCGCTGGGTGCCACCGCCACCTGCGGTGCGGTTCGAGTTGCGTCGAGCAATTCGCTCAAGGCCAGCGGCTGCTGCGCCTTGGACGGCTCCAGAGGCGATGCGACGTACAAGGTTCCAGCCGGAACCTCGGCCAACTCGCCGAGTCCGCGGGCATCCAACGCAGCCCCGATGGGCAGCTCGATCTGTAGCTCGCCCTGGGCGTTCTCGGCGCTGTGAAGCAGCTTTGATGAGCGATCCGCACCGTCGTGGGTAAACAACTGGAAGCGCGAATTCCCCGAGCAGCTCTGCGCCACGCGATCGATCTGGGCCTTCTCGGACTCGTCCATCCAGATCTGGACCGTCACGTCATGATTCTCGAGCGCGGCGAGCGCTGCAAACATCTCGCTCGCTCGCCGGCTCCTTAGGAGGAGGACCTCTAGTTTCATGCCCTGGCTCTCCGTTCTGCGGCCGGGGCGCCCGCGACCCGGCGTTCCGCAAATTGGAGCCGCTGATTCTCCGCTTCCAGCTTCGCACGATAGCGCGCCCAGTCACCGGTCATCTCGGCGATCGTCGCGAGCAGCGTGCGTTTGGCTGCGCTGAGTTCCGGAGCGCTGCCGTGCCGCAGTTCGAATTCGGTGACCTCGTCGTAGCGGTACAACAAACCGTTCAGGTCGTAGGCTCGGCAGGTCTCCGCGCTGCTGCATCCGCTGCCGTCGAAATCTGCCGTTTGACGCGTCATCTGCCGTTCGTGACGCCGCCAGAACACCAGTGGCTCCGATAAGTAGTGAAAGCCACCGAGCAGGGCCGCTCGCGTGGGCAGCACGTGGTCACCGCCACGTGGGAGCCGCTCCCGGTCAAGGGGTCCAAACTCGGTGAACACCCGTCGCTCGAAACCGAAGGTCGCGCCGAGCTGGCGGGGACTCCAAGCCACGCGACAAAGCTCCTCCAGCGGAATCGCGGCGCTCGGCTCGGATTCGGGGGCAAGCAGTTCCGCTGCGCCCGGTTCCGTGCCCGTATGGGCTTGACTCGCGATCAAGCTAGCTCCGGTCGAAATCCAGGTCTCCGCCATGCGCTGGACGCGATCCGAACGCGAGATATCGTCCCCGTGGGACAGCACCAGGAAGTCCGCGTCGGTGCGCGACATGGCATCCGACAGGTTGCGGGCCGCGCCCACGTTGGTTCCCTGGCGTTGCAGGATCAGCCGGTGGGGTCCGCGGTAATTCGCGGCGCGCTGGCAAATCTTCTTCCAGGTCCCGTCGTCCGATCCGTCATCCGAAACGACAAGGTCAAGAGACGGCCAAGTCTGAGCCAGGGCGCCGTCCAACGCAGCCTCCACGTACCGCTCGTGCCGGTACGTCGTCAGGAGCAAGCCGACGCGCGGGGGTCGAATGCCAGTGGGGACAGGGCGCAGGGAGTGCAGGTGGACCATGATGGGATGGCAACGGGCGATAGAGAGAGCTATCGGCTCCCTGAGGGCTCGCTCCGGACGGACCGGCCGGGGGCGAACCCAGGAGCGGGAGCCCGCGGGGCCCCGCTTTACCTCCCCCGCCAGCCCGTCGATATCCGTGGGGATGGACCTCCCCGAGTCCGCAACCCCACCGGCCGACCCAGACCTCGCATCGCCGGCCGATTTGGCCGCGCGCGAGCCGGGAGCGGCGCTGCCCGCGCGGAGCCGGCAGGCCGCCGCCCACAGGCCGGCCGGACTGGCCCCTGGCGAGTTGCTCGCCGGCTCTTCCGCGATTCAGACCGAGCCCAGCCCAACCGGTCTTCGCGACAACAACGGTCGCCGGCTGATTCCGGTCACGGTGCCGCTGGTCCCCGAATTCAGGGAACTCGAGCGCGGACTGCGCGATGTGCTGAACCGTCGCTGGCTCACCAATCAGGGGCACTACGCGGACCAGCTCACCGCACGCTTGATGACCGAAATGCAGGCCCCCGCCCTGAGCCTGGTCTCCAGCGGAACCCAGGCCGTCGAGCTCATGCTGCGTGCGGGGATGCCACCCGGCGAAGTGCTGGTTCCGTCCTTCAGCTTCCCGGCTACCTGGAACTTGCTCTGTCGCGACAGCCGCTGGAAACCTGTGTTTGTGGACATCGGGTCCGATTACTGCATGGATCCGGCTGCCGCGGAACGCGCGATCACACCCAGAACCAGTGGGATCCTCGCCGTGCACACCTACGGACAGCCCTGTCACGTAGATGCGCTCGAAGCACTCGCCCAGCGCCACGACCTGCGTTTGTTCTTCGACGCAGCCCATGCGTTCGGAGTCCGCATCGAGGGCCAGCCACTCGCCCAGCGCGGGGATGCCAGCGCCTTTAGCTTTCACGCAACCAAAGTCTTCAACACCGTGGAGGGCGGAGCCGTCGCGGGGACGAACTCCGACCTGATTGCCGCCGTCGACCGCGAACGCAACTTCGGATTCGGCGGACCGGACGGCCAAGCCTCCTTCGGCACCAACGCGAAGATCGACGAGTACCGCTGTGTGCATGGTTTGGCCGTCTTGCCCCTGGTACGCGCGGCGATCGCCCGCCGTCTCGAAGTGGCGGCGACCTACCTCACCCGCCTAACTCCCCTCGAGGACCGCGGTTGCGTCCTGCCCAGGCACTTGTTTGAAGGAACCTCCTGGCAACCGAATGGTGCCTACTTCCCAATCCGCTTCCCCGATCCCTCCGGTCTGACCTGCGACCAAGCGCTTCAAGCCCTCCAGCGCGTCGGCGTTCTCCCGCGCCGGTACTTCGACGATCGCCCCTTCCGCAGCCAGCTCTATGCACCGTTCCTGCGTGCCGAAACCACGCCCCGCGCCGCGGAGTTCTCGAAGCAAGTCCTGTGCTTGCCCATCCACCACGAACTCAGCCGAGACGACCTCGAGCTGATCTGCGGGACCTTGCGCGCCCTGGCGCAATCGACCGCTTGACTCAGTCGATCTTGCGCAGCGCCTCATAGGCCCTGCGGACCTCAAGAAACCGAGCCTTTGCCTCGCGCGCAGCCTGCTCGCCGAGATGCTCGTGACGATCGGGATGGAATTGGAGGGCTAGCTGGCGGTAGCGCGCGTCGATCTCAGCCGGGGTCGCGTCGTGTGCTAAGCCGAGAACCTCGCAAAGCACCGGCGGCTCGTTCCATCCGGTCTCGACCGTTCGCCGCCCGCGGGCCAGCAAGCGGAGCAAATCCCGTTGAGCAAGCCCCAATCCGCGCGCAATCGGCTCGAGCGAAGCCACCTCAACCTGCGTGACCCGCCCGTCGGAGCTAGCGAGCTGGCAGCACCACTCCAAAACGGTCTCGCACTCAGAGCGGCTCAGGCAACCAGCCAGCTCGCGGGCCAGAGACTTCAGATCCCTGGACTTGAGCTGGGGTGGATCCCCTCCAAAAACCCCCTCACTTGCATAGTCAGGGCCGAAACGCTCGCCGAGAAAACGCTGCAACAGCTCCTGTTCTTCCTCGGTCACCACATCATCCGCACGAACGACGGCGCGCAACAACCAAGCGATTTGAAGGCGGACCCACTCCACTTGCTTTCGATCCGCAGTCCCCACGGGAACGCCGAGGCCTGGCCGCAGCCACGTCGTGAGAAGCTTGCGCCACATCACCTCAATCTACGGAGATTTCCCTTCTTTGATTCAGAGCAGAGCTCAAATTCTGTGGGGTAACCGAGGTGGGTTGAAGGTCCCGACGCGTTCGAGAGCTACCCTCTGCCGGTTCAACGTTATCTCGCGGGAGTGGGGCTCCATCAGCCGGAGCCTGTGCGCGCTAGAAGCCATCCGAGCGCTAGTTGGGTTACGGCCGGATCGGGTCCGCTCCACTCCGGCGGTTCGGGACCCTCTGGACGCGGTTCGGCGAAGAGCTCCTCGCGTCCGAAAAAGCGCCGGGCTACCGCTCGATTGCCGGCGTGAAAGCGATCGAGGATGGCACGGCGACCGGCGGGTCCCACGACCGGCGTGTCGTCGAAGACGTTCGTTCCGCGGGTGCGTGCCGTCAGCTCGATCCACTCCCGGTGAAAACGCCGTTTCTCTTGGACCGTTAGCGGAAGGCGATTGATCTGCCTCTGGAACTCGAGCAATTCGCGGCACAGACCCGAGTTGACCGATTGCTCCGGTGCGGGGAGTCCTTTGGGATCGGTTCCCAGCTCGGTCAGGAGGTCTGCGACCACTTCACCGCGGGCCAGGTGATTGGGCTCATAGAGGCGCACCGAAAGCGCGTCCGGTCCAAAGACGCTTGCCCAGCGCTCGAGTTGGGCTTCGAAGTCCCACTGGGGCGCGGTGGCTTCGAGACACTCCGCAAAGCTGCCACTGAAGCCCTGAGCCTTCACGGCCTGGTTGTACCAGGACACGACCAGGTGATCCTGACGACGCAGGTACACGAGCAGCCGCGCGCGACGGCCCGACTCGGCGCTCTCGATGGCCTCGCGCAGCTCCTCGGGAGCCGGCTGCAGGAAGAAGTTCTCGCTCGAAAGCACCACGCTAGGCTCCGGGCGCTGGAGCGCGGTATGCAGGTCCGCGACCAAGGCGCTCAATCCGCGCGACTGGGGCGTCGCCCACTCGGGGTAGCCACCGCCGAGAAGGAACGCCAGGTCGTGGTGGCCGAAGCCGCGCAGCCCGACATCCGGATAGAGGATGCCCCGCTCGGCTAGGTCCCGCGACGCCACCGACAGGAAGCGTTGAATCGCTGTCGATCCGGTTTTCGGTCCGCCGAGGTGAACGACGATCTCGCGCGGTGAATCGGAGAGGCTCAAGACGCCAACCTGCGCATCGGCGCGGCCTGCTTGAGTGTTCGTGCCACCTGTGTGACGATTCGGTCGACGGTCGCTGGCTGCACTTGCGAGCCGAGCGGGAGGCGTACACGCCGAGCCGCCAGCTCCTCGGCCACCGGCCAGGGACCCGCGACCTTGAGGGCTGCGGCTTCCCCTGCATGGCGGCTGCCTAACCGAGTCAACTCGCGAGGCGACAGGGGCCGCGCGGATTCGATGCCGTGTGAGGCGAGGTTCGTGACCACCCGAAGCGCGTCCTCGGGTGATTCGAGTTCGACTTCGAGCGCTTCGTGGTTCGATTCTTGTCCTTCGGGACATTCGATCAAAGAAGCTCCCGGCACTTCGGCCAGCCGATCTCGGTAGCGCGCGAATAGGTCGGCATTGGCGGCCCGGTGGTTCGAAAGCTCCGCGAGTCCGGCGAGAATCAAAGCTGCCGGGGCTTCGGCCATTTTTCCATTGAGGCGCGGCTGGATCAGTCCGTCGCCGCGGCCCCCATGAAAACTGCGCAGCCAGCGCAGGCGTTCCGCCAAGCTCTCGTCGTGGGTCACGGCGACCGAGCCTTCTCCAGCCCCGACGATGTGGTGCGACGAGAAGGAGTAGCAGGCGATGGCCCTGGAGGCTTCGGGCAGGCGAAAGCTCGTTCCAAGAACCTCGCTGGCGTCGATCAACATCGGAAGCTGGTGACGCTCCGCAACGTCCAGCAGATCCTCGGGGAGCTCGGGTCGATGGGCCGCGGGGACCGCAGCGAGAGCCACAAACGGTTGCCCACTGCGCGCGGAGGCGCAGCGGTCGAGCGCGTCGGGATCCAAAGCGCCGGTCCGCGAGTTCACATCGACCAAAACGGGCTCGGCTCCTCCCCAGGCGATCCCTTGGATCAACTCAGCGCTCGCTCGAGCTGGCACCGCGATTCGTCCACGCAGGTCGAGAGCTCGCGTTGCGAGCGCGAGCCCGATCGTCGTATTTGTCAAGCAGACGCTTCTGCGACCTCCAGCCACCCCAGCGAAGCTGCTGTCGAGTTCGGTGACCAGCGGGCCTTGGTTCGCAAACCAGGCCCGCTGGAAGATGCCCTCGAAGGCATGCTGAATGGCCTCGGCCGGCGGCAATCGAAACTGCCCGAGCCGCACAGGCTCAGGGCTCGGTTGCAAACGAGTGGTCATCGAATCGCCCCGGCCCATTTGCGAGCCTCCGATCGAGCGCCGGCGAGGGCCCGAAAAATCTCGCCGATCCGATCGATGTCCTCGAGGGAAACATGCTCCCCCACCGGCATCTGCAAGAGGTGCTTCGCAAGCTGCTCGGTGACCGGAAGACTGGGTTCGGCCATCCACTGCGGCCGGTGCTCAGTTTGATGAACGGCGGGTCCGTAGTAGGCGCGAGTCCGCGTCCCCTCAGCCATCAGAATCTCGACCACCTCGTCGCGGGAGAATCCAAACTCCGGATCCACCCACACCAGCGTGAATTCGTAATTGCGCTGTTCGCCGTCCAAGGGGTACTCAAGGACACGAACACCCGGAATTCCCTGGAAGGTCGCCCGGTAGCGCTCATAGCGCGCGCGGTTGCGTTCGGCCGTACGTGGAAGATCCTCGAGTCCCGCCAAAGCGAGAGCAGCGTGGAACTCGGGGAGTTGTCCGTTCCAACCACGCTGCAAGGCCGCTCCCCCCGCGGAACGACCCCCATCCCGAAGCACTCGCAGCCTCCGCGTCAGGTCGCCGTCGCATGTGGTGACGTAGCCCCCTTCAAAGCCGTTGAGCAGCTTGGTGGCGTGTAGGCTGAACACCTCGGCTTCGCCGAAGCGGCCGATGGGCTTGCCGCGATGGGTGTTGTACAGGCCATGGACGGCGTCGTAGATCACCGGAAGATCAAACTCCTCGGAGAGGCTTGCAAACTCCTCGACCTGACAGGCGGCCTGGACCTGGTGAACGCCGAGGATCAAGGCGGTGTTCGGTCCAAGCGCTTCCCGCACCGCGGCCGGGTCGAGGGTGTGCTCGTCTGGAAGCACATCGCAAAACCTCGGCCGGTGTCCGGTCCACTGCACCAGGTGGGGCAAGCCCATGTAGGTGAACGCCGGCAGGATCACCTCGCCCCCTGGAACGCGGCCAAGCAGCTCGGTCAGCGCGATCAGAGCAACACAGGCGTTCGAGAAGGTCACGCAGTGTTCCACCCCATGAAACTCACCCAGCTCCCGCTCCAACTGTGGAATCAGAGAAGGTCCTCGTCCCGACTCATGGGCAACGGCGGCTTCGAGGCAAGCCTGGAATCGCGCTGGATCCGGGGTGGCGAGCTGGCCGATTGGGCGCACCCGCTGAAACGTCGGATGGCCGCCGAACAGAGCCAACTCGGCGATGTCTTTCGGCTTGGACGGATCGCTCAAACCGCCACCTCTCCCGGGGTTCGCAGGAACGCCTCGAGGGGGTCTCCTTTTAGGTCTTGCTCGATCGCCTCCACCAGCCACGGTGCGGCTTCCGAACGCCAACGTTCGGCAACCTTGGGAGACTTGAAGACCGAGCGCCCATGCTGGTCAGAGCCCTGGGTCGAGACCTCCAAGAAGTGCGAGGTCTGCTCGCTCCAGGGAAGGTCGGCCCAGGCAAACAACCGGCGAGCCTCGCCCTGCGGATTGGCAACGAGGGCTTCGTAGGAAACGAGTTGAACGCGATCGGGCTGCGCACTCGCCAGCTGGAGGTAGGCACGGGTGGTCGACTTCCAATCCTCGAACCCCCAAAACTCGCCGGGCCCAGTCTTGCGGCAAGCTCCCGTGCGCCACTCCTGCTTGGGATCGGCCTCGGCTGGAAATTCCTCGGCGCTCGTCAACCAACTGTGCATCGCCGCGATCGGATGACGCACCAGGGCGATCCACCGCAGCGCCGGCACCCCCTCGAGCAACCCGGGCGCAAGGTCGTGAAATCGGGTGGACTTGATCCCTAAGTGAGCCGGAGTCTCGGAATGTTGCTCAAACGTCGGCACCCATCCGTCTCGCCGCAGGTAGTCCTGGTCCAGATACTCAGAACGCGTCTCGTAGACCTCGCGAAACAGCTGCTCCCACTCCGCTCCAGAACTGCTTCGGTCCAGTCGGTTCTTGAACTCGTAACTAAACAGAGGGCAGAACTTCATCCGTAGATCCGGGCACGAAGCGAGGATCTGGGAAGCCCAGTTGGTACCCGAGCGGGGCATCCCGGCCAGCCACAGCACCGGGCGCAACGAATCGGACTGGGGCACGGGTTAGATCGGAAGCGGCTCGAGGATGGCGTCGAACCGATAGTGCGCAGCGTAGAACGCCTCTGGCGGGGCTTGGATATGGCAGCGATAGCCCGCTCGCTGCGCGAGCAGCGTCAACTCCTCCTGGCTCCACCAACAACCCAGAGCACTCTCCGGATCGTCCAAGGGAAGTTCAGTGCCCTGCTTGGCGAATCCACCGATGCGTTCCCTGTCCGGCAAGTTGCCAAGCACCAAACGACGCAGCTTCGGCATGCTTCGCCGCAGGTCGGCCAGCCAAATGCGTACGAGCTCGCGCGGCAGGTACTGCACCGACGCGAAGCAAATCGCCTTCTCAATTTCATTCACGTCGCCGAACCCACCGGGTGCCCGGGCGAAGTCCAAGACCGAAGCCAGTAGGTACTGCTCGCGCGGCGGTTTGGCGAAGTCCGCCTGGGCGACCTGGATCAGCGGCTCTGAGTTGTCCACACCGATCCCACCGGCACACCGGGCGAACCATCGCGAGGTCAAAGCCCCGTTGCCGCAACACAGGTCTAGCAGGCGATCCGTGGAACCGAGCTCGAGGGCCTCTCCCATCGACTCGACGATCAATTCGATCTGCTCCGCAGAAATCGGCTGCCCGTTCACCGTCCGCCTGACCTGCCCCCAGTAGTCATCGGGCGCGCAGGTAGCGGGATGGGTTTGATAGAAGCTCGGCATGCTCGGCGGCGGGGTCGTTGCAGGCACGACCCCGTGCCGCGAAGCACGAGGAACACGCGCCTCTTCGAGGCGATCGACTCTGGAACGCCCTCCCCAAAAGCCCCTCGCCAAAGCCAGTCCCGGTTTCGGCTCCTCCCCATCAGGGGGAGGCCGCAGCTCACCCCCTGCGAATCCTCACTCCGGCGGGTCACGCCGCGGGCCGCGGCCCTCGCGGACTAAGCCCGCAAGCCGCCTGCCGCGCGAGGCCGGTCAGAGCTTGAAGACGGTTGTCGCGTAGACGTAGGTCGAGTCCTCGCCATCCGAGCCCGGAGCCTCTTCCAGGAACGTCCCGGCGAACAGGTGAGCCAGGCCAAACTCAAGGTTCACGCTGCCCTCGACCAACTCATGGCGAATACGGATCTCGGCCAGTTGACCCAGGAAGCGCCCGCTGCCGCCTGTGGGATCGGACAGCCCTGAAGTGGTGAATGCATCCTGGTCCGAAGCCAAGTAATGCAAGCGCGTAGCGAGCATGACGCGGGTTTCTTGGAACGGCTGAAAGCGCATTCGCAGACCAGGCGAAACCAAGTTCGAACGGGCAAATGCTCCAAAGATCCCGGTCGGGCCAAACTCGAATCGTCGCGCACCGAAGAGTGTGTCGAAGCGGTTGTTCTCTCCGTCGTTCGGATCGTCGTCGCCGCTCGCGTAGTCGAACAGGGCCTCGACGCTGAGGCTGGATTCTCCGTCGAAGCGATAGCCCACCGAGAGGTGATGGAACTGGGCCTCGTGATCCAGGTCGGTGGTCGAGCTGCTCGAGGTTCGCGAATCTCCGAATTGAAACGCGGATTCCCACTCAAAGAACGTCGTGTCCGGGGCCGGGTCCCGGTGCAGGCGCGCGCCGATCGTCCACAAACGGCGATCACGCGTGGCCGCGCCGCCTTGATCTTCTTCATCGAGCCGCAGGGCATAGGCCTCGGCGTCGAAGGCACCGTCGTTCACCGGCATCGAGCCATACAATCCGGCGAATTGCGTGCGGTCCAGCTCTTCGTCGAACTCGATCTCGTTGTCGCGCAAGGCGGTCAAGTCGTTTGGAAGCCGCTGAACCGGTAGGACGTAAAACGCCCGAAGCGTGGCGTCGTCCGCCGTCTCGTAGGAACTGTTCAGCCCGGTGAAGCCATTGATGGTGTTTCGAAACCGATTGCGAGCGACAAGTCGCCGACTGCCTAGGTTCATCGTCAATCGTCCGGCCTGAATGTCAAAAGTGTCCCCCTGCTCGACCAAGTCCGTGGCCCGATAGCCCACGTGGGCCTGGAGCAGCTCGACCGCGTTCACAATCGTCGTATTGAGGAAACCATCCGCCGGCCCGTCGTAGGCCCGCGAGTCCATCAACTCAGCGGCAACCCGGAAGCGGTCGATATCGGCCGCGACATAGGCCAGCGTCCGCAGGGCGAAGAGCTGGTTGGATCCCACTCGGCCAGCTCGGAAGTCCTCATCGACAGACTCGTAGCGGGTGCGATGCTCGACCTCGAGCGTGAGCCAGTCCGGGAGGCCAAGAGCCGAGTGGAGCCGAAAAGGCTCGGTGGGTTCGGCTTCAGATTGGGCCGCGGCTGGCGTGGAAAGCCAGGCAGCGCCCGCGAATGGGAGCGCAATCGCCAAGAGGGCGGATCTCATAACAAGGGGGGAAATCGACAAAGAGGAATGGGAACCGCAGAAGTGGTCGGGCCGCTGCGCATCCCGAACAGATCCGTGACCGCCGAATGAGAAAAGGAACTTCAACGGCTGAGTCTACACAGCTGAATACTCCGCCAGGCTAAGGCCAAGGGCTCCGCTCGCTCGCCGACACCGTGGACTTGATCCCAGAGGCCCGCGGGCGCGCTTCACCATGGCGCGCTGTTGAGCCCGCCGTCGACACGGATTCTTGGAGCAGCTCGAAATCCTCGCAACGCTCTCGGCTGGTGAAGGAGGTTCTCGGCGTGTTCAGGCGTGTGGTGCCGGTCAGTACGTCGTCCTTGACGGGCGAATTCCGCTTCGCCTCCGCGGACGACTCAGTCCTCGCCGAAGATCAGAAGCTCCTCCTGAGGACCCGCGACGGGAGGCGCCCCATCAGCCGGCTCGAGCCAGACCATGCGGTACAGAACCGAACGGACTTTCGGCCGCAGCGCGCAACCGATCTCCAAGCGACCGCCGGCCTCCACATCGAAGTCGCCGGCGTGCCAGCCCCTGGGCTCCCCGATGAAAGTCGGCCGTTCGGGGTTGCCCGCCGAAACCGGTGGAAGCGCGGCACGCGCCGGACGCTGCCGGCGTCCGTCTGCATCGGCACGACCGACGCAAGCAACGTCAGGGTCTCCAGAAAGGTCTCAGTTAGACTTCAAAAGCACGACGCGTCCGGAGTAACCGACCGTGACCAGCTCGTCGCCCGGAACTTCGGGGAGAACATCCCCCGCGGAGAGGTGGTGCAGCGCCGCGCCTTCGTCATGCAGAACATGGCCGACAAACGTCCCGTCTCTCAGCGATTGCACGCCGATCACCTGACCGGAGTAGCCCGCGGTGACCGGCATTGGACCGGTGCAATCGCCAAGGTTGGCGAATGCTGCGCCGCGACCCTTGGCCCCTTCGGGATCGACTAGCAGCGCCGTGGCGACGGCTTCGTTCGTGCCGTCGTAGGTGACGTGCCATAGGGTCCCGTTGTTCGAGGAAACCAGCAGGCGATCCCCCTCGGAAGCCACTCGCGCCAGACCGGAGTCCGCGCGGAAGATCTCAATCGGACCGACGTTCGGATCATTCGGCTCGAAGAACACCAGGGCACCATCCGCCTGTGTGATGGCGATACCGTCCAGGTGACGACAGATGCCCTTAGCCGGCGAGTCGAGCCCGGCCAACTGATCGACCTCACCCGGGAATGTGCGCGGAATTTCAAGGCGATGCAACAGCTGGTCGAACCCCGCGCTGTAAGCCTCTGGTCCGCGGAAATCCGGGTCGAAGTCGTCGATCAAGACGGCGTGAACCAGCGCGGTTGGTTCGAGCACCGGCTCTGAATACCACTTGCCCTTGCGCGTTCGTCCGCACACCCACAGCTTGCCCGGACCCGGATCATCTTCGGTGCCGGCCGCCATCCCACCGGCCAGGATTTCATCGCCGGGGCGCTCCTCTAGAATGTCACCGACTGCCACTTGAATCAGCTCGCCGGGCGAGGTCAGCGGGGTGTCTGCTACCCAAAGGCCCGCCGCACGACTGATCACGTGCACTTCGCCCGCACCGGTTACCACGACAACTTCGAGACCCGGACGATCGGGATAGACGTCGCCTAGGGCGCAGCCACCGATTTTCGTGTCGAATTCAAACAGGACCTCGGCCACCATCTCCGGCGGCGCCGGACTGGCGCCCGTCGACGCACAGGAAGCCAGTAGAAACGGAACGAAGAGCAGCAACAGGCGAATCATGTTCGGTCTTGGATCAGACAGGCCGGGCGAGTGGCAAGTGAGCCACCCCCCTTCTTGGTTTGGTCGGCGCGGGGTTCCACCAACGGGCCGTCCCCAGCAAAAACTCCCATCGGTCGCCCGAGCGCGAATGGCAGGGAAGCGACGGAAATTTGAAGATTTGAGGGCCCTCCGCGAGGGGTAGGCAACCGGCGCTGAGCGAAGCGAGCTCCCGGGGAAGCCGTTAGCAGGCCGGCCCGTTTGACCTCGCGTGGCCGCGGTTTGTCCGACATTCCCGAGCCGGTCTCGTGGATTCCTACCGCAGCCACTTCGACGAGCTCGTGAAAGAGGGAGGCTCGGCGGGGACTGCCAGGGAAAACAAGGGGACGGGAGATCGACATGGAGGCGGAAGTGGACCTGGATTCTGCCGAGAGAGACTACCGGACGTGGGCTGGGGCGGGTCCCCGTTATGCTCTTCGAGTTCGGACGGATCCCGAGGCAGCGCGAGCCAGCACCTCGAGAATCCCCTTCCCACCGGCTCCCCGTGGGGGGCAGAGGATCGAGGGCTTTCGACCGACGCGCCGCTCCCCCCCCACCGCTCTCGTGTCCCTCCAACGCGTCGAAATCGTCGAGGCCGCCCTCGACCGCTACCTAGCCGCGGCCCAGCCCGCTCCGCAGCTTCTGCCCGAAGACGCCCCGCTGCGGCCCGGCACGAGCCTCACGGCTCGGGTCGCCCGCGAACTCTTCGAGGACCAGGCCCTCTCTCGCACCCTCGACGTGGTGGCACGCGAGCTGAAGCGCGACGGGCGCAGCTTCTACACGATCTCTAGCTCGGGCCACGAACAGAACGCTTGCCTGGGTCGCTTGCTCGAGGCGACCGACCCGTGCTTCCTGCACTACCGCTCCGGTGCCCTGGTGGCCTCCCGGTCGCGGAAACGGCCTGGCACCACGCGCGCCTTTGACGCGCTGCTGTCCCTGGTGGCCTCGGCCGATGACCCGATCTCCGGCGGACGCCACAAGGTGTTCGGCTCGCGCGATCTGTGGATCCCGCCACAGACCTCCACGATCGCTAGCCACCTTCCCAAAGCCGTCGGCATGGCTTTCGCGCTCTCGCGATCGCGCAGGCTGGGCCGCGAGCGTCCGCTGCCCAGCGACTCGATCGTCATGGCTAGCTTTGGCGACGCCTCGGCCAATCACGCGACCGCCCTAGCTGGTTTCAACGCTGCCCGCTACTCCGCGCGCAAGGGCAATCCGACACCGGTTCTGTTTGTCTGCGAAGACAATGGCATCGGCATCTCGGTGCCGACCCCGAGCCACTGGATTCGAGATAGCTTTTCGCGCCTCGAAAACCTGCGCTACTTCGAAGCTAGCGGCGACCTCGTCGAGGTGTGGAACACCGTCGAACTCGCGATCCACACCTGTCGCGCGAGCCACGCGCCGGTCTTCCTACACCTCAACACCGTGCGCCTGTTCGGCCACGCTGGCTCCGATCTCGAATCGGGCTACCGAACGCTGGAAGAAATTGAGCGGGTCGAGAGCCTCGACCCGCTGCTCGAGAACGCGCGCCTTTTGATCGAAACCGGAGCCGCCGCGCCGAGCGCGCTGCAAGACTTGCTGGCCGACACGCGCGAACGCATCCGAGCTGCTGCCCTTGAGGCCGTTTCGCGCCCCAAGCTCACCGAACGCGCCGACGTCCTCAAGCCCTTGGCTCCGTTCGACGAAGCAGCCTGCCGCGCGGCCGGGCGCCTCGCGCCGGAACCCAGCGCCCGCGAGGCGACATTCACGGGCAAGCTCCCCGAACTCCGCACCAGCCCCAAGCAGCGCACCCTAGCCGCACACCTAAACGCCGCACTCGCCGACGCGATGCTCGCCCGTCCCGACGTGTTGCTGTTTGGGGAAGACGTTGGTCGCAAAGGCGGCGTGTACGGCGTCACGATGGGCCTGCACAAACACTTCGGTTCGGCCCGCGTGTTCGACACCCTGCTCGACGAAACCACCATCCTCGGTGTCGCGCAGGGCGCCGCCCAGCTCGGATTTCTGCCGATTCCCGAGATTCAATACCTGGCTTACCTGCACAACGCTCTCGATCAACTGCGTGGCGAAGCCTGCTCCCTGGCGTTCTTCTCGAACGGCCAGTTCACGAACCCGATGGTCGTCCGCATCGCCGGCTTCGCCTATCAGAAGGGATTTGGCGGGCACTTCCACAACGACAATTCCATGGGCGCCTTGCGCGATATCCCGGGGCTTGCGATCGCGGCGCCTTCGCGCGGCGTCGACGCGGTCCGCATGCTCCGCGGCGCGATCGGCATGGCCGCCGAGCAAGGTCGCGTAGTGGCGTTCCTCGAACCGATCGCGCTCTACCACGAGGCAGACCTGTTCGCGCCCGGAGACGGCCTTTGGCTGTCGGACTACCCGCACCCCGACGAAGTGTTGTTGCCGGGGGAGGTCGGCATCCACCACCCAGCTAGCAGCGATTTACTCCTGATCAGCTACGCCAACGGCGTGCGCCTGTCCCTGCGTGCCGCAAAACGCCTCGCCGAACGTGGCATTCGTGCTCGGGTACTCGACTTGCGCTGGTTGAACCCGCTTCCCCGGGAGGCCATCGCCGTTCACGTGGGCGAATGCGCGGCCACCCTGGTCGTGGACGAATGCCGCGAGACCGGCGGCGGACCGTCCGAAGCCATCCTCAGCGACCTGCTGCTGCGCGGCGTGCAGCGCCCGATCGGCCGGCTGTGTGCCGCCGACAGCTATGTGCCTCTCGGAGGAGCCACCGACTGCGTGCTCGTCACCGAAGATCAAATTGTCCGCCAGGCCGAGGAGCTCGTCTCTTGAAGCGCGCTTTTCTCGTCTGCCCTGGACGCGGCTCCTACGTCGAGCGCTCCATGCGCACCCTGAGCGCGGACGACCCGCTGGTCGCGTCTGCAGAACAGCTGCGCGCCGAGTTCGAACTCGAACCGCTGCTGGCCCTCGACGGCGCCGAGAAGTTCGAGGCCGCCCGCCACCTGCGTCCGGCCAATGTCTCCGCGTTGATTTACGTCATCTCGATGATCGACGCGCGTGCCGCGGCCCTGCAACACCGTCCCGTCGCTGTCGCTGGAAACTCCATGGGCTGGTACACGGCCCTCGCCGTCGCCGGCTCGCTGTCGTTCGAAGACGGCTTCCGCCTGGTTCAAGGCATGGCCCTGGCCCAGGAAGAACACCCCGAAGGCGGCCAGATCCTCTACCCCATCTGCGATGAGAACTGGAAAGTCGATCCCGACCGCCGTGCGGCCATCGACCACCTGCTCGACGACCTTCCGAACCTGGCCTTCCCTTCGATCCACCTGGGCGGGTTCGCTGTGCTGGCCGGCACCGAACAGGGCGTTCGGGAGTTGCAGCGCCGCCTTCCAAAGATCACCCAGAACGGCACGCCCTACCCGCTGCGGCTCCAGCAGCACGGCCCCTACCACACTCCGCTGGTCGAACCGGTTTCACAGGCCGCCCGTGAACGACTCGCCGGCCTCGAGTTCAGCGCGCCGCGCGTTTCGCTGATCGATGGTGCCGGTCGCATCCACACGCCCTGGTCCGCATCGACCGAACAACTGCGCACGTACACCTTCGGCGAACAGGTCACCGCCCCTTACGACCTGACTGCATCCCTGCGCGTCGGGTTGCGCGAGTACGCACCCGACCGCATCGTCCTGCCCGGCCCCGGCAACACGCTGGGCGGCATCGTCGGTCAAGCCCTGGTCGCCGAGGGTTGGCAAGGCGTGAAGGACAAAGCCGACTTCACCAAACTCCAAGCTTCCGGCGAGCCGCTCGTCGAATCGATGCGGCGCTAGCGTTCCGATCGCCGGTCGCTACGCGCTGGCCCAGATCGAAACGGCGAGATCGCAGCCCGGCAGCTCGCGGCCGTCCAGCGAGGCGCCCAGGAACGGCTCGCGGGGTCCGTAATCGCCGAACAGCGGAACGTAACCGAACCCGTCGTAGGCGCCGGCGAGTGCGGCGGTGGGCGGGATACGGAGCCTGGCGGCAAACGAGCGGCCGAAGGTGTCTTCGAGCGGCGCAAAGCGCAGCGGCAGGTGGCCGCCAAGGGTTGGTGGCGACGCTGAGAGCTCGACCGACCGGATCGGTGTGGCACTGGAGACGTCCAGGTCTTCGGGCCAGATCGGTTGGCGGGCGTAGGGTTCCGCGAGCGATTCGGGCAACTCGTAGAGATCGAGGTGGACAGGCCCTGGATTGCGTGGAAGCTCGGTGAGGATCGCCAATCCAGAAAATCGCTCCCGCGAGCAGGCGATGATTCTCTGGTGGAGCTTGCCGGTGAGTCGATCGCGTCCGTAGTCGTTGGGCCGGCCGGTGACCCCACGTGCGATCAGGTACGTGGAGGCGCTGGTCCCCAAAAGTCCAAGCTCGAGGTCGCCCGCCGGCACTTCCAGGTCCGGGAGGTCGAAGCGAAGGGCGCGAATTCCTCGGTGCAACCAGGGACCTGGATTGCCGAAGAACGGTCCTTCGAGCCGGCCAGGGAAGCGGAGAAACAGCTCGGCGTGCGATTCGTCGGCCTCGGTCGCGAGGGCAAAGTCCACCCGCCGCAGGCGAAGTGCGGGGACGCGCAGCCGCTGGGTCAAGGGGATGCGCTCTTGCAGCCGGCCGGTTCGCAGCAGAAGCGGTCGATCCCGATGCGCGATGACCGGCTCGCTTTGCAAGGCGGTGCGGGCCCAACGGGCACCGAGCGCGGCGCCCGCGACGGCCGCTGCGGATCCGAGCAACAGCTCCCGGCGAGAGGGGCTCATCGCTCCACTCCCAGCGGCCCGTAGGTGAATGCGAATCCATGCCAGAAAAACAGCGTGAAGATCACCGCGAGAACGGCGAGTCCGCGGGCGCGATTCCCCAAGCGAGCGAACAGGGCGAGGTAACCCGCGCACCACAACACCGCGAAGGCCGGGAGCGCCGGATGCAAGTAGCGCGCAGCTGCTGCTCCACGGCCGATGACCGCGGCTAGCTGGAGCCCGGCGAGGCTGACGCCAAGAAATAGAGCGAATCGTCCGAATCCCCACGCCCGCCGCCACCCAAGGACAACCCAACCAAGTCCACCGAGACCGAGCGCGCCGAGGAAGATCTGCAGTCCAGGTGCAGGCAGGGTTCGCGAGCCCCAGGCGAAGGCGCCGGCCGCAGTTCGGATGAGCTCGTGGGAATTTTCGAGGGAGAAACTCTGCTGCAATCGCCCCAGCGCCCCCGCGAAATTTTGGGGAACCACCGGGCCATTCCAGAGGGCAAGCGTGAACAAGCCAGCCAACAACACGGCTCCGCCGGTGACCGCAGCCAAGAACCGCCAATTCCAGCGATCCGCTGACCGGTGCAGCCACAGGCCGGCGAGAGCCAGCGGACCCACCCAAGCGGTCACGGCCGTCGATTTCACGAACGGCGAGGCCGCCGCGAACACCAGAGTCATCAGCACCGCGAATCGACTGCCGGTGCGATGGGCCCGCAGCGCGGATAGCAGCGTCAAGGCGACGAACCCGTTGGCAAGCACATCGGGGTTCACCGTGGCGGCTTGCCGGGCGTGCATGGGCCACAGCGCCACGATCAGCCCGGGAAGCCCGGGATTTTCCAGGCCCATCGCTTCGGCAAGCGAGAAGGCCGCAAACACAACGACCAGATAGGCAACCAACGACAGCAAGCGCGCAAAGCGCAGGCGGTCAACCGGGGCTTCGGCGGGACACAGGCCGAGCCATGCTCCGGTGAGCAAACGGTAGGCGGGCGGTTGTTGCATGCCGGTGATGCCGAGTTGAATCGCATCGAAGGACCGAGCCCCGCGCGGATCTTCGGCCCAGTCCACCCGCGAATAGACCCCCTCGCGATCGAGCGCGGTGAGCAGGCGCTCTTGCCCCTGCCGAACCTCCTCGATCGACGCGCTCGGAGTGCACTCAAGGACCTGCACCAAAGACAGCGGTACTTCGAGGCGGCGCGGCCGGTCATAGCTCTTGTGGAATGCGGGGAGGTGTCCGTTTGCGACCAGCTCCGCAGCTTCCAGATGCCACGGTTCGTCCTCGCCCATGAATGGCGGCAGCCAAATCTGATGGGCGACGCCAACCAAAAGGGCCACCGCTAGCAACCAGCGCGGGAAGCGGCGGGATTCTCGTAGGGCAGCGGGCATCGGTCGTTCGAGCCGAGGGGAATGCCGACCGGGCTGCCGGCTTCCCTGGACCAAAGGGCTCCATGGCAAAATAGCGCCCCATGAGTCGTCCTCCTCTCCGCCGCCAGCTTCGGCTTCTCCCGCCCGCCGCCACGACGCTTCTCGCGGCCGCTGCCCTTGCTGCCTGCGCCCCGGGTCGCGCAAGTCTCGATCCCCGGCGAGCTCTAGATTCAGCAACGCAAATCGAGCTTGCCCGACTGGAGTTCGCCTCGGGCGGCTCGGCAGTGCTGCTGACCGCTCCGACCGTGCCCTCCGGCAGATCGGCCCTCGAAGCGACCTTCGTCGTCCGCGCTCCCGCGGCCCACCCACTCGTCCGTTTCGAAGCGGTGATCTTCGTGGACCAAAACGGAGACCAGCAACAAGGCGCGGACGAACCGGCTTGCGCGAGCAGGTGCCGCGAGGCCGCCGGCTCCCTCGGCCGGGTCCACCGCTTGCTGCTCTCCGCCAGCCCAGGGGACCGCCTCCAGTTCCATGCCCGGGCTGAATTGGCCGGTGGCGAGGTCTTGGAACGTCTTGGGCAACTCCAAAACCCGTTCTAGCCCCGGAGTCCCAGCCCAGGGTCGCCGGTGTCCCCCGTACTTGGTTTGGCGAATGCGAGACCGCACGCCGGCCTCGCCCAAGCTCCGGTTCGAGCGAGGCCGAGCCCTTGGAGCGATCCCCATCCAAGGAGCGCCCATTTGGGACCGAATCGTCCTGTTCGCAGGCCGGTTCCGGTGCCTATCCTCCTCGGAGCGATGCGCGCTTTCTTCACGGGACTGTTCCGCCTGGTCACACGGATTCTGTACCGGATCCGTTTGTACGGCGAGAAGGTGCCCGACGACGGACCGCTGCTCGTGGTGGCGAACCATCCGAACGGGCTGGTCGATCCCGCGCTGCTGCTGCACACCACGCGGCGTCCGATTCGATTCCTAGGCAAGGCCCCGCTGCTCTCGATCCCGGTTCTCGGTTGGATCATGGACCGGATGGGGGTCGTCCCGATCTACCGCGCCCAGGATGGATTCGACACCACGGCCAACGCCAAGGTCTTCGATGCGGTCTATCGCGCGCTCGAGGCGGGCGACCTAATCAGCCTGTTTCCCGAGGGGATCAGCCACAACGAGCCGGAATTGCAGAAGCTCAAGACCGGCGCCGCACGCATGGCCCTCGGGACCGACCCGCGCCCCGCAGGCGAGGTTCGCATCATTCCGGTTGGTCTGGTGTACGCCTCCAAGGGGACCTTTCGCAGCCGCGTCACCCTTTGGATTGGCGAACCGGTGGATGCCCGTGATCTACGCGAGCTCCACGCTCGCGACGAACGAGCGGCCGTACTGGCGCTCACCGATCGCATCGGTGAAGCTCTTCAGCGCTCCACAATTTCCGTCCAAGACAAGGAGGATCTTCCGCTCCTGGCCCTGGCCGAACGCATCTGGAAACCGGCCGAGGGGGCCGGTCGCGTCGAGCGGATGGCCGGGCTGGCCCGCGGCTGGCATGCCTACCAAGAGCGCGAGCCGGTTCGTTCCGAGCGCCTGCGGGAACGAATCGAGGAGTTCCGGAGAGCGATTGCCAAGCTGGGAGTTTCGCCTGGCCACCTGGATGTGGCCTACACTCCGGGCCGCGTCGCGACCTTTGCGCTCACTGCACTCGCCGAAGCCGCCCTCGGGCTGCCGCTCGCGTTTCTTGCGATCGTGTACTGCGCGGTCCCCTACCAGCTTGTGAAGTGGACGGTCCGGATCGGCAAGCCAACCGCCGACATCGTCGCCACCATCAAGGGCCTGTCCGGCCTGGTGTGGTACCCGCTGTGGCATGCGGTGATCTCCATTCTCGTGGCGCTGTGGCTTGGCCCGTGGCCCGCCCTGGTGCACTTTGTGTTCGCACCTCCGGGGTGCTGGCTAGGGGTTTGGTTTTGGGAACGTCACAGCGCAGCCCTGCGAGAGGCTTGGGTGTTTTCCCGTATCGCTCGTGGCGAGCGCCTGCGCCGCAACCTCACGCAACAGCGCGACAGGATTGCAACGGAGATCGATGCGATCGCTGGAGATCTTGGCGAAATTCGCTAGCGAGTTAGGCAGACTCCCCAGCTTGAGCGGATGCGTGGCAAACAGCCGCGCACCGCGGACCCTCCCTGACATGCGGCCCCACGGTTCTGCACATCTCATGCATCGGACAAGTTTCACAGCCTCCTCGGCTCTCGCACGTTCTTCGGTCGCCTTGCTCGGCACCGCGTTCTTGCTCACCGCCTGCGGTGGCGGCGGCGGAGACGACGGCGGAGGAGCCGTGGTCAACCTGAGCACGCTCTCCGGACGCGTCAACGCGCCCGGCGGGGCCGGCCTGCCCGGCGTCACGGTCCGCTTCGAAGACGCCAGCACGCTGACCGACGGCAGCGGTTCGTTCCTGATTCCGAATGTCGGCATCCTGCCTACCGGCAGCTACACGGTTGAGATCGATGGATCCACCGCGACAGCGACCGGCAGCTTCCCCGATCTCGAGGTGCTCGTCGATTTGGTCGCGGGCGTTTCCGACGCTTCTCTCTCTCAAGTCGTCACCTTGCCGGACTTGGCCAGCGCCGAAGCTGGCAACCAGTCGGTCACGGTCGACGCCATGGGCGCAACGCTCGATCCGATCGCTCTCGACGGACCGGACGGTGACATCGAACTGGACGGTGCGATCGGCACGACGATCACCGTGGACGGATCGCCGGCCAGTATCGGCGTCGACCTGAACGTGACTCCGGTGATCCCCTCCGAGGTTCCCATGCCCCTTCCGGACGGCCTGATCGGCTCGTCGTTCGTCACGATCCAACCCGGCAACGGCACATTCCGTCAACCAGACGGCAGCGGGCTCGACGTCCTTCTGCCCAACGACGGTGGCCTGCCCGTCGGTGCCCTGGTCGACATCTGGTCCTTCGATCACGACGACGCCGCCTGGGTCAACCGGTCTTCCGAAACCGAAGTTCAAGGCGAAGTCATCGATTTGGGCGGCGGCCAATCCGCGGTCCGCGCCCTGGGCGTCATCACCGAAGGCGGCTGGCACACACCCGCTATCCCGATCGACCCGGCCTGCGCCACGGACATCGCCGGCCGTGTGGTCGATGGCGAAGGCCAGCCGCTAGCTGAAGTCTCCGTGTTCACGACCCTCGGGCAGTTCGTGACCACGGACGCCGAAGGCCAGTACCTGATCGAAGACGTCGCCGCCTACGACCTGGGATCCGTGGACTGCACGCCGATTGGCCTCGGGGTTCGTGCGGCCACGCCGCCGCTGCTGGGCTCGGTCACCAGCTCGCTCGTTTCCATTCTGGCTGGGGACATCGTGCCGGGCGGAGTCACCAACGCGGCCGACATCGTCCTCACCGTGCCCAGTACCGGATGTGTTTCCGGCATCGTGAACGGCGACCTCGCCGATCCCAATGCCCCGGTCACCATCGCGGGTCCGGTCAACACCACCGCAGCGCTCGGGGCGAGTGGGACTTTCTCTGCCTGCGCCCTCGAAGCCGGCGACTACTCGGCAAGCGTGCTGTTCGCGGGCGACGACGCCCCAACAGCCGTGCAGTTCGCGGTGATGGAGGGCGAGGTCACCACCGTCACCCTCCAATCGGTGGTGGGAGCCGGCTCGGATACGATCACCGTTTCGGTGCGCGAGTTCGAACCTACGCCTGACACCGAGGCCATGCCGGTCGAAGGCGCCCAGGTGTTCCTGCGCGGTACGGACCTCGCCTCAGAGGCTGGGCTCCTTCAAATCACGAACGCCTCCGGCTTGGCGGTCTTCGAGAACGTCAATGGCCCCTATGAAGTTACCGCCTGGGCCGAACAGGTCATCCCGAACCCCTTCGGAGACACCGTACTGCGGCAGGCCACGACCGTGGTCGAGGTGGACCCGGACGATGGGCGGATCGAACTCAACTTGCTGTTCGACTTGGAGGATGACCCGATTGCGGGCGACGCCAACTTGAGTGGCTCGATCCTGAACAACCCCGGCGCCTGCCCGGTCGACTTGGTCGTTTCGGACCGCTCGTTCACAGCGGATAGCTTCTCGGATGGAACCCAAGGGGAAACCAACACCTACAGTTTCGCGGTTCCCTCGGGCGCGGAGCTCGACCTGTTCGTGAACGTCCGCTGTCCCGGCGGCTCGACCGACACAAGTTCGGCCGGCTTCGTGCTCTCGATTCCCGCCCTCTCTGCCGGCGAAGATCGCGTACTCGATATCGATCTCAACGATCCGAACTTGGTTCCGTTCGACGTGCCCGCCACGTTCTCGGTGACCGGCGAGGCGTCCGCACCGAGCGTCTCTCGCAGTGGCGACATCAGCCTGTTCGATCCAAGTACCGGCGTCTCCGGCAGGGTCTCGCTCTACTCCCAGACGGACACACCCTTGCCTTCGTCGGTTGACTTGCCTGTTCTGGCGAGCGGGCCCTTCGCGAATTTTGAGGCCCGGCTCGAAGTGCTCCATCAGGGCTCTGGCGACGACGAGTTAGACCTGTTTAGCCAAATCAGTCGCGAACTTGTGAGCGCTCCGACCCAGGGCGCCATCGCGATCGAGCTGCTTGAGCTCCCGGTTCTGCTGTCGCCGACCGGAGTCCTTACGACTGCACAGCCCGGCGGACTCGCCTTTGCCTTCTCGCCCCCGGCGGCCGATGTGACCTTGGCCGGTTTCGAGACCCTCATCCTGGGCGGCTTCACGCTCGGCGACGATGGCCCCGGATTCCTGAGCGGGACCGCGACGAGTTGGTCGATCAACCTGCGGGAGGGTTCGACGTCCTTCGCGTTGCCGCCGGTCGCCGAGCAGATCCTCCAGCCCGGCGAGTACGTGGGCGTGCTCGGCGCACTACGCTCGAGCGATCTCAGCTTCGACTACGAGGAAGCCTTCACCAACGACTTGAATTTTGCCCCGCTTGGGTTCCAATCCGATCCCGACCTGTTCCTCTCCAGCAACATCAGCTTCTCCTTGGAGATCACCGAGTGACCGAGGGCTCGTGGCTGGGGTCAAGCTCCTCGGCATAGCCAAGAGCTCTCAGCGAGTCGAGCTCGCTCGGCGAGAACACCCAGGCCTTGCCCGGCTCCGCCGGCTGCCAGGCCTGGGTTTTTTGGAGGGCTGAGTAACGCTTGAACAGCTCGGTACGCAGAGCCTGGAAGCCTCTCAAATCGTCATCGGCAGAAATCGGATCGAGTTCTGCCGGATCAAGATCGAGCCGGGCTCGGTGCCCTCGGCCGCCGGGGCGCGCAGGGGTAATCAGCTTGTCGGGATAGCGCAGAAGCGCGATCATGCTTTGGCTCTGGCCAATCAACAGCCGGTCTTCGGGCAACTCACCGAACAGGTCCAGGCCGGGCAACGGATGGGCAGGCTGGAGCCCGCAGAAATTCAGGATGGTTGGGACGAGATCCACCAACGACACGAACTGGCTAACCCGTTCGCCAGCGCGCTCGCCATCCGGTCGCCGAATCAAAAGCGGCACTCGCATGCCTTCCTCAAACAGCCCGCCGTGGGCTGCATAGTTTGCGAGCCGCGTCCCCAGGGACTCCCCGTGGTCGGAGGTGATGACCAACAGCGCCTCTTCCAGAAGGCCGGTCTGCGCCCAACGGTCCAGCGCATCGGAAAGACGATCGTCCACGTGCCGAATCGTCCCGTCGTAGAGGGCCTGGAGCCCTTCGAGCTCCGCATCGGTCGGATCGCGCTCGCCGCTCCAAATTTCGAGCGCGGAACCGGGCCCGAACCGATCCGGAGCATCCGGTAGAAAGCGCCGCAGGTATTCTCCTGGCGCCCCGTAGGGCAAGCTCGTCGTCTCGTTGATCGCAACCGAGTGCGTGTCGAACAGGTGCAGGAACAAGAACAAGGGCCGATTCGGATCGCGGCTTTCGATGACTTCCCCCGCATTCGCGAAGGCCTCTTCGGCATTCTTGTGGGCTCGAAACACGTCAAAGCCCCGGTCGAAGCCGTGACGGGGATGGATCCAACCGGAGAAATACAGGCCGTAGGTCTCATAGCCTGCGCGCGAAAGTCGCTCGGCAAGCAGTTCGCGCTGTTCCCCGAACGCTTTGCCCTGGGTTCGCACCCCGTGCTGTTCGGGATACAGCCCGGTCAGCATCGACATGTGCGCGGTCAGGGTCCAGGCCATCACCGTGTGTGCGCCGTCGAAGACCAGTGACTCGCGGGCCAGGGCTTCGAGGCCCGGCGTCGTCTCGCGCTCGGCACCGTAAAGACTCAATCGGTCGGCGCGCAGCGTGTCGATCGAGAGGACCACCACGGAGGGTAGATCGGGGCCTCCGCTTGGAACGGAGTCGCCTGTGCCGCAGCCCGGCAGGCAAGCCAGACCGGCCGCCAAAATCGCCGACCGAACCGCCTGCCTCATCGGGACAGTTCGACTTCGACGCGTGCGTCGTTGAAGCAAGACCCGCCGCCCAGGTCCGTGAGGCTGTCGGGGATCAAGGCATTCGACGTGTTCCCATCTAGGGAGTGCTGGGTCCACATCCCCTTCGGGAAACAAACTACCCCGGGTCGCAGGTCTTCATCGATCTGGAGCGGCACGCGCATCTCGCCCAGGCGATTGAACACGCGCACTTCAGCGCCCTCTTCAAGCCCACGCTCGCGCGCATCCACCGGATGCATGGTCAGCGGTTGAACGCCGCGCAGGAGCTGCGCGAAGGTCGAGCTGATGGTCTTGGATAGCGCGGGGGAAATCAGCGTCAGAGGCTCGGCCGCAGTGCGCGGATCCGCCCGGTACTCATAGGGCGGCGACTGAAAGTGCTCGGCGCATGCCACCGGCCACAGATCGATGCGCTGATCGTGCGTGCCGGGGAATGAATCCACGAACGGCACGGGCCAAATCCCAGCTTGGGGCTTCAGGTGGCCGTTCTGCGCCAGCTCGCGTTCGCGCTGTTCGCCACGTCCATCGCGATCGAGCGCACGCCGCAGCAGGGCGCGCGGGTCCAGCTCGCTCTCGTCCTTGAGCAGCCCGAAACGCCGCGCCAGGTCTCCGAACACCTCCAGATTTGAACGCGCCTCGCCGTAGGCGGGGACGGCTGCGCGGCCCTCCATCAGCATCGAAACCCCGTACGAGAACACGACGTCGTCGTGCTCAAGGAAGGTCGTCGCCGGTAGCACGACATCCGCATAGAGCGCCGTGTCGGTCAGCACCGCGTCGTGGACCACCGTGAACAGATCTTCGCGCTCGAGCCCGCGCCGCACCCGGTTTTGATCCGGGCAGGTCATCAGGGGATTGCCGTTGTAAACAAAGGCTGCACGGATCGGGTCGTCGCGCTCTTCGGTCAGGCCGCGGCCAAGCTGCGTCAGGTTGACCTTGCGGTCGCTCCAGGCCGGCGCTTCGATCCCCTCGCGCAGTTCGCGCCTAAGAGGTCCCATTTGACTCGCTGTGTAGCCACCGCCGCGCACTCCGAAGTGTCCGGCCACCGCGGGCAAGGCCAGAATCGCCGCGCTTGCCCAGCCGCCCGAACGATTGCGCTCCTGGCCCCAACCGATGCGCAACACCGACGGGCGAGCTCCCGCGAACAGCTCCACGAATTGTTCCAGATCGGCTCGCTCGATTCCGCATTCGCGGGCCGCATCGTCCAGCGACCAGGCGGTCGCCGTGCGCTCGAATTCTTCCACCCCATGGGCGTGCTCGGCCAGGAACGCGCGGTCCGCGCGCCCCGATCGGAACAACTCGCCAGCCAAGGCGAGAGCAAGCGGCAGGTCCGTGCCGGGCTTGGGCGCTAGATGCAGGTCGGCTTGCTTGGCGAGCGGGATGCGCCGCGGATCCACCACGATCAACTTGGCTCCGCGCTCGCGGGCGCGTTGCACGATCGGCACCCCGTGGATTCCGGTCGCGTTCAGATTGGTCCCCCAAACCACGATCAGGTTCGCGTGCTCGAGATCGCGCAAAGGTACGCCCGGCATCCGCCCATACATCGCCGTGAGAGCGGTGCTGCTGGGCATGGCGCACAGGGTCCGCAGGCACTGGGCCGAGCCCAGCCTCCTAAAAAACAGCGAATCGATCGCGTCCTGGGTCAACAGCCCGTTCGAGCCGCCATAGCCGACCGGCAGCACGGCGGTCGGACCGCCGGCTTCCATCGCCTCGCGCAGTCCGGCTTCGACCCGGTCCAAGGCCTCCTCCCAGCTCGCCTCGCGGAATTCGCCCGAGCCCTTCGGCCCGGTCCGAATCAGAGGTTTCGAAACGCGCTCTTTGCACTCAAGGTGCTTGGCGATGCCCCGGACCTTTCCGCACAGAAACCCCTGGGTCAGCGGATTGGCGGCCTTGGGGTCGGCGTTGACCTTCACCACCCGACCAGCCTCGACCGAGATCTCGAGCTGACAGGAGTCGGGACAGTCCAGGGGACAGGCGGTGTGGCGGGTCTCTATCAGGCTCATAGGGTCGTAGGGTGTGGACCCTTAGCCTAAGGGCATTCCGTCTGTCTCCCCACCCCGCCTATGAAGATCGAAATCTATACCTCGACCACGTGCCCCTTTTGCGTCCGTGCCAAGGCCTTCCTCGCCGAGAAGGGCCTGGAATACACCGAGTACGTGATGGACTCGAAGCCCTCCGAGCTGGCCGAGGCCAAGAAAAAGTACGGCCACTCCACGGTCCCGATCGTCGTGATCGACGACCTGCTGATCGGCGGCTACACGGAGCTGTCTGCGGCGCTCGGCTAGAAGCGGCCCGCCTTGGGGCCTACTCCACGAAGTACTCGAGCCGAACGGCTCCTGAGTCCTTGGCGAACCGGACGTGGAAAATCTCCGCTACCGGACGGTCGCCTAGGGCGGAGGAAGTCTGGGTGCCGGTGGAAAACGCGCTGAGATCCTCAGGGATGTCGTCCGTCAGATCGACGGAAGTGGACGATGTTCCTTCCTCGAAGGCATTGGCTATCCACACGTTCAGCCAGGCGCGGGTCTGTTCACCGAACATGCGCTTTTGGAACTCGACGCGCACGGCCAGGTCCAAATCGAAGGCCTGCTCCCGCTCCCAGCTGGTGGTGATCAGCTCGCGCGTCTCAAGCGCGGTATGCCCTGGTCCTTCGAGGGTCAAACGAATCCCGTGCTTGGTAGCTAGACCCGAGTAGCGAACACGAACCAACTGCCCGGAGACCGCGCCGGCTTCCAAGCCGTCGGCCTGGAAGGGATCGACGCGCAAAGTCCCTGGCGGAATCCGGTCGCCGGAGCAGGCTGCGGTGCACAGACCGAGCAACAGGGATGCCCCCCATCGGGCCGGCGTAAATCGGGACATCTGGTTCATCGGCTGTTTCCTTGAGCGACCACTCGTTCGACCAAGCGGGTGAGACTCTCCTCGAGCGTCGCGTGCGCGCCAATCTCGAGGATCTGGGACTCGGAAAGCTCCGCCGGAGGCTCGATCTTGGCGGCCAGCTTCTGGTAGACCTCCCAGTCGGCCTCGGAAGCTTCGTCCGGGTCGTGGGCGCGCGCTTCGAGGCGGCGCCGGACGGTCGCCTCGTCGGCGTTGGTGGTGATGAGCAGAAAGCCCACGCCCAACTCGGAGCCGAGCGCCACGAACGGTTCGCGCCATTCGCGCTGGAGGAAACTGCCGTCGATGATCATCGAACGACCGGCGCCGAGCCCGCGCCGAGCGTCCTCGAGCAGGGTGTCGTAGACGCGCTGCTTGGCCATGGGTGAATAACGCCCCTTGTCGTAGGGACCGCGCGGCTCCTCCGGCGTCCGCGGACCGAAGAGGTCCAGGCGGCGCTGGTCGCTGGAGGTGACCTTGGCGCCGAGCGCAAGCCCGATGCGACGGGCGTACCAGCTCTTGCCGGTCGCGGGTAGCCCCGACATCAGGCACAGGGTCGGAGGCAGCTCGAGCAACCGGCGTTCAAGCGGGTGGACCTCGGGCGCAGGGGTTCCCGCAGCTGCCCGGAGCTGCGAATCGAAGGCCTCCCGGGGGGCAGCCGCCTCGGAGGCCGGCACCTTAGGGGCATCGTCACGATCGGCCATGGCAAACGGCAGGCTACACTCACGCCCCCATGACCCCGAGCGATTCCCCAAAGGGCTCCGTCCCCCCCCCGCGGGTCGGCCTGATCATGGGCTCGGTCTCCGACTGGGAGACCCTGTCCCACGCAGCCAGCACCCTCCGCGAGCTCGAGCTGCCCTTCGAGAAGCAGGTGGTTTCCGCCCACCGGACGCCCGACCTGCTGTTCGAGTACGCCTCGTCCGCGGCCGGCCGCGGGCTCCAGGTCCTGCTGGCCGGCGCCGGCGGTGCGGCCCACCTGCCTGGCATGGCCGCATCCAAGACCCACCTGCCGGTGCTCGGGATCCCCGTGAAGTCCAAGGCGCTCGCCGGCATGGACTCGCTCCTTTCGATCGTCCAGATGCCCGCCGGCATCCCGGTTGGCACGCTAGCCATCGGCCGCTCCGGAGCGATCAACGCCGCGCTCCTGGCCGCCTCGATTTGCGCCCTGTCCGACCCCGCACTCGCGGACCGCTTGGTGGCCTGGCGAGCGGCGCAAACCCAACGCGTGCTCGACTCGGCGCACGACCTGCCGGAGTGAATTCAGAGCGCGCGATCGAACCGGGCGCCACCCTCGGCGTCGTCGGAGGAGGCCAGCTCGGCCGGATGTTCGGCTACGTGGCGCGACGACAGGGCTATGGCTTTGTCGTGCTCGACCCCGATCCGAACTGCCCGGCGGCTGCGGTCGCCGACCGGGTTTTCGCAGCGCCCTACGACGACCTCGACACGGCGCGCGCGATGGCGCACTCCTGCGACGTATTGACCGTCGAATTCGAGAACGTGCCCTCAGGCACCCTGGCGGCTCTGGAATCCCTGCTCCCCGTGCGGCCCAGCGCCCACGTCCTGGCCACCTGCCGTCATCGGGTGCGCGAAAAGACAGCCCTGGTCGAGTTTGGCGTCCCAGTGGCGCCCTATCGCACGATCCACAGCGCGGAAGAGGCTGCAACAGCCGCTCGTGAGCTGGCCGGCCCAACGATCGTGAAGAGCGCCGAATTTGGCTACGACGGCAAGGGTCAGGCGCGCGCTGCAACAAGCGCGGACGCCGGAGCCGCCTTCGAAGCGGTCGGCGCGCCGGAGTGCGTGATCGAGCGCGTGGTCCCCTTCGATCGCGAGTTGTCCGTGATTGTCGCCCGGCGGCCCTCCGGCGAAGTCCGCACGTACCCGGTCTTCGAGAACGTGCACGCGAACCACGTGCTGGACGTCACCAGCCTGCCGGCGCAAATCCCAGCCGAGATCGAGGCCCGCGCCGCCGAACTCGGCCGCACGATCGCCGGTCGACTGGACGTTATCGGGCTGCTTACGGTCGAGCTGTTCCAGGCCGGCGATGAGCTCTACGTCAACGAGTTGGCGCCGCGGCCTCACAATTCTGGGCATGTCACGATCGAGGCCTGCGTGACGAGCCAATTTGAAAATCACCTGCGCGCGATTTGCAACCTCCCGCTCGGGAACACCGACTTGCGCGGGCCGGCCGCCATGGCCAACCTGCTTGGAGACCTGTGGAGCGAAGGCCCGCCGATGTTTGGCGAAGCCCAAGCGGACCCCAGCGTCGCGGTGCACCTGTACGGAAAACGCGAAGCGCGCGCTGGTCGCAAGATGGGACACCTCACCGCCAGCGACTCATCCGCCGAAGCGGCCATCGCCCGCGTGCGGTCAGCGCGCAAGCAGCTCTCCTGCGCTGGTTCGCGCCCCGAAGCTCGAATCTCCCGAAGCTGACGGGCTCCCTAGCCCGTCCGAGATCGGGAGTGAAAAGACACGTCCGCAATTGCCGGGCCGAGTGGATCCCCCTCGGCAGCCCGCCGCCCCTCGCCATGACCAAGACCTTCCATCGCACTCACCTGCTGCTCGCCGGTTGCCTGCCCGCTCTTGCGCTGATCAGCGCCTGCGATGACAAGAGCGACGACCCACAGCCGCCTGCTGGACCGACCGCCTTTTCCGGCCAGCTCAGCGAAGGCAGCACCGTCCCAGCTGCACAAACCGGAATTCGCCTGCGCGTCACCGTCGCCAACCGCGCCCCCTCGAGTGGCACCCTCCAGACTCCAGTCTGGGTTGGACTCCACGACGGGACTTTCGACCTTTACGACCAAGAGTCGCCGGCCTCGAACTTCTTCCCGAGCTCCCAAGCCCTCGAGCGCCTCGCCGAAGACGGCAACACCGGTCCGCTCACGGCCGAATTCGAAGCCGCCGGTTTCCCGAACCAAGCGACCCTGGCGGGCGAGCTGACCCCCGGCCCGCTCGAGTCCGGGGAGACGGTCGCCTACGAATTCGAAGTCGATCCAACCAACGCTGCGAACCGCTATTTCAGCTACGCCTCGATGGTGCTGCCGAGCAACGACGCCTTCGTTGCCAACGGCGACCCGGAGGCCCACCAGCTTTTCGACGCCCGTGGAGCACTGCTCCTGACCGACTTTACGGTGCTTGGCACGGAAGTGCTTGATGCGGGGACCGAGCTCAACGACGAAGCCACCGACAACACCCCGTTCTTCGGTCAAACCACCGACGACACGGGTGTCGATGAGAACGGCAACGTGACCCTGCACCCCGGGTTCCTCGCGCCCGATAGCGACGACGCGACCGTCACGATTCTCGAGGACCCGACGTTCTCGAATGGGGATTTCACCCTTCCGGGCTATCGAGTGTTCGACTTTCGCTTCGAGCTAGTGGACTCCGCAACACCGAGCGGTCGCATCGAAGCCGACCTGGTCGTCAGCGACACGCAGGTCGTCGTCGATGTCGCAGTCGCCGGCCTGTCGGGCCCACTCACCGCGGCAAGTTTCCACGAAGGCGCAGCCGGGGTCGCGGGCCCATCGGTCCTGGACCTCGGAACCGGCATCACCAACGGTTCGGACGGTCAGTCCTCGGTCGCCGGCACCTTCACCATCCCCGGCGGCTTCGCCGAGTCCCTCCGGGCCGGCGACCTCTACGTGAGCTTGCAGACCGCGCTCAACCCTGCCGGTGAAGTGCGCGCACAGCTCAGCGACGATGAAACCTACCTGGGGACCATCAGCTCCGCTCAAGCGGTCCCGGCCCCCATCGCGGGCAGCCGAATCCGCATCACAGCCACCAACCGTGCGCCGGAGTTTGGAACCCTGCTGACGCAGGTCGCCCTCGGTCTACATGACGGCACGTTCGACCTCTACGACCTGGACGCCCCCGCCACCGCGGAACTCGAACGCCTGGCCGAAGACGGCGCCGATTCGGAGCTGCTCGAGGCCATCGACGCGGCCGTCGCCGACTCGCGCCAGTTGCTGCTCGCCGGCGTTTTGAATCTTGGGTCCCAGATTTCCGGACCTCTGACTCCGGGTGAGTCGACCTCTACCGTGGTCGCCCTGGATCCCATGAGCGCAGCCACCCGCTACCTGTCCTTTGCCTCGAAAATCCTGCCCAGCAACGATGCGTTCCTCGCGAACGACGACCCTCTGATCCACGAGCTGTTCGACGGGGCGGGCACCTTCACGGGCGCGGGGTTCATCATCCCCGGCGCCGACGTCCGTGACGCTGGCACCGAACTGAACGATGAGTCCAGTACCAGCACGTTCTTCTTCGGACAGACCGATGACGATACCGGCACCCCTGAGGGTTTGAATATCGCGGTTCATCCAGGCTTTGTGGCCCCCGATCCCGGAGATCCGGCCGTCACGATCCTCGAGGACCCGGAGTTCTTGAACGCGGACTTCACCGCCTCGGGCTACGACGCACTTGAGATCCGCATCAGCGAACTAGCCGCTGCCGCTCCCGCAACCGGCGGCATCTTTGCACGCCTCGGCGAAGACGAAGCTTCCTTGGAATATCAGCTCGACGTCAGCAGTCTTTCGGGCCAGGTCACGCAACTCCGCCTGCATGACGGCCCTGCTGGCACGGCAGGCCCCGTGCTGATCGACCTGTTCGATACGATCCTCCTGAATGAAGACAGCCGCCTGATCGCGGCTGGCACCAGGGTCGTCGACGCGGAATTTGTCACGCTGCTGCGTGCCGGCGGTGTCTACGTCAACGTGCCCACCGAGCTGAATCCAGACGGCGAAGTACGCGGGCAGCTGCTACTCGACCAGTAAGCCACGTTGGAGCGGGGCTGGGCCGCGAGCCTCCGCGCACCGGCCGGAGCTGTTGTCAGATCCGCCTCGGCTAACGCCCAGTCAGCTGCGCCCGCAGCTCGAGAACCTCGCCATCCAGTCCCCAGTGCTCGCTACGGCTCTGTTTCGGGGACGCAAAGCTGAACAAGGAGATCATCTTCAAGATGAAGCGGTACTTCCATGCGGGGCGCCGGCCTTCCACGGTCGCCTTCAAGACCTCGGTGATCAAGGCACCTCCCTGGCTCATCTGCTTGGCGGTTCGAGTTCCCACCGGAACTTCCTCGGAGGTCAGCGTGTACTCGACCCCGCCGTCCACCTCCCGCAAGTCGTGGGCTACTCGACACAACGGATCATCGAAGTTGGTGAACAGGAACGTCGTCACGTAGCGGTGCGGGGCTTCGAATTCGAGAACTTCCCCGACAACGCCGGTGTACTTGCCGTCCGGAGTCCGCATGCGCATCGGGGCACCCGGAGCCAAGCGAGTGGTATGCAACACGGAATTGAAGAAGAACGGCTGCACGACGCCGGCTTCGGTCAGAGTGTTCCAAACAGCCTGAATCGGAGCCTCGATGCGGATGCTGTGGACGAAACGGCTCGTTTCGGATTCGTCGTTCTCGCTCATGGATCACAAAAGCTAAGGCCGGGGCTTGAGATGGAAGACCCAGGCGGTGGCTCTCTTAGAGAGACCCCCCTTTGTAGACGAGAGGGATTCGCCGGGACTCCTTCGCGAGCTTATAGGTACCTCGAGACGAACGACAGGCGGTTTCCTTCGACTCCTGCTCGAGCCCGCGACCGGTAGAATGGCCCGGATCATGGGCCAGGTCAGCTTGATTTCCCTGATCGTCGCGGATTACGACGAAGCCATCGCGTTCTTCACTGACTTGCTCGAATTTGAGTTGGTCGAAGACTCACCTTCGGTCAGCACCCACACCGGTACGGCCAAGCGATGGGTGATCGTGCGGCCCCCGGGCGCCGAAACCGGGGTCCTGCTTTCAAAAGCCGAGGGGGAGGTCCAACGCGCTGCGATCGGGGATCAGTTCGCGGGGCGCGTCGGTCTTTTCTACACCGTCGACGAGTTCGATCGCCTGTACGCCAAACTGAAAGCCGGCGGCGTCGAATTTCTGACCGAAGCGCGCGACGAACCCTACGGGCGGGTTGCGGTTTTCCGCGACCTGGCCGGAAACCGGTGGGACTTGCTCGGCCCCCATCCGAACCGGACCGGCCGCGACGAGACCCGCCAACCGTAACGGACACGATCTGGACTCCGGCGGTCGAGCGAGCCCTAAGGCGGGACCGCTCTCAGAGCCCGGAGGCCAAGTCAGCTGAGGCGGACGGGCGCCCGAGGGTCCTGCGGCGCCCGCGACCAGCCGAAACGCTCTAGCCTTCCAGCGGCAAGCGATAGCGCAGCGTGATCACGAACTGCACTTCCTGATCGCGAAGGCCGAGCCCGACCAGAGGGTCTTCTTCATCGCTCGCCTCGTCGACCACGTCCTCGACCTCATACACCATCGCAATCGGCTCGTCCTCTTCGAACGTGTGCAGGGCGTAGGCCATTTCGACCTCGACGGCCCCGTCGATGCAGGACTGGCGCCAAGCATGCGGACGGGGCCAATCCCCTTGGGACCCGGCGGGGCCGAACGACTCGTCGAGATCGATCTGCATCCCGAACGTCGCGCCGTCATGTCCGTCGTTGAAGGCCGTGGCGGCCCGGCGCAGGAGCGTGCGGGCCTCCAAGTGGTCCAGATGACCCTCGAGGCTATCGAGCGGAGCCGCGAAGACCTTGTCGTCCCGGTGCAGCGCGCGTAGTTCGTCGGGGTGGCCGTCGCTCAGGAACTCCTCGAGGGCGTCGTACAAGAGCTCGAGGTCCCCGGGGCCGCAAACCCGCAAGTTGGAGAGCTCTTCGTGATCGAAGGCGGCTTGGATTGAGATTCGGGCGTCGGCGGACATTGGATCGCTTTGGCAGGGGGGAGTTCGAGCGAGGAAGTATCCGCGTCCGCTCCGCCAACCGCAACGCGCGACGGACGAATCTGGTCAGGGGCTGGAGCTCCGGAACGCCGGCCAGCCTGGCCTACCGGCCGGGATGACCTACGGATCCGGCAAGCCCAGGACCAGCAGACCTGCCTAGGGCCGCTTCCCCCAGCGGGGCTCCGCAAGCTGGCCCTGCAGGCTGCGCAGGAATTCGGCCAAGTCGCCAATCTCCTCGTCCGAGAGGTTCAGCGGCTCGAGCTCGAACTCGGCGCCCTCAAGCAACGGGCTAGCGCCCTCCAGGGTCGAGTAGAAGCGCACCGCATCCTCGAGCGAATCCACGTAGCCCTCATGGAAGTAGCCGCCAGGGCGGTTCAGGACACGCAAACTCGCGGTACGGAAACGGCCTGCACGAGAGCTCGGCTCGGGGAATTCAGCGTCTTCGGCCCGCTCGTCGGCGAACCCGCTATCCATCCGAAAGGGCGAGCGATGCAAACGCTCGAGACCCAACTGGCGACCGGGCTCGAACGCGCCGGGATCCACGCGCGGCACGCGGGTGTCTCGATAGGCCAAGTCCGTGAAGAACGGACCCGAATGGCAGCGGACACAGTCGGCTCGGCCGAAGAACAGCTCGAGGCCGCGGCGCGCCGAGGGCGACAGGTGCTCGCTCTGCTCCTCGCGCCCGGCGCGCACGTCTTCGACGAACAGGTCGAACGGAGCCGGGCCCGTCACCAGCCGCCGCTGGAAGGCCTCGACAGCCTTGCCCATGTCGACGAACACGGAGGTCACCGCGGCCTGGTCGGCCTCGTTCATGGTCACCCAGGCACGGTGATGGCTGTGGCCCTCGTGATAGGGCACGGGCTTGGCCTGCTTGGGAAAGCGCTCGGGATCGGAAACGTCCGGAAGCGGGCCAAACAGCTCCTCGAAAGGCTCGCGCAAATCCGCGCGGCTCGAGATCCGGTGCACGAAGCCCGTCCGGCTGCCGTCCTGCTCGGTGATGTCTTCGTAGGGGCCCAGCGCCTGACTCCAGAGGCTGTCGGCGCGCCCGTCCCAGCCGAACTCTTGGTAGTAGGCGACGTTGAGCAGCGTCGGGACCCGGCGCCGCACAGCCTCCGGCCCGCGGAAATCCATCGACCCGTTCGTGAACGCGCGCTCCGGCGGATGGCAATTCGCGCAGGAGGTGACGCCGGCATAGGAGAGCTTGCGGTCGTAGAACAGCTTCCGCCCCAGCTCGGCGGCCCGCTCGTCGTCCGCGTAGCGGTTGCCAGGACTCGGCGGCAGGTCCGGGAGCGGCGAAGCCGCCAGGGCACCGGCGCGGGCTTCCGGAGAAAGCGGGGCGGGCGCGACATCGTCGGTGTCTCCAAGGAACGCGACGATCGGCAAGAGCAGGGGGCTGAGGGCTATCCAGGTCATGGGGAAGCCAACCTACGGGAAGGCCGTGCTTCGTGCGACACAGGTTTGCCCCCCCAGACAGGCCGCGCCCCAATGGCGGCCGGGAAGCCGCTGGCGGGGGGATCCAGACCTCGTCCGCGGGGTCTCCTCGAGGGGCCAAACAGCCCGGCGAGCGACCCTTCGATTCCCAGGAAATTCCCTCCAGTCGCCCGCCCGGGCCCGACGAAAAGCCGGAGAGGAGGTTCCCTAGTGCTCCAACACACCGAAACGGCCAATACCGTAGACACCCTGATCCGCGCCATCCTCGCTCCCGAGGGCGGCGATGAGAGCTTCACAAGTTCCGACTGCCGCATCGAGCTGGCCCGCGAATCCGCGCTCGTGCGCGTTGAGTTCCCGCTGCGTCACTCACCGCTGCTCAGCATCGGCCAGCGCTGCCGGCTCCAACTGGATCGCGGCGATGATATCGGAGTTTTCGACGCTCCGGCCAAGGCCATCTCCTGGCGTGTAGGTGCCGAATCGTGCACCTACGAATTGCACGTCGAGAACAGCAATGCGCTTCAACTTGCCGAGCTGGTGGGCGTTCGCAAGGACGAACGCGTGCGCGTCGACTACCGGGACCCGGTACGCGCCGGAGTTTCCTCGCCCGACGGAATCTCACGAAGGGAAGGACACCTGTTCGACCTGTCACGAGAGGGCTGCGCGATCCTGTTTGAAGGCGAAGAGCCCTGGATGCTCGACCACCAGAATCCCCTGCTCGTGCACCTCGAGCTGTTCCCCGGCGAGCCATTGCTCGTCATCAGCGCCGGAGTCCGCAGTCGCCGGGTCAGCGGGCTGACCGTCGTCCACGGCTTTCGGCTCAATCTCGACGAGGACGATTCTCGCTTGACCTCGCGCGCTGACTACGAAGACCAGCTGGAGCGCTTTCTCATCCTGCGCGCCCGCGAGGTCGAGATGCGCCGCGGCTGACGGAATCCCGAGGCCGCCCGCGGGACAAAAAGGGGGCGCGCCAGCCCTTGGTCCGGGTTCCCCCTCCGGTCCACGACTGACGCGCCCTCGGCTTCTCGTGCCCCCTCTTACGCGCGAGCGACGATCCGTTTTCAAAACTCCAGGATCTCTTCGTGAAGCCCGCGGAAGGGCCCGAGAACCGTATCCTCAGAGGGGTGGACCCCGATTTCAGCCTCCCGCCCACGCGTGGCCCAAGAGTCACGACCCCTGGCCGCAGCCCCGGGTGGATGCGCCGGATCGCGCTCAGCCTCGCCACCCTCGCGTGCACCGGTTGTGGCCGGCAGCCGGCGCCTTCCGATCCCAGGGACGCCGCGGGCGGTAGCCCTAGCGCCGCGGAGAATCCGGCTTCCGTGGAATCTCCCTCGGCGACGGCCGGAGGTGCGGAAGGCCTGCCGGCTACGGCCAAGCTCTCGATCGACCGAGCGATGCGGGAGAACCTCCGCGCTCCCAGGCATCCCTCCGATGGCGGCGGACAGGCCGTCCGGGTGCTCCGCGAGAACGAGCCGGAGAGCGCGGTGGTCGGCGAGCGCCGGCGCTTCGAATTCCGCTTCGAAGTCGGTCCGGCGGGGATTTCACCGGGTGGTTTGATCACCTTGCAGGTCCCTCCCTTTTGGTTTTGGAGCTCGCCCCAAACGCTCAGCCCAGCCCAGCCCGGCTTCACAACGGTGCGCGGCCCGATCGGCGCTGACCTGCAAGCCAAGCAAATCGATCAACAGCTGCTGGGAATCGAAGTTCGCGGACGCGGCCTGGACCCCGGTGAACTCGTCCACATCGTTTACGGCGACGCGCAAGCGGGCAATGACCGTGGACTCGCACGAGTCGACCGCTACGCCGAAGCAGCTTCGGTGTTCCATTTCGCGGTCGACGGCGACGGCGACGGAGTCCGTGAGCTGTGCTTGAACAACCCGTCGATCGAGATTCTTGCGGATCGTCCCGCGCGCCTGATCCTCACGCTGGAAAGTACGGCGCGCCAGGGCGATGACGTCCGGCTCACCCTCGCGTTGCTCGATGCGTTCGGCAGCCTTGGCTCCGACTTTTCGGGGCAGGTCCAACTCGAATCCGAGCCCTCCGGCTGGGAGCTACCCCCCTTGGAGACCTTCGAGACCGGCCAGCCAGCAACGCGCACGCTGCGTTTGCCGGCCCCTCCCAGTGGAACCTGGCGCGTGCTGGCCAAGGCCTTCGACGGGAGTGGGGCGACGCCCTTCGACGCCGTGCGTTCGAACCCTCTGCGAATCAGCGACGCACCTAACCTGGTGTGGATCGACCTGCACGGACACTCCGCCCTGTCGGACGGCACTGGCTCGCCCGAGCAGTTCTTCCACTACGCGCGCGACGTAGCCCAACTCGACGCTGTCGCCCTGACCGACCACGACGCTTGGGGGCTGCCGCTGCTCTCCCAGCACCCCGAGCTGGTGGCTACGATCGACGCTGCCGCGCAAGCCGCCACTCGACCCGGCGAGTTCCTCGCCTTCTCCGGCTTCGAGTGGACCTCGTGGATCCACGGGCACCGGCACGTCGTGTACTTCGACGGTCCGCTGGAAATTCACTCCTCCCTCGACGAGTCCTCCGACACCCCGGGTGAACTTGAGGAGGCCGTGCGCGGCCGAAACGCGCTGATCATCCCCCACCACCCGGCCGGCGGACCGATCCCCGTCGATTGGAGCTTCCTCCCCGACCCCCAGCTCACGCCGGTCGTCGAGATCTGCTCCGTGCACGGTTCCTCGGAAAGCTCCACCGATCCCCAGCGGATCTACTCGGCCGTGCCGGGGCATTTCGTGCGCGACGCTCTCGGCGCCGGGCACCGCTACGGCTTGATCGGATCGGGTGATTCCCACGATGGACACCCCGGGCTACCCCAACTCGTCGCGCCATGCGGCGGGCTTGCGGCGGTCATGTGCGAAGAGCTCACTCCAGAGGCCCTGCTCGAAGCCCTGCGCGCGCGCCGGGTGTACGCAACCTCCGGCGAGCGCATTGTGCTGCGCACCAACCTCGCCGGCTTGCCCATGGGTTCTTCCATCCCGGCCAGCTCGCTGAGCGAGGGCGGCGCCCTTTTCCTTGAGATCATCGGAACGAATCCGCTGACGCTCCTCGAAGTCATCGGACCCGAAGGCGTCCTGGCTCACGAAGATCTCGCCGGTGTGCCTGAATTCCGGGGGGCCTTCGAAGTGCCCGCGCTCGAGGCTGGGACTTGGCTGTTTGTGCGAATTTTGCAGCAGGACCGGACCCAAGCTTGGTCGAGTCCGTTTTGGATTGTCGAAGGCTGAGGTTCCGGTTCCGCGCGGCTACTCTTCGCCGGCGTACCCGAGCGCGCGAAGCGCCTCGAGGTCCGACGCCGAAGGCGCCGAAGTGGCGCCTGCCGTGACCCCCAGGGTTCCCAAAGCGCTCACCAGCTGATCCAACTCGAATCGCAGTTCGCTTGCGACTTCGGACCGCTCGACGGCCAGGTCACGAAGTTCGCCAGGATCTTCCTCCATATCGAACAGCAGCGTCTCCGGCGTAAGCTCGTCCCAGATCAACTTCTCCGAGCGCCGACGCAACGAGCGCATCTTCGCGCGCTTGTCCTCTCCGGTGTTTTTGACCGGATAGAAGTCGACCTCTGCATAAAGATCGAAGGGCGCTCCCGTATCCAAGCGCGGGAGGGCCGGCGCCTGGAACGCCAATCGGGCGGCGCCCAGCTCGCAAAGTTCATTGAGCGTGGCCGCGATCGAAACGGTCGTCACCGAGTCGGTCACGACGTTCCCGTTTTCAGGGGATCGCGGATCGTGCAGCACGAGCGGGACGTGCAGCAAGTCGTCGTACAGGTTGCGCGTGTGTCCAAGCCAACCATGCTCGAAGAACTCTTCGCCGTGATCCGCGGTGAGGACGATCACCGTGGAGCTAGCTAGCTCGAGATCCTCGAGACGACGCAGGAGCCGGCCAATGCCTCGATCCGTAAAGCGGATTTCTTCGTCGTACAGGTCGAGCAGAGTCTGAACTTCAGCCGGACGGAGATCCGGGCCGAGCTTGCGCAGATGGTGGATCGACTGGCCGCTTTCGATCCGGCCGGTCGGAATCTTCGCGAAGTCGATGCCGGGGTGATCGAGATAGGCGTAGTGCGGATCGAAATACAGCAGCGAGAGGAAAAACGGCTGCTCGTCCTCGGCGCGCTGCTCCAAGAACTTAACGGCCCGATTCGTGACCCCTGGGGTCGAGACATGCTCGTGGCCACGGGCCTCGGCGTCCTGATAGACCTCGAAGCCCTGACCCAAGCCCGATCCGCGCCGCAGCAACACGTTGCTGTTGATCATGCCGGTCACGAAGCCTTCGTCTGAGAAGCGCTCGGCCAGGGTCGGAACTTCCTCCGGCAGATCACGGCCCACCTGGTCGAAGGTGTGCGTACTCGGATACCAGCCGGTTAGAATCGAAGCCATCGCGGGCCGCGTCCAGGGCGCCGGGCTGTAGGCGTTCGCGTAGCGGACCGAGCGGGCCGCCAGCCCGTCGATGTTCGGACTGGTTTCCCGCTCGTAGCCGTAGCACGACAGGTGATCCGCGCGCAGGGTGTCGACCGCGATCAAGAGCACGCTTGGTACTTCGACCGGCCTGGGAGAGCAGCCGGTCAGAATCGATGCGCCGAGCAGCGCAGGGAGCGCGCGAACGCTCATCCGATGGCCCCAACTTCCAGTTCCTGCTCGCGAGCCCTCGCGCGACCGCGCTCAATGTTGACCCGAGACAACACAAACGCTCCGACCAGGAAGAAAGGCAGGATCCCGAAGGCGGCCAGGCTCTCTTTTCCTTTCGGCAACAGCCCAACCACCACGGTGAACAGAGCCGGGCCGAGGATGCCCGCGAATTTCTCGAGAACGCCGAACAGCGCGAAGAACTCCGAGGACTTGTGGCGCGGAATTAGGGTCGCGAACAGCGAGCGCGAGAGCGCCTGGGTCCCTCCCATCACCATCCCGACTCCAATCGCCAGGCCAAAGAAGTGGAGCGCCGTATTCATGAAGATGGCGGCGAGCGTGATCCCGATGTAGGAGAACACACCGATGTAGATCGCCCGCCGCACACCGATCCAGTCGGCAAGCTTGCCGAACAGCAACGCGAACGGGATGCCGACAAATTGGACCAGCAGAATTGACGTGATCAGCGTGCCCTCCTCAAACTCCTTCAGAGTTCCCAAGTAGGTCGCCATACGAATGATGGTCTGAATCCCGTCGTTGTAGAGCAGGAACGCGAGCATCATCCAGAAGGCATCCTGCGATGCACGCAGCTCCTTGAGGGTCCCCCTGAGGCGACCTACGGCGACCTTGAACGTTGAAACACCGGGCGTCTCGTCCGCCTTGCGTATGGCCGGCGGCTCAGGGACGTTGTAGAGCAGCGGGATCGAGAAGACGCCCCACCAGACCGCGACCGACAGGAACGCCAGTCGCGTGGGAAGGGTCTCTTGGGCGGGCGTTAGCCCCTCGCCGTGGGGCAAGCCGAACCACTCGGGGTGCTGAATCCAGAGCAGGTTCACGAGCAGCAGGATTCCACCACCCAGATAACCCAAGGCATACGCCGAAGTCGAAACGCGGTCGACCTCTTTGCTCGAGGCTAGGTGCGGAAGGAGCGCGTCGTAAAACACAAAACTGCCAGCCGCTCCGACGTTGGCGAGGAAGAACAAGGCGAGCGCAAAACTCGCGTCCCCATGTCCAACAAAGAACATCCCCCCGGTGCTGAGGATCCCCATCGTCAGGAACACCGACAACAGGCGCTTGCGCCATCCGCGAAAGTCCGCAACCGGACCCAACAGCGGAGCCGCGATCGCCACGGTTCCAAGCGCCAGGGTCGTCGTCAAGGAGTAGGCCTGGAGCGCCTGCTTGGACTCCCAGCCCGCTGCGGCGACCGCGTGGAAGTAAATCGGAAAGATCGCGGTGACGATCGTCGTCACCATCGCCGAGTTGGCCCAGTCGTAGGCTGCCCAGGCACGCAATTCCGGTCGGTGGAGGCCGAAGCGTTCGAGAAGGCGGCTGGGCTCCGTGCTCATGACCGCAGGATAGCCTCCCGAGCCTGTGAATACCGTCGCAGAGGTTTGCCGAGTGCCTGGTTTCGGAGGAAGCGCAACGCTCCCCAGGTCAAATCTTGGGCTTCAGCCAGGGACTCGACTTCCGTCACGGGCCGCTAGAGCCCTAGAGGCGCCTCGGGACAGTCGCCCAAGGCCTGTGGCTCAAGCACTCTTGGCTTGGTCGCCTGGGTAGTCGGCCGTCGTCACTCGGTTCCGACCATTCTGCTTCGAAGCGTAGACCGCTTCGTCGGAGAGCCGCAGAAGGTGATCGATGTCGGTCACCGATTCCAAGTTCTCCGCGCAGCCGATCGAAATCGTCACGTTCTTCCGGAATTCCCCGAAGTGGACAACATTGGCCTCGACCCGCTTGCGGATTCGCTCTCCGATCATGTGGGCCTCGGTCAGGTCCGCTCCTGGGCAAATCACCAGGAACTCCTCACCGCCCATGCGGGCCGCAAGGTCGTGCCTACGCACCGAATTCTTGAAGATCCGTGCCGTCTCACGCAGTACGGCATCTCCGGTGTCGTGCCCGTAGGTGTCGTTCACCGACTTGAAATGGTCGATGTCGACCATCAGCACCGACAGCGGAGATCCGAGCTCCTGGGCCTGATGCCACTCGCGTTGGAAATGCTCCATAGCGCAGCGACGGTTCGGCAGATGCGTCAAGAAATCCGTGTTCGCGGCCTCCTTCAACTGCCGGTTCATCCGCGCCATCATGGTGGCGTTTTTGATGTGAATCTGCTGGTCGCGTTCGACCTGTTCCTGCAACTTCACCAGCCGAATGCCTGCCCGCAGGCGCGCCATCAGAAGGCGCGGCTTGAACGGCTTGACGATGTAGTCGTCGACTCCGGCTTCGAACGCCTCGAGAATTTGCTCGTCGTCGTCGTTTCCGGTTAGCAGCAGGACGTAGATTCGGCGGCCGAATCGGCTGCGGCGAAGGGCTCGGCAGAAATCGAGCCCGTCGATATCCGGCATCTCCCAGTCGGTCACAATCACCTGCGGACGAACCTTCAGCGTCGTCGCAAGCGCTTCCCGGCCGTTCTTCGCGGTATGCACCTCGTGCCCCGCTTCGCGAAGCAGCCGCTCCAGAACGCGCAGGGAAAGGGGATCGTCATCGACAGCCAACACCCGAATGCCCGTGGCACGCGAGGCGCTCTGATCGATGGAATCCACGCTTTGAGGCATCTCTGCCCGCTTGGCTAGCGAGGTGATCACCGAATCGGCCTGTACTTTTTCGGCCAACTCAGCGGTCGGCAGGCCGAGCATCGCACCCCACTCTACCCACTGCTCGAGCACACTCTGGCAGACGTCGTTCAGGCTGACGCCCATGACTTCCAGGCGCTGACGCAGCTGGTTGAGATCTTCGAGTAGCAACGCGCTCGGGTTCTCGCCCTGCATCGCGAAGTTGGCGATGATCAGCGCGTCGCGGATCACCCGCCACAGCTCGCGAGAGTACCCATCGAGGTTCTGGTCGGCGCCTTCGTCTTCGATGTTCAGCGCAACTTCGCCGAAGGCAGCCGGAAGGCCCCACTCGAACATCATGGCCTCGGAGACCTCGCAATGATCGATCCGGAAGGCCTCGGCTTCGAGTTCGCGCTGACTGAGCGATGGGTCGCGCGTGATGCGGTCGAGAATTTCTGCGTATTCAGCCGGGTGACAACTGGCCAGAGCCAGGCCGCCGATGCGCGAAAGCAGCGCACAGGTAAAGGCCTCGGCCGGCATCGCGAGGCCAAGACGCTGGGACAGCTCCTGAGCCGCAAGCCCACAAGCCAGCGACAGCGACCAGTACAAGTCGTAGTCAAACGCCTCGCAGACCACTTCCCGGCTCCCCGAGACCAAGGTGAAACCGAGCGCCACGCTGGTCACCGTGCGCAGGCCTAGACGCATCGCCGCGTCCTTCAGGGAGCCAACCGGAACCGTCGTGGCGGCTTGGGCCGACGACGCAAGCTTCAGGATCCGCCCGGTCAAGGCCGGATCGGCCTGTAGGGTCGCGACCAGCTCGTCGAGCGAGCATTCCTCCTCTTGAGTCAGAGTGAGAATGCGCATCCCCACGCCATTCGGCGAAGGGAGTTGCCCGGACTGTTTGAGCTCTTCGAACTCTTTACGCATCGCAGCAGGGGATGGGAGCTAGTTAGCTGGGTGAAGCAACTCTGGCGATCAAGTCAGCAGGTGACTCAGCCTTTGGAGAGCTCTTGGGAGAGGGCGTTGCAGACGCGCTCGTACTCCGCTTGGGAGGAGTCGACGAGGCTTTGAGCTGATTCGACGTCGCCGGTGCGGCCGAGCAATTCAATCTGGCGGCACAGCTCAGCGAGCCCCATGGCTCCCAGGTTGCCGCAGGAGGATTTCATCGAGTGCGCCGTGCGCTCGAGGGCCTTGGCATCCTTAGCCGAGAGGGCTTCGGTAAGGGCTCCCAGGCGCGGTGGCATGTCCCGCAAGAACAGGTCGACAAGTTCGCCGAACAAGCCGGGATCATCGTCGCCCCCAAGCTCCTTCAGGCTTTGGACGACATCGGGGTCAAGCGTGGTTTCAGGGTCGAAGTTCATGGCTTCGTGCAGGTCGAGAGAATGGGAACTCGGGGAGAGCTCACCGGAAAGCAAGCCAGACAGCGCTTCGCCGATCTGGTTGGAGGCAATAGGACAAACAAGGCATCCGTCGGCGCCGGCTTCGAGCCAGAGTGTGTCCTCTTTGCCCTCGGCGTCTCCGGTGTCAAGAGCAACGATGCGCAGGCGATCTGCACCTGCGGAGCCTGCGGTTCGTACGGCGCGCAAAACCCGGTGCCGCTCGAGAGGATCTGCCGCGCAGTCCAGCAAAACCAGATCGTAGACTCCGTCGCTGAACGCATCGGGCAAGGCTTCGAAGCAGTTGATGACATCGACCCGGCACTCCTGGCGCGTCAACCAAGCGGCCACGACGCGCGCTCGCACGGGGTCGCTCTCGACCAGGATGACCCGGGAGCGAACTTCGGTGGGGGCAACGCCATCGGTCACCTCAACGATCGGAGCCTCGGTCGGGGCGGGTCCCGATCGGGAGCCATGAACGAACAACAGGGCCTCTTGCAGCCGCTGAACGCGAACGGGTTTCGGGATCCAAGCGTCGATTCCGATTTCGGCGAGCCGCGCGGGATTTTGGGCGCGGCCAGCGGGAGTGAGTAGAACCACCATGGGGCGCTGGGCGCCGAAGGTCTCGGTCACGTCGCTCACGAAGTCGCGGCCCTGGCCGCCGTGCAGATCGTCATCGACCAGCACCGTGTCGAACGGCTCGCCTTCCAAGGAAGCCTCGCGCAAAGCCTCCAAGGCTTGAGCGCGATCGCTGGCCTGGTAGACGATCAGGCCCAGGCGCTCGGTTGCGGCCACCAGGGACTCGCGCGCGCTGGTTCGTGCGTCCACAACGAGCAAGCGCAGTCCCACCAGCGCGCTGAAGTCGCTGTCGAGATCCGAATGAGGCTTGCGGCTCGCCTCCAGCGGGATCTCAACCCAAAACAGGTTCCCACCCTCGCCTTTGGCGTGTGCACCGAGCTGCCCGCCCATGACTTCGACCAGCCCGCGAGCCAGGCCCAGCCCCAGGGACAGGTCCAATTCAGCGAGGCTCTCGAGGCTCGAGGGCGAACCTTCGATCAAGCGAGCCAGTTCCGCCTGGGTATGCACCGGAGCGGAGTCGTGAATTTCGATCCGCAGCGGCCCGGATTCGGCGCCTTCTGTGACGCTGGGTAGCAAGCACACCCGCACTTCGCCGCGATCGGTGGTTTGGATCGACCCACGCATCAGATGACGCACGAGCTGCCCCAACCGGCGCTCATCGCCGAAGAACCAGTCCCCAAGCTCGGGCGAGACTTCGATGCCAAGCTCAAGGCCTTTCTTCCAAGCCATCGGATAGAGCTCCTCCACGATGGCTTCGAGGCATGCGTGCAGGTGGAAGTCCTTACGACGCAGCTTCAGGCGTCCGGCTTCGATCCGAGCCAGGTCGAGCACATCACCCAGCAAGCTGATCAGCGTATCGGTCGACCCACCAATCGTCTCGACGCAGTCCCGCTGCTCGAGCGTCAGATCGGTCTCTCCGAGCGCATCCGAAATGCGCGCAATGCCGCGCAAGGCCCCGGTGATCTCGGGCGCCAACTCAGCGAGCAGAGCGCTCTGCCCACGCCGTGAGGATTCGCTCACAGCGAGCCGGCGCTCAAGCTCCGCGATCTTCTCGGCTCCGGCCACCGGCATGGGGCCCGCAAGGCCAGCCTCAGATTCCTGGTCCCCGGATTCGGGGTTGAGCGGAGCCTCCGCGCTCGAGGGACTCGCTTTGGCCAAGGACCCCTCCGGTTGCGAGGCGGAAACAGCTTCCGGGGCGTTCGGCACCCGGATGCGCCGCAGAGCTTCAGCGAACGTGCTGCGCATCCGAGCTTCCTCGGAGCGCTGGACCAGCGAGTGGCCAAGGGCCCCCATACCGAAGGCCGCCAAACCGGCCGTAGCTCCGAGAGCTGCAGTCGTAACCCCGCCTAGGCCAGCCCCAAGCAGGACCGGCCAGGCAGCATCAAACGCCGTCCTCCTGCGGTTCCGGAGGGTGTCGGCGTCGTCATGCGGCTGAGGCACGAAGGGGGCGTCGTCGATCGAAGTTGAGCTCATGGGGGGCAGTCGCCTTTCGCAAGGGAGCGGAGGGCCTGGGCTGCGCATGCATCGACCTCTGGAACTCGCGATCTGCACGTAGGTCTGAGAAAAATGGCGAAGACCCAGCCCCACGCTCCGTAGGCCGTCTTGCCGGACCGAGCTCTCCACTCAGAAGGCAAGTTCTTCCCAGTCCTAGGCTGATCCAATCTGGAAGGTCCCGCCGGCCCAACGAGCTCAGGTCCTTAGTCCCGCGCCGTTCCCCTCCCCCGCGACGTCCTGGGGCGAGGCCGAGTCGGTCGGCCTCGCTTTGGGATCCACCCCTTCGGATCAGCGGCCCGGCGCGCGCACCTGAAGAACCACCGCTCCAAGGCGCTCGCCCTGAATCAGGATCGCGTAGCGCTCGACTTGCCTGTCCGGAGGCGGGGTAACCGAGGTGTAGTCGAACCGGCCGAGCACGTCGGTGGTCCCGTCCTTGTGGAACTGGGGCTCACCGGTCGCGGCGATTCGATAGACCTTCACGTAAATGCGGCTGAGCGGCTTGTTCGAATCGCGGTCGCGCACGGTCAAGCGACCGAACGCCTCGACCAATTCCACGTCGAGGCTGCTGGGCTGGAGCAGGACTTGCCGGCGCAGGGCGCCGTGTCTGGCGACCACCGTGGTCGGCGTGTCGATCAGGTCGGCCGGCAGCTCGAGGATATGAACCTTCAGGCCGTCTTCGCCTGCGAATTCCAGGCTGGAGCTGGGTTCCACAAAGGGAACGCCGGCCGCATCGGAGGAATCGAACGGCGCATTGGAGAAGCGGCTCTCCACGTCGAGCGGATAAAAGCCGACGGTCACCGGGCCCGGGCCACGAAAACGAAGCGCGAAGCTGCCGCCCTCACCGGTCAGCTCGAGCACGGGAGCCTTGGCGGCTTGCACGCTGTTGGAATGGCCGGTCCGGACGAGACTCGCAACGCCCGTCTCGGCCTGTTCGATCACCGCCAGGCTCGCTTGGAACCGCTCGCGCCAACGGGCGACCGGGTGATTCGCGTGGGGCTCGGCCGCAGCGCGCGCTGCGGCGAGGTCTTCCCGAGCGAGCGCCAGCCAACAGGCCAGGTAGTCGCGCTGGAGCCGGGACACCGAAGCATTCGGGTCGATTCGCTCGAACTGCTCGATCGCATCTGCGATTCGGTCGCTGGCGAGGAACAGATCGCACAGACGAAGTCGATCGGTCGCGTCGAGGGCCGGCTTGTGGGCAAGCTCGAGCAGAAGCCGCTCGGACTCGTTCTTTAGGTCGAGGTTGCTGAACGCCCAGGAACCGTTCACGGGCTGGCTGCGCGCGTTGTGGATCGGTGAGAATTCGATGTGCTCGATGGAGAGATCTTCGAACGGATCCACTTGGAGCAACGGCGACGATACGTAGGGACCCGTCCTGCGCAGGAACGCTGCCTGGGTCGAGAGGAACTCCCGCGTGCGCTTCGCATCCCGGTGGAAAATCGCTGGAAGCCAAACCTGCTCGACCAGGCCAGCTCGCGGCTCGACCCGAGCGAGCACCGCTTCCCAAACCGCTCGGTCGCGGAAGCGGCTCTCCATCACGCGCCAGTCGAGGCTCGCTAAACTCTCCTGACCGGCTAGATAAGCCACGATTTCCTCCGGACTTCCATGGCGCGCGATCTCCGGCCAGGTCACGCGCCGCGGCTCCACGCGTGTCTGCACCGCGATCGATTCGGCGGGGAAGGAAGCCAGTCGCTCACCGCCTGTCGTCACGTGCGCAGCGGGGAGTTCGAAGGGTCCTTCGAGCGGAAAGTAGATCCAAGCGACCACCAACTGCTGACCCCAGGGCGGGACAGACAGAGACTTCTGGCGTTCGCCCAGCTCACTGTCGAGCGCCAGCGTCCCGGTGGGCAGGGAGAGACTCAGCTCGCCCGTTAGCGCATTCGGGCTCGGGTTGGTGATCACCCAACGAACGCCGTAGGTGATGCCGGGCTCGAGTTCGCCCAAGTTCTCGGCGGCTTCGCTGCGGGCGAGCTGATCCCGAGTTCGCTGGTCCTTTGCCCAGTCCGCCCTAAACACCTCGCGGGCCAGCAGAATCGGGCGCTCCTCGCTCGAGTCCGCCAGGGCTTTCGGCTCACGGAGGAACAGGAGCTGATCCCCCGCCGCTTCCGACGATTCGCTCCAGGGCAGATTCGTCACCGCGAGAGCGACGAGGGCTTCCGCGCCACTGCCCGCCGCTTCCAGGAAGAACTTCGACACAAAGGCCTCAGCGCGATCGCGCTGCGCGTAGTCCGCCCAGAATTCATGGCCCTCGCAGGGCGGAGGTCCCTGGTCCAGAGTTCGTCGCCACCAGTGGGTCTCGCTCCAGATCTGGGTGTGGCCGGGCGCGCGATAGAGACTGCGAGCACGGGCCCGGATGCGTTTGATCCTCAAGGCCTCTTCGGCATTCCCCTTGACCAGGAAGGGGCCACCGGGCTCCGCTTCAAAATCCGAGAAGTCCGTTTCCGAGGGAGCCGGAGCGAGCGCCTCCATTTCCGCGCGAAGTTCTGGGTCGAGCCAGGCGGACCGCATCGCGGACTGAACCCTCCCCTCCCGCGACCTTCGATCCCAGGGCGAACTCGCCCGCTGCTCTTGCCAGAACGCGCGGGTTCGATCCGGGCTCAGTTCGCCGGCCAACAAGGCCTGCTCGATCAAACCTAACTTGGCGAACGCCGCCGGCTCGAGGTAGCGACTCAAGTCTTCACCCAGCAGCAACCGATCGACGAACGTCTTTTGCAACTTGTTCGCCAGGTAGGGCTTCACGATCCCGGAGAAGAACGAGGGGTCGCGAAACCGCAGGAAGAGGTTCAGCTCGTGGCAGGCGAATCGTCCGTACAACTCAAGACGCGCTTCAGGCTCGAGCTCATCCCACTCTTTCAGGAAGCTGAACTTCTCGAGCTCCGGATCCGCGCAGACCTCAAGCAGCAGATCGAACGTTTTTTCGAGGCTACCGGTCACCATCCAACGGTTCTCTGCGGGCCGCCCTTCCGGCAGCGGTTGCCCCGAGCGGAGCACGCGCAGCTCACTGGAGTAGCTGATCGCTTCCGGCCCCGCCTGGGCCGGTTCGTGACGAAGCTCGCGCGGCGACCAGTCCACAGATTCCGCAAACACGCGCCCGGCGACCTGCTGCTCGCCGTCCAAGGCGCAGACCTCGATCCAGTTGCGGCCGCGGAGCTGCCCCAGATCGAGAACGATGCGACCCTGCTCGTCCGGGCGTAGGTTGGGCAGCACCAACCCGGGTTCGGGCAAGAAGCTGCGGTCCGCGAAGTTGAGACCCGACGGGGCGGTTGGCGGACTCGAAAGGAGAGCGTCCGAGAGGGACCGGCGGCCGCTGGCTTTTCCTCCGATCGAGCCGGCTCCTCCTCCGATTCCACCACCCATCCCTTGGATCGTCGCATCCTCTCGTACCCACGGTTGCAGCAACAGACCTGGCCGCGCCAGCAGGCTACCGGCGAAGCGCTGCGAGAAGCGCCGCGCGAGGATATAGCGCTCTTCCGAACCGAGCGGTTGCTCGAACAAGTAGTCGCTCGGGATCGCGTCCCGTAAGAAGACACCAGGGGCCGGATCGGAGGAAATGCGCAGCGCCTGGTCCAGCGACATCGAGGGCGCGTAGGTCGTCGCAACGAGATGAACGCGGGTTGCGGCTCCCGTGCCACCGAGCTGGAGGACGAGCTGCTGCTCGCCGCGGGTTCCAGCGGGAACCGAAGCCGCTGGCACCACGGAGAGTCCCTGGATGGTCAGCTCTGGCTTGGCCCGCCGTTCCAACCGCCGGTCCGCCGCGAGAGCACCGTCCGCTCCGCTCCGCTCGGTCACCCGAAGAACGACGCGCTGATCTGTGCTTGGGAGCCACAGGTCGTAGTTCCCCGCCCCAAGACCCGCACAGACGATGCCGCCGGAATTCCAGCGCAAGCTCGCCCCGCGATCGGCCAGGGATCCGCGCTCGTTCGTCTCTAGCAACGAAACAGGGGGTCGCCGCGCCGCCAAGCGATTCGCGACCGGCAGGCTGAACGCCTCCCCTCGCTCCAGATGAAGCGTAGCGGGCCAGCGACAGCTGGGCTCCTCCAAACGAAAGCTCAGGCTTCCGAAGTCCTCGCCGATCACGACCAGTTCGGACAGCCCCTCCAACTCCCCCAGAATCACTCGTCCACGCTCGTTCGTCCTGACAACCGTTTCGAGTTTCGCGGGATAGAACGCATGTCGCCCAACGATCCGCAAGGTTCGATTGGGTCGAGGCTCTCCGCCACGACCGAGGATGTCGACCACATAGCCCTCGGAGGTTCGGCCAAGCAGCGGGGCGGCCAGCGCGCCGTGCCCGTGAATCAAGGCGCCCCCGAGAGAGACCTGGCTCGATTCGAGCTGGAGCGCCTCGTCCTTCAGCATCGAGGGCACTTCTCCCTTCCACTGCAAACTCCAGTTCCCAGCGAGGTCTGGGATCGGAAGCTCGAAGACGCCCTCCCCAAAGTCCGAAGCGCTCAAGTCCTTCGCGCGGAAACTGGAACTCACTCCGTCGCGTCCGAAGCCACGCACAACCAGCACCGGTTCTTTCAGCCAGTCGAGCGATACCGCCTGACCCGCCAGCTGGAGGTGCGGTCGAACCAAGATTCGACCTGGAAGACCCTCGAGCTGTTGTTCCGAGTCCATCCAAGCCTCGAGCGCGAGCGTGTAGTCCTCGGTGAGCGCGGGAAGCTTCCCACGCGCGACTCGCCTGGCCCCTCGCAGGAGAACCTCCTTCGAGCCTCCTCGCTCGGAGAAGGGAACAAACACGTCGCCGTCCGGCTCGGCGCGAAACAACTGGCCGTCGACCACGAGCTCCGCGCCTTGGACCTGCCGGCCGAGCTCGTCGAAGACGCGCACGCGCTGGCCGGCCGCGGTCGGTTTGGTTTCGAACGAGAGACTGCCTTTGCGGACGAGAACTTGACTGACGAAGCCCTCGGCCGCGAAGCGGACGAGATACACGCCGGGACCGGCGAACTCCGGAAATTCGAATCGTTCGCGAACTCGGCGAAAACTGGAGTCCGAGTAGACGTAGCGCTGCTCACGAAGGGCCCGGTGGCCGGACAGATCGAGGTTCGCCGGCACCTCCTGGTCGACCTCTCGGTAGTAGGCTTCCGCGTCGATCTTGTGGACTTCCACATACATCTCTGACACGCCCTTGCGAACCAGCTCGATTGCCACCGGCGCGTCCGCGGCGAATTCGAGCTTCGATTCGGATGGAAAGCGCAGCTCGACGCGAGCTTCGATCGCTTCGAGCCACTTCGGATCGTCGACCAGGTCAAGCCACGGCCCCGGCTCGCGCCCGGCGAGCAGTTGAGCCTCGACGAACAGCCGGTCAAGCGTGTCCTCATCGACCCAACGGGAGTAGGACGTGGGGCTCTCGGCGTCTCCTAGGAAATCGAGCAGCGATTCCCGCACCAGAAGGTCATGTTCCTGCGGGGAGACCGGGTCGAGACCGGAGTCCAAGTCCGGCGAGAAGTCGACGCTGCGACGTTCGTCGCGAAACGCTCGCGGACTAAATTCCGTTGCGGGGCCAGCTTCCAAGTAGTTTCGGAAGTCGGTCTCGTTCAGAGTTCCTAGAGCTCGATCCAAGGTTCGCTGGTGAAAGAGAACCTGCGCACGCAAGCCGTCCCAGCGCTCCGGAAGCCTCTCTGAAAACACAAGCAGCTCAGCGAGCCACGCGCGGCGCGCGGCTCCCCGTCGCTCCGCGTCGACATCTGGATTCGGACGCAATCGATCTAGGTAGGCCTGGACGAATTTCTTCTCTTCGAGCAACCGCGGATCGGCCGCCGCCCATCGGTCCAGCTGCTCGCGCAGCAGCGCCTGATGAATCGACCGGTTTCCAAAGTCACCCGGCTTGCGAAGATCCGCTTGGACCGCGTCCAAAACGCCGCCCGCGTCGGGACGCACGTCCGAGTTGAGGACAAACCGGGCCTCCTCCCGCGTCCACTCAGACCACGGAAGGCTCCATCTGGCGGCTTCGCTCAAGCCGCGAACCCAAGTCGCTCCATCCCGTCGAGACTCGGCCAGGAAACGCGACTGGCTGAACGCTTCTGGATCGATGCGCCCCACCGGAGTGTTGCCGGCCTCTGCGATGCCAGCTGGACCTCCACCGCGGAGTGGAAACTGCTTGTCCAGAAGTGCCCAGGCCCTTTCCGGATCCAGTTCAAAGCCGGCGATGGCACACCGGGCTTCGAGGCCCGCCAATTCTTCCGCTTCAGGATCCTCTGCGCGCCAAGCCTCTAACAGCACGTCGAGCTCTTCAAACCTCCCCTCGTGAATCAAGTGGAGACAACGCAGGCGGCGCAGCAGCGGATCTCCTGGCAATCCGCCCTGCAAGATCGCGTCGCGGTCGTCCGCCAGCACGAAGGCTTCGAGGTCGGATCCGGTCGTCTGAGCCCCGGCCCGGTTTGCAAAAACCAAAGCCCCCACAGCAGCCAAGACGAAGAAGTGGTCCGTGAAGCGACGCGGAAGATGCATGCAAAAGCGAGGAGGAGGTCTTGGGCAACGCGAGCTGGAGGGTGAGCAGGAAGGCAACTTCCATGCCACGGGCCGTCCACTAAGGTTCTAACGGCCCAAAGGCCCCCACGGGCCTCCGCGCTCGATAGGCGTTCCCACAGCGAAACGCCGCTGACCCTCTCCGGTTCAGTGCGCTCGAACAGCGGCCCCAAAAACACCGAAGCCCGGCGGGCATGCAACCCGCCGGGCTTCCGGAATGTCACGACTCAAGCTATCCGGCGGGCGCTCGCCCTCAGGGAACCAAGTCGATCGAGCTGGCCAGACTCGCTCGCGTCGCCGTAGCGGTCAGCGGGTCGAGACCGATCGCCGCGTGGTGGAGTTGCGCGCCGGCCAGAGCCTGGGGGGCGCCGGCCGGGATCGTCAGGCGGCCGGCCGCGCTCCCGAGGCCGTCCAACACCCCGAACGTGTTCGCAAGCGCCCCCTGGTTGGCCGAAACCAGAGTAAAGGTGGTCCAAGCATCCACGATCAGCGGAACCGTGATCGCCCCGAACGGAACGCCGGGTGAGGTTCCGGTGGCGGAGCCAACGATCAGATACAGCTCACCGGCAGCCAGCGGCGCGAACGAGGCGAGCAAGTCCAGCTCCCCCCCACTCGAGAGCGAAGCTGATTCGGGAGACGAAAGGAGGCCGGGGCAGTCGACCCCGTTCAGGCTCCAGGACCAGAACGCGCCGGGCCCCGCACCCTGCACGACCAGATCCGAGCTGACGGTCACCACTCGCAAGCCGTCCAGATCTGCAGCGCCGTTCAGGTTGGCTTCCTCCGGTTGTTCAAACACCGTCCGGAGAATCCACTGGCCTTGCAGCCGCTGGTAGAGGAACAAGCTCCGGACCTCCAGGAATGTAGACGTCAACACGGAGCCCGAGACGAGCAGGTTGTTTCCGTCCAGCTCCAGGGTCGTGCCGAAGCCGAAAATTCCCGGCGGAGCAGGGATCGAGTCGGTAGCGAACCACTCAGACCCCGAACGCTCGAAGACGACCAGGCGGTCTCCCGGCGACAAATAACCGTCCTCGTCCGCGGGCGCGCGAACGATCAACGTGTCACCATCCAGGGTCAATTGACGGCCGAAGTCGTCGGGGTCAATCAGAGGCGTGGGGTCCTCGAGACTCTGCAAGAAATTCACCCCACCAGTGGGGCTGAGTTCCCAGACCTTCACGCTCCCTGTGTCCGCTTTGCCGAAGAGATTGAATCCGGGAGCGCCCAGGACCAACACGTCGTCTCCGATTCCGATCGAAGCTCCTAGATTCTGGTCGAGCGGAAATCCGACGAACCCAGCGGTAGGGGTCAGCGACTCATCTGGCTGAACCTTGTACATCTGCACCTCTCCGTTCAGAAAGATCTGCGAGAGGTCCTCATTCTCGTTGGAAATCACAATGAACGGGAAGTTCGCTTCGAGCTGGGTCGCAACAAAGGGGATCCCGATTGGCGCGGTCGAAGGCTGCCACTCGCCGCCGGTCCATTGGAAAGAGTGAAGCTCCGAGTCCGAGGCCACCCACAATCGATCTCCGTCCAGAGCCAATCTGGGCGAAAGGAACGAAATGTTCGGAACGGCGAGGGAATCTTCGAGCTGCCAACTCGCGTCGGACTGCTCTCGGTAGAGCTGGATCAAGGACTCCGTGCTGTCTGCCGGAGTGTTCCCGACAGCCAGCCACTCCTGATCCAGGTCGAGCTGAGTTCCGAAGCTGCTTATCGGAAGAGCATTGAGCTCGCGGTCTGTGAGGCACTGGGCGGAAACGGGGGTGACCCAAACCGCGATGGCGAGAATCCAAGAAAGGGAAGCGAGCGATCTCAAGGCCATAGGAACAAGCGGGGCAGAGATTTCAAAGGGGCTGAGACTCTAGAGAGCGCCGCGATGGAAAATCCTGGCGAGAGAAACCGGAGATTCACTCCCCCCCGGCTTGAAGCCGCCGGAGACTCGTGTTTTCCCCCGTCCGTTCTACGCAAAGCCCGGCCCGCTCAAGACTCCCCGGATAGCCAGCCGCCGTCGAATCCCGGTTCACCCGCGGCCGGCGGATAGACCCCCAAACCCTGAGCGCATCGCCGCCGTGAGCGAGGTCCGCAAGCCGGGATCGCCAACGGGCACCGAAGCGAAATCGCTGACTCGCCCCATGACGCTGGCGTTCAGGCCGCAAGGCGCGAATCGTCCGAAGGAGTCCAGGTCGCAGTCGACGTTGAGCGCAAGTCCGTGCCAGGTCACCCAGCGCCGCACCGCGATTCCGATCGAGCACAGCTTCTTGTCCTTCACCCAAACGCCCGTCCAGCCCTGCTTGCGACCGGACTCGACTCCAAGCGTCGCGAGGGCGTCGATCACCACCTGCTCGAGATCGCGCAAGTAGCGGTGCAGGTCGCGCCGACCTTCCGGGAGCAACAGGATTGGGTAAGCCACGGTTTGTCCCGGTCCATGCCAAGTGGCTTCCCCGCCCCGTTCGACCTCAACCACCGGCAATCCCAAACGAGTCCAGTCCTGCTTCGGCGTCTTGCGCCCGAGGGTCACGACCTCGGGATGCTCGCAGAAGATGAGCCGGTCCGGAGCGTTCCCTGCCAACCGCTCGGCCACGAGCTGCTGCTGCCGCTCGTGGGCCTCGAGGTAGGGAAGCGTTCCCCAGTCGAGGACCTCGAGGTCCTCGGGGAATCCGGTCACTTCTTCTTGGGGCGCTGGAAGATGTGAACCGCCATACCGTGCACCGCCTCGGCGGATTCCATCATCGCCTCGGGCAGGGTCGGGTGCGCGTGGATCGTGCGGGCGATGTCTTCGGTGGTCGCGCCCATTTCGATGGCGAGCGTCGCCTCGGCGATCAGCTCGGTGACCTCGGGTCCGACCATGTGGACACCGAGGACCTCATCGGTCTTTGCGTCCGAGATGATCTTCACGAATCCCTCGGTTTCCATCAGGCTCATGGCGCGGCCCGAGGCCGCGAAGGGGAACTGGCCCGTGACGACTTCGCGACCCTCCTCCTTGCACTGGTCCTCGGTCAGGCCAACCGACGCCATTTCTGGCGCCGTGAAGATCACCGCCGGCACACAGCGCACATCGTATTCCTCCGGTTGGCCCGCGATCGCGCCGGCGGCCACCAGGCCTTCCTTGCTGCCTTTGTGGGCGAGCATCGGCTGGCCGGCGATGTCGCCGATCGCATACACGTTCGGAACCTTGGTGCGCAGTTGCTTGTCGACGGGCAGAAAGCCCCGCTTGTCGAGCTCGAGGCCGATCTTCTCGATGCCGAGACCTCCGCTGTAAGGCTTGCGACCGACGGTCGAGAGGATCTGGTCGCACTCGATCTCTTGGATGCCGTCCTTGGTCTTGACCTTGACGATCTTGGTGGAGCCGCGCTTCTTTTCGAACGATTGGGCCAGGGCTTCGGTGATCAGCTCGATGCCCAGGCCCTTGAGCGAGCGCTCGATGACCTTGACGCAATCACGCTCTTGGCCAGGCAGGGCCCCCTTCGTGCCCTCGAGCACGGTGACCTTGGATCCAAGCTTGGCGTACATCATGCCCAGCTCGAGCCCAATGTAGCCTCCGCCGATGACCACGAGATGCTTCGGCAGCTTCTTCGGAGCGAGCGCGCCGGTTGAGGACCAGACGTCTTTCTCGTCGTTGGCGAAGCCCGGAATCTCAATCGGCACCGAACCGGTCGCGATCACGATGTCGTCCACTTCGAGCAGATGTTCACCGTCTGTTCCGCCCGAAACGCGAACTGTGTGGCGGTTCAGAATTTCAGCCGAGCCCCGCAGCACGTTGCACTTGTGGTTCTTGAGCAGCCCGCCGACGCCACCGGTCAACTTGCCAACGATGCCCTGCTTCCAGGCCACCAACTGCTCCACATCGAGCTTTACGCCCGTCGCGGTGATCCCGAGCGCCTTCGCTTTCTCGATTTTCGACAGCAGCGAGCCCGCCGCAATCATGGCCTTGCTCGGGATGCAGCCAACATTCAGGCAGGTGCCGCCGAGTTCTTCTTTCTCGACCACGGTCACCTCCTGCCCGAGTTGGGCGAGCCGGATAGCGCACACATAGCCCGCCGGGCCCGCACCGATCACGACCACCTTGCGGGACTTACCCGGGCTGGATGCATTCGGGGTTTGCGTCTTCGTCGTCTTCGCGGTGCCGGCCATGACTGGAGAAGGATTCGTGTCTTTGGATCTTAAAGCGGGAACGCGCCGTCCCCAGGGCGCGCGTCGCCGAGCTTCTCGGCCACGCGCAGGAATTCGTTGTACTGCTTGCGCAGGTGCACAGGCACCTCGGCGTAGATGTCCTCGACCAGCGATTTGAGCGGCATCGGATCCACGACCTCCTGGGTGTGGATCTCATCGTCGACCGTTTTCACCCACTTTTCGTGGATAGCTTCGGCCTCGCCCTTCTTGAGCAAACCTCGCTCGGTGAGGAAGTTCTGAAAGCGCGGGATCGGATCTCGCTCGCGCCACACGGCGACCTCAGCTTCGTCTCGATACTTGGTCGGGTCGTCGGAGCTGGAGTGCCCCATCAGCCGGTAGGTCTTGAGCACCAACAAGAAAGGGCCCTCGCCGCGACGACAGCGCTCGACCAGTTCCTTCATCGCCTCGAAGGTCGCCAGCGGATCGTTGCCGTCGACTTCGAAACTCGGCATTCCGTAGGCCTTGCCCTTTTCGGCGTAGGACTTCGAAGCCGTTTGGGCCCGGGAGGGCACCGAGATCGCCCAGCCGTTGTCGACCAGCACAAACACCGCCGGCACTTTCCAAACCGCGGCGAAGTTCATGCCGGAATGGAATCCGTTCGAGCTACTGGCACCATCGCCAAAGAAAATCGTGTGAACCTCATCCTCGCCACGCTGCTTGGTTGCGAAGGCCGCGCCCACACCATGAGGGATCTGCGTACCGATCACCGAGGACCAGCTCGGGTAGTGGGTGCCCTTGTGCTGGAAGTGGTTGCACATCTGACGACCCTTCGCCGTGTCGAGGCTGTTGCAATACATCTGCGCGATGTACTCCGAGAGCGGCAGGCCGCGCACCAGCGCGGCCCCTCCCTCGCGGAGGCCGGACCACAGCCAGTCGCGTTCTTCTAGCGCCAAGGCCGAGCCGACCAGCGTGGCCTCAAGACCGAGCATCGAGCCCACGAAGCCGATGCGACCGGCTCGTTGGAGCTTGAGCATCCGTTCGTCGACGGTCCGGACGAACACGAGCTTCTCGTACACCTGGCGTAGCCAGGCATCGTCGTAGCTCGGCAGCTCGGGCGTCGGCTCACCGCTCCACTCGAGGAGCTGGTTGCGGATCTCAGTCGCAGCAGGGCTCATGAATCGCAGCCCTTAGAGGGACAACAAGCCCGGCTCTTCGAGGAGCTGCTTCATGTGCACCAGGAAACGAACAGCGTCGGCACCGTCCACCAGTCGGTGGTCGACCGAGATCGACAGGTTCATGTAGTGGCGAACCTCGAAGGTATCGCCTTCGGGGGTCTCAACAACGCCCGGGCGCTTGACCATGCGATGCACACCAAGAATGCCAACCTCAGGGAAGTTGATGATCGGCGTCGCAAGGATGCCGCCGATGTTGCCGGCGTTGGTGATGGAGAAGGTACCGCCGCGCAGCTCTTCGGAAGTCACCTTCCCCGCGCGGGTGCGTTCGGCCAAGTCGCCGAGCTCGCCGGCGAGACTCAGCAGGCTCTTGTTCTCGACATCCGGGATCACGGGAACGATCAGGCCGTTCGGCGTGTCGGTAGCGATCCCAAGGTTCACGTAGTGATACGTGACGACCTCCTGGGTCTCCTCATCGAGCTTCCCGTTCAGCATCGGGAATTCGCGCAGCGCGCTGGCGCAGGCCTTCATCAGGAACGGCATGTAAGTGACCTTCACACCCTTCTTAGCGCCCAACTCCTTGGCCAGACCGCGCACGCGCACGAGCTCGGTGACATCGACCTCTTCGACCACCGTGAAGTGCGTCGCGGTGAACGCCGAGCGGGTCATCGCTTCGGCGATCTTGCGGCGCACGCCGCGGAACGGAACACGAGATTCGCGCTCGCCCGGAGGCAACGACACAGGCACTTGGGGAACTGCGGCGCGGGGTGCAGCGAGTTTCGCAGCCGGCTGCACGACGGGCGCTGCCGCACCGCCTGAAGCGAAGGCCTCGACATCCGCGCGACGGATCACACCGTTGCGGCCGGAGCCGGGGATCTGACTGAGGTCGACACCCAGCTCGCGAGCAACGCGCCGGGCGCTCGGAACGGCCAGGACCCGGCCGTTGCGGGCCGGAACACCGTTCGAGGACGGAGCGGCAGGGGCGGGAGCAGCCGGCGCGTGAGCCGGAGCCGCAGCAGCCGCAGCCATTGCGGGCGCGGGAGCCGCCGCCGGGGCGCCTGCGCCCGAGCGCTGGAGCACAAAGATCACGCTGCCGACCGGCACCACTTCGCCTTCCGCGGCCTTCAGGTCGCTGACGACGCCAGGCGCCGGCGAGGGAACCTCGACCGTCGCCTTGTCGGTCATCACCTCGACAACCGCCTGGTGCTCTTCAACCGTGTCGCCGGCCGAAACCAACCACTTGACGATTTCGCCCTCGGCGATGCCTTCGCCGATGTCGGGCAATTGGAACTCGAGCACGCCTCCGCCGCCTGTCGCCGGAGCGGCGGCCGGCATGGCAGCGGCCGGCTCGGAAGCAGGAGCGGCAGCTGGAGCCCCTCCATCTTCGAGCACGAAAATGACGCTGCCCACCGGCACCACGTCCCCCTCGGCTGCCTTGAGCGAAGTGATCTGGCCCCCGCGCGGAGCGGGGACCTCAACGGTCGCCTTGTCGGTCATCACTTCGACGACCGACTGGTGTTCTTCGACTGTGTCGCCTTCGTTGACGAGCCACTTGACGATCTCGCCTTCGGCGATGCCTTCGCCAATGTCGGGGAGCTTGAACTCGAGGGCCATCGCAGTTGGTTGGGAAGAGTGCGGTTGAGGGGAGTTGGATGAAGTAGAGAGGCTCAGTACTTGGCGACGCGTTCAATCGCGTCGACCACCCGCCGGGCGTCCGGCAAGTAGTGGTGTTCGAGCGTGTTCGGGAACGGCGTATCGAATCCGGCAACGCGGGTCACGGGGGCCTCCATGTACTCGATGGCGTGCTCAGCGATGAGTGCGCTGATTTCAGATCCGAAGCCACAGAATCGCGGGGCTTCGTGGACCACAACGACCCGGCCGGTGGCCTTGGCGGCCTCGAGCACACCTTCTTCGTCGAGCGGCAACAGCGTGCGGAGGTCGACAACCTTGGTCTCGATGCCTTGTTCGGCGGCTTGGGCTGCGGCCTGCTCGGCCACCGGAACCATCGCCCCGTAACAGAACACCGTGACGTCATCGCCTTCACGGACGTGGCGAAGCTTCGACAGGTCAACCGTGTAGTGGCCCTCGGGCACTTCGCCCTTTACCGAGCGATAAAGCGCTTTGGGTTCGAGGAACAGCACCGGGTCGGGATCTTCGATCGAGGCGATCAGCAGACCCTTTGCATCGTGGGGCGTCGAGGGAATGACGACCTTGAGGCCCGGCGTATGACAGAAGTACGCCTCGCCCGACTGACTGTGATACAGCCCGCCGCGGATGCCTCCACCGTAGGGCGTTCGAATCACCATCGGCGCCGTGTACTGACCGCCGGAGCGATAGCGGAGCTTGGCGGCCTCGCTGACGATCTGGTCAAACGCGGGGAAGATGAAGTCTTGGAACTGGATCTCGGCCACCGGCACGAGCCCGTTCATAGCCATGCCGATCGCGCAGCCGATGATGCCGTCCTCCGACAGCGGCGTGTCGAAGCAGCGGTTCGCGCCGAAGTCCGTGGTGAGGTTCTCTGTCGCGAGGAACACGCCGCCCTTGGGACCGACGTCTTCGCCGAACACGAGCACTCGCTCGTCTTCGCGCATCGCGGTCTTCAGGCCGTCGTTGACAGCTTGGATGAGAGTGAGGTTGGCCATCTGAGGGGGGGGAGGATCGCTCGAGAGTTCGGTTCGGAATGGACTAAAGAGGGAACTCTCCGTCCCCTGCCGAAGCATCGCCTTTGCGACGCGCGAGATCGAAGGCTTCCTGGCCCTGCTGACGCAGGTGCGCGGGTAGCTCGGCGTAAACGTCCGAAAAAATCGTCTCAAGCGCCGGCTTGTCGACGGCTTCGGCCTCGCGAACGGCCGAGGTGATTTCCTCGCGACACTCGTTCTCGAGGGCCTCGCGCTTGGCTTTGGTTAGGAGCTTCTTCTTCGAAAGGAACTTGGCGAAGCGGTCGACCGGGTCTTTCTTGGCCCAGGCTTCGAAGAGCTCCTTGGGGACGTAGCGCGACGGATCGTCCGAGGTCGAGTGCCCCCCCATGCGAAAGGTCTCGGCCTCGATCAAGGTCGGTCCCTCGCCAGCGCGCGCCCGCTCAACGGCTTCGAGCGTTGCAGCGCGAACGGCAAGCAGGTCGTTGCCATCGACGACAACGCCGGGGACGCCATAGGCCTCGCCCTTGACCGCGTAGCTCTCCGAAGCGGTCTGTTGCTCCGAGGGGCATGAAATCGCGTAGCCGTTGTTTTGGCAAAGGAACACCACCGGCGACTTCCAGACGCCCGCGAAATTCAGGCCCGAGTGGAATCCGAGCGAAGACGTGCCGCCGTCTCCGAAGCTGCACAGCGCGACATGGTCTTCACCACGTTGACTCATCGCGTAGGCCGCCCCCACCGCCTGGGGAATGTGCGTGCCGATCGGCGACGAGATCGAGATGAAGTGAATCGGGTCTTTGAAACTGAAGTGCACCGGCATTTGCCGGCCCTTCGCGCTGTCCAGCGCGTTCCCGAACATGTTGTGCATCATCTCGGCCGGGCGCACGCCGTGGTAGAGCGCCATGCCAAAGTCGCGGTAGCTGGGGAAAATCCAGTCGGTTTTCCGCAGCGCGCTCGCCGCGCCCACCTGGGTCGCCTCAATGCCAAGGTTGGGGATCGAAAAGCCAATCCTTCCGGAGCGTTGGAGCTTTAGGCAGGTTTCGTCGAAGGCGCGTACCAGCAACATGGTTCGCAGGGCGTGGACCAGCTCGTCCGAAGACAGGCCGTGGTCGTGCCCGTTGATGCTGCCGTCCGGCTCGATCACGGAGAGCGGAGCTTGGGATGTCATGAATCTTGAGAGGTGCCGTGCTCGAGGCCCGCCGCGCGACGGCGAACCAAACGTTCCGCAAAGAACTCCGCCGCCTTGTAGCTCGACCGCACGAGCGGCCCTGCGGCGACGTATTGAAAGCCCATCTCCTCACCCGCGATCCGCAACTCATCGAAAACCTGTGGCTCGACGTATTCGCGGACCGGAGCAAACTTGGGTCCAGGGCGTAAGTATTGTCCCAGGGTCAGGAAGTCCACGTCGGCGCCGCGCAGCAACTCCATCGCCGCCAAGCGCTCCTCGGTGGTCTCGCCGAGGCCGACCATGAGCGAGGACTTGGTGAAGACTCCTGGGCCCAGGCGCTTGGCCTCGGCCAGGGTGCCGAGCGAACGCTCGTAGGAGCAGCGCGGATCCCGGATCTTGCGCTGCAGGCGAGGCACCACTTCGACGTTGTGGGCCAAAACGTGGGGCCGCGCTTCCATCAAGGTTGCGAGCGACTCGCCTTCGTAGTCGGGGATGAGCGTTTCGACCACGGTGTCCGGACTGCGCTCCCGCAGGCGCCGGATGCACTCGGCGTAGTGGCTCGCGCCCCCATCGGGCAGATCGTCCCGATCCACGCTGGTGATCACGAGGTAGGAAAGGCCCATCTCGGCGACGGCCTGGGCCACGTGGTCGGGCTCGTCCGGGTCCGGCGGAGCCGCTTGATCGACGGTCTTAACGGCGCAGAATCGGCAGCGCCGCGTGCATTCGTCCCCCAGCACCATGATCGTCATGGTCGCCCGCTGACCGGACCAGCACTCCCCCACATTGGGGCAGCGCGCCTCTTCGCAGACGGTGTTCAGCTTGAGCCGGCCGCTCAGCTCCTTGAGCCGCTTGTAGCCCTCACCACCCGGCAGGGGCACCTTGAGCCAGGAGGGCTTGCGCTCACGAATCGAAAGCGGCGAGACCTGGCCCAGAATGGGCAGGCCGTCGCCCGAGGAGCCCCCCGCTGAGGAGGCCGCGCCCACGGAGGACGCGGCGTTGGGGGTGGGCTCACGAGGTTTCATTGGGCGCGGGGCAGCCGCACATCTTAGCCGCCAGCCCCGCCGGGCTCACCCATCGCTCGGCAGCTCTTGATGCCTCCACCCGAGTCCGTGCGTTCCGGAAATCACGGGTTTACCCTGATCTTTGGGCGCGAATTCCCCAGAAAACAGGCTCCCGGATCCACCCTCAAGGCCCTCCCAGGCCGCTGAGAGGCCACTTATCACCCACATCTCACCCCTTGAGTAGGATATTAGGAGAAAATTGGTAACTCAAGTCCGTCTCGCGACGCACGGGGAACCCCCTGGAGCTAGGTTCCGTCTTAGCTTGTCCACAGGTCTCCCGTCCCTCACCACCCCCCATATGCAAATTTCCAGCACGACGGCTCTCGCAGCCGCCCTCCTAACCCTCGCCCCGGCCGCTCTGGCCCAGGTTGAGTTCCCCGGCAGCGCTTTTGGCGAGGTTCTCCCCGCCATCGAAAGCCCGGTCTTGGTCGCTCGCCCGGGCAACATCGCGGCCCTGATGGCTGAAGACGAAGAGCGCGGGCACATGCCGCTGCGCTTCGGTACCCCGATTCCCGTGCAGATCGGCCTGCAAACCGACGGTCAATGGGACACGGCCCCCGACGGGACTTTGGTTTGGCGGGTCGAAATCGTAGCCCCCGAGTCCAAGTCGATCGGGCTGGAGTTCTCCAGCTACGACATGCCCGAAGGCGCGATCCTGTTCGCCCACTCCGGCGACTTCACGACCACTTTCGGTGCGTTCAACGATCGCAATGAAAACCCCGATGGTGAGTTCACGATCCAGCCGATCCCCGGAGAGAGCGCGATCCTGGAGCTGCAACTGCCGGCCGACGCCCTAGGCCTGCCGAGCATCGTCGTCGACCACGTCATCTACGACTACCGCGGCGTCTTCGAGCTCGAGTCAACCCTCAACGCTGAAGAGGGCGGCTGCACCGTCAACGTGAACTGCCCCGAAGGCGACCCGTACCCCGAACTCAAGCGGGCCGCGGTTCGTACGGTTTCGGGCGGATCCCTGTGCTCGGGCGTGCTCATCAACAACACGTCCAACGACGGCACGCGTTACCTGTACACCGCAAACCACTGCGGTACCGGCAACAACGTCGTGATCCGGTTCAACTTCCAGACGCCGACCTGCGCCAACGGCGGCGCCCCCACGGGCCAGAACATATCCGGTGCCACTTTGCTGGCTAACAACACCGTCTCGGACGGTCGCTTGCTGCGGATCAACAACAACATCCCGACCAGCTACGACCCCTACTTCATGGGATGGAGCCGCTCGACCGCGCCGCTCCAGCGTGGCGTCTCCATGCACCACCCCGGTGGCAACCCCAAAGCGCTGGGAATCGACAACAACGGTGGCGGCCAGCTCACCGTGGGTTTCCAGGGCATTGGAAACGTCCAGGTCTGGAACATGACCTTCCAAGTCGGCGGCACCGCGGGCGGAAGCTCCGGTAGCGGTCTGATCGACCAAAACAACCGCCTGCGCGGCGTTCTGACCGGCGGCCCCGTCGGGAACTGTCAGGTCAGCTACTACGGTCGCCTCCACAACTTCTGGAACAACACCAACATCTCGCAGTTCCTGGATCCGACGGGCTCTGGCGTTACGTTCATCGACGGCTTTGATCCGAACGGCGGTGGCCCCGGCGGCCCTCCCGGTGGAGGCAACCAGCCGCCGGCCATCACGGCGGTGGCCCCGGCCAGCCAAACGGCTGTGAACCCCGAGGGTCCGGACCCGATCGTTCTGACGGGCACCAACTTCACCGGCACCACCGACATCCGCATCAACGGCGTTTCGCTGCCGACCCTGCCCCCGACCTGGAGCGTCAACTCCTCGACGCAGATCACGATCCAGCCCCCGCAGAGCACCACGCTCGGCCCGCAGACGATCGAAGTCGTGACGCCGCTCGGCACCGACACCGGCTCCTACTCGATCATTGCGAACGTGTTCGAGCCGGTGCTCGACCTGGAACTCTCCGACCCGGCGTTCTTGATTACCGCCCTCGGAATCCAGGCGCGTATCGGTTCGATCCCCGGCAACCTCGCGATCCTCGCAGTCGGCACCTCGCCGGTGCCGTCGGTCCTGCCGGGACTCGTCAGCCTCGACATCGGTAACAACTTCACCGAGGTCTTCAACTTCGGGCAGATGCCCGTGGACAGCACCAGCGGGTACGCCGAGTTCAGCACCCCGCTGAACAACAACCTTCCGATCGGGTTCAACCTGTTCGTCCAGGGCCTGGTGTTCAACCCGATCCTCCCGGTTCTGCCGCTGCTGACCACCAACGTGCAGACCGGCACGGTCCTGTTCTAGGTCCAGCCTGAAACGAGGTGAGCGCGCTCCCAAGGGGGCCCGCTCCACCAACAAGAACGGTGCGGTCGCGCTTCGCGCGGCCGCACCGTTTTTGTATCGGGTCCCATTCGCTCGCGGCGAACCCCGCTCCGGCCGCGGGCTGCTAACGAATTCGAAGGGCCGGCTCGGGGCCCAGCTCCAACGGAACGGCCCTTCGAACGCAAGGGACGTGACTCCCGGCCCGGCTCTTCAAAGCCTGCCCGAGAGCCGGTCGAGGGAGCTTGAGCCGCGGCGATGCGCTGGAGCAGCTGAGCCGTGCAGGATCTCTCCCGCGCCAGAGCCGCCCGAGGCGAGGGCCGCGGACCTAGGGCCCGGCGAGCCGCGGGTTGTGACGCGAGCAGACACGAGCGCCCAAAACCGGAGGAGCCCGTTGCATGGACCAACCCTCGGACCCTGCTGGCGGCGCCACATTTCCAGCAAAACTCGCAGCCGGTAAGAAGAGGGGGGGAAGCGACGCGCGGTCGCTTCCCCCCCCTGCTTACCGAACGAGCCCGCCGTCCGCGCGGGAGCGACGGGGCCAGGCCGGCCGGAGTACGGTCTTCGTTAGTTGTTCAAGAACGGCTCGAGATCGCGGCGCAGAGCCGGGGTATCGAGCTTAGCCAAAGCGCGCATCTGAATTTGGCGGACGCGCTCGACGCTGACCCCCAGTTGGGCGGCGACCTCTGCCAAAGTGTGCTCGCGCTGTCCGTCGAGGCCGAAACGCATGCCGACCACCACGCGCTCGCGATCGCCAAGCCGCTGGAGCGCCTCGCCCAGACCGGCCGACAGCGACACTTCTTCGAGGTCCGTCGTGTAGGGATCGGCATCTTCGTCTTGCACCAACAGGTCGCGTAGACGATTGCCGTCCGAGTCGCTGCCGAGTTCAGCGTCGAGGGACTGGCTGGCGCGAATGGCTGTCAGGGCGGTGTGGATCACGCTTTCGGACAAATCGGTCAGCTCGGCGATGCGCTGGGGCGAAGCCTTGGAATCGCCGAGTTTTACCTGCGCTTGGCGAATCTGCTTCATCGCCTTTTGCAAGTAGACCGGCACTCGAACGGTGTTCGAGTGGTTGTACAGGTAGTTGCGGAAGGCCTGGTTGAGCCAGTGAACTGCGTAGGTGCGGAACAGGAGGCCGCGGCGCCAATCGAATCCATCCACCGCCCGGAACAGAGCGGCAGAGCCCTCTTGAATCAGGTCGGCCCGGTTGCGGTTCGAGATGACGTAGCGCTCGACGTTGATCAGAACCAAGTACAGGTTGCGCTCGACCATTTCGAGCCGCAGAGCGTGAAGTTCCGCCGCGCGACTCATGATTCGGTCACTGGCCGGCGGGCACTCGCCGCTTTCGGAACCCGTCATCCAGGACTGGGCCAGCTGGCCGAGACCTTCGAACAGCTGCTCCTCAGCCACCCCAGACTGCCGGCGAGCCTGAGCGAGGCGCAGGCGAGCGAACTCGATGCGCCGAGCTAGGCGGGCCTCTGCTTCCCGGTCCATGTTCTCAATGGACTCGACGTCCGCACGGAACTGGTCGACGAAGGAAAGGCTCGAGCTGGCGTTGATTTCGCGACGCCAGGCGCTGGTGTCGCGAACCTCCAATGCAAACCGCTTGCGATCGAGCTCGTCGATCCAGGTCTCGCAATTCGCGGCGAAGGACTCCGGGTCCTCGGCGAAGCGGTCGAGCTGACGGTCTAGGTCGTCGTGGGTGAGTAGATGGCGTGCCATGGTTCTGGGGAGGTGCCGGTGGTGGCCCGAGGCGTTGCTCGGCGAGCGCGGTGGTTACGGGGGGCAGGCCCCTTACGGACAGCTCTACGCAGCAGATCAGGTTTTCTATCCAGAAAATTCCCTAGACAGGTCAAACTCTTGGCCCGATAACCGAGGGTAACCACCAGGTTTTTCCGGCTCCCTGGCGGCGATTCGCCCTCCAGAACCTAGCCACAAAACGAGACACGCCCCCGCTGTCCAGCTCCAGAAGCGGGAAAGCGGAGGCGTGTCCGAACGAGCCCGAGGTTGCGACCTCGAGGTCACCTGGGTTCGAGACCGCGGGGAAACGACTACTCGGTCTTGTCCGGGGCGTCCGAGTACGACTTTTGGACTTCGTCGGGCACGAAGGGCGACAGGTGGCTGAGCTTCTCGGCCTCCTTCGTCAGGTTGCGAGCGATCACCATCCGCTGGATCTGGTTGGTGCCTTCGTAGATCTGAAGAATCTTGGCGTCCCGGAAACACTTCGCGACGGGGTAGTCCTCCATGAAGCCGTAGCCCCCAAAGATCTGGACAGCATCGGTTGCCACCTCCATGGCGATGTCCGTGGCGTAGCACTTCGCGATCGCCGCCTCCTTGGTGATGTTCGGTTTGGCGGCATCGACCGCCGCGGCGCACGAGTACACCAGCCAACGCGCGGCCTCCGTCTTCATCGCCATGTTGGCCAGCATGTGCTGGACCATTTGGAAGGCCGAAATCGGCTTTCCGAACTGCTTGCGGTGGTTCGCGTAGTAGTTCGCATAGTCCATCGCACCTTGAGCCGCGCCCAGGGCCTGGGCCGCCACACCGGGCCGCGCATGGTCCAGGGTCGCCATAGCGTGCTTGAACCCCATCCCAGGGCGTTCGCCGAGCAGGTTGTTCTTCGGGACGCGCGCACCCTTGAAGTGCGTCTCGACAACCGGAACCACGCGGATCCCCATCTTGTCCTCGATCTTCTCGATAGAAAAGCCCTCGGTGCCCTTCTCGACCACAATCGCGCTAATGCGGCGCGAACGCGAAGTGTCGTCGGTCACGCAAAAGACCGTGTAAATGTCGGCTACACCACCGTTGGTCGTCCACTTCTTCTCGCCTCGGATGACGTACTCATCGCCGTCAGGCACCGCGGTCACCGAAAGGCCGCCTGCATCGGAGCCGGCGAATTTCTCCGAAAGACAGAAGGCGCAGAGCTTCTTGCCCTCGGCAACCTGCGGGAGCCAGCGCTTCTTTTGCTCCTCGGTACCTCCGAGAAGGATCGGAAAGGAACCGAGAGCATTCACGGCGAACGCCACCCCGAACCCGGAGTCCGCCATCGAGAGCTGCTCGGTAACCAGCGCCAACGCCAGGACTCCGGCACCCACCCCGCCGTACTCCTCGGGGATCCAAGTCTTCAGAAGACCCGCTTCGGCGACCGCGGCCATAGCGTCGTAGTTGTACTCCTGGGAGCGGTCGTGCTTGGCGGCGTAAGGCCGAACGTGCTTGTCGGCGATCTCGCGGGCTTTGGCCTGGAGTTCGAGGGCGAGCTCGGAGAACCGGATGTCGTGGGGCATCTCGCTTGGGGGGATCGGGGCGGAGGGTTTAAAAGGGTGCAGCAACCGAAGGTCGCTCACCGTGGAAGGGGTTGCGCGGAATTCACAGCCGGTGCCAAGGCGCGCAGAGAAGGGACGCTCTTGGGAGAGCCGCAGGCTGGACCTGCCACCCGAGGGGGGGGCGAGTGGCGCTGCCTCGGGGATCCTCCGGAGGGCAGCTCCAGGGGCTTGGCTCGAGGCGGAATTCTGGGCAGCGAGTATAGGAACCCCGGACCTCCCGGAGACCCGCTGAACCTCCGGGCCGCCAAAGGCAAGTCGCCACCCCCGGTCGACACCTGCGAACGGACCTTCCAGCGCAGCGATGGCCTGAAAGCCGAGTCGGCTCGGCCGGAGTTCTTTTGGGGGGGGTCTTAGGGGTGGCTCCCCCTGGCTGGCCGTGCCTCCCAGGCCCCCCGGACGGAGCGCCCCGGCGCCGGATCCCGTCGATCGATCTGCCTGGCGAGATTAGTCTGCCTGAGAGGTAACCCACCGGACTCGAGAACGTCCCCGGGTGAGCAGGCCGTTCGCGAGCTCATCAAGCTGGACTCATCGAGGGCACCGCGTTCCGGTGCGACCCGCCCTTTCGCCCCACCTCGATTTTCACCGGCCACCGCGAGGCGGAATTGGTCCCCAATGGGCTCACCAACGGATCCCAGTCCCCTCCAAAGCGCGCCCCGGCCTTAGGGTCGGGGCGCCCGCTTTGAGCTCCGGCCCATGCCCTCCCGCCTCCCCCTACTCCACGACCGCCTCGCCAAGGAGGCCCTCGAATCCGAGCGCTTGGCTCCGTTTGCGCTCCACGCCGCAGATTCCAAGGGTCGCCGGACGCCCGAGCCCGAGGACCCGCTGCGTACCGTCTACGAGCGAGATCGCGACCGGGTCGTGCACGCCACCGCCTTCCGCAGGCTCATGTACAAGACCCAGGTCTTCGTGAACTGGGAGGGGGATCACCATCGCACGCGGCTCTCCCACAGCCTCGAAGTGGCTCAAGTCGCGCGCTCGGTGGGAAGTGCCCTGCGACTCAACGAGCCCCTGTGCGAGGCCCTGGCGCTTACACATGACATCGGGCACCCGCCCTTCGGGCACCGGGGCGAATGGGCGTTGGATGAGCTCATGCAGTCCCATGGCGGCTTCAGGCACAACGCTCAAGTCCTGCGCGTGGTGGATCAGCTGGAGCGCCGCAGCCCGAATTACTCGGGGCTCAACCTCTCCCGCGAACTTCGCGAGTCGCTCCTCAAGCACGAAAAGGCCGAAGACTGGCCCGATGAGTTCGGAGAGAAACCGCGCTGGCCGTATCTCGAAGCCCAGGTCGTCGACCTAGCGGACTCGACGGCCTACAACGTTCACGACATCGAGGACGGACTGCGGGCGGGCTTGATTGCGGAACAAGATTTGGCAGACAACTGCGAGATCTGGCGAATCGCCCTCGAAGGCGTCGAGCGCAATCACCCGGGTTTTCTCGCCCACAGCCACGACCGATCCCTGCGCATCAAGCGCGCTACGGGTGAGATCCTGAGGCTGATGATCGAGGACCTGATCGACACTTCGGCCGCAACCCTGTCCGCCGCTGCTCCAGCGAGCCCCGCCGCGGCCCGTTCGCTGACCGACATGTCGATCGGCTACGGAGAACGCACGCGCGGCCTGGTCGCCGAGCTGCACGGATTCCTCTACCGGGCGTTCTATCGGCACGAGTACCTGATGCGGATGGCCAAGTACGCGCGAGACGTCATGCAGGTCCTGTTCGAGCACCTGTGTCGCTCGCCTTCAGAGCTCCCGGATTGGTATCAGAGCTGGGTCGAGAAGGTTGGCCTCGAGCGCGGGATCTGCGACTACCTGGCTGGGATGACCGATCGATTCGCCGAACGGGAGTACGAACGCATCACCGGCCGCGCGCCCCAAGTTCCAAGCGCCAGCGATTGACCCGATTCGGCCCTGCCTTGGATTTAGCGGCGACCTCGCATCCAGTCCGCGACTCGGCCCAAGGCTCGGCGGAGAGGTCCGCGCCCCGCACCGGACGCTCCTTCCTGGTTCGATGCGGACTCGGAGTCCTCCTCGGGAACAAACGGCGCCGCGAAGGGCTCGACCAAGTGATCGTTCGGACGAAAACCCGCCCACTGCGGGTCCTGCCCAGGGGCGTGCTCGCTCCTGGAAACTCGATCTCCACCATCCTCCCTTGCGTGGCGTCGGCCCATCCCACAAGGATAGCTGTCCCGTGACTCACAAACTGCCCCACAACTTCTCCGACGATGCGCTCCTCGAGCGTGCCCTACGGCACGCCTCCGCAGGCGACGAGCACAACGAACGCCTCGAGTTCCTGGGGGATGCTGTCCTCGACCTGATCGTCGCCGAGCGGCTCTTCCGGCTGCATGAGGACGTCGACGAGGGCGTCCTCACCGAACTCAAGGCCTGGGTCGTGAGCCGCGCCACCCTGGCCCAGGCAGCCCAGCGGATGGGATTGGCAGACCTGGCCCTGTTCGGGGTCGGGATGACCAAGAAGGCCCTCTCTCGCGCTGTTTTGGCCAACCTCTACGAGGCTGTGCTGGGAGCCGTGTATCTGGACGCCGGACTGGAGGCTTCCCGTGAGTTCGTGGAGGACACCCTCCGCGAGCCACTCGAACGAGTTGGCGAATTGAAGGCGGGCCCGAATCCGAAACAACGTCTTCAACACACCGCCCAGCGTATGTGCGGAGAGCCTCCGACCTATCCGCTCGTGCGTGAACGCGGGCTCGATCACGCCAAGGCCTTCCTCGTTCGCGCGAGAGTTGGAGAGTGGAGTTTTCCCGGAGCCTGGGGTCGCACGCGCAAGGAGGCCGAGCGCTGGGCAGCCCATGAGGCTCTGTTGGTGTTGGATGAACAACAGGACTCCGGAGAAGACGACGAGTGAGAACGGCTAGCGCTACGACCGCAGGCGAGTGGCTCGCGAACGACCCTCGCTTCGACGCATTGTTCACCGCACTGCGGGCCGGCGGCCCGCGGATTTGGCGCGCCGGAAATCTGTGGGGCTCCTCCCAGGCGCTTACCTTGGCCGCTTGCCTCGAGCACGCGCCTGGCCCGTGGCTCGTGCTGACAGCCACCCAAAGTGAGGCCGATTCGTTCGCACTCGATCTCGAACAGTTCGGCGCGAGCGCCGCGGTTCTCCCCGCGCGCGGAGGCGATGAAGGCTCGAGCGGAGCGGATGCCGACGCGGTTCGCGACCGCCTGCGATTCGCCCAGAGTCTCGAGGCCCCGGCCGAGCGACGGCCTCGGCTGATGGTCGCGCCCCTGCTCTCCGCGCTCCAACCCCTGCCCCTGTCGGGCGAAATCGAGGGCTCGTTTGCAACGGTCCAGCGCGGATCCAGACTCGGCCTCGAGGATTTGCTGCAGAAGTTGGTGAACGCGGGCTACTCGAGGGAGCCCCTGGCCGAACGCCCCGGAGAGGTCAGCCTGCGCGGCGACGTCCTCGACGTGTTCGGGTACGCCGACGAAGTCCCGCTGCGGGTCGAGCTATTCGACGATGTCATCGAGTCCATCCGTCGCTTCGACCCCGAGACCCAGCGCTCGATCGAGACCCTGGAGCGTGCGGCGGTTTGCCTTGCGTCGGACCCCGGCGGTGTTGAGAACGGCCAGGGCCAGCAACTCCTGACGCGGCTCTCCTCGAGCACGACGGTGGCCACGGTCGAGCCCCTACGCGTCGACGAGCAGGCCCACGGACTGCGCGTGCGGTCCACCAGCCACGCACGCGCCCTCGACGAACTAGCCTCCACGCTGAAAAAGTGCCTGCGGCTTGAACTGCAAAGCCTGCCGTCCGGCGAACACGACTTCGACGGACGCTCGGTGCAGGGACTCGCCACCGGACTCCCGGGAGCCGCGATGGCTCTAGCCAAGGAAATTCGCGCGGGTTTCCGGGTTCGGGTGCTGTGCAGGACGGAAGTGGAGCAAGAGAAGCTCAAAGAGACGCTGGCCGAGGCGCTGCCGGCGGACCGCGCGACCCTCAAGTCGGTCGAACTCGAAGTGGGCGCGCTGGCCAAGGGCTTTCGGCTGCCAAAGGCCAAGTTGATCGCGATCAACCATCACGAGCTAGCGGGTGTGACCGGCGTCGGGCGGACACGGCTACAAAAGAAAACCAGCCACAAAGTCCGGGCACTGGAGTCGTTCTTCGAGCTGAAAGTCGGCGACCTGGTCGTCCACGCCGTGCACGGGCTTGCGCGCTACCTTGGGCTCGAGCGCATGGAACGCGGGGGGGGCGAGGAAGATCACCTGCACCTGTCGTTCGACGGCGACGTGTCGCTGTATGTGCCCGCCTGCCGCGTGGATCTGGTCCAGCGCTACGTGGGCACCGGGTCGGCGGCGCCGAAGCTCGACAAGATGGGCTCGGGGGCCTTCCGCAAACGCAAGGAAAAGGTCGAACGCGCGCTGATCGACCTGGCCGGGGATCTGCTCGAGGTGCAGGCGCGCCGCGAGCAATCCAAGCGGACGCCCTGGGAGCCCGAACAGGGCATGGTGCAAGACCTCCTCGAGGCCTTTCCGTTCGAAGACACGCCAGACCAAAAACTGGCCGACGGCGAAATCGCGGGCGACCTGAGTGGCCAGCACCCGATGGATCGGCTGCTGTGCGGAGACGTTGGGTTTGGCAAGACCGAAGTCGCCATGCGCGCTGCATTCCGGGTTGTGGCCGCCGGTGGGCAGGTCGCCGTTTTGGTTCCCACGACCGTGCTCGCCGACCAGCATCTCCTTTCCTTTCAGCGCCGATTCGCGGGGTTCCCCATCGAAGTGCGCGGAATTTCGCGCATGAATGCCGGCGCGAAAGCCAAGAAGACCCTCAAGGAGGCTGCCTCGGGAAGGGCTGATGTCCTGATCGGCACCCATCGCATCCTCTCCAAAGATGTGACGTTCGCAAATCTCGGGCTCGTGATCATCGACGAAGAGCAACGCTTCGGAGTCAAGCACAAGGAGCACTTCAAGTCTCTTCGCTCCAGTGTCGATGTACTAGCTCTATCGGCGACGCCGATCCCGCGCACGCTACACATGTCGTTGTCTGGCGTGCGCGACATCAGTGCACTCACGCATCCGCCGCCCGGACGTCAGGCTGTGGAAACCAAGATTGCCAACCGCGACGACTTCGGGCTGATCCGTGACGCGCTGCTGCGCGAAAAGCAGCGGGGTGGTCAGGTGTTCTACCTGCACAACCGCGTAGACGACCTGGTTTCGTTCACCGAGGACCTGCGCACCCTGGTCCCCGAATGCACTTTCCTCGAAGGGCACGGCCAAATGCCGGCTCGATTGCTGAACCGGGTCATGACCTCGTTCACCAAGGGTGAAGCAGACGTACTGGTCTCGACCACCATCGTGGAAAATGGCATCGACATCCCGGCTGCGGGCACGATCCTCATCGACCAGGCTGACCGCTTCGGCTTGGCCGAGTTGCACCAACTTCGTGGTCGAGTCGGGCGCAACCAACAACGGTCCTGGTGCTACCTGTTGATCGATCGCACGCGACCTCTACGGCAGATCGCCAAGGAACGCCTGAAGGCGCTCGAAGAACTCTCCCACCTCGGTGCCGGGTTCCAGATCTCCATGAAAGACCTTGAACTGCGTGGCGCGGGGAATCTCCTCGGCCCCGAACAGTCCGGGCACATCGCGGCGATCGGCTACGACATGTACTGCCGGCTGCTTGCGCAAACCGTCGAACAACTGGGCTCGGGCGGCCTGCCCTCGGAGGTGCTCGCCGGGGCGGGCAAGGCCGGAACCGAAAGCGTCGAACTGGAACTCGGCCTGCGGGCCTACCTGCCCTCCGAGTGGGTCGCGGGGGCCGACGCGCGGCTCGAGCTGCTCCGCAAGCTGGACGGCATCGCAGGCGACCAGGATGCCGATCGAATCCAGGCCGAGCTGGCCGATCGTTTCGGGCGAGTGCCTCCCCCGGCCCTGGCGCTGCTGCGGCAGTTCCGGCTGCGGTCGCATTTGCGCGAGCTCTCGATCACTCGTCTGTCCTGGCGCCAAGACAGCTACGTCGTCGAGTTCACAGATCGGGTCGCCCTCGAGGGTGGGTTGGCGGCGGCCGCCGAACGGGCCGGGAAGCTCGATCTACGGCCGCTGAGAACTGGGGTCGCCCTCCTCATGGTTCCCCCGGAGGTGGATTCCGCGGCCCGCGGCATCGACTGGCTGGAGGACCTCTTGCAGAGTTCGACCGGCCTCCAGAAGATGTCCCCATGAATTGCCTTGCGACGAATTCTGCGGCCCTGTTCCTCGGGCTCACTGCGCTCGCGCCCGCGGCCGGGGCTCAGTCCGTGGCCCAGGGGTCCATCGATTCCGCGCCGCCCGAACAGCGCCAGTGGTCGCGCCTGGATGGCATCGCCTTGGAGGTCGACGAGCGCGTCGTGACCTGGAGCGAATTTGCCCAGACGCTCAGCACGTATCGCGAGCGCACGTCCGTGCAAACCCGCGAGGAACTCGACCAGCTCTACGGCGAAGTCACGGCGTTTTTCCTACGCCAAAGCCTGGCCCAGCAGGCCGGCTCCGAAATGGACCTGCCCCGCGACCGGCTTGACGCGATCTTGGCCCAACGCCTGGAGGAACAGCGCGCTCCGGCCGGAGCCCTCGGCTACGGCGAGGCCCTGCGGGGTCGCGGGGTCGACCCGCTCGGTGAATTCGAAGCCACGCGCCAGAACGCCTTTCAGATTGCCTACGAGAACGAAGTCCTGGGTCGGGCGGGGCTCGGAGTCGAGCGTCCGCGGGTCGACCGTTTCGTCCGCCCTGGAGAGCTGAAAGCGTTTCACGCCCAGTTTTCGGAGATGGAGAACTCGCCAGTTGTGCGGCTGCGGCTGCTGGATGTGTCCAGCGCAGCGACCGGCGGCCTGGAGCAAGCTCGCCAGCTCTGTGAGCAGCTGCTCACAGACCTCGAGGGAGGCACGAGCTTCGACGAGCTGTTCGAGGTCTACGGCACCCGCTTCCGGGAGACTCTCGGTGTTAGGCCTCCGACGGCCGCAGCCCAGCTTGAGGACCCCGGCCTGCGCAACTTCGCCGAGGCTGCCGAACCTGGGAGCTACTCGGCGGTGCTGCCCTATCGGCTCCCCGAGTCGAGCTCCTTCGAGCCCGACGGCTACCGAATCGCGACGCTCCTGACCCGCGAAGCTCCCCGCGAGGCCCCGGCCTTCGAAAACCTCGAATTCCAGCGCACCCTGCGCAATCGCCTCCTGCAAGACATCGACCGCCGCCGTCTGGCCCGGGCCAACGCCCGGCGCTTCGATCAGAGCCACGTCTGGGTCCATCCGATCTTGAACACCAGCCGGCGCCCCTGAGCCGCCGTAGGCCGACCTGCGGCGGCTCAGGGGCGCCGCCAAGTCGAGGCTCCGGCCTGGCTACGTGACGAGAGAAGAATGGATGGGTAGAGTCTGAACCCCTCGCTCGGGGCTGCGTTCCCCTCCTTAGGCAGCGCTCAGTGCCCCTCCTAGGGCCCCAGGCAGCTATCCCGCCCCCCGAGCCTCCGCGGTCCATGCCGTTCCGGCCGACCCGCTTCCCACCGAACCGACCCTCCGCGATGAGCCCCCAAGAGGACTTTTCGAACATTCAAATCGAGTCGAGCCTCCCGAAGGTCTGGGAGCAGGAGCAGACGTTCAACGACGTCCTCTACGACTGGATGTCGCGAGCGCCGTTCCTGGCGATCGCCCTCGCGATCCACGTTCTGGCGTTCTTCGCCGTCAACGCGATCCCGTGGAACCTGTTCGAGAAGGAACCGGCGGTCATTCTTCAGGCAACGGCTCCTCCGCCCCCGCCGGACGTTTTCGAGGAGCCCGAACCGGAAGAGCCCGAGGAGATCATCGACGACCCGATCGAAGAGCCGGTCGTGACGGATACCGAAGTCGTTGAGGATACCGAGGTCTCCGACGACGTTTCGGATCTCGATGCCCCGGAGAGCCCGTTCAACTCCGATCAATGGAACTCTGCGGTCGGTCTCGGCGGTGGGGCCGGCGGCGGCGGCGGCAAGTTCGGTGGGCGCCAGGCAGGGCGCAAGCAGGTCGGCGGCACGATCGAACGCGCGCTGCTCGACGGCCTCGAGTGGCTCAAGGATCACCAAAGCCCCGACGGCTCCTGGGAAGCTCGCGACTTCTCCGAGAACTGCGAGCGCGAAGGTGGCGACGAGCTCGCCAACGGCGAAGGCGACGCCCTGCACGACACCGGCGTCACCGCGCTGGCGCTGCTGGCCTTCCTCGGGTTCGGCGACACGATGGATGAGGGCACCTACCGCGACGTGATCCGTGCCGGAATCGGTTGGCTCCGCGCTCAGCAGGACGGCGACACCGGCCTGGTCGGTCCCTCCACCTCGAAGGAGTACCTGTACGATCACGCCATCGCGACGCTCGCACTGTCTGAGGCCTACTACGGATCGAAGAGCCCGATCCTCAAGAAGTCGGTCAAGAAAGCCGTCGACTATTGCCTAGACGCCCAGAACCCTTACTCGGCTTGGCGTTACGCCGTTCCGCCCAATAGCGAGAACGACACGTCGGTCACCGGCTGGATGGTCTTCGCCCTGGCCTCCGCCCAGGACGCCGGCATCGAGGTCGGTGACGGCACCTTCGAAGGCGCCCTTTCCTGGCTCGACGAAGCCACCGACCCGCTCACCGGCAGCGCCGGCTACACCTCGCGCGGCACCCGCAGCTCGCGACTCCCGCGTTTGATCTCGGTCTACCCCGACGAGCTGACCGAAGCGCTTACCGCCGTGTCCGTGCTCAGCCGGATCTTCATCCACAACGTCCAGGGCACCGATCCCGAGAAAGACGAGATGATTCAGCTCGGCGCCGATCTCATGCTCGAGCACCTGCCCGAGTGGGATTCCGCCGGCGGCGGCGGCGGCGACAGCGGCTGGGCCGAAGACGATGCCGGAGCGACCAACGACATGTACTACTGGTACTACGGCAGCTACGCCATGTACCAACTCGGCGGCAAGCACTGGGAGAAGTGGCGCAAGGAGATGGAAAAAGCCATCCTCAACAACCAACGCCAGGCTCCCCCCTGCTACCACGGCTCCTGGGATCCGAGCGGCCCTTGGGGCCACTCCGGCGGACGCGTTTACTCGACGGCATTGATGGTCCTGTGCCTCGAGGTGTACTTCCGCTACGGACGCGTCCTGGGCGCTCGCTGACCCAAGCCGCCTAGATCGGTAATACGGTGCCAGAGCAAAAAGCACCGCTGAATACGGTGCCAGAGCAGGTGATACGGTGCCAGAGCAAAATGCACCGCTGAGGCAGCCGCGGCAAAGCCGCGGCCCGGCAGCAAGGCTGCCGATGCCTCAGCGGTGCATTTTGCTCTGGCACCGTATCACCGATCTCAGCGGTGCTTTTTGCTCTGGCACCGTATTCTGGCACCGTATTACCGATCTAGGCGGGGTGTGGGAGATCGGCGAACCCTTCGGAGGGTTCGCACGTTCCTCTGCACATGAGCCAACAAGCCCATGCCCAAGGTACGTTCGAGGAAGAGCTGAACGACTGGTTCCACCGTTCGCCATTTTTCGCGATCGCCCTGTTCGTTCACCTGCTCCTGTTCTTCGCGATCAACGCGATCCCCTGGAACCAACTGCGCGATCCGGAGCCCACCGTTGTGAGCATCGCCGCCACCACTCCACCCGCCGACTCGTTCCCCGAACCCGATCCGGTTGAGCCGATCGAGCCCGAATTTGTCGAATCCGTTCCTGTCGAAACACCGGTTGTCGCGGAAATCGAACATACGGAACTGGACTCCCTGGTCGACGCCGAGTCCAGCGCCGAGTTCGCAAGTGAATCCCCATTCCAAACGGACAACTTCTCCAGTTCCCTCGGGCCCGGCGGCGGTGGGATGCCCAGTGGATCAGGCAAATTCGGCCGCAGAAGAGGACAGGCCCAGAGCCTCCCACACTCACTCGACCAGGCGATTCGCGCCGGCCTCGACTGGCTAGCCGAACATCAGAGCGAAAACGGCTCGTGGGAAGCGCGCGACTTCGCGGTCAACTGCGAGCGAGGTCCAGAACTCAGCAACGGAGAAGGCGACGCTTTGCACGACACGGGCGTGACCGCCCTGGCCGCGCTTGCGTTTCTTGGAATCGGAGAGACGTTGGACGAGGGCCCCTATCGGCACAACCTGAGAAATGCGATCGGCTGGCTTCGTCGACAACAAGACCCTCAAAGCGGTCGCATCGGACCTTCCACTTCGAAGGAGTTCCTCTACGACCACGCCATCGCCACCTTGGCCCTCGCCGAAGCCTACGACGGCTCGAAGGCTCCGATCCTCAAGAAGTCCCTGGTCCAGGCCGTCGATTTCTGCCTCGATGCCCAAAACCCCTACTCCGCCTGGCGCTACGACGTTCCGCCGAACGGCGAGAGCGACACGTCGGTCACGGGCTGGATGGTCCTGGCGCTTGCCGCTGCGCGTGAAGCGGGCATCGAAACCGGCGACTCGTGCTTCGAAGGGGCTCTCGCCTTCCTCGACGAAGTCACCGACCCGACCACCGGGCGAGCCGGCTACACGGCCCGCGGCACGGGAAGCTCGCGCTTGCCGCGGCTCATCTCGGCCTATCCCATGGACCAGACCGAAGCGCTCACCGGCGTCGCGGTCATGAGCCGCGCTTTTGTGGCCGGCTTGTACGAAACCGATCCACACCAGGACGAACTGGTGAGGCTCGGCGCCGAACGTCTGCTCGAGCACCTGCCCGAGTGGGACGCGAACGGAGGAAGCGGCGGCGACAGCGGCTGGTCTGAGGGAGACGCCGGATCCACCAACGATATGTATGCCTGGTACGCCGGGAGCTACGGCCTCTATCAGGTCGGCGGTCGGCCCTGGTCGGTGTGGCAAGAGGCCATGGAACAAGCCGTGCTACCCAACCAACGAACCGCGCCCCCCTGCCTGGCCGGCTCCTGGGATCCTGGCGGGCCCTGGGGCAGCATCGGTGGCAGGGTTTACTCGACCGCGCTCATGGTCCTGTGTCTCGAGACTCAGGTCCGCTACGAGCGTCGCTAGCCGTCGCAAAGCGCTCCGTTTCTGCGGGCCAAGCCATCAGACACCTCGCCCCCTCAGAACGAAAAGCCCGAGCCCCTGAGTGCGCAGCGCAGAGCTCCAAGGCCCGGCGCCCCTTCCCGAACCACCCGACTGTTGCCTTCCAAATTTGAATGGCCTGGAGCCGGCTCGAGCCGTTACCCGCCCGGCACCAAGCGTCGAATGGGATGCCCGCCTGGAGTCAGCGAAGATCCAGCAGCGCGGGTTCGCTGACCCAGGCTAGGTTTCCGGCCGATCCAAAGACCAGCGCAGCATGCCGCAGTCGCGTCCCGGCGAGCGCGGCGAGTCGGCCCGCTTCGATTCGCCAGCTGGCGCGCAAGAAGCCATCGGGTCCGCTCTCGGAGAACCCGCCGTAAAGCGGAGCCGAGTTGGGCCGAACCAAGGTGTGCCAGGTGTAAAGGTCCGCGGCGATTGGCAACTCGAACCCATCGAGCACGGTGCCACTCCCCGCCGACATCGAGCCCAAAATCCAAACGAGGGCCCCGCCGTAGCCACTGTTTGTGTGCAGCAACAACTCCTGCTCGCCGCCTTCGAGAACCTGAATCAGCGATGGAGAGCCGGATAGCCCGGGTGACGCGAGGATCGCGTCCATCCGGTGGGTCAGTTCCTGCACTTCGGCCGCGAAAGCCGGATCGTTCGACAAGTTGTTGATCTCGAGCGGATCCGCTTCGAGATCGAACAACGACAGCGTGGGCGGCCCGGTCACCGCGGTCTGCCGAAGGAGCTTGAACGCATCGCGCCGCAGGGCCGACCGCTCCACAAAGAGCGCGCCTGCAGAGCCTGAGACCGGGCTCCAGCGATGAACAAAGCTGTGCGCGCGGAGCTCCGGCCCCGTTGGGTTTTCGAGGTACGGCACCAGCGAGACCGAATCTCCACCCGCGGGCTGCCCGTCCGGCCCCATCGGCTGGTCAGCTCCGGTCAGTTCGAGCACCGTGGCAAACAGATCGTTGACTTCGACCAGAGCCGAGCAGGTCCCCGGCGCCTGAACGCCTCGCCCGGCGATCCACAGGGGCACGTGCACTCCGCCCTGGTAAACCGTGCCCTTGGAAGTCGACGAGGACCACTCGGGAGCCGAGACCGTCGCAGGCGTTCCGTTGTCGCCTACGACCAGGATCGTCGTATTCGCGAGAACCTCAGGATCGAGAGCGTCGAGCAAGCGACCGAACTCGGTGTCGAGAGCTTGGAGAATCTGAAGGTAGGTGGCGCGACCCTGCCCCAGGCTGGTTCCGGGTCCGCCGCCCACTCCGCCGGTCCCTCCCACAAGGGCCGAAGGCGGCGATTGAAAGGGCTCATGTGCGGCGGTGAAAGCCAAGTAGCAAAACCACGGCTCGGTTCTTCCAACCAACCAGTCCAGCGCATCGTCCACCTGAACCGTGGTGACGTACTCGGTTTCAGGAACCTGAACCCCGTTCACGAACTTGCCGAAGTCGTAGTAGTCCGTGATGTTCGTCCAGGCGATGGCGGCATGGTCGAATCCATGAATCAAGGGAGCCGAGGGTCCCTGACTGTTCGAGCTCAAGTGCCACTTTCCGATCGCCGCGGTTTCGTACTCCGCAGGGAGCGCTTCGGGAATCGTCACGTCCTCGAAGTCCATCGAGAAGCTGTTGATGTTCACGCTCAAAACGCCCGAATGATGCGGTCGAAGCCCAGTCAAGATCGCGGCGCGCGATGGTGAGCAGTTCGGCTCGGCTACCGCGTTGGTGAACACAAGCCCCTCGTTGGCCAGGGCGCTCAGTCGCGGTGTGAGCGCCGGATCGCTGCCGAGCCCCAGGATGTCGAGGTCGTAGGCGCCCACGTCGTCGAGCACAACCAACAGAACGTTCGGCGGCGGGGGCTCGGGGACCTGCCCAAGCGACGGCGCCGCGCCTGGCCAAAGGCCGAGGGCGACACCAAGGAGAAGAGGGTGCATGATCGGACAGCCCGCGGGAAAAGCGCGCTCCCCGCAGTGTAAGTCACCCCCGCCATCGATGCCGGGCTAGACCCCGCTCGCAGCAAAAAGGGGGGAACTCCCGATCAGTGCAGCGCCGCGAGGTCGACCGCTTCCACCGGGAAAACCGGGCCCTCGACGCAGCATTTGGCGTTCGGCCAGGCATCCATGGGGCCGCCCTCTCGGGTCGGAACGGGGCAGCCGTTGCAGATTCCGACCCCACAGCCCATGTAGCTTTCAAGGGAGAGCCAGGTGGGGTAGCCGCGCTCGAGGGCCAAACGCTCGACAGCCTCGAGCATCGGCTCGGGACCGCAGGCGAGCAAACGGACGCGCTCGGGGAGCACTTCGGTCTGCTGGAGGTGTTCGAGCAGCTCCAATCCGTGACCGTGAAAGCCCCAGGACCCGTCCTGGGTGGCCGCGTGAAAAGGAACTGGAAGCGCCTTGAGCGCCTCGAGGTCGTAGAGCCGATCGCGGCTGCGCGCGCCGAACAGGAAGTGGACGTCCGAGGGGTTGAAGGCCGGCGCACCGCCGAAGCCCGAAAGCAACTGATCGACCAACAGCGGAAAGGGCGCCGAGCCGACGCCGCCGGCCAGCAGCACCAGGGGTTCGGGCCGCGGCTCAAGCCCGGGCCAGCCGTTTCCGAGGGGGCCAATCGCTCGGACTTCGCTGCCGATCTCGGCATCGAGCAGAGCTGCGCTGCCCGGGCCGAGGCGCTGGATCAAGAACTCGATCCGGCCCGGACGCTGGCGATAAATCGAATACGGCCGCGGAATGATCGGGGCGCCGGCTGGCGACTCGCGTCGCAGCATGAAGAAGCGGCTGGCTCGGATCGGCGGCAGATCGACATCCAGCTCGAGCCGGAAGGCATCGGCCCCGCAGGGCTCGATCCGGGCGACTCGAGCGGAGAAGGAACGGGCGTCGGTGGGCGGAGCAGGCATGAGCCCGTGCAAGATAGCGGTGAGCGCGGAGGGTGCCAGCGCTATCCTGTTCGGCTCGAATTCCCGGCTGAAACCCCGCATCCTGATGAGCCTCCTCAACGCCACCGGTCTCAAGCGTCACTACGGCGCCCACGAGGTCCTCAATGGGGTCGATCTGCGCATCGAACGGGGCGACAAGATCGGCTGCGTGGGGCGCAACGGCGGCGGCAAGTCGACCCTCTTGCGGATCATCACCGGCGAGGAGCAGCCCGATTTCGGCGAAGTGGCGATCCCCAAGGGCGTACGGATGGGCTATGTCCCCCAGCGCCCGACGTTCCCCGGGGGCACCCTTGCCTTCGCCCACGTGGAGGGCGGGCTGGCCGAGGCCCGCGCGCTCCAGGACGAAATGAGCGAGCTGGAGGTGCAGCTCGGCGAAGTCGAGGGCGACGAGCTCGACCGGGTTGTAACTCGCTACGGCGAGCTGTCCGAGCAGATGGAATTCCTCGGCGGCTGGAACGCCGAGCAGCGCGTGTCCCAGGTCATGTCGGGCATCGGCCTGGACGAGAGCCTTTGGCAGCGCGAAGCCGAGTCCCTTTCCGGCGGCGAGAAATCCCGCGTGGCTATGGCGCGCGAGCTGGTCCGCCGGCCGGACCTGCTGTTGCTCGACGAGCCGACCAACCACTTGGACTTGGAAGGCATCGAATGGCTCGAGGAGTACCTGCGCGAGTTCCCCGGCGCGGTGTACCTGATCAGCCACGACCGCCGCATGCTCGAAAACGTGGTCACCGCCATCGTCGATCTCGAGCGGGGCAAGCTGAAGCGTTATCCCGGCAACTACTCCAAGTACATCACGCAGCGCGAAGAGCGCTTCGCATCCGAACTGCGCGCCTACGAAATTCAGGCCGACCAAATTCGCAAGGAAGCCGCGTTCATCAAGAAGCACATGGGCAGCCAGCGCACGGCCGAAGCCAAGGGCCGCCAGAAGAAGCTGGCGCGCGTGGACCGACTGGAGCGCCCGTACAACGACGTGCGCAAGCCAACCCTGCGGCTCGGCAAGGTCCAGCGCTCCGGCGAGCGGGTGCTGACAGCCGAGGGCCTTTCGATCGGATTCGGCGACACAGCGCTGCACAAGGGCCTCGAATTCCGCCTCGACCGCGGGGACCGGGTGGGCCTGGTCGGCCCCAACGGAGCTGGCAAGACGACGCTCATGAAAGCGCTCGCCGGACGCACCCAACCCCTGTCCGGCAAACTTGAGCTCGGTCACAAAGCGTTCTGCGGGTACTACGACCAGGAGGGATCGGACCTGGACCCCGAGTCGACCCCGTTCATGACCATTCGCCGGGCCTTCCCGACGATGGAGGACGGACCGATTCGCAGCCACCTCGCGCTGTTCTTGTTTCGCGGCGACGACGTGGACCTGCCGGTTGGAGGTCTTTCCGGCGGAGAGCGCGCGCGATTGGCCCTGGCCCGACTGGTCCTCGGAGACCCCACCTGGCTCGCGCTCGACGAACCCACCAACCACCTAGACCTGGCAGCCCGAACGTCGCTCGAGGAAATGCTCTCGGGCTACGGAGGCGCGATGATCTGCATCAGCCACGACCGCGCCTTTCTCGACGACCTGTGCAACAAGATTGTGCAGCTCGACTCATCCGGACTGCGCGAGTTCCGCGGAAACTACAGCGACTACAGGGCAACCCTCATCGCCGAACGCGAAGCCAGTCAGGGCGCGGCCGCCGAAAAGCAAAAGCGAGCCCGCGACGCCGAGCGCAAGGCGCAGGAGTCCGCGAAGAAGAAAGCCGACTCCGATAAGTCCGCCAAGCCGGCCAAGAAGAGCGGCTCCAAAAACAGCGGGAGAGGCGGCCAAAAAGTCCGCAACCCCTACCGCTTCAAGAAGCTTGAGGAAGAGATCATGAAGCTCGAAACCGAACGGGAAGAGCTGATCGCAGCCATGAGCGACGAATCCGTTTACCGCGACGGCGATCTCCTGCGCGATAAGCAGGTCAGGCTCGCCGAGGTCGAACGCGACCTTGGCGAGCGCAACGCCGAATGGGAAAGCTGGAGCCAGTGATGATCGACCCCAAAGAAGCCGTTCTCGACGTCGTCGAGGCAGCGCTCACCGACCTCGCCGAAGCGCCGGATCGCGAGGCGCTGCGCAAAGCGCTTTCCCGGCCGCCGGACGCATCCAAGGGCGACGTGGCGTTCCCGGCGTTCCCGCTGGCCAAGGCGCTCAAGAAAGCCCCGCCGGCCATCGCGGCTGAACTTGCCGAGAAGATCACCGCGAATCTGACCGAAGACAGCCTGGTCGCCAGGGTCGAAACCGCCGGCCCCTACCTGAACTTCTTCACGCACGCCGGGCGCGTGCTGGCGGGCCTGCTCAACGGCCTTGCGGATGGGGGCTTCGAGCGCTCGCTCCACGCCGAGTCGTCCCAGCGGGTGATGGTCGAGTTCAGCCAACCGAACACCCACAAGGTCCTGCACGTCGGACACCTGCGCAACATCGCCGTGGGCGACGCGCTGCAGCGCCTGCTCCGTCTCCGCGGACACCAGGTCACCTCGGCCAACTACTACGGCGATTTTGGAGTCGACGTGGCCAAGTGCCTGTGGTGGTTGCGCAATCATCCGGAAGAGACCGCGCCTGAAGCGAATCGCGGCGCTTGGCTCGGCAAGGCCTACGCATCGGCTACCGCTCACATCAAAGACCTCGAGGCGAAGGGCGACAAGCAAGCCGTCCAAAGCCTGTTTGGCGAGCTACGCACGATCCTGGAACGAATCACCGCCGGCGACGCGGAACTCCAGCCCCTGTACCACGAAACGCGCCAGTGGTGCCTCGACGAGTTCGCGGCCGTGTATCAGTGGCTGGACGTCGGGTTCGATACGGACTTCTACGAATCCGAGCTCGAAGAGCCGGGCCACGCGATCGTCGATGAGTTCCTAGAGAAGGGCGTCTTCGAGAAGAGCCAGGGAGCGATCATCTGCGACCTGGAGTCCTTCGATCTCGGGCCCGCGCTCGTGCGCAAGACCGACGGAACCAGCCTGTACATGACCTGGGACTTGGTGCTTGCGCGCCGCAAGTTCGAGGAATTCGATATCGAACGCTCGTTGTACGTGGTCGGCTCCGAGCAGAGCTACCACTTCCGGCAGCTCTTCGCGACGCTGGAGCGCATGGGTTATGGGCGCGCCAAGGACTGCAAGCACGTCGCCTACGAGCTGGTCATGCTCCCCGAAGGCAAGATGAGCTCGCGCGCGGGCAAGGTCGTGACGTACGCCGATGTGCGCGACTCCGTTTCGACCGCGATCGAGCAAAAGATGCGCAGCGACGATCGCGACACGCGGGATGATTGGACTCCTGAACAGTGGGAGCGCACGATCCGAGCCATCGCGCGGGCCTGTCTGCGCTACGGCATGATTTCGGTCGGCAACACCACGCGCGTGGTATTCGACGCGGAGGCTTGGACTTCGCTCGAAGGCGAGAGCGGCGCCTACTTGCTGTATGGGCTAGCGCGGGTGCGCGGCGTGTTTCGCAAGGCGGGCGAAACGAAAGACCGCGACCTCTCGAAGGCGGCCGCGGAGAGCTCGGAGTTCGGCGAGGAGCCCGAACGCGCATTGCTTTCGCACTTGCTGCGAGCCGGCGAGGTGCTGGCAACGGCCGAGCGCAACACGGATGTCTCCGGCCTGGCGACCTGGGTTTACGAAGGGGTACGAGCCTTCAGCCGCTTCTATCACGACTGCCCGATCCTTACCGCGCCCGAGCCCCTGCGCTACGCCCGCCTGGGCCTCGCACGCGCCGCCGAACAGGTGCTCGGTCACGGCCTGCGCACGCTCGGCATCGAACCGCTCGACGAAATGTAGCCTTCTCCAAGGAGTTTCGAGGGAGCGTTCGCGAGGTGCAGAAGGCTGCGGTGCCGGGTCCTCGCGGGTCGCAAGGCTCACCCATTCGCGAACCGGCGGAGCGCCGCCGCCACGAACGGAATCGAGACCCAGTGTGAACCCGGCCAGGGCAAGGTGGCCACGAACAGAGGGCGCGTCGCGATCCGATAGGTAGGCCTCCCTAGGGAGGGGAAGCTGTGAGCGCCAAGCTACAAAGCACAAGGAAGGGGGCCGCAGCCCTGGAGAGTCCCTTGAATATCGGAGGCTTCCCTGCGCAGAGCTGTTCGGACCCTCCCCGCCCGCCACCTCGGCCTCCTGCATCCTTGGCCCGCTATGGAACCTTCCCCTGATCTCGACCGACGCCTGGCCGCCATCGAGAAGAAGCTCGAAATGACTGTCCTGGACCACAGCGACACCGGCATCGGCTGCCTGGGCCTCATCCTGTTTGGCCTCGTGATCAGCATGCTCCTCAACCTCCACGACAAGCTCGACGCCCTCCTGGAGGCCCAGGGCATCTCCATGGACCCGCCCGCAGAGGAATCGAGCTGGTAGGCTTCGGGACGTATCCCCCGACTGCCCCCAGGGCCACTCCGCCCCACTGAGGGCCCTTCCAGCCCCCCCCATGGCCGATCTCAACCAGTTCCTCCGCGACGTCCCTGATTTCCCCAAGCCGGGCATCCTGTTCAAGGACATCACCCCGTTGCTGCAAAGCCCCGAGGGCCTGGCAGCCTCCATCCAAGGCCTCGCGGACGCGGTCGACCCCTCCACCTACGACCTGGTGTGCGGCATCGAATCCCGCGGCTTCATCTTCGGGACGGCCCTCGCCAACCAGTTAGGCAAGGGGTTCATTCCGATCCGCAAGCCCGGAAAACTGCCCTGGAAGACCGCATCGGAGTCCTACGAGCTTGAGTACGGGTCGGACACGATCGAAATTCACCTGGACGCCTGCGAAGGCAAGCGCGTCCTGATGGTGGACGACCTGCTGGCCACCGGCGGCACGATGGAAGCCGCCCTCAAGCTGGTCAACAAGGTCGGCGGCATCCCCGTGGCCTGCGCGTTCGTCATCGAGTTGGGCTTCCTGCCTGGCCGCGATCGCCTCGGCTCGGTCCCCTGCCACGCGCTGGTCAAGGTCTGAGTCAGGCCTCTCCCGGTTCTGGTCACGCTTGGGGCCGTCCGGGAGCCTCTGCGCCCGGCGAAGCCCGGCCGGGTGCCATTCGTGCCATCGGAGCAGATAAGGGCGAAGGTTTTTCCGGGCGGATTCCGATCCTGGTAGCCCGGCCTTCCGCGCCGGCGTTTCGCACTCAGGGCCTCCGTGTCGTTCCCCGCCTTCTGGGAACTGCGCGTGCAGCTCGTCACGACCAGGACCCCCCGATGGCCGCCAAGCAACGTCCCACCACGCGCAAGAAGACCGCGACGAAGTCCGCGGCTAGCGCGACCAAAACCAAAAAGGCCAGCAGCACGAGGCGCGCCGGAGCCTCCAAGACTGCGGCCAAGAAGCCGGCCGCCAAAAAGCCGGCCACAAGGAAGCCGAGCGCGAAGAAAGCGACCAAGAAGCCGGCGTCCAAGGCGAGCAAGAAGGCCGCCACGAGGAAGAGCCCTGCGACGAAGGGCGCCTCGAAGAAGGCAGCAAAGAAGACCGCTAGCCGCAAGACCACTTCGAAGAAGGCCGCCCCCAAGAAGGCCGCTTCGAAAAAGACCTCCACCCCGCGCACTGCTGTCGATCGCGTCGAGTCGATTCGTCCGACCCGCGCAAAAACCAAAACGACCCAAAGCGGTCGAACGACAAAGGCGAAATCCCCTATGTCTCAAATCGAGACCCCCGAGGCCCACGCAGCTGTAGGAAGCTCGGCTATCACACGAGCGCGCGGTCAGGCCAAGGAGGCTCCCAAGCCCACCGAAGCGAGCGAAGCACCGGAGAGCAACGAGCCCACCACCGAAGAACTGTGGGTTCGCTACCGCGCTGAAGTCGATCGCCTCGCTGCCGCTGGACTCGACGATCAACCGGAGCTGCCCTCGGGTCGTCCCGCCGCGGCCCGCAACAAGCTTGGCTCCCCAGAGCTTGAAGAAATCCGCAACGGACTGATCGAGCGCTATCACCCGCTGGTGCGCTACATCGCCGAGCGCCTGCTCCAGACGCTTCCGAAATCGATCGAGCTCGACGACCTGATCTCGGCCGGCCTGTTCGGCTTGATGGACGCGATCCGCGGCTTCGACCCCGATCGAGGCATCAAATTCAAGACCTACTGCTCGACGCGCATCCGCGGGTCGATCCTGGATCAGTTGCGCTCCCAGGACTGGGTGCCGCGCCTAGTCCGTCTGAAGGCCGGGCGCATCGAGAAAGCACTCCAACAACTCACCGGTGAGTTCGGTCGTGAGCCCACTCACGCTGAATTGGCAAAGGTGCTCGAAATGGAGCACACCGAGCTGACGCTTGAGATGCGCGACAGCCAGGCCAAGACCATGTTCTCGCTCTCGGAGAAGTGGGACGACGAGGACGATGGATCCATCGAGAAGGTCGAGATCCTCGAGGACCACGACGCGATTGACCCGGTCCAGGAGCTGAATCGCCGGGACCTGATGCGCTTCATCACCCGCGCACTCACCCACAAGGAGCGCTTCATCATCGAGCAGTACTACCAGTACGGCCACACGATGCGCGAAATCGGAGAGATGCTGACGCTCACCGAAAGCCGCGTCTGCCAGATCCACTCGAACGTGATGAACCGCCTGAAGGATCTGCTCGACCAGCGGACCGACACGCTGACTCAGTAAAGAGGAACTACTCCGGACGAAGCCAGTCCGCGATGGCGCCGGCCAGCAGCCGGTTGCCATCCCCATTGAAGTGGCCGTCGAAGGGCAGAATCGGCGCACTGCCGTGCTCGGCCATCCAAGCGGCCATCGTCGGGCGCAAGTCCAGGAACGGGAGGCCACGTTCTTCGAACAGTTGAGCGCCTCGGCTTGAGAGGTCGGTGCTCACCGCACCGCCCATGATTCCGCCCGGATCGGGCATCAGCACCACGCGAAGCTCGGCGCCCTGTTCGCTGCACAGGGCTTGAAAGCGCTCGAGATAGCGATCCAAACGCTCGATGCCAGCCGCGCGGTAAGCCTCACTCCATTGCTCCCACGGGCCCATGCGAAATTGCTCGTGCAGGTGATTCAAGAGTGCGGAACGGCGCAAAAGCTGCCGAAGGTGCCACGAGATTCGCAGGCGCGTCGACCACGGACTCCCCAGGTCAAACACGATCGGTCCACTGGCTTCCAACTTGGCATGGGTGCGCTCGATGTCCCGCTCGTCGACGTCGTTCCAGTACCAGCAAAGCAGTACAACGTCGGCTGCGATGCGTTCGCCGAGTTCTTCGAGCATGCCGAGCTCTTGATGGGTCGCATAGGCCCGCAGACCTCCGTTGATCACAACCGGCCTGGACTCGGGAGGCAACGCCTCCTCGAGCGCTGCGGGCAGCGTGTCGTCCTCCCCCACGCCTTGGCCGTAGATCAGGCTATCCCCTAGGCACAGAACGCGCAGTTCGCCCGGGCGCTTCGGCGCGAGGTCGTCGCCGCGCAAGCCGATCGAGTTGATCCGCACGCGCTCCAGATAGGTGTAGTGATCCAAATCGGGGACCATCTCCCAGCCGCGCCAGGCGTTGGCCTGTACTTCGAGCAGCGGGACACGCTCGGGCAGCGGCGTGCCGTAGCGTCCCCGGGCCCACAGTTCGCAGGCGCCGAAACCAAGTCCCCCGCCGGCCGCAGCCAGCAGAAACCTGGTGGCCAGGGCGCGCACTCGGCGCGGTCGTTGTTTGGGGGATCCAGTCACGGGGAGGAACAGCTTAGAGCGCGCGCCCCGAGTCGGGCACCAGCCGCTCGACCACGCGCTCCGCAACGCGACGACCGTCGAGGGCAGCCGAGACAATCCCGCCCGCATAGCCGGCCCCTTCGCCGCTTGGATACAGGCCTGTGAGCTCGCCACCGTCCGCCGAGAGCGCCACCAGGCTGACCCGATCGCGAGCGAGACGAACCGGTGAACTGGTCCGGCTCTCGGGCGCGAGCAGCAGACCCAGCTCGGAGGCGTAGCCCGGTAGGCGCAGATCAAAAGCCGCCAATCCCTCGCGCAGACGATCGGCCAGGCCGCTCGGCAAGACTTCGGTCAGATCGCAGCCAGTCGCGCCGGGCCGGTAGCTCGTGGCCCCCGGCGTCTTCGTTGCGCGGCCGCTCATGAAGTCATCCGCACGCTGGCCCGGCACTCGTCCGCGCCCGCCGCCCACTTCCCGGCAGCGACGCTCCATCGCCTCCTGAATCCGGACTCCGAAGAGCGGATCGTCTTCCGGCTTCGCCGGACAGGCGCCGAGCAGGGCTTCCAGTCCAAGCTCCGCCGCCCGCGGCCCACACCAGTCCTCCGGCTCGAGCTGCACGACGACGCCGGAATTCGCGAAGGGCGAATCGCGCCGCGACAGGCTCATCCCGTTCACCACGACGCGGTCTCCCGAGGTGCTGGCCGGCACGATCCAGCCGCCTGGACACATGCAGAAGCTGTAGACCCCACGCCCGTCCACCTGTTCGACCAACTCATAAAAACCCGCTGGAAGGTCGTGTTCGGCGCGCAAGCCGCCGTACTGCTGTTCGTCTACAAATCCCTGCGGATGCTCCGCGCGCACACCGAGCGCAAAGCCCTTCGGCTCGAGCCGGGCACCCGCTCGAGCTGCGAGCTCGAGCGCGTCCGGCGCGGAATGGCCCGTCGCCAGGACTACGGCGTCAGCGGCCAGCAGCGCGACCGCAGCCGGCTTGCTTTTCAAGTCGCGCCACTTCACACCCGTCACTCGGCCGTGTTCGGCCACCAGGTCTTCCACGCGCGCGTGAAATTTCACCACGCCCCCCGCGCGAATCAGCGTTTCGCGCAGGTTCTGAACCACCTGGGGCAGCTTGTTCGAACCCACGTGGGGGCGCCAGCTCGACAGGATCTCCGGCTTCGCTCCGTGGGCCACCAGTGTCTCGAGCACCGAACGAATCGCGCGCTTCGATCCGGACCGGGCGTAGAGCTTGCCGTCCGAATAGGTGCCTGCACCGCCTTCGCCAAAGCAGTAGTTGCTCTCTTCCGGATTGTCCTCGCCGCGGTTGAGTTGCGCCAAAGGCCGGCGGCGTTCACGCACGTCGCCGCCCCGCTCGAGCAGCGTGACCCGCACGCCCCGGCTGAGCAGATCGAGTGCCGCGAACATCCCAGCCGGGCCGCACCCCACCACCACCGCATGCGGCGCGGAGTCTGAAACGCGCTCCAACTCCGGAGCCTCCCGGCGCGGGCCCTCCGGCAGGGTCTCTCCGCGCAGGAAAACGCTCAGCCGGATGCGCCAATCCCGCTGGCGACGCCGGGCGTCGAACGACACCTTGTCCACGCGCGCCAGGGCCACGCGCTCGCGCGAGATTTTCAGCTGGTCAGCCGCCAGGGAAGCGAGCAGCTCGCCATCGCGTTCTTGGCTAGGCTCGGCACGCGGCGGCAGACGGAGAACAACTTCGCGGGGCATCTCGATCGGAATCAGGCGTGGACGCCGGGCGCTTCGTGACCGGTGCGTTCGACCCAGTCCTCGTAGGAGCCGCCGAAAGCCATCGGCTTGGTCGCCTGGCCTTCACCGCCGGCGGACAGATCGAGCACCCGATTCGCCATGCCGCGCAGGAAAGTTCGGTCGTGGGAGACGAACAGCATCGTGCCGCCGAATCCGCTAAGCGTTTCGATCAGCATTTGCTTTGTGATCAGATCCAGGTGGTTGGTCGGCTCGTCGAGGACTAGGAAGTTCGGCGGATCGAACAGCATCTGAGCCAGCACGAGCCGCGACCGCTCGCCGCCGGAGAGCACCCGGATGGGCTTTTCGATCTCGTCGCCCGGGAAATCAAAGCAGCCGAGCAGGCTGCGCTTGGAGGCGATGGTGGCCACGGGAAACGCGCTGTCGATTTGCTCGTAAACCGTGAGGTCTGGATCGAGGATATCGAGCGCCGACTGGGAGAAGTAGCCAAGTTTCAGGCTCGCCCCAAGCTTCACGTTGCCGGAATCCGCTTCGATCTGTCCGGCAACCAACTTGAGCAAGGTTGACTTGCCAGCGCCGTTGACGCCCATCACACACCAACGCTCGCCGCGCTTGATCTCGAAGTCCAGCCCACTGTAGATCGCTCGATCCCCGTAGCTCTTGGTAACGCCCTTTAGCGTCGCCACATCGTTGCCCGAACGCGGCGGCTCGCGGAACTCGAACGGCACCAGGATCCGCTTTTTGGGCGGCTCGAGCTTCTCGATCTTGTCGAGCTTCTTGACCCGGCTTTGAACCTGCGAGGCCTTGGCCGCGTTCTTCTCGAAGCGCTCGATGAAGCGCTCTTCTTTGCGCAGCATGGCTTGCTGGCGGGCGAACGCCGCCGCGTTGCGCGCAGCCCGGCTTTCACGCTCGCGCTCATAGGCCGCGTAGTTGCCGGTGTGGCTGACCAACTTGCCCTCGTCGATCTCCACGATGCGCGAAACGATGCGATCGAGAAAATCGCGGTCGTGAGAGGTCATCAAGATCGCCGCCGAGCTTGATTTGAGAAATTGCTCGAGCCACAGGATCGACTCGATATCCAAGTGGTTCGTCGGCTCGTCCAAGAGCAGTACATCTGGATCGCCGATCAGGACCTGGGCCATGGCCGCCCGCATCCGCCACCCGCCGGACAACGCCGACAGCGGCCCGTCCACACTCGCATCCTCAAATCCAAGCCCGTTCAGCACCTCCCTTGCACGCGGCTCCAGCTCATAGCCACCGGTCTGCTGGTACTCGCCCTGCACCTCGCCGAAGCGCTCGAGGATCGCGTCCATCTCGCCCAGGCGATCTGGGTCCGACATGGCGGCCTCCAACCCGGCGAGCTCGTGATGCAGTTCCCCAACCCGCCCAGCTCCGGCCATCGCGACCTCCAGCACGCTCAGCTCGCTTGAATCGCCCGCGTCCTGGCGGAAGTAGCCGATTCGAAGGCGCTTGGGTACCGAGACTTCGCCGGCGTCCGGCTCCTCTTCGCCGACCATGAGGCGGAAAACCGTCGACTTGCCGGCTCCGTTGGGCCCGACCAACCCGACCTTCTCGCCCGGGTCGAGCTGAAGCGACGCCCCATCCAAGAGCGACTGACGGCCAAAATATTTGTGGAGCCCGGTGAGCGCGATCATGAGGCGCACACGTTACGGCCTGTGGGACCGAAGCGCCTCCCCCCGGTGGACCCTAGAGTGGCGAGTTCAGAATAGAGGCCCCATGCAGCTCCGACTCCAGCATTTCCAAGCCCTCGACTCGACCTCCGAAGAAGCGTTCCGACAGCTCGCGGCTGGCACCGCGCGCCACGGAGACGCCTTCGTCGCCGACAGCCAGACCGCTGGCCGCGGCCGGCGCGGAAACCGCTGGACAACCAGCAAAGGCGAGGCGATTGCCTTCTCGGTGGTAGTCGAGCCGCCCGCGAGCCCGCGAACCCACCCGGCCCTGCTCACCCTGATCGGCGGACTGGTTGTGCTGGACATCGCCCGTGGAGCGGGGGTGAAGGGAGCTCGACTCAAATGGCCCAACGACCTGTTGATCGAAGACGCCAAGGTCGCCGGAGTCCTGGTCGAGTCACGCGGCATAGCCGGGGCACCGCTCGCCTACGTCCTCGGCATTGGGCTCAACGTCACGCAGCGGAGCTTTCCCCAGGAACTCCTGCGCGAGCGCCCGGTAACCAGCCTGTACCTCGCGGGCGCCGATCTCTCCGTGGCGCAAGCGCTCGACGCCCTGACCCACTCGCTTTCGACACGTCTCACGAAAGCCCTGGCGGCCCCGGACAACCGAGCCCTAGAAACCGAATATCTGGAAGGGCTAGACCTAAGACCAGGCTCGCCGATCCGCGTGCGCTTCCACGGGGACCGAGAACCGGCCGAAGGGAACTTGATCAGCTTCTCCCTAGCAGACGGATTCCTCCTACGAGACCGAACCACCGGCACCCCCCTCCACGCGCCAACCGAACACATCGCCAAGCTAGATCGGTAATACGGTGC
>CAZUCE010000016.1:0-80924 GCA_964619265.1 uncultured Planctomycetaceae bacterium
GATAGAGCAACAGTTCGTCTGTAAATTCGGGTGAGTGTCGGTCAGTCGTCGATCTGGAGGTAGATGCGGCCGGTCTCCCACTCCTCAGAGACTTCGGCCAAGATGGCGGTGACGAGGCGGAGGAGGGACGCTTCATTCGGAAAGAGGGTCGCGACGCGTGTTCTGCGCTTCACCTCTTTTGACAGCCGCTCGAGGCAGTTGGAAGTTCTCAGGCGCCGCCGGACGCGTGGTTTCTCCGCCATGACGGTGAGTCCTTCGGGCACGTTCTCGAGCATCCAGTTGGCAAGTCTTGGGGCAGTGGGCAGCCAGCGCTCTGCAGCCAGCTCGAGCAATCGCTGCGCCTCTTCTCGACCGGGCGAATTGAAAATGCCGCGCAAATCCTCTGCTACCGGCTTTCGGTCTTCGACGCGCGTGACGTAGGAGCCGGCATTTTGCTGCAGGTGAAACTGGCAGCGCTGCCATGGCGTTGGAGCGAGTACAGCTCGTAGGGCTGCTCGGAGGCCGGCGTGATCATCGCTCGTGACCATGCGGACTCCGTGCATTCCTCGGGCGACCAAAGTCTCAAGGAAGCCTCGCCAATGGACCTCAGCTTCTGACAGCGAGACGCTGCAGCCGAGCACGGAGCGCTTGCCGTCCTCGCCGACTCCGACGGCCATCAAGACCGCGCAGTCGACGACGCGCCCGCCTTCGCGGATCTTCTCGTAGCGCGCATCCAGCAGCAAATAGGGCGTTCTACCAATCGGACGCTCGCGCCACTGTGATAGCTCTCCATCCAGCTCGGCGGTCAGCCGGGAAACCTGCGACGAGCTGATCTCGAAGCCGCACAGCTCCTGGGTGATCTTGGCGACCTTCCGCGTGGATACGCCCTGGATGTACATCTCCGCAAGCGTCGCTTTGAGCGCCCGCTCAGATCTCTCGCCGCGCTCCAGGGCTTGCGGATAGAAGGGCTCAGCATCTTCGGGTAAATCGCGAGTCTTCGGGATCTCCAGATTTAGAGTGCCGAGCCGACTCTTGATCTGTTTCGACTTGAAGCCGTTTGCGTAGCCGCGGCGCGCTCCGGTCCGTTCGTAGGGCCCGGCGCCGAGGTACTCGCTGCGTTCGATGCGCATGGCCTCGTTGAGCAGCAGCTCCAGGGCTGCAGAAAGGCCTTCGAAGCCATTTTCGGTCAGCAGTTCCAGGGCAGCGTCGAAGGTGGTAGCGTCAGGCGTGTGGCGAGGCATCGGTGTGTTGGCTTGAAGTGTGGTAACTACAAGATCGATGCCTGATCGTCTCGCCACATTCAAGCTCTGCGGAGCAGACCCTCCCGGGAGGCCCACGCGGCTAACCGGATATACATCCGGGAGATACGGGGCTCCGCCCCGGACCCCGACAAGGAGCCACTGGGCGGTTTAGCGGGATGCTGCCTGCTACGCGGCGCTCGACGAATTTACAGATCTACTGATACACCAGCGCGCATTAGGTTCTCAATCGCATGCCGAGCAATCGGGGATGGGCTTAGAGACATGGTGCTGGTGTATCAGTAGGTCTGTAAATTTGTCGAGCGCCGCGTAGCAGGCAGCATCCCGCTAAACCGTCCAGTGGCTCCTTGTCGTCGAGAGGAGGCTGAACGCCTCCTCCAGCTCGCAGCAGACCGATGGCAGCCGATGGCTCCCAAGCTTGCTGCGTGGATGCCCGAGAACGTGCCCGAAGGACTCACTGTCATGGCGGAGAAGCCACGCGTCCGGCGGCGTCTGAGAACTTCCAATTGCCTCGAGCGGCTATCCAAAGAGGTCAAGCGCAGAACACGCGTCGCGACCCTCTTTCCGAATGAGGCGTCCCTCCTCCGCCTCGTCACCGCCATCCTGGCCGAAGTTACTGAGGAGTGGGAGACCGGCCGAATCTACCTCCAAGTCGACGCCTGGCCAACTCACCCGGATTTACAGACCAACTGTTGCTCTATCGTGGATTGCGCCGTATCGATCGCGGCTGGAGTTCGATCGGTCTTCCTGCCGGAAGCGGAGGTCAGGAGCCGGATGCTGCCGGCACTAGCTCGACGTTTAGTTTCGTCGAGCCCTTCTTGAGTGCGACAAATTTCTCGACGGGTTCGAAGCCGTCGAGTTCGAATCGAATCAAGGCGTCTTCGAAGCGTCTGACCACCTTGCCGCCGAATCCGAGGAGGGTTGCGTCGGTGGTCGTCGCCTTCAAGGGCGTCGAGAACTGAACCGGAGTGGTTCCGACGGAGAAGAACTCGTCTTCGAATCGCTTGGAAGAGACGCTCCCGGAAAACACGGCGAATTGGCCCACGTAACTGCGAACCCCGCGCAGCTGGACGGAGACCTTGGCGCCGGTGGGCACCGAGTCGATGTCGAGCTGCAGGGCCGGCGTGCTGGAGCATGCACTGAGTAGCGCAAGGGTCGAGACCAGGGGGGCTCGGGAAGCGAGAGCGAGGAGAGCAGTGTGAACGCGCATGGTCGACTGGCGTATCGCCCGGAGGAGAGATCGGACGGAAGCGCCAGCGTGCGGCGGGGCCGATCCGAGGGGAGCGTCAGGATGTCGATTGCGTCTCGAGCGGTCCAGGCCTCGATCAGCTCCTTTGGCGCAGGCGATCCCGCTTCGACCCAGGTGAGGACCAGGATCCGCGGAGTAGGCCTCGGCCGAGTCGCTGCGCGCCTGGGAAGGCTCTACACGTGGACTTTCCAGCCCCGTTCTTGAGCCACCCGCGCGAGCTTTTCGTCCGGGCTGACCACCACAGGCCGGTGGACGGCTTCGAGCAAGGGAAGGTCGTTGTGGGAGTCCGAGTAGAAGCAGGTTGCTTCGAGATTCTCAAGGCGCGTGTCGCGGGCTGCGAGCCAGGCGGCCAGATGGTCGAGCTTGCCATGCTGGTAGCAGGGCGACCCGGCGATCTTGCCGGTGAAACGTCCGTCTCGCTCTTCCAGTTGCGTGGCGAGCACGTCGTCGAGTCCGAGACCCGCTCCGATCGACTCGGTCAGGAACGAGTTGCTCGCCGTGGCGAGCAACACCGCATCGTTTTGCTCGCGCTCCTCGGCGATCCAGGCTGTGGCCCGCGGCTCGATGCTCGGGAGCATCCGCTCGGTCACGAGGCGATCGCGCAGCTCGGCGAGTTGATCCATCGGAACCCGCTCGAACACCGCTAGGTACCAGTCGTAGTAGTCCTGAAGGTTGAGGACACCGTTCTGATAATCCCGGTGAAAAGCGTGGAACGGCTCGGGGTCGAGGAGCCCGACTTCACCGAGCAGCAAGGCCCATTGACGCTCGGTGTCGAGGTGGGTCAGCGTCCCGTCCAGGTCGAACAGCGCGATCCGGCGAAGCCTGGACGGCAACTGGGGGGCAGAGCTCATAGGGTCGCCGGGGCTAGCTCAGGTCGATGGGAAGCGGCTTGGACAGCGCCAGACGGTCGCGGGCGACCTTGGCGGTGTAAGCCAGGATCTCGACGCCGGCCGCCTCGGCCTCGCGCAGCGCACGGGTGTAGGCCGGATCCACATCGTCGGCCGGACGGAACGAGGTGACATCGGCCCGGCTGACAAAGAAGAATTGGACCGCACGTCCACCGTTTTCCACGACCTCGATCAGCTCGCCCAGGTGCTTGAGTCCGCGACTCGTGACCGCGTCGGGGAACAGGGCGACCTTGCCGCGCGCCAGGGTCGTGTTCTTGATCTCGACGTAGCAGGGCGGGCGGTTTTCGTCTTCGAGGAGCAGGTCGATCCGGCTGCCGGTGCCGTACTTCACTTCGGGCCGGACGCTGGCGTAGCCGGTCAACTCGGGCACCTTGCCGTTCTCGACCGCATGCCGGACCACGTGGTTTGGGAGGCCGGTGTCGACATTGACCCACGATCGGCCGATCTGGACCGCCTGCCAGGTATGGCGCAGCTTGCGCTTCTCGTTCTGGCTGTCCCGGAGCCAGACCGGGCTGCCGGCCTCCTTGCAGCCTTCCAGGCTGCCCGTGTTCGGGCAGTGGGCGGTCAGAATCTCGCCGTTCTCGAGCTCGACGTCGACGAAGAACCGCTTGTAGCGGCGGACAAACTTGCCTTCGAGGAGGGGGGCTTCGAGTCGCATGGTAGGAGGGGGCGATGGGAGGGAGAGGTGGCCCGAGTGGCCGGGCCCGAATCCGGGGCCCTCTCAGGGCGGAAAGAGTAGCGGACCTCCGTATACTCCGCGCCCTTCCCCCCTTGGAACCGGAACGCGATCATGTCCACCCTCAACGAATATCAAGACCGCCTCGCCGCGGCGTTGGAGCGCCTTGCCGAATTGAAGGAGGGGCTTTGACTGGGCAGTGCGCCAGGCTCGATTCGACGAGCTAGGCAAACTTCAGGAGTCCCCGGACTTTTGGGACGATTCTGAACGGGCCCAGAAACTGGTGGGCGAGCAGAAGGCTCTGCGAGCCGTCGTCGATCCCGTCAACGATCTCGCGACCTCGCTCGAGGAGATCGAGCTGCTCGTTGAGATGGGCTCCGAAGAGGGCGGACTCGAGCAAGTGGAAGCCGACCTTGACGCGACCTTCGCGAAGGTGGATGCCCAAATCGATGCGCTCGAGTTCCAGGTCATGCTGGGCGGTCAACACGACGGCGCCAACGCCTACCTCGCGATCAGCGCGGGGGCTGGCGGCGTCGATGCGTGCGACTGGGCTGACATCATGATGCGGATGTTTGTGCGCTGGGCCGAGCGCCGCGAGTTCGACGTTGAGATCCTCGAACGAGCGGAAGAAGACGAGGGCGGGATCCGCTCCGCCCAACTGCTGGTCAAAGGCCCCTATGCTTTCGGATACCTGAAAGCAGAGGCCGGCGTGCACCGTTTGGTGCGCATCAGTCCATTCGACGCTCAGTCGCGACGCCAAACCTCGTTTGCCTCGGTGGATGTCACGCCTGAAATCGACGACGAGGTCGTCGACTTGGACATTCCTGAGTCCGACATCCGGGTCGACACCATGCGCGCCGGCGGAGCGGGGGGGCAGCACGTCAACAAGACCGAATCGGCGGTGCGTATGACGCATGTTCCGACCGGCATCGTGGTGCGCTGCCAGAACGAGCGCAGCCAGCACAAAAACCGCGCGATGGCTCTGAAGCTGCTCAAAGCCAAGATCCTCGCGATGGAAGAAGCCAAGCGCGATGCCGAAATGGCCAAGCTGTACGGCGAGAAGGGCGAGATCGCCTGGGGAAGCCAGATCCGCTCCTACGTGATGCATCCCTACCAGATGGTCAAGGACCACCGTACCGGCCACGAAGCCGGCAACATTCAGGCCGTCCTCGACGGCGACCTGGACGAGTTTATGGCGGCCAAGCTGCGTCAGAAGGGCTGACCGCCCGTGGCAATCGCCCGGCCATGAAAAGGGGAGGCCGCCGGTCCTACCGGCGGCCTCCCCTTTTCATGGGGCTCGGAAGCGATCAGTTCGCGCCCGGGCCTCCCAGGATGATGTCGTCGTTGCTGACGGTCAGCATTTGGCCCGCGGTGGATGCGAACTCGACGGTCATGTCTTGCATCTCAAGGAACGCGGGCAGGGATTCGTCCGCGAGCAGCAGGCTGGAGTGCCCGCCTTCGGTGAATCGAACGGCGCCTTGGATGCCGTCTGGATTGGTGGTGTCGTCCGAGATCGAGTCCAAGCCAAAGGCACGGATCAAGGGCTCGGTGCCGGCCAAGGGCGCGCTCGCGACCGAGTTCGGAATCGTCTGGTCGGGGTCGTTGAAGCCGATCAAGCCGACAACTTCGATGAGGTGGATCGGAAGGCCGGTGTCCGCGACGGCTGCTGCGTGGTTCAGCGGGTCCGCGGCGTCGGCGACGGTTTGGGCTGAGAACAGGAATTGTTCGAACTCCGGCGTCCCCGCGTCGATGCCGGCGGCGGCCAAGCCAGCCTCGATGACCGGACCAAAGTTCGGCGAGTTGGCCAGCAGCTGGGCGAGTCCGCCGCCGGGCATGCCGAGCGTGGCCGAATTCACGCTGGTGGTGTAACGCAGGGCCACGGTACCGGTGATCGCGCCGAGCGAGTGCCCTACGAAGTGCACGTCCGTGCCGTTGAAGTCGGGGGCGAAATCGCCATCGATGTCAATCGAGTCCACCTGGGATAGCAGCGCGAGGATGTCGGACGCCGCCTGGCGGATGTTGTCCCGCGACAGGCGCAGGGCGTTCAGATTGATGAAGTACGAACCGGAGGGCTCGGGGATGCCATCGGGAGTCGAAGCTTGGGTGGTGTTGTCTGAGAGATCGAGACCGAAGGTCCGCTCGCGGGTGACACCGTCTTGATAGCTGGTGAACACCGGGTTCGCCGTGTCCACGCCGTGCAGCGGCAGGTCGATGGCGACGGCCGCGAAGCCGCCATTCGCCAGGGCATCGGCCAGGCCGAGCAGGTTAGTTCGGTTGCCGGTGATCCCGTGTTGGAATACCACGACTGGCCAACCACCGACAGGCGCCGCGCTCCTGGGCACGGTGATCAGCATCGGAACGGTCTCTTGCTCGGTGATCGCAGGCAGCGAGTTGAACGCGGTCAGGTTGCGCTCGGTGTCGTCCTCTCCGAACGCGTAGCGAGCACTCCACGGGGTGTTCAGCGGCGCGGGATCGTTGCTGACGCTGTCTGGATCGACACCTGAAGGCACCGCCGCTGTTAGGAAGTACGGAAGTGTGAGGGCGCCTTCGTAGATATCCGCCGCGTCGGCCGGCGAGCCGCCGAATTGGACGTCCCCGGTGCTGCCCAGGGGGGTGGTGTTTACGGTGTGCGAGACCGTAGCGTTCGGATCCGGCGTCGTGTCGTTACAGACAAGCGCAGGGTTCGCGGCGCACAGATCGGCGATGACCTCCGATTCGTTTCCGCTGACCACAGCCGCGACGTTCTGAAGAACCGCACCGACCGACTGGGTGGTGAACTGCTGCGAGATGACGATGTCGTCGGCGTCGATTTCTTGGGTGGCCGCGGCCGCGTGCATGGCGAGCACGATGCCCTGCAGCGGAGCGAGGCTCTCGCTAGGATCGACCAAGACGGTCTGGGCGGCGAGCTGGTACACGATGCTGCGGGTGACCTCGGCGCCGTCTACGTCCAGCATGCCCCGCGTGAGGTTGACCATGTAGCTGGTCGAGGGGGCGAATGGCACCAGCGGCATGAGGACCACGGAAGTGCCGGTTTCCGTCTCGGCTAGCGCCATGTACTCGGCCGTTGGATCGACCGGAAGGCCGGTGCCGGGATCCGGAACGGTGCCGACCAATTCGCGAACCACACCGTTGACCGGGCCGCCGACGAGAGCGACCGAGGTGTCGGTGGTGACTTCAAAAAAACGGACCGTCGTACCCGGGATCACCGTTGATGGGTCCAGAGGCGCTGAGAACGGAATTTGAAACGTGGAGCCGGTTCCCCAGCCGTCGAGGGCGCTGAGCGCATCGAGCACTCCCTGTTGCCCCGGATCGTCCGAGGGCGGCGGGTTGAGCGTTCCGTCCGTCGACCCCGAGAACAAAAGATCATTGGGCAGAGGGATGTCCCCCGTCGTGGGGGAGAAGATCGCGGTCGTACCGATCACGGTCGTCTGTACATCGGAGGCATCGTCGCAAGCCGAGAGGCACGCGAGGCCACCGAGGACCGGGAGAACGGAGGAGAGCTTCATGGTCATCTCGGGGAACTTGGTGAGGTGAGCATCGTAGCGGGGTTCGCGGTTTGGCTCCATCGGACAGGCCTTGCGCGACACGGGGAGAGCACCTGTGCGACTCCGCCCCCTTGCACACGCATCGTGCGGCTCTAGGCGGTCATCGGGCGTCAGACCCTTGCTCGGGAACTCTGGCTCGGCATGATGGGACCGGCGGGCCTTCCAGGGGCTCGTTTCCCCCCCTGCCCGCATCCCGCTTTTTCATGATCCAAGCCTCACGCCTCGTCGCCGCCTTGAGTCTGCTCTGCACGCTTTGCGCGTGCGCGGAATTGCGGTCTGCGCCTTGGTCGCAGATTGGCAAGGGAACTCACACGGTCGGTGCGTCGACCGGATGGGCGTTCTACGAAGCGGAAGTCTCGCTCGACGACCAGTCCGGTGAGCCGGTGCTCGGTTCGGGGGTCGCCACGACCGATCTCGATCCGATCGCGGGTGGAGCGCTCAAGTACAACTACTTCGTCACGGACCATTTCGTGGTCGGGCTCATCTTCGAATTCCGGACCTTCGACCCAGACCCGGTGGCTCCGCTCGACAGCGAAATCGATGCGGACGAATACACCTCCGTCCACTACCTGTTCTCCACGCGCTACTGGTCCGACCCGTTCGGCGACGATTTGCGCTTCAAGTGGTTTGGCGGCCTAGACCTGAACTTTACGCCCGGTGTCGATCTCGACGCGACGGTCATATACGCTCCCGGCTTCGTCGAGCGGGTTGCCCTGTCCGGGGATGAGTTCTTCACGCTCAACCCGGTGCTGGGCGTCAGCTACCTGTTGCAGGACAACCTCAGTATCGAAGGCGGCGCCTTTTACGAGTTCCCGCTAAACAGCTCGGACGACGATCTCGTTCTGAACATTCCGAACGGGCTGGGCGCAACCGCTGCCAACAACGTGGCCGGTTCGCTCGAGCCTGAGGGTCTGATCTTCTTCGCCGGCCTCACCTACTACCTCTGACGCGACCCGCGCGCCCCGTGACCGACAACCACCAACCTGCTGTCGTGCGCCGAGCGCTCCTCAGCGTCTCCGACAAATCCGGCCTTCTCGAATTCGCACGCGGACTGGTCGAGCACGGCGTCGAGCTCATCTCGACCGGCGGCACGCACAAAAAACTTGCGGCCGAAGGCCTGCCCGTCACCGAAATCTCGGACCACACCGGGTTTCCCGAGATGATGGATGGGCGAGTTAAGACGCTGCACCCCAAAGTGCACGGAGGGCTGCTCGGTCTACGCGACGACGCCGGTCACCGAGACTCGATGGAAGAGCACGGGATTGCGCCGATCGACTTGGTGGTCGTGAACCTGTATCCGTTCGAGGCCACCGTGGCCAAGCCGGACGTGCAACGCGCGGAAGCCATCGAGCAGATCGATATTGGCGGACCGTCGATGCTCCGCTCGGCAGCCAAGAACCACCGGTTCGTGGGAGTGGTGACTTCGCCTGTTGACTACACACGGGTCTTGGCCGAGTTGACCGAGCACGGCGGGGCGCTCACCGACAAATTTCGTCGCGAATTGGCCCTGCGCGCCTTCGAGGCCACGGCTCGCTACGACGCGGCGATCGCAGCGTGGCTCTTCGAGCAAGAGCGACGGGAACTCGAAGCTGCCGAGCCGGAGGCTGCCTGGCCCGAGACCTATACGGTGGTGGGCGAGCGCCGGGCCGTCCTGCGCTACGGCGAAAACCCCCATCAAACGGCCGCGCTCTACGCCACCGAGGCTGGCCCGGACACGCTGGTTGGGGCCAACGTGCTCGGCGGCAAGGCTCTGTCCTACAACAACTACCTGGATCTCGAGGCCGCCCTCGCTTTGGTTCGGGAATTTGACGAGCCGTTCGTTTGCGTGCTCAAGCACACCAATCCGTGTGGAGCCGCGATCGGTGCAAGCGCCGCGGAAGCTCTGGAAGGAGCCTGGGCTGGTGATCCACTGAGCGCCTTTGGCTCGATCCTGGGCTTCAACCGCGAAGTCGACCTTGCCTGCGCCGAGTTCCTTGTGGCCGAGAAACGCTTTGTGGAGGCCATCGTCGCGCCCTCGTTTTCCGCGGAAGCCCTCGAGCGGATCTCCTCCGGTGCGAAGTGGGCCAAGAACGTTCGCTTGCTCGAAGTGGCCGGATCCAAGGTCCGCCCCGCGCGGCGCGACGTGCGCCCCATCAGTGGCGGCTTTTTGGTCCAGGACGCCGATGGGAAGGTAGCCGGCGAGGAGTCCTTTGAACTCAAGACCAGCGCCGAACCCAGCCCGGAGCAACGCCGCGCGCTGGTGTTCGCAAACCGCATCGTCAAGCACGTGAAGTCCAATGCGATCGTGTTGACCGACGAGCGCCGGGTGCTCGGCGTGGGGGCCGGCCAGATGAGCCGGGTCGACTCGGTTCGCTGTGCGATCGCCAAGGCCGGCGACCGAGTGCAAGGCTCCTGCTTGGCTTCCGACGCGTTCTTCCCCTTCCCCGACGGACCGATCGAAGCGATGCGCGCTGGAGTCACCGCGTTCGTGCAACCGGGCGGATCCGTGCAAGACAAGAAAGTGGTCGCAGCCTGTGAGGCGGGCGGTGCCGCGATGGTCTTCACCGGGACGCGCCACTTCCGGCACTAGCATTCCATTCGATGACCAGAGCCCCCGAACCCCCGGCCGGCGCGGAGATTGGCTCGCGTCGTCTGTTTCCGAATCTTGAATCCGCGGCTTACCTGTCCTTCGCCGGGATATCACCGACGAGTACCGCGGTGCGGGATGCTTCGCACGCGGTCTTGGACGAGTTTGCTCGAAAGGGCCTCCCCGCATTCGGCGAGCAGGTGGAGGTCGCGGACGCCGCACGAGCCAGTTTCGCGAAGCTGATTGGCTGCCGGGCTGAAGATTTGGCGTGCCAGCCCAACACCAGTCAAGGCGTCATCACGGTGGCTCGCGGCCTGTCGTTTCGCGCAGGAGATCGAGTGCTCGTGTTTCGCGGCGAGTTTCCGACCAACGTGATCCCTTGGCTTGCGGTTGCGCGGGACTTGGGCCTTGAGGTGGTTACGGTCGACCTGGCGGACTTTGAGAGGTCCACTGCCGAGGGCTTGGAGAAGGTTCAGTCGGAGCTCGCGCGCGGCGTCGCGTTGGTGGCCGTCAGCGCAGTACAGTTTCATACGGGACTTTGCATGCCCCTGGACGAGCTGGGCGCCTTGTGCCGGCGGCACGACACACTGCTGTTCGTCGATGCGGTCCAAGCCGTGGGCGCCACGCCGATCGACGTACGCCGCTCAGGGATTCACTTTTTGGCCTGCGGCTCGCACAAGTGGCTGAACGGACCGCTTGGTGCAGGCTTCCTCTACGTGGCTCCGGAAGTTGCCGATCGGGTCGAGCCAAAGCTCGCTGGCTGGATGAGCTTGGAGGAACCGCTCGCGTTTCTGTTTCCCGGCGGTCCGCCGGTCCCCTTTGATGAGCCCCTCGGCCGAGCACCCCGCGCGCTCGAGACCGGTGTCCTGAACCTGCCTGGATTTGGCGGCCTGTGTGCCGCAACGGAGATCCTGCGCAAACTCGGACCGGCCCAGATTCATGCGCACGTGAATCGTTACCTGGACATTCTCGAAGACGCAGCCCTGGCCCTGGGCTACACCAGCGCACGTTCAACGGATCCCGCTGCGCGCTCGACCATCCTGGCGCTGCGACCGCCGGAGCGACGAACGCTTGGGGAGGTTGCCGATGCGCTGAACGCGCGCAGGATCACGGTGTCTGCGCCCGGTGGATGGCTGCGCTTTGCGCCCCACTGGCCGAATCCCCTGGCCGAAGCCGACGAGGTTGCGGCAGCTCTTGCGGAAATCGGCTGACGCGGGAAGGGTCAGTGACCCAGGCGGAATCGGGCAGGTCCTTGGACGGGTCGCATGTCGAGCGCCTCGGCGCGCGCATTTGCGGCTGCGAATCGGGCGTCGATTGCGTAGTCCACGGCAGAATTCGGGCGGTCCGATTCGAGGATGCGCGGCAGGAGCTCAACGGGTATGTAGCCCAACAGCGCGCGTGCGGGCGCGACGATCAGTTGGGACTCCAGGTCGACCAGACGAAGGCTGATCTCCAGACCCTCGCGTTCGCGACTCCAGGTTCCGACGACCACGTGCGTGGCACCCAGACGCTCGGTGCGCGATTCCAAGGTCTCCGGGGGAGTTTCCTGACTGAAGGGCTCCCCGGCGAGGACTTCGGGCGACTCGAACACATATAGATGGGTGGAGAGAGCGATCGCGAGTTCGCGCTCCAGCGAACGCGAGAAGGCTTCTGACGGATCGAGCATGGCCCGGCCTGGCATGTCCTGAGCCGCGGGCTGTGCCGAGGGGACTGCGGGCGAATCCAGACCGATCACATCGCCGATCACCACTTGCATGGAACCAAGCGGCAGGCGTCGCTCGGCTGCGCCGACGAGTTCGTCCGCGAGGAGCGCAGCGACCGTTCGTAGGGGCGGAGGCCCAGCGGGCGCAGGTTGCGGCAGAGTTTGGCAGCTTGCGAGCGACAGGAGGAACGCAGCGGCGAAGGGGCGCGCGATCGAGGAGACATCCATGGGATCAGGGGGCTCGATGAGTCAGTGGGTCTGGAGATAGCGATTCAGATCTTCTGCGTAGGTCAGCAGGCTGGCGGGCTCGCCTTCCCAGGTGCCCAGGAATCGTGCGAAGGAATCGCGCGCTTCATCGAGGCGTCCTTCGTCAATCCGCAGCTGGGTTTCTGCAAGATCGACCCAGGGGACAATGCGGGTCGAAGTGCCGCGCAGGCCGGCGATCGCCTCGGACAGGCGCGCGCTTTGTTCTGACGTTGCTTCGCCTAGTTCTGCACGTTCGAGGAACAAGGCGTAAACCAAAGCTTCGCGACTGCCAGCCGCTGTGGGATGCCGGTCGACCAGCAGCTCCAGGACTTGGGCGGCGCGCGCAGGCTCGCCGCCTTCGAATCGGCTGCGGGCCGCGTCGTAGAGGACCGGATACAGCAGCTCTTCGTTGGTGCGGCTTCGGGTGAAGGTCCCGTAGATGCGTTCGGCATCGGTGGACCGACCTTCCTCTAAGGCGGTCAATACGGCGACAGCCGCTTCTTCGGGGCCGGCGAAGCTGTGCGAAGTGCTGGCGCAACCGCTGGCGAGAGTCCAGGCGAGGACCAAGGCCGCGGCCGGAGCCAGTGGGGACTTTCTAGGTTCGGAAATCATGGGGTGGTTCAGTTGACTGGGTTCGCGGACATGCGCTGGGTGCTTCCGTCGGCCAATTCCACGTGCTCAACTCGCAGGTCGAACCCGCCGGAGCCCGTTCGCACGTAGCGCAGCGTGAAGCGACGGACAGACTCGGACCCTGTTCCCAGCTGGTCGAGCGCCTCCTGGCGACGTCCAAGGACCACGGCCCATTCGGAAACGGGGATCAAAGCTGCAAAGAGGTAGACCTCGTCGCGGGAGAGGACGCTTCTGCGCAACTCGCGAAGAGGTTCGGGCAGCCGGCTGTACTCGTAGTCGAAAAGATCGCGGTATTGGCGATAGGACTCGAGCGGAGGGGCCTGCTGCACGCGCTCGACGGACGGCGGGCCCGTTAGACGCAGCCGGAAGTAGGTTGGGTTCGTTGCGTTCGGATCGAGAGCGGTGCGGGGAACGAGGACGAGCTCCTCCCCGAACGTTCGAGCGAGGTCGAGTTGGTCTTCGGGCGCGGCCAGGAGCACGGTGGAAAACCCGCGGCGAACCTCGCCCTCGAATTCACGCCGGGCTTCATCGAGGAGCTTTGGATCCTTGCGCAGCTCGTCCACGGGAGTGCCGGAGCTCTCCGGAAGCGGCGCTTCCTCGGCTTGAACCTCACGGGCCAGATCCTCCGGCGCCGGAGCCGCCTGGGGGTCGGGCTTGCCTTCGGGCGCGCCAAGCTCCGGAGGAGGCGGTGAAGCCCCGCCAGGCACCGAGGCTGTTTGGCGAGCAGGTTGTTGCGCTTGGGGTTCGGGCGGAGCTTGGGGGTGTGAAGCGCGCGGTTCCGGCGTTTCGATCTTGGTTCTCACCGAGAGCTGTGCAGGAGCTTCGGAGGGTGTGGGGACGTCCTGTTCTTCGAGCGGGACACGCAGCAAGAACCACCAGGAAGTCACGCCAGCGATGGCCAAGAACAGGAGCTGTCGAAAGACGGCGATCACGGAGTTTCCTCCCCGAACGCCCGTCCAGGTTGGGTGGCTCCCGAAGCGGTGAGCAACACGTCCTCGAACCCGGCGAGCCGGAGGTGCTGGAGCAGCTCGACGCCAACTCCGTAGCGGGCTTCGCGATCAGCCCGGATTTCGACCGTGACCTCGTTCGGCGCAGAGCTCTGGGTTTGCTCGGCCAGGGCAGCATCCAGGTCCGCTCCATCGATCAGGGCCTCGGGCTCGCCTTCCAGGCGAATGATGGACTCTTGATCGACCACCAGCACGACGCGCAGCTTCTCCGCTTGGGAAGAGGGTTCGTCGGACGCCACCCGCGGCAGTTCCAGGTGCAGTTCTGTGGTGGAATCCTCGCGACGCACTTCGCTTGCGGCGAGCAAGGCAAACAACAGCACGAACAGCGTGTCGAGCAGCGGCGTCAGCCCGCTGGCTCCAATCGCTCCGGCCCGCTTGGTTCGCAGAGCTCTCATGCTGGCTCGGATCCGATCAGGGATTCCAGATCCGACTGGCAGAAGTCGATCCACTCGCGAAACGCGATCAAGGAGGCTTGCCCGATGAGAAAGACAGCCAATCCCGCAATCGTGGTGTAAAGGGCAGTGGCCAGTCCGGAGGCGAGGGCGTCAGGAGCGGCGAGCCCGCTTTCCGCGCCGCGCGCGAAGAACGAGCGCGCAATCCCGACCACGGTCCCGAACAGACCGATGCTGGTGGCGAGCTGGCTGACCGAATCGATTCGCGCGAGTCCACGTTCGGCCCGGACTTGCTCCCGCTGCCACAGGTTGCGAGCCCCTGTGGGGTCCCCGGCTGCGGCAAGCCTCCTGGCGCGGGCGAAGGGTCGCCGCACGAGGCAACCGATTGCATAGCACACGCGATCGAGGATGCCTGCGGAGACGACAATCCAGGCGAGCAAGACCGCATACATCAGCGGCCCCCCCGCGTGAAAGGTGGAGGCAAACATGGGCGGGGCTAGCGCCTGTCCGGAAGGTCCGGCAGGGGGAAGACGAGCGCGCGACGCAGGTCGGTGGCCGGGGGTGCCAGCGGGAAGCGGTCCCAATAACCGGTGGGGTCGGCCTCGAACAGGAGCTCCCGGGCCGCCCGGGGATCCCGGTCGAGGAGGTCGGTCAGCAGGGAGTCGTCTTCGAGCGGCGACCCCGCTTCGATCGGAACCGGCGGCGGGGCAAGACCGATGCCGGTCCACGCCAATCCGAGCGCGTCGGGGACGTCCTCGTTGCTCTCAACCATCTCGACGAGTCGCTGCCGCTCCCGTTCGCGGGAGGAAACCGAGGAGATGAGCTTCGAGAGGTTCTCGCGCTTGCCGGCAAGATCATCGCGTTCCCCTTCCAAAAGGCTGATCTCGCTTCGCAGGGGCTGCGCTTCCTCGAGGGCTCGAAGGCGAGCGTCGGTGCCTTCGGCGGAAAGCGCACGCTCAAGGACCACGTCGTAGGTGGCTCGCCGCTCGCTCAAGTCAGATCCGAGCGTGTCGAGCCGGCGCTCCACGAAATCGGCCTTCTCGCGGTAAAAGCCGATCGCTTGATCTTCGGCCTCGCGAACCAGATCACCGCCCGTCAGGAGGTCCATCCGCATCTTGTGGATCCGTTGGCGCAGGGCCTCGGCGCCCGAAGAAATCGGGCTATCGGCTTGGGGCACGTCGGAGGTGGCCGCTTGCGGGCTTAAGGCTTCGTTCTGCACCCCGTGCGTCAGCAGGGGGGCCATGGCCGCGAGGAGAACTTGTAGTGAGATCATGGGAGGAGTGGGGGATCAGCGCTCGTCGCCAGAGTCCTGGCGAGCCGCGGAGTAGGCTTCGCGCAAGACGTCGGAATAGCGCGGGATGGAGAGTTCGCGGCGCTCGAGACCCGCAGCTGAAAGAGAAATCCTCCGAATGCTCGAGTCCTGAAGCCAGTCGAGGATGCTGGAGAGCTCGGGGTTCGGACCGTCGAGGTCGCCTTGCAGTTCGACCAGGCTCTGGAACGCATCGAGGATGTCCTGGGTGCGTGCACTGCGGGCGTATCCCTGCAGCAGCTGCTCGAGGAACAACAAGTCCATGCTCATCTGCAGCCGAATTCGGTCGAGCGCACCGAACATCTCGCCGACCAGCAGGTCCGCATCGATCTCCAGGGAAGTGTCGAGCGAGGGGCCGACTCCGCGCTGGGCGGCGCGGACGAGCTCAAGCCGCTTCTTGGCCAAGGCAAGCCCGTTGCGCTCCTGTTGATAGCGGTACAGCAGGGTGTCGAGCTGTTTGCGCTGCTCAGGAGGCAGCTTGTTGGTTGGTCGAAACGTATCGCGATCGAACTGCCCATCTTCGAGGCCGTCCACAAACGTCGCGATCTGCTGCTGAACCGCGTCGAGAGATCGCACGTTGGAACCGATGGCCGCGTCGTTTTGGGCGACCGTTCCGAACAGAACGGCCAGGTCCTCCGGCCGAACGGACGCCGCCATCTTGTTCGCGTAGTAGCTGATGCGATAGCGCTGGGATTCCAGGAAGTCGACCAGCTCAACCTGCTTGCCGATGACGCCGTCCACGTAGCCGGTGACCGCCTCCAGAATCGGGCCTTCGTTGAACTCATTCTCCGGGGCGGCCGTGGCTCGCAATTCATCCAGAATTTGCACCGTTTCCTTGGCCACCGATCGGCCGGCTCCGATCTGCTCGCGGTACTGGCCGAGCCGGGCTTGGAAGTTCTGGAATTCGCGGATCGCGCCTTCCACGTCGAGCTCTTTGATCGTGACCGGTACTTCGCCGGGCGTCTGGGCCGAGGCGAAGGGGGCCGAGGCGAAAGGGAGGGTGAGCAGCCAGCAGGCTGCAAGGGAGACTGCTGAGATTCTTCGTGTCATGGAGAGCGGAGGCACCGTCCGAGCTCCTGCCGGGGCGCAGGTCTGCCGGAAGCGGATGGCTCTGCCGCAAAATTCGGACCACTCACCGCGAAGGTGGGTGCGGGACGTCCCTATGCGCCCAGGGCGGGCTTTGGGGGGGCCCCTCGGTCCAGGGGTGAACTCCACGGGCTACACCCCCCCCGGCGGCTTGACCTCTCAAGGGCACAGGCCAGCGGGCGCGTTAGGCGCTCCGGTGGGCTTTTTCAATCCCCTTAAAACCCCGAGAACGCGGCCCGTCCTATCGGGCCGGCCTGCTCGCGGCAATTTTCAGGCCGCGCGCCGTTCCTCGGGGTCCTCGTTCGCAAGCAGCTCGTCGATGGCCTCGCCGGTGACGGGCTTTGAGAAGAAGTAGCCCTGCCCCAAGTCGGCGCCCAGCTCGCGGAGTTCGCTGACGTGTGAGGCGCTTTCGACGCCTTCGGCAACCACGTGCATGCCGAACGCCTTGGCCATCGAGATGACGGCCTCCACGATCGTGCGGTCAGAAAGCTGATCCATCTGGCTCGGATTGCCGCCCCGCACGAAGGCTTGGTCGATTTTCAGAACGTCGACGTCGAAGTGCTTGAGGTGAGCCAGGTTCGAGTAGCCGGTTCCAAAGTCGTCGATCGCCAGGCGTAGGCCCATGGACTTGAGCTGGGTGAACATCTCGATCGTGCTGTTCAGATCCCCCAGGACAGCCGACTCAGTGATCTCGAGTTCGATGAGCTTGGGGTTGACGCCGGTGCGCTTGAGGATCGCTTCGATCTCAGCGAGGAACTCGGGGTTGCGGAATTGCAGGGGCGAGAGGTTGATTGCGGTCACGATGCCGCGGTCCTGCCAGCGCAGAGCATCCAGGCAGGCCTGCTCGAAGACTTGAGCTCCGAGTTCGCAGATCAACCCGGACTCTTCGGCGAACGGGATAAACAGGTCGGGACCGACGAAGCCACGCTCGGGGTGAATCCAGCGCACGAGGGCTTCGAGGCTTTCGATTCGGTTGCTCGTGAAGCCAACCTTCGGCTGGTAGTAGACCTGGAATTGACGTTCGGCGAGGGCCTGCCGGAAGTCCGACTCGAGCGCGAGACGCTTCGGGGCGCCGGCCAGCATCGCTTCTTCGAAGCGTAGGGCCTGGGCCTTTCCGGCTTGCTTGGCCGCGTACATCGCGATGTCAGCCCGCCGGGCGGCTTCAAAACTATCGAGTTCGATCAGTTGGTCGGCGACACCGATGCTGGCTGTGACGAACACTGGCCGATCCTCGATCGGGAAGGGTGCGGCGAGCGCTTCCAAGAGTCGCTCGGCTAAGACCAGGCCGTCCCCGTGGCTCAAGATCAAAAACTCGTCGCCCCCTTGACGGGCTAAGAGGTCCTGGGCTCCCAAGCATCCGGCCAAACGCGCCGCGGTCGCAATCAGCAGGCGGTCGCCGGTCGCGTGACCGTAGGAGTCGTTGACGCGCTTGAATCCGTCGAGGTCAACGAACAGGACGACGGCCTTGGCCCGGATTTCGTCATCAAGTTCGTCGAAGGCCGTCTGGAACTGTCGCCGGTTGGGCAGGTTCGTCAACGGGTCGTGGAGAGCCTGGTGACGGAGCTTGAGCTCGAGCTTCTGCCGCTCGGTGATGTCCCGGGCGTTGAGCACGAGGCCCTTGAGGCTGGGATGATCGGTGAGGTCTCGGCCGCTTGCTTCGAACACGCGCCGTTGCCCGTCCTTGGAGAGCAATTCGAGCTCGAGGCCGCCTGGCTTCATCAGGGCGGAAGGCTCGAGACCGAACAGTCCCTGGACGGTGGTCGCTCGACCGTTGGCGAGCCGGGCGGCCGAAGGCGAGGCGTAAGCCAAGGTGCCGTCCGGATCGAAGAGCACGGTCAAATCGCTGGAGTGGGCAACCAGTTCGCGGAATCGAGCTTCGTCCTCAGCGAGCGTACGGACGCGCTCGGCTTCAATTTCGGATGCGCGCCGGGCCCGCAGACGGCCTAGTCGCCAGACGAACAGCGCAGCGGTCAAGAACGACATCAGGACGGCCGCGCCGGTCGTCTTGCCCGCGATGCCAGCCGAGGCGGCTGCGACTTCGCGATGGCCAGTTTCCAGTTGCTCGAGGGCCTCCTCGAACGGGCCGTAGTCCAGGTCCCAGTGTTCCAAGCGCTGCCGAACGCGGGGGTTGTTCAACGACAGCTGCCCAAAGACGCTTTGAACGCCGCCCATAAAACCGCCGAGCGCCAACTCGAGTTCATCGAGTGTGACGGCTTGCGAATCGAATCCAAGGCGCGCTGTTAGCTCGGCATCGTTGGCATCCAGCTGACGCAGTTCCTCGAGGCGTTCATAGAGTTCGGTGCGCCCGCGCTGCTCTTCGCCGCGCAGTCGATGGAACGCGCTCTGTTCCTCGGCCAGTTGTAGGGTGACGGCGCGCCACACGATGCCGGCCTGCTTGGTCGCCGCAGTTTCGAACTCTCCGATGCGATCGGAGATCTCGATTCGGCGATCGGCGTAGCTGCGCAAGAAGATGGCGCTGGCCACGAGGGCGGTCGCGCTCAGCGCGACTCCAAACAACAGGGTCCAGGCAAACCACTGGCGCGGCCGGGCGGGCGAGGCAGACATGGCGAGCGAGGGTGGGAGCCGGAGACCGACCTTTAGAGCTCGGTGAGTCCGCCGTCGCCATCCGGGCCATAGCCTTCTGACTCAAGCCACTCGTACACCGGATCAAGGGGCATGACGAGGCCCATGTGCGGCACGATGGTGGGACGAGCGCTGCCGTGGTTGTAGATCTTCGAGAACACGCCGAGCAACTCGTAGGTGTTCGCGTCGAAGATCCCGCCGCCTGAATTGCCGATGTACGTCGGGGCGTTGATCATCCAGTACCGCGAACCATCGACCCGGTGTGAGGCGGAAGAGATCTGTCCAAAGGAAGGAACCGGATCGGTTCCGAGAGGACAGCCCACCGCACAAATCGGTTCGAAAGCTCGAGCCTCAGCCACGCGCTCGGGGCTGGCCAAGCGTGCACCACGCGGGACCGGTTTGCGGGTCATCAGCTCGATCAAACACACATCTAGCTGTACATCGCGGCAGAGCGTGCGGCCGATTTCGTGGCGCAGCCCACCGTCTCCGAGGTAGATCTGAACCGGAACCGGGGCGTCGGTGCGGCTGGGGTCGCTTTGCATGTCGCGGACGACGTGCCAAGCAGTGACCAGCAAGGTGCGCGAACCCTGACCGTCCGGATGGGGCTTGGATTCCAGAAGGACGCCGGAGCCAACGCTCGTTGGGCCGGCGAGCTGAACCACCGGAGCGAGCAACTCGTTCCAGAGAAATTCCGGATCCGCACCCTCGGAGCGGAGCCGGCGTTCGTTCTCCAGCTCGAATTCCAGTCGCTCGACTTCCTCTCGACCAACGCGCGCCAATTCGAGCGCGCGGCGGGCCACATCTTGAAGCTCTGCACGCTCAGCACTGATCTCGTCCGCGAGTTCTTCGATCCGCTTGTTCGGATCTTCGCGCTCGAGTCGCTCCCTAAGTAGGTCGAGGCGCCGCAGTCGTTCCTCGCGTTGGACCAACTCGCTACGCAAGTCGTTCAGGCTGGCCTCGGTCACACCGATTCGATCGGCGAGCTCTTCGGGGCGCGGGTCGTGGGAGAGGCCGAGCAGAACGCTCTCGAGGTCATCGAGGCGCTGATCCAGATTTACCTGGGCGCCGTCGCTCTGATCCTCGACCTCGGCTAGACGCCGTTCGAAAACTCGCGCATCTTCGCGGGATGCCTGAAGCCCGGCAGCGCTCACCAGGAGCGCCATCGAGGAGGCACCGATCAACAGCAGGGATCGTTCCATCGGGGATTCGCCGTGGGCTCCAGGGACGGAGCGTCAACCTTGGCGTCCTGCTGCTATCGTCCTCCGGCCCCTCCGAATCTTGAATCCGGCTCGGGATTCCGCAGCAAAGGCTGCCCAGGGGCATTTGCGACGGGTGCGGGGTCAATCCTGGAGTCGACGCTGCTCTCGGCCACCGTTCTTGTTGGAGCAGCTGTGGCTCAAGAGGGGGCTGGGGGAGGTCTTGGGCTGGTCCTGTTGGTGCCCCCCCTACTCGAGGTTGGGAGCAGTCCCGGGATGGTCGAGTCCTAGTCGGTGCCTGCCAGCCCCCCAGGCTCCAGGAAAGAAGCAGCGTTCTCCAGCCGGCAGGGATACGGGCTGAGCCAGGAGAATCACAAGTTCTCGAAACCGAATCGTTCGACCGGTCGCTTTGCCAGGCATGAAACAGATGATTCAACTCCCTCCTCCTCTCGCCCCCATGAAACAGCTCCGGAGAACCTTGTCGGCCTTCTCCACGGCTTCACTTGCCGTTCTTGCAGCGGGATGGCTCCAGCCAGCTGCTGCCCTCGCTCCTGTCGCGACGTTTGTTCAGGACTCGTTCTATGTAGACCCGGTTACAGGAGTCGATGCGGTTCCTACGTCAGGGGGCACAGAAGGAGACATCACTGCACCTTTCCGGACGATTCAGTTTGCTATCAACGAGGCGTTCCGGGATGGAGTTGTAGATACGGTCGAGTTGTTGCCCGGGGTCTACAGTGCTGCATCGGGCGAGACGTTTCCGATCTTGGTCGAACTTCCGGCCACGGGCGCTCCGGCCTCAGAGAAATTCCTCACGATTCGAAGTCACCCGCTCGTTTCGGGAGGGAGTCTTCCTCCGACAGCGGGCTTGCCCGCTGCGCTGATCAACAGCGGTACCACCACTGGACCCGCGGTCATTATCCGCTCCGATGAAGTGAGGCTCGAAGGGGTCGATATCGCTGCGAACAACGGAGTGGGCTTGCGTATTGCGCAGCAAAACTCGATGGGCAACTTTGCTGAGATTTCTCAGGTCTCTATTCGGGCACAGAGGAACGCCTTGGCCGTCCCCTCTGGCGAGGACATCAACATCAGTAATAGTCGCTTAGAGAGTTTTTTCGAACCGAGCCTCCTCCCCTCCGGTGTCGCCGGGTTCACCGCGTTGGCGGCGACCAGCCCGGCTTGCATCCTCCTCAACGCACCGGGTCAGGTGAGGTTCAGTCTCGACAGCTCCTATGTGTACGGCGGGGGAGCCGGAATCCTGCTAACTCCGAACGTGACGGGCATGCGGGTAGATCTTCTGACCAGCGCGATTGCGGACGCGGTCGTTGGGATTCTTGACGCATCGAATGCCGGGCCGCAAGAGCTGGACATTCGAAAGTGTGTTGTTGCGAACAACAACTCCCCTGTCACGGGATTTGGCGCGGGGTTGGCGAGCTTGAACGGCCTGACCGTGGCTAGAATTTTTGACTCGGTATGGGCATCGAACGGAAACTTCGGCGACTTCTGGTCCACGGTGTTCGCCATTTTCCTGAACAACGTGTTCCAGGACTCTGAGGCCTCGATCACTGCTGCGGCGTCGTCAGCTGGCGCTTCGATCCAGTTTACGGATGCAGTTGCCGTCATGGCCGGACCAACTTCCCGTGACTTTCGACTGCTGCCTGCGAGCCAGGGGATGAGCGGTGGTGGAGTTCTGGGAGGAGTGGCGGGTCTGGATCTCGAGAACTTCTCGCTTAACTTCCTCGGAGGGGGGCCGATCGAATCGGCTGGAATCGGCCCGTACCCGGAGTACTTGGACTATACCTACATCACCGATGAGCTGAGGCTTGGCGCCCCTTTCACGCTGAACACGATCGGCAAGCAACCCATATTCGATTTCAACGACCCGAATTTGATCATCGACGAGGATGTGGTGGCGATCTTCTTTCGGTCGGACTTCGACGTGATGACTGGCGGATTCGTGCTACCGACTAACTTAATAGACGCCAGTACCTACGCGTCGATGATTGTGGGTTGGTCCTTCTTTAGTCCGAGCGACAACGGTCTCGCCTCCTTCTCCGGCGTCAATACTCCCAATCCGGCGTTGGCCGGAGTCCAGTTCAACATCGGTTCGGTGATCTTCTCGATTGCCAACAACATGGTGGAAGCTCGGCTGGCTTCAAACCTGTTCGGGTCCACGAACGGCTTCTAGGGCGGAGTCAAGCCCCGACTCGCGGGTTCCGGTCTACGGAGACCCCAGCACAACGAATCGCTGGGGGACAGGGGGGGTCATGTTCCAATCGGAGCGTGACCCCTCTCCCTTTGGGCATCCCCCGAACTCGCTTGCGGAACGAGTAAGTTCTATTCTCGGCTTGATGGCTAGCCTCCCTCCTGGATCGGTCGCCCCTGGCGAAGATGGTGTTCCGCGTTGTGGGTGGTGCCTTGGACAACCGGACTACATCGTTTATCACGACGAGGAGTGGGGGCAGCCGTGCCTGGACGATCAGCGGCTGTTCGAGAAGATTTGCCTGGAGGGTTTTCAGGCTGGATTGAGCTGGCTGACGATCCTGCGCAAGCGCGAGGGATTCCGCGCGGCGTTCCGGGACTTCGATCCCGAGTTGGTCGCTCGGTTCAATGCGCGGAGTGTGGAGCGGTTGGTGGGCGATGCGTCGATCATCCGGCATCGGGGGAAGATCGAGTCGACCGTGAACAACGCCAAGCGGGCGTTGGTCTTGCGCGAGGAGTTCGGAAGCCTAGCCGCTTATTTCTGGGGCTTTGAGGACCGCGGACCGTATCCGGGGGTCGTTGCGACGACCGAGAAGTCCAAGGCCCTCAGCAAGGATCTGCGCGCACGCGGATGGACTTTTGTTGGTCCGACCACGGCCTACGCGTTCATGCAGGCCATGGGGTTGGTGAACGACCACACGCCGGGCTGTGCCCAGCGCGATCCGGTCGAGCTTGCGCGCCGCAAGGCGAAAGTCCCCCGTAGGTGACTCGGGCGCTGGGAGCGGCGTCCGCCTTACCGTGCGGCGCCTAAGCCCGTGCGCGGACCGACGGTAGGACGCGGTTCGGGCAGCTTCTCGGCGGAGATGATGCGATCGCCGGGCTCGATCATGTCGAGGACCTCGAAGCCCCGGACCAGTTGACCGAACAGGGTGTAGCGGCCGTCGAGATGTGGGGTGGGGCGATGGGTGACGAAGATCTGGCTACCGCCCGAGTCGAGATACTCCGAGCGCGGCATGCCGAGCGAGCCGCGCAAGAACTTGCGCCGCGAGAACTCAGCTCGCAGGGACTGACCACGCCAATCGAGCCCGCCATTTCCGTCGCCGCGCGGGTCACCGCCTTGAATCACAAAGTCTGGGACGACCCGATGGAACGTGAGGTCGTTGTAAGTTCCGCGTTCGACGAGCTGCAAGAAGTTGTAGACGTGAACCGGTGCGTTTTCCGCGTACAGCTCGAAGACCATGATTCCGCGCGAGGTGCGCACTTCGACCAGCGGATTGCGGGTCCATTCCGGAAAGTCGACTCCCGGTAAGGGCGGCAGCACCGGGTCTACGCTCGGCGGCGCATCTACAGCGGAAGCCTCCGTCGAGCCGAGCAGGCTTGCCAGCTGTTCGCTGGCGACCTGGCGGACATGGGGGTGTAGGTAGCGGAGGCCGCGTTCCAAAATCGCGCGCGCCTGGTTGCCGCCGACGCTGGCCGCGTGCTCCATCGCGTTCCAGGCGAGTTCGGCGGCGACGTCTCCGGCCGACGAAGCGATCGCGCGCTCAAGGTGAGGCAAGTCCTGTTCGCTGGCGTGGTCCTTGAGGGCGAGCAACGCAGCGAGTCTGCGCCCGACGTCGGGTTGTCCATCCAACTCGAATCGCAGTCGCGCGAGGCTCGTTTCGTCGCCCCAGGCGCCCAGGGATTCGAGCGCACGGCCGGCGACCAGATGGCTCTCGTCATTGACCAGGCGCTCCAGCAGCGGGCGCGCCTCTTCGCTGGGCAGGAACCCGAGGGCTGCGGCGGCTCCCATGCGAAGGGTCTCGTCGTGGTTTTCCACCGCTTCCCGGAGCGGTTCTAGCACCGAAGCGTTGTCGCCCAGGCGCGCACGGCTCTCGAGGGCTGCGGCCCGGACAGCTGTCGAGCGATCACTCTCAGCGCGCAGGAGCGGATCAAGGGCCTTTCGCGGATCGGTGTCGAAACCCCCGAAGGACTCGGCGGCCACCCGCCGCACGTGGGCGGAGGGGTGTCGCAGGGCGGCTTCCAGGAACGGCAAGGAAGCCGGGTCCTGGTGGGCGGCCAGTCCAAGGACAGCTTCGACAGCAACGCGCCAATCGGTGTCCCCGGCTCGCCGTTCCAGAGCGCGCGTGGCGCCCGGTTGGGGATCGAGGCGTGCCAAACCACGTGTGGCGAACAGGCGAGAATGAACTTCGACGTCGTCGATGTGCTCAAGGAACGCGCCGCGACCCCGGGGGGCTTCGCGACGGGCCAACGAATAAAGCGTCAGCCAGATTTCTTCAGGACTTGGGCCGCGGCTGCTGGTCCCGCCTCGCGAGCGAGGATCCAGCATCGTCAGCAACTCGCTGTCGATTCGCCCGGCATCGCGGGCATCCGGATCCCACAGGGCCATTCCAGCCACCGCTTCCAGGCGAACACCGGTGTCCGGGTCCTGGAGCGACCGCAGCAAGTCTTCCTTGAGCGGTTTCTCGCCGATGCGCGCGCCGGCTCCGACAATCTCCGCTCGCACACTCGGGTCGGGGTCGTGCCAGTGTCGGGCGAGCACGCCCGAGGCTGATTCGTCTCCGCGGATACCGATCGAGAACGCCGCGGACCTGCGGACCGCCGGATCCGGGTCTTCGAGCGCCAGGCACAGCGCCTCGGTGATCGGGTCGCCTTCCTGGAGCAGCGGGAGACGCCCAAGGGCTTCTGCGGCCTTGGCGCGTACCGGCGCGTCGGAGGTGGTCAGCAGCTCCATCAGCCTGCCGTCCCCGGTCGTACGAAGCTCAACCAGGCGGGCGATCTCGGCGAACTCGGCTCGTGAGGGCAGAGCGATCGGCGTGCCGACCGGCTGGTCCGCCACGAAGTTGGGGTCCTCGGTGGGAACGAAGGGCTCGGGAGTTTTGCAGGACGCAGGCCACAGGGCTAGCAGCGCTGCCGCAGCGGTCAGAGGGGAGGCGCGCATAGGGAGGGAAGTCCTGGTCGGGACGGGGGGGTGAGGGTGGGGAAGGCTTGCTTCGGAGGCCAGGCATCGGGCGTTCTAGGCGGCAGCTGAACCCTCGCGGCCCTGTAGCATGTCAGGCTGGCCCCCGGGGACCCAAGCCTCGACAGGCAGACACCGTCACCGGAGCCCCAGTTCGAGGTCGAAATCGGGCCGGGATCCCCGCCCTCACCGATCTCGCGATCCGCCCGCCGCGCCTGCACCGGCCGGCCGGCTGCCTTTTGAAATCACGGCTGGCCCAGCTCCGGGCCCGGCCCGAACGGCCCACAAGGCCACAACATCCAGAGCCCGCCGCTCTGTCCGAACACCGACCCTCCCAGCCTCATGCCGCTCGAGACGATCTCCAAGGCCCTCGAAGAACTCCGCCGCGGTCGGATGGTCATCCTGGTTGACGATCCAGGCCGCGAGAACGAAGGCGATCTGGCCATGCTCGCCGAGCACTGCACGCCCGAGGCGATCAACTTCATGGCCCGCAACGGCTGCGGCTTGATCTGCATGCCCATGTCGGAGGAGCTGTGCGACAACCTCGAGCTCACGCCGATGACGCGCAACAACACGAGCCGGATGGGAACCGCATTCACGGTTTCCATCGAAGCCGCCCAGGGAGTCACGACCGGAATCAGCGCCAAGGATCGCGCCCATACCGTCCGGACCGCGGCGGATCCGAACGCCAAGGCTTCGGACCTGGCGACGCCCGGGCACATGTTCCCGCTGCGCGCGAAGAACGGCGGCGTGCTGGTGCGCGGCGGACAGACCGAGGGCATTGTGGATCTGGCGATCCTGGCCGGCGGAAGGCCGGCCGGTGTGATCTGTGAGATTGCCAAGCCGGACGGCGAGATGGCGCGCATGCCCGACCTCGAGAAGTTCGCGAAGGAACATGATCTGATGATCGTCACCATCGCGGATCTCATCGCCTATCGGCGCATGACCGAACGGCTCATCGAACCGGTTCAGATGGATCTGCCGATGCCCACGAAGTTCGGCAAGTTCAGCGTGCACCTGTTCGAGTCCAAGGTCGATGGGGTTGAGCATATGGCCCTGACGACCGAAGGCATGCCGGGCCCGGGGCTCGACGGTCCGCGGGCGGCCATCGAAGATCCTGTCCTGGTGCGCGTGCACTCCGAGTGTTTGACCGGCGACGTCTTCGGGTCCATGCGCTGTGACTGTGGGCCGCAACTGCACCAGGCCATGGAGCGACTTGGAAAGGAGAAGCACGGCGTGCTCGTCTACATGCGCCAGGAGGGCCGCGGCATCGGCCTGGCCAACAAGTTGAAGGCCTACAAGCTGCAAGACGAAGGGCTCGACACGGTCGAGGCCAACCAGGCCCTCGGATTTCCGCCCGACCTGCGCGAGTACGGCATCGGCGCCCAGATCCTGAACTATTTGGGAGTCCGCCAGATGCGCCTGCTCACCAACAACCCAAAGAAGCTCGCCGGGCTCGACGGATACGGCCTGAGTCTTCTCGAGCAAGTGCCGCTGACGACGACCCCGAACCCGGCCAACCAGCGCTATCTGGAGACCAAGCGCGATCAGCTCGGGCACCTGTTGCCCGAGCTGCGAGTTGAGGAATAACCCTCAAGAGGCCGGAGCGGCTGACCGAGTTCGCTCCCGCCCGCGGTGGATCTGGCGAAGAACTTCCCTCCATGCGACAATGGAGCCGCGATGAACCGGTTCTTCAAAGACCCCGACGCCCTCGCCGGTCCGTGGTTCGACTCGCCCTTTTTTGAGAAAGTCGTCGCGCAGATGAATCTCTCCAGCGAGGAGCGTGAACGCGTGGAGCGTTTCTCGAAGGACGGCATACTGGTTCTCGAGGGATTCTTCGAGGACCCTGAGATTGATGCGGTTGTGGATCGCTATGACTGGCTGTTCGACGAGGGCACCGAGTTTGATGCGAGCGAGGAGGACCTGCATGTGCTGCGCGGGGATCCTTATCGCGTTCAGGACGCCTGGAGGGTTTGCCCTCCGGTTCATGACCTGGCCTGTCATCCGCGCGTGGTTGAGCTCTTGCGCACGCTTTACCGGCGCGAGCCCATCCCGTTTCAAACCCTGAACTTTCTGCGCGGGACCGAGCAGTCGATTCACTCCGACGCCTTTCACTTTTCGTCGTACCCCCAGGGCTTTCTGTGCGGAGCCTGGGTGGCCCTGGAGGACGTGACGCCCGAGACCGGCCCGTTGCGCTACGCGCGCGGAAGCCATCGCTTGCCCTACCGCGAACTCGCCGATCTCGGCCACTGGAGCGACCACAAGCTAGGCATGCTGGGCTTGTCCTACGAGGCCTATGAAGAGCTGATCGCTGCCCAAGTCGAACTGGGGGAGTTCCCTATCGAAGAGCTGCCCTGCAAGAAGGGCACACTCATCCTGTGGGCGGCCAACTTGCTGCACGGCGGAGCCCCGATTCGCGATCTGCAGAAGACGCGCCATTCGCAGGTGACGCACTACTACTTCGACGGCTGCATCCGCTACACCCCGGTGCATTCAGACGCGCCCCTCGGGGAACTCGACCTCCGGAACGTCTCCGATCTGCGCACCGGAAAGCGGCTCGCGCACGGCCTCAACGGGAAGCTGCTCGAGACCGAAAACCTGGGGTACGCAGATGCCGACCTTTTTCGCCTCCGGAGAAGGGCCGAGGACTCCGGAGATGCCTATCCGAGAGCGATCGACCTGCTCGAGCAGAAAGTGGCCGAATTGGAGTTGGATCGAGCCAAACGAATCGAGCGGGAAACAGGCTACGGGAACGACGTGGCTGGTTTCCAAGACCACGTGGCCCAGCTGGAATCCGAGTGTGAGCGACTGCGCAGCAAGCTGAACTGGCGCCGCTGGGGCCCGATGCATCCCATCGTCGGCGCGTTCAAGCGCTGGACCGGCCTAGGGCATCGCCAGGACGCGGAGTAACCGGCGGAGGCTGCCGCAGGTCTAGCGGCGGTGGAGAACCAGGGAAGCGAAGTGGACGCCGACGTCCTGGGCCAACGCCTCGGTCAGTTCGTCGGAGAACGTAAATTTCGAGCACTGGGCGTCCTCCCGGAACGCCTCGAGCAGCTCTTGGCTCGAAATGGGGTTCTGCTTCAGGAAGCTCACGATTTCCTCTCGCCAGAGGGAGTCGTAGCAACGTCGGCTGACCCAGTCCCCGAACGGCAGGATGGCGAAGGGTATGTACAGCTTGAGAATCAAGAGCACCAAGGCGGCTATCCAGCCGACGAGGGCTAGCCAGAACGCGCCGGTGAATCCGTCGAGTTGGGCGTGAAGGAAAGCGCCTCCAGCTATCAGCAGACCGAGCGGAATCACGATGCCAAGCAGTAAGTAACCAAAGTTCGCCAGTCCACCCCACATGGACCGGTCGGTGAGCGTGTCGATCCGCTGACCGAAATTTCGCACAGCACGCTCCCGGTCGGCCTCGGAGGCAGGTTCGAGCTCTTCCCCAAGAGCGGATTCAGCGGACCAGATGGAGTGCTGGAGGAGCGGGATCGCGCCGTAGGCCGCTTTGTCTCGGGGGTCGATCGACTCCAGGATCTCGCCGACCTTGGATCGCTGGGCGGATAGCCAAGCGAAGGTGATGCGAGCCGCTTCAAGGTCGTCGTTCTCGGCTTGAGCGCGGAGGACGCGGTCGATGCCTGCTTGGACGTCGCCAGCTAAGAACTCATCGCGCAGCTCGCGGTACTCCCCGAGGGTCTCTAGAAATTCAAGCTCCTCCTCCAGGTCCGGGTCCAGATGCAGCCCTTCGAAACCCTCGCCCAACCGTTCGCGAAGCCAATCGGGGTCCGCTCGAAAGGCGGCTCGACGGGCGATTCGGAGCGAGAGCCGCAGGTGGTTCACGCCTGGGGGAGATTCCGCTCGCAGGCGTTCGAGTCGCTCAGACACCTCCTCGAACGGGCGCTGCCCGGCGATCGAAAGCCACAGGGGTTCGGTGACGAAGCCGACCAGTCGATTCGGAATCAGGGGCAGAATTTCATCGAGAAGCGAACCGGGTTCCTTGGGCACAGCTCCGGAGTGGAGCAGGGCGCGGACCATCTGTACGAGCCCGGTGTCGTCCGGGCGGTCCTTCAGGCCGCGCAGAATCCAGCCCAGAAAGTCTGGGCGCTCCGGTGCGTTCGGCAGGTCCGAAAGGACGGCCAACGCGTAGGCCTCGGCCGGTGTGAGACTCGCTTTGGCGGCGAGACGGGAGCGAACGGAGTCGACCCCTTCCTCGCGAATTTGAGCCGCCAAAGCGGGTTCCGCGGGGGCCAGCGGTTCGGCGTCCTCCTCCGCAGGCTCCGGTGATCTCTCGGCGGGCTCTGCCGCCGGAGAGGGCAAGGTGGCTCCGAGGACCGGACTCGGGGCGCTGGTTCCGTAGCGCAGTTGATCCTCAAGCTGCTCGAAAGCTCGACGAATGCGTTGGAATTCCTCAGGGTAGCGCTCGGGCTTGAAGCGTTTGACCAGCCGGTTGTAGCTGCGCTTGAGTTCCTTGCGACCTGCGTCCGGCTTTAGCCCAAAGAACTCAGTTGGGTTGCCGGGCAATAGCGACCAGTCCGGGCCGCTCTCGTTTTCGGGGGTACTCATTCGCTGAAGAAGTAGCGGATGATCCGGATCGCAACCCAAATGAGGAAGAACGAACCGCCGAGCCGGAAGCGTTTCGTCGCGAGGTCACGGTCCACGCGAACGGTTTTGAGTCGTTCAACCCATTCAGAATCGAGATCGACCAACTCGGGAAAGTCCTTCCGCAAAGCCTTGGCGCTGACCGAGGCGTTTTTGTTGCCGACCTGACTGAGGAGCTGAGTCCGAAGCCGGGCTGCCTGGTCGTCGCTAGCGGTTGCGATCTGCGCCAAGCCTTGGAGTACGCGACGGGAGACCTTCGAATCGTCGTAGGCTTCCTGCCAGACGGGCCGCAGCTCGAGGAACCGAGTCAGTCGATCTCGCCAAGCGGCGAGGTCGGGATTGCCCTCCAATTGGAGCGCCTCGAGCCGCTCGGTCCAGCCGGACTGGTCCGGAGTCAGCCGGGTTTCGTGCAGATCTTGGAGTTCGCTCTTCGCATGCTCGCGATCCATGGCCGCTTCGGCTTGAACGGGCGAACTTGGACCTGTTCCTCTCGAGGTTGCCTGGGTGTGCTGCTCGCGAAGCCAAGCAATGGCGTCGCTTTCCAGCGCCGGATCTCGCTGGAGCATCAGATCCACGTACTCAAAGTCCGCCTCACTGATTTCCTTCATCGTCTCCGGGCGTTGTCTTGGATTCCTCGAACGGGTACCCGAGTTGGGAGAGCAGGAGCAGGAGGTCTTGGCGCGCCTGCTCGAAGCCTTCTCGATCATTGCCGTTCAATTCGCGCTCGAAGAAGTCGACAGTCTGCTCCAGGCTTTCGCGCTGGTAGGTCCCGACTTCTCCGATGATGCGTGTGCCGAACTGCAGCAACTTTTGGTGGCTGGCGTTCTCGCGCGGATAGAACTTGAGGGCGCGCAATCTAGCCGCGGCCAATTCGATTTCGGCTTCAGACAGGTTGCGAACATGCTGCGTGAACAGCGAACGGAACTTCTTGCCGGTTTGGTCGATGATGGCTTCGACTTCGAGTAGACCGTTCAGGTCGTAGGTGAAGCGCAGGGTCACGGGTGCCCCGCGTTCCCGGGCGGGAATGCCTGAGACCTGGAATTCGCCGAGCAACAGGTTCTCCTCGACTCTCCGCGACTCGCCTTGAAAAACGCGCACGCGAATCTCGCGCTGGCCCGCCTGCATCGTCGAGACCGTCTCCTCTTTGGAGACTGGAATCGTCGTGTTGCGGTGAATCACCGGCATGAAGTATCCGTCCTTTTGCCGCGAGCCGAACTCTTTTGTGATCTCGACGCCCAGGGTGTAGGGGCAGACGTCGGTCATGACCAAGTCTTCGACGGAGCGATCGTCCTCGATCAAGGCAGCCTGGATGGCAGCTCCTCGGGCGACGACCTCGTCGGGATCCAGCGAGCAGCTGGGCTCGCGGCGCAGCCTGCGCTCGACGAACTCCCGGATCAGCGGCATGCGAGTCGCGCCTCCGACCAAGATCACTTCGTCCAGCTCGTCCAATTCGCAACGAGCGTCGCGCAGGACGCGACCCACAGGACCGTCGAGGCGTTGGAGCAGCGGCGCGGAGACTTCGGCGAGCAGCTCGCGGGTCAGTTCGATTTCCTGCGCCGTTTCGTCCGCGCGGCCCTCCAGGTCCGGCAACTTCAGCGTGCTGCGGTCTTGTTCGCCCAGTGCCCGCTTGGCTGCCTCGGCTTGGCTGCGCAGGCGCGCGACGCGCAGCGGCGCCTGCAGCTCAGAGACTTCGAGGGTCTCTCCGATGCTACTGAGGGCCCAGTCGGCGATGCGATCGGTGAAGTCCTCGCCGCCGAGGTGGCTTTCGCCCGCCGTCGCAACGATCTCAAGAACGCCGTCGCAGCTCTCCATGAGCGTGACGTCAAAGGTGCCGCCCCCCAGGTCAAACACGAGCAACTTGCGGTCGGCCTCGCGATCGGCGAGTCCGTAGGTCAACGCCGCGGCCGTCGGCTCGTTGACGATTCGTTGGGCCGAAAGGCCGGCCAGTTCGGCCGCAATGCGTGTCGCCTGCCGTTGGTGGTCGTTGAAGTAGGCGGGCACCGTGATGACGGCTTTTTCGACCTTGGATCCCAGGTGCGTTTCGGCGTCCGCGAGGAGCGAGCGCAGCACCAGGCTGGACAGCTCCTGGGCTGTGAACGGCTTGCCGGCTAGGTCGAAGCGCTTGTCAGTGCCCATGGCTCGCTTGAACCAAGCGGCGCATCGCTCGGGATGCGTGACCGAGAGTTCGAGGGCCGCCTCACCGACGACGATTTCGCCGCTTTCGAGCAGGCCGACGCAAGAGGGCGTCAGAAACCGGCCGTGGGCACCGGGAATCAGTTCCGGTTCACCGTCGCGAAAGACGGCACACAGCGAGTTGGTCGTGCCAAGATCAATCCCAACGGGCAAGGGAGGCATGGGCAGCGTTTTCGGAGCGGTACGCGGATTCAGAAGGGGCAGGTCGGCGGGAGCCGCCTGGAGGGCTCCCGGAGAGTGCGCATTCTGCTCGACCGCCGCCGATTGGGATAGTCCCCGTCAGTTGACGGACTCTTGCCGCCAGCGGCGACCGGGTAGGAGCGCTCGGGGCGATTGGCTGGCTGGAGATTGTGGAGCGGGTCTGCCGCCTTCTTGGAGAGGAAGTCGCCCTTCGAGCAGCCGGTTAAGGAAGGGCGAGCCAAGCGCGGGGATCTTCCCTGCTCCCAGAACCCAGTCGAATCCCCTTATCGAATGGGTCGGTCTTCGTCCGCAGCGCCGGCGCCCCCGGCTGCGACCGGGGTCCGAAAGCCAAGGGCCAGGCAGGCCGAGGGACGTTTCCAGGGGATCGACCGGCCGGCGCGAGTGACCAGGCGCCGCGGATCCGGGGGGCGGTCCGGCACCTGCCAGGGGTCCGGAAGCCCAGAAAAGGGGTTCGGGAGGGGTCCGAGCGGCCCTCTTGGGGGCCAGCGAGGCAGAATTGGGGGAGTCCGGAAGATGCCCCTGCCTGGACCGTCCAGCAGGGGTCATGAGTTCTGCCCTGCGACTTGTCCGGCCCGATCCAGGCCCTACCCCGATGCCCGAGCCTCCGCCGACCGACTCGAGCCTGCCCGAGGATTCGGACCGGGAGACTGCGGCCGAGCGATCCCAGGCCGAGGACGTGGAGCTGGTGGCACGCACCCTGAGAGGCGAGCAGGTGGCCTTTGAGTCGCTGGTTGAGAAGTACCAGTCGCGGCTGTTCGGGTTGGCGCGGCAGTACACCCGCAGCACGGTCGAGGTGGAGGATCTGGTCCAGGACACGTTCCTGAAGGCCTATTCGAAGTTGGAGACCTATCGGGCTGAGTCGTCGTTCTCGACTTGGCTGATGCGTATCGCGGTGAATTCGTCGCTGGATCTGCGCAAGCGTTTTTCGCGCAGCCCCGTGACCAGTGTGGAAGACCCCGAAGAGCTACTCGGAGCCGAAACGACGGGTCCGCGGGCCGGAGGATTCCCGGCGCCCGATGAAGGGCTAACGCGGGCCGAATTGGCGGCGGTCACGGAACAAGCGCTGAGCCAATTGCCGGATGCGTTCCGGACGGTGCTCGTTCTGCGGGAATTCGAAGAGCTTTCCTACGTCGAGATCGCGGAGATGCTCGAGATCTCCATCGGTACAGTCGAATCACGGCTGTTCCGGGCCCGGGCACGCTTCCGCGATGCCTTGTGCGAAATTCAACCGGAGCTGTTCGACGAGCTGGGGGGCAACGAGCGCGGACCGCGCAAGCGTCGCCGGCTCGGCGGTCCGGGCTCGGGGACCAAGTCCGCGAAGAAGAGCGCGTCGAAGCGACGCAAAGGAGGTAGCCAATGACTGTTCAACCGATGAGCTGCGAGCGATCCCACGCGTTGATGACCCGCTATGTGGACGGTGAGCTGGAGGAGGCTCTGGCGGCTCCGCTTCGCCGGCACCTGCTCGAGTGCAACGGCTGTCGAGGCCTGGCGGTCGAAACCAAAAATCTGCGGGCCTGGATGGAGCCGCGCCCGGCTCCGGCGATTCCCACCGGTTTTGCGGCTCGGGTCGCCGAGCGGGCTTTCTCCGGCGCCGAACCGGTGGTGACCCTGCGGCCGGTCGGAGGCTCGGAGTCGTCGATTCCTCACCTGCAGGCCTTCGTCCTGGCGGCCACCGCGGTCGCGGCCGGGGTGTTGTTCTTCTTGGCCCTCGGCCTTGGATTCGCGAACCGGCCGGGTGGCGAGTCCCTGGAGGCCGCGCCCTACACCGAAGCCCTTGAGTTGCTCGAGGAACTCGAGCGCCAGGAGCAGGCCGACGCCGAGAAGGCGCTCCCGGGCGGACCCAAAGCACGGTGAGCGAGCAGGCTGAGCGGTGGGAGGGTGCTCGAAAGGGAGCGGGCGGGCCGGAGCCGGCCAGCGCGGATGCTCAGACCCCCAGCGCTCAGGCTCAGGCCCCCAGTCCGTTCAAGTCGCCCCAAGCGGCCCTGCGCGGCTGGATCGTCCTGCTCGCCAGCGTCAGCGCCCTGGCCGGCTTCGCGGCCGGTTTGCTGGTCGCGATGCAGTTCGGGCCCGACCCCGAGCCGACCGGAGCCTTCGCCCGTTACCGGGAAGCGATCGTCCAGGAGTTTGACCTCTCGCCCGAACGTGAACGTGTCCTCGCTTCCGTCCTGGACGAATACGCGCGACAACTGGAGGATCTCCAGGCCCGTGGGCTGCGGCCGCTTGGCGACGAGCAGGCAAAACGCGGCCTGCGGATCCACGAGATGATCCGCGACCGAATCATTCCGTCCGATCAGCGCGACCGCTTCCTGGAGCTGTCGAGCCTCGAGGCGAGCCCTTTTTAGTTCCCGCGCTTCCACCGAACGCCCTCTCTCTCCCCCCCTGAATTATGGCCCGAATGTGCGGAATCCGGCTTGGCGCGCGCGCCTACGAAGCCGTCGTGCTGGACGGTAGTGCGAAGAAGCCCCGGCTGCGTTTCTCGCTCGAGGGCCGCGTACCGGTCGTCGACGAGTTCGCACGTGAAGAGCTAGCCGAGCATCTGAAAGATGTTGCCCGCGACTACCGCAAGGACCTCGCTGTCGATGACGTGGGGTTGGCCATCGATGCGGGCCTCGGCGTGTACCGCAATCTGGCGCTGCCGTTTCCGGACCGCGCGAAGATTGAAGAGGTGCTGAAGTTTGAGATCGAAAGCGAGATTCCCCAGTGGGACATCGATGAGCTGATCTGCGACTTTCACGTGGTCGACGCGACGCCGGTCGAGTCGAAGCTGATCGTCACGGCAGTTCCCAAGCAGCCGCTGGAGAGCGCGCTTGAGGTGACCACCAGGGCGGGCCTGGAGCCGCTCGAGGTCGAACTTGAGACCACTGCTTTGTTCCATGCCGCGGAGTTCGGAGACCTGCTGACGCCCGAGGCTTCCCAACTGCTCGTGCACTTTGGTGAACGCTCGACCTCGCTGGTTGTCGTGACCGACGGCAAGCCGGTTGCCATGCGCGCGTTGCACCTGGAGCTGTTCGCCGAGCCCACAGCAGATCAAGAAGAAGAGTCGCCAGACGGTGAAGGAGTCAGGGCCTCCCTGGAACCGCAGGCCTTGGATCCCGAGCGCCAGATTCAAATGATCGAACGCGTGCGCCGAGAGTTTGGCCGCACGCTGACCTCAGCGGATCGCGGTCCTGCGTTCGACAAGCTGGCCCTGTGCGGCAACGTGCCCGCGGGCCTGATCGGTACCGAAATCCAAGGCGTCCCGATTGTCGCGCTAGATCCGCTCGGCGAGCTAGAGCCTGAGCGCGATCCCGCGGAACGCCTGCGGCTCGCTCTTGCCTTCGCTACGGCCTGGCGACAAATGGGAGGCGGCTCACTCGAGCCGCGCCTGCGTCGCGAGGAACTGGCGTTCGCCGGAACCTTCGAGCGTCTTGAGCTCCCGCTCGGAGTGCTGGGCTTGTTGTTGGTCACCTTCTTGGCCTCCCAGTTCATCATCACCAAGAAGGTTCACGTGCCGCGCAGCAACGACGTTGACCGATGGATGGAGGCGATGCGCAACTTCACCATCGGCGTGCCCGAGGAAGGTAAGGCGGGGAGTCTCACCGATCCCCCCCAGGATCTTTCCAACTACATCAAAGGTGCGTTGGCCGGCGATTTCGATGACGAAGAAGCGCCGATGGAGCAGTTTGATCGGGTCTACCAAAAACTCGGCCAGCACATCCTTCGTTTGCGTAGCACCCTGGGTCAGACAGACGGCGTCGGCCAACCGATGTCAGCGCTGAGTGCATCGAGCTTGGTTCTCGACGTATTCGACGAGCTAGGCGAAGAGACCCTCGGCCGAGTGGCGTTCCGCAAGTTCGAAGCCCAGTACCGCCCCGGAAACCGTGGGCGGACCGAGGAAAACGTGACCGTCAAGCTGGACCTGTCGTTCTTTGCGGAGAACGACGCGACTGCTACTCGCAACTTCAATCGCTTGGAGGAAGAGCTGCAGGCCCGCGACTGGGTTCTCAGCACGGATTCGAAGGGCACCGACTCGTTCAAGGGCGAGAACACGGGGATCTCCACCAACGGATTCGAAATTCTCGTCGACGTAAGCCGCGCCACGGGTGAGGCCGATGGAGCCGTCTCGAGGGCGGAGCCAGCGCCGACAGGTGCCACGACGCAGTCCGAGGTCGCCACAGCTCGCTGAGCGGAACACCACCATGAAGTCCTTCTTCCAGAACCTCACCTTCAGTCGAGCGATCATCCTGGCGAGCTTTCTCGGCTCGATGGTCCTCGGATTTTTGCTCTACAAGGAAAAGCAGCGCTTGGCCGCGTACGAGAATGCGATTCCTCACGCCGAGGAGATGGTCCCAAAGATCATCTCGCGAGCCCAAGAGCTCGAAGAGCTGATGAAAGCCGCCGCCAGCGAGGACTTCGCTGGGGGCGTAGATCGGATCGAGACCTACGTTCGAAACAAGGCCCAGGATTCCAAGGTCAACGTGGGGCAGGTCGACACCAGCAAGGGCAAGGAAATCCCGATCGCCACAGGCGGAGCAGGCGGTCAAGGCAGTCGCGTGATCGACACGGTCTACACGGTCACGCCGTCCCGCGACGGCAAGGGTGAGTACACGCGCAGCGGGGTTGCCAACTTCGCTTACCTGCTCGAGCAAGATCGTCGAGCGGTCAAGGTGACCCGCCTGCTGCTGCGGCCGACGCAGAAAGGGCTGAAGCCGGATATGGCGATCGAAGATCGCTGGACGTTCGACATTGACATCAGCATTCGCAGCCGTGAAGAGGGGTGAGCGGCGCCGCGCTCCCCGCCGCCACAGAAGCCGGAACGGAGCCTGAGCCGGCGAGCGGGCGATCGATGATCGCTTGGACCGGCGGAGCCTATTCGCTGTTGCGGGTCTGGATCGCGCTGGTGGCCGGCGCGGCGCTGCTTGTACGTTCGTCCGACGCCATCGCGGGTGGACTTGGTTCGACGCTTGCGATGGGGCTTTGGATTGGGCTTGGACTGCTGGCCCTTGGGTACTTCGATCGATGGTCCTCGCTGGGGATCGTCCTGGCTGGCACCGCCTTGGAGTTCGCCGGCCCACACGGCTTTTCGCCGGCAGCCTGGGCGCTGATCGTGCTGTTCGCCTTGGTCGCGGCGGTTTCCCCCGCGCCTTACCTGAGCCTGGCTGCCAAGGGTCGTGTTGATCCGGGCGGTGGCTGGCGGATGCATGTCTGGATTCCGCGCACGGCTTGGCTTGTTCAGCTAGCGCTCCTGTATCCGGGCTGGAATTCACACGTGCCTATGCGGGAGTGGATCCTGTTTGGGCTCTTGCTCCTGCTGGGGTTGGTGTTCCCCGGGCGGTTTTTTGTCTGGGCATTGGCCCTTGTCCTTCACGTCGTAGGAATCGCGATCGATCCCGAACCGCTGGTCCGAGGAGCGGCCGGCCTCGGGCTGCTGGGTCTGAGTTTCAAACCCAGCTGGATCGGTCGCCGGGGCGGCGTTGGCGTCGAACAGGTCTTCTACGACGGAGCCTGCGGGCTCTGCCACAGCGCGGTGCGCTTCCTGTTGGCGGAAGACCCCGCCGGTGTGCTGCGCTTTGCCCCGATCGCGGGCGAGTCTTATCGCGCGTCTATTCCGAACGATCTTCAGGGCCGGCTTCCCGATTCGATCCTGGTTTTGACCGAGAAGGGCGAATTGCTCGACCGCAGCCGAGCTGTTGTCCATGCGCTCGCTCGCCTGGGAGGTTGGTGGCACGTGGCAGCGTTCTTCGGGGAGGCGGTTCCGCTGGCTGTGCGCGATCCGCTCTACGATTTCATCGCCAAGCGGCGTCATCGCTGGTTCGAGACGCCCGCCGAGGCTTGTCCGTTGCTGCCGCCGCACCTATTGGAGCGGTTTCACGGTTAGATCTGGCGATCAGCGTGCAAAGCGCAGGCCTGGCTCGCGACCGTCTTGGACCAACGATCCAGAATTTCACGTTCACGCCTCACCGAGAGCCGTGGGGTTGTGGCCGCGGCGTTTTGGATCTCCTGCAGCGAGTCTTCCAGGCGCCGTGGCTCGAATCCCTCGAGGAAGGCCTTCGTCCCGTCGAGCAGAACATGACCGCGATCGGCATCTTCGGGAGCCCACAGGGGGAGCTCGCCGGACCGGACGCCCTCGCGCTCCAGAAAGACCTCGTCCACCCACACCAGTCGGGCGTCTGAGTTCGTGTACTGAACGATCTGAGTAAGCACCTGCTCAAGGGTCGTGTGCTCTTTCGGCCCGCAGACATTGAAGGTGCCAGCGAGTCCGCGAGCGAGGCCGGACAGCGCCCAGTCGGCTAGGTCGCGCCCATCGACCCATTGCACGCGCTGACGTGCGGGAGCCGGGGCGAGGACTTCGCCGCCTTGGCGGATGCGTTGGAACCAGGCGGCCAACTGGTCGTCGGGATCCGAGGGGCCTGTCACCCAGCCCGGCCGCAGAATCAGCGTGCGTTCTTCACCGAACAGACGCCGAGCGGCGCGTTCCGCGGCTGCGAGATCCTGTTCGCTGCCAACCGTCGGCCGGCGAAGCGCAGCTTCCTCATCCAGCCCGACGGCGTGCGAATCGGCGTAGACCGAGCCATTGGAGATCAGGAGATAGCGGGCTACTGGACCCAATCGCCGCGCGAGGGCGACCACATCGCGCTCGCCGCGGGCGCAGACATCGACGATCACGTCGAACTCACCGAACGAAGTTCCCGTGCGCTCCAGCTCGCTGCGCTCGACCGAGCACAGCGTGTGGAAGGCTCCTCGCGCTGCCCACTCGAACGGCTTAAAGAGTGTTTCGCAGAGCGGGGCGTGTTCGGCGATGACCAGGATCTTCATGGGAGCTTAGGTATCACGCCGAGGGGTATCCCGCTAGGCGTGAAGAGCCCATTCCCAAGGGCGCACTTCAATATTCGGAAGGCACCAAGGCGATCGCGACAGGAAGCGCGCTTGCAGCTTCCTGGTTTCCGGTGATCAGATGGGAGTTACAGGCGAAGTGCCCCCAGCAGAGGCCCTGAACTGGAACCTCCCTTCAGCTGGACTCTACCTGGTGTCTATCGGGCAGGAAGAGCCCACCGGTGCAGGTTCGGACCCGCCGCCCACGCCCCGCGCAGGGGGGATCAGCGAGGGTCGTTGATGTCCTGGACATCGCCGGATCCCGGGCTTTCTGGGATCTGCTCTGCGTAGCCAAGGGCACGGAGCTGCTGAAGCTCTTCTTGACCCATGCGAGGATCGATGCTGAGCGGTCCATCACCGGGGAGAGTTAGGCCGGCGATCTCGCGTTCGAAGGCCGCATCGAGTTCAGCAGCCCGCTGCTCGAAGGAGGGATCGCTCTCCGGTAAGGGGTTGAGCTCACCGGGATCCTGGGACAAGTCTGTGTAGTACCCCTCGCGCGCCGGGTGCGTCGAGCGGACCACCTTGTCGGGGAATCGAAGGCGCGCCTGGTACCGCTGGTAGGAGGCTGAGAACGTGCGCACTTCGCTCGGAATTTCGCCGAACAGCGAGCGTCCTGGCAGGTAGTCCGGGATCTCGATTCGGGCGACCTCGAACAAGCTGGGAGCCAGGTCGACGTGGTGCACCGACTCGGTCACCCGTCGCGGCGCGAACTCAGCATCTCCGCGGTAGATGATGAGCGGAACACGCAGGCCCTCCTCATAGAGCCATCCGTGATCCGGAAAGTGCCCATCTCGCTGTCCCAGGGATTCGCCGTGGTCGGAGGTGATGACCAGAATTCCGGGGTCGAGAACACCTTCCTGTTCAAACCGTTGCATCCAACCATGGACTTGACTGTCCACGTAGAAGATGCCGGCATCGTAGAGCGCGACGAGAGCTTCGATCTGCGCTTCGGTTGCCTTACGACTCCCGCTCCACAGGGCCTCTGCGTCACCCGGCTCAAACTGCTCGGAAGCACCCTCAAGGAATCGGTCGCGCCCATCGGCGGGAGACCTGTAGATCCAGCGCGAAGTTGAATCGATGGGCGCCGAGTGGATGTCGAACAGATGGAGGAACAGGAACCAAGGCTGGTCGTTGCGTTCATCGAACATCACGTCCAGGTGCTCCGTGGCGGCTTCGACTCCACGGTGGCTGGCGAAGATGTCGAATCCGCGGCCAAAGCCATGGCGTTCGTGGATCCAACCCGGATGGTGCAGGCCGTGGGTTTGGTAGCCGGCCTCCTGAAAGGTCTCCGCCAGGGTCGGGATATCTGGCGATAGCGCACGCCGGTCAACGGTCACCCGATGTTGGTCGGTGTAGAGTCCCGTGAGCATCGTGATGTGCGACGGGAGCGTCCACGGCGCGCCGCTGTAGCAGTTCTCGTAGAGAAAGCCGCGGGCTGCAAGGGCGTCGAGATGGGGCGTTGTTTCCCGGCCGTAGCCGTAGGACGAGACGTGATCGGACCGCAGTGTGTCCAGGCTGATCAGGACGACATTCGGGGGCGTGAATGGACCCTCAGCCTCATCGGAAGGGGCGCTCTGTGGAGTGCAGCTGCACGCGAGCCCGGCCGCTAAGAGAGCGGCGCTAGATCGTGAACGGGGGGAAATCCGACTTGCGTCGTAGGCAGCGCCGGCATCCGGCCGGGCGCAAGAGAGAAGCGGGGGCAAGACAGTTCCTAGGGGGCAGTCAATTCGGGGGGGGCGGCCGCAGCCTCCCGAATTGGAGGCGCGCGAATCGATTCAGCTGCATCACAGTAACCCAAGGGAAGGATGCGGAGCCGTTCGGCTCGACCAAAGGGCCCTTGCCGCCCCCGGGTGCCATGCTCATTCGAATCGGAGCGTAGCTTCGGCCGGCCTTGGATGGCTGCTCACGCGCATGAGGCGCAGGCTGGTTTGCATCACCGGCCCCATCAGCAGCGCAAAGATCAAGGTTCCCCACCCGATCGTGCCCCCGATCAAGAAAGCTGTGGCAAGCAGCGTGACTTCGAGAGCAACTCGCGTAGCTCGAACACTCTTGCCAAGCTGGGCACTCATTCCGAGCACGAAGGCATCCCGTGGTCCTGCGCCGAGGCGAGCTCCGATGTAGAGCGCAGTTGCAAAGCCGTTGACTAAGATGCCGAGCAGGAACTGCCCGTAGGCGAGCAGGCCGGGAGCCTCCCACACGGGAACCCAGCCCTGGTGGCGGATCAAGTCGATCCAGGCTCCGATGAAGAGCATATTGCAGACGGTTCCCACACCTGGCCGGATGCGCAGCACGGCCCAGCTGAAGGCGATCAACAGGGTGCCGACGCCCTGCACCACGCGACCAAAGCTCAGCTGGGTCTGGAAAACCAGACCCTCGTGAACCGCAGACCAAGGGTCGAGGCCGACGCGAGCTTCGAGCATGAGCGTGACCGAGACCGCGAACACGAACAGTCCGGCCTGAAGTTGAACGAATCGCCAAAGCCAGGGCCGGACCAGCGGAGCGAGCTTGGAGCCGGGCGGGAGGGAAGGCATAGGGAGAGGGCATTCCGAAGGGGCATCCGGCGCACCGAGCTTCCCTCCAGTTGCACCCGTTTGGGTTTGGCCTGGTCGCTCGGCTTGACCTCTCGCGAGAGGATTCTTGCCGTTCACTGGGGCCTGCGGTCGGTGCGCCTGTCCAGCAGCTTCTGCACGGTCTCCAGGTGTTCCCGGCTCAACCTCCTGCGCTGGTACTTGCGGCTGACGACCTCGAACAGCTCTTCAAGGTCCTCAAGGAGCGGAGGATCGTGGGTGATCCAATCGTCCTCGCCCTTGCAGCGCGAAGTCACCGTCCAATTCTTGCCGAACAGCTGGGCGCGCACCTCACGCTTTTGGCCGTCCTCAGCGCGGGTGGTCCAGGCGTGAAGGTTGCGAGTTCGGTTCGACATGGGGGGCGGCGGCCGTGCAGCCACGGGTTCGACCGGTTTCCTGCCCCCAAGCGAGGACTTAAGGGAGGATAGGCGATTGGGTGGGCGTCCGGGCCAGGGGTTTTGGTTCCTGGGCGGCAGGCCTTATGCGACCCCGGATGGCCGTTCGCAAGACCGAGGAGCCTCTCCGCGGCAAGGCCATCCGATCAGCCCGGGCCCTTCCTTTCCATTCGTCGGAGGGCGGACTATGCGGCAGCTTGGAGGCGTCAGGTCACTCCTCGTCAACATAGCCGAGGACTCGCAAAGACTCGAGGTGTCCGGAAGAGGTCTCGAGGTCAAGCCCCTTGCGAGCTTCCACGGATCGTAGGTGGCGCGAATTCAGCAGCTCGAGCAGGCGCTGGGTTGTCTCGGGCTCCGAGTCTCGACGTGTCATCCGCTGTGCGTCAAACAACTGAATGGCCTCGGCCGGAGCGTCCAGTTCGCTGCGCCAGACTCGCAGGGCATCGTTGCCTTGGACGACTCCCTGAAGAACCGGTGCGGGATGCAGGCCCTGAGCGGACTCGGTCGACATGAACAGTGGACGAGCCAAGTCTTCGAAGAGGTTGGGCGCGTCCCCGGCACCGCCCCAGGGGAGACCGAGCAGGTCCATCAGAGTCCCCGGGAGCTGCCGGTTGGAAACCGGCCAGGCGATACGCTGACCCGCGGGAACTTGGGGGCCAGCGAGGATCAACGGAACGTCAATGAGCTCTGGTCGAAGGCTGTGTCCGTGGAGTAGGAAGCCGTTTTCGTAGAGTTCTTCTCCGTGATCTGCCGTCACAGCAACGAGGGTCTTGTCGGTGAGGCCCCGTTCGTCCAAGAACCCAAGGACTTGCCCCACATAGTGATCTGTGGTGGCCACGCAGGCGTCGTACAGGTCGCTTACGTACTGAAAATGCTCAAGCGGAATCGTCAGATTGGGCTGCTCGCCGGCACGCTTCTTCGCAGCTTGAAGAAAGAGAACCGTGGCGTAGCGTCGCTCAAACTGCTCTGGAAGGCCCTTTGGAGCCTCGTTCACGAACCGGATGCGGTCCTCCTCCCGGGGGATGTAAGGATCGTGGGGATCGATCATCTGGATGTAGAGGAAGAACTTCCAGTCCTTGGCTTGCTCGAGCCACTGCTCGACCTCGGGGAGGAACTCCCCGGTCCGTAAGAACCTCGGTTGCTCGGGCGCGAATCGCTCGAATCCCTGATCGAAGTTGGCGCCCGAGTCGATCAGCGGATTGCCGGACCAGGCCGCGGTGGAGTAACCCTCGCGCTGCAGCCCCTCGGGTAGGGTTTCGAAGCTCCCGTTCAGGTGCCAGTTCGTCCGCGAGCGAACATTGTGTTCTTCGGGAAGCAATCCGGTCAGGATGGAAGCGGTCGAGGGCCAGGTCCAGCTTGAGGTGGATACGGCTTGTTCGAAGAGCGTGCCGCGGCCCGCGAGAGCGTCCAGATGCGGGGTCGTTTGGCGCTCGTATCCGTAGGAGGAGAGGCGGTCGCGCCGCAGGGTGTCGAGCACAAGCAGAACGAGGTTGGGCTCTTCCAGCGAGGCCGGCTCGCGCGCAAAGAGCTGTTCGCGTTCGATCACTAGGTCCGCAAAGCCGGCTCGAATAGCCCGTTCCGGATCCCCTTCCACCAACTGGGTTCGCAGCTGGAGCAACGCACCCGGCTCCACTTGGAGACCTTGCTTGTCAGAGATCTGTTTCCATTGGTGGGGCGTATCGCGTTGTTCCTTGGTGAGCGTCCATTCGTGCCTAGCGACCAGCTCGCCATCTATCAGAACTTCGAACGCAACGGTGAGCGGAGCGCCCTGCGGCAACTCGCCCCCGTCGATGCCGCACAGGGGTCTTATGAAGAACGGCCCAGCCTGCTCTTGACCCTCCCAGTCAGGGAGGAGCAGCTCGATGGAGGCGGGTGGGGGGAGGATCATGGTGAGTCGACTTAGCCCGCCTAGTTCTCCCATTTTCGAAGGGCGTATCGAGCCGCGTTGCACGGGGGCATCCGGCCGTTGCTCGAGCACACTCCAATTCGGAGATCCCGTTACATCGAGAACCTCCAACCGGACGGTGGCCTTGTCCGGAGTCGCAGGTTCCGCAGAGCAGCCCAGCGCGGCGACCAAGAAGGCCATGGCGAGCGGCGCCCGTGGGATGCAACGTTGCACAACCGGCCATAGGGCAACCATGAGGAAGAGTCTAGCAGGGGCGACTTACGAGGGGGGGGTAGCCCTTCGCTTGCCCTATCTTGAATGAAGCGGTCGCTCTAGAGCTGCTTGATCGGAAGAGGCTCCCGGAGTCCGCTTCGCTCGCGCCTTCCGCGAAGCCGGTCAAGTTTCATCCACTTTTTGCCGCAGACACAAAGCCCCCAGAGACCCTTGGTGTTTCCATGGCCCCCGCTTCGTGGAAGCGGTGGCCGGAGAGAACCGCTCCCGGTTCAGCTGGACTGCTGAACCGCGAGGCGGTTGGGATCCAGCGTGGCGTGAAGGCTTTGCAGGCTGGCCACGCTCCATTCTCCGCTATGCAGCGAGGAGATCGCCGAGACTACGGCGCTGATACCGGCTACGGTCGTAACGACCGGCACGCCATTTTGCACAGCAACAGCGCGGATCTTGCTGTCGTCGCGGCGCTGGCGCTGACCGCTGGGAGTGTTGAGCACCATGTCGAGTTCGCGGTTCTTGAGCATGTCGACGATGTGCGGTCGACCCTCTTGGACCTTGTTGACGCGTTCGACCGGAATTCCGGCGGCATGCAGCGCGTGGTAGGTCCCTTCGGTGGCAAACAGTTCGTAGCCGAGGTTCGCGAGCTGGCGAGCTTCGGGAACGATCGCGCGCTTGTCGGAGGGTTTGACGGTGATCAGGACGCGGCCTGAGCGCTTGAGCTTCATCCCTGCCCCAAGGAAGGCCTTGAGGAATGCGTGTCCGAGCTCGGTATCCACGCCCATGACTTCACCGGTCGATCGCATTTCAGGCGAGAGGCGGAAGTCGACGTTCAAGAAGCGGTTGTGCGGGAAGACTGGCGCTTTGACGGAGAAGTACGCTGGCGTGACTTCGGTGGTGAAGCCGAGCTCTTCGAGCGTCGCGCCGCACATGAGTTTGGCGGCCAGTTTGGCAAGCGGCACGCCGATGGCCTTGGACACGAACGGCACGGTCCGCGAGGCACGCGGGTTGACCTCGAGGATGAACACGGCGTCGTCCTTGACGGCGAACTGCACGTTCATAAGCCCGACCACGCCGAGTTCGAGCGCCATCGCCTTGGTGGCCTCGGCGATCTCGTCGATAATCTTGCGGCCTAGCGTGTGCGGCGGAAGCACGCTGGTCGAGTCACCCGAGTGCACGCCAGCTTGCTCGATGTGCTCCATGATGCCGCCGATCACGACCCGCTGGCCATCGGCGATGGCGTCCACGTCGACCTCGATGGCGTCCGATAGGAACTTGTCGACCAGCACCGGATGGTCCGGCGAGGCATGAACCGCGTGGGTCATGAAGTGATCGAGCGCTTCGTCGTCGAACACGATTTCCATCGCGCGGCCGCCGAGCACGTAAGACGGGCGCACGATCACCGGATACCCGATGCGGCGCGCAATCTCGAAGGCCTCGCCAGGGTTCGTGGCGAGCCCGTTTTCAGGCTGGCGCAGGTTCAGCTTCTTGAGGAAGGCCGTGAACTGTTTGCGGTCCTCGGCGCGGTCGATCGACTCGACCGAGGTGCCGATCAGCGGAGCACCTGCTGCGTGCAATCCCTTGGCGAGGTTGAGCGGCGTCTGCCCGCCGAACTGCACGATGATTCCCTTGGGACCCGTGACGTCGACGATGTTCATCACATCCTCGTGGGTCAACGGCTCGAAGAACAGCTGATCCGACGTGTCGAAGTCGGTCGAGACCGTTTCAGGGTTCGAGTTGACCATGATCGAGTCGCGGCCAATCTCGCGCATGGCGAACGCCGCATGGACGCAGCAGTAGTCGAATTCGATGCCCTGGCCGATTCGGTTGGGACCTCCGCCGAGGATCATCACGGCGTCGCGTTCGGGCGTGCGGGCTTCGTTCTCGTCTTCCCAGCTTGAGTAGTAGTAGGGCGTCTTGGCCTCGAACTCCGCAGCACAGGTGTCGACCAGTTTGTAAGCCGGCATCACCCCGTGCTTCTTGCGGGCAGTCAGCACCTCGGACTCCGGGCGCCCGGTCGCCACGGCAATCTGGCGATCGGAGTAGCCGTAACGCTTGGCTTGGCCGAGAAGTTCAGCGCTCAGTTCCGCACTGCGTAGATCGGATTCGAAGTCGACCAGTTCACGGATGTTCTCGAGGAACCAGGGGTCGATTTGGCTCGCCTCAAAGACTCGATCGACATCCCAGCCGGCCCGGAACGCCTCGGGGACCGCCATCAAGCGATCGGGCGTCGGCACGCGCAGCATCCTTCCGATCTCCTCGTCGTCCCATTCGAGCGGACCGAGATCGTCCCGCGAACTGAAGCCGAGGCCGGGCAGCCCGGTTTCGAGGCCGCGAAGAGCTTTTTGGAGCGACTCTTTGAAGGTCCGGCCGATGCTCATCACTTCGCCCACACTCTTCATCGAGGTGGTGAGCGTGTTGTCCGAACCCTGAAACTTTTCGAACGCAAAGCGCGGGATCTTCGTGACGCAGTAGTCGATCGTCGGTTCGAAGCTGGCCGGCGTCTCCTTGGTGATGTCGTTGCGAATCTCGTCTAGGCGATAACCGACCGAGAGCTTGGCGGCGAACTTCGCGATCGGGAAACCGGTTGCCTTGGAGGCCAGTGCCGAGGAGCGCGAAACCCGCGGGTTCATCTCGATGACGACCATGCGGCCGTCCTTCGGGTTGATCGCGAACTGGCAGTTCGAGCCTCCGCAGGCGATACCGATCTCGCGCATGATCGCCAGCGAGGCATTGCGCATGTTTTGGTATTCGCGGTCGGTCAGCGTCTGGGCTGGAGCCACCGTGATCGAATCGCCGGTGTGAACGCCCATCGGGTCGAGGTTTTCGATCGCGCAGATGATGACGACATTGTCGGCGTTGTCGCGCATCACCTCCATCTCGTACTCCTTCCACCCGGATAGGCACTCCTCGACCAGCACCTCGGTGTTCATCGACAGGTCGAGGCCGCGCGACACGATTTGCTCGAACTCCTCGATGTTGTAGGCGATACCGCCGCCCGAGCCACCCATCGTGAATGCGGGACGAATGACCGAGGGAAACCCGATCTCGGCCAGGACCGCTCGGGCGTCGTCCATCGTGTGGGCGATGCCGGATCGCGCGCTCTCCAGCCCGCAGTTGTCCATGGCCGTGCGGAACAGATCGCGGTCCTCGGCCTTGCGGATCGAGTCGGGCAGCGCGCCGATCATCTCCACGCCGAGCTCGTCGAGGGTGCCCGCGTCGAACAGGGCCAAGGCGGTGTTCAAGCCGGTCTGCCCACCGAGGGTTGGCAAGAGGGCATCGGGCTTCTCAATCCGGATCACCTTGGCGACGGCCTCCGGTGTGATGGGCTCGATGTAAGTGGCATCGGCCATCTCCGGATCCGTCATGATCGTGGCCGGATTCGAGTTGACCAAAATCACCCGGTACCCTTCCTCACGGAGAGCCTTGCAGGCTTGGGTACCGGAATAGTCGAATTCGCAGGCTTGTCCGATCACGATCGGGCCCGATCCGATGATCAGGATCGACTGGATGTCCTCGCGCTTGGGCATCGGTGAGAGCGGTTCGGCAGTGGGGGGGGAATTGGGGCTCCCGAGGAGGCCGAAGCTCGAGTCCGACACGGGGCGTGCGGGCACAAAAAAAGCCGCGCCCCGAAGCATCGGAATCGCCGGCCGTCAGGCGGATCGCCCTAAGGCGACCCATTCAAGCACATCGCCCCCGGAGCTGTCGACCGGTGGGGCGGATTCAGGGCGCCCCGTGGCGGGCCCGCGCCTCTGCGGTCTTCCTTGGTTCCAGAGCCGCGAAGAGATCGGCGGCGCAGGGAGCCCGAGGGGCTCGGCTTCTTGTTCAGCTCGTTCGCGGACTTCCTGGCCCGGGCCGTCTACCTTCCGTTCCTCTGGCTGGCCCGTTGCTGCGGCTGGGTGATGCCACCCTGTGGCTGGCGACCGCCGGAAGACGCGGGTTTCGGTGGCGGCACCCGGTCGGCTCGCGAGTTCCTTCCCTCTTCAAAAAGGTCCTCGTGCAGGGCGAGGGCTGAGGCCCCTGGAACCCCATAGACCGCGGCTCGGCCGACCTCGACTCCCGCGAACCCGTGGTTGGACGGCTGGGCACCTGCGTTCCGCCGGTCTCGGGAGAGGCGGGCCAGCCGCCGGGGTGGGCGCCTTCCGAGAGAGCTGGAACTCGCCTTTGGCCAGGAGCCCGGCGCATAGCCGGACCTTCGATGGAGCCGGCACCTCCGATTCGGAGATGACGGCCCCTTGATTCTGTTGCTTGCGCAATCTCCGGGGCCCAAGACCGCACGGTTCGTAAGCATTTGGCTCTCCCAGCTCTAGAGCGTGGCCGTTCTCATATAGACGGATTCCGAGGACTCAACGGCCCCGCTCGGCTCCACGACCAACCACTGCGCGAAAAGACCCATTCCCACAGGGGTTTCGAGAGGAAGCGGGGCGCGGACGAGAGTGGTCCCATCGGGCTTCACAGTTGTGATGCGCGAGTCCAGGATCGAATTGGGTCCAAAAAACAGCGTTGCCTCTCCGACGCCGATTCCCTTGCAATTGGCCTGGTTGGCCAAAAGGAGGATCGCGCGTGCTCCGGGCTCTGCATTGAACAACTCGTACACAGGAGCCACTCCACCCATAACGGAGCTTCCATTACCGAGGGCGAACGGAAAGCCCAGGTACTGTTGACTCGTCGTTCCGAAGCTTCAGACAACGGGGCGGGGAACGAACGCGATGAACCCGGGCACGAGCGAAAGACAGGAATTTGGGTCGTTGAAGACGGGCTCGGGAAGACTCCCGTCAGCGGCTGGGACCCGTTCCCCTTCGTTTTGGACATCCCGGGAGCTCGCAGGCCGCGCGGCTAGTCGATGCTCAGCTCGAAGGCGCCGCTTGCGTCGAGCGTCAGCGCGGGGCCGAACACAACACCCTCAAAGAACAGCGAAGCGCCGGACAGTCCCGGGTTGCTTGGCAGCGGCAACGACTGCAGGAAGTTGCCCGCGGGGTTCAGGGCGCCAGAACCGGCGATAAAAATCGCCAGGGGATTGCCGCCGCCGATCCCAAGGTTCGCGATGCCGGGCAGGACGGTGTCGCCCGGTGCGGCACTGAAGATCAACCAGGCCGCGCCTGGATCCGGGTCTCCAACAGCGAACGAGGCGACCTGCCCGATCCCGGCCGAGGCGGTGCCGGCGAGGACCGTACTTGTGTTGGGCTGGTAGCTGAGCGGCGTGGTGGAGGAGCCGGCGGAGGTTGTGACGACGACGTCGGCCGCCCCGAGTTGTGTGGCGGGCGGGGCTAGGAAGGTCACTTGCCCGGCGCCCTGCTCGAAGGAGACCGCAGCGCCATTCACCGTGATGCTCTGAACGCCGCCGAGGCCCGTGCCGCTCGCGACGACCGGTACGAAGCCGGCGGCCACCATGGAACTCGGGTCCAAGGTGAAGCTAGGCGCTGGCGGCGCAGGCGCAGGACCCTTCTCGACGAGGGTGAAGTCGTCCAGGTTCCAGCCGCCGAATTCGAGGCCGCCATCGGAATTCATCCGGAACTCGATTTGAACATCAGAGCTGCCAGCGGCTTCCGCCGTGATGTCCAGCTCGAATGGGATCCACGCGGAGTCGATGAGGTGATCGGTACCGGATCCGGCCGGGTTTTGCCAGACGAGTTGGTTGTTCACCAGGATCTGCGCCTGGTCGAAGGTCGCGTCCTCGACGGTTAGCCAGCGGCGGAATTCGAGGGTTAGGCTGCTTGTTCCCGAGGCGTCGATCGACGGCGAGCGCAGGAAATTCACCACGTTCGGTTGGTAGGTGCCGTTGAAGCCAGCCGGCCCCAGGTCATTTCCCCAAACGGAACTGCCGGAGAAGGCCTGGCTGGCGTCGCCTCCTTGGCCCTGGGGAGTTCCGCGCTGCCAGTCGTCTTGGGTGGCGACCTGCGCGTGGATCCAGCCTTCATCGGTGGGACCCTCGAAGTCGTTCGTGTACACGACGTTCTGCGTTCCGACGAAAAACTGGTGCGGCGTGGCGCCCAGGTCTGCGCCGATCGGGCTGACTTCCGAACCGTCTTGGTCGTCGAAGGCCTGGATCCAATAGGAAAGGTCGGCGAGCGGGCCGAAGCTCGGGATCAGGCCGGTGAAGTTTCCGTTGCCCTGGTCGACCATGGGGATCGTCGTGAAGTTGCTCCCATCGCCCGAGTAGTGCAAATCCACGCCGGCGACGTTGGAGCCAACCAGGCTGGTGACCTGCGCCGTCACCAGGTAGGGACCGACACCGTCTTGGGTGTCTCCGAGGGGCGTGTGCACCAGATTCAAGTCGAGCGGTTCGGCCAGGGTGCCGGCTGCGGCAACGACGCCTCGCACAATCAGCTGAGCGAGCTCATAGTCCACGGCCGAGAGGTTCACGCTGTCGTTCGGCGTGTGGATGAATGGCGAGAACTGCCCGGTGTCTTCGAAGAAGAACGTCGCTGGGAAACCGAACGAATTGTAGGCCGCGTGGTCGGAGCTGCCGGCGCTCAGCGTTCCTTGGGTCGAGGCCCAGTTCGGCACGTACAACGCTCCGGTTGCTGCGCAAAAATCATTGAGAGAGGCCGACGTGTTGTTGGTCACGAAGTCCACGTCGCGCGCGTCGCCCGTCGCGCGGTAGGAGATCATGTCCATATTCAACATGCCCAGGATCTCCTCGCCGTCCGCGAGCGATTGGGCCGCATTTGCGCTGGCGCCGACCAATCCGAATTCCTCAGCCGAAAACGTGACGAAGCGAATCGTGTGCTCGTAGGGACCTCCTTGGGCGAGGGCCGCGGCAGCTTCGATGACTCCGGAAGTCCCGGAGGCGTTGTCGTCGGCGCCGGGTGAAATCGAGCTAGCCGAACCCTGAAGGTTGATCGAGTCGTAGTGGGCGCCGATCACGACCACCTTGTTCGGATCCACAGCGCCAGGGATCTCTGCAATGACGTTGCTGGAGAACTGCGGATCGAAGCTTTGGGTTGTTGGAGTCAGGCCGATTCCTTGGAACCACCCTTCGATGACGCTCTGGGCCGCGATCGCTCCGGGTTGATCCGCGCGTCGGTTGAAGAAGGCTGCCAGTTGATCGACGCGTGCCTCGATCGCCGCTGGATCGATCTGGTCGACCAACACCTGGAGTCGCGGGTCGGCTGTGGACATGGCCAACACGCCTTCGGCTCCAGGCCGGCCTCGCCAGGTCACGTTCGGTGCAGGCCGCAGCGCGCGCACCGGCACCGGCGATAGCCCGCAGTGGTTGTGACCGCTGATCGAGGCTGCCTTCAAAAACGCCTCTTCGGCGGACTCGGCCACCGCGACGAGAGCCGGGCTTCCGGCCGGTCCGCGGAATAGAAGCCGCGCCGCTCCGCCGGGCAGCTCTGAACCCACCGCGCCCAGGGCGGCCAGCGGAACGAGCCACAGTTGCTCGTCCTCAGCCAGTTCAGGCAGCGGCTCAACGATCGCGCCATGGCGCTCGAGCGCCGGCTCAAGCCGGCGATCTAGGTTGGCCACTACGAACCGGCCCGGATCCGCCCGCACGCCGGCGACGCGGATCAGCCGGTCGCGCAGCTCCAGGTCTTCGCGGTAGACGATGACCGAGGGCACCTGGAGCGCCTCGGTGCCTTCCTGGGGGGTATCCAGGTTCGATGCGACAGGGGCGGCGGGGAGCTGGGCCGCGAGGCCGAGAATCAGTGAGAACAAGCGATGCCTGGGAGAGAACCGGAGGGGAGTCCCTCAGGGACCCAGCTCGAGTCTCGCAGGTTCCCAGGCGATCGGGCGTTTCGCTTCCCCGGAAGGCCAGTCCGGCCAGCCTGGGCCAGTTCTCGGTGCCCCGGAGCGGTCCCCAGGCGCATCGCCCCAGAGAGTTCATCGGACCGGCCGGTGAGCAGCGCGGAGGTGCGTGGCGCGACCTGCGGTTTTCGAGTCGACTTCGTTCGAGCGTTCCCCCCCGGGTCCGCTCGCTCAAAGGCGAGGTGAATCTGCAGGCCGCGCGGCGCGGTTGTCAGTCAGACGACCGTTCAGGAACAGGTTCGTCGCTTGACACCCCCGGCTACGCAGCCCCCCGGCGAATCGGGACCAAACTGGCTCCAAAAAAACAGCAGGGCCGGCCCGGACCCCCCGAATCGGGAAACGCACTTCACCAAAGGCCGCGTGGCTGCATTCGGGCTAACCGCTCGGGGGTGCGTACAGCGACGCGGAGCCCGGCGAGAGGTTCGGCATCCCCCGCGCCAGCGCCTTGGACGGGGTTCCAAGGCTGTTTTCGCAATGGGGAAGTTGTGCGCCGGCCGGGAAGACCAGGTAGCGGCTTCGCTTGGATGGCAACACCCGAGTCCCGCCGGCCTGACGAAAGGCGTCGGCGAAGGCTTGCCGGGCCAGGGGAAGGATGGGGTATTGCCCATCTGGGGGGTCCGCACCCAGGTCAAGCGAGATGGTGTCCCCGCGCTGCGCCGAATTCAAAAGCCGGAGCTGGGCTACTTCCTCTAAGGAGAATCCGTTCGAGGTCAACGCTTGGACGGCTGGGGCTAGGTCGGTTGCGCAGAGGCCCGGAATGCGCCCATGGACCTGTCGCGTGAACGGGGAGGGTCGAGCACGTCCATGGATCCCTCGATCGACCGCCTTGGACACCGCAGCTCTTCCAACTCACTGGATTGATGCTCTTGCCCGACCGGCGGCGTAGCAAGCAAAGGCCGGGCGGATACTGACCCTAGGTGGAGCGCGATCGATAGCGAGAGCGCTCCGGCGGTGATGGAAGAGCTCGGTACGGTGCCAGAGGGCCCGTCACCGTACCGAGCTGTTCATTCGCTAGTTCCCTAGGGAGAGCTCCCAGGTTTGTGCGATGTTGATGTCGATGGCAAGGGGAGTCTGCCTGAAGCCATGGACCCTGGCCTGGGCGCGCAAATCGACCGAACTGAGCGGTTCGTAGGGGAAACTAAACTCGGCTGATTGCGAGTCGGCGAGGACTAAGATGGGAGGGGCTGTGAAGAAGTTGAGTTGTTGCAGCGGAATCGGCAGGAGGCTCGGTTCCGCTATAGCGAAATCGAACTCGATTAGACCGAGGTCGTAGCCGGATAGATCGATTCCGGTAGCCGTCAGGAGGAGGCTCTGCTGTTCCTGTCCGTTCTGGGGTTGGTAGAGCAGCATGGACAGGCCGAGCTCGTTTGCGTCAAGGTCGAGCGGGATGTCGAGGGGAGTCCCCTGGTGTGAATCGAAGGTCTGCGGTGTGCCCGGAAGGGGCTCGAAGTCCGGATCGAGACGGGGATCGCGACCGCACAGACTCTTGATGTCGTCAGCACCGAGGGTTGGGCTCCCTCCCTCGACCAGGCCCAGCTTGGTGGTGGCTTGCGTTCCGCTTTCCGATTTAAGCGGCTCGGCCGTCACCAGCGCCATGGCTGACGAGCTGCTGCGCTGTGAGACCAAAATCTGGTTCACCTCTTGCCCGTCGAGGGTGCTGTCCGCGGTCAAGGAGAAGACCACGCGGGTGGGTTGGTCGGGGGCATCTCCGGGGAGCCGGAAAACGGACAAGGCGTCCAGCGCGACGTTCGTTTGGACACTTCCGTATAGCGCAACATGGTCGAAAGCGATCATGGGTGCGGACCAGGTGGAGCCGTTCCAGGTCATCGCGTACACGGTTCCCGCGTCGAGGGGAATCTGAACCGGAGTACCGGAACCACTAAGCCCCGTGAACGTCGATGAACCGCCCGGGTAGTAGGCTTGGATCCACTCCGAGTCGATTGTGAAATAGAAGCAGTCCCGAACCGGCTGCAAGGAGGTCGGTCCTGAGTTGGGTGTCGCGGAAATCAAGCCCATGCCCCAGTCGAGGCTGGTGATTTCTTCGGTTTGGGCAGGCGTGGCGGAGAGTCCCATCTGAAACCGGGTGTATTCCACTCGGTTGTTGTCGATCAGCAAGGACCGGATGCCCTCGCTCCCCTCGAAGGTATGGCTGAACACCCAGCCGGCGGGAGAGGGACCGGCGATCTCAATCGAGCTCGCTTGCTGCCCCACGGCTTCGTGATCCACCGTCCAAGACAGCGCGTACCAACCGAGCAGGGTGCTGGAAGCCTGCATGGTTCCGTCGTGCGACACCTCTGGCGTCACGTCCCCTCCGGTCGACATGCCGCCGAACACCGGCACGAACGGAGCGGTGGCGTCGTCCCAGGCGCTGGGCGGCGCATTCAAGAGACTCGTCGTCCAGTGGGAGAACAGCGCACTGGGGGAATAGTCCGGGTGCTGGCTGGAGGTCGGACCGAAGTCCTCCGTCGACCAAGTTCTCAAGGACCCCGACTGAAGCCCAGGGGTGCGGACTTGGAGGCGCGGAACCGGCGGTGGTGTGGTGCTGGGTGCAACGTTAGTCACCTGGGCTCCGACCGGGTGTCCGGTGAACATGCCTTGCGCCTGGGTGTGCGGAATGGCGGGCGCCTGGGTCTGGGCTATGAGTGGCGAGGACAGAGCCGCAACTAGGATGGAAGCGCCGAAATACGGAAGATTGGGGGCTTTCGCAGGGATCATGGTGAATCGGGAGAGAGGTAGAAAACCGATAGGGTTGGCGGGGTTATAGGTCCGAGGTCGTGAGACGGGTGGTTCCTGCAAGTTCAATTTCGAGGGCTTCCAAGACCTTGCTAAGGGCTTGCATGGGCGCTGGATCCAGATGCTCGGGCAGCACGTTGCGGAGCATGGTCAGTCGCCACATCGCACGCACGTCCTGACTGAACTCGTTAGCGAGTCGTTCGGCCAGAGCTTGCTCATCATCGTTCTCTAAAGCGTCTAGGACGCCTGACAGGAACTGAAGCGATCGCGGATCGCCCTTCGCTTTGCCGGCAGCCAGATGCTGACGCGCAGCGAGGATCGCCTGCGTCAAGGCTTGCGAGCGGCGTTGGTTGGGATTTCCATCGATCCAGAGGTTGAGCGCACGATAGGTCTCGACCTCGGCGCGTAGCGACTCTGCCCAGCCGGGGTGTACTCGCGTTACGGCGCCGGCGTTTTGATCGACGACCTGGAGGGCTGCATCGAAGGCCCCTTCGGCGATGTTCATGAGGAGCATCGTGCGCACCGGCTTGCTGTCGGACGGTCGCAGCTCATTTGCGATTCGAAGGTTCTCGCGAGCCACGTCGTTGCGACCGACCACAAAAGCAGCCCAACCCACGTTGGTTCGGTTGACGTGGGTGCGCGGCGCAAGCTGGACGCCCTCGAGTCCGGCTTCGAGAGCACTGGTCGAGGCGTTTGCGGCCGATAGGGCGTAGCAAGCGAAGTGCGCGGTAGAGGCGGTTCGGTCACCAAGTCGGCTCTCGAGTTGAAGCACGTCCTCATGGAGTTCGAGCGCCTTCTTGAAGCGTTCAAACGGAGCGAAGCGGCCAAACTCCACCAGAGCGAACGAAAGTTCTTCCGCGTGCGGAATCGCTTCGCGTACCTCTTCGTCTAGCAGCTCGAGGGCGTCGGCGTCTTCGAAATCGCGGAGGTGGTGGTAGCCCCGCAGATAACGATCGCGGAGGGTTTCAGGCTCCGGGAGACCTTCAAGGTCGAGTTGGACCTCGCCTGCTGGAAGCAGCGAGGCGGCCTCGTACCGTTCGGCGAGCGACTCGGCGAAACCGGTTGCTTGGTGGCCTGCGACCCTGCGCATGTCGCGGGCCGCTCCCTCGAAATCGCCGTGGTCGAAGCGGAAGGAAGCTCGAAGCAGGAGGGTCGGGAGCGGGTCGAGACTCACGTTCGCTGCACGATCCAGGAGATCCTCCAGGGCGGCACGGTCGGCCTCGTGCAGGTAGGTCCGGTTCTCGTGATAGACGATCGTGAAGTTCGGCGGGAATTGTCGATAGAGCTGAAACCACTCGGCCTGTTGTTGATCGAGGTGCCAGCGCCTGGCGAGCGTGGCAATTGCGATCGCTCCCAGCAAAATCAGAGCGCCTATCGCGCCCTGCGCGGCCTTGGACCGGCGAGCCTTTCGCCAGGCGCGAGCCACCGGGGAGATCGGCCGGGCTCGAACCGGTTGGTGGTCGAGAAACGCAAGGAGGTCCTGCTCGAGCTCGGCGGCCGAGGCGTATCGGTCGCGGGCGCTGCGACTCATCCCCTTTTCGACGATGGCGACCAGGTCGCGGGGCAGAGACGGGTTCTTGCGGACCAGGGGTTCCGGGGGCCGCGTTGCGACCTTCGCGAGGATGGTGGTCGCTGTCCCCTGGTAGGGCGGCTCGAGCGTCAGGAGACAGTAGAGCACCGCCCCGAGGCCATATACATCGGACCGGGCCGTAGCGCGGGCTTGCTGGCTGAGGAGTTCGGGGTCGAGGTAGGCGGGAGTGCCAATGCTCGACTGCAAGCTGCTGACGGGAGCAGCAGCGTCCTGGAGCGGCTGTTCTTGGAGGGCAATGCCGAAGTCGAGCAAGACGGCTCGACCGTCCCGCCGAACCATCACGTTGCTCGGCTTGACGTCGCGATGCACGACTCCGGCGGCGTGGGCTACCGACAGGCCCGAGGCCAGCTCCGCGACCCACCGAGTCACCACGCGAATGTAGTTCTCACGGCCCTCCAGCGGAAAACCGAGGGCTTTTTCCAGGGCGCCTGGCGGAACGGGGCGATCCGGCGCGCCCGGTGAGTCAACTGGCTTCTTGAGCGTGGTCACCAGGGCTCCGAGGTCGCGCCCGTCGATGAGCTCCATGACGAGAAAGGCCTCGCCCTGTTGGGTGGTGCCCCTGTCATGAATAGCGAGGACCGAGGCGTGCTCGACGCTGGCCATGGACCGCGCCTCGCGCTCGAAGCGTTGCCGCGCTCGCTCCTGGTCCAACAGGCCGTGACGGAGGACTTTGAGCGCCACTTCGCGCCCGAGCTCTCCGTCCTGCGCCTGGTAAACGACGCCCATGGCGCCCGCTCCTAAGCGGCGCAGGATGCGATAGCGATCGGCGATCAGCGTGCCGATCCTCACGTCGGCTCCCAGGGCTTCGTTCAGGGTCTGCGGCAGGGCGTCGGCTTCCGCGACGGCTTGGCGCACGCGCTCTTTCTCCGCAGGCTGAGCAGCGCAGGCTTCCTCGAGCCAGTTGCTCACGCCCTCGTCCCGCAGGCAAAGAGCTTGGGTCACGAGCTCTTGCAGGGAGGGGTCGATTCGATCGCTCGTGGGGGCAGTCACTGCGGGGCGTCTGGGTTGTCGCGGGAACTCGACATCAGGAGAACCAGACGAGATTGGGCGGCGAAGAAGGCCCGACGGGCTGTGGATTCAGAGCCGAGGCCGAGGTGTTCGGCTAGCTCTCGAAAGGACAGTCCGCCTTCGATTCTCCCTCGGACGAGGTATCGCTCTTTGTCGTCGAGCACTTGTAGGTTTTCGGCCAGTCGGAGGAAATCTTCCTCGCGCGTCGCCGCCTGGGCCGGGTCCGTGGCGGTGCCTGGTATGTAAGCGTCGGCCCCCTCGGGAAGTTGACCCATGACGCGCCCGTCGCGACAACCCGCTTCGTGAAAACGGATCGAGTCGACGATGCGATTGCGAACCACCATGGCCAACCATCCGCAAAAGCCTTGCTCGGTCTCCCCGAAGAACTTGTTGAGGTCCTTGAGAACACTGGCGAACACCTCTTGGACGAGGTCTCCCGTGCTAAACCTGGCGCGCAGCCAAGGACGCCCGGTTCGCACATCCCTCGCCAAGCGCTCGTGAACGAGGGTCTCGACTTGGGGGTAGAAGCGTTCGACCAAGACTTCTATGGCCTCGGAGCTTCCCTTTTGGGCTCGTTCCAGGATTTCAAGAAACGACCCTTCGGATTCCGGGGAAGGCTCCGGGTCATGAGTGAATTGCATGTGCATACGGGGGCGAAGGACGTGTTCGAGACCGCGAGCCTGCGCAGATTCCCATGGCGGCCATCCGTTGAGGTTCCTTCAGGAATTCTCGCCCTTTTCTACCCTTCAGGCGCGGGAAGTTGCCGCTACCGGCGCCCACCTTGGCGGGTCAATTTAGGGGTATACCCTTAACCTGCCTTGGCCTTGGCCACGGTGCGCCGGAATCCGGGTCCCAGGCGCAACAGAACGATTTGGGAGAGAGCCTCGACCGAGGCTAAATCCAAGGGCGGCCTAGCCTGCGATGGATTGCACGCGCAGACCGAAGCACGCACCCGAGCCCCCGCCTCACCCGGGTTGGCGGGGGGGCTCAGGGGGTCTCTCACCGAAACCGCTGATCCCGGGCCACCCGCTGCAGGTCCAGTCCGCTAGCGAAGGACCGAACCCCGAAAGCCGCATCCGCCTAACGGCCGACTTGGAGGAGTTCGTCCAGGACCTTGGCGACCTCTTCGAGGTCCCACTCGATTCCGAATTGCCCTTGCCCGGGCCGGACGAGACTGACGAAGCGCAAGGTGCCGGCGCGGGCTTTTTTGTCGGTGCCCATGGCATGGACCAATTGCTGGCCGGTTACCGAGGTGCCGGGGTGACGGCGAGCGAGCTCGGCGGGGCTAGCTGGAAGTCCGAGTTGGCGGGCGAGCCTGCCGATGCGCTCGGGGAGGGTCGCGTCTTCGAGCGGACCGAGGCGCTGGCTCACGGCGAGGGCGGCTCCGATGCCGGCGGCGACGGCAAGGCCGTGGGGGATGAGTCCGTAGCCGTAGTGGAGTTCGATCGCGTGACCAAACGTGTGTCCAAGGTTGAGCAGTTCGCGTTCCCCGCGCTCCTGTTCGTCGGCCGTGACGACGTTGGCCTTGAAGCGGACGCAGCGTGCAATCGTGTCGGCTACGGGTTCGGCGTTGGCTTGGACGTCCGGCTGGCGAAGGCTCGCGGCGTGACTCTCAAGCGCGGCTAGATCTTCTTCTCCCGAGAGAACGGCGCTTTTGAGGACCTCGCCGAGTCCGGAGCGCCACTGCTCGTCCGGCAGGGTGGGCAGCCAGCGCGTGTCGCACAAGACGGCGAGTGGCGCGTAGATGCGGCCGACGAGGTTCTTGCCCGCCCGCAGGTTCACGGCGGTCTTGCCGCCCACGGAGGCGTCGACTTGCGCGAGGAGGGTCGTTGGGAGATGGACCACGTCGATGCCACGCAGGTGAAGGGCGGCGGCGAGTCCGCCCAGGTCGCAGGCCGCTCCGCCTCCGAAGGTCACCAGAACGCTGTCGCGATCCAGGCCCTGTTGGGCGAGTTGTTCGAGAAGCTCGCCGAGCGTTCCGAATTCCTTGGCGGCTTCGCCCTGCGGAACGCGCGTGGCACGGTCTGTCAGAGCTTGGGGCAGGGCCGAGCCGTGGAGCTCAAGGACATGTTCGTCCGCCACCAAATGGGCGCGACGGCCCTCTAGAAGCTCTTCCAGGCGCTCTAGGCAGCCTTCTCCGACCCACACCGGGCAACGGGTGGGGCCGGCATGAATCCGTTCTTGCACGGTCAGGCGCCCTGACCGGCGAGGCTCTTCTCGCGACGAATTCGCTTTCGTTCGAGCAGCTTTTTCTGCAGCTCCTCGGATTTGCGCTTGTCGCGCTGGACGAGGATCGCGATCAAGCCAGCCATCAAGGCGGTGAGGCCCAGGAAGGCCCCGAGGATGTAACCCAGCAGTGGGCTCTCCTCGGGCACGAATTTGGAGAGCTCGTAGCCGGCGAAGACGGGCACGACGCGGCGCGTGTTCTCGGATGTCGTGTAGGCCATGTTGCGCAGGTAGATCACACGGCCGTTGACGAGCGACCCGACTCCCAGATGCTCACGTTCGCCGGGAGCGATCACGTGCAGCAAAGGCTCGTGCCGAGTCCACTCTTGATTGGCGATCCAGGCCTCGGTGCGGTGCGAAAGGCCGGCCGCGTTCTCACCGGTCTTCAGAACCTTCATGCCCTGCATCTTGCTGACCGGCAGGATGAATGGCTGGCCGCGGAAAGCCTCGCCGCTTCGGGTGATCTCCGACATGGTCGGGCCGTCGAGCGTCGGGGCCGCCGCCCAGTCGATGGCGTCCTCCGGCATGTCGCGCATGAGCGCAAGCATCCGCCACTGGAGGAGTTCGGGCATCGGCGTCGCGGACTCGAGCGTGTCGTCGGTCAGGCCGAGGATCAGCAGCTTCTCCGCCTCGAAGTCGGCGACCTCGCCGAAGTCTTCGAACGAGCGGGTCAAGCGCGGCGCAACGACCAGCGGCGCTTCGATCCACTCGCCATTGCCCAGGTCTTCTTCGGCGAAGAACTTGAAGAACATTCCGTCGACCCGCACCCAGTCGCCGACTTCGACCGGTTTTTCGGTCTGCTGAAGGGTCACGAAGTAAGCGGGCTCGCCCGTGACGGTCCACAGGCGCCCGAACCAGTCGTTCACGCGGCCGGGGCCCTCGCTGCGCGAACGGATTTCCTCGACCTTGCCGCGCACGGTGACCAGCTCGCCGCGCAGGGCGGCGGGGTTGTCGCGGAACGAGTCGAAAGTTGCGGGACCGAGTTGAATGGTCTCGAGCTGTTCGAAGTGGGCGGGCAACAGTCGGCGAGTGACGGCCTTGGTGACCTCGAGCTCCGAACGCTCGAGCTGCACGCGTTGTTCAGGCGTGGAGTCGAGGACGCCCTCGAAGGTTCCATCGGGCGCCTCTGGAACCTGCAAGATCGCTTCGGCTGGAGTCGCTTGCGCCAGGGGCTCTTGGGCCGGCTTGCGCATCTTGTTTTGCTGGTAAACAAGCGCACCGCCGAGCACGAGCAGCGTGGCGCCCATGATCATCAGTTTCGCCTTCGGGTTTCCGCCGGAAGGTCGAGCGAGTTCGGCTCCTTTGAATTGTCTCATCGGTTCGTCGTCAGGATCGGAGGGGCGGCAGGAGCGATCGGCTCGGGAGACTCAAGCCGCGCCGCGCGATGGGCGCGCGCCGCCGCGACCAAAGCCTCGAGCAGGCGGCCATGGGGGGAGCCCAGGGCAAATGTGGGATCAGGTAGCTCGGGATGCCACTGGACACCGAGCGCAAACGGGTGATGGCGGCGCTCAATGGCCTCGATGAGGCCCTCTCCATCCGTGGCTGAAATCGTCCAGGGGGACGCAACCGAGCGTAGGGCTTGGTGGTGGCGCGAAATGGCATCGACCTCTCCTAGACCCAGCAGCTCGGCGAGTTTCGTTCCGGGCAGGGAGTGAATCCCATGAGAGACGTCTCCGGTGTGCGGCCTGGCCGGGGGACGGTCCTCAGGGAGGTGCTGGAAGAGGGTGGCGCCCTCGGCAAGCCCCAGGAGCTGGCAACCGTAGCAGATCCCCAGCACCGGCAGCCCCGAGGCGAGCGCGGCGCGGGCTAGGGCGAGGTCCGTGGCTTGCTTGAGCGCGGGGACCGGGCTGGCGGAGGGATGGGTGACTCCCAGACCCAGGGGCTCGGTGGCGAAATCGTCGCCGCCTGAAAAGAGGATCCCGTCGAGCCGGGGGAGAAGGGCCTGCGCGTGCAGCTCGGGATCGAGTCCCTCCAGATAGGTCACCGCGACCGGGACCCCGCCTGCTGCGACGACGGCTTCGGCGTAGCGCAGGGGCAAGTCCAGACCGGTTCCGCCCGAGCCGCGGCGCACGGGCTCGAGGTTGCCGGTCACGCCGATCAGCGGAGCGGCGGAGGGCGAGGCGGCAGGCGGAGTTCTGGACGAGTCGGGTTTCATGTCGAGTCCGATTCTAGAGCGGTTCGAATCGGAGCCCTACCGCGCCGATAGGCTCTGGCTTCCATGCTTTTCCAGTTCACGGCTGTTCTGCTCCCTGCGGGCCCTCCCGGCTGGGTTGCGATCGCGATCCAGCTCGCCCTTGGGTTCCTTCTGCTCGCCAAAGGCGCCGACTGGCTGGTTTCCGGCAGCTCGCGCATCGCCCAGCGACTGGGGGTCAGCGTCTTCGTCATCGGTCTGACGGTCGTGGCCTGGGGGACCTCGGCCCCCGAGGTGGTCGTCAGTGCGGTAGCCGCCTACGAGGGCAACTCGGCCATCTCGCTCGGCAACGTGTTGGGCTCGAACATCGCGAACATCGGGCTGGTGCTCGGAGCCAGCGCCCTGGTGCTCCCACGCGTGCTCGACACGAGCTTCCAGGCCCGGGATCTGTGCACGTTCTTTGGGTCGCTCGGGATTCTCTGGTTCTTCTCCCTGGATGGGGCCCTGAGTCGCGTCGAGTGCGGCGTGATGCTTGGCCTGTACGGCCTTTACACGCTGTCGTTGCTGCTGAGCCGCAACACCGAGGCGGTCGACGACCTTCCCAAGTCAAATTCCAAACTCCCCGCCTGGTTCGAGGCTTCGCTTGGCTTCGCGGCCGTGTTGGGCGGCGCCCAACTCACGCTTGCCGGAGCTACGGGCGGCGCGGAGCGGCTGGGGATCGATGAGCGTGTGGTTGGGTTGACCATCGTGGCGATCGGGACTTCCCTGCCGGAGCTCGCGGCGAGTTTGGGAAGCGCCTTCAAGGGCGAAACCGAGCTGTCCTTGGGCAATGTCGTCGGATCCAACGTCTTCAATCTGATCGCCGTGCTGGGCATTGTCGGCTTGGTTCGGCCACTCGAGAAGCAAGCGATGCCCGGCGCTAGCGCGCAAGAGGAGTTGCGCAAGGCCTTCGAAGGCGCTCTTGGCATGGATTTCTACGTGGTTCTGGGTTTCTCCGTGGCGTCGGTCCTCATGATCTGGCTCGGCGGGTCGAAGGCGGGTCGGCTGAAAGGCCTGGTCTTGCTCGGCGCCTACGTTGCCTACAGCCTTTGGCTCTTCAAGGCTGGTGCTCCCTGATTTCCGCACCCCAGCCGTTCGCGGGTACCTTACCGGCATGCTGGTCTCCATCGGAATCGCTCTGTGGCTTGCTTGCCTGACGGATGGAGTCCTCCGCGGATTCCGAGGGTTGCCTGGGCGCGATGAACCGGGTCTTGCGAGCGACCTGCGATTCGTTTCCGAATCAGGCGAGCCGATCGAATCTCGCAACGTCGAGCGCGACCCGGTCGCCGGGCCGGTTAGGTCTCGCGGTAGGGCGCAGCGTGCCGCGGGCTCGTCCGCGCCAAGGACGGATCTTGAGTCCATTGAATGTCTGCCTGCATCTGAGGAGGTGAGCCCGTGAGTCTTCTGTTCAACTTGGTTTGGCTGGGAGCCACCAGCCTTGCCGCACAAGCGGAGACCGGCGAACGGGACCGGCCGAACATTTTGATCGTCGTAGCCGACGATCTGGGGTTTGGCGATCTGGCCTGCATGGGCAATGAGCAGATCCACACGCCGAATCTCGACCGAATGGCCGAGCAAGGCACCCTGTTCACCTCGTTCTACGTAGCGTCGCCGACCTGTTCGCCGAGCCGAGCTTCGTTTCTTACGGGGCGTTTCCCGAGCGAGCTGGGCATCGTGAAACCTATCCAGCGGCCCAAGAAGCGCGAAGCAACGGAAGACGAGGCGGCCGCTCTACCGATCGAGGTTCCGAACGTCCCGCGCTTGATGGCGGGCGCTGGCTATCGGGTGGGCCACATCGGCAAGTGGCACCTGGGACCTTCGGGTGATCCGAATAGTCGCCCTGAGTTGTACGGATTCCAAACAGCGCGTATTCCCTTCGAAAAAGACGCGGAAACCGACGAGCGAGATTGGCAGTTGCGTTCGACCGCTGGCATGGTCGACGCAGCTCTTGAGTTTGTCGACGAACAAGACGAACGTCCGTTCTACCTGCAAGTGTGGCTTCGCGATCCGCACGCACCGTTGCCGCTGCAGCCCGAAGGAATTGAGCGCTACGATCATTACAAGGCCGAATTCGGGGACCTGCATGGTCCTCCGGCGGTCTACATGGCGTGTGTGACCGAGATCGACAATCAAATTGGGCGTTTGATGCGCGAGCTCAAATCGCGTGGCGAACTGTCCAAGACCCTGTTGATTTTTACCTCCGACAACGGGCCGGAAGTTCAACGCATACCGAATGCCTCGACGTCGGCGGGCGGGAATCCTGGACCGTTCCGCGGAATGAAACGCAGTCTCTACGAAGGCGGCTTGCGGGTACCTCTGATCGCACGCTGGCCGGGCGTCGTTCCGGCTGGGATCGTGGATGAAGACAGCGTGCTATCGAGCGTCGATCTTTTGCCGACGTTCCTTTCGATGGCAGGAGGAGAATTGCCCGAGGATTCCGCCGTGGACGGTCTCGACGCGAGCAGCGTGTTCTCCGGGGAGACCTGGGAGCGGGAGGCCCCGCTGTTCTATGAATTTCATTTCGAGCAGCTCGGACGTGAGATCGACAAGAGTCCAATGCTGGCCGTGCGCGACGGAGACTGGATGCTGCTCTGCAATCGTGGGGGGGCCGATCCGGAGCTCTACAACGTGGTTGCGGACCCCGGGCAGCAGAACAACCGAGCGCTGGACGAGCCGGATCTCACGACTCGTCTGACCAGGGAGGTGCTGGCTTGGTTTCGGACCCTCGGGATCCGGGACATGCCGGCCAAACCTCCCGGGGAGCGCTGGCAGATGCCGGGCCGGACTCGCTGAGTCGGTTTTCTGTTCGGCGAAGAACGAGGTCGCAGCTGCGCCCGCGCCTCGGGCTGCCTGGCTTGGGTCCACACCAGAAGCCGGAGGAGGTGGTGGCTTGGACCGGCATCGCCGAGGGCGCGTTCTAAGTTGAGCGCGCTGTCCAGGGAATTGTCTTGGACCTGGAGCCGGAGGGGATCTTGCGTCGCCACCGACAGGGGCATTCCAGGCCCGAGCAACCCCCGTTGATCCGGGCTCCGGCGTTACCCGCTTTGAGTACCCGGGCAGGCCCGTGGATCGGCGCAGCTGATCTGGGGAAGTCGCCGGTGAACCGGCAGAAGGGGCGTCACGAACCGGCTGCGTGAACGAATCGAACCGGTCTGCCCCACGCTCCCGTTAGGCTCTGGGCCTCGATCGTCCCTCAGGGCATCTTCGTTCCTGTTCGCAACGTCTAAGCCGCCCCCAGTTGAAGGGGCGTTTGACCGATGACGCAATCTTCCCCCCGCCCGGATCGGCGGACGTTCCTCCAGGGAGCGGCCGCCGCCGCGGGTTCTGCGCTGCCTGCGCAAGACTCGACCTCCAAGCCCAAGAACACCTCGACCAGCGCGCCGCCCGATCTGGCGCCGGATGAGGTCCGAGAGGATCTCTTCCTTCCCGAGGAAGCCTGGCGCGAGCGGATGACGCCCCCTGCGGACGGCAAGCGCTACGGCTGGATCGTCGACACTCGTCGCTGTTTCGGATGCCACGGGTGCGAGGTCGCCTGCAAAGCTGAGAACGACGTGCCGCTCGGCCAGTACATCCGGCAGACCATCTACCACGATCACGAAGTCGAAGGTCCCGGTGGCAACACGCAAAGTCCGGCTGTGGCGCGGATCATGGCGCCGATGGCCTGCCAGCACTGCGAAGACGCGCCGTGCATGAAGGCCTGTCCGTGTGGAGCGATGTTCAAGGGCTCCGGCGGATCCGTGCAGGTCGACTACGACCGCTGCTCGGGGCACGCGGCCTGCAAGGATGCCTGCCCCTACGGCGCCATTTACATCGACCCTGTCGCGAACCAAGCGGTCAAGTGCCACAACTGTACGCACCGGCTGGACGTTGGAATGGAACCTGCGTGTTCCTCGACGTGCCCGAGCGAGGCGCTGATTTTTGGAGACCTCAACGATCCTGAGTCGAAGATCTCCAAAATGACCAAGCAGTTGGAGTCGGAAGGCGCCCTCGAAACCCTGCGTGAGGAGAAAGGCACCAAGCCGCGGATGCGCTTTGCGACGAGCGAGCGTCATCGCATCGCTGACTGGGAGCCCAAGGTCCCTCGCGAAGGTCAGAGCTACGCGCCGGAGGCCTACGACGTCTACGCGTGGGGCGAGCCGGGATTTGAAGAGCCGACGGACGGGGCCGCTGGTCAGGAGCCGATGGGCGAGGGGGAAAGCCGATGAGTCGCGAAGCTCAAGGATCGAATCCGTCCGACCAGGGAGTTCGCGGACGTCGCGACTTCCTGAAGCTCGGTGCGCTGCTCGCGGCGAGTTCCGCTGCGGCCTGCGCTGCGGGCCGCCAGGACGCTGGACCCGTTCGTGGCCGGGAGGCAACCCAAGCGGAGAGCGAGCGCGTTTGGCGCGAAGGAGTCGGCGCGCCCTATGAACGTGGCGACCTGCCGGCACCCGGAACCTGCGCCTTGCCCGGCCCGAATTCAAAAGGGCGCTTTCCGGATCCGGACAAGTACAAGGACACCGAGCAGGTGCCCGGCATGTGCCAGCTGTGCTCGACTGTGTGCGGCATCGTTGGCCACGTGAAGAACGGACGGATCCTCAAGATTGAGGGCAATCCGAACGACCCCAATTCGCGAGGCAAGCTATGCGCCCGCGGCCAGGCTGCGCTCAATCATCAATACCACCCGGAGCGCTTGCTGCATCCCATGCGCCGGGTTGGTGCCCGCGGAGAGGGACGCTGGCGCCGCATCACCTGGGACGAAGCCTACGCCGAGCTGGCCGAGCGGCTGAACGACTGCCGCGCTTCCGATCCGACGCAATTCGCCTTTCACCAGGGCCGCAGTCGCTCCAAGGATGCTGTTTCCTCGTTCCTGAACGCCTTCGGGACCAAAACCCAGCTCAACCACCGCGGGCTGTGCAGCGCGGCACGCCGCGCGGCGAACCGCACGTACATCTTCGAAAGCGACTGGGATCTCGGCAACTACGAGAACTCCAAGTACATCCTGAACTTTGGCTCGAACATGTTCGAGGCGCACCAGGGCCACGTGGCGGGTGCGCAGCGCATTCAGCGCGGCCGATTCGAAGGCGGCGCCAAGCTGGTGACGTTTGACGTGCGGATGTCCAACACGGCCGGGAACTCAGACGAGTTCTTCGTTCCGGTTCCGGGCAGCGACGGGGCTATCGCGCTCGGGATGGCGTACACGATCCTTGAGGAGAAGCTGTACGACGCTCAGTTCTTCGGCGAATGGGCCAACTGTTCGGTCGATGAATTACGAGAGGTGCTCGCGAGTTACACGCCTGAGTGGGCGGAAGCGCAGAGCACGGTTCCGGCCGCCGACATTCGGCGCATCGCGCGGGAGTTTGCGGCGGCGGCGCCCGAGGCGACGACCATGTGCAACCGCGGCTCATCGGCGCACGTGAATGGCTATTTCAACGATCGCGCGATCGGCTTGCTGAATGTGCTGGTCGGCAGCATTGGAAAGCGCGGTGGCTGGTGTTGGATGTGGACTGGGGGCATGGACTCCAAGCGATTCCCGCTGCCTCCGCAGCCGCCCAAGACCAAGGCCAAGTCGCTGCTCGCGGATCCGCCGGAGTTCGTCTTGGCGAACACCTGGAAGACGATGCGCGTGGGCGAGATCGTCTACTGGTACCTCGCCCAAGAGCGCGCGAAGCTTCAGGTCTACATGACCTACAACCTGGATTCTCCGATGACCTGGCCGGAGATGGACGTGACGCGCAACGTCCTCCTGGACGAAGACAAGATCGGCTTCCATGTTTGCATCAACCCGTTCTTTAGCGAGACGGCGTCGTTTGCGGACATGGTTCTGCCGTGGACCACGTACATGGAGCGCTACGAGCTCGATGCGCGAGGAGCCTACGAGCTGAAGCCTTATGTTGGCCTACGCATGCCCATGACCGAAGCGTTGGGCGATGCCAAGGATCTGCGCGAGATCCTTCCCGAGCTTGCGCGACGCATGGGCGGTGACATGGCCGATCACTTCCCGGCTGATCTCGATCAGGACAAGTTCATGGAGATCTGGACCGAGAAGATCCCCTACGACTCGGCCCAGTACGACAGCGCCCTTGAAATGCTGCGCGATCAAGGCGCCTGGCAGGACCCCGAAGAGGAGCCCTACTTCGAGCCGTACCTGAAGCCCTTGACCGAGGAGGAGCTTGCGGGCGCCGAACTCGACGAGGAAACCGGGATCTACACGAAGGACGGACTCGGCATCGGGATTCGCTATCGCGGAACCGCGGTCGTTGGGTTCAAAACACCCAGCCGCAAGCTGGAAGTTCGCTCAGAATTCGTGGAGCGCACGGCGCGCAACGAAGACACCAGCGACCTGACCCAGTTGGCCAACTCGATCGGTAAGAACCGCAGCGCCCACCACAAGGGTCACGAGTACGAGGTTTCGGCCTGGCCGATTCACCAGCCAGTACCCGAACACTCGGGGATGGACGAGGACGAGCTCGTGATGACTTCGTTCAAGTGGGCCGTTCACAACCACGGGCGCACGGCGAACCTCAAGTGGTGTTCGGAGATCGTGCACACCAACCCGGCTTGGTTGCACCCGGACACGGCCAAGCGGCTGGGCCTGAAGAACGGCGACTGGATCGAGCTTTCGGGCAAGCGCTCCCAGAGCGTGAACGAGAGCATGCCAAGCTTGAATCTCGGCCAGGGCGTGATGGACGGACGTTTGCGGTTGCCGGTGGTTTTGACCAAGGGCATCCACCCGCGCGCCATTGCGATCTCCAACTCTCTCGGACATTTCGAGTACACCAACGTGGCGAAGGCCAAGCGTGAAGATCCGGTGGGCGGTGAGCAAGCCGGTATGGAAACCGGCGCACTGCGCGATGCCGATTGGGAACGCAACATGTGGTGGGAGGATGAAGGGGAGAACAACCCGAAGAACTGGCGCCGAAACTCCGGCGGTGGCTGGGCTCAAAACCGCATCCTTCCGATTGCACCTGACTTCATCTCGGGTCAGCAGGCCTTCAACGACACCGTGGTTCGAGTTCGCAAGCTCGGATGAGCAGCACCGAGCACGGTCAACTGGCTCAAGTCGCCGAGCTGCTCGGCGAGCTTCTGCTGTACGAAGTGGACCAAGCCCAGGCGCAACGTCTGGCCGAGCCGGAGCTGCGCGACGGGCTCGGAGCGCTCGGGCTTCGGCTGCCCGAGGGGCTTGCCGAAGACGCTGCGGCCCGCGATGAGCTGGCGGCGGACTACTGCCGAGCGATGTTGCAGCCCGAAGACGGGAGCGGCCCGCTGGTGCAGTCCCTGCACGAAGAGGGCTCCTACGAGGGGCGCGCGGTCGCCGCGATCCGGCAGTTCGCGGGTGGGCTGGGAATGGAGTTCGACCGGGAGTCAGCGCGCCACGTGCCGCCGGATCATCTGGGCTGCGAGCTGCTGCTTTGGGTGCGGCTCCAGGGGCGCGACGAGGCGTTAGCAAGAGACTTCGCCCGTGCCCACTTGGCGTGGGCCCGGCGGCCCCTGCGCACCCGGGCGAACGGCCCGGGGTTCTACGGCGACCTGGCCAAGGTCACCGCGGAGTTCCTAGAGCTCCTGATCCAAGACCCGAATCCTCCCGTAGATCGGTGATCCCGTGCCGGTGATCCCGTGCCGGTGATACCGTGCCGGTGATACCGTGCCAGGGTCAGATGCACCGGTGTAGCTGCTGCTGCAGCTACACCGGTGCATCTGACCCTGGCACGGTATCACCGATCTACGGGACTTCATGATTCACCTCGAACTCGAGCCCGGCGAAGCGTTCGACGTCGGGGATGAGCCTCTGGCTCTCGTCCCCGTCGGCGGCGACGGTCGTCTGCTCGTCGAGTTCTTCGGGGGCCACACCCGCCGCTTCGCGACCTTCGAGGAAGGCACCGTTCAGCAAGCACGGCTGATCGCCGAAGGTGGAACCGTCTCGATCGCCGCCGTCTCAGGTCCGAATACGGAAGTTCGCTGCCTCCGCTTGGGTTCGCGCCGAATCGTTGGCGAGGGAGGTTCCGGGGCAGAGCTGTTTGTCTTTGCCGCAGCCGGAGAGCTGGTGCTGCGGATCAGCGGTGAGGACGACCCGATCGAGCTGACGAGGGGGGGATGGGTCGAGCAGGCAGCTGGGCCACGCGGTCACGACTGGGAGCTGCGAGGGTCGGGCCCCGGCACCATCGCTGCGGTGTTCGAGCGGCTCACGGACCAGACCTGAACCTGCTCGGAGCCGGGGTCTAAAGGGCCAGGGGGGGGAAGACGAAGAACCGTCGTTCCCCGCGCTCCGAGCGGGGCCAGAATCCCTGTGGAAAACCCCGAAAGTCAACCCGCCCCCCTGCGCGTTCTCGCGCTGGACGACAGCCTCACCATCCGCCGGCTGATCGGCCTTGTTGTGAAGGGGCCCGATTACGACCTGTCGGTGGCCGAAGACGGCCGCACAGGTCTTGAGATGCTGCGTCGGGACACGCCGGACGTCCTGCTGCTCGACTACATGTTGCCCGATATGAAGGGCAGCGACCTGTGCGAGGCGCTCGCCTCGCACCTCGCGGCGCGCAACGTGACCGTCATCGTCATGTCGGGCAAGGGCGAGGACGTGGCTCAGCACTTTGAGTCCTTCGAAGTGGTCAAGGGTTACCTCCACAAGCCGTTCAAACCGGACGACCTGCGCGACCTGTTGGCCAGTTTGAAGCGTGGCGACGCTCCGGTGACCCCCAGCTCGAAGCAGGCTCCGGCGCCGGAATCTGGCTCCAACGAGCCAGAGGAAACCGCGAGCGTTCCTTCCGCGGGCGCGCCCCGCCAGCGAACTCAAGAACCGCGGGCTGCGGTTCCCTTCGGTCGCGAAGAACTCGGACGCGCGGCTCAGGTGGCTTTCCGGACCTTCAAGCCAGCGCTGGAGCGGATCCCCGCCTGGAACGCGGAGCGAGGGGGCCGTCCCGCGGCCAGCTTCTTCGCGTCCAAGCTACTGACCCCCTCGGCTGTGGCCGAGCTTCTCGAGGGGCTAGCTCCTTTGTTTGAGGCTCGCAACGCCCCCGAAGTTCCCAAGGACGATTCGTCCTCAAGCGAGGAGGCGAGCGCAGCATGAAACTCGTCCTTGTGGTTGACGACGTCCGCACCGATCGTGAGTTGATCGGCCGCATCGTGAGCTCCCTGGGCTACCAGGTGGCTTTCGCTGAAAACGGCCGGGAAGCCGTGGAGAAGGCCCAGGAGCTCAGCCCGGATCTGATCTTGATGGACGTGGTCATGCCCGTCCAGGACGGCTTCGCAGCCTGCCGCAAGATCAAGCGCCATCCGCAGACGAGCGACATTCCCGTGGTTCTTGTTTCGACCAAGCCGGGCAGCACCGACCAACTGTGGGGCAAGCGTCAAGGCGCCGAGGCCTACCTCGCCAAGCCCTTTGAACGCGAAGAGCTCACCGATCTCGTGCGGCGTTACGCCGCCTGATCCGATTCCGAAATGAACGACACCGAAGAGCCGATCGAGCCCGAAGACTCCTTCACCTTTGAAGAGGACGGAGCAGATCTGCCGAGTGCCCACTCGGTAGCATTGCCCGTAGCTGCTGAGGATGTGGACTCATTTAGCCTCGACGCAGCGTTCGACGAGAGCCCCGAGGTCTACGGCGAAGCCCTGGCTGCCAAAATCGAATTTGCGCGCGCCCAGGAATTCCGCGAAAACGAGTTGCTGGTTGCCGAATCATCCCATCAGTCGGTTCTCGTCTTTCGACTTGGCAATCGACTGCTTGGAATCGACGTGCTCGAAATCACCGAGGTCTTCCAGGTGGAGTCGCTGATGCCGGTTCCGAACACTCCGAGAGGGTTGCTCGGCATCGCTAACCAGCGCGGAAACGTGCTGTGCGTGATCGACCTGGAAATGGTGCTTGAAGACGGGCAAGGCGTGATTCCACGCCGCCCAGAGAGCACGGCGGCCACCCTCGTCCTACGCGACACCAGCCTGCGGGTCGGCTTTCCGATCGATAGCGTGCTCGGCATCTCGCCGATTCGTGGAACCGGATATCTACCCAGTCGCGAACGAGAGGGGTTTCTCGGAACCTTGGAGCTCGACTCTCAGGAACCCAGCGTCGTTTGCGAGCTGATCGACTTCAAGTATCTGGAACGCGCCCTGCGCAACGTCTCCTTCACGGTTGGAGCAGCCTGAGCGATTTGCTCGTTCCAGCTGCGCACGTCTCTTTCTCTCCTATCAGCCAAGGCCTGGATCACCCAGCCGAGGCTCCGCTTCACGAACCTCCACCTCAACTGACTTTCCTGTCATGACACCCGGATCCTCCTCCCCGACCCCTTCGTTCGGCGGATCGCAGAACCAGCTCCCGAAGTCCATGCGTGGCCAAATGCTGCTGTGGCTTACAGGCTTGGTTGGCGCCCTCGTCGTCGTCGGCGGACTCGGCCTGTATTTCGGTCGCGGCCTTGAACAGGACGTTCACCGCGTCATGGATCAAATCGGCGAGTCCAACACTGCTGTGAATGTGGAAGGACATAAGGCGAACCTCGATACCGCCATGTCCAGCAGCCGCAACGCGCAGCTACTTGGACTCGGAATCGGTCTCGCCTACGCGATGCTGGCCATCGGCGTCCTGCTGCGGCATGTGAACACCTCGCTCAAGCGCAGTCAGGAGATCGCGGCGGAAGCCGAGAAGCTCCGCGCGGCCGCCATGGACGAGACCGCCGGTCTGCAAACGCAGATCCTCGGCATGCTCGACGCGGTGGCCGACGCCGCCGACGGCGACATCACGGTTCGCGCACCAGTTTCGGAAGGCGCGCTCGGCAACGTGGCGGATGCGTTCAACCTGATGATGGAGAGCCTCGAGGAGATTCTGGGTGAGGTGAAAGGCACCGTCGTCCAGGTCGCCGACGAAGCGGCTCAAATTGAAGAGGCCGCCCACGGAACAGTGGAAGGCGCAACCGAGCAGGCCGGAAGTCTTGGGGAGGCCGCCTCGCAGGTCGATCACATCTCCGAGCAAATGGCTACGGTCTCCAAGAACGCTGAAGCCGCGGCTGCCGCGGCGCGTCGCGTGCAAGACCAAGCTCTAGACGGAGCCGAGTCGGTTCAGGCCGTCGTCCAGGGAATGGAAACCCTGCGCGCGAACGTGCAGGCCGGCGCGAAGAAGATCAAGAGCCTCGGAGATCGCTCGATGGAGATCACGAGCATCGTGGCCACCATCGCCAAGATTTCCGAGCAGACGAACATGCTGGCGCTCAACGCGGCGATTGAGGCCGCGCGAGCTGGCGAGCATGGACGCGGCTTCAGCGTGGTTGCCGATGAAGTTCGTCGACTGGCCGAGCGGACGGCTTCTGCCACCAATGAGATTCGCGAGCTGGTCTCGTCGATCCAGGCCGAGACGACCGAGTCGGTGGCTGCGATCGAGCAGCAAACGCTGGTCGTAGAAGAAGAGAGCCAGATGGTCACGGTCGCCGGTCAGGCGCTGATGAGCATTCAGGATGTGTCGACCCAGTCAGCAGCTTTGGTGGCGGACATTAGCCTGACGGCTCAGTCCCAAGCTGAAGGCGTGCGCCAAGTCGTGCAAACGATGGCCGACGTGAACCAGATCGCCGGAACGGCCAAGCACGGTGCCGAATCGACGCTCGAGATTGCCCGCCAACTGAACCAGATCGCCGATCAGCTTGGTCGGAACGTCGCTGTGTTCACGACCTCGGGTTCTTCCTCGCCGATGCCTTCGCGCTTCAAGGGCGCAGCCTGATCCTCTTTCGCCCGGGAAGCGCGCTGAAGCGCGCTTCCCGGCCTTTCTGCCGACTTCCCGCAGCCCTCCTCTAGCGACCATGAGCGGTTTCACCCTCGACGACGTTCGCGACTCCTTCGGCGATGACCTCGGCGAACAGCTTCGCGACGCGACGAATGCACTCGGGCGCCTAGACGAAGAGCACGCTGAACGCACTCGGTTGGCGAAGAGCGATGAAGTCGATCTTTGGTCCGAGCTCGGGCGAGCTTCGGCTTCCCGTGCGACGAACGCCGAGCAGGCAGCCGAGCCCCTGCGTGCGAGCTTCGGCTGGCAGCTCGAGCAGCTAGCCTCCCGGGCCGCTGGCCTGTGCGCAATGGGGCCGGCGAACTTCCCGCTCGAACGCGAACTGGGGCGCACTCTGCCCAAGCTCGTGGCCAAGTTCCAGGGAATCTTGGACGCTGTTCTCACCTTGCCGCCGCGCAAGACCGAGCGCTCCTCGAAGGCTCTGGCAAACCAGCTCGACAAACTGGCGCTTCTGCAGGCGACAGCGGAAGAATCGGGAGCTATCCAAGAATCCGACCCCGAGGATGGCTTTGCGTTCGGCAGCCCCGAACCGGCCTCCGGACCTTCAGCAGACGCGCCGGCGCGAACCATCGCGGAGCTGATCGAAGCGCTCCGGTCGCAGTCGAGCGGACGCTCACTTTGGAGCCAGATCGGAACTGCTCCCGATCCGTTCGAGCAGCTAGTTCACGCGTTTCATGCGATCGCGGGTACGAGTTCCCTGGTTGGACTCGATGTCCTTGCGATCCCGGCTCGTCGCGTGGAGGAACTGTGCGAACGCGCGCAGCTCGCTCGCCGCCAGCTTCAAAAAGACGCGCAAAGCGTCGTAGCGGCTTGGGATCTCCTGAGCCAGCGAGACCTCGATCTCCCGGAGTCCTCGGAAGAACTGGAGCAACTTCGAGACGAGCTCATCCAACTGCTGGCTGAACCGACCGAAGAGTCGTTCGGAGAGCAGGTCGTGGTCTTCGGTTCCGAAGCCCCCGAAGATCCTGAAGAATTCGCGTTCGATCGGCCCGGTGGGTTCGAACCGGCAGCTCCCGAGGTCGACCCGGAGATGGTCGAGATTTTCAGGGAGGAAGCGATCGAAGTCGCCGGACGCGTGCGCTTTACACTGGCTGAACTCGAGAGCGGTTCGGACTCCAAGGAGCAAGTCCACGAACTAGAGCGCGCATTCCACCAACTCAAGGGGGCCTCGGCGACGATTGGCTTGGAGCGGGTTGCCGGACGCGCCTACGAGCAGGAGTGCGAGTTTGCTTCGCTATTCGAGGCCGGTTTGCTGCCCAGCGAAGAGCAACTGCTCACGGCTAGGGCTGCGTTCGAGGGAATTTTGGCCTCGGTCGACCTGGACGCCGAGAGCTTGCTTGCGCTCCCGGAACCCGAGGAGGAGGGTTTCTCGTTCGAGGAGGAGCCCAGCGAACAGCTGCAGCCACTGGCCCAGGACTCGACCTGGCAGAGCGTGCCGCTCGAAGTTCAAAGTGATGAAGAGCTGCTCGATGCCTTCCGGGAAGAAGCCGAGGTGTTGTGCGATGGCATCGCACACAGCGTGGTAGCGCTCGAAGAGGGCGCGCCGACATCGCAGGTCGTAAGTGACTTGATGCGCCAGGTTCACACCCTGAAGGGAGCTTTGAATACGGTTGGCTTGGATCCGCTTGGACAGGTGCTCCACGAGGTGGAAACGGTCCTTGAGGGTGTCGAAGCCGACCCGGGTCGCGTGGCCCCTTCCGCCATGGCCGGTTTGGCCGATTGGTCGCTGGGCCTGGTGCGAAGCGGTATGTCGAGCCTTCCTACGGGCTACGTTCAGGTCGCTCCGGGTTGGGTTTCCGGTCAAGCCGCGGGGATTCTCCGTGGGGACGCCTTCGAGGCGCCCGAAGAGCCGCTCGTCGAGCAGGTCGCTGGAGGTGACCCGGCAGCCGGAGAGCAGCTGGAGACCGCCAGGTTCGTTCGCGTGGCTGCGACTCGCCTGGACGGCTTGATGGATCTCGCCGGCGAGCTTGTGGTCGCTCGCTCGCGTATGAACCGGCGCGTTTACCAGTTGGAGTCCTTCCAAGAGAACCTGGGGTCCGCGCGGAAACGCCTGTTGGAGACTGTCGTCGACTTCGTGGACCGTTACGAATTCGCGGGTCTGGCCGGGCAGAACAGCACGACCCAGCGCCTTGTGGCGCCGGCTGGCGCTGGATCGAGCGGTGGCGGCCTGAGCCTCGGCTCCGGTGGAGGCGGCAGCTGGAATTCCGGCGATGGACAAGAAAGCGCACTGGCTTCCAGCGTGGAGTCGTTGTTCTCGGAGATTGAGTTGGATCGCTACGAAGACGTGAACATCCTCGCGCGGACCCTGCGCGAAATCGGGGATGACATCGTCGAGGTGTCGGCTCAAATCTCGGGCGAATTGGCTCAGTTCCGCGAAGAGTCGGATGTGTTTTCGGGGCTGGTGTCTGGTCTCCAGACCGAAGTAACTCAAGCCCGCATGGTGCCCGTCGAGCAGCTATTCCTGCGGCTTCGCGGACCGGTCCGCGACGCGGCGCAGCGCGAACAGAAGGCTGTCTCGGTTCGCGTGAAGGGCGAGAGCGTCACGATCGACAAGACTCTGATCGACGACCTCTATACGCCCCTGCTGCACCTCGTACGCAACGCCGTTTCACACGGAATCGAATCCACCGAGGCACGTCGCGCTGCCGGTAAGGACATCGCGGGCCTGATCCGGCTCGAAGCCCGTCAACGCTCGGGCCAAATTTTGCTGGAGATCGCCGATGACGGTGGCGGGCTTGACCTAGAAGGTCTGCGCGCCAAAGGAGCCGCGGCCGGGCTGGTCGAGGCCGATACGCCGTTGGACGACCCCCGCATTCCGGAGTTGATCTTCGCCTCCGGACTCTCGACCCGCAACGAGGTCAGCGACGTAGCCGGACGCGGCGTTGGTTGCGACGTGCTGCGTCGCGAAGTCGAACGCATGAACGGTCACGTGGTCGTGGAGACACGACCCGGACATGGCACGACGTTCCGGGTCACCCTGCCCAATACCTTGGCGATCTATCGCGCGCTGATGGTGCGCCAGGGGGAGTCGACTTACGCGGTACCGCTTGCGTTTGCCGAGCGTGTGCTCGATCTCCGCGATCTGTTGATCGAGGAGGAGGGAGGAGCGCGCCGCGTACAGGTAGGCGAAGAGTCGCTGCCCTTGCATTCCCTTTCGACCCTGTTGGGCGAGAAGGCCGAACCCAGCTGGACCCGCCGGGAGGTCGTCTTGTTGCGACTTGGAGATCAAGGCCTGTTGCTCGACATCGATGGCGTGCTCGGTCAAGAAGAGATCGTGGTGAAGCCGCTCGGTGATGTCCTGGCTCAGCACCCGCTGTTCTCCGGCATGACGCTCACCAGCGAAGGTGGAATGCGCCTGATCTTGGATATTCCCGGACTATTCGATTCGGTTTCCGAAGGGCGCTTTGGCGCTGTGCTGGGGCCCGTGTCCGGGGAATCCACCACCCGCGAGGGTGAGTTGGAGGGAGCGACCGAAGAGCTGCTCGCACCCCAGGCCGTGCGCCGGCAGGTCGAGATTCTCTACGTCGACGACTCGCTTTCCGTTCGCAAGGCTGCCGAGAAGTTCCTGCGTGCCGCTGGCGCGTCGGTCACTGTCGCGGTCGACGGACAGGACGCGATGGAGAAGCTCCGAATCCAGAGCTTCGATTTGATCTTCACGGACCTCGAAATGCCGCGCATGCACGGCTACGACCTGATTCGCGAGATTCGCTTTGTTCCGGCCTATTCGGAACTGCCGGTCATCGTGGTGACTTCTCGATCCGCCGAGAAGCACCGCAATCAGGCCAAGAAGCTCGGGGCCTCCGACTACGTGACCAAGCCGTTCAATCAGGACGTGTTAGCCGAGAAGCTGAGGACTCACCTCAGGGTGGACCTCGAAGGCGATCGGTTGGTCATCGAGCGGCGTAGTCGTCCGCGCGACGGCAAGTCCTGATCAGGCGCTGGTCGGCGCCGTACTCCCAGATTGGAGACCGGGCCAGGAAGGCGGCGCGGACTGCGCGCTGGCTTGACTGGCCCGTGGGCTCTCTAGCCCGGTTCGGCTCTCCCTGAAGAGCTCGCTGGGGGAGAACCATGTCCCAATTCCGGACTAGGTGCCAGGTTCGGGTTCCAGGGAGGTGAAGCGCAGCCCCTCGAAGGGTCGAGGAAAACTCTCGTCAGACCCCGCCGGTTCCACCGGGGGTCCGCGCCCCCATGAATCAGTCCCAACAGGAACCCGCTGTCCGGCCCGCCATCTTAGTTGTCGATGGCGATGCGGTGGGTCGTCGCTACTTGGAGCTCGCGCTCGGGGCGACCAAGCGCTACCGGCTCGAAGTAGCTGAAGACTGTGCCGGGGCGCTCGAGATCCTCTCGAATTCCGTGATCAACTTGGTGATCGCCGATCTGGCTCTGCCCGACCAAGACGGTTTTCACCTGCTGCGGAAGATCCGCGGCGAAGGCCGATGGCGGAGTCTGCCCGTGTTCCTCACGAGTTCAGACCCGCGCTCTTCGATACGGGTCAGCGCTTTTCAGCTCGGCGCCGACGACTTTCTAGCCAAGCCAATCTCGGTGGCCGAGACCGTCGCGCGCGTCGATGCCGTCGTCCGACGTGTCTCTAAAGCCAAGTCCAAGTGGCGCGGCCGGCGCTACGAGTTGGCCGGCAATTTTCGAGGGATGTGCTTCTCGGATCTGCTTTCGGTTCTTGAGAACGGTCAGCGGACCGGTGTTCTCACGATCATGACGCGCCGGGCCGGTGGCGCAATTTTCTTCGAAGGCGGACGTGTTCGGCACGCGAGCTTCGGCTCGGTAGCTGGAGCCGACGCGGTCTACCGCTTCTTCGCCGAGAAAGAAGGCGAATTCGAGTTCTTTCCTGGCGAGGTGGGCGAGGAAATTCCGAACACCATCGGAACATCGCCGACCGGACTGATGCTGGAAGCGGCGCGGCGCATGGACCACGCGGATCTGAGCCAAACAAAAATTCAGCCTAGCCCAGACATCGATATGGGGCTCGATCCGGGACAAACCGGAGATGCTCTGCGTCTCGAACCGGACATGCGGCTCGCTGGGAAGCTCGTCGAAGCGCTGGAAGATCCGTTCACGCTCGGCGAAATGTGCTTGAACTCAGTTGACGAGTTGAACGACTGGATGCAGGAAGGTGCTACGGCACGGTCCGTTCAGGTGATTCTCGTCGCCCCGGTGGAGCCAGGCGTGCTGGCCTTTGGAGCCCTGGCAGCCCCGCTCAGCGAGAGCCAGATCGCCAAGGCTCTGCTCGATGGGTCGCCGGCGTTGGGGCTCGAATTTGACGCTCGGGACACGAACGGCCTCCAGCTGTTGCTCGCGGATCCGGATGAACCCGGCCGGGGCTTGGACGAGTTCCAACACGTCCCGTCGGTCGTGGTGATTGCGCCGCCGGGCGGAGACTGGATGGGCTTTTCGATCTCCGAGCGCGTGGCCATGATGGAGTTCCTGCGGGATCATCCGCCGGCCGTCCTGCTCGGGCTCGGGAACGAAACCGTCGCCGACGGGCTGGCTGAGACGGCGGAATCGGCGGGTATCGCTGCGCCCCTCGAGGTGACCGAGATGCCGATTGACGACCAAACCACGGACGTGCGAGAGATCTTGATACAGGGGCTGCGGTTGTGGGCCTCCTCGGCCACTCCGAAGGCCGCCAAGACCGGTTGACCGCGGCCTGGGGGAACGGAGAGGTTCCAGGGGGGTCACGGAGGGGTGGTGTAGCCGTAGGATGGGGGCGGTCGCCTGAGACCTCTTATCCATCTCGATCGCACCCCACCGCAGTCCTCCATCCAATGGCTAGTCACTTTCGTCTTCCCCTCGCCGCTGGCTTTCTGATCCTTGCTACGACCGCCGCTTGTCGCGGACTGGGTACTCCAGAGGATCAGGCCGAAGCCGCCTCCATCTGGGAGCAGATCGCCGAATACCGAACCTGGGAGCAGTTTGAAGGGTACGAGGGGATCGTCAAGGGCGAGAGCGTGCACGGCAACTACGTGCGGACTTTCGTCAGCCCCAATGCGTCCGGCCGACACGACGATCTGCCCTATGGGACGATCGTGGTGAAAGAGAACATGTCCAAGAACGACGAGTCGACTCTGCAGGCCACGACGGTCATGCAACGGATCGAAGGTTACGACCCCGAGAACGGAGACTGGTTCTGGGCTCGCTTCAAGGCCAACGGCGAGCAAACCCACAACGGTAAGGTCGCCTTCTGCTTCGACTGCCACTTCGATGCTGGCGGCGACGACTTCATTTTCCTCAACGACTGACCCCTCCTCCATTATGCGCCTGCTTTCCGCTCTCGCTCTCGCTGCGCTGCCGCTCGGCGTCGCTCTCACCACCGCTGCTTCGGTTCCCGCTCCCACGACGACGTACGCCGACGACGAGGACGTCCTGCAGGAGTCGATGGCAGTTCTGCAAAAGAACCAGCGAGCACTCAAGAAGCTGATCTCGGACCCCGCGGCCAACGAAGACAAACTGCTTGAAATCCTCGGCAGTATGGAAGAGGCCGTCCGGGCTGCTATGGGCGAGCCCTCGCCTGCCGCACCTGAAGGTGTGGAAGGCAAGGATGCCAGCCTGTTCGGGTTGGGTTACAAGCGCACGTTGGTGTCGCTCCTGGACTCAACCTTGAAGATGCAAGAGTCGACGCTCAAGGGCGAGGCCGAAGAGCTAGCCGCGGACTACAAGGTCCTTTCCGGATTGAAGGACTCGGGCCACACGAACTATCGCGACGGTAAGGGCGACTGGTGACCGCATCGCTCGTTCTGGCGAGCACCTCGCGCTATCGACGGGCCCAGCTGGAACGGCTGGGCCTTTTTTTTGCCTGCGAGGCTCCTCGCATCGACGAAGGTCCACTCCAGGAGTCGGGCCGTCCACCGCAGGAGATTGCGAGCGAACTGGCGCTGGCCAAAGCGCGTGAGGTGTTCGGGAGATTTCCGAGCGCCCGGGTGATCGGCGGGGATCAGGTACCCGAAGTCGAGGGGCGGGTACTGACCCAACCCGGAACGGCGGAGCGAGCGCGGGATCAGTTGGCTTCGCTCGCGGGGAAAACGCACCGGCTGTGGACCGCGGTGAGCCTGGTGGACGCGCAAGGCGAGTGGTCGCACCTGGAAGTCGCGGAGCTCACGATGCGCACCCTGACCGATGAGGAAATCGCGGCCTACGTCGAACGGGACGAGCCCCTGGACTGTGCCGGCTCGTACAAACTCGAAGCAGCCGGGATCGGCCTGTTCGAACGGATCGAATGCGCGGACTGGACGTCGATCGAGGGCATCCCCCTACTAGCCCTAGCCAACCGGCTCCGCACGCCGACACCGAGCTAGATCGGTAATACGGTGC
>CAZUCE010000016.1:81024-94293 GCA_964619265.1 uncultured Planctomycetaceae bacterium
GCACCGTATTACCGGTGGGAGGTGATTCCGCAGCCGGCGAGTCGGTACAAGAGGCGTGCGCCGACGATCGCGTCGAAGGAGTCTTCGTGTTCGGGGACGCGGGGGTCGGGCGCAACCTCGACCAGGTCCATTCCAACGACGCGCCGGCCCGAGGAGGCTAGCTCTGTGAGCCATAGCCCCATTTCGCCCCACTCCAGGCCACCGGGTACGGGTGTTCCGGTCGACGGGCAAAGGTGCGGCACCAGACCATCGATATCTACGGTTAGGTAGACGTGTTCGGGCAACTTGCCGAGGGTCGTGCGGATCTTCTCCGTCAAGTTCTCCCCGCTTGCCTTTGCCCGCGACCATTCGTGATCGAACAACACCTCGATCCGGTCGCCCTCGCGCTCCATCACGTCGCGTTCCTCCTCGCAATAGTCGCGGATCCCCACCTGCACTAGCTTCGACACTTGCGGAACTCGCTCGAGCACGTTGCGCAGAATGGAAGCATGCGACCAAGTGAAGCCCTCATAGGCCTCGCGCAAGTCCGCGTGCGCATCCACGTGCAGGACGCCAAGGCCGGGAAAGCGCCCGGCGCAGGCCGCGATGGCTCCGAACGGCACCGAATGATCTCCGCCGAGAAGGATGGGGAGCTTGGCGGACTCGAGGACGTCCTGGGTTTGGGCCTCGACAATTTTCTGCAGGCTCTCGCAGGCGCGATTGACTGCGGCCAGGTCGGCTTCCAGATCCCCGTTGCCAGCGACCTCGCCGCCGGCTTTTACGACGCGCCGGGCCGGGGCGAAGGCAGCTTCGGTCAACGGCCGGATTCGCGGGTCGACTTCGCGCAGGTGCAGGCCGGCCAGGTAGGTCTTCCCGAACAGGGGGCACAGCAGATCTACCTGGTGGCTCGCCCGCAGGATCGCATCCGGGCCGGCCGCCGTCCCCGGGCGATAGGACGTTGTGGCATCGAACGGAACCGGGATCACGTGGACCTCGGCTTCCGCCGGCGTCGGATCCAGGCCGAACAGGCCCGAATCGGGCTTGGCGGGGGCGTTGGGGTCGATCGGGGGCATGGGTTGGGCAAGGGGGCGCTGTGGGGAGGCCGGGATTCAGAGAGAATTCTGGCGATCGGAGCCCAAGAAGTCGCGGGCCGCGGGCGTTCGGCGCTCTAGGACGGGGGAGGCGCGCCAATCTGCTCGCCTCTCCACAACCTTCGAAACCTCTTCGAGTCCCCACCTTGCCCCCCGTGCCGCCCACAACCCAGCCCGAATCAACGGCGTCTTGCGCCGAGCTGCTCGCGGCCTTTCGGGCCGGGCAAGCCGGAGCCTTCACGGCCCTGGTCGGAAGGCATGAGAGGGCACTTTTGCATCACGCTCGCAGCTTGCTCGGCGACCGCTCGGCGGCTGACGATGCGGTGCAGGAGGCCTTTCTTCGGCTGGCTCAGAAGCCACCGGACCTCGAAGGAGACGCCGAGATCTCGCGGAAGCAGCTTTCGTCCTGGCTGCACTGCGTCACCCGGAATCTTTGTATGGATGTGATGAGATCGGACAGTCGTCGGCGAACCCGCGAGGCCCAGGTGGCTCCGGGCGAAGCGACTGGCGGAGGGATCGACAGGGTCGAAGCCGCCGACACGCGGGCCGCCGTAGAGCGCGGTCTTCTGAAGTTGCCGCCGGCCCAGCGCGAGGTGCTCGTGTTGCGGCTGCTCGGTGACAAGAGCTACCGGGAGATCGCCGACGTGACCGGCCGCAAGGTCGGAACCGTCGGCTGGCTCGTGTCGGAGGGTCTCAAGCGGCTCTCGACCGAACTCTCCGACCTCGCCACCCCCGATCTCCGCCAGGCCTAGGAGGCCACTGCCATGAAAAACCAAGACGACATCGAGCCGACCGGCGAACGGGACGAGCTCCACGAACTCCTGTGCGCTTACATGCTCGGCGAGACCGGCGCTGCGGAAAGCGCGCGCATCGAAACCGAACTGAAGAACAACGCCGAGCTGCGGGCGAACCGTGATTCTCTCCAGGCCACGATCGGTCTGGTCAAGCGCTTCGCCGACCAGGATGCCACGTTGCCCGATTCCGCCCACGCCGAATTGGCTGCGAAGACCGGTGGCGGTGCGACGGTGCACTCACTCGCCTGGTACCGGAGCTCTTCGGTTCGCGCGGCTGCGGCGGTGCTCGTCGCTGTCGGCGCCGGTTTCGCGGCGATGCCTTACCTTTCCGCACCCATGGCCCCGGCGCCGGAAGGGGCAACCATCGTGGGGCAGGTGAGTCCGGCAGAATCCGCCGAAGTCCCAGTCCCGAACTCGACCAAAGACCTCGCTTTCACCTCTGCGAACTCCAGCTCGAGCCCCAAGGAAAGCCATGACGCCGGCTATTACAGGGGCGCGGGGGACACGGTTCCGCCCGGCTCAGATTCAGGTGGTGCGCTGAAAAAACTGGCTCCCGAAGTTGATGCATACAACCTCGGTCGACGGTCTGCGGGGATCCAGCCAGCCCCAAGTCCCAAGCCTGGTGACTCGAGTGCCCTCCGCCTTGGCCAAGTGGGTGGCGAATCGACGTCCGAACTGAGCAGTCTTCACGTTTCCGGCGGCTTCGACTCTAAGGCTCCTAGCTCGAGTAGCTCTGCGGGCGATTCGACCGGCTTGGAGAGCCTCTCCGGCGTGGATCTACGAGGACTCGGGTACGCGGACTATCTGAGCTCCGCTCCAAAGTTGTCCCAACCGGGACAACTCGAATTTGTGCACGAGGCTTCTGGCTACGCACTGGGCCTGGGGCAGGACCCAAGCGTGCCCGCAGCTGCCTTCGGCCTTGTTGAGGGGCTTGAAGTTCAGTCCACAGATGAAGATCTCGCAAGGATTGTGAATTTGAGGGCTTTCGAACTAGAGCGGTCCGCCTCCGGCAGTGACCTCAGCGACCTCGACGATAGGGCGCGGCGAGCGCCCGACCAGGCCTGGCTCCGCGTCGAGGGCGAGCTGCTGGAGCGACTCGGTTTGGAAGATGACGCAGCCGCTCGAATCGGCTTGCTGCAGGGGCTCGGAATCTTGGAGGACGAATTCGACGGCAGCATCGACGATCCGCGCGTGATCGAGCGGCGCCAGCTCGTGGTCTCCGCCGAAGCTGCCCGCCAGGAGGTCGAAGGACTCCTAGGCTCTTGCCTGCGTCAGCCCGGTGAGTCGTTGCAGGATATGTTCTTCCGCCACTGGGGCACGCGCCCCATCGTGGAGACGGCCGACGATCCGTTGTCGACTTTCTCGATCGATGTGGACACAGCTAGCTACACCCTGGCGCGAGGCATGCTCGACCGCGGCATCCTGCCGGGGCGCGAGCAAATTCGACCGGAAGAGTTCGTGAACTACTTCCACGCGGAGGTTCCGGCTCCGGCCGAAGAGACGTTCTCGCTCGCGACCGAGATGGCGCCGAACCCGTTTGGTCCGGATGGCTCGTGGCTGCTGCGAACCGTCGTGAAGGCGAAGGACGTGCCGGACTCCGAGCGCGAGAGCCTGGCTCTGGTCTTCGTGGTTGATGTGTCGGGTTCGATGGACACCGACCATCGCATCGAACTCGTGAAAGACGCGCTGGGCCAGCTTCTGACCAAGCTGGACGGCCGGGACCGTATCGCATTGGTTGCCTTCGCGAAAACGGCCAAGGTCATTCTGCCGATGACGCCGGCCGACCGCCGCGGGCCGATTCTGACGGCCATCGAAGGTCTGAGCACTGGCGGCGGTACCAACGTCGAAGCTGGGCTCGTGGGCGGCTATGAGCTAGCTGCCCGCGAGTTCGATCCGGAATTGCAAAACCGTGTGGTCTTGCTCTCCGACGGTGTCGGCAACATTGGAGAGACCGATCAGGAGAAGCTGTTGGAACAGGTCGCGGAACATCGGGCCAAGGGTCTGTATCTGAACACGATCGGGTTCGGCATCTCGAATCACAACGATGTCTTCTTGGAGCAGCTCGCCGATGGCGGCGACGGCCAGTGCAACTACGTGGACTCGCCCGTCGAAGCCCGCAAAGCGTTCGTTGAGAACTTCACCGGCGCGTTCCAAACCGTGGCCCGCGACGTGAAGATTCAAGTTGAGTTCGACGCACTCCGGGTCGGCGGCTACCGACTGATCGGCTATGAAAACCGAGCGATCGCCGACCGCGAGTTCCGCCAGGACTCGGTCGATGCCGGCGAGGTCGGAGCGGGTCAGGAAGTCGTTGCCGTCTACGAGCTGTTCAACGTGGACCTATCGGGGGAGGACGCTTCGGGGCTTGGGACCCTTCGCCTGCGCTTCAAGCCGCCGTTTTCGGAGGGCAGCGACGAAGCGCGCGAACTGGAGCAGCCCTTCGGGGCGGCCGTCGCGAGCTTCGACTACCCCTCGGCGAGCTCTGGTTTTCGCAAGTCGACGCTGGTCGCGCAAACGGCCGACGTCCTGCGGCGGTCCTGGCATGCGAGCGGAGATTCGATGCTGACCCTCGCCTCGGAGATCGAGCGTCTCGCGAACCAAACACGCGATCCGGACTTCAGTGAGTTCGCGGCCTTGTTCGAGCGCAATCGTGCGGCCATCGAGTCGAGCTTGAAGCCGGCGAGCGACAACCAGCGGATCTTGGACGAACTGAAGCAGCTGCGCTACGAGTTGGAACTTGAGCGCGAGGCGGAAGGCACGCCGGACTCCAGTCAACTCGAGAGCCTTGAGCAGCGCATCACCGAGCGTGAAGAAGCGCTTCGCGAGAACGTCCTGGCCAACTTGCCCGTTATAGAGCGGTAACCGGAAGGCCCCATGTTCGCCTCGAGCGCCGATTCAAAAACGGAACCAGCCCCCCCATTGCGGGGGGCCATCGCTCGAGGCCAGGGCCACGACCAACACGATCAGCAAGACGGCCCCGAACAAGACCAGGGCCGTGACGGTCCAGGTGTTGGGGGAGTTCTTGCTCGGGTTCACGGAGGCGGCGGGGCTATAGAGACAGGATTCTAGGAGTTCAAACGTAGAACTTCTGGTCCGCTTGAATAGAGCGCTTCGACGGAATCGGGGCGGTTCTCGCGCATGGCGCGTTGATTCAGGTAGCCCTTGTCGGTGATCTCACCGGCGTCGATCGACGGCGGGGTGGTGAGGAACAGGACGCGGCAGATCGTGTTCGAGGAGCCCTGGGCCTTTGAGTTGTGAGTGGTCAGGCCCGACTCCAGCAGGTTGCGGACCGCGGCCGAGGCGAGTTTTTGCGCGGGGGTGGCCAGGGGCCCAAGGTCGGCGCATAGCCCATCGATCTTGGCCCAATTGGGTAAAGCCAAGAGGCCGACTTCGTCGCGGTCGTGACCGCAGACCACGGCGTCAGTCAAGAGATCGTTCGCGGCGGCGAGGGCCTGGACGCGCAGGGCGCCCGCAGAAACCCACACGCCCGTGCTGAGTTTGAAGTCCTCGGCGACCCGGCCGTCGAACACGACTCCCTTTGAGGGGTCGTTTTCGTCCTCGAGCCGGCCCGCGTCCCCGATCTTGTAGAAGCCGTTCTCGTCGAAGGCTTCCGAGTTGAGTTCGGCCTGTCGCCAGTAGCCGGGCGTCACGTTGGGTCCCTTGACGCGCAGCTCGAGCTTGGAGCCCGACGGGAGGAAGGCCAACTCGGTTCCGGGGGCGGGTAGCCCGATCACGCCGGCGCGCGGAATCGGGAAGTGCACGGTCGTGACCATCGGCGAGGTTTCGGTCGAGCCCCAGGCGGAGAGCATCGTGACCCGGCGTCCCAGGTGCCTTTCAGAAAGCGCTTCGAGACGCTCCCAAAGGTCCTGGGGCAGCGCGGCCGCGGCGTAGAAGATGGCATCGAGGTCGCGGAAGAAGTGCGCGGCGAGCTCGTCGTCCTGCTCGAGTCGTGGCACGAGCATTCCGAATCCACGGGGGACGTTGAAATAGAGCGTGGGCGATACTTCGCGCAGGTTGCGCACGGTCTCTTCGAAGCGCGGAGGCGCGGGCTTGCCCGTGTCCACGTACAACGCTCCGCCGTGGCAGAGCATCATCAGCGCGTTGTGGTTGCCCCCGAAGGTGTGACTCCAGGGGAGCCAGTCCACGATGCGCGGCGGGCGCTCACCGAGGAACGGCCAGAGCTGTTTGATCTGGATTTGGTTCGCCACCAACATCCGCTGGGTGTTCACCACCGCCTTGGGCACTCCGGTCGAGCCCGAAGTGAACAGAAACTTAGCGATCGAATTGTGGCCGGTCTGCGCGAAGGCGAGCTCGAGCTTGCCGAGGTCGGACGGGGAGGGCGGCGGGCCTGCGATCAGGTCGCGGACCGAAGTGCTGGATCCTGAATCCGGGCGCAGGGAGTGCAGGCGGGGAACCTCAGGGGAGACGTGGGCGAGAGCTGCGCCGTAAATTTCGCCGTCGTCTGCGTAGACCGCGCCCGGCGTGATGAGCGATAGGCAGTGACGGAGCTTCGCGTGGTCCTGGCTAAGTAGAGAGTAGGCCGGCGAGATCGGCGCCACCGGAATGCCGATCTGCATCGCGGCGTGGGTGAGCAGCGCGGCGTCGACCGAGTTGTCCGAGAGCAGCGCGAGCGGTTGATCCTTGGAGAGTCCCAGGGTGAGCAGGTGCGCGGAGAGCGCGTCGACCGCTTCGCGGGCTTGGGCCCAGGTGACTTCGAACCAAGCGTCGGCGCGGCGTTCGGCGAACGCAACGGCCCCCGGTGTGCGCTCGGCCCAGTAGCGCAGCCACATGCCCAGCTGGGGCGGGCACTCATCGAGCTCCAGGGTGGACCGGAGAACGAAGCCTCCGCCAGGGAGCTCCTCGCGCTGGACGGCGGGGGGGGCGAATGCGAGGGGGCGCGCGTCGGTCATGGCAGATTCGGAAGACGGGGAGCCGCTTCGGAAGACGGGGGGACCTCCCCAGGATCGCCGATCCCCTCGGAACTCGCCAAGGGCCGGGCGAGCTTGTTCCCGATCGGCGGGGGCCTGCCGCCCTCCCAGCGGCTCCCGGGAGGAGACGGACCGGTCCGCGCTGGCCGGTTACGCTCTGTCCTGTCATGTCGAATCCGGAGCTGCAACGCGACCCTGTCGTCCTCCGCCTGGCAGCGGCCCTGTGCGGATTGTCCGTGGTGATCGGTGCGTTTGGAGCGCACGGGCTCGAGGGCTGGCTCACCGAGCGCTTTGCCGGCGACCTCGCAAAGGTGACCGCCGCCTTGGCCTGGTGGGAGACCGGAGCCCGCTACCAGATGTTCCACGGACTGGCTCTGCTGGCCCTCGGGGCGGCGGGCTGGAGCTCCCGTGGATTCGCGTGGGCTACTGTGTTCGGAGCGTTCCTGTTCAGCGGCTCGCTCTACGGCCTGGCTCTCGGAGGGCCCGGTTCCATCCTCGGACCCGTGACGCCGATCGGAGGCTTGCTGTGGATTGGCTTGTGGACTCGCCTGTTCTTCCGGCCGGTATTCGGTCGATCGTCTTCCCCGTCATGAAGTTGCCCACTAGCTTCCCGCTCGCCTGCGCCTTCGTCCTGCTCCACCTCGCGGGGCTCGCTTCCTGCGGTTCGGATCGGGCGGCGCGTCCGGCCCTCGATCCGGAACTGGAGGTTCGCCGCGCCGACATGGCCGGCTTGACGCGCTGTTACTTGGTCGACCGCATCTATGTGTGCAGCCAGCCGGACGCCGAAGCGCTCGAGCTGGCCGAGCGCCGTGGTGTCGAGGTGGTGATCGATCTTCGGGACGTGATTCCGGACGATCCGGAGGAGTTCGACATCGCGCGCAGCGTGCGCGATTTGGGCTTGCGCTATGAGTGGATCCCCTTCCAGTCGGGGTTGATCGAGGATGAGGTGGTCGACCGGGCGATGGACCTGCTGACCGCCGAAGGGCGCGGCCAGGTCCTGGTGTTCTCAGAGACCGGCGCCCGGGGCGCCATGCTGCTCGCGATCTATCGCACCAGTGTGATGAACGTATCGATCAGCCGAGCCCTCGAGGACGCCCGGCGTTGCGGCATGAAGCCCGGGGCTTCCGAGGACCAGGTGCGGCGTCAGATCGTTCGCCGCATGAGCTGGTCCGGCGGATTCCAAAGCTCTTAGCAGCCAGCGGGGCCATCCATCGCAGGCGCACGCGCGGAACGACGATGCACTCCACCGGTCACCCCGAAGCCGAAGCTTGGCACGAAGCGGGTCATGCCGTGGTGGCGAGGCTCTTGGGGGGCCGCGTTCGAGAGGTCACGCTCGAGTCCAGTCGAGGCCCGTTCGAAGGTCATGCAGCCATCGAGTGGCGGCCGCGCGACGTCCGCGAATTGGCTTCGCTGGGGGGGCGCACCGCCTTGGCGGGCCCACTGGCTGAGTTGCGCTTCCGTGGCGAAGCGGATTTCGAAGACGCCTCAGTGATCGCGATCTGGAAGGCCGACTGGGACGAAGTCGAGCAGGCCGCCGAACAGCTCGAGGCGGACCCGGAGGCCCGGACGGCCGTGATTTCAAGCTGGGTGAGCGAAGTGAAGGCGATGGTGGGTGAGCCCGCCGTGGAGGAGCGCATCGCGCGCGTAGCGGATGCGTTGGACGCCCACGGAACGCTGGACGAGGACTTGTTTGAAGCCTGCCTCGGGTAGAACGCCCGGCCCAAGATGGACTCCCATGTCTGACTCCGTTCTCCGCTCCGTCCAGCTTGCCTATGAACTCGGCGGCGTCGCTGCGCTGCGGGAGTTCCTCGAGACGACTCCGCCCACCGAAGAGCGATTTGAGGCCTTGGTCGCCGGCCTGAAGAAAAGTTCCGCGAGTGGTCCGGTCACCTGGGTCCTGCTGGGTTGGCTCAAAGGTGGCTTCGAGCCGCGCGAGGAAGCTGTCGCGGACTACCTGCAAGCGTTTCCCGATCTGGAGGCGGGGGACGCCCGCTTGCACGCTTGCCAGTCGATCGTGCATCTCGAAGTGCCGGCGGAGAACGCAGACTCGCTCGCGGAGTTCTTACGCGACGCCGTGAAGTCCGGTCACAAGTTCACCCGCGCCTGGGCGGTGGATGGGTTCCATCGTTTGGGCCTCCAGCACGCTGAATATCGCGGGGAAGCTCGGCGGATCTTGGATCGAGCAAGTCGAGACGGAGCTGCTTCCGTTCGGGCGCGCGTTCGCCGGATCGCCGCCGAATAGGAGCGGCAGGTTCCAGCCGCCGTCAGGCGGATGGTCTCGCGAGCTGATCGGCCAATTCGGCGAGCTCGACAGCGACGTTGCACAGTTGATCGAGCTCGGGGTCGGTCGTGCAGGCCGGTGGCAGGAGATAGACCACCTCACCGAGCGGTCGCAGGAGTGCACCACGTTCGATGGCGCGGGCACGGAGCGCGGGGGCGAGTTTTCCGTAGCGCGTCGCGTCGGAGCCTTCCGGCCCCAGATCGAAGGCGACAATGCCGCCCAGTTGACGAAGGTTGTGATGGAGCGACCGCTCCCCGAGGCGCTCGTCAAGGCTCGCGGCCATGCGGCGGCCAGCGCGCTCGAGGCGATCGGGAGTTTGCTCTTTCTCGAACAGGTCGAGTGAGGCCAAGGCAACCGCACAACCCAGCGGGTGCCCCGTGAAGCTGTGGCCGTGGAAGAACGCTTGCGAGCGATCGGAAGACAGAAACGCCTCGAAGATCTCGTCGGTGGCCAGGGTGGCTGACAGGGGCATAACGCCTCCGGTCAGGCCCTTGGCCAGCGACATGAGGTCGGGCTCGATTCCAGAGTGCTGGCACGCGAACGGGCGGCCGGTGCGTCCGAAGCCGGTCATGACTTCATCGGCGATCAAGTAGGCGCCGTGCTGTTTCGTGAGCTCGCGCGCGCGGACCAGGAACCGATCGTCGTGAAAGCGCATGCCAGCGGCGCCCTGCACCCGCGGCTCGACGATCATGGCCGCGAGGCGCGCACCTTCGCGCTCGAAGATAGCGTCCAGCGCTTCGGCACGCGGGGCGACGCGGCGGACTTCGAACAACAGGTCGGTGAACGCCGTGAAGTAGGGAACCGGGTCGCCCACCGCCATCGCGCCGAAGGTGTCGCCGTGGTAGCTGCCCTCCAGGGCGAGGAACAAGTTGCGGTGGCCCTCGCCGCGCTGGGCTTGGGCCTGGTAAGCCATCTTCAACGCAACCTCGACCGCAGTCGAACCGTTGTCCGAGTAGAAGCAACGGTTCAGTGGCGCAGGCGCGAGCGCCGTGACCCGTTCGGCAAGGCGCACGGCCGGCTCGTGGGTGGTGCCCGCGAACAGGACGTGGTCGAGCCGTTCGGCCTGCTCGGCCAGAGCCTTGGCGAATTCGGGGCGGCCGTGTCCATGCAACGACGTCCACCAGGAGCTGATGCCGTCCAGCACGCGCCGCCCGTCTTCGAGTTCGAGCCAGGCGTCTTTCGCCCCTACGACGGGAATCGGTGCTCCGTCCGAGGCGTGCTGAGTGAACGGATGCCAGATGCAGCGCGCGTCGCGTTCGACGAGCGAGCCGAGGGGCGCGTCGGAATTCATGGGATCCGTTTCAGGAGAGCCAGGGTGGGTCGCCCAGCTGGGAGCGGAAGGCTTCGAGAGTGACTGCGTTGAGCGGGTCGAGGGGCGGAAGCTCCACGACCGGAAGCCGGCCGATCCGGGGAGCGAGACTCCAGCGGTTGCCGGGGTGCGGGGGGCCGACGAGCACCAGGCTGCGAACCGAAACGCTCCGTTCGCGAAGCGCAGCCAAAGACAGCAGGGTGTGATTGAGGGTACCGAGGCCAGCGCGCGCCGCGAGCACCACTTCGATGCGTGCGCCGAGGGCGGCCAGCCAGTCGAGCTGCGTGGCGTGTTCGTTGTAGGGAACGAGCAGGCCGCCGGCGAGTTCTAGAACCCATTGCGCATCGGGCGAAGCTTGCTCCAGCCGGTTGAGGGCTGGAGTGAGCGCTTCGGCCTGGATGCGCGCTCCGGCTTCCTTGGCTGCTTGATCCGGTGAAGCCGGCAGCGGGAAGTGGCAAAGCGGGTCGCTGAAGACGGAGGCCTGCGCGCCAGTCAAGGCGCGAACGGTCTCGGTATCGCTGTCGTCGCCAGTCTGTAGCGGTTTCCAGTAGCGCGCTGGTCCACGCTTTAGTGCGGTGGCAAGAACGAGCGCACTGGTGACCGTCTTGCCGACATCGGTGTCGGTACCGGCGATGACCAGAATGCGTTTGTCCTTCGTGTCGCGGCCAGCGCGAGCGACCTTGGGCGGAGAGCTGGTTTTGACGCGTGCATGTTGAGCGAGCAACTCGCCGAGACCGTCGATCTGTTCGGGGGTATGCCCCGCTCGGACGACGCAGCGAAGCCGGCTGGTTCCCACCGGAACGGTGGGAGGGCGAACAGCCCGCACATCGAATCCGGCGGCCCGGACTTCCTCCGCGGCACGCAGCGCGTCCTCCGGTTCACCGATGGGGCACGGCACGATGGCGGCTGCGGGCTCAAGGCCGCCGAAGCATGCGGCTAACCGCTCGGCGTTCGAGCGCACCCGGGCGCGAGCTTCGTCCGCTGCCGCCACGATTGGAATCGCGGCTTCCCACGCGCCGGCCACCGCCGGGCTCGGCGCGGTGGAAAACACGAAGCTACGTCCGCGATTCGCGGTCCAGTCGATCAGGCTTTGATCGCCGCATAGGAACGCGCCGGTGCAGCCCATGGCTTTGCCGCCGGTGACGACTCGCGCCGCCACGCGGGCCGGCGCGTTCTGTCCGTCCTCGGACCACACGCCGCGGCCGGATTCTCCGATCACTCCAATCGAGTGGGCCTCGTCGACGAGGAGCCAGGCATCGGTGCGTTCGGCCAGTTCAGCCAGAGCGCCGAGCGGTCCGCGATCGCCGTCCATGCTGAAGATGCCTTCGGTCAAGATCCAGCGCCGCCGGGCGGTGGCGTGTCCGCGCAATTGCTCTTCGAGTTGTTCGAGATCTAGGTGTCGATGGACGACGACTTTGGCGCGAGCCAGCCGGGCGGCGTCGATCAGCGAAGCGTGTACGAGAGCATCCGAGAAAACGACGTCGCCTGCTTCGCACAGGGCGCCGACCATTCCAAGGTTGGCCTGATACCCGCTCGGGAAGAACAGGGCGCCTTCCGAACCAATCCAGTCGGCGCAAAGCCGTTCGACGCGGGCGTGGACCGCGCCGCCGCCCCCGAGGAGCCGGGCGGCTCGCCCCCCGGCGCCGTCGTCCCGCAGAGCTCGGGCAGCCGATTCGATCAGACGCTCGTCCCGGGACAGGTCGAGCACGTCGCTCGACGTGAAGTCGATCCCGCGGGCCACCCCCGGTTCGGGGAGTTCCCGTCGCAGCCCCAGGCGGGCCAGGTCTTCCAACTGGGCGCAAAGGCCCAGCGGATCCGGGATCCCGTCCATCGACATTCGACCTGCGCTCAATCGCTACCGACGCGACCGAGGCCCAGCTTGCTCAGCAGGGCCGCGTCGCTCTTCGGAGCAGGGTTGGGGGTCGTCAGGAGTTCGTCTCCCACGAAAATCGAGTTCGCGCCGGCCAGGAAGCACAGGGCTTGGGTGGCTTCGTCGAATTCGGTGCGGCCGGCCGAAAGCCGCAGCACCGCCCCGGGCATGAGCACGCGCGCGGCCGCGATGCAGCGGACGATTTCGGTCCAATCGACCGCTTGCGCTTCGCCGAGGGGCGTGCCTTCGATGCCGACCAGCGTGTTGATCGGAACGCTTTCGGGCTGCGGGTCCAAGGCGGCGAGCTCCTGCAAGAGCTCCGCGCGCGAACGGCGGTCCTCACCAAGCCCCAGGATCCCGCCCGAGCACACGTGGATGCCGGCTTCGCGGACGTGTCGCAGGGTCTCGAGCCGATCGTCGTAGCTGCGGGTCGTTACGACCTTGTCGTAGTGACTGCGGCCTGTATCGAGATTGTGGTTGTAGAAGTCGAGCCCGGCCTCACGCAGGCGCTCGGCTTGGGCGGGCTTCAGCATGCCCAGCGTCACGCAGGCTTCGAGCCCGAGGTCCTTCACGCCGCGCACCATCTCGAGGACCGCGTCGAAATCTTGACCGTCGCGGATCTCGCGCCAGGCAGCCCCCATGCAGAAGCGGTCGGCGCCGGATTCTTTAGCCTGGCGGGCAGAGCGGAGCACCTCTTCGACGTCCAAGGTCGGCTCGCGCTCGACCGGTGTTTTGTAGTGGGCGCTCTGTGAGCAATAGCCGCAGTCCTCGGGGCAACCGCCGGTCTTGATGCTGAGCAGTTGCGAGCATTGGATCCGCTGGGGATCGTGGTGGGCGCGGTGCACGGTCGCAGCCTCGAAGACCAGATCCAGGAGCGGACGTGCGAGCAGCGCCTCCACTTCGGCGAGGTCGGTCTGGCTGGCGGTCGAGGGGGCGGTCGTTGTGGACATGGAGGTCGGGGCCAGGGGCGATCGGGGCGCCTATGCTATCCGGCCCCCGGGCTCCCGTCCCCCCCCGGGA
>CAZUCE010000017.1:0-81665 GCA_964619265.1 uncultured Planctomycetaceae bacterium
CCCCCCACCCGCCATGAGCCACGTGTTCGAAACGAACGACGGCGAGTCGAATCCGCTGCTCAAGCCCCTGAGGGTTCCGAGCTTGGCGGACGGATTGATTCAGACCGCGAAAGAGCTGGTCGACGACCTGCCCGAATGGACGCTGCTCGAGGCCGATGACGCCAAGGGAGTGCTGCTTTGCGAGCGTTCGGCCCGGATGCTGAGCGGCAAATCGAAGGTCACGATTCGCATCGAGTCGCCAGAGGGGGTTCCCTCCACGACGGTGAACCTGCGCTCGGAGTCATCGGGCGGATTGCGCAAGGGCGATCGTGCAAACGTCGTCGAGTTCATGCGCCTGTTCATGCGGCGAGTGGTCTGAGACCCGTCGCTTCGGACTCGGGTCTCCCTAGCCTTCGCGAGGGAAACCGCTCCGCGGGGCGCAGGGCTAGGTCGCGAGAGACATCCGAGCCAGGCCCGCGAGCGGCCCGCTGAGCAGGACCCCCGGGCGGCGCTTTCGAACGGGCAGGCAGACGTGTCTGTCTTCACGGGGCAAGCGGCTCGCCGGGACAGGAGTACGATCCAGAGGCGCTCCGCGGAGCGCGCGCGTGGGGCCTGGTGCTGGGGCGGCCCATGGGAGTGGCTCTTGGTGGATCGGCCTCCGCGAGATGCGGCCAAGGTGTGGCCACGGGATCCCGCGGGCCGCTCGTGGAGCCAGGTGCCTTTAGAATTCCGGAAATTTGGTCCGGAATCGTTTTCTTGGTGTCCCCTCTAACGGCCTTACCCGGGCGGGCCGACGCCAGATCCATGCTCTGCGGGGTGTCTCGAGTTCTCGCCCATGAATGGGGGCGGGCTACCTTTTCGGCAACGTCCTTCGCCGAGACCCACCGGGTTCCAGGGGTTTTGCCTCGGGATAGGACACTTCCTTACAGACTTGGTCACGCACTTCGTGATGACCTTCCGACCTTCGCGGCTCAGCCTCGGTGGTCTTTCGATTCCGCTCGCTCCACGACACCGTCATGCGATCCACTTCATTTGCCTTCAGTCTCGGGCTCGCGGCCGTGAGCCCTTTCGTTCTCCAGAGCTGTGATTCCAGCTCTGGTGCAGTGGCTCCCACCGAAGCGCCCTCGAACCTCGACTATGGTTCGACGTTCTTCGGCCTCACCAACTGCGTTGGGCTTGCTCCGATTGTGCCAACCCTAGATGGCAGCGCAGGGACGACGTTCACGGTGGTCCCTTCGCTTCCTGCAGGGCTGATCTTGAACCCAGCCACGGGCGCGATTTCTGGTCAACTCGATGCCGCCACCGGCTCAAACTTCGTCACGGTGACCGCGACGAACTCGCTGGGTTCGACCGACGTTGGTTTGACGTTCGACGTTCAAAACCCCCCGCCGCCGTCTGCGATTTCCTTCCCGACCTCCGAGTCGGCTTTGTTCGTTGGCGGACCGGTTGCGCTCGGCGCTCCCACCGTGAACGGAGCCGATGGGGTGGTCTACAGCTTTGACGTGGCTCCGCCGCTTCCTCCCGGCTTGATGCTCAACCCCGCGACGGGGGCCATCACCGGCACGCCCAGCGCTCCGGTCGGTCCTGCGGCCTACACCATTCGCGCCATCGACTGCACCGGTCAGGCCGCCCAAGGCAACGTCGTTCTCGGCGTGGGTGGCGGTGCGCTGAACCCGGCTACGCCGAACGCTCTTGCGGTGGCCAATGCCGACGGCACGATTTCGCTGTTCAAGATCGACCCGACCACCGGCGTGATGCAGCCTCTTGGCTACGCACCGATCGGCGGCGTTCCGATCGACGTTTCGACCTCGGCGGATCAGACCCAGCTGTTCGCTCTCCTTCAGACCGGGGAGCTCGTCTCGGTGCCGCTTGACGCCACCGGCGCAGGCCTCTTGCCGAGCGCCTTTGGACCGGGTGCGATCCCCGGCCTCGGCAGCCCGGGCGAACTCGTCACGGGCCCAGGCGGCACGGCGCTCTACGTCTCTGATCCGGGTTCCGGTCAACTGCACGCGCTGAATGTCGACGGGCTCGGGCGTCCGAGTCAACTCCCCGGGTCGCCGCTTGCGCTGCCCGGCGGAGGCTTCCCGAGCGAGATCGACGTGGCCGAGAACGGCCAGTTCCTGTTCGCTCTCGAGCAGGGCTCGGAGACTTTGGTTGCGACTCAGCTCGGAGCCGACGGCGCGTTCGGCGCCAGCACCCAGCTGTCGACCGGCCCTTCGCCCCAAGACGTCACGACGGTCAACCTCGCGAACGGAAACACCATCGTGTACGTCTCCAACGCCGGCGACTCGACGATTTCGGTGTTCGCAGCCACCAGCGGCCCGAGCCTGACCTTGCTTCAAACCCAATTGGTTCCGGCGGGCTCGTTCCCCGAGGAAATCGAAGTGGTTCGGGTAGGAGACCGGCTGTTCTTGTTCGTCTCCAAGTCGGCGACCAGCCTGATCACCTCGCTGGAGATCAACGCGGGAACCGGCGAGCTGTCCTTCGCCGAGAACGTCTTCGGTCAAGCGGGAGTTGTTGACTTCAGCTTCGCCAACGATGGATCGGGCGGTTTCCTCGGTCTCGGCGCTGACAACGCGGTGAGCCCGATCGACATCGATCCGATCAACGGCGTGCTCTCGCCGGTGCTCGATGCCGGACGCCCGCAAAGCTGCCTGCGAACCCACGGAACGCCCGTGGCGACCACGCTCATTCACTCGAGCGCTGCCCGCCTGCTCCAGACACGCAACGTGTTCACCGCGAACAGCGGCTCCGGCGACGTCAGTGAATTTGCCTTCAACGGAGGCCTTGGCTTCCTGGGCACTACTTCGATCGGCGAGGGTAGCTCACCCTTCGATCTCGCCACCTCGAACGACGGCCGCACGCTGTACGTCGTCGACGAAGCGGGCTTCTCGACCGACGACCTGTTCCAGTTCCTTGTCGATGATTCAGGTCTCGGTGAGGTGAGCAGCATCGACCTCGGCGGCATCTTCGGCGGTTCGCTCGCCGGGGCTCAGTCCCTCGCGGTCGATCCTTCCTCGCGCTTCTCCTTCGTCTCCCGCGACGGCGCCCCGGGCGCTCTTCACGGCTTCCGGGCCAATGGCTTCGGCGGATTCGAAGCTTCCTTTGTCGACGGTGCGGCCAACGGACCCCGCGGCACGCTGGCTGAGCCGGCTGGACGTTTCGTATACGTCGCCAACCGGTTCGGCAACCTGGTCTCCCAACACCGGATCGATGCGGTGAGCGGGGCCCTCTCCCTGGTGTCGACCTCGTCGACCGGCTCTGGCCCCGTGGCCTTGGCCAGCGACGTGGGTGGCTGCCTGCTCTACGTGCTGCTGGCCGACACGGGTCAGGTCGAAACGCTTGCCACGAACCCGACCAGCGGGGTGCTCTCGCTGGTTGCTCGCACCGACGGAGCCGGCAACGAGCCGGTCGCCCTGGCCGTGCATCGCAGCGGTGCCTTCCTGGTCTCCGCCGACGCGTCGAGCGGTGAGCTGAGGCGATTCGCCCTCTCGGACGGTACGGACGGCTCCTTCCCCGGTGCGGCTGTGCTCCTCGGCGGGACCGCGACGGGCGGAATCCCCTCGGACGTGGAGTTCTCCGCGGACGGCGGGTCTCTGTTCGTCACCCTTCGCGACCTCAATGTGGTCCGCCAATACCTGGTGGATGCGGCCGCCGGCACCCTGATCCCGGTTGGGGACGCCCCGGCTGGAAACAGCCCCCGGGCCGTGTCGGTGCGGAACATCGTTCAGTAGCTCGATTCGAACGGGGGCCCTCTTGCGGGGCCTCTTCCGAGGGCAGAAGCCCTAAAGGGGAGCCCGAAAGCGGTTTAAGAGCCGCTTTCGGGCTCCTGCGCGTTTCAGAAGGGGGGTCGACCCGGGGAGCTATGGATTATGTTCTGAAGGCGCGAAACCTGGCCGCTTCCGGCCTGTTGCACTCCGCTAGGCAGGGGCCGATCGGCCCGTTAGCGCCACCTTTCTCGCTTCGACCCGCTCACCGGGTCACGTTCACCGGGTCCTCTACGCACGGGGCCCCTCGAATCGAGCTTCCTCAGCCCAGCGACCGTTGCATCACGGCGGCGCACAAACTCTCGAGCCCTCCCATGAGTCAGTCCCTTCTTCCCGGCGCTCTTGCTGGCGCCGTTGCCGGCGGCCTTTGCTTCGGCATGCTCAGCCTGACCTCCGCCAGCCCCACCGTGGCGTCCGGGCCCAGCAACTCGGCCGTGGCCCCCGGCCCGGCTGCGGCAGAATCTGGGGTAGACGATCAGTTGGCCGCCCTGAAGGCCGAGAATCAGATGCTCTCCGGCCGACTCGGCGAGCTTGAGGCCCGCATGGCCTCCGGGGGCGGATTGGTCGCCGGGCGCCAGGTCCTAGGGGACGAAGTGGCTGCCCTTGCTCCGGAAGAGGTCGCTGTGCTCAAGCAGCTCGCTGGCTCGATGCCTGACTCAAACGGACCGGTCCCCGCGGGGCTCTACGGCTCCGTCGCCCAGGTGGTCAGCGATCTCGAGGACCAGGAGCGCGAGGAGCGCGACGCCCGCCGCCGAGAGGCCGAGCTGGAGCGGTTCGACGAGCGGATGACCGAGATGCGAGCCGAGCTCGGTCTGGACGACGGCCAGGCGGATGCCATGCGAGGTCACTACATGCAGCGCATGGACTCGCGTGAGCAGATCTTCAACGAAGCCCGGGAGTCCGGTGACTTCTTCAGCATCCGCGATCAGGTGCGCGAGTCCCAGGATCTCTACGAGGCCGCTTTGGAGGGCGTCATGTCCCCGGCTCAGTATTCCTCCTACCAGGAGCAGTACAACAACAACGACCGCGGCTTCGGTGGCGGTGGTGGATTCGGCGGAGGAGGAGGACGCGGCGGCGGCCGAGGAGGCCGCTGAGGTCAGGCTGTCTCGGGGAGGCAGGCCAGGGAGAGCTCAAGCTTCCCTGGCCAGGCGCTTGATGGGGGGCCGGGTTCTTACATCGATGATTCGGAATGTGGGTTGCGCCTTTACGGAGAGGGCGCATTTTGTATGCATTTAGTTGCGCTGAAGCTCGCATGTTTATGCGTCCGGAGAGCTTGCCGAACTTGTGTCCGGCGCTCTCTCGTTGATCGCTTAGCCCATCGGAATCACGTGGGTTAGGAATCCCTTTCCTGATGCTGGACCCCGGGTCGCCCTTCAATCTGCGCATGACGATGCGCCTTCAGAAATTTGGGACTTTAAGGGACTTATTTGGAGCCCGGATCGTTCTCTTTGCGTGCCCCCGCGCTTGGAGAAGTGGGTGGGGCGACCGGACGGCTCCGTGGAACGTGAGTTCCACCTTCACCGCCCGGCCGACCCCGCGGCGATTTGGTCCCTGCCACTGACCAAACCACCGGTTTCTCTTCAGGAGAGCGTTTCTACTTCGCTAGAAGGTTGCTGATTGAACCGCGGCAACCTCACCCGGGCGTGGGGGCCTCCACTCTGGTCGCGTCTTCCGAATGTGATTCGTTGAACGCGGCCGATCGAACACGATCTCCCAAGGAATGGGAGAGGCGTTGATGGTAGGAGCTCAATGGACATCATAGTCGGGTAGGTCCATTGTCGGTATCCGAACCCCCGATTGCCCGGGTTCGATTGTTCGAGTTGTGTAAGCTGTCGAGGCTTAAAGAAAGTGGCGCTGTACGCGATGTTGTTTTGGGAAACAACGAAGCGATGCTGGGCAGGGAATCTTCCCAGAATTCTGATTCTTCTCGGGGCTCACTAGGTTCAGGAGGAAGATCAGGGATCGTTGGGGGGTGATTTTCTAGGAAGCCCCCCCGAATGGCTACCGGGAGTGGGAAGCAGCCCCGCGGCGGGGTCGTGGCGCAGGGCCACGGGCCGCCGGGAAGCCAGGTCTTGCTTGCGGGACAGGGCGCCTCGCTCGAAGGGAATTCGTTCCCTCGCGTAGGACAGATAAGCTGCGCCGGCCCCCTTCCCCGCCCCTTTGCGCTTCCGCACAACCATGCCTGATCCCGCTGCCCTGTTCGAAGACTGGAGCCTGACCACGATCTACATCGGATGCGCGGCGTTTGGTGGCGTCGTGGTCTTGTTTCAGCTGGTCCTGGGGGCGCTTGGTCTTGGCGGGGACGAGCTCGACGCCGTGGACGCCTTGGATGCCGCTGACTCGTTGGACTCGCTGGAGGGTCACGACTCCGGTATGCACTTGTTCTCGCTGCGAGCCGTGGCCGGGTTCTTTGTGATGTTCGGCCTGATTGGTTGGGGAGGGACGAATGCCGGCTGGCCCTCGGGCGTAACGTTGTCCATCGCCTTCCTCGCGGGCTTTTCGACGCTGCTCCTGATCGCCTGGCTCCTCTCCCTCCAGGGCAAGTTGGATGCAAGCGGCAACCTGAAGCCCTCCGAGGCGGTCGGTGCCGCGGCCCGCGTCTACCTGCGAATCCCGGAGAAGGAGTCCGGCCACGGCAAGATCACTGTCGAGCTGGGCGGTCGCACCGCCGAGTTCGAGGCCTTTACTCGAGGCGCCGAAATCCCGACCGGCCACCAGGTTCGCATCCTTGCCATGCCGACCCCCGAGGTGTTCGAGGTCCAACCGCTTTCCTCCACAGACCGCTGATGCTCTCCATGCTGCCCACACTCTTGCTCGCCCAAGGCGAACTGATCTCGTCCCAGGCGCTCTTCGCCGCGGCGGGGCTCGCACTGTTCCTCATTCTGGCGTCGCTGTTCTTCGCAATCGCGCGGCGCTACAAGCGCTGCCCCAGCAACAAGGTGCTGGTGATCTACGGACGGACCAGCAAGGGCAAGTCGTCGAAGACTCTGCACGGCGGTGGTGCCTTCGTGTGGCCTCTGGTTCAGGACTACCAGTACCTGAGCCTCGACCCGATCCAGATCGAGATTCCGCTCGAGAGCGCCCTGTCCTCCGAGAACATCCGAATCTCGGTGCCGAGTGTGTTCACGGTCGCCATCGGAACCTCCGACGGGATCATGAACAACGCGGCGATGCGCCTGCTCGGGCTCTCTACCTCGGAGATCATGAAGCAAGCCGAGGACATCATCTTCGGTCAGCTCCGTCAGGTGATTGCGTCGATGGGCATCCAAGACATCAATCGCGACCGGGACCAGTTTCTGTCCAGTGTGCAGACGGGGCTCGAGCCCGAGCTCGCCAAGATCGGCCTGGTGTTGATCAACGTGAACATCAAGGACATCACCGATGAGTCCGGCTACATCGAGGCCATCGGCCGCAAGGCGGCCGCCGAAGCGATCAACCAGGCCCAGATCGATGTCGCAGACCAAGAGCGCCGCGGCGCGATCGGTGTCGCCGAAGCCGAGCGGGTGCGAGCCGTCGAAGTCGCCAACGCGGAGAAAGTCCAGATGATCGGCACCAAGGAAGCCGAGCAGGAGCAATTCATCCGCGTGGCCGAACTGGAGCGAGATCAGACGGTCGGTGAGCAGAACGCTCAGTTTGAGCGGGAAGCTCAGGTCAAGCTGGCCGAGCGCGAAAAGCGGATCAAGATCGCGTCCTACAACGCTGCCGCCGTCGAGGGTGAGAACACGGCTAAGGCCCGCGTGGCGGAAACCAACGCCGAGCTGCAAGTCAAAGAAGCCGAGGCGTACCAGCTGGCCGAGACTCGCCGCCGGGAGGCTGAGGCCAACGTTCGCGAGGCCCAATACCTGGCCGAGGCGCGAGCCGCCGAAGCCGAAGCGAAAAAGCGCGAGGCCGAAAAGCGGGCCGAGCTCGAGTCGGTCGCGTTGGCTGAGAAGGCGCAGACCATCGTCGACGCCGAAGCGCGCGCGCAGAAGGTCCGCATCGCTGCCGAGGCGGATGCGGCGGCGGTCTATGCCAAGCTGGAAGCCGAGGCCCGCGGTCAGTTCGAGATCTTGGCCAAGAAGGGTCAGGGTCTCCAGGAAATCGTCAACAGTTGTGGCGGAGCCCAAGCTGCGTTCCAAATGCTCATGCTCGAGCACCTCGACGAGCTCTCCGCGAACGCAGCGCAGGCGATCAGCAACATCAAGTTCGACAAGGTCGTTGTCTGGGACGGTGGCTCGGAAAACGGGAAGAGCGCGACGTCGAACTTCCTGCAGAACCTGGGCGGCTCGATTCCCCCGATGCTCCAAATGATGCGCGACATCGGCGGCGTCGACATGCCGGAGTTCTTCGGGAAGCTGATCGACGAGAAGGGCCGGCAAGAGCTGGCCGGCGACGGGGAAGAGGGTGCTGGGAGCGACGAAAGCGAGCCGGCCGGCCCCGCGGCGGGCGACCCCCCGTCAAACGGAGCGCCGAACGCGTGAGGTGGCTTGCGTCCCTGTGGCTCGCCGGGCTGGTCGCCTGCGCGAGCCCCGGCGAATCCGAGATCCGGTTTGCAAGTCCGGCGCTCGACGCTGCGCCGCACTGGGACTTTTCGAATCCCGCTGAATCGAAGCAGCGTTTTCTCGCCCTGGCACAGGGCGGCCAGGGAGATCTCAAGCTCGAGGCCTGGACCCAAGCGGCCCGGGCCGACGGGTTGCTCGGCCAATTCGACGCGGCCCGCAAGCGGCTCGCGGCCGTCGAGGCCCGGCTCGCCGGAGCCGGCGCCTCCGTCCAGGTGCGGCACGCGCTGGAGCTGGGCCGGGTTGAGAATTCGAGCGGCGCTCCCGAAGTCTCGGTCCCGCACTTCGTGCGCGCGCTGAATCTCGCCCAGGACGCGGGGTTCGGCGGACTCGCGGTGGACGCCGCGCACATGCTGGGCATCGCCGAACCGGGCGAAGCAGGCCTACGTTGGACCGAGCGCGCGATGGTGCTCGCCGAAACTTCGCAGGATCCGAGCGCGCGCCGCTGGCGCCCCGTGCTGTTCAACAACCTGGGCTGGGCCGAATTTGATGCGGGCCGGCCCGAGCGGGCCCTGGCGCACTTCGAGCGTGCGTTGCTCCTGCGGGAAGAGGTGGGCGAACAGGAGTCGATCTGGGTGGCGCGTTGGTGCGTCGCGCGTTGCTTGCGCGAGCTAGGCCGTCGCGGAGAGGCGCTCGCGGTTCAGCGGGCTCTGCGCGCCGATCGCGAAGCCGCGGGCCGTCCCTCGACCCACGTGGACGAGGAGATTCGGCTGCTCGAACGCTGAGGGGTCCCGAGGGGCTAAGTCGCTCGCCTGGCAAACAGGCTGTTCCAGCGCCCGGTTGTTCGGTGGGCGCAGAGCGAGAATCCGCCGGTGTTCAGGGTTTCGACCACGCCGTCCAGATGCCTCTCGTGAATGCCTGAGAAGGCGGCTACCCCATCGGGTTTCAGCGCGGTGCGCAGTTGCCCTGCGTGCTCAGTCAAGACGTCGGCGTAGATGTTCGCAAGGACGATGTCGTAGGCGCAGTCGACGCCGAGCAGGCACTCGAACCCGCCATGCAGGAAGCGGGTGCCCTGTTCGACTCCGTTGCGACGTGCCAGGGAAGTGCCTTCCGGCACGCTCCGCTCGTCGATGTCGAACCCGAAGGCTGATTCGGCGCCCAGCTTGCAGGCCGCCACGGAGAGAATCCCGGAACCACAGCCCGCATCCAGCACGCGCTTGCCGACGAGGTCCTGGTGACTGAGCCACGCAAGCAGGTGCCTCGTTGTTGGATGACGCCCCGTGCCGAAGGCGCCGGCTGGCTCAAGGCGCAAGGGGACGTCGCGGTCGCGCAGTTCGCCCTTCCAGTCGTAGGTCACGACCGCCAGCCGTCCGGCGCGAAAGGGCTTCCAGCTCTTGCGCCAGGAGTTGGCCCAATCCTCAGGGGGCAGCGGTTTGAACAGCAGCTCGAGTCCGGACAAGCGCTCGTCCTCGGTGGACTCGGCCAGGCAACCCAGCTGCTTGTCTAGACGCTCGCGAAGTTCGCTGGAGTCGCGTCCGGCGGGGTAGAAGCCGCGGACCAGCTCGGCGCCTTCGGGCACCGGATCGGCAGCGCGGGAAGAGCGCCCGAAGGCCACCGAGCCCTCGGTGACATCGGCCACGTGTTCGGCGACCAGCTCGCTCCACTCGGCCGGGCAAAGCACGCGCACTTCGATCCACTGGGGCTCGGCTTCTGTCATGAGGATTCGTCCGGTCGGGGCGCCGTGGACCGCAGGTGCCCAAAGGCCTCGCCGAGCACGTGCTCGACGTCGCCGCGGACCAGCCTCGCGCCAGGGCGATCGGGAGTATCGAGCGGGAGCTCGCCTAGGAAAATGCGGTGCCGCGGATCGAGCACGCGAGCGTCGAGCACGAGCACGATGCCGCGGTCTTCGGTTCGGCGCATGAGTCGCCCAAAGCCTTGACGGAAGCGCGCGAGCGCGCGTGGCAGGTAGATGCGCTTGCGCTGGGCTCCATCGCCGATCGACGCGCACTGGGCGTGGTGATAACGATCGGGAACGCCGTAGGGCAGCTTCGCGATCACGACCGCGAGCAGGTCATCGCCGGGGAAGTCAGCGCCAAACCAGAAGGTGTCGAGCCCACACAGAACAGCTCGCCGGCTGGCGCGAAAGTGGTCGGCGAGCTGCTCGCTGGAAGTGCCGGGTTGGCCCTGCCAGAGGCTTTCGATGCCGTGGGGGGCGAGTCTGGCGGCGAGCTCACGCCCGACTTGGGCGCCGTCGTCCGCGTTGGTGAACAGGCACAGGATGCGTCCACCGAGTTCGAGTGCACAGCGTTCGACCAGGTCGGTCACCGCGCCCAGCCAGCGCGTTTTGTCGGTCGCGATGGCCGGCAGCCCGCGGGGAACCGCCACGAGCACCCGCCTGTAGTCGAAGGACTCGTCGACCTTGAGGGTGCGCAGGACGCGCGGCGCGAAGTCCGGGTCGTGTTCACGCGGGTTGCAGGCGCGGTCGAGCCCGAGGTAGGCGCTTGAGGTATCGAATCCGCCGCGCAGGTGTGTGGTGGCCGACAGGAATACCGCGTCTCCGAGGTCTGGGTGATAGAACCGTCCCAGGTACTCGTTCGGCAGTAGGACGCGCGCCGCGAGAATCAACCCGCGCCGGGGATGGCGTTCGACGTCGTAGAAGGTCTCCGGCGCGAAGTGCACTTCTCCGTCCACGCGCGGAAGAAACGCTCCCAGTCCGGAGATCCGGTCTTCGAGCGACGTTCGCGTTCGGTCGAGCCGGAAGCGGAGCCGGCCGCGGCCGGTCAGCGGAAGATCGTCGAGCAATTCGGCCAGACCGGCCAGCGCCACCGCGATGCCGGTGAGCGCGGCTCCGAGCTCGAGGTGGGCGCTTTCCAAAACGGGCGCGCCGGCGTTCTCGACGTACTCGCGCAGCAGGGAATGCGCTTCGCGGGCCTTGCGTTCGGCGAGTTTCTCCTCGCGCCACAGCAGGAAGCGTTCGCATTCGTCGGTGAGCCGGCGCAATTGGGCCAAAGCCCGGTCCCGGGCTTCCAGCGCGCGTCCGACCAGGCGTTCGGCTTCCGAGTCCGGGCCCGCGGCGCGGGCCAGGCGTTCGAGCAGCGCCGAGCCCCGGCGTTTGCGTCCTGCGCCGGTGCCGAGACCGTCGAGTTCCGTCGCGAGGCGAGCGAGAGGCAGGGTGTGACTGAACGCGTTGTGCGCCTGATCGTGAAGGTGCTCGCATTCGTCGAACACCACGTGGCGAACAAACTCGCGCCGCGCGAGGGCGAATGCGTGATTGGTGAGCACCACGTGGCTGCGCTCTGCACGACGTCGCGCGGATTCGGCCCCGCAAGTTCGGCGGTCTTCGGTGCGTGTGCAGCAGGCGGTCTCTGCGGAGACCAATCGCAGCAGGCTCTCGAGCTCTTCCTCGACTCCCGAAGCCAAGAGGAATTGTCCGACGTCGCGGCGGGGGAGCTGTTCCAGATCGCCGTCGCTTGAGAGCAACGCGAAGGTCAGCAGGTGGGAGTAGGCGAGCCAGCGAACTCCCGGATCCGACGGGGTCGGGCTGGCCGCCAGCAGGGCACGCCAACACAGGTAATTCGGGCGACCCTTGAGCAGCGCGACACGCGGCATCGGACGCCAGCCGGAGCGCTCCAGCATGGACATCGCGATCGGCACATCGCGTTCAAAAGCCTGGCGCTGCAGGGCGCGCGTGTAGGTGGCGACCCCGGCGCGTACATCGTTCTTCGAAGCGAATGCGAGCAGTGGCAGCAGGTACCCGAGTGTCTTGCCGGTTCCCGTGGGCGCGTGCACCAAGGAGAGTTCACCGCTGCCGAGCGTTGTGGCCACTTCCCGCGCCACCGCGATCTGCGCGGGGCGCTCGCGCAGGGCCGCGCCCGGATGACTCGACGCGTTGACGAGCAGCTGCATCAACTTCTCCTGCTCGAGGTCGGTCAGCGGCACCGTCCCGTCGCGCTGGGGCGGCAGGATCGGACAATCGGCAAGCGACTGTTCGTCGAGCTCGGCCCAGGCCGGTTCGCAAAGCGCTGCCAAGAACTCGGTGTCCCCGGCGGGTTCGGTGGCGTCGGCTAACCCGTGCGCGAGGCGATCGGTCGCTTGGGTTCGCCAATCTTCGGGCCAGACATCGGGGCGATCCAGCACGCGCAGGGCCAAGGTCAAGCGACGGGCGCTGCGCGGGGATTCGGAAAGCAGGGCTGCTTGCGCGCCCGACCAGGCGGCGAGGAGAGCCGAACGCCCGGCTTGGGGGAGTTCGGAGAAGCGCAGCAAGCACTCGCCCAGTCGCTCCCGGGGACTGGGTTTGCTGGAGCGCCATCCGGGCAGCAACCAGGCTCCGAATTCGAGGGGATCCAAGCGCTCGGCGGTGCCGCAAGCCGCGGCCACAGGCAGCAGGGCGCGGTCGGGGACCAAAACGGCTTCGGCGGTGGCTTCGGATTCGCCGGGTCGACCCGCGACAGCGATCTTGGGAGCCGGTACCCGGCGCCCCCAGGGGGTGCCCGCCCAGTCTTCGGCCGGGGGGATCGATTCGGTCCCGTGCCGCGGCTGCCCAGAAGGGGCCTGGCCCGAAGGCGGGTCGAGGTCGAGGCGGTCGATCATCGCGGGGTGGCTCGGGGCTCACCCGGACAGGCCGGGCGGGCCGCTGGGCAGGTTAGGCCCGGTTTGGGTCCTTCACACGGGAGGCCTAGTCCGGATCCTCTGCAGTGGGTTTCCAAGTGGGTCCTGGGGAACGCCTAAGCCACTGGTGTCCAGTGGTTTGAGCCTAGCCCGCGGCTGCCCAAATCAGGGCCTGGAACGACCCGCTCCGGCCTGAGCTCCCTTGACTCTGATTCCTGCGCCTCTATTCCTTGGGGGTCTTCGAGAGACCCTGCTCCGCCCCTCTACCCTTCATCCGTGGCCAAGAAATCCTCCTCCGGCACAACCCTCGTGATCGTCGAGTCGCCGACCAAGGCCAAGACGATCAAGAGCTTCCTGCCATCCGGCTTCGTCGTCGAGGCGAGCGTGGGGCACGTACGCGACCTACCGACCTCGGCCAAGGAGATCCCGGCCAAGGTCAAGGGTGAGAAATGGTCGCGCCTTGGGATCGACATCGAGAACGACTTCGCTCCGCTGTACGTGGTGCCCGAGGCGAAGAAGAAGCAAGTCAAGAAGCTGAAGGAACAGCTGGCCAAAGCCGACGTCGTCTACCTCGCGACGGATGAAGACCGCGAAGGGGAGTCGATTTCGTGGCACTTGGTCGAGGTCCTGAAGCCCAAGGTTCCGATCAAGCGCCTGGTCTTTCACGAGATCACGAAAGCCGCGATTCACGAAGCGCTGGATAGTCCGCGCGACATGGATCAGGGCTTGATCCGCGCCCAGGAAACGCGCCGCATCCTGGATCGCCTCTACGGCTACGAGCTGTCGCCAATTCTGTGGCGCAAGATTGGCCCCGGGCTCTCCGCAGGGCGAGTCCAGTCGGTGTCCGTGAAGCTCATCGTGGAGCGTGAGCGCGAACGTCAGCGATTCGTTCGTTCGGTCTACTGGGACTTGGAAGGGTCGTTCTCGCCGGCCGCCAAGCCGGGGTCTCCGCGCGTCGACGCGAAGATGATCGAGTTGGACGGCAAGCGGCTGGCCATCGGCAAGGACTTCGATTCAGCAACCGGCAAGCTGATCGGCGACAAGGTGTTGTTGCTCGGCGAAGAGCGCGCGAAGGAACTTGAAACCACCTTGCGCAAGGCCGACTTCAAGGTTCAGTCCGTCGAGCGCAAGCCCTATACGGACAAGCCCGCGCCGCCGTTCACGACCAGTACGCTTCAGCAGGAGGCCAACCGCAAGCTGCGCCTATCGGCGCGCGCCACGATGCAAGCGGCGCAGCGGCTGTACGAAAACGGTTTCATCACCTACATGCGAACGGACTCGACCACGCTGTCGACCCAAGCTGTGGACAGTGCCCGGAAGATGATTGGCGAGCTGTACGGGAAGGAGTTCTTACCCGACGCGCCGCGAACCTACCGCACCAAGGTCAAGAACGCTCAGGAAGCGCACGAAGCGATTCGCCCGTCCGGCGAGTTTGTTCAACCCGCCGATGTCAAGGCGCGCGTTGGCATCGATGAAGCGCGCGTCTACGAGCTGATCTGGAAGCGAACGATGGCCTGTCAGATGGCTGATGCCCGCGGCTCGCGGGTCCAGCTTCGCGTCGAAGGCGAGGGCGCCGTGTTCCAAGCCTCGGGCAAGACGATCGAGTTCCCCGGCTACCTACGCGCCTATGTGGAAGGCGCTGATGACCCGGACGCCGAACTGGCCGACAAGGAGACGATCCTCCCGGACGTAGCCGAGGGCGAGTCGATGAAGCTCGAGGACTTGGTCCCCAAAGAGCACGTAACCCAGCCGCCCGCGCGCTTCACCGAAGCCTCGCTGGTCAAGGAACTCGAGACCAACGGGGTGGGGCGTCCCAGCACCTACGCGATGATCATCGAGACGATTCTTCGTCGCGAGTACGTGACGAAGGAGCGCAATGCTCTGGTGCCGACGTTCATGGCCTTCGCCGTGGTGGGGCTGCTCGAACGATTCTTCGGGCACCTGATCGACGTGTCGTTTACGGCGCGAATGGAGAACGATCTGGACCGCATCTCGCTCGGGCAGCTCGAATCGTTGCCCTATCTGAGGCATTTTTACTTCGGCGAAGGCGAAGACCTGGATGAGGACAGCAAGAAGGGCCTGAAAGACTTGCTCGGCGCCGAGATCGACCCGCGTGACGTCTGCACGCTCCCGCTCGGTCAAGACGAGGACGGCCAACAGATCAACATCCGCATCGGTCGCTACGGCCCTTACCTCGAACGGGGGGAAGAGCGCGCGTCGATCCCTGATGGCACGGCGCCCGACGAGCTGGATCTAGCGAAGGGCATCGAGCTGTTAGCGCGCGGATCCGGGCCGACCGAACTCGGCGAAGATCCTGGCAGCGGCAAGCAGGTCTATCTGAAGTCAGGCCGCTTCGGTCCTTATGTGCAGCTCGGCGAGAACGGCGAAGAGCCGAAGATGAAGTCGTTGTTGCCCGGCATGTCCCCGGACGACGTGAAGCTCGAGGATGCGCTCAAGCTGCTGGCCTTGCCGCGCGAGGTGGGGATCGACCCGAAATCCGCCGACCCGGTGCTAGCCGACTTCGGTCGCTACGGGCCGTACCTCAAGTGTGGCGTGGAGACGCGTAGCCTCGAGTCGCCCGAGCAGGTCTTTGACGTCGATTTGGAAAAGGCGCTCGAGATCCTGGCTCAGCCCAAGAAAGGCGGGTTCCGGCGCGCGGCTCCCAAGACCCTCAAGGAGCTGGGCAACAACCCCTCCGGCGAACCCGTGAAGTTGCTCGACGGTCGCTATGGGCCGTACGTGACCGACGGGACGACCAACGCTTCGCTGCCGAAGGGTTCGGATCCGGAGGACTTGACGCTGGAGGTCGCGCTCGGATTGCTCGAAGAGCGAGCCAAGCGGGGCCCGAAGAAGAAGAAAAAGAAGGCGGCCAAGAAGAAGGCAGCCAAGAAGGCAGCCAAAAAGGCCACCAAGAAAGCGACGAAGAAGACGGCCAAGAAGACCTCCAAGAAGGTCGCGAAGAAGGTCGCGAAGAAGACTGCCAAGGCCGAAGCCGACGAGTCCGAGGAGAGCTGACCCCCGGGGTGGCCAGGGGAGGCTCCGGCGGACGTCTAGGGACCGCTAGCCCCGGGCATCCGGGGGCCTTTCCGAGTAGACTGTTCGGCCCGCTGCTCGGAATCGTCCGGCTGCCTCCCCGTTTCTGTCGCTCCCGAACCGCCTCCCCATGGACATCTCGGACATCCCCGTCGAAGGCTATGAGAAAGTCGCGCGCTGCCGCGACGAAGCCTCCGGTCTGCACGCCCTGATCGCCGTCCACGATACGACGCTCGGACCGGCCCTGGGAGGGATGCGAATGCTGCCTTACGCCTCCGAGGATGAGGCGCTCTTCGACGTCAAGCGACTGTCCCGCGGCATGACTTACAAGTCGGCCGTGGCCCGCACGGGCTTGGGTGGTGGAAAGTCGGTCATCCTTGGCGATCCCAAGCAGCTCAAGTCGCCGACTCTGTTTCAGGCCATGGGCCGCTTCGTGGAGAGCCTGGGGGGCAAGTACATCACCGCCGAGGACATGAACATCGGCATCGCAGATCTCGAGGAGGTCGCGAAGGAAACCAAGCATGTCACCGGTCTCTCCCGCGAGTCCGGCTCTTCGGGGAATCCGAGCCCCTACACGGCCCGCGGTGTGGTCGAGGGAATTCGCGCCACGCTGGAAGAGGCCTTCGGGACCGACACTTTCCAGGACCGCTCGATCCTGATCCAGGGCGTCGGCGCCGTAGGCGGCGCGATGGCGGTCATGCTCAAGGAGCGCGGAGCCAAAATCCTGGTTTGTGACATCAACGAAAAGCGCGCCCGCAGCTTGGCCGACGAGCACGGGTTCGAAGTCGTTCCCGACGCCGGACACCACAAGCTCGAAGTCGATGTCTACGCCCCCTGCGCCCGCGGGGCCGGCGTCAACGACGACACCGTCGGTGAACTTGGATGCCGCACCATTGCGGGCTGCGCCAACAACATCCTGCTCGAAGAACGCCACGGCTACGAGCTGAAGAAGCGCAACATTCTCTACGCCCCCGACTACGTCATCAACGCCGGCGGCATCATCAACGTCGGCGTCGAAGTTCGCCCGTCCGGCTACGACGAGAAGATCGCCCTGGGCCTGGTCGACGGCATCTACGACAGCCTGAAAGAGGTCTTCCAGATCGCCCGCGAGCAAGATCTGCCGACCCACGAAGCCGCGGACCGTCTGGCCGAGAAGATCCTGGCCGACGCGCAGAGCAACGGCTGACTCCCGAGAAAAAAATACAGGAGTCAGCGGCCGCGGAAGGCGAGCGTTCGCAGCGGACGAAACTTCTGTTCGTCTGCAGCCGCAATCTGTGGCGCAGCCCGGCCGCCGAGCAGCTGTTCCGAAATCGCTCCGGGTTCGAAGCGCGCTCGGCCGGAACCAGCGCGAGCGCCAAGCGCCGCGTTTCCCACCGCGACGTGGCCTGGGCGGACTGGATCTTGGTCATGGAGCCCAAACATCGGCGGCAGCTCGAACAGAGATTCGGCCGGGAAAATCTGCCGGGAATTCGGGTGCTCGATGTGCCCGACGACTACGTCGCGATGGATCCCGAACTGATCGAGCTCCTAGAAGGCCGGATGGAGGCTCTGCTAGAGGATCTGAGCGACTAATTCCCCGGCAGACCAACCCCATCGGCACCGATTCGAAGACCAGAATTCGCTGGCTGCCGAGGGTGGAGGCTCGTTTGTGCCCTTGGGTTTGGCCTTGCTAGGAACCCAGATCGATCGGGTTTCTCCGTGGAGTACGCGACCGACGCGGTCGAGATTCGGCTTGCGCGCTGACGTCTCGGCCCCTGCTCCGGGTGCGGTGGTTGGCAGCCGGGCACCGCGCTCGGGGAGTCTTCGGGCTGTAGGGCGCTTGAGGATCTAGAGGGCGGCCTCGAATTGGTCGACGACCTCGCGCACGGACAGAACCTTGTGGATGCCCGCGACGCTCTTGCCCGCTTGCCAGACGTCCTTGTTGCCAAGGCCCTTTTGGGAGGAGCGCTTGAGGGAGCGTAGGGCTTTGACGGTGTAAAAGGTGCGCATCCAGTGCTTCGTCTTTGAGTTGCGCAGGAGCCAGGCTCCGAGGCCGCTGGCGTTCGGGCCGAGGCGGTCGATCTCGGGCGTGCGGATGACGGCGCAGGGAACGCCAGAGAGCTTGTTGGTGAGGACGATGTCCTGTTCGTCCGCTTCGACGATGGCCTTGCGGTACTCGGGGTGGACTTGGCATTCCTCGGTGGCGATGAACCGCGTGCCGGCCTGGACTCCGTCGTAGCCGAGGGCGAGGCGCCCGGCGAAGGTCTCGGGGTCACCGACGCCGCCGGCGCTGACCAGGGGAACGCCGAGGGGCTGTAGTTCTTCGAACAGGTCGCGGGGGGACTTGGCTCCGGCGTGTCCGCCGGCGTGGGAGTTGACGCAGATCAGGCCGTCGACGCCCTCGGCCAGGGCCTTTTCAGCCCACTTTCGCTCGGTGACGTCGTGGTAGACGATGCCGCCTTGATCGTGAACCGCATCGACGACCCAACGCGGATTTCCGAGCGCGGTGACAAAGAAGCGAACGCCTTCTTCGAGGGCGATAGCGACCCACTCCCGCATGCGGCGCTCGTAGCTCTTGGCGCTTTTTTCGACGATCGCATTGAACCCAATGGGAGCCCCGGCCGACTCGAGGATCGAGCGCAGCGCCTCGCGCAGGTCGTTTCCGTGCACGTAGATCAGCGACAGAGGCTGGACGATGCCGAGGGCTCCGGCTGCGCTGGCGGCGGCGACCAGTTCGGCGTTGCTGCACGGGTACATGGCGCCGCAGATCAGGGGCACCCGGCAGCCGGCGTGTTCGGTGAAGCGCGTCTTCAAGGCTTGGCGGGGGCGATGGGGCCGATGCGCCAGTCGACCGTTACGCGACAGACGAGGGTTCCGGAGGCGTCGGTGATGTTGGAGAGGACTTGGACGTCTCGCTCGTTCGAGTCTTGGGGCGGTTCGCAGCTGCATTCCGCGAGCAGGGTTCCGCGCGCCTTGGCGAGGTACTCGGCCGAAAGCGAGACGACGATTCCACGCGCGTCCGCGGGGAGCCCGGAGAGCATGGCGAGGCCGGAGCTCAACTCGCCCACGTTGACGAGGGCGACCGCGTGGATCGAGCGCAGGTGGTTGCGCACGCGCTTGCGATCTTCGAGGCGAATGCGCGCGTAGCCGGGTCGCAGCTCTTCGATGCGGGGCGAGACGCTGCCCGAATAGGGCACGAACTTGCCGATCAGCTTCGAGAACAGGAACTTGCCGCCGGGCTTGGCCGACAGCTGATTCCACTTGGCGATCAGCTGCGCCGGACCGTTTGGTGTGGTTTGGGAAGCACTCATGACTCCCCTCAGCATGCCAGGCTGGAGGCCTGGCTCTCCGCTGGTTGTTCCTCGATCGTTACTGCTTGCGCAGGAACGAGACGAAGTCGGCCTCGAGCTCGGGCAGGCCGTAGTCCGGCACGGTGAGGCAGCGGTACACGATCTGCGCCAGCGGCTCGGGGGTGTTCGGGTTGAGCTCGCGCGGCGGCGGGTAGGAGAGGAAGTAGGAGAGCGACAGGCGCTCGATCTCTCCGCCCTGTTCACGGCCGGCGTAGCGCCACGGCACTTCGTCAAAGGGCAGCGTGCCGGTGAGGATCTCGTACAGCATCACGCCGATGCCCATGACGTCGGCCTTGGGCGAGCGCAGCAACAGCGGGTTGTAGTGCGGCGTGGTCGAGATCAGCTGTCGGCCAGACTGGCGCATAGCCGGGTCGATCATGACCACCGATCCTGACGGCTTGACCAGGATGTTCTCGGGCTTGAGATCGCCGTGATAGCCCATCGGGCTGTTCTTCTCGAGCCGCTGCAGGGCGCGTACCAACGAGAGGAACCAGTTGAGCCGGATGCCTTCCAACGCGCGGATCTTCTCGCGCAGGGTCTTGCCGCGGACGAAGTCCATCACCAGGATCGGGCGACCCTCATGTTCGACCACCTCGCGCAAACGGACCAAATTCTGGCTCTTGGTCTGGGAGAGCAACTCGCCCTCGGAGCGCAGTAGCTCGTCGATCTCGATGACGTCGAGGAAGTCGACGCGAATGCCGTCGTTGCGGAAGAAGATGGCTTCGCCCGGCGTCTCGTCGGGGCTGAGCCAATCGGGTGAGCGGTGGCTTGTGACTTCGAGGCAGCGCGTGATGTAGCGGCCGCCTCCGGCCAGGTCCCCGATTTTCAGAGCGACTTTTTGGCCCTTCGCGTCTTCGGCTTGGTAGACGCAGGCGAAGCCCCCGCGGGCCAAGAATTCCACGATGCGGTAAGTGCCGATGGTCTCGCCAGTTTCGAGCCGGATCATTGGGGGAGCTCCGCGTCGTGGGCCTCGGAAGAGGCGCCGTAGGGAAAAGAGAGGCTTTTCGAGTCGGGTCAGCCGGTCCGCGGAAAGGCTCTCGTGGGTCGAGAGGAAGGGGGCACGGATCGGAGTCGGTGATCGCTTGGGATCCCCGGCTGACCCCCTCTTCGATCGGGGCGCAGGCTTGGCTGAAACCCAGATGGCCTGCTCAGCGCGGAACGCGCGGCATTCCCACGTCTGGGCTGCTTTGAGCCCGATTTCCCAGCCCGACCCCCCCTCCGCGAGCTTCTTTCCACCCCCCCGAGGGTTCCCCTGATCTAGCGGGGCGCGGGTTCCAACGGCTCGAGCTCGAGGTTCTCGTCGAGCTCCAGGACTTCCGCGACGCCTTCGGCCACGGTCCCTGTCCCGACCCACTCGGGTCCCGATCGATGGGGCCGCAGCCGCCAGGCTCGTCCGAGCTCGTCGATCAAGCCGAGCTCCTGAGCCCAGCGATTTTGAACCGCGTACCACGGACCGTAGCCGGCTTCCTCCGGTGCGGCCGGGTCCCTGTGCTCGGGAGAATAGCGCCGGACGAACCCGACCAGCTCGCCGCCTGCGGTGACCCGCCACGAGGCTTCGTTGATGCCGACCACCGGGGGAACGGCTTCCGGCGACGAGATGCGCTCGGTGCGCGTCTCCACGCAGCCACACAGGAGAGCGGCCAGGGTCCAGGGCCCGAGGCGGCTGTGTCGTCGGGGTCGAGAGTCGCTCATGTTCCGGTCGCAGGTCGCTTGCGGGGCCACAGGAAGGCCAACAGGATCAGCAGCGCGCAGATTCCTGACAGCACGGCCCCTAGCCGGAAGCTGGAAGGAGCGTAGCGCACGACCAGCTCGTGCTGACCTTCGGGGATCCAGACGCCTCGCAAGGCGTGGTTGGTTCGCACAATCGGGACCTGGTGTCCGTCGAGCTCGGCCTTCCAGCCGGGGGTCCAAGCCTCGGTCCAGACCAGCAGCGAAGGGGCCAGAGCTTCGAGATCGAAGGCAACTTGGGTGCCGGAGCCCGTTGCCTCTCGAACGCGACCCCGCGGCCCGTCGCCCCGATAGGTCTCGAAGCCGGCTGGCGGAGGACTCTCGATAAGGGCGAGCCACGGGTCGAAGTCGGGTGCCCCCAGCTGCGCGAGTCGATCTTCGCGGCCGGGCGCGAACTCCACCGAGCGCGCGAAGAACCAGCGGGGGAGCGCCAACGGATTGGCGTAGACGAGCGGCCCGTCCTCGGACTCATGGAGCAGCTCAAGAGGCGGAGGAAGTTGCTGACCCGAAACCACGCAGTCGATTCCCAGCATCGACCCAAGCGGAAGCTGGCGGTCGAAGTAGCGGATCTCCTTCAGAAACAGCTCGGCGCGCGGGTCGCCGGTGAGCAAAGCAATCAGCTCCGCCACGCGATCGTCTTCGATCGAGTCGTAGCCGGTCACGAGCGGAATGTCGAAGAACAGGTTCGCGCTTGGAATCAACGTGGAGTTGTCGAGACACAGAACGCGAGTCTCGGGTTGCTCGGCGACTCGCGTGCTCAGGAAGGCCGTGAGCGGAGTTTCGGGAAGTGCACGATCCGGTTCGATCGCCGGTTGGAATCCGCTTCCGAACGAAACGAGTTCGAAACCAACGGCGAGAACGGCGAGCGAGCCGACCCAGAGAGCGCGCGATCCCCCGAGCGCGCGTTGAAGCGCGGCGGCGCCTTGTGCGGCGAGCACCGCGATTCCAAGCGCGACGAGCAGCAGAAGTCGCAGGAGTTTGGTTTGCCGCAGTGGACCGATCTCGCGTGCCAGCTCGTAGAACGGCGGCAGTTGCCAGGCGACGGCACCGGCCACCAGCGCGAGCCCCGCGAAAAACCACCGGTCCCGGGAAGAACCGCGCGCAAATAGACCGAGCAGGGCGAAGACCAGGGCCACGCGGCCGACGTAGCCGCCGATCAATTCGCTGTAGTTGAGGTTGTCGCCTTGGGGCCCGGTGTATTCACCACGATCGGGACGGCCGTGGGCGTTCGGATCGACCAGCAGCACGGCGGCCTCGCCAAAGCCGACCTCGGCGGTCGGGTCGAGCTGGTCGAAGATCTGAGCCGCCCGGGAGTGACCCAGGTATTCGAGGGTCGGCCACAGCTGCAGGGCGCCGAGACCGAGGCCGAGCAAAGCGCCGAGCGCGAGGGCGCCCAGCCCCCTCCAGCGGAGGCTGGGGCCGAGCCCGCCGGGCAGCAAGCGGAACGCGGCGTACAGCGCGACCGCCAAGCCGGCGTGGAGCGCGGTCTGCAGGTGGCCTCCGAGCGCAACGCCGCCGACCACCAAGGCGGCCCAGGCGACGGCTTTTGGATCGGCGCGGCGCGCCGCCCGTTCGACGCACCACAACGAAGCCGGCAGCAGCAGCGCGACGTTGGTGTGCGGATGCCCAAGCCAGGCGATCAAAAAGCCTGAGCCTGCGAAGGCGATGCCGCCGAGTGTGGCCGGGAGGCCGGGCAGCCCGCGGGCTCGCAGGAACGCTCGCAGGAACAGACCGGCCGCCAGCAGCTTGCTGAACGCGATCCACTCGAGCGTCTGGAAGCTCGGAAAGAGGTAGTAGAGGAACGAGAGCGGGAAGGCGAGGGCGCCACTCGCCGAAGCGTGCAGCGGCTGGCCCAGATAGTTGTCCGGATTCCACAGCGGGAGCTCGCCCTGCCGAAGTCCGCGGGCCGTTCGGTCGAGCCAGGGAATCGTCACGATCGCCTGGTCGAGCAGCAGAGGATTGCTCGGTGGTTCGGGGCGCGTGGAGCTCCAAGGTTCGAAAGCAGCCAGGGTGTCCAGGGGCGCGAGGATCCGATCGCTGCCGAGCGCCGGCCAGAGCAGGACCAGAGCAAACAGCGGGATCGCGAGCCAAGAAAGGCGCTCTGCGAGCCCGAGGGGCCGGCCCACGGGCAGGCCCGGCCGCTCCACCGGATCGTGGGGCAGCCGTTCGGAGGAGCGGGAAGAGGGGGGACCGGTGGCACCCATGGGGTTCGGAGACTATCTTCCCGCGGTGGACCAAGAAGGAATTGAACTCACGCGCCGTGCCGGCGCCATCGCCGCCCGCTGCCGAGAGTGGGCCCGCACGACCATCGCGCCCGGCGTGAAGCTCCGCGATGTCCTCGAGGGCATCGAGGATCGGATCCGCGCCGAGGGGGCCCAGCCGGCCTTTCCAGCCCAGACCAGCCGGAATTCGATCGCCGCGCACTACTGCTCCTCCCCGGACGACGAATCGGCCTACGAGGCCGGAGACTGCGTCAAAGTCGACCTGGGGGTCCACGTGGACGGCTATATCGCCGACACGGCCTGCACGGTGGATTTGTCCGAGGACGGCCGCTGGGGCGACCTGATCGGAGCTTCGGCCGCCGCCCTCGAGGCCGCCATTGAGACAATCAAGCCCGGTCTACCCGTCGGAGAGGTCGGCGCGGTCGTCGAGCGCACGATTCTCGAACGCGGGTTTGAGCCGGTCCGCAACCTGACCGGCCACGGCCTGGCCCGCTGGCGCGTTCATACGCCGCCGCAGATTCCCTCCTACGCCGAGCGCGGTGGGGGCAGCTTCCAGGCCGGCATGATCGTGGCGGTTGAACCGTTCGCGTGCACCGGCCGCGGCTACATCCGCGAGCAGGGCAAGGCCGAGGTGTTCATGATGAGCGGCCCGCCGGCGCGGGCGAAGGGGCTCGACAAGGACATCCTCGCGGCGATTCAGAGTTGGCGCGGCTTGCCGATCGCACGGCGTTACTTCAGCGAATTTGAACCGAAGAAGCTCGAAGAGACGATCTCGAAACTGGCGCGGCAGGGCGTGCTGCATCGTTACCCGCCGCTCGTTGAAGAGCCGAACGTGATGGTCGCTCAAACCGAGCATTCGCTCTACATCGGACCCAACGGCGTCGAGGTCCTCACGGCGGCTTAGCCCGCTGGTCCTCCGCCGGCTGGCACCTGCCAGTCGATCCCGGCATTCTCCCTCTTTCTCCCAAGGATCTTTGAAGGTCGCTCTCGTGACCACGTCCCCGGCCATTCGGTCTGGGATTGGTGACTACACGCGGCACTTGTTGCCGTATCTGCTCGAGCACTTCGAGGTCGACCTGTACGTCGAGCCCGGGGCGCGGATCGAGGGTGTGAGGATTGTGGATCTCGCGCTGCGCTCCAGCGACGATTTGGATCCCACGCAGTACGACCGCGTGCTCTACCAGCTCGGCAACGAGCGCAATCATGCGTTCATGTCGCGCCTGATCCGGCGCATCGGGGGCGTGGTCGTTCAGCACGACTGGGTGCTGTTCGACCTGGCGCTCGCGTCGTTCCCTGCGCTCACGCGCGGCGGCTTGAAGGGCGCGGCTCTGGCGACGCGCGAAGGTGGAACCCAGGGATTGGGCACCTATCTGGGCAACTGGCGGGATCGCCGAAACAGCCGCACCAAGCGGGTCGAGAGCCCCGCAGGTCCGCTCCCGCCCGGCGAGTTGTTGGCCGGATGGCACGACCCCGACGACCACGGACGGTGGTGCGCGGACTTCGCTCGCTTTCGGCTCCCCGCCGAAGGCGTTCGTTCGGTCACCGTGGCCGGGGCTGCGCCGGCAGGCACGCAACTCGACCTGAACCTGCTCGACGACAACGGCCGGGTAGCACGCACACTCGTGAGGCACGAATGCTCGAAAACTGAGCCTTGGGGCATCTTGACCAGCCAGCTCGATGGCCTGGATCAGCCCGTCCTGCAGCTCGAGGTCTCGCCGGTCCAAGTGACGGCCGAACAGCGCAGGCACGGCGATTCACGTCGGTTGGGCTGTCACGTGGAGCGCATCGAATGGGAGAACCAAAGCGGCGCGCACGGACTCGACCTCGCGGGTCCCGCGGCCCACCCGATCCCGGTCGTCACGCTCTCCAGGGATCGCTTCCAACTTGCGCTGAACCGCTCCATCGTTCGCCAGGCGGACGGGTTCATCGTTCACAGCAACTACGTCGGCGACAACATCCGCCGGGTGCGTGGCTCATCGAGCCACGTGGGTCTCGTTCCGCACGGCGCGGAGCGTCGCTGGCACGACAAACCGCTGGGCGAAGCGCGCCGCGAGCTAGGCCTCCCCGAGTCCTGGGCTCGCGGATTCCTCCTGGCCAGCTTCGGCGGCGTACAAGCGCACAAACGCGTCGATCGAGTGCTCGAAGGCCTGGCGCTCGCGAGGGAGCGTCGCCAGGACGTTCACCTCGTGATGGTCGGAGACGTTTGCTCGGAGAGTCTCGACGCACGGCTTGAAGCCAAGCGGCTGGGGGTTGAAGACGCGGTGCATTTCGCCGGCTTCGCGCCGGAAGAGGAGGTCTTCCAGTGGCTCCATGCGGCCGATGCCGCGATCAACCTGCGCGGCCCAACCAGTGGCGGCAGCTCGGGCGGCATTTTCCAGACCTTCGCCTTCGGCCGGCCGGTGATCGCCTCGAATGCTGCTGAGCAGGCGGAGCTACCGGCGTCGTGCACCCTGCGCGTTCCACTCGGCGAGGGCGAAGTCGAATCGATCGCGGACCATCTCGTCGAGTTGGCCGGAAACGCCGCGCGCCTCGCTGAGTTGCAGGCCGCAGCGCGCGAGTTCGTGGAGACCGAGGCGCATTGGAGCCTGTGCGCCAAGCGCTACGCGGACTATCTCGCGAGCTTCCCCGCACACCGCGGGGCGCGCGGATCCTCCACGGCGGTTTGAGAGGCAGCCGGCCCGAGGCTTCGCGGACCCCGGGCCACCGGGTTTCCGATGGAATCCCGCCGCTCTTGGTTCGTTGACCAGGCTCGCCGCCGGCAGCGCACCGGATCTTTGGCTGGTGACAGCTTGGCCGGTGACAGCCTTGCCGGGTGACAAACTGGCCGGGACCTAGGACCGTGTTCCAAGTTCCCGCTCGAGCGCATCTAGGCGACGCTCGAGCTCGGCTACTCGCTGTGCAAGGGAGGGCTGGTCTCCCCTCGCGGGTGAATCGCCAGCAGGCTGAGGGGCAGCCGTTGCTGCGGGAGGCGGCTCGGCTGGGGCTACGGCGGCGTCCGGCGTGGAGAGGTGTTCGGTCAGCGTCGCGGTCCAGCGCTCGGAACGCGAGCCGCCTCCGGGGGGCAGGCGGCGGACGAGTTTCTTGGCCGACAGTCGGTCGAGGGTCGGGAGCAGGTCGGGCAGAGTCGGGATGTCGTGCATCCGCGAGGCGCGTTGGCGCAGGGCGCCCGGCGCTTGGGGGCCGCGCAGAAGCAGTTCGGCAAGGACGGCGAGTTCGGCGGTGGAGACGGCTAGCTTGTCGGCGGCACGATGTTCCCAGCGTTCGACGCGCGAGCCGCGGCCAGCGGGCAATCGTTCAGCGAGGTCTTTTTCCATCAGGCCGCCCATGCCGACCAGGACTTCGGCCTCCATGTAGTCCACGTGTGGGTCGCGGTTGGACTTTTGGTTGGAGCCGGCACGCAGTGCGTTGGCGCTCAAGGGATAGGCGTCCGGCGTGGTGAGCTGTTTCTCAATCAAGACTCCCAGAAGGCGGGCTTCGACATCAAGCAGATGCATGGCGAGGAAGGAAGCGAGGCGTAGGCACTTTGGAGGAGCCCTGGGCGGAGGCTCTAGGCGGGAACTCGGACGGTTGGCCGAGGCGAGCATCCGATTCTAGGGCCGGAGTCGCGGGAGCAGGGTGCTCGGTGGGCGGCTGGAATCCCCGGCGCGTGACTGGGCCTCCGTCAGGAGCGCGAGATAGGACGTACACCAAGCTTGGGGTGTTGGTACCAGCACACCGCGCCGCCACCGGGAAGGTTGAGCTTGCCGGAGTGTTCGTACTCCGCGAAGTAACCGGGGTCGCGCCGCTTGGGGCAGTAGTGGGTGACCAAGCTCTTGCGCGTGCCCTTGGGTTCGCTGTCCATGCGGCCGCCGTGGACGAGGTCCGCGGACCAAATGAGTAGGTCACCCTGTTTGGGGAGGAATCGCTGTAGCTTGAGGCCCATCGCTTGGCAGCGGGCATGCAGCTCGTGGGGATAGGCCGGATCCGTGGCGAATTCTGCTGGGATACGCTTGCTGTCCGTGCCGGGGAACTTGATTTCGGGGATACGGTGGCTGCCCACGAAGTACTCGAGTTCCCCGGACCCCTCGCGCACGTCCTCAAGAGCCAGCCAGCTCGCGCATAGTTCGAGCGGGGACTCCTGGATCGGGACAAAGGCCGTGTCCTGGTGAACCGGCTGGCGAGTGCCGCGCTCGAACAGCAGCGTGGTGATGGCCAGCGGATCGTCCTCGAAGACGGTGCGCAGAAACGCAAGCACACGCGGAGCGAAGAACGCTTCGCGAACCTTCATGCACTCACCCTGGAGGTTGGTGAGCTTATGGGGTTGTTGGCGCAGCTCCGGCTGGGGCCAGGACATGCGCAATTCACCCTCTGAGTAGTGCTCGCAGTAGACGCTGCCGAACGCTCCCGCCCAGGCTTGTTCGGCCTCAGCCAGGATGCCCTCACAGATTTCAGCCGAAACCGCTCCTTCGAGGATCACGTAGCCGTCGCGAATCCAGCTGTGAATCAGCTGGCCCTGGTCGCGCGCCACCTGCCCGGACGCGAGCCGGCGTTCCAGTTCTTCCCGGGCGTCGAGACGATCCGTCCACAGGCCACCATGTCGACTGAAGGTGACGGGTGAATCGGAAGGCAACGTCATGGGCAGAACCGAATTTCGAGCCCCGGCGAGAAGCTGAGAGCCGAGGCTCCGATGTGGACGCCTTGAAGGAACAGGCTTCCGCCGAACAGCGTGGGGTTCGCGACGGCAGGGAAAGTCAGCAGAGCTTCGCCTGCGCTGTCGAATGGAATGGTCAGGGTGGACAGCGGTCCGGCCGGATCGACCAGCATCCAAATGCCAGCTCCCAGGGGGATTTCGGCGCTCCCTAAGGACACTCCGATGATCCCGATGCCCGGGCCCGGACCGAGAGCAAGCACGGCCATGGGCGCTCCGGCGATCGGCACCGTGGCGGTCGACCAACTGACTCCAAACGGGCCGAACTGCTCTCCGTAGAGGAAAGTTCCACAGTTTGGATTGGGCGGTTCCGGTCCGTAAACCCGCAACTCGCTCAAGGAGGCGAACCAGCCAGGGATGGTCGTGTTCCCAATCACCCGGACTTCGCGAGCGATCGTCGGATCAAACGACAATTCGAAGCGCTCGAATCCGACCCAGGCGTCCGCCGAACTCAAAGGCGGCTCGATGGTGAGGCCGGCCGCTGGCGTCCACGGACTATCCGGGGTGAGCCGCGTTTCGACTCTCATATCCTTGAACGCTCCGCCGCCGGAGTGCACGGCGCCTTCAAACAGGTCCACGCGCGAGACGAGTGCAGGCGCCAGGAGCTTGAACCCGAACCAGTCTTCGCCTGGGACCGGAGCGAGCGCTGCGGAGTCGAAACTGGCGTGAAGGCTGAAGCTGCCCGGTTGGGGCGTGATCCCGTCGACGAGGACACCGGGGTCGGAGTTGGCCGGGCCCAGGGGCCAACCGGATTCGAGCGCGAGGGCGATCGGTTCGCCGAGCGGTGTGAAATCGGTGAGTCCCTCTGGCGTCGGATCCGACGTGACGGCGAGTACGCGCAGTTCGCTTGCGCTTACAAAGCCCAGCGTGCCTCCCGGCACGCCGCGCAATCGAAGGCCGTCGGCCTCGACCGGGTCGAAGCGGAAGTGGGTGGTGCGGAAGTTCTCGGTGGGGACCTCTGGGCCACCCGGGTAGGGCGGAGAGCTACTGAGGTTTTCGACTTCGGTCCACACCCCGTTCGCTCGCGCTTCGACGGTCACCGACTCGAACCAACCACCCTCGCTGGTGGCGATCCCCTCCGTGAACACGAGTTCGACCAGCCGTTGATGGGGGTCCGCGGGTTCGACGGCGACCCATCCGATCCAGTCGTCGGCTCCCTGGTCGCCGCCGTGTTCGGTGCTGAACGTCTGGGAGGCGATGCCGGTCAATGCGCTGGGAACGACCCCGTCGCGCAGGACTTCGGAGTCCGGATTCGTTGCACCCGCCTGCGCCGGAGGTGTGAACGAATCGAGCGAGCTGGTGAAAACCAAATTGCCTGACACATCGCGCACCTGCCCAGCGGTGTAGATGTAGACGTGTTCGCTCTCGGGAGGATCGATCCCATTGTCGCCGGTGACCGAAACGCGGTAATAGAACAAGTCGCCTCCGACACCGTGCTCTTCCAAGGGGAAGCTAGCCAAGGGGCCCTCGGCCTGGAAGAACGCGGGGTGGGCGTGGGAGTTGTGGTACAGGTCGACCGTGAAGGAAAGCTCCAGGCTCGAGTCCTCGGCTTGGGCGGAGAGAACGACCGAGTCGCCGCCGTGGAACGCCTCGTTTTGCAGCGGAGCGATCAGCCCCAGGCCACTGAGTCCCGTCCCGATCGAGATCACTTCGGAAGCAAGGTCCTCGGTGCCGTTGGAACTCGTTACACGCACACTCGCGGTGAAATTGCCGGCGGTCTCGTAGATGTGACTCTGCAACGGTTCCGCTCCAGTCATCGAGGGGCTTCCGTCACCGAACTCGAACTCGTAGGAAAGCTCGCCCATTGCAGGGTCGCTCGTCGCGGAAGCGTCCAGCTGGACCGCTAGCGGGGCCAGCCCCGAGCTGGGCGTGGCCTGGAGCACGGCGGCGGGGGAAGGCAGCCCGGAGTACACGAGTTCCTCGACTGTTCCCGAAAGCACGAAGGTGCCATAGGACAGGATCCACAGATTGCCGGTCTCGGGATGTCGAACGATGTCGATGAGCGTCTCAAAGCCGCTTCCGAACTCATGGACGCTCACACTTCCGTCGATCGGGTCGCTCTCGATGGCGGCCAGCCAACCCAGACCGAAGTCACCTGCGAAAAAACGCCCGTCGAACTCATCCGGGTACGCGCCGCCCGCGTAGTCGACGCCTGCGATGGTGCAGAACCCTGTGAGTCCCGGCGAAGGTTCTCCCGAGGCCTCGAAGAACCCGCCCTCCGGAATTGCATCCGCAGGATCAAACCGGGGCCATGCGATGAGAGGCGAGGCGAAGGGCAGGTCGCTCAGGTCTTCGCAGCTTGGGCAACCGTGAGGATTGGGGTCGAGCGCGCCCGCAGCATCGAACTGGGCTTGAGCATCCGGGCCCTCGCGACACGGCCAGCCGAAATTGGCCCCGGGGGTGTCGATGCGGTCGAGCTCCTCGAACGCGGTACGGCCCACATCGCCGACCCACAGGGTGCCCGGATCGCCGTCCGCCGGGTCCAAACTCCCTCCGCTCGCCGTGCGCTCCAGGGTGAAGGGATTGCGCAGCCCGAGTGCGAACACGCGGGATGCAGCACTCGTTGGATCTCCGTCGAAGAACGGGTTGGAGGGCAGTCCGAGCCCAGTCGCTGGATCCACGCGCAAGATCTTGCCGGCCAGGCTGTTCAGCAGTTGCGAGCGCATGGCTCCGCAATCTTGATCGGCGGGAATCGGACCCACCAAGCCGGTGACCGGATCGACCCAGTCGTCAAACGCCGCGGGCTCTTCCCCGCCCAGATCGGTCTTATCGACTCGAGCGCCGTCCCCGGCGGCAATCAGCAAGGTTCCATCGCTTCCGAACGTGAGCGATCCCGCAGCGTGCACGTCGGAGACTGTCGCCAACGCGGTGGGCGAGCTTCCATCGGAGAGCAGGGCGCCGAGCAAGATCTCCCGGGACTGCGAGTCGGCGATCCAGTTCCCATCGGGCTCGATGATCAAGGGCCAACGCTCGACGACCCCGCGTGAGACCGGGCCGAACGAGTCGTGCGGCGGGTCCGCGTCCAGGACCGGGCTCGCCGTGTAGGAGAGGTAGATCCAGCCGTCCGGGATCGGACCCGGTCCGCCCGAGGGGTCCAGGTTCGGCGACAAGGCCATTCCGTTGAGCCCGCGATCTCCTGACTCGTTGACCTCGGCCGATAGGTCGAGAATCGAGGACCCCTGGGGGAGCAGGGTTCCGTTCGGGTCGAGCGGATCGACGACGAATCGCTGGACCTCACCTCGTTTGAGGGCGACCAGCAGCGAACCGTCGGGCGCGAAGCAAGCGCCGGTGGGGCGATCGATCGACTGCAGGCGGTCGACGGTTTGGAATCCGAGGGGAATCTCAGGACCACCCACTTGAAGGAGGGCGGCCAACAGCCAGGAGGCCATGACAATCGGGGGCAGGCGTTGGGGATTGACGTCGTCGTTTCGCAGGCCTGGAGCCGAGGCCGGAAAGGCGATGAGGCCTAGAGCCTACGGTTGCTTAGGCCGCGGAGCGGGAGGCAAGCCCACACCCGGGAAGGAACCCCTTGTGGGAAGCCCCTGAGCCGCCCAGGATCGTCCTATGGCCACCGCGACTCCTCCCCTCGCCCAAGCCCTCCGGACGACTGCCGCCCGCCTGCGTGAAGGCGCCGGATTCGCCTGGGGCCACATGGGCTCCTGCAACTGTGGGCACCTGGCCCAGACCGTAACCCGGCTCTCGGCTGCCGAGATCCACCGCGCTGCCATGGAGCGCTACGGCGACTGGTCGACCCAGACCCTGGATCACTGCCCGGCGTCGGGACTCACGATCGATCACGTTTTCGACGCGCTACTCGAACTCGGTCTGACCCACACGGACCTCCGTCGCCTCGAACATCTTTCGGACCCCAAGGTCCTGGCCCGCGTCCCCTCGCGCCACTTGCGTCGCCAGGACGTTCGTCACGCGATTCAGTACTTTGAAGCCTGGGCCGAGTTGATCGAGGACGAACTCAGCCTGTCCGGTCCGGCTCCGGTTGCAAAGAACCAGGCAGGGCCATCGCTTAGACCCACGCAGGAGCAAGCGCTTCCGACTTAGGGGGGGCGGGCCGCTAGCTCAGCCGGTCCTTGAGGTCGCGCAGGGCAAGCAGCGCATCGATCGGGGTGAGTCGATCGAGGTCGAGCTTCGCGAGTTGGCGCTCTACTTCGCTGGGCGCGTTGCCGAACAGGCTGAGCTGCTGGTTGCTGGTTGCCTGGTCGGCTTGGGCCCTTGGGGCCGGGGGGGCGCCGGTTCCGGCCATGCGGGGAGCGAGGTGTTCCGAGTCGCCCTCGATCTCGGACAAAAGCTGCTTGGCGCGATCGATGACGTCCTGGGGCACACCGGCCAAGCGCGCCACATGAATGCCGTAAGAACGGTCGGTGCCGCCCTCGATGATCTTGTGTAGAAACACGATCTCCTCGCCCCATTCGCGGACCGCGACCGAGAGGTTGAACGCGCCCGTGTGGACGTTCGCCAGTTCGGTGAGCTGGTGATAGTGCGTGGCAAACAGCGTGCGTCCGCCGATGCGTTCATGGACGAATTCGGCGATCGACCAGGCCAGCGCGAGTCCGTCGAAGGTCGATGTGCCGCGGCCGACCTCGTCGAGAACGATCAGACTCTTCTCGCTGGCGTTGTTCAAGATGCCGGCGATCTCGACCATCTCGACCATGAAGGTGGATTCGCCGCGACTGATGTCGTCGCCCGAGCCGACCCGGGTGAAAATACGATCCACGACGCCAACGTGAGCCGTGTCGGCCGGAACGAACGAGCCGATTTGGGCCAACAGCACGATCAGCGCTGTTTGCCGGATGAAGGTCGATTTACCGGCCATGTTCGGGCCAGTGAGGATGCCGAGCGTGCGGGACGAACCCTTTTCCTGCGGACCAAGGTGCGTGTCGTTGGGGACGAAGGTCTCGACGGCGGCCGAGAGTTCGAGAACCGGATGGCGACCCTCTGTGACCGCGAGCACGCCGGAGTCATCGACGGTGGGGGCCGTGTAGCGGTTTTCGACGGCCTTCTGCGCGAGAGAAGCGAGCGCGTCGAGTTCAGCCACGGCGCGCGCGGTATCGAGGATGCGCGGCATGGCGGCCGTCAGCTCGTCGCGCAGCTTGCAAAAAATGTCGTACTCGAGCTCTTTGGCACGATCTTCGGCTTTCAGGACCTTGGTCTCGAACTCCTTTAGCTCGGGCGTGATGTAGCGTTCGCCGGTTTTGATCGTCTGCTTGCGAATGTAGTGCTCGGGGACGCGCTCGACCTGTCCGCGGGGGACTTCGAGGAAGTAGCCGAACACCGAGTTGAAGCCGATCTTGAGGCCCGGAATTCCCGTGCGTTCCGACTCGGTTGCCTGGAATCTAGCCATCCAGCTCTTGCCATCGCCGGCGATCGTACGCAGCTCGTCTAGATTGGCGTCGTAGCCATCGCGCACCACGCCGCCTTCGCGGATCTGCAGCGGCGGCTCTTCGACCAGCGTGCGCGCAATACGCTCGGTGACGTCGTCGAGTGGGTCGAGCCCTTCGCGCAAGGCGTCGAGCAACACCGATTGCCGCTCGTTCAGCAATTCGATCAAGCGTGGGATCTGTTCGGTGGATTGCCCCAGGCTGGCCAGGTCGCGCCCGTTCGCGCGCCCGGTAGAGAGCTTGGCAACCAGGCGTTCCAGGTCGCGAATCTCGCCCAGCACTTCGCGGGCCTCTTCGCGCAAGAAGGGTTGTTCGACCAGTTCGGCGACAGCGCGCTGACGGCCGAGGATCGGCTGGACGTCGCGCAGCGGATTGAGGACCCACTCGCGCAGCAAGCGCCCGCCCATCGGCGTGCGCGTCGCATCGAGCACGTCCAGCAACGTGCCTTCACGGCGGGCTCCGCGCTGGGTTTCGACCAGTTCGAGGCAGCCGCGGGTCGCGCGGTCGAGGACCAGGTGCTCGCCGGGATCGGATCGCTCGATGCGACGGATGTGCTCGCAGGCGGTCTTTTGGGTTTCGCCCAGATACTCGAGCAGCGCACCGGCCGCGCGTACGGCTTCGGCGTCGTCCTCGAGTCCGTAGCCGGCTAGGGTCTGGACCCCGAAGTGACGCTTGGTCACGCGCAGCATCGAATCGGCGTCGAACCGCCACTCCTCGCGGAAGGTCAGCCGCGCGCCAAACTGCCGGTCCAGTTCGTTCCAAAGGCCGGGGTTGACTTGCTCGATGGATGGAGCCACCAGGCACTCGGCCGCGGCCAGTCCGGCCAGCACGTCGCCTGCTTCGCGTGGCTCAACTTCGGCCACGTGGAAGCGGCCGGTGGATAGGTCGACCCAGGCCAGGCCGGTGCCGTGCTTGCCCTGGCTCACAGCGACGAGATAGTTCGAGGCGCGCGCGTCGAGCGCGTTCTCCTCGGTGATCGTCCCGGCGGTGACGACCCGCACGATGCCGCGGTCGACAATCCCCTTGGACTGCTTGGGATCGGAAAGCTGCTCGCAGATCGCCACGTGGTGACCCCGCTGGACCAGCTTGAGGAGATAGCCCTCCATGGCCTTCACCGGGACGCCGGCCATGGGCATGGCGTTGGCACCCTTGTCGCGTTTGGTCAGCGTGATGCCCAGCTCCCGCGAAGCCGTCACGGCGTCGTCTCCGAACAGCTCGTAGAAGTCGCCCATCCGGAAGAACAGCAGAGCGTTCGGAGCCTCGTCCTTGGCGCGCCAGAACTGCTCCATCATCGGCGTCTTGGCGCGGCCAGGCTTGGCCTTGGCCTTTGCGGCCGCGCTCTTGCTGCTGTCCTTCGGGCGGCCAGGTTTGCGCTTTTGGGGGGCCGGCTCGATCTCAGGTGCGCTCTTGCGGGCTTCGGGATCGGGGGCCTGGGTGTCCTTTGCAGGGGTCATTGAGTCGTCCTCGTCGTAGCGCGGGCCGGTCATGGTAGGAGCCGCTGGCGAGCGTTGCGAATGCCGTGGCGGTTGGCCCGAAGGTTGCTTGAGGTCCGAGCGGTCCGCCCAAAGGTGGCTCTGGGGTGCCCCACGCGGCTTGCCTCGGAGCCCCCTTTGAGCCTGTGATGGCGGACCCACGGTTCCCCCATGCCTCCTCCCTGCCGTTTTCTACTCCTCGCCCTGCTTTGGGCGGGGCTGCATTCCAGCTGCGCCAGCTACCCCCAGCGGGTCTCCGGCGCGATGCAGGTTTTCGAGCAGGCTCGGTTCGCCGATGCGGCGGTGCAATTCGAGAAGGCGGCGGCCAGGGAGAGCGACTTCCTGGCTGGGGCCGAAGCAGGCCTGTGCTGGCTAGCGGCCGGGGAATGGGAGCTCGCCGAGCAGTCTTTAGAGCGCGCCGTGGGTTCGATCCGCTCGATCGAAGAGCGTGGAGCGATCGGGGTCGGTGCCGGCGCTGACTTGGCCGCGGGCTTGCTGGTCAACGACGCCGCGCGCACCTACCTCGGCGAGGGCTTCGAACGATTGACGGTTCACAACGCTCTCGCGCTGGCTTACCTGGCCCGCGGCGACCTTCAAGGCTTGCGCGTCGAGACCAAGCGGTCCGAGCTCGTGCTTGATTCAGAGGAAGATCTTTACGAATCGGACTACGCGGCCGGCGGACTGGCGCACTTTCTTTCGGCGACGTCGTACCTGCTTGAAGAAGATCTCGACGATGCGCTGATTGATTTTCGGCGCATGGTTGACCGCGGGGCTGGACTCGAGCTTGCGGGACCCGAAGCCTTACGAATCGCCCAGGCCCTTGGGCGTCAGGATTTGGTGCGGGACCTAAAGACTCGCTTCGAGCCCACGCCGGTTCCGGATCACCCCGAGCCGGCCTGGGTCGTTTTGATCGCGGGCGTTGGGTACGCGCCGACCAAGTACGAGACACGCCTCGATTGGCCGACCTCGGCGGGCGTCGTCAGTTTTGCGGCCCCCCAGTACACCCCGCGTTACGACACAGGCGAACGAATCGAAGTCATCGCGGGCTCCTACGGCGTCCAAAGTGCGATTGTTGAGGACCTCGACCTGGTGGCCCGCGAGAACCTCAAGGATCGGCTGGGAGCCGTCGCCTTGAGGTCGGCTGCGCGCAATGCGGGACGCCTCGCCCTGCGCAAGACGTTCGAAGACGACGATCAACACGCGGCCGCTGCACTGGTGGATCTCTGGTCGATTTTCGCGGAGCGCGCCGATCTACGTTCGATTTGGACGCTGCCCGCGAACTGGCAGGCGCTGCGCATGGCGGTCCCCCCCGGCATCCACGACATCGAATTGCGTTCCACGCAAGGCGCCAGCGGATCGCTAGGACGCTATGAGCTGCTCCCTGGCGAAACCCTGTTCATCCTCGCGCGTACGATCGGTCCATCGATCCACGCCCACCCGGTCGGCGGCCTTCGCCTCGATCCGACCGTGCCTCTTTCTCCTCCCGGCGATTTTTCCGCCCCTATCCAGCCATGAACCACGCAGCCAAACTCTTCGCCCTGTGCGCGCTTCTCGCGCTGCCCGCCTGCAGAAGCTCGCATCCGGTCACCAGCTACTTGGTCAACGAGAGCGTGACCGAAGTCGATGTCGTGAGCCGGTTCAAAGGCCTGTCCGGGATCGATGTGCTCGACACACGCAACATGCGCCAGGCCGGATTCCTGGTCGTCCAAATGACTGTGCGCAACGATCGCAGGGGCGACTTCCAACTTGAGTCCCAGGCCGAGTGGCTCGACGAGAACCTGTTCGTGGTGGACGATGCAGACGGTTGGGAGGGCACTCGGATCGGCCGGGGCGAAACCCGCGTGCTGACGTTTACCGCCGGATCTCAGGCCGCCCAAATGGCTCGCATCAACCTCCGCGAGCGTCACACCGTTCGATAACTCAAACGGCCGCCTTCTTCCGGCCGAATCCAGTCTCCGCCACGCCTTCCGCCCCGCTATCCGATGAAGCTTCTTCTCTCCCGCCTCGCGCTCACCGCTCTTGTCCTCCCGATCGTCGCTTGCAGCTCGACCCGTTACGGGGATCCCAACCAGGTCGAAACGGTCAACATCGACTACGGGTTGAGCGACCTGCAAAAGCTGGCCGGTGGGATGTCCGATTCACTGGTCCGGGCGCCCCAGCTCAGCTACTTGCAGGGCGGCACCGACGCCGACCCGCGCATCAAGGTGTACGTGGGCGGCGTCGAGAATCGCACCTACGAGCACATCGACACCGAAGGGATCACTTCGTCGATCCAGTCCAAGCTGCTGAACTCGGGCAAGTTCCGGATCGTGGCGAACGATCAGGGACAAACCGAGATCGGCGATCAGGTTCGATTCCAGCAGGACTCCGGGCGCGTCAGCGTAGAAACCGCCAAGGCCTTTGGTTCGCAGCTGGGGGCCGACGTGATCCTCTACGGCAAGCTGTTTGCCTACGACAAGCGCTCGGGCCGCACGATCGAGAGCCTCGGTACAAAGACCCAAAACCTCGACTATCAGTTCATTCTCGAGCTGGTCGACATCACGACGGGCGAACTTCTGTGGACCGACGAGGAACTGGTCCGCAAGACCAAGCGGACCGGTCTGTTCGGGGGTTGACCCCAGCCGGTTGACGGCCCGCCCTTTGGCCTCCCTTCCCTGGGGCGCCGCTCGCCACCGGATCCGGATTCTGAGCCGCAACCGGGGCCAGGGGCCGAATCTCGTGGGATTCGCAAACAAGCTGGGTGCAACCCCGTATCCAGGTTGTTCGCGGTCCCAAGGGGGTTCCGAAGGCCCTCCGCGAGCTTCCTGACGATCTGCGCCTCGTTCCGGGCTTCCCGGGCGGGGCGCCGTTCGTAGGGGCCCCGTTCGTAGGGGCGCTGCCGAACGGACCGCTCCCCGGTGCTGCTTCCCATCGGAAGCCCCTCTGGGCCTGGGCGAGCCGCCGGCGGAAGGAGTTTTCGGAGGTCTCGCGCCGATAGGATCCCTCTCCCATGGATCGCTATCTCATCACCGGCGGCGCCGGCTTCATCGGATCGCACCTAGCCCACGGACTCGTGGCGCGCGGAGATTCGGTTCGTGTCTTGGACAGCCTGGCCACCGGTCGCCGGGAGAACATCGCGGACCTCGAGGTCGGGGCCGTGGGCAGTGGAGCTCCGGTGGAGTGGCTGCACGGCGATCTCCTCGATCGCGGGGCTTTGGAGCGAAGCTTGGCCGGGATTCGCGGAGTCTTCCATGAGGCCGCCCAGGTGTCGGTGCCGCGCAGCGTGGCCGAGCCCGAGTCCAGCCTGGAGCTCAACGCGATGGGAACGGCTCGGCTGCTCGAGGGAATGCGGCGCGTAGGTGTGAAAGCGATCGTGGCCGCCGCTTCCTCGGCGGCCTACGGAAATTCGGTCGAGCTCCCCAAGCACGAAGACCTGCCGGTTCAGCCCCTTTCGCCCTACGCGATCGGCAAGGTTGCTATGGAGCAGATGCTCAGCGTGTGGGGCGAGTTGCACGGGATGAACACCGTCTCGCTGCGCTATTTCAACATCTTCGGGTCGCGCCAACGGGACGACAGTCCCTACACCGGCGTGATCGCGATCTTTGCGCGGCGCCTACTGGACGGCTTGCCGGTCACCATTCATGGGGACGGCGGGCAGACCCGTGACTTCACGTATGTCGACAATGCTGTTTCGGCGAACCTCTTGGCGATGGATGCTGCCTTGGCCGGGAGAGTGGCTCCTGGACGAGTGTTGAACGTCGGGGCCGGCGAACGGACCTCGGTGCTCGACCTGTACAACGCGCTCGCCGAGCTGGCCGGTACCAAAGCGCGACCGGAGTTTTCCGAGTCGCGAGCCGGCGATGTCCGTGACAGCTTCGCTTCCCTGGACCGCATTCGCGCTGAACTCGGCTACGAACCGGTGGTGGGGTTCCGCGAGGGGCTCGAGCGCACGCTCGAGTGGTATCGCAACTCCGCCTGATCGGGGACTGCCAGCTTCCCGAAGCAGAACTTCCGCCGCCGGCTGCGCGCGGGAATCCTGCCCCTTGCTGCGCGTTGCAGCTCCTCCGGGTCCTTGGGACTTTACGTTCGCCCGGAAATCAGCGAGGCCCGCTCTCCGGTTTGGAGAGCGGGCCTCGCTCGTTGCTCTTCGAACCAACTCGAAGTGCTTGCGGTGGGCGAGCCGTCAGATGGCGGCGCGCTCGAGGGTCGCGTTCTGATCGAGAGCGCGAGGAGTCATTTCGGAGTACTGGCAGCGGGGCTCGGGGCAGGTTTGCCCGATCACCACGCGACGTCCTTCACGAATTTTGTGGACGTTGACCAGCGAGTGCCCGTGTTCAGGGCAGTTGTGGCGGTCCGGGCCGCCTTCGTCATTTTTAGGGTTCTTCATAGCTTGCCTCTTTGGCGTCTTCTTCTGGGTGTCGGCTTTGTCTTGCCGACTGTCGTGGGCCTCTGGGGGCCGAAATGGCGGGCCTGCTGAAGGCTTGGAAGGGCCGGACCGATGCGGGGGGGTCCACAGCGGTGATTCCGCAGTGGGGGTCCACATGGGGCCTGGGCAGCGCCGGTTGTTTTGGAAGGCGCACCCTTTCGGAGCTGGAGCAGGCTGGCTGGAGCGCGCTCGGATCGAGGGGACCCCTGATTTGGGTCTTGGCCTCGAGGGCCGGCTCGCCTGGCATCCTCCAAATCCCTCTTCGGTCGCGAATGCGTCCAAACTGGAGAGGAGGTCGGTGACCGTCCCGGGGTTGGTCCGGGCCACTCGGGCCGGATTCGCCGGTAGGTACGGATGCCACGCCGTGCCGAGACCCAGGGGGGCCTATTGGGAGCCGAGGTGGCGGGCTTTTCGCGCCCTGCCCCTCTGACCTCACCGGCAGCCCGGGTCTCATTCGTTCAGAGCGGGATAGAAACCTTTTCCGAACGCCCAGATTGTACGTTCCAGTAGGTCTCGGGTTGTCGCCCGCACACCCTCGGAGTACCCTTTTCGGCCCTCTTTAGGGAACTTTCACCCTCTGGGCTCTCTTGGGCGCCGCGGGTATACCCCTATTCGGCAGAGCCCCCTCACGTCCTCTCCCCATCCGCCCCCTCGACGGGCACCGCCCATGGACCTCGCCGCCACGCTCAAGGATCAGTTCGGTTTCACCTCGATTCGATTTGCTCACAACCTCTCCAAGGAGGAGTTGTTCCACGCAGCCATCGAGAACGATCGTGGACGCGTCCGCGAAGGCGGTCCCGACGACGAACAAAAGGCCTTCCCGACCAAGCTCGGGGCCAAGGGTCCACTCGTTTACTACTCAGACCCCAGCTGCACCGGCCGCCCGGTGCAGGACACCTTCGGTGTGGCTCGGGCCTCGGTGGATGACAAGGTCTGGTGGAAGAACGACTTCAAGAAGTTCGACCCCACGAAGTTCGACGCCCTGGTGGACCGAGTCGTGGCCCACCTGAACGAGCGCGGAGGCACCCTGTACGTCAAGGACGTCTACGCCGGCACCGATCCGAGTTACGCGCGGCCGTACCGACTCATTTCCGAGTTCGCGACGCACTCGCTGTTTTGCCACAACATGTTCCCGAAGGATGTGGCCGGCGTTCAGGACGAGGACTCCAAGCGTTGGACGATGATCAACGCGCCGTCGTTCACCTGTGACCCCGGGCGCGACGGCACCGCTTCGGCGCGCTGCGTGATCCTCGACTTCGAGCGGCGCATGGCGCTGGTCTGCGGCCGCGCCGACTACTGCGGCGTCGTCAAGAAGAGCATGTTCACCGTGATGAACTACATGCTCCCTGAGCTCGGCGAGATGTCGATGCACTGCTCGGCGAACGTGGGCTCGAGCGGCGACTGCGCAATCCTCTTTGGCCTCTCGGGCACGGGCAAGACGACGCTTTCCGCCGACGCGGCGCGCAAGCTGATCGGAGATGACGAGCACGCCTGGACCGCTTCCGGCGTTTCGAACCTCGAGGACGGTTGCTACGCCAAGCTGATCGACCTGGATAAGGAGGCCGAGCCGGTCATCGCGCAGGCGCTGTCTAAGCCCGGAACGATCATCGAGAATGTTCCCCCGCTCAAGGGGCGCAAGCTCGAGGACACCGATCCTCAAGAGCTCGACCTGACCGACGGTTCGGTCACCGAAAACACGCGGTTCTCCTACCCGCTCGATGCGAACCCGAACGTGATGGCTGGCGCGAAGGGCCCGCATCCGCAAACGATCGTGCTGCTGACCGCCGATGCGTTCGGCGTGTTGCCGCCGGTTTCGGTGCTCGAACCGAAGGACGTGATGTACCACTTCGTCCAGGGCTTCACAGCCAAGTTGGCCGGAACCGAAGTCGGCGTCACCGAGCCCAAGGCGGCCTTCTCCGCGTGTTTCGGCGCACCGTTCATGGCCCAGCAGCCCTCGGTGTACGCCGAGCGTTTGGCCGAGAAGATGAAGCAGAACAAGACGCGCTGCATCCTGCTCAACACGGGTTGGTCGGGCGGCGGCTTCGGCGAGGGCAAGCGCATGTCCCTGAAGCACACGCGCGCGCTGCTCGATGCCGCCCTCGAAGGTCAGCTCGACGAGGGCAAGGTGGAATTTGACATCCACCCGACCTTGAACCTCAGGATGCCCAAGGCCTGCCCGGGCGTTCCGGCCGAGATCTTGAACCCCCGCAATACGTGGGAGGACAAGGCGGCCTACGACGCAGCGGCTGAAAAGCTGCGCGCCATGTTCCAGAAGAACTTCGAGGACAAGAACTTCGGCGCCCTGGGCATCGAGCCGGTCATGTGACCGGAGCGAGCCTGCCGGCCGAGACTGTCCTTGGCCGGGGCAAGCTCCCCACACCGACCCGAGGATCCGAACAAACTATGTCCGACTGGAAAGAAGCTTGGATGCGCGGCCTGAAGCTGCACGGCGAAGCTGATCACAAGGGGGCCGCCGAGGCCCAGAAAGAAGCGCTCGCGCTCGATCCGGACAACGTCGAAGTCATGCACGCTCTGGCCGTGGCTTTGATGAACGCTGGAGAACTCGATGAGGCCGCCAAAGTCGGCAACCGCATCGTCGAGCTCGCACCTGACGATGCGTTCGCACACACGACCCTGTCGATGATCTATCAGCGCCAGGATCGAATCGACGACGCGGAGGCCGAAGGCGCCAAGGCTCGCATGAAGGCCTGGAAGGCGGAACTCAAGACCAATCCCGATGCGCCGCCGCCCCAGGGAATCAACGTGATCCAGTAGACGCTGCATGGGCGGCGATGTGGTCGGCTGAGGAACGGCTGCCACAACACGGCTGGCTATAAACAAGGGCGGCTCAGCTTTGACTGAGTCGCCCTTGTTCGTGCTCGGGGGGAGCGGGCTCGGCGGGTGTGCCCGCCGAGGCAGATTGCTACTCGTCGTCTTCGTCTTCGTCGTCTTCGATTCCGAGAATCTTGCGACCATCCTCGGTGATGCGCTGGGGCGACCACGCAGGCTCCCACACGATTTCGACGTCGGTGTTCTCGATGCCTTGAACGGAGTTCGAGCGGCGCTTCACCATGTCGGGGATGGTGCGGGCCTCGGGGCACGACTGGGAGGTCAGGGTCATCGTCACCTTGGCGGTGGTTTCCTCAACCTCCACGTCAATGATGAGGCCTAGGTCGACGATGTTGACCGGGATCTCCGGGTCGAACACCTGCTTGAGTTGAAGAATGACTTCTTCCTTGAGATCGGGCATGGCGGGGAGTCTCGGGGGTGAATGGGCAGAGCAGCCTAGTGACTCTGGAACGGATCGGCTACGGGTGGCCCCGGTCCAAGGGCCTAGCGGCCGAATTCGTGTTGCCGGCCGCCCAGGCCTTCACAGGCCCTGGGCGAAGTCGACCACCCGGGACTCAGCCCAGTGGCAACCGGGGTCGGGGCCGAAGGGACCCTCGGCGGGACGGGCGCCTTGAAAGGCCACGTGGCCGCCGTGGCGGACCAGGTGCAGGTCGAGGCAAGCAGGCGCTGAGGAGGCCAGTGCGAGGGGCGCCGCGGGGGGGATCAGGGGGTCGTCGAGGGCGTGAAGGACCCGAGTGGGCAAGTCCAGGCCGTGCATCCGGTCCGCGACGCTGCCCGCCCGGTAGTAGGCATCCAGGGACGGAAAGCCGCCCAGGGGCGCGGTGACGAGGGCGTCGAATTCGCGGAGCGTTCGGGTCCGATCCAAGGCCCGCTCATCGACCTGGGGACCGTGGTGGCGAGCTCGCTCGCGCATGATGCCCTTGAGAGTACGGGTGAACCTGCGGCCGGCGAGCCTCCCGAGCCAAGTGGTTTCCAGATGGCCTGAGCAGGCGGCCAGGTTGAGGGGAGGCGAAACGGCACAAATCGAACGCAGGCCGGCCGGGCGTTCGGCTGGCGGGCGCAGGGCGAGCAGGAGCGAAAGGGAGCCGCCGAGCGAGAATCCGGCCAGGTGAAAAGCCCGGCCGGGGCGTTCGGCACCGAGCTGGGTGATCACCTCGCCGGCGTCCTGCCACAGAGCGCCGTGATGGGTGGTTTGGGAGAGCGCTTCGGTCCCGCCGCAGTTGCGGGCGTTGAGGCGCAAGACGGCGAATCCTCGGCCGTGGGCGACCTGCGCCGTGCCGACCATGTAGTTCGAGGCGATCGACCCGCCAAGCCCGTGTTGAAGGACCAGCGTGGGGGCGTCCCGATCCGGTTGCGGGTGCCAAGCGCCGGCGACGAAGGTCCCGGGCGCGACCTCAAAGCGGCGAGTTTCCGCGGTGGTCTCGAACTCCTTTAGGCTCCGGGCCCGGAGCGAAGCCAGCGTCATCCAGCGGCCGTCTCGCAGCCACCAGGGGGGCTCGAACGGCGGCAGGGGAATGCGTTCGCCTGCTAGGCAAATGGGGAGCGAGGTGGTGGGCACGGGTGACAAGTTAGACTCCGATCCGCCGTGATTCGCTACCAAGAACCTTTGTTCCGCCCGCCTTCGGAGGCCGACAGCCTGATTCTTCAGGCTACGTTGGGGTGCTCCTACAACGAGTGCGCTTTCTGTGGGATGTATCGGACCAAGCGCTTCCGCGTGCGGCCGATCGACGAGCTGCGAGAGGAAATTCGCTGGGCCGCCAATAACATCGGGGAGCTCGGGGTTCGGAAGGTGTTTTTGGCCGATGGCGATGCGCTGGTGGCGAAACCGGCGTTCCTGCTTGAGGTGCTCGCTGAACTGAAGGAGCGCTTCCCGTCCCTGCGCCGGGTCAGTTGCTACGCCTCACCCCAGGCGCTTGCGATTCGCAGCGTCTCGGATATGGCGCGGCTCCGCGAGGCCGGGCTGGTGCAGTACTACTTGGGGATCGAATCGGGACACGACGCGGTGCTCGAACGATTGACCAAGGGCGTGGACGCAGACGAAATGGTGCGGGTGGCGAACAAGGCCACCGAGGCTGGCGTCAAGCTCTCGACGATGATTCTGCTGGGGGCGGGTGGGCGTGCTCTCAGCGAGTCGCACGCCCGGGCTTCCGCCGAAGTCGTCAATCGGATTCAGCCGCGGTTCGTTTCTACGCTGGTGGTCACGCCGGTCGAGAACACGCCGCTTTGGGATCAAGATCAGCGCGGCGAATTCGAACACCTCGAGCCGGTCGAGCTAGCCGCCGAGCTTCGGACCTTCGTCGCCGGGCTCGAGCTGACCGCGTCGATTTTCAGATCCAATCACGCTAGCAACACGCTGACCCTGGCGGGGACTCTCCCGAAGGACAAGCCGACCTTGGTGGCCGCCCTGGATCGGGTGCTGGCCGATCCAGCCCACGCTCCGTTCGTCCCGAACTGGATGCGCGCCCTCTAGGATTCGGGCAGGATCCTTTCATCAGCCGCTCCGGAGCCGCAACGTACGGGGATGGCAAATCCGTCCCCCCAGGCAGTCCGGAGCCCCTACCTGGTCCCGTTCGACGGGTCGTTTCGCATAGCGAACGCTCCGACCGCGAAGCCCAAGGATGCACCCGGCAAGCAAGAACGGGCCGAGAAGCTCGCCGAGCACGTCGAGGCGATCGCGGCGAGTCAAGAGGCACTCTACGCCGAGGACAAGCACTCGATCCTGCTCGTTTTCCAGGCCATGGACGCGGCTGGCAAAGACGGAACGATTCGCGCGGTGGCTTCGGGCTTGAACCCCGCTGGGTGTCAGGTCGTTTCGTTCAAGCAGCCTTCCAAAGAGTCCCTCGACCACGACTTTCTGTGGCGAGTGGCGAAGCGCACTCCCGAGCGCGGTCGCATCGGAATTTTCAACCGCAGTCACTACGAAGAGGTGCTGGTGGTGCGCGTGCATCCGGAGTACCTGACCGGCCAGCGGCTGCCTGCCAAGGAGATCAACAAGAAGTTCTGGAAGGGGCGCTACGAGTCCTTACGGGAGTTCGAACAGCACCTCGCACGCAACGGGACTGTCGTACTGAAGTTCTTCCTGAACGTTTCTCGCGAGGAACAGCGTGAACGATTCCTCGCGCGGATCGACACCGACGAGAAGAACTGGAAGTTCAATGCAGGTGACGTTCGCGAGCGCAAGCTGTGGGATCGCTATATGGAGGCCTACGAGGAGGCGCTGAACGAGACGTCGCGCCCCCATGCACCGTGGTATGCGATTCCCGCAGATTCCAAGTCGTTCATGCGCATGACCGTCGCCGACATCGTGCGGCGAACGATCGAGAACTTAGACCTTGAATTTCCGGTCCTGAGCAAAGAAGAACGGCGAGAAATGCACGCGCTGCGCGAGGAGCTCGAACGTGACGACTGATCCGCTGAGTCAAACCCGCGTTTACGCGCAGCCAGGCCGGCTTGTCGAAGAAGCCGCCTCGCAGGCCGGTCATTGTCCGGCGTGTGCGTTCGTGTTGTTCGGGGCCACCGGCGATCTCTCCAGTCGCAAGGTCGTGCCAGCCCTGCTTGATCTATTCCGATCTGGCGAACTCCCCGAGGGTTTCTTTTTGGTCGGTGTTTCCCGCTCCGCGGGAGATGATCAGGCCCTGCGAGCCAGGCTGGGCAAGGACATCGCAGCCAAGGCGAAGGACTTTGACCCGCAGTTGTGGGCACGCTTCGCCGAGCTGATCTTTGCGGTCCCGGGCGGGGCCGGGGACGAGCAAACCTACCAAGATCTAACGCAGCGCCTCGATCAGCTCGATCGCAGCCGCGATTCGAACGGCAATCGGCTGTTCTACCTGGCAACTCCGCCCACTGCTTTTCCGCCCATCTTGAAGGGCCTGTCCAGTTCCGGGTTGGTGCGTCGCGCGACGGAGAGCAACAGCGAGAGCTGGGCGCGGGTCGTCGTGGAGAAGCCTTTTGGGCATGACCTTGCGAGCGCCCGGGAATTGAACGCCCTGTGCCATCGATTGTTCGACGAGTCGCAGCTCTTCCGCATCGATCACTACCTGGGCAAGGAGACGGTCCAGAACATTCTCGTTCTGCGCTTTGGGAACGCCATTTTTGAGCCCCTGTGGAATCGCAACCACATCTCGCACGTGGAGATCACCGTAGCCGAAGACCTCGATGTTCAGGGTCGCGGCGCGTTCTACGAAGAAACAGGCGTGGTTCGAGACGTCTTGCAGAATCACCTGTTGCAGATGCTGACCCTGTGCGCGATGGAGGCTCCGATCAGTTTCGGTGCCGATGAAATTCGCAACATGAAGTCCCAGGTGCTGCGCGGGCTGCGGCCGCTCATCGAAGGCGACCCTGAGGGGCTCCTGGTTCCTGGCCAGTACGAGGGTTATCGTTCGACCGATGGCGTCGACAGCGACTCGCGAACCGCCACCTACGTGGCCATGGTTGCGCACCTTGATACCTGGCGTTGGCAGGGCGTGCCGTTCTACCTGCGTGCCGGCAAGGGCCTGGCGACCAAGCGCACCGAGATCGCCGTGCACTTCAGCGCGATTCCGTTTTGCTTGTTTGGCGAAGAGCGGGTCTGCCAGTTGATCGAACCGAACGTGCTTCGAATGCGCATCCAGCCCAGCGAAGGAGTCTCGCTTCGCGTCGCCTCGAAGGTCCCGGGCACAACCCAGTCTGTCGGCGGAGTCGACCTCGACTTCTCCTACGCCGAGGCCTTCGGCACCCAGGCCCACGACGCCTACCAGCGCCTCCTGCTCGACGCTTTCCGCGGTGACGCGACTCTGTTCGCCCGTGCGGATGAGGTCGAGCTTTCCTGGGAGTATCTCGATCCCGTCCTGCGTCAGCTCGAGGCGCCGGACGCCCGTCCACCCTATTCCTATGCGCTCGGGAGTGAAGGACCCGAGGCTGCGCACTCTCTTCCTTCGGAGAACGGACACCGTTGGTCGAAACTCTCATCGTGAAAGCGGGTCAAGCCCAAGTCGTCAACGAAACCAGCGAGTTCGAAAGAGCCGCCGTCGATTTCGCCGAAAAAGCCCTGAGCGAAGCTCTCGCCGAACGAGGCACGGCTTCGGTCGCCCTCGCCGGGGGGGGCACGCCACGTGGCATGCATCGCCTGTGGGCCACGAGTTCGAAGCTCGCCTGGGGCGAGATCGATCTGTTCTTTGGGGATGAACGCTGCGTTCCGCCCGACGACGAACAGTCGAACTACCGCGCTGTGCTCGAAGACTTCCTCTCGGCGTTGCCGCTGCCAGGTCCACGGGTTCACCGGATTCGGGGCGAGGAGACCGATCATCAGCGCGCCGCGAGGCGTTATGCGGCCGAACTCCCCGATCGTCTGGACCTACTGATTCTGGGCGTTGGGCCCGATGGGCATACCGCTTCGATCTTCCCGGGCGATGCGGCGGTCCTAGCCCAAACCCAGGCCCGGGCGTTTGCGGTCGAAGCCCCGAAGCCGCCGGCCGAGCGAATCACGATCACGCCTCCGGTGTTGGTCGGCGCTCGCAAGATTCTCGTGCTCGCCCGCGGCGAAGACAAAGCTCAGGCGATCTTCGAGGCGCGCCATGGTCTTTGGGATCCGTTGGTCACTCCCGCGCAACTCGCCCGGCGCGGTACCTTCCTCCTCGACGCGGCTGCGGCCCGTCTTGAGCCTTCCGCCTGACTCCCTCTCTCATGCCCGATTCGCCCGCGCGCTCGTTCGCTGTTCTCGGTCTTGGAACGATGGGGAGCAACTTGGCCCTCAATGTTCTCGATCACGGCTTCCCAATCGGTGCTTACAACCGCAGCGCCGATGGCCGCGAGGCCTTCTCGGCTCAGTTGGAAGGCCGGGATGCTGTCGTGACCGGAGATCTTCGCGAGTTGGTTGAGGCCCTGGAGCGCCCACGCCAGCTGCTGTTGATGGTGCCTGCTGGCAAGATCGTCGACGCGGTCATCGGGGAGGTTGCCCCCTTGCTCGAGCCTGGCGACATCGTGATCGACGGGGGCAACTCCTGGTACGAAGACACCGAGCGCCGGGACGCCGATCTCACGAAGCGAGGGCTTCGCTTCTTGGGCGTCGGAATCTCGGGCGGTGAGGAAGGCGCTCGTTTCGGTCCCAGCCTGATGCCCGGTGGCGATGCTGAGGCCTACCGCGCACTGGCGCCGCTGCTGGAAGCGATTTCAGCCAAGACCGAGTCCGGACCGTGCGTGACTCACGTGGGTCCCGGGGGATCGGGGCATTTTGTCAAGATGGTGCACAACGGCATCGAATACGCCGACATGCAATTGATCGCAGAGGCCTACGACCTGCTGCGCCGGGGACTCGATCAGGAGGTCGGCGCGGCGGCAGACGTGTTCGAGCGCTGGAACGAAGGGGCCTTGCGCTCCTTCCTGATCGAAATCACGGTTCCGATTCTCCGCAGGCTCGATTCCGACGGAACGCCGCTGGTGGAACGCGTCCTCGATCGCGCCGGTCAAAAGGGAACCGGACGCTGGACGGCTTCGATTGCTCTCGAATTGGGTGTCGCGGTTCCCTCGATCGCGGCTGCTGTCGACGCCCGCGTGCTGTCCTCCCAAAAGGAAGCGCGGGTTCAGGCCGAGGCCCTGCTGGGTCCGCTCGACACAACCCAGAACTTCGAGCTCTCTTTGAAGGACCTTGAGTCGGCTCTTCTGCTCGCCAAGTCCTGCGCTTACGCCCAGGGGTTCGAGCTAATCCGCGCCGGATCCGACAAGTTCACATGGAACGTCGACCTGGCCGAGACCGCTCGCATTTGGAAAGGCGGCTGTATCATCCGCGCCAGGTTATTGGATGACATCCGCGCTGCCTTCGGTTCCAAGCCGGAGCATCCGAACCTCTTGCTGACTTCGGCGTTCCGCGACTTGGTGCGCGAGCATCACACGGGGCTGCGGCGGACCGTGGCGTTCGCGGCGGAGCGGGGCCTTCCCGCTCCGGCGTTTGCCACAAGCCTGGCCTACCTGGACGCCCTGAGAACCGGCCGGCTGCCCCAGAGCCTGACGCAGGCCCAGCGGGATGCGTTTGGCGCTCACACCTACGTGCGAGTTGACGATGCGGAAGGCCAGGCGGTTCACACCGACTGGCTCAGCTGACTTTCGCGCCGCGGCTCGCCCAGGGGGCCCGTCAAGCCCAGGCGCCCCGTCCGCGAAAGGCCTCGCGGGCAGGGCCGGCTAACCAAAGGGCGGACTGCCCGTCCCAGCGGGCGATCAGCGTGCCGCCCGGCTGGCGGATCGATAGTTCATGGCCTTCGGACACGGCTCCAAGGGATGTGAAGGCCACGGTGATGGCGCACGCACTGGAACCGCAGGCCAGCGTTTCCCCCGAGCCTCTCTCGCAGGTTCGCGAGGTGATCAGGCCCTCCGAATCGAGGTGAGCGAAGGCGACGTTGACGCCTTCGGGAAAGGCGGGATGGGCTTGGAGAGCGGCTCCGAGTTCAGGGACCGGGAGCTTCGCCGGCGGAGCTTTCAAGGGGATGACCAAGTGCGGATTGCCAACCGACAGCGCCAGTCCCTCCCAGGTTTCGCCGAGGGCCGGAAGCCGGATCGAAAGGGCCTTTTGAACCGAAGCGGGAGCAGTCTCGAGCTGCTTGACGTCGAGAGGGATGTGTTCGGGATCGAAACGAGGGGATCCGATCTCGACTTCGCACCACACGACTCGTCCGTTCTCCCGGTGGGCGAGCACCCGGTGGGCAGCGGCGTCGGTTTCCACCAGGAATTCTTCGAGCTGAGAGGCTTCGGAGTCCCCGATGAGTTTGACGAGGCAGCGCACAGCGTTACCGCACAGGGAGCCGCGACTTCCGTCAGCGTTCCACATGATCATGCGGAGCTGGCCGGCCCTGACGGTTCGGCGGAACAGGACGAGTCCGTCGGCCCCGACGCCAAAGTGCCGGTGACAGAGGCGGGTGGCGTTGCGCGGTGCGTCCAGCTCGAAGCGCTCGGCTAGGTCGCCTGGAAGCGCATCCCCATCCACGAACAGGTAGTCATTGCCGCAACCCTCCAGCTTTACGAAGTCGAGGGCGGTGCGGGGCTCCGCTGAGTCCGGGCGACGGGCAGGAATCGGGGGCGGAGCGGAGGACATGCCGCCAGGTTACGAGTCAGGCCCGGAACAGGTCGAGCGTTCGAGCTTGGGTTCGGGGGGAGGAGGCCGAGCCGATCGCTCGCGCCGAACCCTAGAGGTAAGCGGAAACAAGTGACGGTGCGGCGCTTGGAGTACTCGAAGCGGCTAGCGCAAGGGGTGCCCGTAGCGCCCTTCTCCGGCGGCAGGTTCAAGGCGGCTCCTTGATCCCGCAGGCCCTGGAGGAGCGCGGCCGGTCCGCCAGGCTGTGTTGGGCGAGTCCGTTCCAGGGCTCACGGAAGCACGGAGCCTTCGATTTTGAACGACGGGTCTTCGCGGGTGAAGCGCCCGATCCTAGAGATCATCTAGGGTCTACCAGGGGTTCTCGGATGAGGCGGGCGGGTTTGCGAGAGCAGAAAACGCATTCCGGGCCCGTCATTTACACTAAAACGGTCTCCCTGCCGGTCTCCCTTACTTCCTTGCAACAGGCCCTGTTCTATTCCCATGTTCCTTGCCGAACGACTCGCGTTACTTGATGTTTCCAAGCGCACCCTTCTTGGCCTCAGTCCGGGGCTGATGCTCGGCCCAGGGCTGCTGCTGTGGACTCCTGTTGCCTTCGGGCAAACTTATTTCGAGGACGTCACCCTCGACCTTGGCGTTGCCTTTGAGCACGCCGACGGAAGCTTCACTTACGCGATGGGCGGCGGCGCGGCTTGGCTTGACTACGATCGCGACGGCGATGACGATCTCTTGGCGTCTAGCTCGGACGGCCGGCACGGTTTGTTCCGGAACGAGGGATCCAGTTTCACGGACGTCAGTGCAAGTTCGGGCCTGTTTGTTTCGCAGCTAACGGACTCGATCGGTTCGCTCGTATTCGATCACGACTCCGATGGTTGGATCGACATCTACTTCACGAATGCCGATCGAAACGAGCTGTTTCGCAATGCGGGGGACGGGACCTTTGACGAAATCGGCGGTTCGCTCGGGATCGATTCGGACTCCTGGACTTCCTGCGCGGCCGCGGCCGACTTTGATCTGGACGGAGACCTCGACCTGTACCTAGGGAATTACATCGAGACCCTGAACTTCCCGTATCACTTCGGGGCACCGAATCAGTTTTTCCGGAATGTTGGGACCGCTACGGAGCCGGCCTTCGAGGAACAAGCTGTTGCGCTCGGGATCGACAACACGATTGTGTTCGGGGCCGGCAATCCGTTGTTTCCCCAGTTCCTCGCTCCGACTGGGCTGCCGAGCGGAGGCTGCACGCTTTCGGTGGTCACCCCTGATCATGACGAAGACGGGGATCCGGACCTGATGGTCGGCAACGACTTTGGGCTGTTCGTCTCGCCCAACCGGTTTTTCCGAAACGACTTCGCGCCGGGGACTGGGCTGGTTTTTGCCGATGTGACCACCCAAACCGGCTTCGACGTCCGGCCGCATTACAACATGGGCATCGCGCAATGCGACTTTGACCACGACGGAGATTGGGACTACTACAAGTCGAGCCTGGGCGACAATCTGCTGCTGCGCAACGACGACGGCTTGTTCACGGAAGTGGTCTATGACGCTGGCCCAGTGGAAGGGCAGAGTCCGGTCCCGGGTCTGCTGCTCACTTCCTGGGGCACTGTTTTTCAGGATCTCGACAACGACGGCTGGGAAGATCTCTATGTGTCGAATGGCCTGATTCCGGCCGCGAATTTTATTCTCAACGACGAGGATGCACCGAACGGCTTGCACCTGAACAACGCCGATGGGACCTTCACTCAGGTTCCGTATGCGGACTCGGGAGCTGACGACCAGGGCGCGGGGCGTGGTGTGGCCTGGTACGACGTCGATCGCGACGGGTTGTTGGATTTTTACCAGATGAACAACGGCGCGCCCGGCGTCGGAGAATTGGGCGAGCGCTGCGCGCTGTATCGCAACACCGCGGCGTCCCTTGGCGAGGTGGGTTCCTATGCGCGCGTTCGGCTGCGGTCGCGTGCGGACAACTGGGAGGCCATCGGTTCGAGGCTGGTTCTAGAGGCAGGTGACTTGACCCTGCGCCGGCAGATCACCGCTGACCAGATTTACCTGTCGAGCCCCAGCCGCGAAGTCCACTTCGGATTGGGCGACAACGCCTTCGTGGATCGCGTGTCGATCGACTGGCAAACCGGAGTCCATTCGGAGCTAGTGGACCTTCCGGCGCCGGTCACCGGAGAGGTGCTTGAGCCCATCGCGCTCATGACCGAATTGCTCGACCCGGTTTGGATCCCAAGCGAGGCACACCTTCGGTTCCAAGTCAGGCTTGTGAACACGACCGATGCTCCGCTGACGGTCAGCGGCCTGTTGCAGATAGCCCTGCCCGACAAAACGAGCGTGGTCGATTTGCCTTCCTCGGCGACACTCCCGCCCGGCGAGACGCTGGTGACCCAAGTCTTGAGGGTTGCTCCTGAGGTGCACGCGTTGTTTGAGGGACAGCCCTTCCGCGTGAGGGCCTACGTGGTAGCCGATGGTGGCGTGGACAGCCGGGCCCTCGATTTTCTGCTTCCCTAGCAGCCGGTGAAGGGGCGAGCGCATCGGCGCTCTCCCTGTTTTCAGAACGTTCCCTGAAAAGCTGACGATTCGCGCGGGCTAGACTGCCGTCCATGAACGTGCGAATCGTCTACTGCCACTTGTGAGGCTACGCGGAGCAAGCGGCGAGTTACGCCGCTGCGATTCGCGAAGCCACTGGCCTGGAGGTTCAGACCGAGGCCGGGACTCGCCGCGGGCAATTCGAGGTGTTCGTGAACGACAGCTCGACCTTCAAGCGGCGCGGAGGACTGATCAAGAGGATTCTCGGCAAGCCCTTCGAGCCGCCCGATCAGGCGATCGAAGCCGTGCGGGCTGCCGTCGCCAAGTGAGCGCTTCCGAAGATTGCGGCAAGTGGGACTTTTACACGTGTCAGGTTGAAGATCGGCCGGGATCGATCTTCCTGAACCTGGATCTAGCGGGGGAACATCCGCCGCTCGACACGATGTACTTCGCGGCGATCGAGCTACTGGACCCCGCAGAGCACGGGATGGGATCCAAGGCCGAGGCGGAACTCATGGGACCCCTTGAGGACGGCATCCTGGAGGAACTGCGGGCCATGGGGTTGTGCTTTGTTGGCCGGCTGCGGAACAACTCGGCCTGGCAGTTGACGCTTTATGGGGAAGCCGGGCGTGACGCGGATTTGGAGCAAGTCATCTCCGAGGCTCTCCAGGGCGGGAAGCGCCGTTTTCAGGTTGGAAGCGGGCCGGACCCGGAGTGGAGCTACTACCACGGGTTCCTCTATCCGAACACCGAGCGCTGGCAGTGGATGCAGGATCGCAAGGTGGTTCAGGCCTTGACGAACAACGGAGACGCCGGCCAGCGTTCCCGCGAAGTCGATCATTGGGCCGGGTTCGAAGCGGAGCCCTCTCGTGCGGCTTTTGTGGCTTCCGCGGAGAAGCTCGGGTTCTCGGTTCGCGCGTTGCCCGAACCGAAGGGGGGGCTCTATTTGGTTCAGGTCGTTCGCGAAGATCCAGTGCTGCTCGAGCACATCCATCCGGTCGTGATGCAGCTCGTCGATTTGGCGGAGCAGAACGGCGGGACCTATGACGGCTGGGAGTCTCCGGTCGTGTCGACCTGATCCAAGCGACCTTCGGAACGCCCGGGTTGCTCGGGCGCGAGCGCGTCCGATCTATGAAGTCGGCCCGATCTCTCCCCCCGGAGAGATCGGGCCTTTCGCTTCTTCCCTAATGTCCGGCAGGCTCCCGGGTGGGGGCCGCCGGCACCTTTGGACCGTTGCTTGAGATCAGTTGCGGGGGATCAGCTGCAGGGGCTGTTCGCTATGCAGGATCGTCGTGGCGCGGGTCTCGTCCTCGAGTTCCATACGAGCCATGTCTTCGTAGGAGACCTGACGAGTTTGGTTGGTGAGGACGTCGAGTTCAGCCTCTTGGCGACTCGTGATGGCGTTCAGGCGACCGACCACGTCGTCGAGCTTGGCGGCCTGGTAGCGGTTCAGTTCGTCGAGCGTGTGCTGACGCTTCTCCATCATTTCGATCAGGCGCTCGTTGCGGGCGATGGCGTCGACTTGGCGCTCGATGGAGACGAGTTGGGCCTGGAATTGGGCTTGCTCGGTTTGCAGTTGTTGGAGGGCTTGCTCAAGACGATCGCGCTGATCGGATAGCACAGCGATTTCGCGGCCCGCTTCGGAAGCGCGGTTGGAATAGACCAAGCGCGTCTGCTGGATCTGGTGCTGGCGAGTCACGAGCTGTTGGGTGTCGTAGCCCGCTTGAGCGACCTGAATGTTGGAAGCCGGACGGAGTCCTTCGAGGCCGCCGAGTTGCTCGCCGAGGGCGGTGAGGTCCCGGTCGGCGAGCTCGACGACGCGTTCGGCGATCGCGGTCTCGCGGCGGGCTCGCTCGATCTCTTGGTTGACCTCAGCCACATCGGCAGACAAGGTGGCGATCCGCTCGGGATAGGCCTGTTCGAGGCGGCGGAGTTGGGAGCGCAGGGCGGTCGGGTCGTCAACGGCGGCGTCCAGACGTTCGTGGATGCCCTGCTGAACCTGGGAGATCAGCGCGTCGGTGCGCTCGGTTCCGAGGACGGAAGAGCCGACCGCAAGGGCGCCGAGGCCGAGGCCGCCGACGACGGCGGCGCGGAACGCGAATTTGAAGACTTTGGTGATCATGGGAGTTGGGCCTTTCGGAGGTTGGTGCTCAGGCTTTCGGGCCACCCCGCTTGGGTGGCCGCGCCGAGAGCCTTCGGAGCGCTGGCGGGTCTTCCCGCCGGCCCTGTGGTCTCGTGCCTAGTTCTTGGGGAAAGGCCCCGGGGGCTTTCGCTCCTGGGGGAAAATTCCCCCGGCGAACCGACTGGGGCAGCCGGGAGGCCCGCTTAGGGGAGGCGAGACCCCTCTGCGAGTGGCTGAAACCGCCGGACGGCCCCATCGGAAGCTGTCTCCGAATGCCCTCCGCCCTGCGGCGTAGAGTTGGGGGACGGGCTGTCAGGCCCGGCCCCCTGGCTTCTTCCAAGGGCTGGGGGCTTTCTTCAGCCCGATTCGAATCCCCGGTTCCCCCCTATGGTTGTCGACATCACCACCGGCTTCGTCGGACGCCTGCGCGCTCGCGATCCTGACGCTTGGTTCGAACTGTGGGAGACGTTTGGGCCCGTGATCAGTTCGCAACTCCAGCGCTGGGGGCGTGGCCAAATCGGCTTCGAGACGGTTCAAGATCTCTCCCAGGAAACGCTGACGGCTCTGGCTAGCGCGATCGACACCCACGATCCCTCGCGAGGAGTGCGCTTTTCGACCTGGCTGCTGGCGATCGCGCGCTACACGCTCACCGACGAATTCGACCGCCGCAACGCCCAGAAGCGGGGTTCTGGCAAGAAGCCTGTCGAGCTCGAGGCCGCCTCGGGCCAGGGCGACGGTCAAGCCGGGCCCGATGAGGTTTACGCCACGGCGATCTTCGGCGCCAAGGTCGATCGAGCCCTCAAGCTGGTCGAGCGCGAATCGGACTTCGTCGACTTCTCCGTCTTCCGGATGCGGATCCTCGAGGGTCAACCCGGCAAGCGGGTCGCCGGGGATCTGGGCCTTTCAGAGGCGGGAGTCAGCCGGCGGCTCACGAAGGTCCGAACCGCCCTTAGAAGTCGCCTCAGCGAGGTCATGGAGCGATTCAGCTTCACGGAAGAGGAATTGAGCGAAGCGGAGCGCAAGGGGCTCGATCCAAATCCCAAGAAGGCTCAGGACGCCCTCTTCGATGAGGCGCTGGCGGAGATTTTCCATCGCTACAGCGCTTTTCGAACCCAAACCGAGGGGCCGGCGGGGGGCCTGGCCCGCTAGCCGCCGAGGACCTCCCCGTCTTCGAGCCGCAGACTCCACAGAGCCACCGCCCAACCAAGCCTCCCCAAGGAGCCCGCCCATGTCCGCCTTCTCAGGTGCCCTCTTTTCCTTTGTCGCTGCAGCGGCCGTGGTTTCCGCGGCCCTGGTGGCGGTGTTCGTGGTGGCCAAGGTTGCTTGGGGCATCGGTATGGCGATCGGCGGAGTGTTCACCGGTGTTGGGCGGTTCGTCCTGCATATCGCCTCGACGCTGCGCGATTGGGTCACGGACGTCACTCGGATCCTGGGCGGAACCCTCACCGGCGTCGCCTACGTTCCGCTCTCCCTGTTCAGCGTCGCGCTTGGTCGCTGGTCGAGCGCGAAGCACTACGGCAAGGCGATGCGCGGCGAGTTTGGGCTCGCGGCGCTGTCGACCTACAAAGCCGGTATCTCGCATCCCCTGCGACTGATCGGTCTTGGTTCTCTACTCGATGGCTTTGAGCGCCGCCTGCCCGAGGTGGTGCTGTACGCGCCCGGCGCTGACACGCCGAAGGAAGGCAAGAACGCGTTCGAGGGCTGGAAGGTCGTGGGCTCGCTGCCGGCCGGAGGGTCTGGGGGCAAGCTGTACCTAGCCGAGCCGAAGGCCGAGAAAGTCGAGAAGCTTGCGCGGGTTGGCGTGACGGCCCCCGCCAAAGCGGTGATCAAGTCGTTCTCGTTGGCTTCGGGCTCGACCCTGCCCCAAATAGTTCGTGAGAGTCGCGCGCTCGAGGCGGCCAAAAGCCTCGGCCTGGTGGTGGAACACGAGCTGAGTCCGACGCGTTTCCACTATGTGATGCCGTTCGTGCCGGGGGAGGACCTGTCCAAGGTCTCGACCGCCCTGCACTCGCGGGCCGGCCGCAACGGCTTGCGCGACGCTGGCATTCGTGCCGTCATCGGCTATGGCGCTGGGCTGTGTGAAATTCTCGATCGCTTCCACGCGGCGGGCCTTTGGCACAAGGACATCAAGCCCTCGAACATTCTGGTGTGCGGGGACCGCGTGGAACTGGTCGACCTAGGACTGGTGACGCCGCTCGGTTCGGCGATGACGCTGACCACCCACGGTACCGAGTACTACCGCGACCCCGAGATGGTCCGCCTCGCGCTCAAGGGCGTGAAGGTTCACGAAGTCGATGGCGTCAAGTTCGATCTCTACTCGACCGGCGCGGTGCTGTACTCGCTTGTGGAGGGCTCCTTCCCGGCGCATGGCAACCTCTCGAGTTTCTCGAAGCGTTGCCCGGACGCGCTGAGCTGGGTGATCCGCCGTGCGATGGCGGATGTCAACCAGCGCTACGCCGGCGCTGACGAGATGCTGACCGATTTGCGAGTCTTGCTCGCCGCAACCGATCCGTTCAGCGTAAAGCCGGCCGATTTGCCCTCCATGGGCGGCAGCCGCTCCGCGGTACGTCCCGTGCCGGCGCCGCCGGAAGAACTGGTTCCCGCCGAGTTCGCCTCCGATACGGACACTCCTTCCCCGGATGCCTCCGAGGGAGCCCCGCCGCCGTTGCCGTTGCACCGGCTTTCAGCGCACGAGTTGCGCCAAGAAGTTCGTCGCGCCGCTCGCGACACAGCACGGGAGGCTCGCGTGCGTGCTCGCCGCGTGGGTTCCCAAGCGAGGAAGGAAGCTCGGGCCGCGGCGGGTAGGGCTACTTTGGAGGCTCGCCAGGCACTGCGCGCGGCCAACGTGCGCGCCAAGGAGCAGGCTCGCGCCGCTTTTGCGGCGTCCGAGGAGTGGCACGTCAAGCGCCGCATGACGAAGGAGAAGTCTCGCCAGGAAACCCAGGAGAGGCGGAAGACCCGTTCGCGTCAGAGCGCTACCGGCTTCCTCGCGCTGTTTGCGGTCGGTTTCCTGTGGATCGTTGCCATGAGTTCGAACGGGGAACGTCCGGGCGGCGGAAATCCGGTGGAGGTGCCCGTTGTTCAAGGGCTGATCCGGGCGCAGTCCAAGGAGATTCAGAGGGTCCACGAGCAACTCATCAGCCAGGGCCGCACCACCCCGCGTCCGCCGCGCAGCCTGAATTCAACCGGCAGCCTGACTTCAGCCGGAGGCAAGCAAGCTCCCCAGGTCCTCCTGCTCTCCGAGCGCCCGCTGGTCGCCGGCGTGGACGCCGAACGCCGGCTCGCCGCGGCCCTCGAGCAACAGCTCGGCTGGCGCGTGCTCGGCGAAGAAGGAACTCTCCCGCGAAGCGGCTCCGAGTTGGACCTGCTGGCTCGGGTTCGCAGCACGGCAGGCCTCAGTTCGCTGGGCGACAGCGCGGCTTCCAAGCGACTGGTCGATCTGATCGAACGCCGCGACGACCTGGACGCGATCGTGTGGTTCGGAGTTGACGAAGGTGAACACCTCCAGGTCGAGCTGCTGGCCCCGCGCAATACAGATTGGGGGGCTCAATGGGACCTCGGACGGGTGCGGCCAAACGAACCTAGCCGGACTCCGGATCAGCTCTCCCGAGATTTGCGTGGGCTGGAGCGGGATCTGAGAGAGCTGTTCGACCAGATGGGTTCGAATCAGGTTCTGCGCCAGGCGTTCGAGTCCCGGGAGTTCGAAGGCGGCTTCGAGAATCAGTTCCAGGGTTTGGAGCGGTTTGAGGGTCGGGAAGTCCTCGAAAACAGCCTGTTCGGCGAGCCCATCCAACAGGAGTGTGGTGGCTCCGAACCGGCGCCCTCGTGCCAGAGCCTGATGGAGTCCTGCTGGGAGGAGCCGGGCTCCTGCGCAAACGGGCGGCTCGCTCACGCCGGCTAACCGGGGCCGTGTGCTGAGAGCAGGGCTTGGGGCGAAGGGACGGCAGCGGTGGGCTAAGCTTCAAGGGCCCCCATCATGTTTCCCGCAGACCTCGCTTCCTCTCCGCCGACCCGCAGCCCAGCGCTGGCGCTGGCACTCCTGGCCGCCTCCTGCGGGCGACCGGCTGGGGACCTCGATTCGGGGCCGGCGCCGGCCGAGACTTCCCAGCCGCCGCTGCTCGTGATCTCGCTCGACACCCTGCGCGCGGATCGCTTGGGCTGTTATGGATACGAGCGACCGACTTCCCCTGCGGTGGACTCGCTTGCGGCGGGCGGCGTTCTGTTCGAAGACGTGGCTTCCCCCTCGGCGAAGACGGCAACTTCGCACATGTCTATGTTCACCGGGCTGCACCCGGGCGTCCATGGGGTTCGCAACACCTACGGAGGCACTGCGTTCGCTCCCCACCGAGATTTGATCACGATCTTCGAGGCGGCCAAGCGCGACGGCTATGTCACGGTCGGTTTCACCGGCGGCGGGATGATGTCGGCCGAGCTTGGCTTCGGCCGGGGATTTGACCTGTACGACGCGCGCGGTGGGGGCGGCGATCGAGTCTTTGCTCGCGCCAGCGAATGGCTGGAAACCGAAGTGGCGTTGATCGAAGACGAGCCGCTGGCGCTGCTGGTGCACACCTACGAGATTCACGATCCGTACACGCCGCCGGCCCCCTGGCGCGAACGATTCGTCGACCCGGACTACGCGGGCGCGATCGACCCCACGCGGGTCGAGTTGCCGATCGACGCCGCCGAAACCTGGAAGACGAACCCCCAGTTTTATACAGAGGTTCAGGATCGATTCTGGGGTGGTTACGACGGCGCGAGCACCGCGGACCTCGCGTACTTGAGCGACCTGTACGACGCAGGCATCGCCTACACCGACTCACTGCTGGGGGAATTTCTGACCGACGTCTCCGCAACACGGCTCGGCCGGGAGGGGCTGATCGTTCTGACCTCCGATCACGGGGACGAGTTCTCCGAGCATGGCAATCTGACCCACCAGTCGATTTACCAGGAAATCCTGCATGTGCCGCTGGTGTTTCGATTGCCGCCCGGTGATCCGGATGCGGCCGTTCGAGCTGGCGCTCGCATCCAGCGTCCGGTGCGCGGCATCGATCTGGGGCCTAGCCTGGCCGAGTGGTGCGGGGTCGCTCTGTCCGAGCAGGTACAGGGAATCTCGCTGTTGCCCGAAGTCCGCGGTGGCGTGGCTCTCAATCTACCGACCTGGTCCGAGATCGGTTCGGTGGCCAACGAATTCGCCAGTCTTCGGGACGGGCCCTACAAGTTGATCGCGCGCAAAGCTGAAACCGGCTTGGGCGAACTCTACGACTTGAATCTCGATCGCGGCGAGCGCTTCGATCGGCGCGAGGCCTACCCCGAAAAGTTCGAGCAGTTCCGATCCGAGCTAGACCGAATCGTTCAGGCCCATCGTGACCTGGCGGTTCGTTTCCCCCCCGCGGTCGTCGAGATGGGGGCCGAAGCACTCGGTGCGTTGCAGGCGCTTGGGTATACCGAAGAGAGCAAGAAAGAGGAGGAATAAGCCGAAACCCAGCGCGAGGTTTGCGCCTCGCACTGGGTTTCAAGTCAAAGGGCCTCTGGCCTGATTCTTCGCAGACTCAGGACTCGAGCGCAAACTTGGCCAACGTCTGCTGGACCTTGCGCTTGCCATCCTCGACCACGCGACGGATCTCTTTCGCGTTTTCTTCGCTCTCCCGTCGCAGCTCCGCGATCATCTCAAGCGATTCGACCTGGTAGGAGGAGATCGCGTTGACGAGCTTCTCGACGGACTCGGGGCTGATGGTGGACCCGTACCCTGCTTTCAGCGCGGCACGTTCCAGTTCGCGCCCCAGCTCGGCGACATCTTCGATGCCTTTGTTGACGCCTTCCTTCATGGCCTCGGTCGATTGGGTCGCCTCGTGCAGGCCGTGCTGGGAGGTGTAAACCGCGCCAAGGATCGTGAAGACGTGCTCGTTGGTGGTGAAGAAGGTCACCGAACGACGGTAGACCTGGTCTTTTACATCATGCGTTTGCTTTAGCTTCGCGATCAGCGTCTCGCCAACGTCGTAGCCGATCGACAAGTTCTCGGCGATGTCCTTGATGAGCTGGAAGGCGCGGTCCTGGACGCTGAACAGGTGGTTGGCCTCGTCGCGCTTGAGCTCGAGCTTGGATTTGTCGTTTTCGGCGTCGCCGGCGTAAGCGTCGACGGCTTCCTGGGCCGCTTTGAGCTGAGCCCGGTGCTCTTCGAGGATCTCTGACTGCATGACTTGCAGTTCGCGAGCTGCGACCTCGGATTCCTTGAGGGCGAAGCGGAAGTCGATGTAGCCATCCATGATGGCCTGTTCCTTCTCGAGCTGCGTGCGCGTGTCCTTGGACACGTCCTGATAGACCTCGGTGATCTTCTCGAAACGATCCGAGGGCGTGCCGCGGCGAATCTTCATCCAGACGTTCGAGACTTTCTCGGTCAGGCTGATTTTGCCATCGTCCAGTTGAGCGATCAGGCGCTTCGAGTCGTCGCGGACCGAGTCGAACAGTTGCGTGATCTCCATGTAGCGGTTGCCGATTTGAATGTCCTGGACGTTGTCCCGGACCATGGCATTGAACGCGCTCATGTATTTGACGGTCTTGGCGATCGAGAGCACGCGGGCCTCGTCGATGGGGCGTACCTCATCGAGCAGGCGCGTCAATTCGGGTTGCTGGTCGTCCTTGGGAAGGATTCCGTAGTCGCCGAGCACCTCGACGGCACGGTCCAGATACTTGGCGAGGCCGCGCGTTTCGGGCACGACGGCGGGGTGAGTGGTGGACTCGGGGCTCATGGCTACCTCCTGGGTGGGCCGGAGGTTAGCATCCCCCGGGCTTCCTCCGATCAAGACGCCGAGTTGTTCGCGCATCCGGCGCCCTGCCCGCCCACGATTTGACCGAGTCCTCCGCCAGCCCGACCGAGCCAGCCCCGGGTCCCAGCTCCACGAGCCTGGGCCGGCGCCCGGTCGGTGCGTCGCTGGAGCCGGCGCTGCCCGGTTCGACGGACGATTTGGCGCTGAACGAGATGCTCCAGATCCTCGATGCGGCCAGCACGCTGAGGAAGGAGCGCACCAAAGCGAGTCTGGCGCTTGAGGACCACGAAACGAAGCGGATGCTGCGCGATCGCCTGCTGGAGGCCGCGAGGGTTTCTGGCGACCGCGTGACCGACGCCGAAGTCGAGGCGGCGATCGAACGTTACTACGCAACGCTGCACGCCTTCGAGCCGGCGGAAGCCGGCCTGGAACGCTGGTTGGCCCATCTTTACATTCGGCGTGGCCGCATCGTCGCGATCGGCGGGGGAGTCCTTGTCTGGCTCGGCCTGGTTTGGTGGTTGTTCCTTTCAGGCTCCGGTCCGTTCTCCAGCTCCGGACGTGAATCGCGCGCTCTGCGCAGCGCGATGGAGAGTATCGAGTCCAACCACTCCGAACTCACCGCCCTCGCGATCGACCCCGGCGTCGACGCTCAACTCGACCAGACTCTTCGCCGTGCGCGGGATCTAGAGCAAGCGCGGAGCGTCAATGAGCTGAAAGAGCTCGATGCGGAGTTGGACAAACTCGGTCAGCAGCTCCGGCGCGAGTTTCGCTTGTTGGTGGTGTCCGAATCCGGCGAACTCTCCGGCGTGATTCGAGATTTTGACGGCGAGCTCTCTGGCCACTACCTGATTGTCGAAGCGGAAGGCCCGGATGGGAAGCCTGTTCGGCTTCCGGTGCGGTCGGCTGAATTCGATCGGGTGCGTGTCGTTGCGCGCTGGGGTGAGTGGGTTCCCGAAGCCGTTTACAATCGGATCCTTGCGGACAAACGTGCCGATGGGATCGTCGACGAGCGGCTGGTCGCTGAAAAAGAACGCGGACGACTCGAGCTCCAGATTCGACTGCTTGGCGCCGATGGCGCGCCGGTGGAATTGCGACGCCAGATCACGGAGTGGGACGAGTAAAGCGATGTGCAACGGCGGTGAGTACTTTCAACGATTGCGGCGCGCCGCGGTGGATCTTCGCCAGCGTGCGGACCGTTCGTCCAGCAAGCTGGACGGGCGTCGCGCGCGACTCAAGGACATCGTCGCCAAGCGTGGGGACTCCCTGCTCGAGTTGGCCCGCCACTACTTGCCCGAATTCAACGAGGGCTCGGTTTCCGAGACCTTTGGCGAGGTGCGCCACGATCTCGAACTCCTGCTAGAGGAACGCTCAGGCCGGCTCGAGGAACTGGACCGCGGCATCGAGGCCGCCGATCGCGAGTTGGATCTGGCGGAGTCCGACCTGGATCAACTGACCGAGGAGCTCGACGCCAAGGTTGCCGAGCGGGACGATCTGGAGGAGCAGCTGGCGGAGATGCTGACCCGAGACGAGGTGTTTATCGAGCTGTCTCGTTCCGCCGCCGAGTCCGAGGACCGGCTAGAGCGCAATGAAGAGCGCATCGCGGAGCTTGAGCGTGAGGCTGCCGAGAAGCTCCCCGCCTACGAGAGCGACCGGCTGTTCCGCTATCTGGTGGATCGCAAATTCGGAACCGCGGACTACACCCGTCGAGGATTGATCCGACGACTGGATCGTTGGGTGGCCGGACTCGTGAAGTTTCAGGCCGCAAAGCGCAGCTACGACTTCCTGCGAGTGACGCCGCTGCTGGTTCGGCAAGAGGTCGAGCGTCGCGGTGAGCAATTCGAGCAGCTCATGAAGCAAGTCGAAGAACACCGCGACAGGTTGGCCGGGGAACTAGGCCTCGAAGCGGCCCTAGCTGAAGGCATCCGGCTGGGGCAACGCCGCGACGACCTGGCCGAGCGGACCGAAGCGCTGCATGCCGAGCAGGAGGAGCGCCTGGTGGAACGCAGCGCGATCGAACAGAGCAGGGGCCGCTTTTACGGAGAGGCGCTTCAGCAGTTGCGCGACTTCTTGGCGCGCACGAAGGAAGCAGCCCTGGCGGATCACGCCCGCTCCACGCCGTCGCGCCGCGACGATCAACTGGTCGAGCGCATTCGAGACGCGAACGAGGATCTCGACGACCTCGGTGAGGATCTCGAAGAAGACGAGCGCAAGGTTGGAGACCTACTTTCGCGCGCCAGTGGGCTGGAGGAACTGCTGGGTCTATACCGGCGACAGAACTTTGATTCCTCACGCTCCCGATTCCAAGGTGACGCTCCCAAGCGTGAACTCAAGGACTACACCCGGGGCTTTCTGAGCAAGGCTCAGCTGTGGGATGCGATCAAGCGCCGCCAGCGGTTCTTGCCCCAAAGCCGCCGATCGAGCCGCTCCGGTTCGCGGGGTAGGTCGCGCTCGTATCCGGGCGGCCAACGCCCGGGCAAGCCGGTCACCGAATCCGTGATCGACGCCGTCGGCGACGCGCTGCGAGGCGCGATGGCCCGCGGGATCTTCCGGCGCGGGCGCCAAGGCGGCTGGCAGTGGGGCGGCGGAATGAAATTTCCCGACTTCCCGTCGATCCCGCGGTTCCCCAACCTCCCGCGTTCGGGGGGGCGCAGGCGCTCCAGGCTCCCCAAGAGCGGCGGGCGTCGAAAGCGCGGCGGTTTCTCGACCCGCGAGGGTTTCTAATCGGAGAATATAGGGGCTCTGGTCGCAGGCTCAGGTTCAAACGGGTCGGTCGGCGGCCTCTCGCTGCTCCTTGCCTTCCCTTCATCAGGATTCCCATGTTGTTGTCCAAACTCCCGTTGATTGCGCTCGGTGCCCTCTGGGCTTCCGCTGCGCCCGGCTTCGCACTCCAGGAGCCGCTGGCTTCGGAGTTGGTAGCGAGCGGATTCGCCCAGCCGGTCGGCGTCGCCGCCCCGGCGGGAGATTCCGAATCCCTCTACGTGATCGAACGCGGCGGCCGGGTCCGCATCTTGCGCGATGGGGCGGTGTTGGACACTCCGTTCTTGGACATCGCGGATCGAGTGGCTCAGATCGGATTTGAGGCGGGCCTGCTCGGCTTGGCCTTTCATCCGGACTATGAGACCGAGGGCTGGGTCTATGTTCACTACACGGAGCCCGGCGATTTTGCGGTGGTTGTCGAGCGCTTTCGAGCCGGAGCGGACCCCGACCAGATCGATCTCTCGACCAGCGAGATTGTGTTTGGGCCGTTTGACGGCGTAGGCAACGGTCACTTCGGGGGCGGACTCCAGTTCGGACCCGACGGCAAGCTGTACGTGGGAATCGGAGATGGGGATCTGGGGGTCGACCACCAGCCCGGCTGCGGCCCACAGGATCTCGCCTCGCCGCTTGGCAAGGTGTTGCGCCTGAACGACGACGGGACCTATCCCAGCGACAACCCCTTCGCGGGCGACCCCTTGGCTCATCCCGGCGTTTACCTACTCGGTGTTCGCAACCCTTGGCGATTCTCTTTCGATGAGACAACCCAAGGCATGTACCTGGGCGATGTGGGCGACGACCTGTGGGAGGAGATCGACTTCATTCCTGATGCGCTGGCCGGGGCGAATCTGGGGTGGCCGATCCATGAGGGAACGAGCTGCTTCGATGCCCCGGTCGGATGCCCCGCGCAGCAGCCGGCCTGTGAGGACGCGAGTTACCTCGACCCATTGATCGAATACGACCACACCGTGTTCGGCTGCGCGATCGTGGGTGGTTTCGTGTACCGCGGTTGTCAGATTCCGTCTCTGCGCGGTAGCTACTTCTTCGGCGACTGGTGCAGTGGAAGGGTCTTTTCCATTCCTACGGACACGCCCAATCCGGTGCCCGAAAATCACACGGCAGCGCTAGCCGGTGGCGACCCCGACGCGCTGGGGCAGGTGACTTCGTTCGGACTCGATGGGGAAGGCGAGCTGTACTTCACCAGCCTGACCGGCGAGGTGAGACGCATTGTCTCTGCGCTGCCGAATCCGAGTGTTGACCTGGGTCAAGGCACGCCGGGTTCCGGCGGCCTGGAGCCCTCCGCAAGCTGGTGCGGCGCCACCGGCCCCGGACAGGTCGGCGAGATCCTCCTGGATTCGGTGCTGGCCAGTTCACTCGGCTTCCTGGTGGCTTCTTTCGACTCGGATCCCATGCCGCTGCTCGGCGGTTCGATCGTTCCGGCCCTGCCTGCGTTCTTGATTCTTCCGATCGAAACCGACGCATCCGGGAGCTTCGTTCAGCCGGTTGTCGACATCAGCGGTCCGATCGATCTGGTGCTCCAGTTCATTCTGGTCGACCCGGAGGGTCCGGCCGGGTTCGCGATGTCGAACGCGCTTGGGCTAGCGATCGCCGGCTGACCGAAACGGGTAGCCCCCAAGCTGCGCTGGGGGCTCAACCGAGGATTCGCCGGTCGAGCCCACGCGACGGTCGCTCACTCCTTCGGGACGAGCCCGATTCGCGTGCGCGATCCTTCGACGATCAAAACGCCGATCAGCAGCCCGTCTTCCCGGGCGAGGACCGGGGCGCCGTGCCAGTCGCGCGAGAAGCCACCCCCGTCGGTGATCTCGAACCCGAGCATCGCATCACCCGACCGGACGACGGACAGTCGCACCGCATCGATCGCCCGCGGGCCCTGGCCCGGATCGCCGAAGACCACGGCGGCCTCGGGTTCACTTGGGCGACGCACGCGGTCGTTGGGCCAGGCCTTGGCTTCGGTGGTCATCGGCAGCAGCCCGGCGAGTTGATTGCCGCCGCTGCCGACTTCCAGCGGCAGCAGCGTTTGTCCCGCAACCTCCAGGGTTGTGGTGCCCTCGCGGGCATCGCGCGGGAGGCGCAGGACGTCCACGGGCCCGACCAGCGAAGTCTGGAGTCGCAGGCACCAACCCAGCTTGCGTTCGGAGGACTTGAGCAAGCGCCCCTCTTTCCAAGCCAGCGCGGCGCGCCGGGGCTCGGGAACGCGCGAGCCCTTGGGCAGCAGGGCTGCGCCGACCGCCAGGGTGGGGGACCACTCGAGCCACGACCGGTCGGCTTCGTCATAGAGCGGAAAGCGGCGTCCGGTGGCCGCCGATTCGCCTCCATCCTGGGGCGTCGCGAACGCCACCGCGCCGCTGATCAAGCCTTCGAGACTGGTGACTTCGAAGTGGAAGCCATTCAAGATCGAAGCGGAGAGCTCGAAGCCCGGCGCGCGGTAGAAGCGCGTGCCTTCGCGAACGAGCTCCGCGTATTCGGGAGCGATCACGGCGCGAAACTCAACGCGTTGGGCGTCGGTCGCGAGCCGCAGCGAAACCAGGCTGCCCACGGGCATGTCGCGATACAGAACGGGCGCGCCGGCCGTCAGGCCCTGGCGCGAACCGGCTTCGAGGACCAGTTCGAGTCCGCCTTCGAAGGCGGGTTCGACCGGAGGAGATTCGAGTCCGCGGAAAATGCGTTGGGACTCGGTCTGTTCTTCAGCGGGCAGAACCTGGACGTAGCGCGGACCCACCAGCGTGTCGAGGCCGCGTACGCCGGCGAGGCCGACCTCCGGGCGCGCGATCCAAAAGCGGCTTCCCGAGCGGGCCATCCAGCGTGCTTCGTCGTCGAGTCTGGCGAAGACCTCGATGCCCGTTCCCTCGTTTGCAATGGCGACCCGCTCGACGCGGCCGACGGAGATGCCCCGGTAGCGGACGTCGTTGCCTTCTTCGAGTCCATGCCCAGCATCGAACCGGATGCGGACCGACTCGCCGCGTTCGCGCCAGGCTCCGCGCACCAGCCACAGGGTCAACGCGACGGTTAGGAACGGCAGGACCCAGGGCAGATAGGACGGCCGTATGGGCTCCTGAATCGCTTCGGGGATGGCCTGGGCCTGAGCGTCCGGGGTCTTGGACTCGGCGGACGGTTTTTGGGGGGGGCTCGGCTCGCTCATGCGCGTTCGGCTTGTGCGGTGGGCAACGGGTCCCACAAAGCGTGGGGATCGAAGAGGGCGCTCGAGATCAGGCTGAGCACGACCATGGCCGTGAAGGCGATCAGTCCGGGTCCGGGGTGGACCTCGACGAGGTCGCCGAGCTTGAGAATCGAGATGAGCAGTGCGACGAGTAGGACGTCGAGCATTCCCCAACGCCCAACCCACTCGATCGTCTTCCACAGGCGAGCGCGCAGGGCTTGGGTCCCGAGGCGGCGGGGCACGCTGGCAATCGCCACCAGCCCGAGTAGCTTGACCATGGGAAGGATCACCGAGCACAAGAAGACGGCCGCTCCAACCAGAACTTCGCCGTGGGAGAGCAGCGAGAGCGCGCCAGCCCAGATGCTCGAGGCGCTGGCGTGGCCGAAGCGTTCGATCTCCAGCACCGGGAGGAAAATGCCGAGCGGATAGAGCAGAAGAGCCGAAACGGCGGCTGTGCGAGCCCAGCCGTTTCGGCGCCGGCCACCGGCGGCACTCCGGAAGGCGGTTCGGCAGCGCGGACAGACCGATCTCACCTTGGGGGGGCTGGGATGCACCCATTGCGCCAGGCCACAACAGTGGCAGGCACGAAGCTCGGCTGTGCGGTCCTCCATGGAGTCTCTCCGGCAGCATACGTACGGAGCTGGGAGGAGCGGGTCGATCTCCGCGCAGGATCCGAGGAACACCTGAGGAAACAACTCGCTGGCCCACGGGCTGACCACGGAGGAATCCCGATCGGTCAAGCAGCGCCCCTTGGGTGGACCCCGGCTTGCGGGAAGCTGGACTTCACCGGCCCACGGTTCGCACCAGTCCTTCGGGCTAGGGGCTCGCCGGAGGGCTCTCCCATGGAACTCCGCGACCCCTTCGGTCCGGGTCGGGCACAATGGTCGGCCCCGTTGGGCATCAGGCCCACTAGCCAGGCTCCGCCCGTTCCATTTCCTTCGGTTCTCCCCCCATGCTGCGCGCCTCGTTCGCTGATTTGATCCTCCCCTTGCTCACAGGCTCTGTGTTGCTTGCGGGCCCCGCCGAGGCCGTTCAGCGTGCGCAAGTACCGCCGCCGGACATGGTGGTCGAGGACGTTCGGCTCGAACCGGGGGCCGATGCGCCGCGGTTCACGCTCGTCGTCCGCGGCGGGCAGATCGCAGAGATCTTGCCCGGGGGGGCCGAGCTCCCGGCCGGGCTCCGCCAGCTGGACGGAGAGGGTGCGCTGGTTCTGCCGGCGTTTGTGGACGGCTATAGCCGGCGGGGCGTGAAGACCACCGAGCCGGTCGCGGAGCAGGACGCGCCCCTGGACGTGCGCGCAGACGTTTCGATCGATATGCGAGTGGCCAACCGCAAGGGCATCCAGCCCGCCTTTGAAGCGGTTGGAGCGATCGAGATGACGGAGGACCTGCGCGAGTCCTGGACCGACCACGGGTTTGGGTACGCGCTGCTGGCGCCGGGTGGCGAGTTGCTGTCGGGCAGTGGCGCGCTGCTGGCCCTGCGTGACGCTGCCCTGAGGGATCTGGTGGTCGTGCCCGGAGCTTTCGATTTTGCCGCGTTCAGCGCGAGCGGTTCCGGCTACCCCAGCACGCTGATGGGCTACTTCGCCCAACTGCGTCAGTTCTTCTCGGATGCGGCCCGTCATGCGGACTGGTTGGCGCGGTTTGAGGAGGGTCGACCCGGTGGACGGCCGCCGTTCGATCGCGAGTTGGAAGCCGGTGCGCAATTGCTGGAAGGCAAGCTGCTGGTGGCCGCCGCGCAAACTGCGGCGGACGTCGAGCGCTGGATGCGTTTGGGGGACGAATTGGGGCTCACCATCGGCTTGCATGGCGGTCGCGAGTTCGGGCGGATCGCCGAGATGCTGGCCGAGCGCGAAGCGAAGGTGTGGCTGGAATTGGACTTCGGGGACGAGGTGAAGGATCCTCGAGAAGCCTCGAAGAAGAACGAGGAGGGCGACGAGTCGGACGACGAAGATGACGAAGTCGACGAGGATGCGGGCGATGAGCCTGCCAAGGCTTCGGAGTCTGGCCCGGAGGCCGAAGAAGAAGACGTTCACTACGTCGAGCCCTATGAGTTGCGCCTGGAGCGTCGCATGGAGTGGGAGCGCGACCGCGACGGAGCGCTGCGCCTGCACGAGGCCGAAGTCCCCTTCGCTGTGGGCACCGCGGAGCGCAAGCCGAGCGAACTGTTGGATTCGATCCGCGAATTGGTCGAGGCCGGACTGGATCGGGAGGTGGCCCTGGCTTCGCTGACGACCACCCCAGCAGAGTATTTGGGGCTCGAAGATCGCCTCGGGCAGGTCGCACCGGGATTCGACGCCAGCTTTGTGCTGTGGACGGCGGATCCGCTGACCGACGAGGACGCCGAGCCCGTGCATCTGTTCGTCGACGGCTACCCGGCAAAGGGCGACGGCGAGATGCCCGAGGCCGGCGACGAAGTCGGCGATGAAGGCAAGGACAAACAGGAAGCGGACGAAGACGAAGAGGAGGGCGACGTGGCTGAACCCGAGCCGGATCGCTTTCCCCACCCGTTTGAGCTGGACGCTGATCGTGAGCCGTCGCTCATAACAGAAGGCTCGTTCCTCCTAACCGGAGCCACGGTGCACGATGCGATTCAGCCCGCCCGGCAAGCCGATGTGCTTGTTGTGGACGGACGCATCGAAGCGATCGGTGAAGGCCTTGTGGCCCCCGACCAATCGCGGGTCATCGACGGGAGTGGACGGCACGTGGCGCCTGGAGCCATCGACGCGCACTCGCACATGGCGATTGCTCGCGGTGTCAACGAAGCCACCGTTTCCATTTCGGCCGAGGTCGACATGACCGATGTGGTCGACTCGGAGGACATCGCGCTGTATCGCGCGCTGGCGGGCGGCACGACGCTGATCCAGATCCTCCACGGCTCGGCCAACGCCATCGGAGGCCAGGCCGAGTTGCTCAAGCTTCGCGGTCGCGGGAAGACCGCCGACGAGATTCGCTACGAGCACGGCCCAAAGGGCATCAAGTTCGCGCTGGGAGAAAATCCCAAGCGTTCCAACTGGGGCTCCCCGGGGGAGCGGTTTCCGGCTTCCCGGTTGGGCGTCGAAGCTGTCTTCTACCGGGCCTTCGAACGTGCCCGGGAGTATCAGGCCGAGCGCGTTGCGTTCGAGCAAGCGCTGGCCCGTGGCGAAGACCCTTTGCCCCCGCGCGAAGACCTGCGGCTGGCCGCGTTGTCTGAGATCCTTGAGGGTCAGTTAATCGTTCACTCGCATTGCTATCGTGCCGACGAGATTTTGATGCTGATGCGCGCCGCCGAGAACTTTGGCTTTCGCATCGGCACGCTGCACCACGTACTCGAGGGCTACAAGGTTGCGAAGGAAATCGCCGAGCACGGAGCAGGAACCTCGACCTTCTCGGACTGGTGGGCTTACAAAATCGAGGCCTACGATGCGGTTCCGGGCAACGCGCAGCTGCTCGACCAAGCCGGCTCTGTCGCCTCGATCAAGTCTGATTCGGACGAGCTGGTGCGGCACCTCTATCACGAGGCGGCCAAGTCGGTCGGCTATGCGGCTATGGATCGAGTCAAGGCGTTGCAACTCGTGACCTTGAACCCGGCGATCCAACTGGGCGTCGAGGATCGGGTCGGGACACTTGAGGTCGGGAAGGACGCCGACCTGGTGCTCTTCGACGCGGATCCGCTATCGGTTCATGCGACCGTGCTAGCGACCTTCGTCGATGGGGAGTGTGTGTTCGAGCGGCGCGATGCATTCGGACTGGATTCCTTCCAGCCCGAAGTGCCCGCGGCCACCGATCGGGCGCCGATCGAGATCATGGCGGGTCAACCGGCCGTGGCATTCATCAACGCCACGGTTCACACCGCGGAGTCCGCGCCGATCGAGGGCGGCACCGTTTTGGTTCAAGGCAGCCGCATTCTTGCGGTGGGTTCGAGCGTGACGGTTCCCGAAGGTTCGCGCGTCATCGATGCCTCGGGTCAGCACATCTACCCGGGCTTGATCGCGCTTGGAACCGATCTCGGCCTGCGCGAGATCGGAGCCGTTCGGGCGACCAATGACCAAGCCGAATTCGGTGGAGATCAGCCCGACCTGTCGGTTGCGGCTTCGATTCATGCGGACTCCGCGCACCTGGGCGTCACGCGCTACAACGGCGTGACCCGCGCGCAATCGATCCCCAGCGGATTTGGTGCGATCCACGGGCAGTCGGCGGTCATCCGGCTTGCCGGGGACACCTGGGAAGAGATGCTCGTTCAAGACCGCGACATGCTGCACGTGCGGCTGCCTCGGGTTCCGAACGACGCCGAGAGCGAATCGGACGAGGAACGCAAGCGGCGCGAAAAGTCGACCGCGATCCTGGCCGAGAAATTCGTAAAGGCCGCGGAATACGGGCGCCTGCGCGCGGGGGCGGAGGCCGGTGGCTTCGCGCCGCCGCCCTACGATCCTCGCTCCGAGGCGCTGGCGGGCTTCGCGGGCGGAGCGGGCCGCGTGGCCTTGCATGCGGACAATGCGGCAACCATTCTGGCTGCGCTTGAGTTCGCCGAAGAGCACCAGCTTGACGCCGTGCTATACGGCGCTCGCGAAGCGTGGCGCGTCCCCGACGCCTTGGCGGCCGCCGGAATCTCGGTCGTCTACGGACCTGTGCTGGATCTACCGCGATCCCGCTTCGATCCCTACGACGCGCCGTACGCCACTCCGGCCGTCCTGGCCCGTGCGGGTGTGCCCTGTGCGCTTCAGACGGCGAGCGACGAGAACCCGCGCAACTTGCCGTATCACGCCGGCTTCGCCGCGACGTTTGGACTCGGATCCTTCGAAGCGCTGCGCGCCGTCACTCTGCATCCGGCAAAGATTCTCGGGCTTGAGGATGAACTTGGAAGTCTGGCCCCCGGGAAACGCGCCGATGTCGTCCTGTGCGACGGCGAGTTGTTTGAGCCGACGTCCCGCGTGGTGGGCGTCTGGATCGATGGTCGTGCCGCAAGCTTGAGCAACCGTCACACGGAACTCTACGAGCGCTACCGCGAACGCCTTCGGGCGCTCGAGTCGGGCCGCTAGCCGATGCGGCCCCGGGAGGGAACAGAGGCGTTTGCGAAGCTGGGCTTCGGCGCCCCTGTTCAGGGGGCTCTGCTCAGCCGGCTCGCGCGTCAGAGGTTCCGACTACTGAGCGCCGAGGTAGAAGAGGGTTCCCAAGAGGATGGTCCACAGGGCGAGTCCAAGAGCTCTCTCGAACTGCTCTAGATTCAACGGACGGTTTTCGGCGGACAGGACGCGAGCCTCGACTTCACTCTGGCGGTGATTCATGGGAACGACGGGGAAAGGAGTCACGGCTTCAGGCGGGCAGGTCCTTGGGCTGAAAAAGGGGTTCCAGGGCGCTCGCAGGCTGCTGGGGGATGCCTGGCGGTGGAGGCCGCTTCGTTCGGGGGTAGGGGCTCTAGCGGGAAGGCGTACCGGACCGAACCGGGGATCGTGACCCCCCTCCAGGACCGCCTCTGACTTGTGAGAGCGCGACGGGTTCGCAATCCTTGCCCCATGACGAAGGAATGGAGCGTTCGGTGTCCTGTCTGTGAAACCCGGCTGGTCCTCGATGCCAGGACCCGCAGCCTGATCACTCACCAGCCCGGACAGACCGAGCCGGAGGTGACCGACGAGCGGGCCCGCGACCTGGGCTGGGACGCCGCCTTGCGGCGCGTGCGCGGCCGGAAGGCTCAAGGAGAGGATCGCCTGGAGGCCGCGCTGCAGCGAGAGCAACGGCGAACCCAGGACCTGGACGGCTTGTACGACGATCGATTCGGGGAGGGTCATGCAGGAATTGTCGACAATTCAAGCGCCGCGCTGGGTCACGGGTCGGTCACGGGGACGGGCGAGTCGCCTGAAGCGGGTCAGAGAGAGGCTGAGGCTGGGGTCAAGGCTGGGGCAAACGCCGCCTTTGGGCCGCAGGACTGGGGCGGCGAAGGCTGGATGCGAAGCTTGGATCAGCTCGAGGACGAAAGTCTGTTGCGGCGTGCGCAGGCCCGTACAGGGCTGGACGGGGACCCATTCGGGGTGCGGATCGCGCGCATCGGCGGCCTGACGGTGATTCGTTGCAAGCGCGCCAACTCGGTGTTCGGATTGAGCGAGTCCACCGCAGCAGACTTCCCCGAGGCTGTTCGGTTTCTGGAGGGCTGCGAAGGCGATGTGCACGCATCCGTCTTGCCCGAAGGCGACGACGATGAGCCGGGTGAGGGGGCGGTGGCTCGCGAGCTGGATGCGGCGGGTTGGCGGCTCAAGCTGCTCGATCCAGTATGGGTTCGCGACCTGCGGGAGCCGGACCCTCCGGATTCGCTAGGGGTCAAAGTGCGGCGCATCGAACCGGGCGAGGAACGAGTGTTCGCGCGAACGTTGGAGACCTGCTTCGAGCCCCAGTCCCAAGGCCAGCGACTCGAGGAGAACGTCGAGCGACTGGCGCTGGAGCTAGCCGGCGAGAACTGGGTCGCCTTCTTGGGCGAGGTGGAGGGCCGCCCGGTGGCGGCGAGCTGTGGGTTCCTCGGGGAACAGGGCCTTCACCTTCAGCTGGCAGCCACCGATCCCGCCTTCCGCGGCCGGGGCTTTCAGCGTGCGATGATCCGCGCGCGCCTCGAGGCCGGGCGTGCGGCCGGCCTGCGCTGGGCCGTAGGCGGACCCAAGCGCTACACCGCGAGCCAGCGAGCCTTCCGTTCCGAGGGCTTCGAGCTAGGTTTCGTCAAGGCCCTGTACTCACCGGCCTGACTTCGGCTCGGACCTTCGTTTCGGCCGCTCAGGAGGGCCGCCTGAATCCCCGAGGTGGACCGCGGGAGCGGGCGAGGGGCTTCCGAGCTTTCCTTCCATGCCGGGCGGTCGTTCTACTGCGAGCATGTCCGATAGCCGCTACAGCGCCATCAAGGCGTACAAGAACGAAGCTTTCCTCAACAGCACCCACGCTCGACAGCTGCGCATCCTGTCGGAGTACCTGGAGCCCGAGTCGCGTTTTGAAGAGTTCAAAATTCGCGACACCCTGGTGATCTTCGGGTCAGCTCGTATGCCTTCCCGGGAAGATGCCGAGAAGGAACTCGCCGACGCCAAGGCGAACGGCGGCGACGTGGCGAAGGCCGAGCAGCGACTGAAAAATTCCAAGTACTACGAGGCCACCCGCGAGCTAGCGGCTCGCCTGACGACCTGGTCCAAGGGACTGGAGGGCACCGACCGACGTTTCGTGGTTTGCTCGGGAGGTGGCCCCGGGATCATGGAGGCGGCCAATCGTGGAGCCTCGGAGGCCAAGGGCGACAACATGGGGCTGAACATCAGTCTGCCCTTTGAGCAAAACGACAACCCGTACATCACGCGCCGGCTGTCTTTTGAATTCCACTACTTCTTCATGCGGAAGTTCTGGTTCAGCTACTTGGCCAAGGCGTACATCGTCATGCCCGGCGGGTTTGGAACGATGGACGAGTTCTTTGAGGTCATGACGCTCGTCCAGACGCTCAAGATCAAAAAGAAGGTACCGGTGGTGCTTTTCGGCATGGAGTACTGGAGTCAGGTGTTGAACTTCCAACCGATGGTCGACATGGGCACGATCAGTCCGGATGACCTGGATTTGTTCTTCCGAACGGACTCGATCGACGATGCCTACGAATTCCTGACGAGCTTTCTGGAGAAGAACTCGCTGTAGGGTTTGTGGCGCTCCGGGTCCTGGGCCTGGCGCTGATGCATGGCTCGTGGAGTCGCTGGGACCCAGAACCGAGGGGCGCTTCCCGTCTGGGGGGGGCGCCCCTTGCACGTGAGGGGGTGTGCGGCGAAACTTGCCGCCCCGAACGGCGCTCGAGGCAGGGGTTCAGCGGTCTAGACCGCTTGGGCTCGCCCAAGGTCCATCTCGGAGCCCTTTCACCGACATTCCGCAGCGCGACGTGACCAACAGCTCGAAGACTTCCTCCTCGCCCGATCAGACCGCCGGATCGCAGGACTCCGCGGCCAGCGGTGAACCGGCTCGCACGGCCGTCACCCTGATTCCCGGCGACGGAATCGGACCTGAGGTCATCGGCGCTGCAAAGCGGATCATCGAAGCAACCGGTGCGCCGATCGATTGGGAAGAGCACGCGGCCGGTCGCGAAGTCTTCGAGTCCGGGAATCGGACCGGTGTCCCCAGCGAGACGGTCGAGTCGATTTCTCGCACGCGCTGCGCCTTGAAGGGGCCGCTTGAGACTCCGATCGGTCACGGTGGCAAGAGCGCTAACGTGACCCTGCGCAAGATGTTCGAGACGTTCGGGAACATTCGTCCGGCGATCGGCTACTCGGGGATCGACACCGCCTTCTCGGATCGCAACATCGATCTGACTGTAGTTCGTGAAAACGTCGAGGACCTGTACGCCGGAGTCGAGCACATGGCGACCCCCGGTGTTGCGCACGCGCTCAAGCTGGTTAGCGTGAAGGGTTGTGAGAAAATCGCGCGGCTCGCGTTCGAGGTGGCCCGGGCCGAGGGGCGCGAAACCGTGACCTGCGTGACCAAGGCGAACATCCTCAAGCTGACCGAGGGCATGCTCAAGCGCGTCTTCGAGAACGTGGCCAAGGAGTACCCGGACATCAAGAGCGAGATGATGCTAGTGGACAATGCCGCCCATCAACTCGTGCGGCAACCCGAGGCGTTTGACGTGCTTGTCATGACGAACATGAACGGGGACATTCTGTCGGACCTGGTTTCAGGTTTGGTGGGAGGCTTGGGGCTCGCGCCTGGCGCGAACCTGGGGCACAACGCTTGTATCTTCGAAGCGGTTCACGGAACCGCACCCGACATTGCGGGCCGCGACCTGGCCAACCCTACGGCAACCATCCTGTCGAGCGTGATGATGCTGCGTCACCTGGGCTACTTGGACGAAGCTGCCGAAGTGTCCGCAGCCGTGGCGAAGACGCTGGCTGAAGGTCCTTGGACTGGCGACATCGCTGCGGGCCGTCGCCGGGCAGGCACCCGCGAATTCACCGATTCGATCCTTGGGAACCTAGGCCAGGCCCCCGCTGGCTGGAAGCGCCGGGAATTCAGGGCGCTTGAGCTTCCGACCTTCTCGGAAGATCGGGTCATGGTTCGCCCAAAGGTGCGGCGCCTTCTGGGTACCGATGTCTTCCTGGAGTCGGAGGTGTCGGCTGCCGACCTCGCGGCGGATCTGGAGCAGCTTTCCGAGGAGACCCTCCTGCGGCTCAAGCTGATCGGAAGTCGCGGTCAGGTCGTGTGGCCGGCCAAAGGCGGTCCGACGGACTGCGTCGACCTATGGCACTGTCGCTTCCTGGCTCGCCGGCCTGAGTCACGCGTGGACGAAACCGCGATCCTGGAGCTGATCAACCGCATCGTTCCCAAGTACACGCTGGTCCAGCTCACCCGGCTCCAGGAGCTCGACGGCAAGCGGGCCTACACCCTTCTTCAAGGCGAAGAGTAGGGCCCGGTTTTCACGGCGCGAAGGGGTGGCGGGGCGAATCCCGAGCATCCGAAACCCATCAATCGCCCTGCGCGCAGGGCGATTTTTCGTTCTCGTCGACTATTTTTGAGGGCGGGTTCGAATTCGCAGTCCACTGGATTCGCGACCAACTTTGCGGGGTGCCCCAGCGTAAGCCGGTAGCCCTAGGGGAACGTTCCCCTGGGCTCCCTCGATCGATCCAGATCAAGCCCCCCCCCATTCATGAACTCCCGCGCTCTCGTCTTCCTTTTGGCCGCCGCCCTTCTCGGGCTTGGCGGGTTCTTTGTGCTCTCCGAATCGGGGCCCGACGCGGGCGCCGGCGATGGGGGAGCCGCGCCTGGGACCCAGGTTGCGGACGATCCCGAGCCCCCTCAAACTAGCCAGCTGGCTTCGGCTCTGTCCGTCGAAGGTGGTTCGGCCTCGGCTGGCAACCGAGTGGCCGCTGAAGTGGATGCGGGGGCCATGCCCGGGGAGTCCGCCGCGACCAAGTCCCTGAACTCGCTTTCGAAAGCGACCGTCACCGGGCGGGTGATCGACTCGTTGGGCCAAGGGCTGGGCGGCGTGCAGCTCGAGCTCAAGTCGCGAGTTGCCGGCGACCAACTCGGAAGCCTGATCGACGTCCAGCTCTCGAATCAGCTTCAAGGACGGGCCGGCGCGAGCGCCTTGTCCGAATCGGATGGCAGCTTCTCCATGGAGGTCGCCGGGACGGGGGCCTTCAGGTTGTCCGTGCTCGCCGAGGGCTATGAGCGCCTGACCGAGAGCCTGAATTTGGATTCGGGACAACGGCTCGAGCTGTTCGATCTGACCCTGACCGAGGGTTGCATCCTCGCGGGCCGCGTGGTGGATGCGAATGGTGCGCCGGTTCCTGGTGCGGGCTTGAATTTGTCCACACAGACCGGACAGCAGATCTTCGCGTCCTTTCGAGCTGGCTCCTCCAACGATCCGGACGCCACGACGGATGCTTCCGGCAGCTTCCGACTGAGCCACGCTCCGGCCGGAGATTGGGAGGTCCGCGTGACCCACGACGAGCATCCGGCCAAGAGCTTCCAAGGTGAAGCGGCGGGAGTTGGCTCTACGGTCTCTGGCCTGCTGTTTGAGCTCGATCGCGCAGCGGAGATCTCAGGCAGCATCGTTGGATTCGTTCCTGGCTCCAAGCTCCGGGTCTTCGCGTTCGACGCGAGCGCCGCGGAGGAAGGCACCTCGGGTTTACAGACCCTGGGGCGCAGAAGGGTCAAGTCCTGTGACGTGGACGCAGGTGGTACCTGGATGCTTCGCGGGTTGAAAGCCGATCGAGATTACGATCTTGAGTTGTACGAGGAGCGGCCAACCTCTTTTGGCTTCGAGTCGATTTCGGAGCGTGCTGTCCAGGCGCGCGCCGGAGACGCGGGCGTAGCCTTGGACTATCGACCCGGCTGGGAGCTCGCGATGCAGGTCGTTGACTCAAGGACCGGTGAGCCCATCGAAGACTACAAATTCATCTTCGGTCCACAATTCAGCGTTCAAGGTGCGGAGCCTAGCGCAGGGCCGCCGTTCGCCGAGGGGCGCTCGAGCTATTCGAATCTCCGCATGCCGAGCCGCGCTTGGTATACCGGAGGTCCAACGGCTCGCGTGGAGGCACAAGGCTACGCGGCTCGCAAGGTCGAGATTCCCGAGATGCCTTCTGGGGGCCAGTTGGACTTGGGCCAGATCCTGCTCGATCCGGTTCCATCGCTGACTGTGCGGGTGACCGACCTTGAGACCGGTGATCCGGTGGAAGGCGCGCGTGTAGCTCGCTCGATTCAGACCCAGGGCCGTTCGGAGGGTAGCGGCGCTGCGCTGGGCAGCGTCTCCATGAGGAGGAGCATCCGCGTGGATGGTGAGGCTGTCGATTGGTCGCCGGGGTTCGCAAGCACCGACTCCGATGGAATTGCCGTCTTGGACGGACTGCCTGGCGAGCGCGTGGATCTAACGGTGACGCACGGGAACTACGCCCCGTCACGGGTCGAGGATCTGCCCCCCACCGACGAGCCGAGCGAAGTGGCTGTGGAGCTTGGCCCGGGCGGCCAAGTCGAGGTCCGGGTGGTCGATGAGTCCGGTCAGCCGGTACCCGGAGTCGAAGTGAGTCATACCGAAGGCTTGTCTGGCGACGGACTGGAATCGGCTTCGGCTCTGCTGGGCTCGTTCGGTGGCGGCAGAGGGGCGGTTACGGCCACCGATTCGGAAGGCCTGGTGCGCTTCCTGAGGTTGCCCTACGGCACCCACGGCTTTCGCATCCAAGAAGATCAGGCTTCCCCTGGCGCAGGGCTCATCTTGTTTGATGACGACTCCGGTCCGGATTGGACCGAGGTCCTTGTGACGGACTCAGGGTTGGTCGAGATCCAGCTCGTGCTGCTCGAGAAGAGCGAGGTGACCGGGCGCATTACCCAGGTGGGCGTGCCTTTGGCCGGTGCCTCGGTCTCGTCTCGCAGGGACGATCCGGACGCTGGGCCCCTGGCCGGATTCGGAGGGGCGATTTCCCTGGGAGGTGACTCCGGAGTCCGAACCAACAACGACGGTGAGTACCGGTTAGACGGGCTTGAGCCCGGCGACTACGTGCTCGAGATTCGGCATGCTTCTCGCGCTCTGCCGGCCGAGGTGCCATTCACTGTGGTGGGCCGTTCCGAACGCGTCGATGCCGACCTTTCGATCAACGCGATCGAAGGGCGAGTGTTGGATACGAACGGCGAGCCTCTGGCTGGTGTTGTGGTGAGAGCGGAGACGCCCGGGAGTTCTCAGGCGATCTCCATCTTCTTCTCGACCACAGGGGACTCCGGCCCAAGCGGTGGCATTCTTCAAAGCGCAGCGTCGAGCACGGTTCTTACAGAAGACGACGGCCGCTACCGCCTCCAGGGGCTTCCCGCGGAGACCGAGCTACGTGTGGTCGCCGACCCTCCGTCCAGCCTGGGGTCGTTCACGAGTGCGAAGAGCGAGCTTCTCACGGTCGGCCCCGAGGAGACGCGCGAGGAAGTGGACATCGTCTGCCCGGAAGGGGGTGCGATTCGCGTGCTGCTCGACTTCGGCAGCGACAACCCGAGCCCGGTGATCCTGATGGCGCGCAGCGAGGGGCAAGTATCTCGAACCGAGATGATCCAGGGTCGGACCGAGATGCTGCTCGAAGGCTTGGCGGCCGGGGACTGGAATTTGACCGCCAGTCGCATCGGCCCCTCGGTCAGTCTGGGCGGCAACGGAGGCGAGCAGGTCGAGGTCGTCCCGGGGCAGACCATCGACGTCACCCTGGTGCCCTAGCCCCAAGACCTCATCCAATCGGTTGCACACGGTGCACCAAGACCGGTGCCGTACGACCGGAGCCGTGCAACCGATTGGACAGGGCGTTCCCGTCGTCAGCCTTGTGGTCAGTAGCCGAGGACTTCTAAGGCTGCCAGCGCATCGCCTTGCACATCGCCGCGGCGAACCGCGTCGCGGATCAGGGATCGGCAGCCTGCAAAGCGGGACGCTTCGCTCGGAAATTGATCGCAGGCGAGGGCTACGACTTGTGCCGCAGGGACCACGCCTCCGTCTACCTTCAGGAAAACGCGGATCACGGCCGCGAAATCTTCAATCGAAAGGGGAGGGGAGCTGGCGACAAACTGCATCCACCGATCCACCGCGGCATCCGGGTCGTGGGCAGAGCTCAAGCGCAGGTGCTCCAGCTCACAAGCCACCGGGCCGGCCGAGGGTGCCGCGCTCTCGTCGCGCGGCATGCTCCTCAGCAGATCATTGAGCTCGTCGTCGTCTAGCCGGCCACCGATTTTCACGGTTTACAGGTAGCCGAGGCTTCCGAGGATCGCCTCATCGTCGGCGCTCAACTCGCCGGCAGCTTTCTTCTCGGCGATCAATGCGTTGATCGGAGCGAACGTCGCCGCCTCAGCGGGGAACACGTTTTCTGCGGCTCTTACGAGCTTGGCCGCGGAGACGATCCCGCCCTCGGCATCCATGAGCGAGTTGGCCACGTCCGCAAAGTCGGACGCCGTGAACATGTCCGGGTTCTCTCCGGCGAAATCCGCGAACGCGGTGCTCGCCTGATCAGGGCTCACATGCGCGCTGGCCTTGGCCAGCATGATCTGCGCTTTTTTGCGGAGGTCGCCCATGTCGTCGCCCATTCCGTCGATCGCGCCGGTCAAGCTCTTCACGGCGTCGGCGTAGTCCTTGTCGTTGAACGCCTTGGCGGCAGCGGCGTAGAGCTCTTTCGGCGTCTGGGCCGAGTCGCCGCCTCCGCAGGACGCGAGGGGCAGGGTGACGGCAGCGAACAGGGCAGCGAAGAAGGGGAGGCGCATGGCGGGTATCGGAAGCGGTGGAAAGGGAATCTTCAGATCAAGCCTACGCTAGGTCTCCGCCCGAAGTTGGATGGACTGGGGACGATCCGGGGGGCTAGAGCCCCAGCCGGAGGAGCCTGAGAAGCTCTGAGGCCCGGTAGCCGAGCCGGCGGGCGATCTCGTCGCGGCGCCGGTCCAACTTGGAATCGGTGACCCCGCGCCGCTCGAGGAGTCCAAGGATCAGGCCCGCCCCGGGGCTTGAGCGTGCGTCCAGGTACTCGCCGCCGATCAGGTCGAGCTCCTTCGAGGTAAAGGCCTCTGGGTCCTGCGAGAGGCGCTCGCCCAGCTCTTCCAGGGTATCGAGAGGCTCCAGCCAGGCGCCGACGGCCAGTCGCCCGATGTCCGTACGCCGGCGTTCGGGATCATCTGCTGCGATGGCTTCGGGCCCCACGTCCGCTCGCTCGGCTGCGAAGCGAAAGAACGCCTCGGCGTCGAGGACGGCGTCGTAACGCAGGGCCCGGTACCCCTGGGAATTCAGGGAGGCGGGGTCGTCGCCGCAGCCGGCCAGGACCAGCAGGGGAGCTAGCAAAACAGCCGGAAGCAGGCGGAGGCGAGGCAGCGGGGCTCGGTGGGGGGCCATGGGG
>CAZUCE010000018.1:0-78486 GCA_964619265.1 uncultured Planctomycetaceae bacterium
GCACCGTATTACCGATCTACCGGGGGGGGGTCCGGGCTCGTGCGCGCTCCGTGTTCGGCGCAGATTGCAAGCCGGTGACCACTGGGCAAGGCTTCTTCGCGGTAGGACCAGCCCTGGCGGAGCGCGGATTCTTGCGGTGCACGCACCAGCCGCCAGCCGCCCTCCTCGGGAGGGAGGAAACGGTGGGCGGCAAAGTCGATCCCAAACCCGATCCCGAGGGCCTTGGCGTAGCTTTCCTTGAGCGTCCAAAGGCGGAAGAACCGATCGCGTTGCTCGTCGCTCTCGCCGGTGGACAGCATCCATTCGATCTCCTCGGGCGCAAAAACCCGCGGCGCGATCTCGGCGGGATCGGTCTTTCGGTCGACGGCTTCCACGTCGATCCCAACCCTTCCTCCCCAGGCGATGGCGACGGCGATCCGGCCGCGGGTGTGGGAGAGATTCGTGTCGAAGTCGCGAATCGGCGGGTTCACGACGAACGGCTTGCCGTGCTGACCGATCTGAAAAACCAAGTCTGCTGGGTCGCAGCCAAATTCCTCAGCCAAGCAGCGCCTCCAAAAGGCGTGAGCCGCCACAAAAAGGTCGCGGTCTGGGTCCCGGTGAAACCGCGCGGCGCGGGCCAACTCGTCTGCATCGAGCCAGGCCCGTGCGACTTCCTCTCCGACCGAATCCAGAAATCCGTGCGGATCGGTTTCAGCAAACCGAACAGGAATCGCTTCGGAACTCATTGCCAGCAAGAGCTCGCCCCGGCGAACGCGAAAGGGGCCACCCGGCAGGCGAGGACCGCGAGCGGCGGTCCAAGGTCGTGCTCGCCCCGAGAGGCGGCTCCATTCTCGGATGCACTCATGCTCTCTCGGCTCCGCAGGAAACCGTTCCCGTCAACACCGCCCGGTGGCCGGCAGAAAGCAGCGGGTCGCACTCGGCCAAAGGGGCATTCTATTCCCACTCGATCGTGGACGGCGGCTTCGAACTGATGTCCAACACGACCCGGTTGATGCCGCGGACCTCCCCGATGATGCGGCCTGAGATTTTCTCGAGCAGCTCTTTGGGTAGGTAGGACCAATCGGCGGTCATCGCGTCTTCGGATTCGACGATGCGCAGAGCGATGGTGTGCTCGTAGGTGCGGGCATCCCCCATCACCCCCACGGATTTGACGGGCAGCAAGACGGCGAAGTATTGCCACAGGGAGACGTGGGCTCCGGCGGCTTCGATTTCGGAGGTGACGATCGCGTCGGCTTCGCGCAGCAGCGCGGTGCTCTTCGGCGTGACCTCGCCAAGGATACGGACCGCCAGCCCGGGGCCAGGGAAGGGCTGGCGATCGACGGTCGAGTCGGCCAAGCCGAGGGCGCGGCCGATGGCCCGAACCTCGTCCTTGAAGAGCTCGCGGAGGGGCTCGACGAGCTCCATCTCCAGGTCCTCGGGCAGGCCCCCGACGTTGTGATGACTCTTGATGACGGCGGTCGAGCCGCCGTGGGCCGCGACCGATTCGATCACGTCGGGATACAGCGTGCCCTGGCCGAGAAAGCCAGCGTCCCCGAAGCGCTTGGCCTCTTCGCGGAACACCTCGACGAACTCGTAGCCGATGCGCTTGCGCTTGGTCTCGGGGTCGGTGACGCCTTCGAGCTGCTTGAGGAAGCGTGCGCCAGCGTCGACCACGGTCAGATCCATCTGGAATTCGCCGCGGAACAGCTCTTCGACCGCGGCGCGCTCGTCTTTGCGGAGCAGACCGTTGTCCACGAAGATGCAGTGCAAGCGCTCGCCGATCGCCCGGTGCAAAAGAACGGCAGCCACCGAGCTGTCGACTCCTCCGGAAAGGCCCAGGACGACCTCGCCGGTCTCGCCGACTTGCTCGCGGACCTTTTCGATCTCGCGCTCCGCGATGTTCTCCGGAGACCACGTGCCCTCGGAGCCGCAAACCCGCACGAGGAAATTCTCGAGCACTTCGCGGCCGCGCACGGTGTGGGTGACTTCGGGGTGGAATTGGAGCCCGTAGAACCCGCGCTCGCGATCGGCGATGGCAGCCACCGGACAGTTGGCCGAGCGCGCTGCGACGGCGAAGCCCGGAGGTGGCTGTTCGACGGAATCCCCGTGGCTCATCCAGACCACGGTGTGACCTTCGATGCCGGCGAACACGCCGTCCGGTTCGACCACCGTCATCGACGTCCTGCCGTACTCGCGCGAATCGCTGGCCTTGACGTCACCACCGAGCTCGCGAGCCATCCACTGCATGCCGTAGCAAATGCCGAGGATCGGAACACCAAGTTCCAAGATCGCGGGATCGAGCTGCGGCGCGTCCGCGTCGTAGACCGAGGATGGACCGCCCGACAAAACGATGCCGCACAGTTCCATGGAACGAGCGACCTCCAGGGCACGGCTGGCTGGAGCGATTTCGCACCAGGTGCGCGCTTCGCGAATTCGGCGGGCGATGAGCTGCGCGTACTGGGCGCCGAGATCGACGACCAGGACGCCCCGCTGGGCAGCAATGGCTTGGTCCTTCGTCACTCTTGGAAGTAGTTCGGGGACTCCTTCGTGATCGTCACATCATGGGGATGGCTCTCGCGCATCGCCGCGGCGCCGATGCGGACAAACCGCGCGCGCTTCCACAGCTCTTGAATCGTAGGCGAACCGCAGTAGCCCATTCCGGCGCGGATGCCGCCGACCTGCTGGAACACGAACGGCGCCAGCTTGCCCTTGTAGGGAACCATCCCCTCGATGCCCTCGGGCACCAGCTTGTCGGCTTCCTGCACGTGGCCCTGGGCATAGCGTTCCTTCGAGCCTTCGACCATCGCGCCCAGCGAGCCCATCCCGCGCACGGCCTTGAAGCTGCGGCCCTTGTAGAGAATCTTCTCTCCGGGGCTCTCCGCCACGCCGGCCAGCAGGCTTCCGACCATCGTGGCCGAGGCTCCCGCGGCAAGCGCTTTGACCAGGTCGCCTGAAAAGCGGATGCCCCCGTCGGCGATGACTGGAACGTCTGCGTCGTGGGCGACTTCGCAGGCCGCAAGCACCGCGCTGAGCTGTGGGACCCCGACGCCTGCGACTATGCGCGTGGTGCAGATCGAGCCGGGGCCGATGCCGACTTTGATGCCGTCCGCACCGGCGTCGATCAGGTCGCGCGCGGCATCTTTGGTTGCGATGTTGCCAGCCACCACATCGACCGAGTGCTCGCGCTTGAGGCGCTTGACCGTCTCCAGAACATTCGAGGTGTGGCCGTGGGCCGTGTCGACGATCAACACGTCCACGCCGGCTCCAACCAGGCCCGCCGCGCGATCGTAGTCGTGAACACCGATCGCCGCGCCGACGCGCAGACGCCCGCGCTCGTCGGTGTTGGAATGCGGAAACTTGTCGAGCCCCAGCACGTCTTTCATGGTGATCAAACCGCGCAACCGATTCTCGGCATCGCAAATCACCAGCTTCTCGACTTTGTGTTGAAACAACAGCTCGCGGGCCTCGGCCAGGGAGGTACCGGGCGGCGCCGAAACCAGCGGGGCGTGGGTCATTACGTCGTCGACCGGTGTATCGGGGCTGGTCTCGAACCGGCAATCCCGGCGGGTCAGGATGCCGACCACTCGCTGGTCTTCCTCAACGATCGGCAGCCCCGAGATGTTCTGACGCGCCATGATCTCGCGGGCCTGGGCCATCGTCGCGCCGGGCGGCAGGGTGACCGGATCCAAAATCACTCCGTTGGCCGAGCGCTTGACCTTGTCGACCTCGTTCACCTGGCCTTCGATGGGGAAGTTGCGGTGAATGACGCCCAGGCCGCCCTCGCGGGCCAAAGCCACGGACAGTTCCCACTCGGTGACGGTGTCCATCGCGGCGGACACGAGCGGAATGTTGAGCGGGACGTTGCGCGACACCCGCGTGCGGACGTCCACGTCCTTGGGCAGGACGTCGGAGCGCTGCGGCTCGAGCAGCACGTCGTCGAAGGTCAGGCCTTCGCGAAACGCATCGGCGGTCATCTAAACCCCTGGGGAGAGAGGAGCCTCTGGAGAGGGTCCGGGTCGGCGGGAGGGAAGGGGCCGATCGTAGCCCTCCTCGCGGAACGACCCAAGGGCACCGGGCCAGAACCGGCGGGCGCCACGGATCCCCGCCCAGGTCCTAAGCCCAGACGCCATTCCCCGGCAAACCCTGCCCGGGCTGGCTTCCGGGGCAGTCCAGCTCCATCCTCGGGGACCCGGTCGAACATCGGCCCGTCCGGCCCCGCTCATCACGGCGCCGCCTTCCCCCTTCCTTCTCCCCTCGCTTCCTCAAGAAGATGAGCACCGATGCTCCGATTCGGGTACTGCACGTGTTCCCGAGCTTCGAGATCGGGGGCTCCCAGGCGCGCACCACGCGACTGATCGACCGGCTGGGCGAGGGGTTTGAACACGCCGTCCTGAGCCTCTCCGGAAACACCGACGCCCGCGAACGCATCGCCCGCCCGGATCGGGTGAGCTGGCCCCAAGCGCCCCCGAAGGCCGGCAGCCGAGCGACGGCGGGCCAACTGCGCGAGCTGCTGGCAAACCACGCGCCGGATGTCCTGTGCACCTACAACTGGGGCTCCGTCGATGCGTTGTTCGCCCGGCGCCGCCTGGCCTCACCCGCTCGGCCGGGAGCCCTCCACCACGAGGACGGTTTCGGCGCGGACGAAGTGAGCGGCCCCAAGCTCAGGCGCTCGCTCGCCCGGCGCTTCCTGCTGCGCGGAGCCCACGGCGTTGTGGTGCCCTCGACCCTCTTGCAGGGTCTGGCCCGTCGGTCCTGGGGCGTTCCGGATCGACGCCTCCACCTGGTCCCGAACGGGGTCGACGCAGAACGCTTCGCCCCCGGCGAAGGCGGGCCGGAGCTTCGGGCCGAGCTGGGCATCCCGGCTGCTGCCCGCGTGATCGGCTGCGTCGGGGGGCTTCGGCCCGAGAAAAATTTAGGCCGAGCCCTGGCCGCCCTCGAGGAGCTTCCCGAGGACGTCCACCTGATCCTGGTCGGGGACGGACCGCAGCGGAGCGAGCTCGAACGGCGCGCCGCCGCAGGAAAAACCGCCGGTCGCGTCCACTTCGCCGGGGCCCGCCGCGACACCGCCCCCTGGTACCGGGCCTTCGACCTGTTCCTGCTGCCCTCGGACACCGAACAAATGCCCATCGCTCTCGTCGAAGCCATGGCGAGCGAACGGGCCGCGGTGAGTACCATAGTCGGCGATGTCGCGACGATCCTGCCGCCCGAACAACATCCGTACATGGTCCCCCTGGGCGCCCTCCGGGGAGGCCCACCGGGGAACGCGAGGGATGTGGCCCGAGCTCTCCGAGAGCTGCTGGACAACCCGCAGCGGGCCGCCGAGCTGGGCGCAGCCAACCGAGCTCGCGCCGTCGCGGAATTCTCCGAGGAACGCATGGTCCAGCGATTCAGCGACCTCTACCGCTCGGCAGCCCGCCGCCGGGATGGAAGTTGACCGCCGCTCGGACCATGATTCGTCTCAGCTCGCCCCCGGAACCCTGGAGCTCCGCGAGCCCACTTCCTCCGCGAGAACCCCCGCAAAGGCGCTCGTCGCCCCTCACGCCCTTGAAGCCTCTCACGACGCTGTCCCGATGACTCCCGGAGCCTTGGAAACCAAACCCTCCGCCACCGCCGATCTCGACCTCGTCCGCCGCTGCCGCGATCGAGCCTTCGCCCAGATGGTCGCGATGATCCACATCGCGAACAAAGAGCGCGAGACGATGCCCGGCGACCCCAAGGTTGGTGGTCACCCGGCGGCCTGCGCCAGTGCGGCAGACGTGCTCGGCGCCCTGCATCTTCTGGTCCGCAAACCCCAGGACTACGTCGCTTGCAAGCCACACGCCTCGCCGATCGACCACGCCTACCACCACCTCATGCGCCTGTTCCGGCGCGAGGACGGAACCTGGCTCGACGAGGAAACCCAAAAGGCGACGATGCACCGGCTGCGCAAATTTGCGGAGCCCGGCGCCAGCGACGTCTTCCAGAGCTATCACGCCAAGGCCGACCCGGACTCGTTCCATTTCCTGCCCTCGGGCACGGTCGGCATTCCGCCGGTCAACTCGCTCTTCCTCGCCCTCGCGCACGAATTTGCTGAGAGCCAGGGCCTCGAGGCCGAGGGCTACCAACTGCCCGAGGACGTTCACTTCTGGTCGCTGATGGGCGACGGCGAGTTCCGCGAAGGTTCGCTGCACGAGGCGTTCCCCGAAGCCTCCGAGCGCGGCCTGGCCAACGTCACCTGGATCCTGGACTACAACCGCCAAAACCTCGACGGCACGCGCCTGACCAACGAGAACCTGGTCGGCGCCAAGGACTCCGATCGCGCTGCCCAGCTTGCGTTGGCAAACGGTTGGAAGGTGATCCAGCTCCGACACGGCTCCGTGCGTCGCGAGATGTTTGAACGCAAGGGCGGCGAGGCCTTCCAACGCTTCCTCGAGCGCGATCTCTCCGACTACGAATTCCAACACCTGCTGTTCGGCAACGACGCCAAGGCGATCCGCGACGCGGCTCTGCGCCTGACCCCGGAAACCAAGGCGTTCCTGCGCGACGCGGACGACGACGAATTGGTCCGTGGATTCCGCGATCTGGGCGGGCACGACCTGGCGCTGATCACGCGCGCGCTCGAGTCCGCTCGCAACGACGATACGGCGCCGTATTTCTTGGTCGCGCACACGGTCAAAGGCCGCGGGCTCGCCGACTGCGGTCACCCGGCCAACCATTCGAGCCTACCCTCCAAGAAAGAGGTCGAAGAAGTGCTCGAGCGCAATGGGCTGAGCTTCGCTCAGCCTTTCGAGCTGTTCGAGCAGGGCACCGCAGAAGACACATTCCTGCGCGAGCGTTCGGAAGTCTTCCGGCGTCACATCGAGGCCAACGACGACAAGATTCTGCGCAACCGCGAGCTCGCCGACCGCGCGGTCGACGAGGCGGGAGGCGTGCCCGACGCGCTCGACGTGGACCTGTCGCTGTACCCGATGGTTCACACCCAACAAATGTGGGGGCAACTGGCTGCCAAGATGATCCGGATTGGCACCCACGGTTCGGGCGCGCGTCCGATCGGCGGTGCTGAGAAAGACTTGGATGAGACCGAACAACGCTGGGCCCCCGCCGCGCGTTGGTTCCTCACCATGTCGCCGGACGTGGGCACCAGCACGCAGATCGCCGCGACGATGAACTCGCGCATTTACGGACCGGTCGTCGATGTCGATCAGGACGGCGAGCAGGACCTGCCCGAATTCGATGTGCGTCACCCTGAGATGATCGCGGCCCAGGACCGGGGCAATCACCACCTGCGCTTCGAAATCACCGAGGCGAATACGATGAGCGCCCTCGGCTCGTTCGGAAAGATGGGTGCCTACACCGGCCTGCCCTTCGTTCCGGTGATGACGGTCTATGACTTCTTCATCAAGCGCGCGCTCGACCAGCTTTATTACGACCTCTACTGGGGCGCCGAGTTCATCCTGCTCGGCACGCCCTCGGGCGTCACGCTGTCGCCCGAAGGCGCCCAGCACTCGTGGAAGTCCGACATCCAAATGCCGGGCTTGGTCACCTGGGAGCCGTCGTTCGCGGTGGAGCTGGACTGGATTCTCTCGGACGCGGTCAAGCGACAGTTCGAGCGCCGCAACGAAGGCCGCAACGGCGTCCTGATCCGCGCCGTAACCCGGTCCCTGCCCCAGAAGATGCTGCTCGAGCACCTTCGCAATCAAAGGCGGTTCTGCGCCGGCTTGCCCGAGGACGCGCTGCTCAAGCCGGCCGGGGAAGGCGAAGAGTGGGGCGACGCGCTCGACGTGGGGACTCTCCAAAACATCCCCGACGCCGAGATCTTCGAGTCGATCCGGCGGGACTGCCTGGAAGGCGCCTACACCCTGATCGACTGGCGCGGATACGCCGGCTACGAGCCCGGGGATAACGTGGTCCAGCTGTTCTGCCTCGGCGCGCTCGTGACCGAGGCCATCGATGCCTCCAAGGCCCTGCTCGCGCTCGGCATCTTCGCCAACGTTCACGTGGTCAGCTCGCCGGAACTGCTGTGCGGCATCCTGGCCCACAAGAACGACTACCGCCAGCTGCGCGAGGGCCTCGGAGTTTCCGGAGACCTGTACCTGCAGCTCGCCGGGCAAACGGCGAATTCCGCGGAACTGGTGGGCCTCGCCGGCCGGCGGGTTCCGATCGTCGCGGTCCTCGACGGCGAAGCCGGTCTGCTTGACAACCTGGGTTCGATCGTGGGTGTGCGCCAGATCACCTGCGCGGTCCGTCGCTTTAGCAAGTGCGGCCGTCCCGACCAGGTCTTCGGTTACCAGTCGATCGACTCCGGGGCCGTCATCGATGCGGCGGGCCGGGCTCTATCCGAAACGGCGCTTGAGGATCTGGTCGTCCCGCGCAACGTGCTGGAAGCTCTGGCCGGGACCGCTCGTCCCGCGACGCGCCCCCACTGGCGCGAACTGTGGCCGGTCAGCCCCGGCGAGAACGAAGCGTGACCGGAGGCGGCGAAGCAGCCGAGCCGGGCTCGCGCGGCTTCGCCGGCGGCGCTGGCTGGTCGAGATCTGCCCCGCGGCCCCAGGTGCACGAACCCGGTGACCCGCCGCAGTTCCCGGCGTTCCCGCGCAGGGAATCCGCGCAGGTCTACGACTCGCCCTGGTGCGGCCTGCGGCGCGATGTGGTCGAACTCCCCGGGGGCAAGCCCCAGGAGTACCACGTCTTCGAAATCACCAACGCGGTCGCCGTGGTGCCGGTACTGGAGGACGGCTCGATCCTGATGCTGTGGCAGTACCGCTACCCCCACGGACGCAGCCACTGGGAGATTCCGGCCGGCCGGATGAATGAAGACGAGGATCCCGCCGAGACCGCGCGGCGCGAGCTGCTGGAAGAAACCGGACACGCCGCCAAGCAGTTGCTCCCCATGCCAGGCTTCTTCCCCACCAACGGGATCAGCGCGCACTACGCGCACCTGTTCCTGGGCATCGGCTGCACGCCGGACGGACCTGCGGAACCAGACGCATCCGAACAGATCCTGCTGCGCCCCTTCGCCCGCGACCAAGTGCGCGCTCGCCTGCGCCGCGGCACGTTCGCCGACGGCTTCACAGCGCTGGCGCTGTTCTATGCCCTCGACCATTTGGAGGAGACGGAACGGTGAAGAGTTTCCTACGCGGACTGTTGTTTGCAGTCGCGCCTACCGCACTGGTGTTTGGCGCAGCCGAACTGGCCCTGCGAGCCGCCGGCGAATCGCCGACCTCGGCCAGCTCCTCACGGGGATTCGACGACGCCGCCATCTACGTCGGTCCGGACACGGAGCATCCCGGCAGTTTTCGGACCTTCGTATTCCCCGATCACCCCCACAAAGAAGTCCGGATCCCCCCGAAAGGCGGTGCCAAACGGGTGCTCCTGCTTGGAGGCTCGAACACCGAGTCGTTTCCCGAACAGCTGCTTGAACGCGAACTCGAGCGGCTCGATCCGGATCGAATAGACGGGTACGAAGTCGTCAACCTCGGACGGCAGGGCTACGGCAGCGCCCGCGTCGCCATCCTGTTCGAGCAGGCGCTGATTCTCGAACCCGACGTGGTCGTGATCTACTCCGGCCACAACGAGTTCATCGAGCTCGACTTCCAGCTCGAACTGGCCGCTCTCGAACAGGACGCGACCCCGGTGCAGCGCCTGCTCGAGCGGACCGCGGTATTTACAGCGCTCGAAGGCCGTTTCGCGCCCAAGGACACCTGGGGCTCCGGGGAAGAGCCCTCGACGGAGCCCGAGTGGCAGCACGAGCAGACCCGCGACTTCACCTTCCAGCAGACCCTCGAGCGCTTTGCGAGCTACCGTCGCAACCTCGAGCTCATGATCGACCTGGCCAGGCAGGCCCGCGCCGAAGTGGTGCTCTGCACGCCGGTTGGAAACGAGCTTTCCATGCCGCTTGGGTGGGGCTTGCCGGCGAGTTTTCCCGCCGACCAAACGGGTGGCTACAAGCACAAGCGCCAGGCCTGGATGAAGCGCTTGCCCGAACCGATGAGCGTTTTCATTCCGCCCACCGGCCGCGATCGAATCAAACACTTCGCCTGGTCCCTGTCCGAAGACATGGGCAACGACCTCGGGAACGTCCCGCAACTACGCGAGCTCGCCGCGCCGTTCGCGGACGAACCGCCCTACCGGCAGTCGCCGGACCGCTGGGTCCCGCAGCTGTTCGAGAAGCTGACCACCCAGGCCCGGTTCTTCCACGCGCCCCTGGAGGAATCCGAGCGCGCCGGGCTCCTGCGCTTCCTGAACGATGCACAGAACTTCCTGGACCAGGTCCCGGATGACCCGATGGTTCACTTCGGCCGTGGTATCGCCCTGCTGAGACTGGGGCGCGGTGAAGAGGCCGCCGAGGCGCTTCACGCCGCTGCCGCCCGCGACCGAGGCCCCCAGTGCGCGAACGACACCTCCAATCAGATCGTGCGTGCGATCGCCGCTGCGAACCCAGACCTGCGGTTGTTCGACTCCCAGGGCTTGTATCGCGAGCGCAGCCCGAACGGCATTGTCGGCTACGAGCTCCTGCGCGACGAGTGCCACTTGCACACCCGCGCCTACGAGCAGCTCATGCGCGATCTAGCACCGTTCGTCCTCGGAAACTGAGCCGCGCGCAAGCTCGCCCCTTTGACCCGGACTGGTTGAGCCCTCCCCCGAGGGCCAAGCGAGGCGGAGCCGACTTCCTCGGCTCCGCCTCGCACCCGGAAAATTCTCTGCAGGCTCCGCGCCCTAAAGAGCGCTCGCTCCCCACAACTTGCTGTACTTCTCACAGTGCACCAGCAAGGACTTGTAGTTCGACAGTTCGGTGTCGGCAGGCAGCGTGAAGCGCTGGGCGCCCTCGTGCGTTGCCTTCGGCGAGAGAATCAGGGAGCGGGTCGTCGCGTTGCTTCCGCTGGCCGCCGAAACGGTTTGCGGCGACAGGACGAACTTGAGGTCGGGCCCTTTCTTGGTTTTGAAGTTGCTCGCCAAACGCAGCTCGAGGCGCTCGCCGACCTGGGCGATCTCCCAGGCGCCGCTGATCTTGTTGGACTTCTTGGTCCAGCTCGTTCCGCGAGCAACCACCTGCCCAGCTTCCAGCGGCGCGGCGGACCACAGCTTCGTGTACTTCTCGCAGTGGATCAGGACCGACTTGAAGTCGTCCAGGTCAAGCCGAGCGGGGATTTCGTACTCGGAGCCGCCGCTGTTCCTGGAAAGCGGCGCCAGGATCGTCGAGCCGCGCAGCGCGGTCTTGCCCTTTACCTCGTCGTTCGCCGTCGGCGAGAGAACCACCTTGAGGTCCGGGCCAGCCTTGGTCGTGAAGTCGTCGCCAAGGATCAGGAAGCGCTGCGTGGTCTCGCCTTCGGTTCGCTGCTCGATCCGATAGGCCCCTTGAACCTCGTTGTCGACCTTGCGCCAAAGGCTGCTCCCAAAGAGCACCTCCACGACCGGCTCCGCCGTTTCGGGAGTCTCTTCCTGGGCGACGGCCGGCGCCAGGGGAAGGAAGCCGGTCAGTATCAGGGCCAGGAGTCCGAGGAGCGGGCGGCGTTTGATTTGGAGCTTCATGGGAGCCAGGGGTTCGGTAGCTAGGAGATTCGAGACTGAAACGAAGTGAGCTGAGCCGTGTTGGGAGTGAGACCGTTTTGTCTTGGGTCGACGCCGCCTACGGTCCGATCAAGGCGGCCGTGACGAGTCCTGCCTAGGAGCCACGTCCACCTTGGCTTGAGAGAGTCCGAGCAGCCTAGCGTCGCCGAAAGCTCTGACCCAGGCCAGCCTGGAAGTCCCCCTCAGCGCCCCCCCCACGGAGGGTCAGGATTCGTAAGCCCTGCAAGCTAGCGCGCTGCGCTTTGGAGGGTCCACAGCTCAAGCCGTGGGCCCGGGCGCTCCACTTCCCATAGGGATGTGAGCGCGAAGTCGAGCTCGGTGGGCAGCCGGGCCTCGCGCGCGGCTTCGGCCGGGCTCGGGTCGAGGACCCACACGCGCTCGCCGAGGGATTCGAGAGCCGGGAGCTTGGGCGCGGGAGCGCCCGAGCCTGCGCCGAAGCGCACGACTTCGGCGGGATCCTCGTCGATCAGCAGCGGCGGCTCGCCGTCTCCGGGGTCGCGATCGACCAGCAGGATGTGCGTCACGCCGAGCTGGGCCAAGAGCTGATCGGGGGTCTTGGTTCCCGAGTCGACCTTTGCGCTGAATCGGCTGCCCCGGTGCCGTTCGTCGAAGGAGATCCAGTCCTCCAGGAGCACCACGTCGAGCCCCTCGTCGCCGAAGGCGGACAAGCGCTCGACCCGGTGTCGTTCGCGAGCTCCCAGCTCGCGTAGCTCGGAAGTGCGTTCGAGACTCGCCAGATTCTGATCGACGATCGGGCCGTAGCGATCGAGGGCGATGCGGCTGCCTCCGGGCAACTTCGCAAGAAGGTCCTCGGCCAGCGCGCGAGTGTCCGGCTGATCAAGTACGAAGGCGAGCCGCCCCGCTTGGAGGAGAGGAGCGATCAACAAGAGGACGAGCAGCCCGCGACCGACGGCACCGCGGTCGCTCAACCACTGTCCGGCGAGTCCAGCGGGGAACGTCAGCAAAAGCACAACGGGCAGCAAGTACCGCACGTGGTCGTTTTGATTGGTCAGGAACAACGCGGCCCAAGCCAGAGCGAACAGCATCGCGGGCCGCAGCTCGCGGCGGGCCAGCGCGCCGAGCAACCCGGCGAGCCCCAGCAGGACCAACACGGGGTCGTAGCCAAACAAAGCGCGGGAGAGTCGCATCAGGGAGGCCGGCCGAAAGGCGAACGCCATCCCCTGTCCTCCCACGCTGAGCCGGTGCTCGAACTCCTCGATGCCCTCACCGCCGGAGATGCTACCGGCCTGGGTTGAGCCGTGGACCAGCAGGTAGGGATGCCCGATCAGGAATCCGGCGCAGACGAAAGCCGCGACGGCGGCGACCCCGGTTAGCAAGCGGCGCTTTAGGCCGGCCGTGTCTCGCCAGGAGGTCGGTCCACAGAGCCAGGCGAAGCCCGCTAGACCCAGGAACGGCAGGCCCGCCTGATGGGTCGCGAAGCCGAGTCCACCGGCGACCCCGCACAGAACCAGGTCGCGCATGCGCCCGTCGCGCACGTGACGCGCCGCGAACCAGGCACCCGCGGCCAGAAAAAACACCAGGGGACCCCACGGCCGTTCCTGAACGGAGAAGTGAACGAGCAGCGTGCTGGTCGCGGTCAGCCACGCGGCGATCCATGCGCCCGATCGAAGTCCAGCCGCTCTTGCCGCGAAGAACACGACCAGTGCGGTGGCAACGCCAAACACCAAGACCACGAATCGTGCAAGCCCGTGCACCCGCTCGGGGTGTTCGAGAACTTGCATTTGGAATTCCCCCACCCCTGAGAAGCGGCCGGTCAGACGACCTATCGCAAATTCGCCCGCGTACACCGGCAGCAGCGTGTAGGGCAGCAAATTGGGATAGGTCGAGTAGGCTCCCACCTCGGGCACGGGGTTTTTGTCCTTGGCCATCCCCAAGGCCGAACGCACAACGTGCGTGTCGGGGACATAGTTGCGCGGCTGGCCGTGATCCAGCGGCACGAAGCGCAAGGCGAAGGCGACTCCGAGCAGAGCCAGGATGCCCAGCCACCCGGCTCGCTTAGAAGAGGAGCTCATGGGAGAGACTAGCGCCCGGCCTGGTCCGCACGGAGAAAGAGACGGTCCGCAGAGCCGCCGGGGCCGAACAGCTCGTCCAACAGGCCAGCGCTCAATTCAGCGACGAATTTTCCGTCCCAGTCGGAACGCTGGACGAAACGGCGCCCTTCACCCGCCTCGGCTCCAACAATCAGCTCGTAGGGGCCCGCCAATTCGGATTCCACGCTCCAACGCGCGAACGGCGGATCGAACAGCGCGAAGTCTCCCGCCTCCGCTGCGCGGACCGCGTCCAAAACCAGAGCCTGGGAGCCTGCAAGCAGCTCGGCCACCAGCAGCCCGGGCGCTTCCTTCGGCCCAGCCCCGGTCTGAAAATCCCATCCGTCTCCGGAACCGGGGCCCGATCCGCGCTCAAGGCGAACCACGCGGTCTTGGAAGGCAAGCTCCAAGCGGCGCACATCGTCCGCGGCCAGCTCGAACAGGCGTGGATTCCAAAAGCGCTCGCCCCGGGCACGAACGGTGGGCACGCCCGTCGCCCGATAAACGTCCTGGCTGCCCTCGGGCACGAGGTGGACGCCCAACCGGCCCGATCCGGCGCGGGCCGCCACCGGCTTCGAGCCTTCGCGATAGACGGCCAAGCGCCCACCCCGTGAGCCGGTCACCGTGACGCGGGCACCTTGCTCTTCACCCTCGAATCCGAAGACTTCCGCTGCGGTGTCGAGCCGGCCCACGCGATCTGCTTCGAGCACGCGCGAAAGCGCGCCGAGCCAATCGGTTACGGCGCGGACCTCCACGGGAAAGCCCGCGGGTTGATCCAATCGCCAACCGGTGGAGCTCCGCTCGAGCACCAATCGCTGGCCGGGCTCTTGGATTTCGATACGCACCGCATCGGCCAAGTCGAGGCCGGGGAACAGCACTCCTGATTCCTCGCGCCGGGTGCGATCGGGGGCCAAGGCCAGATCCGCCGCAACCAATGCGATCAACACGAGCCCCAGCACCAGGTGCACGCCCGTGAACAGGTTTCGGCCGCTCATACTGTGACCTCCCCGGCGCGAACGCGGGGGGCCGACCTGCGGCGCAACAGACGAACCACCCCGAGCAGCGCGACCGCGAGCAGCGAACCAGCGCTGGTCCAGAGCATCAGGCGGCGCTGCTCGCCGCGGGCGTTTTCCTCAGCACGCTGGAGAGCTGCCGAGCGTTCCGCCGTCAGGGTCTGACCCGTCAGCAAGCCCTCCCGTTCGAGCTGTTCGGCCAGGAGATCCCGCAGCGGCCGCGAACGCGGAACTTTGGTCCGCAGCGCCACCAGCTCTTCTTCGGCGCCAAGCCAATCGATCAAGTTGGCGAACAGAGCCAGGTGCTGCGGCGGGAGCGAGCCTCCCGTGCGCGAGTCGTCGAGCCAGTCGCTGTCGCCGATCGCCAACAATCTGCCCGGCGCGGGCTCAAACGAACGCTCGTCGGCTAGCTCGACTTCCCCTTCTCCGAGCGGGTCGCTTACCGGGGGAGGACCCTTCGGGAAAACTGTCGGGAACTCGCCGCGCATCTCGAACGCAAGCAAGTGCTGCTCGGGATTCGCCTTCACCAGCAGCTTGGCGTACAGCATCTCGATCACCTCTGCGTCCACTTCGAGGCGATCGGGGGCGGGCACCAGATAGCTTTTGCCCGAGCTATGAATCAGTTCGGTCAGCACCAAACCAGCGGGCAGATCCTGTTGAATCAGCCAGGGCGACGACCACTGGGCTAGCCACGAGGACTGCCGCCCCACGAGCGGAGAGTCCTGGGCGAAAGCCTCGCCGCGCAGCACCTGCATGAACGGGTACTTCACGCCGCCGGGCGACGCCGCATAGCGCGGATCGAACAGCAGGCCGGCCACCTGGGCCAGACCGAAGCCACGAAGCACCTCTTCCAGCCCGGTCGCAAAAGTCTCATAGGCGAGCAGCTCCGCGTCCGGTGTGACGCGCTCGGAGCACAGGCAGACCGAGCCGCCCTCGCGCAAGAACCGCTCGATCTCGTAGGCAGCGCGCGGATGCAGCTCGCGCGGCGCGACCACGAACAGGACGTCCAGTTCGGGATCGAGGGGCAGGCCTTCAGCCAGCGAACCGACCCGCCGAATTTCGCCCAAATTGCGAGCCAGGTCCAGCGCTTGGGCGTAGCTATCGCGGCGCTCCGGCGGCGCCATCCAGCCCACCACCGTCGGGCGCGGATCGCCCAACCGATGCAGCGCAGACAGCACAGCAAACTCGAGCGACTGGGGCGTCACCTGGGGCAACACCTCTTCGCGTCCGCGCGAAGACATCACAAGGCCTAGGAAAACCTCCTGCCGCACGGTCACCGAGCCGTTCGGATCGGAGATCTCAAGCGGCTGGATCCCAAACTCGTTCACGGCGCGCAAGCGCGCTTCACTGGAGCGTCCGGGGTCGGTGTAAATCACCTCGCAACGGCCGCGCGAGCGAGCTTCCAACTCGTCGAGCTGGTCCACCAAGCGCCCTGCCGCAATTTGAGTGACCCCGTGCTCCAAATCGCGCGTAAAGAAGGCCTCGATCCGCAGGGGCGCTTCGAGCTGGTCCAGCAACTCGTCAGTCAATGGGCTCCAATCAGCCAGTCGATCCTCGCTCACGTCTAGCCGCACGGTGAGCTGGCGCCGAACCAAGCGGTTCGCGGCCACAAAGATCGCCAGCACCAAAAGGCCGGTGATCCAAGCCTGACGACGGCGCAACCCGCGCTGCCAGAACGGGGAAGACCCGGGCGGAGAAGGCCCGGGCGGAGAAGAGAGGGCCTCATCCTTCATCGCAGCCGGCGCGCCTCCACGCAAAGGTGCGTCAACACGCCGAAGGTCAGCGCAGCGCCGAGCAGCCACAGGACGTCGCGAAGGTCGACCACGCCGCGCGCCAAGGTGTCCAAGTAGTGGGCCTGGGGACTGACGGTGAGCGCCAGCTCGGCCACCGGACCAGGAAGGGTCGGCGCCAGCAGCCCGCCGAGCCAGCAGGCGAGCAGAACCAGCGACCCGATCAGGAAGGCCACCAGCGGATCGCCAGCCAGCGCCGAGACGAAGCCACCAAGCGCCAGGCAAGCGGCGCCCAAGACCAAGGCTCCGAGCAAGCCGGTCAGCGCAATGCCAAAGTCCATCGGTCCAAGGCTCGCGCACAACACGCCGAGCGGCACCACCGCGACCACGATCAGGAACGAAAGCAGGGCGAAGGTCGCCAGCAGCTTGCCGAGCACCGCCGAGCCCCGTGCGAGCGGATAGCTCGACAGCAGGTCCAAGGTGCCGCTGCGGCGCTCGTCTGCCCAACTTCCCATGGAAAGCGCCGGGGCGAGAAACACCATCAAAAGCGGAAGCCAGGCAAAGACCACATGCAAACTCGCCACGCGCCCCGCGAAGAACGGCGGAGATTGAATGCGTCCGATCGGATAACCCGCGAAGAAAAACAGGGCGTGCAGCAGGGCACAAAAGGCAAATCCCGCCACCAACGGAATCGACGAATCGACCAGCGCGCCGAGTTCACGGCGCGCCACGGTCACCGTCGAGGCTAAAAAGCCGGGCCCCCTTTGGATACTCAAGGAGCTACCCCCGAGTTGGGAGCTGAGCCTTGAACGGCCTTTGCAGCACGCTCGGCAAAGACAGACTCGAGCGAGCGGCGTTCGCGGGCCAGCTCCACCAGCAAGAGCTGGCGAGCGCGGCACAGGCGATTGAGTTCGAGCGCAAAATGCTCCGGGTCTTCCGCCACCACGCGGAAGCGCCCCGGCGCAGCATCGCTTGGCTCGGCGCTGCGCACGCCCCCCAGATCCGCAAGCGCCTCCGCGCCGGGCACCGGATGCTCCGAGCTGGCCTCAGCGACCAATTCCACCGACCAGCTCGATCCCGCGAGCGTCGTTTTGCTTCCGGTCAACTCGGCGACTTCGCCGTCGGCGACCAGTCGCCCGGCCACCAGCATGAGCGCCCGGTGACACAGGGCCTCGACTTCCGGCAAGACATGGGTCGACAGCAGCACGGTTCGTTCGGCTGCGTACTCCGCGATGCGCTCGCGAAGCCGGCGACCCTCGAGCGGGTCGAGGCCCGAGGTTGGCTCGTCGAGCAGCAACACCTCGGGCTCCCCCACCATCGCCTGGGCCAGGCCGACCCGCTGCTTGTAACCTTTGGACAGTTCGGAGACCCGGTGCCGCTCGAAACCTTCCAGTCCGGCGCGGTCCATCGCGACCGAAATGGCAGCGGTCCGCTCGCGCCTTCCGCGCAGACCGCGCGCCCGTGCCGCAAATTCCAGGAAGCGGTCCACACGCATCGACGCGTAAAGCGGCGTGTGCTCGGGCAGATATCCAAGGGCCGCGCGGGCCTTCAGGCTCTGTTTGGGCAATTCCATGCCCGCGATCGTCACGCGGCCGCGGTCGGCGTTCGAGATGCCGGCCAGGATCCGCATCGTGGTTGATTTCCCGGCCCCGTTCGGCCCGAGGAAGCCCACGATCTCGCCCCGCTCGATCTCGAACGACACACCGCTCACCGCGGCGTGCTCTCCGTAGGAGCGATGCAAGTCCTGGACGCGAATCATGGCGGGACGCTGTTCTAGCCCTGAGCCTGCCCGGGGTTACGCCTCGGGGTCGATGTCGAATCGCGCCAGGAAATCGTCGTTCTTGTCAACGTCGTCGAGTTTCGTCGTGAGCAGCTCCATCGCTTCGATGAAATTCATCCGAGCGAGGACTCGCCGCAGCACGGTGGTCCGGCGCAGGCGCTGGGCCGACATCAGTTTTTCTTCCTTGCGGGTTCCCGAACGCTCCACATCGATGGCCGGGAAGATGCGGCGGTCAGCCAGCTTGCGAGAGAGAACAATTTCGGCGTTGCCGGTGCCTTTGAACTCCTCGAAGATCATCTTGTCCATCTGGCTGCCGGTCTCGATCAACGTGGTGCCAAGAATCGTCAGCGAACCCGCGGTCTCGGTGTTTCGCGCCGAGCCGAAGATCATCTTGGGACGCTCCATGGCCTTGGCGTCCAGACCGCCCGACATGGTCTTGCCGGATGTCCCGTGGGTGTGGTTGTAAGCCCGCGCGAGGCGCGTGATCGAATCCAGCAGCAGCACGACGTCGCGGCCCATCTCGACCAGCCGCATAGCCCGCTTCCAGACCACCTCGGCGATGTCCACGTGGACCTTGGGAAGTTCGTCGTTCGTACTGACGAACACTTGCCCGTTCGTGGTGCGCTTCCACTCCGTAGCTTCCTCAGGCCGCTCGTCGACCAACAACACGAGTAGCTCCACGTCGGGGTAGTGCTCCTCCATGCCCTTCGCAATTTCCTGCATGAGCATGGTTTTGCCGCTGCGCGGCGGTGCGACGATCAGACCTCGCTGCCCGCGCCCGACCGGGCAGATCAGGTCGACCACGCGCATCGAAGTGTTCGACGTGAAATCGCCCAAAGCGTAGTGAAAATCCGGATCGATCGAGGTCAAGCGGCGGAATTCCGGCAGGTTCGCCATGTCCTTCGGCGGCGCGCCATCGACTTCGAGCACATCCATCAAGTCGTACTTGTGCTTGCCCATGCCGCGACCGACGCGGCCGCGCAGGATTGAGCCCTCGCGCAACCGGAACTTCTGGATCAAGCGCGGGCTCACGTGCACGTCTTCCTTGCGGTCGGCCAGATAACCGCGCTCTTCAACGCGAATCTTTCCGTGCCCGCCCTTGTCGGTGATCAGCAGGCCGGTGACTTCGGTCTTGGGCGCTCGCTCCGATCGCGCGCCGCCGCGCGGCCCCGCAGGCCCGTGGTTCGGCTTCGGTCCGCGTCCGCGCCGTCCGCCTTTTTCGCGAGTCGATGCAGCTCCCATGGAAGCAGCGGCGGCCTTGCCGGCCCGGCGTGAGCGTCGTTCCCCGTCGCGGGTAGCCCAGGCTCGTTTTTCCTTGGGTGAATCGTCTTCGACCGGCCCCGAGTCTTCGCGCGGATCCGCAGAGCGCGGCTCCGCCTCGCCCGGCGCCGCTCCTCGGCCGCGTCCGGAGCTGCGCGTCCGCAGCTTGGTGCGACGACTCGACCGCTTGCCGTCGTTGCGACGCCAACCGGAATCGCCGGCCTCCTCCCCGTCGCTTTTTGAGGCGGACGGCTTGTCTTCCGCTGCGGATTCGGGGCCGTCCGCTGCGGGTTCGGGCGCGTCCTTTCGCGAGCCACGCTTCTTGGAGCTGCGCTTGCGGGGACTCGGAGACTTCGCGGGGGGCTCCTCGGAACTGGCTTCGGGGGCCTCGTCACCGTCGGCTGGCTTCCGCGACCTGTGGCGGACTTTCTTGGAGACTCGCTTGCCCGAACGGGCGGGAGTTTCCTCGGCGCTGCTCTCCGTGGTGGACTCTTCGGAATTCGAATCGTCCCCACCGGAATCCGCCGAACGCTTCGTCCTGCGCCGGGTACGCCGCGGGCGAGCTTCGTCCGCACTGGACGCGCCCTCGGAAGCAAATGCTCCGAAGGGCAGCTCGTCGGTCTTGGAAGGTTTGTCTCTCGAAGCCAAGGCTATCGGGGGAAAGCACCGGGACGAAGGAGGCCTACCGGGCCTCATAGATCCCTGGAAGAGTGGAGGTCCCAACTCAGGGGACCGCGAGGAGGCGAACAGAACCGCAGGGGTTCTGAACGCAAGCTCCGCCACCTGGGGAGAACGATCGCTCCTCTGGCGGACGGCGTTCCGCGAGCGCCCTCAGGCGAGCCGAGTCGGCCCCCTTCAGGTGTCAGCAGAATGCCGGGGCGGGCTCGTAGAAGAGCCCTCTCGAAGTTCGCCGCCGGCTCTTGAGGTAGAAAGGCCTCGGCCTGCAGCGATCGGACGGTTTTTGCTCGAAGACGAGCGAGCGGGTGCGTTTCCGGACCCAGGCCCAAGGCCCTCGGGCCTGCGCGCGGGTGCTCGAAACTCAAGCAACCGGTCGGGCCACGTTCTGTGGATCCGGGTCGCCTCGGGGACGAGGAGTCCCGAAGTCAACGCTGTGCGACCGGTCCGCTCCTGCTGGCGCTCTCGAATCGATCGCTCGAGCAGAAGCCCAGCCGGGCGAGGGGGTCTAGTTTAGCGGAGCCCTTCGGCGGTGTTCCACCGTCGTCTCATCGTGGCGCTTCCAAGTGGACGCTGCCGTATGGATCGACACTTCCTAGTGTATCGGCCGAACGCCCGGGTGGGCACCAGACAGAATTCAAAGAAGTTTCCGGGGGGTCCGAATCACCGTTTCGAACCGGGCAGCCCGGCGCTAGCCAAACCGGCCCGATCGAAGGGTGGTCGGGGTGAGAGGATTTGAACCTCCGACCTCTGCAACCCGAATGCAGCGCTCTACCAAGCTGAGCCACACCCCGACATCCGATTCATCCCGTGAGGGGCGAGCCGAACAGGGCGAAGCGTAGCAGGGAGGACCGCTCGGTCAAGGGGTCTGGCCCCAGTCCTTGGTGAACCGGTGCCCGCGGCCTTGGTGAACCGGCACCCGAGGAGGCCGGTTTCGAGATTCGCCGGTCGCCGAGCGGCCCTCGATGTGGCTCTCCCTCTCGCCTGCCGCTCCGATCCAGGCCGAAAAGCCCGAACACCGCTCCCACCCCCCCGAGGTCCAATCAGCTGCTCCGCCCTACGCGAAGCAGCCGATCCGTGGCTCTGTACCCACCACACAGGTCCCCCGGCAAAAGGCCCCACAACCCAATCCGCGCGCGGGCGCCGAACTCTGCGCGAGCGCCGGCGGCTGGGTCCGCCGGTCGTTACCAGCCGAGGTCGACGAACACCCCACCGCTCGACTCCGCCAACTTCTCCATCCAGGTCTTTTGGAATTGGCCCAGAGCCAGGATGTGAACGACCACCCGCCGCAGCTCGTTGGCTTCCACCAACCCCTCGAAGATGTCGTCGGGATCGACGAACTCCCCCACCGTCGGGCGTCCGTCAGACAGGAACACGACCGTGTCCACCGCGGTTTCATAGTCGTCGCGATCGGTCGGCTTGCCCTTCTCGGTCCGCGCACCGATGGCGTACATCAGCGCGCCAAAGGTGTTGGTCTTGCCCTTGGAAGCATCGCCACGACCAAGCCCAGCCGCTACCAGGTCCGCGGCACCGGCGGTTCCCAGGGGCTCGAGCTTGGCGACCCAGTCGATCGCCGCCGCCCGCTGGAGTGCGTTGGCTTGCACCAACTTGCCGCGCCAGGCATCGATCTCGGTCGCGAACGTCACGATGTCAAATCGAACATTGGCATCCAGACCACCGATCGTCCGGATCAGTTCAGCCTTGACCACCTCCAAACGTGCCCAGCTCTCGAATTCCTTTCCGGCGAACGCTTCGCGGTTCACAATCAAATTCTGCATGGAACCGGAAACGTCCACCACGAATCGAATCGACCGACTGGGCGTATCGACGGCGAAAAACTCCGCCCCAGGCGAATAGCGCTTGGCCTCCTCGGCTGCCACCTCCGCGCGGCGTTTCATCTCCGCCTCGGTCGGAACCTCGAACACGTCGCCAAAGCGCTCCCAGAACTTCTTCCAGCCCTCGAGGTCCTGCCCGAACCTTCGGCCGGTCAGGCTTTCGAGCGCCGTGCCACAGTCGGCGACCAAACGCCCCTCCTCGGCCTCCATCTGCTGGATCAGCAGGGGAATCGATCGTTTGTCCCGCACTCGCGTGCTTGCCGCGATCGCGCTGGCCCGCACCTGCCAGACCTCGTCCCCGAAAGCGGCGAGCAAGCCCTCAAGCAACCCGGCGAAACGCCGCTCTGATAGGCCGTCCAAGATCCCAGCGCGTACCGCGGGCTCCGGATCCTCAAGCGCCGGCAACAGGTCACCCAAGCGCTCCGGAGGCAACAAGACCGCAAGACACTCGTTGGCGCGCAGCCGCAGCTCCCAATCCTTGTCGTTCGAAGCCTCGAGGACTTCCTCGAACGGCTCCTCGTCGAGCGAGTAGCCCCCGCTTGAAATGGCGCGCAACAGGCCCAAGCGAATGGGGCGTTTTTTTTCCTTGCCAAATCGTAGCCCGAGCGCGGCCTGCGGCGGCTGCGTGGAGAAGGACGAGAGCACCTCGACCGCAGCGCGCACGACCAGTGTGTCCTTGTCGGTCAACACCGGGGCCAGCGCATCCACCACAGCCGGATCTTCGATGCCCTCCAGCGCGTGGATCATCTCGACCCGCGTTGGCGTGTCGTCGAACTTCTTGAACAGCTTCTTGAAGTCGTCGACGGTCTCGTCGAGGGCTACGGAGGTGGCTGCGGCAAGCGGGGCCAGCCAGCCCGAACAGGCGAGGGCCGAGATCAGCGCGATCCGGATGGCTCGGGAACGAACGAAGATGGGGCGGTTCATTTCCGTACCCTATCCATCGGCGGCCCATCGGTGACCGGATGGACATGGCTTCGGGTCGAGACAGCCGGCTCAGGCTTTCCTGCGTCTCGCCTTCGGGCCCCAGAATGCGAAAAGCGGCCGCCCCCCTCCGGGAACAGCCGCTTTTCAGGTCTCTCGTTTTCGCGAGCCCTACTCGACGTCCGGACTGGGGAGGAATCCCAGCGCAGCCGTCCGAGGATCGCTGCGGAAAGGCTCGACGCCCTCGTCAGCCAGGGTGATCCGCCCGCCAGATTCGGTCATCAGGGTGATGCGGCCATCGTGGCGGGAGATGACGCTACCGACCAGCAAGCCGCCGGGAGTGCGGACCCGGACCTTATCGCCCCCGGCCTGGATCGACGCATGGGGCATGTCGGGGATCTGGCCGTTCATGCGCTGAATCTGGGCCACGTCTTCGGCGTCGAAGGTCATCGAGCCGAGCCCTGACCGCAGGGTCAGGCGACCCTGCCCCACCGACTGCAGCACGCCGTCGAAGGCCTCGCCATTCGCGCTGACGAGCCGCACCATGCCGACCGCGGGAGTCAGCAGTTTGTTCTTCGAGTGAATCGTCTCCTCGGGCAAGGAAGACGAGTTCCATACGTGGGCCAAGTCCTCAGAGGTCGCGAAGCCCACGCCGCCGAGGGTCTCCGGAAGCAGGAGCTGATCGTCAAACCCAAGGGTCTGGGTTCGGCGCTCGGCCTGAGGATCGTTCCCCTCGTCGGCGAGCTGAACCAGAGCAGCTGCGCGCTCCGACTCGATCGGGCTCGGCCCGAGGGGGAGTTCGATCTGGATCTCGGCTGCTGTTTCGGTTTCAGAAATCTCCTCTGAGCCGGAACCGGCGGCCACCTCGGGCTCTTCGAGTTCGACCGGCTCTTCGATCCCAAGTTCGGCGGTCAGCTCTTCCGAATCCGAACCGGATTCCCCAGTGCCAGACTCGTCCACAGCCATCTGCTCCGAACCGGTTTCTTCCACCTGCTCGGAATCGGTAGCAACCAGCGCGGGGTCGGCCGGATCGACCGATTCGACGACCGCAACCTCAGGCGACTCCGATTCGGACGTCGCCACCTCGGAGCTCTCGCTCAGCGGAGCCCAACCGTCGTCCGGGATTTCTTCGGAGCGGCTGCGAGCCTCGGCCAAGGCCGTCTCGGAGCGCTGTTGAGCCATCTCGGCGTGGGCTCGATCGATGCGCGCGAGCGCTGCGGCCAGCTCCATCTCAAGATCGGTCAGCGAGTCGGCGACCTCGGCCACCGCGGCCGGATCCAGCGGCTCAAACTCAGGCTCCGGCGTGTTCGGTAGGTTCAGCCCAGGAATCGGGCTCCACTCGCTGGGCTGATTTCCAGAGAGTTCGGCCAGCAGGCGAGCCAACTCGTGCTGAACCGCGATGTCGTCCTGGAACGGGTCGTGGAAGTAGGGCTCGTCGAAGCCGAATTGCGAGCCGTCGCCGGTTTCGAGGGCTTCGCCAACCTCCTGTTCGGAAGACTCCCAGGCGGTTTCTCCGGGGGACTCCGGAACCTGAAACGTCGAGCCCTCGGGAAGCAACTCGCCCAGGCCGGGCTCGATCATGCCTTCGTCGAGGTTCGCAATCGGTGCGTCGTCGCCTCCGGAGAACAGGCCTCCGACCCATTCCGAAGCGGAACCAGTCTCTGCGCCCGTCCCGCCGTGTAGCGCTTGTCCGGTCGATCCCCCGGCGGTGCCGGGTTCCGGCGCATTCGGCATGGAGTCGACCAGGCGACGACCGTCGACCGAGTCCGGGGCGCTGGTTCCGGCGGTGTGCTTGCCTCGGTCGGGAGCGTCGGTCGGCGGAGCGGAGAGGCGCGGCAGCACGAACGCCACGCCGGCCGCGGCGATCGCCACACCAACACCTGCGACGAGCCACTTGCCCTTGCCCCCGGCGCTTGCCGTGGTCGCCGCTTCGAATCCGCCGCTGGCGAATTCGTCGTCGTCCTCAAAGGGCGAGGAGTACGCGTGGCGAGCCCCTTCGGATCCTACGTCCTCATCGTCCTCGTCGAGACTCGGCCAGTCGCCTTCGCCGGCCGTGAAGGTTTGCTCTTCGGGCGAGGGCACTCCTTCATCGACGAGGCTGAGGCCACCCTGACCCTGGGGCGCGGAGGTCTCGTGCCCCGCAAGCTCCGGATCGGCTGCCTCAGGCTGGGCATTGCCCTCGAGCATCTGACTGTCGATCCCCATCTCCGGGAACATCGCCGCAGCTTCAGCAGCTGTGAGCTGGCGAGCTCCCTGCGCCGGGCGGTTGCCGGCGGGAGAGGACTCGGAGGAGAGTTCCCCTGCGTAGGGATCGTTGGAGATCTCCGAGGCGGGGTCTTGCTCGGGATCGATTTCGGAAGGGTCCGTGGAGGCCATGTCGCGGTCGGTGGCTTTCTAGGGGAAGGCGGTGTCCGCTCGTAGGGAAGAGGAGCAGGACGCGAAAACGCCTTCAGAGGGGGGCTATCGGCCATGCCCCGCCCGCAGCCACACCGCGGGAGTAGGCCAGACCCAGCTTCGGCACCCGCGTTCTCCCAGCAAGCAGGCTTGCGGGGCGGCGCGGTGCCGAGGAAGCTCGGATCTGTGGCAGATTTGCACCTGAGCCAGCGCATCGACCAAATCGCCCTGCGACCTGGAACCCTTTTCGGTGCTCCGTTCCCCGATGCCTCTCAAATGAACGAGTCCGACCCGCAGAGCCCCCGACCCGCGGACCGCGAGGACGGCTCCCGAAGCTCTTCCCCGGGCGCCTCCAAGCCAGACCACGCCGGTCAGGCCACGTCCGGCGGCTTCGGAGCCGCTACCCGAGAGGTCATGCCCGATCCACGGTTCGCTCGGATCCACCTCCTGCGCCACGGAGCCGTCCGGGAGCTTGAGCGCCGGGTGGCCCGCGGCCAGCTCGACACCGGCCTGTCCGAGGAGGGCCTCGAACAGGAGCGAGCTTTGATCCGCTGCTTCGGCCGCGAGTCCCAGGGGAGCGCGAAGGCGATCGAGCGGATCTACACCAGCGACCTGCCGCGCTGCTTGTCCCTGGCCGAGGGACTCGGCCAGCGGCTCGGCCTCGAACCCAGGATCGACCCGCGCCTTCGCGAGCAGAGCCTCGGCGACTGGGAAGGCCGCACCTGGGATGAGCTCAGTCGCGACAACCCACTCGACATCTCGGCGTATTGGACCGACTACGCGAACGCTCGCCCACCGGGAGGCGAGTCCCTGGCCGACGTCGACGCCCGGGTACGCGGATTTTGGATCGAGGTTCGCGAGCAGCTGCTCGACCGCCGGGCTGTCTTTGTGACCCATGTGGGCGTCCTGCGCTGCTTCTTGGCCCGGCTGCTCGAACTGCCGCTGGACTCCGCGCTGCGGCTGGCACCGGCCACCGGCAGTCACTCGGAGGTCCTGTGGAGCTCCGCAGGTGGCGTGTTGGAGACCTTTGGCGAACGCCCCTCCTTCGGGGGATCTTCCATGGACCCCCACCCGTGAAAACGACCGGTCAGCCTTCCAAGGGTCTTTTCATCGCCCTCTCTGGGAGCGCCGGTACGGGCAAGACCACTCTCGGCCGCGCGCTCAGCGAGCAGCTTGGGCTCCCGTTCCTCGAGGAGGGGATGCGCGCGCGCATCGAGGCGGGGCTTCGCCCGAACGAGCTGGATTCCGGCGCGCAAGAGACGCTCTTCGAAGAGCTCTGGGCCGAGCAGGCCGCAGCCCAGACCCGCGCTGCAAAGCTCCATGGTGGGTACGTGGCCGATCGATCCGCGCTCGACTTCGCCGCGGCCTGGCTTCAATACACAACGCTAGACCGCCCGGAGCGCACCGGCGCTTGGATCAGCGCGCGCCTGGCCGACAGCGCAGGGCATACCCACATCCTCCAGCTGCCCTTCGGCGTCTTGCCCCTCGTCGGCGATGGCATTCGCCACGCGGATCCCTGGTTCCAATTCCGTTTTCAGGCCATCGTCGAAGCTCTCGCGAGCCGCAGCACCGCACCGACCAAAGTGATTCGAGTCCCCACGCAGCTCGATTCCCTGAACGAGCGGATGGACTTTGCCAAGGCTCAGCTGCTCCCCCCGAACCATGTCCGCTAACCCTCAAGTTCACAAGCTGCGCGCCCTCGCCCAGCGCCTGATCTACGTCGTGCTGCTGTGGACCGTGAGCACGATGGTCGTCGGTTCGTTCCTTCGAGACCGCATCGACGGGCTCCCCCACGTCTCGTTCAAGTCTCTGGTCCAAGGAACGGCCTATCGCCCCTACGTTTACCGGGCACTCGCCCCCACGATCATCCGCGAAGTCCGCGATTTGGTTCCGGACGACACCCAGGCGCGAGTGACCGAGCGCGCCTGGAACAACCGGCTCTATCGCGAGGCAGCGGAACGCTTGAAGTGGAACCGGGAAAACACGACCGGCTACCTGGTGGCGTCGGGCTTGTTCCTTCTGTCGTTTCTTGGGTTTGCCGCAGTCTTCCGGCGCATGCTGCTGCGCATCGGCCGATTGGGCGAGACGTACTCACGCGTGTGGACGCTGGTTGCCATCGCCGGACTCCCGGTGATGTTCAAGTACTACAGCTACCTGTATGACCCGACCCAGTTGTTCGTGTTCACCGCGGGGCTGCTGCTGCTCGCGGAACGTCGCTGGGCGCTCTATCTCCCGTGGCTCGTTCTGGCCACCTTCAGCAAAGAAACTTCGATCCTGCTGGTCTTCCTGTTCGCCATTCATTACCTACGCGAACTCGACCGCAAAACCTACCTGGGGCTCCTCTCGCTTCAAGCAGCCCTGTTCTTGGGCATCAAGCTGTGGATCGAGGACCGCTTCGCAGACAACCCTGGCGGGCTGGCCGAATTCCATCTGCTTCGCAACCTGTTCCTCGCTTCCTACGAACTCGCTGACTTCGTGGCCTTGGTCCTCGTCGGTGCGATCATCGCCCGCGGCTGGAATCGACAGCCACGCTTTCTTCGCGATGGATTGTGGATCTTGGTTCCGCTGCTCGTGCTGACCTTCTTCCTGGGCTTTCTCGACGAGTACCGGGACTACTACGAGGCCTACCCCATCGTCCTGGCTTTGCTGGGCATCTCGATCTCGAATGCGCTGCGGGACGCCGAGATCGACCGGGCCGGGGTCGCGCCCCGAAGCCCGTAAGGAATCTGAGCTGGCCGTCCCGCGGCAAGCGCCCTGCCGCGGACTGCTAGAGGTAGCCCAGCTCTTTCAGCATCGCGCGCGTTTCCGCGTCGATCGCCGACTCGCCCCCACCGGATTCCAGACCCCGGCCGATGGCTGCCAGTCCCTGACGCAACGAGCCCAAAACGGCCGAGTGCTTGGACACCACGTTGCGACGCTCACCGCGGTCCTGACCCAATTGGTAGAGCTCGTCGTCGCCGAAGGGGCGGCGAATCAGTTTCCAAGGTCCCGACGTCAACGAGGTCATCTCCGGGTCCCGGCCGAGGGAGTCCTCGGCCTGATGGCGTACCTCTGCATAAACATCGCGCTCGTGGGGCTCCGCCCCTTGCAGCAACGGCAGAACCGAAGCACCGTCGAGCGCTTGGCCTCCAAGGTCGATCGGAAGCAGCTCAGCCAAGGTCGGAACCAAATCGACGAGGCGAACCCGCGAGCTCAGTCGTGTACCGCTCGGAACGCCCGGGCCGGCCAGTACCCACGGAACCCGGAGCTGCTCGTCGTACAGCAGTCCGTGCGTCCAAAATCCGTGCTGGCCCAGCCCTTCTCCGTGATCCGAAAGGAAGCACACCAGCGTGTTCTCGAGCTGCCCCGAGGTGCGCAAGGCCTCGATCAAACGTTCGAACTGCAGGTCCTGGAATCGAATTTCTGCGTCGTAGAGATCGATGCGCTGCGCGGGTGTGAGCCTAGGTCGCGCAGCCGGCTGGGTGGCTTCGCCGCTCGCCGCGGAAGGCCACTCGAAGTTCACTTCCCTCGCCAAGAATTCGTGCGGCGGAACCAAAGTCGGATCGTGAGCATCAAAGAAGTGGACCCAGAGGAAAAACGGGGCCTCTGACCCGTTGCGCTCAGCGAGCCATTCGAGGGCCAGGTTGCAGGTCACGTCCGCCCGGCGCTGGTAGGGGTTCACCGTTCCCGGCTCTGACGCACGATGGTCCGACAGCTCGTCGAACACGTCGAATCCGCGGCCCAGCCCACAGCGCGCGCCGATCGGCGGCGCGCTCACAAATCCACCGGTCGCGAAGCCCGCCTCCTGGAGAAGTTCAGCCAGGGTCGGAATCTGCGGCGCGATCGACTCTTGCCCTACCAGAAACAAGCTGCGCACGCCGTGCCGTGGAGGCAGGACACCGGTCATGAACGTCGAAGCGGAAACCGAGGTCAACGAAGAAGCCGAGTAGGCTTGCTCGAGAAGCAGTCCGCGACCCGCGAGCGCGTCCACCGCCGGAGTCGTCGTTCGCTCGTAGCCGTAACACGACAGGTGGTCGGCCCGCGTCGTATCGAATGCGACCATCAGCAGATTCGGCACCGCTTGCGGTCCCGAGCTTCCTAGGCCGGAGTCCTTGGAGCAGGCGGCCAGCATCGCCAACGTGAGCGAACCCGCGAGCCACTCCCCGGGCCCAGCCGCGGAGAACCACCCGACTGAGGCTGCACGCCGCCGCCCTTCGAGCGGATCGGGCTGAGTCTTACGTGCCTCCATGGAGCCTTCAGCCTAGCACCCGCTCGCTCGGCGCCGGACCATCCGCCGGATCAACGCTTGCGCAGCACGCGGTGGGCGCCCGCCCGCATGGTGAAACCAATTGCGTCCATGTGCTCGAGCAGCGGGATCAGGTACTTGCGGCTGGTGCCCAGGGTTTCACGCAGCTCGGGAATTTCTAGCTTGCCGTTGTTGCGTCCGAAGTTGTCGACGACCTCCTTCTTCGCGCGCTCAAAGATCTCGGTCGCGAAGTACAGATCGCGCGCGGCCCGGACGGCTCGTCCCAGGTCCACCAACCGATCCAACTGGGCGCGAGCGGCTTTCTCGTCGCACTCCGGGCCGGCCAGCTCGGCCGGCGAGGGCGGCTTCGCGCCCCCGGCCACAAGCAGCCCCGCGATGCGTTCGGTTTCGGGGTCGGATTCTTCCTCGCGTCCGCACGGGCGGAGCTCGCCGCCGGTCAAGGCCTCGAATTCACCGGCCTTCACCGCGTAGGCGAGCGCGAAGTCGAAGCTCTCCTGGGAGAGGCCGCTGCGCCGCTCTAGGTCCAGGCGGGGTGCCTGCACGCGGCTTTCGTGCTCCTCAAAATAGGCGTTCGCCGAAGCGCGCAACCGCTCGAGCGCCAACTCCAGCCCGGAAGCCGAGAGCACCCGGTCGCCGTTTGTGTCGCGCCGCAAGCGACCGTCCTTCAGCAGCTTCTCTAGCAGCGGAGCGAGCTCCGCTGCAGGCCGTTTGATCTCGGTACCTAGCTCGGCGCGCGTCATCGGTTCGGTGTGCCGGCGGCGAACGATCGAAAGCACCAGGGCTTCGGGCTCCGAGAGGCTCTTCTCTTGGCCCTCCAGTTCGTCCAGCACAAACTGCTTACCGCGCTTCAAACGGTGGCGGCTTTCCTCGAGGATCACGCCACCGCCCAAGGTCACCTCGGGGCTCAGGCTGCGCAGCACAAACGTGTCGCCGGGCGCGGCGATGACCGGTTCATCCAAACGGACCTGGGCCAAGCCCTGTTCGCCAGCCGCAAGGCGCTCGGCCTCGAGCAGGACCAGCGTACCGGCGGGATCCGCGGTGCCGGTGTGCAGCCGAACGCGCGTGCGATCACGCACCGGCCGTGGAAGCTCGCCGAGCAGCCGCAGGCGAACCGCCACCATGTTGACGCTGCGGTAGAACCCGGGCGTGGCCACCACCGCGCCGCGCGCCACGTGGTCGCGATCGAGCCCGGTCACATTGAGAGCGCTGGAGTGTCCGGCACGGGCTTGCTCCACCTCGCCTCCGTAGGCGTGGATTCCGCGGACGCGGGCCCGATGTCCACCGGGCAAAACTTCGAGCACGTCCCCACGCGAAGCGGTTCCGGCGCTTGGAATGCCGGTGACCACGGTGCCGAAGCCCTCCTTCGAAAACACGCGTTGCACGGACATGCGGAACAGGCCATCGGCCCGTTTGGGCTCGGTCGCCGTCGCCATCTCGGCGAGCGCGCCGCGGAAGGCCTCGAGCCCATCACCGTTGATCGAAGACAGCGGATAGATCGCCGCGCTCTCAAGAAAGGTCCCGCGGACCAGCTCGCCCACATCGTCACGGGCCAGCTCGACCAGCTCGGGGTCGACCACGTCGATCTTGGTCAAGGCCACCAGGCCGCGCTTCACTCCCAGCAGTTCGAGGATCGCCAGGTGCTCCCGGGTTTGGGGCATCACGCCGTCGTCCGCCGCTACCACGAGCACGACCAGATCGATTCCCGCCGCGCCGGCCACCATGTTCCGCAAGAATCGTTCGTGGCCGGGTACGTCCACGATCCCCACGCGCCGCCCATCGGGCAGCGGAAAATTGGCGAAGCCAAGATCAATGGTCATCCCCCGCCGTCGCTCTTCAGCGAGGCGGTCGGGATCGATTCCGGTCAGCGCACGGACCAGGCTCGACTTCCCGTGATCGATATGTCCGGCGGTTCCGACAACAACAGGCTGGATCTCCACAGGCCGGATTCTATCGGGCGCGGCTTCGCTATCCTCAGGAGATGCTGCCCTACCTGAGTCTCAAGAGCTGGCTGCTCGAGCGTTACGGCCAGCCGCTCCACCGGGTCGCCCTGGATGCCGGCTCGACCTGCCCGAACCGCGACGGCACCAAGGGCTACGGGGGCTGCGTTTACTGCGATGTCGAGGGCTCTGGCACCGGTGCCCTGCGGGGCGGCCAAGAAATCGAGGCCCAGCTCGACGCCGGTTTGGCCCGCGTCGGTCGCCGTGACCCCGACTTTGGGGTCATCGCCTACTTCCAGTCTTTTTCGAACACCTACGTGGCGCCCGAGCGGCTCGATGAGGTCCTCGAACTCCTCGAGCGCCGGCTGGACCGGGATCCGATCCGAGTCGTCGCCCTCTCCACCCGCCCCGACACCCTCCCCGAGTGGGCCCTCGACCGGCTCGCTCGGCTCGCCGAGCGGGTCGAAGTCTGGCTTGAACTCGGCCTCGAGGCCGCGAACGACCAAGTCCTCGAGACCATCAGGCGCTTCCACACCCTCGCCGAATTTGAAGATGCCGTGGCTCGCGCCCATGCCCGCGGCCTGCTGGTCGTCGGCCACGCGATCCTCGGCCTGCCCGGCGACGGCCGTGAGGGCGCCATCGAAACCGCCAAAGCCCTGGCTCGAACCGGCGTTGCCGGCGTCAAGGTCCACCATCTCATGGTCCTGCGCCGCACCCAGCTCGAACGCTGGTGGCGCCACCCCGAATCAGCTCCGGCCCCCGTCGAACTGCTCGAGCCGGATCGCTACGTCTCCTGGCTGGCCGACTTCCTCGAGCACCTGCGCCCTACCCAGGTCCTCCATCGCCTGACCGGCGATGCGCCCCCCGAACACCAGCTCGCCCCCTGCTGGTCGATCCACAAGTCCGAGATCCGCTCGCGCCTGATCGCCGAATTCGCCCGCCGCGAAACCCGGCAGGGCAGCGCTTGGGTCCCGGCCCCAAGGACCCACGCGAACTCCTGAGCCCACCGGATTGGATCGGCGCAGCCGGGCGCAAGCCGCGGCTCGATCACCGACCGCCGCTGCCTGCCCAAAGGCGCGCGCCACGCCTACCGCCCTGAGGAGGGCCGTGGCAAGCCCGGCAGGCCGGGGATGCCCCGGCAAGGCCCGCCCGCCGAAGCCGCGCTTCTCAGTCGTACAAGAACAAGATGCGTTGGCAGTTGGGGCACTGAACAATCTCGCGCCCCTTGGACAACCGGACGAACACGTTCGTGGGAACGTTCATGTAGCAGCCCTGACAGTTGCGATCCTCTAGCGCCGCGAGCGCCATGCCGGCGCGCGCGTCGAGCAGCTTCTCGTAGACGCCCAGAACGTCTGGCGGAACGCTCTCGCCCATGCGCTTGTTGCGCTCGGTATTGAGCTTGTCGTGCTTTTTCTGCGCCTCGGCCAACTCGGTCTCCACATTGGCGGAGAACTCGGTGTGAACCGTTTCTTCTTCTTGAACCTCGGAGCCCAACGCATCGCGTTCGGCTTGCTTGGCGTCCACGCGCTCGACGATGCGCAGTCCCTCGTCGTCGCCTTCGGAAATCTCCCGCTTGAGCGAACGGATCTCGTGGCTGTAGGCGGCCAGGAGCGCCTGGTCGGAACGGGTCGTGGCGCTCGCATTCTCAAGTTGCCGGATGCGTTGCCGGGCCGCTTTCGAAGCGTCCTCAATTTCCTTGACCTGCATCCGAAGCTGCAAAGTCTCAGAATCGAGCTCCTTCATCCGCTGAAGCTTGCCGTCGATCTCCTCACGGCGAGCTGTCCGCTCGGCGGGCAGCCGCTCGAGCTCCTGCCGGACCCGGTAGAGGTCCTCATCAAGCTCTTGGAGATCACGCAGAACGCGCAGGACATCACGCATGGGGAGGGCTGTCGGAGAGGGAGACATGGATTCGTCGGGACCGAACCTCCGAGGATACCCCGCACAAGAGCCCCCACCAACCCTCAGGGCACGACCGAAGAGCCATTCAGGAGGCCCAAGCCGACAACCGTGCCCGGCCAAGGAGCTCCGGGCCGCTCCCGCCCCACGGCATCCGGTCGAGGCGGCGAGAGCGCAGAGGTGATTTCACCAGGCCATCCCCAGTGGGCCCATCCCCAGTGGGTCCCTGTTCCGGAGCCGGCCTCGTGGCGAGAGCGGCGCCCATCGCTGCCCGCTTCACCGCGCAAACCGAGACCATCGCCTGAGATGGGGTTTCACCCCTCCCAAAACGAAGGCGGCCAGCGCATCGGCGCTGGCCGCAAGAGGGCAGCAGAAACTGCGACTCTGGCGCGGGCCCCGCAGCTCTAGGAGCTTCCTCGAAGGGTGCCGAGGTGGCTCCGGCCGAGCCGCGCTGAACCGTCAGTCGAGCGGCTGATCCTCGTCATCGTCTTCAATCACGACGCCATCGAGGAAGCTCGAGAGCTGTCGAGCCCGCACCGGATGCCGCAGCTTCCGGACGGCCTTGGCCTCGATTTGGCGCACGCGTTCGCGGGTCACGCGGAAGATGCGACCGACTTCTTCGAGGGTGTAGGTGTATCCGTCGCCGATGCCGTAGCGCAGTTTGATGATCTCGCGTTCGCGGAAGGTCAGCGTCGAGAGCACGTCGTTGATCCGCTCCTTGAGCATCTCGTGGCCCGCGGCGAGCACCGGGCTCTCCGCAGATTCGTCCTCGATGAAGTCTCCGAAGTAGCTGTCCTCCGAGTCACCGATCGGGCGGTCGAGGCTGATCGGATGCTTGCTGATCTTCATGACCCGCTTGGCCTCCTCGATCGAAATCTCGGCGGCTTCGGCGACCTCTTCGACGGAGGGCTCGCGGCCCTTCGCCTGGACGAGCTTCTTCGTCACGTTGCGAAGCTTGCTCATCGTTTCGATCATGTGAACCGGAATGCGGATGGTCCGCGCCTGGTCGGCGATCGAGCGGGTGATGGCCTGGCGAATCCACCAGGTGGCGTAGGTCGAGAACTTGTAGCCCCGGCGGTACTCGTACTTCTCAACGGCCTTCATCAGGCCGGTGTTGCCTTCCTGAATCAAATCCAAGAACGACAGTCCGCGGTTGCGGTACTTCTTGGCGATCGAAACCACCAGCCGGAGGTTGCCGCTCGACAGATCGCGCTTGGCGCGCTCGTATTCCTCGTGGTGGAGGCGAATCTGCTCGACCCGGCGGCGCATGCGATCGACCGGCTCGAGGGCACGCAGTTCGAACTCGGCCATGCGGGCCTCAAGCTGGGGCAGCTCGGGACTGTCGGTCCGTCCCCCGGCCTTGAGGGTGGCGATCTTCCGCTCAACGCTGCGCATGTCGCGGTAGAAGTCCTCGAGCAGCTCGAGGTACGGACGCACCTTCTTGACCTGAAGGTGGCACTCTTCGACCAGCAGGATCAACTTGCGGCGCGTGCGCTGGACCTCTTCGAGGGCCTCGTTGCGCTTCTTTGCCGTGGTTTTCGGGTCCAGCAACGGACGATACGCCTCGCGCACCTGGGCATGCAGGCGACGGATCGTCTCGATGTTGACCGGCAGACGCTTTTGGAGGAACGGCTTGCCCAGGGTCTCAACAATCTTGGGGTTGTCGTCCGGCTTGGGATTCGGATTGACCTTGAGGGTGCGGTCGAAGGCCATCTCTCCGCGAGCCACGGCCTCGAGCGTTTCCAACGCGTCGTCCATGCAGACGCCAGACCCGATGCACTTCTTGCGGAAGCGCTTGCGGGTGATCTCGATGGTCTTAGCGAGGTAGATCTCCTCGGGACGCGTCAGCAGCGGGATCTCCCCCATCTGCGTCAGGTACATCCGTACCGGATCGTCGATCTTCTCGGGCGTCACGACCCGCTCAAGCGGCGCGTCGAGAGCCTCGGCGGCTTTCTCGGCAAGCGTCTTGGTCGGCGTCGCGGCCGGAGTCGCCGGGGTTGCCGGCGTACTGGTCGAACCCTCTTCAGCGTCGCTCTCGTCGACCACGTCGACGTTTGCGTCCTCGAGAGCCATGAACACCTGGTCCATCTTGTCCGGCGGAATGAACTGCCCCTCCAGGAGCTTGTTCATCTCCTGGTAGGTCAGGTAGCCGCGACGGGTCCCCTCCTCGATGAGGAGTTTGACGATGTCGTCGGTGCGATCGGTGCTGGTGGCCATGGGGTCTATTGAGGAATTGGACCGTTAGGAGAGCAGGTCAAAGGTGAGCGAGTCCGCGCCGTCGTGGAAAAAGTCATCGGGATCCGGAGCGGATTCCGAGGATGCGGGTACGGAGCCTGGGTTCCAGTGCGAGGAGGCCTTGGCGGCTTCCTCCGGGTTGTCCCAGCCCTCGTCCGGGTCGTCCACAGAAGACAACGTCGAGGGGCCGGGCTGGGTTCGTACTTTCGGGCCGAGAATTCCGGGCGCGCCGGACTCGGCTGCCGGGGAGCCCTCGGGAGCCTGCGCCCAAGGGGAGTCGGCGGAAGCCGTTCGAGGTGCGCCTGCCTGGCGCGGCTGGAGATCGAGTTCGGCCTGATAGCGCTCGAGGAGCTGGCAGTGATCGGCCTCGCTCCAGGAACTCGGGTCGTGCTCCAAGCCGGATTCCATCACCGCCGTGCGCTTGGCACCCCGGAGGCGGTCCACGAGACCAAACTCGCCGAGGCGGATCAGCGCCTGCTCGGCGCAGTCCCGGGGGGATTCCGCGAGTCGCGCCAACTTCTCCAGCTCGAGGGGGAAGCCCGCCTCGACGGCGGACTCGCCCTGCTCGGCTGGGCTCTTTCCGGATTGAAAATCGAGTTCGAGCGCGGCTCCGTCCAAAATCAAATCGGGGTCCGGGTCCCGGTCGTACAGATCGAGCAATCGTTGAAGGACGAGGGTCACGCGCGGGTCGGGGCAAATCGGCAACTGCGAGACATCCACTTGGAATTCCTCGTCGCCTTGCGAGTGAGAATTTTCGGACGGAGCAGCCTTGTCGCCGCGGGCGGGCGCCCGACCGAGCGCAGCCAAAAGGGCGTCGCGGTGCGCGGAGATCAGCCCATTGTCCGAGAGCAGAGCCCCTGCGAAATGGCGCCAGGCCCGGCCGAGGCGAAGTCGTTGGACGTCGGCAGCCGTCGCTTGGTTCCCTTGCAAATTTCGACCGGTCCGCTCGCGGGGGGCGCTCGAACCCGAGCGCTCCGCATTCAGGCGACCGGAATCCGCGGCTTGTCCAGGGCGCCAGGAGCTGTCTGTCGCGCCAGGGTCAGGGCCCGGAGCGCCGCTGCGAGTGCCGGAAGAGCCGAGCCCCTGGCGCTGGAAGCCGCCGCCCGCCGCAGCCGAACGCGTCGCCCCCCCGCGCTCCAGCGCTTGCCCTGCCCGAGGAGCCGGCGCGCCGGACGATCGCTGCACCCGCCGCTGGGCGCGCGCCGATTGCTCCCGGAGCGCTCCGACATCCAAACCGAGCGCCGAAGCCGCCCGCGCGATCAACGCGTCCCGCCCAACAGGGTGCTGAACACAGACGACCGTATCGACCAGCTCGTCCACGGCGGCCACCAACTCGTTCGTGTCCGAGGGATCCACTTTTTGAATCCCGGACAAAAGGAAATCAAACCAGCCTTCGGCGCCGCTGAGCAAGCGATCGAAACCGGCTCGCTGTTCGCGAACCAAGAGGTCGCAGGGATCGTCGCCTTCGGGAAGTCTCACGACGTCCAGGGTGACGCCGTCCAATCCGAGCAGGCCGCGCAACGCCTTGTGGACTGCCTTGCGCCCCGCGGCGTCGCCGTCGAAAAACAGGCTGACTCGCCGGGCGCCACTGCGGCGCACAAGCCGCGCGTGATCCAGGGTCGTCGCGGTCCCGAGGACCGCAGCCACCTGCGAGCAACCCACCTGGTGGGCGGCCATCACGTCGGTATAACCCTCCACCAAGCACAGGTGCCGTTCGCGACGCGCGGCAGACAGGGCTCGATCGAGTCCATACACGATGCGTCCTTTGTGAAAGACCGGAGTCTCCGGCGTGTTCACGTATTTCGGGCCGTCGGTGCCGGGCAGCAGCCGCGCGCCAAAGCCGACCGTGCGCCCCTCGATGTCGCGGATTGGAATCGCGATTCGGCCTCGAAAGAAATCGTACGGGCGGTCGTCGTCGCCGCGCCGAACCAATCCGGCGGTCACCAAAGGCTCGAGCGGCGCATCGCTGCGGCGCGCGGCGTTCAACAGCGCGTTTCCCCCGGGCGCGAAGCCCACTCCGAAGGCTCGCAGGGTTTCGTCACGGAGCCCGCGGCCCTCCAAGTAGGCCCGCGCACGCTCGCCTTCGTCGCTGCGTAGCTTTCCGGCGAACAACCGTTCAGCCCGTTCGAGCACCTCGTAGAGCGGAGCAAATTTCTTGGCGTCCCCGCCGGCGTTGGAGCCGCGCTGGGGCAGCTCGATACCGGCGTTTTTGGCCAGCTCGGTCAGAGCCTCCCAGAAGGTCGAGCCCTCGAACTTCACGAGAAACTCAAGGACGTCTCCCCCCTCCGAGCAGGCCCCGAAGCAACGCCAGGAGCCGCGCGTCGGATCCACGGTGAACGACGGCGTCTTCTCCGCGTGGAACGGGCAGCACGCCTTATAAATCGAACCGGCCCGCTTGAGCCCCTCCACGCGCGCCCCGACCACCTCCTCGATGGGATGGGCGGCTTTCACTCGTTCGACGAGCTCTCGGAAGGCGGGGTCTTGCACGGAAATGGGGCTACGCGAGGCCAGAGTGGCCGTGGTTTGGAGTCGGTTGGAGCTTGGGGACCCCGCGAAACAAGTCGCACAGCCGGCGGGCGCCGGAGCTGCAAAGGGCTGGGGGTAGCTGAAAGAGGGGCTGAAAAAAAGGGAGCGCCCTTGGGGCGCAGGCGGACGCTTCAAGGGAGGAGTAGCGGAGCCGCAGGATGGAACAGCTGAGGGGGAAAGCGCCGTCCCGGTCGCGCGCCTCGAAGAAGAGCAGGCGCCGAGCGATCGCAGAACGTGCCGACAGAAAATCCGCGAGCGGGCCGCTGCGATGGCCTTGCCGGCCTCGGGTACCGATTCCTCAACCCAGCGCCAGGTCGATCTGGCCGGTTGTCCCGCATGGAAGGCCCTGGAAGACCCGGAGTTTCCCCCGGAGGTTCTCAGAGCCTTGGCATTCGGTTCGAAGGACGGTGCGCGGAGGCTCGAGGAGCTTCGCTGCGGGACCCGCAAGACATCGCAGAAGGGCGAGACGCCGATTGGGCAGAGGAGTGCGTGCCCTGGGTCTCGCGCTCGATCTGAGCCGTGCGCGGTGCGGTTGTCCTCCGAGGCTCGGCGTGGGCGACCCGACCCGAACTGGTCCGGGGTCGCCTGCTGGGCGTCGATTCGCCCTCGGATTCAGACCTCGGAACCGTAGCCCGCCAGATGGGAACGATCAACCAGCCCCCGGAAACTTATTCTTGATCTGTTCCCCGCCTTGAGGCACGTCTCCCCGCTTGGGCACAGACCGGCGCCGCCGGCCAGCCCGGCCCAGGGCCAGCGGCGGGCTCCCAGACCCCCCTCTCAGATCCCCCGCTCAGGCCCTCCTCAGGCGCTGTCAGGCTCCTTTTCCGGACCCACATCCCCGGGAATCGCGTTTGCCAGTTGCCCCCACTCCACCTGACCGAGCTCCTCGACGCGGGCCGTCGGCTCGATCCCGGCCTCGGCCAGCACCCGGTCGGCCTCGGTTGCAGCCAGTCCCAGGCGAGCAGCGAGCGGCGCCCGCAGTCGCTTGCGACGCTGGGTGTACATCTGCCGGACCAGACCCGCGACAAAGGCCCGGCGCTCGGGAGCTTCCAGGGAACGGCGCCGCTTTAGCTGAACCACGGCGCTGTCGACCTTCGGCCGGGGACGGAACGAACCGGGCCCCACCCGCATGGCCAGGCGTGCCTCGAAGGAGCGCTGGACAACCACGGTCAGCGCCCCGAACTGCGAGGTGCCCGGAGCCGCCACCAGTCGCTCGGCGACCTCGGTCTGGACCAGGACGGTGGCCGTCTCCGGTGGCCTGCGATGGAGCGCCAGCTGGGCCAGTAGCGGGGAGGAAATCGCGTAGGGCAAATTCGCTGCAAGCCTCCAGCGCTGGAACTCCGACAAGCGTTGCTCCAGCTCGGGTGCCAGCTCGGACTTCGAGCCAAGGGCATCACAACGCAGGATCTCGAGCCCCTCGATGGAGTGCGGCACACGCTCGGGCAGCCGCCGGGCCGCGATGTCGGCCAAGCGCGCATCCACCTCGACGCCGAGCACCTTGCGACCCCCGGCCAGCAGGTGCGCGGTCAAGAAACCGAGCCCAACCCCCACTTCGACCAACTGCTCGCCCTCCTCCGCCCCAGCCAAGAGCGCGATTCGCCGCAGCACGCCTTCGTCCATCAGGAAGTTCTGACCGAGCCGGCGCGAGGGACGAAAACCAGCCGAGTCGAGCTCGGCCTGATAGCTCCCCCAGGGGCCGCGCGGACCCGGTTCCTCGACCGGGACGACTCCCGCGCCAAGGTTCGGCTGCTCGTTCATCGATCCGCCCCTTTCAAAAGAGCTTGCAACGCCGGGCTATCCGGATGCTCCTCCTTCAACTGGCTCAGCAGCAAAACCCCGGCTGAACCGAACTCGCGCCCGATTGCCTGAAGCCGAGCCGGGGACCCTGGCGAGCCAGCGAGCTCGTCCAAGCGCTCGCCCAACCAGGCCCGCGCCTCTACCGCGCATCGCACACCCAAATCGGGGGTGCGCGTCCGCTCTTCGAGCAGATGGCGCCCGCCGGGCTCGGCCAATTCGTGGAGCCAAGTGAGATAGGAGTCCCCGAGGGCGAGTCCGGTCGCAGGCAGGTCGAGCCGGCTTGAGGCCTCCACCCATTCGCGGACGTTCCCGCTCATGTCGTAACAGCCAAAAGCCGACCGTCCGCGTTCGAAGCAACCGACCGGCAGCGGCCGGCCAAGATTCAAATGAAGAGTGTTCGACAGGGACTCACTGCGCGCCCGGCCCCACGGATAGCGGTGGGATGTCGGACCTCCCGCGACGTAGCGCCACTCGCTCTCGGTCGGCAACCGCATTCCGCGCCGGCTCGCGAACTCGCGGGCTTCGATCAGACTGCAAAACGCCGGCCAATCGAGCCGCGAGCGATCGGTCTGGGCCGCGTCGACCAGAAAGGCCCCCGAGCTGGGCGGACTGCCGAAGACCCGCTGCCAATCCCCGCGTGTGGCCTCGAATCGATCGATCAGGAGATCCTCGAAGATCCCGGTCCCATAGAGCCGATTGGGGATGGCCGGAATCAGGACCATACGCTCGAGCTCATCGAGCGCCGTGATCGACCCGCCGGGGTCCGGATCCTCGAAGTCGAACACCTTCGAGCACCCCGTCGCCCAGGCGGCCAACCCGCAGAGCAGCCAGGTGAGCCGGATCGCGCGCGTGTTGGGCGCAGCGGAGTTCCACGCACCTGCTTTTCGCGCGCCCAAATGCCACGCGCCCCGTGTCGGCTGCACTTTGATCAAAGGCCCGGCCGATTCCATCCGGGCCTCGCCCCGGGTCACTCCGAGGCGGGTCCGGACGCGTCCGCCGGCAGTTCCGGATCGTCTTCGAGTACGAAAATCTCAACGCGCCGGTTTTGACGTCGACCTTCCGCGGAGTCGTTGGGAGCGACCGGTCGGTTCGAGCCAAGACCCGCCACCGCCACGCTGCCGGCCGGCAGACGGCCGGTTCCGATCATCAACTCAGCGACTTTGAGCGCCCGGGCCGCGGACAGCTCGAGGTTGCCGCCGGGGAATTTGGCGAGTGTCTCGGGCTTGGCGACGGGAACCGAGTCGGTGTGCCCGCGGACCCACAGGGTCTGGAACGGGCGCGACGCAATGTCGCTCGAAAGCTCAAGCAGAATTCGCTGGCCCTCCGGACGCAGCGTGTCCGACCCAGAGGGGAACAGCACCGAATCTTTGAGGCTGAAGCCATAGCCGCCTTCGACCTGGACCGGGGTGACATCGCCGGGTGCCCCGCCGAGGGAAGCGGCGATCCGCGCCAGCTCCGCGAGCTGGGCGTCGATCTGGGGATCGTCGATCTCCATCTCGGACAACTGGGCTTCGATCGCCGCTGCGTCCAGGGGAGACGAAGCCTCCTGCAGACGGAGTTCGAATTCGGCGCGCTCGGCCTCCAGCTCACCCACGTAGGTCTGCTGATCCAGGTAGGCGTCCTGATAAAAGCGCGAGCTTTTCAGCACTTCGTCGTACTTGGACTGCGCGACACATGCGGTCGAACTCAAGACGAGCGTGGCCAGGGCGAGACGGCCAAGGAGACGGGAAGAAACGATGTGGAGGCGCTGGGTCATGGCGGGTTCCGTTCAGCCGCGCGTTCGGCGCAGGGGGGAGCGTAGGAATCAGGTGAACGCGAAGCGTTCTATTCGGCGTCGTCGGGGACGGTCTCGGAATCGGTGGGCGCGGACTCGGAGCTCTCGGTCTCGGAAGTCTCTGCATCTGATCCCTCGCCGGAGGCCACGGTGTCGCTCTCCTCGTCGAAGGGTACGAAGATCCCTCCAATCGACTTGGCCACGTCCGAGGCGCTTCCGCTGCCGAGGGAAATCAGGATCGGCATCGTCAACAGCAGCACCATCGTCGTCCCAAACACCAGCGCGAGAGCCAGGGGCGAGAAGTCGTCCTCGTCGGCAGCACCGGCGGCCACCAATTCGTCTTCGACTTCCTCCTCCTCAAGCTCCTCCAACTCGCCTACGCCCTCGATCGGATCGGGCTCAAGCTCGAGCACTTCGAGTTCCTCGTCCAGCAGCGTGTCGGCCGCCGAGAGTTCCTCGGTCGCCATGCCCGGCTGGTCAAAGTCGCCTTCGTCCTCGAAAGCCATGTCCTCGAGGCCGCCGAGGTCGACGACGTCGCCCCCCATCAGCTCGGTGCGAAGCTCGTCCACATCGCGGCGACGCAGTCGCATGGTCTCGCCGTCGCGAAAGGCGCGGATCTCACCTTCGGAGACGAGGCGCTTGAGCTCCTCTTCCTTGAGGCGCAGGCGGTCCAGGGCTTCCTCGAAGCTGAAGAACTCTTGGGTCTCGCTCATGGGTTCGAAAGGACTGAGTAGATGGGGGGAATCTGAGAAGGGAGGGTCGCAGCGGCGGGCCGCGCGGGCTCGTCCGGAGCCGGCCTGGTGGCGATCGGGCGCCGGGGCGACCTGTTCTGTCCACCGTTCTAAGGAATGGGAGGCAAGCGGCGCAGGGAAATCCGGCCGGTCAGCGCGCGCGCTTGGTTGAGGCCTCATCTTGCGGGCTGGGATCGAGCTTCAGGAAGGCCTCCTCCAGGTCCTCGTAGGCCTGCTTCGAGCGGTCGTTGTAGCCCAGCACCTGGAGGTCCAAATCGATCCGGCGGGCACCGATGAACCGGAGCCCGGCCTGGGAGTCGCTGCCGCCGGAGGCCTGGTAAACCGCGATCTGCTTGGACTTGGAGTCGATCACCCACAGGACGCTGCCGCCGGTCTGGTCGGGGCCCGTAACCGCGATGAGGTCCCGATTGGCGTCGCTGTCGCCGTAGGCCGGCGGGTTGAAGGTCAGGGCCGGAGTCTGGGCCACTGTCTGGAGGCCTGTGGCCGGCGCTCCGCCGAGCAGGCCGATCCCGAGCAAACCCAGACCAACGACCGCGGCCAACCCGCTCGCGCCCCCGGGGCGCAGGGGAGCCGCTGCTGAACTCTGGGGGGAGGGGTCGGGTGCGCTGTGGATTCGAGTCATGGCGGCCGCAGAGGGAAAGTGAGAGAGCTGATCGGAGCTCGGAGGGCCATCCTATCCGCCCGCCGCGCTCTGAAGGGTTGCTAGCCCGCTTGAGCCCGGCGCCTACCGGAGCGCGCCCGAAATCGGCGCGCAGGCCCAAGCCCGCTACCAGTCGGCTAGCTCGCCGCTGATCTCCTCGACCAGGTCCTTGAGCGCTAGCAGGCCGAGTGGATTCGCCGGATCCCCCACCAGGGCAATCCGCCCGCCCTCCAGGCGCATGCGGTGCAAGGCGGCGTCGACTCCCAGGTCGGCCGGCAGGCAGGGCAGCGCGCGGCCAAGCTCCCGCGGATCGGTACCGGCCGCGCTGGCCAGCACATCCAGTTGATGCAGGTAGAGATCGAAGCGCCCGTCCTCGCCGCGGATCGGTGCGCGGGTGTGCTCAAAGTCCGCGGCTTGCTCCCGGACGCGGGCCGCTCCATCCGCGCAGTTCAGATGCTCGACTTGGCTCCATGGAATCATGACGCGCTCGATCGGAATCTCGGTCAGCGACAGGGCGTTCTCAGCCAGCGCCCGGGTTTCGATCGGAATCGACCCCAGGCGAGTGCCCTCGTCAAGCACCGATAGGAACACCTCGCGCCCAAAAGCCAAACTGACCTCGCGACGTTCCGAGCGCAGCAGCCGCTCGATCCCCGCGCCCAGTGCGAACAGAGGCAGAGCCAACGGTAGGAACAGGATTCGCGCCGCAAACAAAAGCGGCGAGACGATCCCGAGCAGCGTATGCGGCTTGCGGCGAAAAATGTCCTTCGGCAATAGCTCGCCGAATAGGAACAGCAACGGCGTGAGCACCGCGGTAAGCACCAGTTCGCGCAGGGATTCGGGAACCGCAATCAGACGTCGCAGGAAATCTTCCCCCACGCCGGTCGCCAGCTCGAGCACCAGATTGTTGCCGATCAAGATCGTGATCAGAAACGCGCGCTCGTTCGAAATCGATCCGCGCACCCAGCGGGCGAGTCGGCGGCCTTCGCGCACGTCGGCTTCGAGCCGAACGCGGCTGAGCCCGTAGAAACCAATCTCGCTGCCCGAGAACACCGCGGAAAGGAACAGCAGCAAGATCAGCGCAAACAAATTCGTGGTGAGACTCATCGCTCACCGCCTGCTTCCATCCCCGCGTCACGGGGGGTCTGCATGACTCGCAGGCGCACCCATTGCACCCGGCGCCCGCGCACCTCGGCGACCTCCATGGCTAGATGTCCGTGGGCCACCGAGTCGCCGCTGCGCGGAATACGCCCGAGCAACGCGGTCACCAGCCCCCCCACGGTCTCGAATTCCGTCGGCACAACGTTCATCCCGAACCGTTCGTTCCAGTCCCGGATCGACAGCCATCCGGGTACCTGGAAGGCACCCTCCCCCAAAGGGACGATGCTCTGTTCCCGGGCCTCGCCTTCGACGCGCAGTTCTCCGACGAGTTCTTCGAAGACGTCCTCCACGGTCACGTATCCCGCGGTGCCGCCCCATTCATCGACGCACACCGCCTCGGTGGCTCGGCGTTCGCGAAGCAGCGCCAGGAGATCGAGGCAGCTCGCTACCTCGGGCACGAACAGGACCGGCATGACCATCTCTGAAACACCCTTCTCCGGCGCGCGCAAAAGGTCGCGGGTTCGCACCGAGCCACGAATCTCGTCGGCTGTTCCGGTGATCACCGGCAACCAGGACATCCGCTGTTCAATCGCCTCGCGAACGACTTCGTCGCGGTTCGAGCCGTCCACGTCCAGATACAGCCCGTCGACTCGCGGCGTCATGATTTCGCGCACGCGCATCCCGCCCAACTCGACGATTTCAGCCAGCAGGTTCGCTTCACGCGCCCCGAACTCTCCAGCCTGGGCGGTCTGCTCGAGAACGCTCCCTAAATGTCCTGCGGTCGGAACCCGCTCGTCCTCGCCGCGCTCGGCCACGCCGCCAAACGCGTCCATCAAGCGAACCAGCCAGCGTCGCAGGGGGCCAATCGCCGCCGAGGCGAGTAGCCAACCCGGCGCGGTCCACGAGGACAGGCCCACCCGCGAGCGAAGCGCCAGGGTCTTCGGGAGGATCTCGCCGAAGACCAAGAGCGTCAGAAGCGCCCCAAACAGCGCGGCGAACGTACGCCAGAGGGGCACCGAGGGTTCGCCCTCCTCAAGGGGAGCCGCCATGGGCTCGCCTTCGAACAACCGATCCGCAAACGCGAAGAACAGGATGTTCACGACCAGGTTGACCAGCAACACCGTGACCAGGAGGTCCTTGGGGTGCGCCAGAAGTTCGCGGACCCTGCGCGAACTGCGATCGCGCTCGGCCGGCGTCAGGCTGAACAGAGCTGCCTCGGAGGCGCTGCACAGGCCGGAGATTCCGATCAGTGCGCCGAGCAAGGCCAACAGCCAAAGGGGTGCGTCGATCACGTCTGCACTCCCCGGCCTGCTCCGGATTCTCCGGTCGAGGGGTCCGCGCTCGTGCCCGCTCCACCCGCGATGCCCGGCAGGCACAAGGTGGCCTTGAAGCCCTCGCCCAGCGCACTGCTGAGCTCGAGGCGTCCGCCGTGGGTGTCGCAGATGTTGTGCACGATCGATAGCCCCAGACCCGTTCCTCGGCCGGGGTCCTTGGTGGTGAAAAACAGGTCTCGGGCGCGCTCTAAAGCCTCCGGTGCGGCGCCCGGGCCGTTGTCCCCGATGGCGAGGTGAATCTCGTCGCCCACGCGAAAAAGCTCGATCGCTATGGAATTCCCTTGCTGGGAGGCCCTCGTCCCAGAGGGTTCAGAGCCACTTCCCCCTAAGGCGTCGAGGGCGTTTACGAGCAAATTCAACACAGCCTGCACGAGCTCGCCGCGAACTCCGAACACCAAGAATTCGCCGCCGTGATCCAGCACGGCATCGGGCTCGACCTTCAACCCATCTGAAAGCTCGGCAGCCACCTGCACATCTTCTCCGCGCGCCCGGTGCGCCACCAAGGCCGTCGCGTCACGGACCACATGGCGCAGATCGACCCTTCGAGGTTCGGTATCGCGCGGCGCCATGCGGAGCACCTGACCAACCGTTCCTTCGATTCGCTCGAGGCCTTCTCCTAGCATTTCGAGGTAGCGCGCCTGACGCGACTCCTCGATCCCCCCGCGAGCCAGCGCGCGCACGGCGTTCTGAAGTCCGCCGAGCGGATTGTTGATCTCGTGGGCAATTCCAGCCGCAAGTTCCCCCATCGCCGCCAGGCGATGTTGGATGCGCGCGGCCTCCTGGACTTCGCGAACCTCGGCGGTGGCCCGCTCGACACGAATCTCCAGTTCGCGATTGAAGCCTTCCACCCGGGACGTCATCGCGTTGAAGCTCCCCATCAGCTCCTCGATCTCGCCCATAGCGCGACCCTCTTCAACGCGTGCCGTGAGGTCGCCGCGGCCGACCCGTCGCGAAGCGTCGGTCAGTCGATCCAGCGGACTCAAGACCAACCGGCGAAGCGTCGCAAAGGTCCCCAGGGAAATCAGCAGGGTCGACAGCAGAAAGCCCGGCAGCAGCGTGCGCGAGACTTCGCCCAGAAAACTCTCCTCAGGCATGCGGAACCAGAACGCGCCCCAGTCGCTCCCTCGCACGCGAATCGGCACGGTGAGGCCACCGGCCACCGGCAGCGACTGCCCGATTTGCAAGCACCGTTCAAGGGTCTGAAGGATCCCTGCGACATCCAATCTCGAATCGCGGCGGACCGCTCCCAGAGGGTTCAAGTGAATACCCGCCCCAACCATCGTACCGGGCAAGCCGCTGCTCGCCGTGAGATTGGCGTCGATCAGAATCGCGTCCTGCATCTCGCTCCAGCCACTCCATTGCAGAATAGCCGAGACATTTGCGCCGCGCTCGGGCCGAACGGTGGCCTGCAGCGTCTGAATCAACTCGCCGGTCAGCTCGCGGGTGTGTGCCTCGCGCTCTTCGGACAGTCGCGGCACCACCAAGGCGGCCGCAATCCCGAAGGTGACCAAGTTGATTCCGAGCAAGATGAGGAACAGACGAACATCAAGTCGTCCCCGGCCCGCCCGCGGGCCTGAATCCCTTCCGGCGAGCCGCCTCGAATCGGGAGGCTCATCCTCGGATCGAGGCAGGTCTTTCAAACGCCGCTCCCAACCCCTGAGATCAGAGACAACATCGGCAGGAACAGGGCCACAACGATCACACCTACAAAAACAGCCATCACGACCAACAGCAACGGCTCAAGGACTTTGAACAGCGCGTCGATGCGTCGCTCGACCTGAACCTCGTAGGCATCCGCCACACGTAGCAGCATGCGATCCAGCTCACCGGTCTGCTCGCCGACCTCGACCATGTTGGTGGTCAAGTCATCGAAAGCCCCCGACTCGGACATCGGACGGGCGATGGTCTCTCCCTCGCGCACAGCGTCGTAAACATCTTCCACTGCGCGTAGAAGGACCTCGTTGCTTGAGGTATCCCGGGTGATCGAAAGGCTGTCCAAGTGCGGTACGCCGGCTTCAACCAGGGTGCCGAAGGTTCGAGCGAATGTCGCCGTGATCGAACGCTGGAGCACATCGCCCAGGTAGGGAACCCGCAGCATCATGCGGTGGATGAAATACCGATAGCCGGAGCTACGCCCCATGAGAACTAGGTGAAAAATCCCAAGCAGGACAGGAACACCAAGAACCACGTACCAAAAGTCGACGACAAATCGACTGACGGCCAGCAGGTGGCGCGTGAGATCCGGCAGGGTCAGGTTCATCGAGGTGAACACCTCTTCGAACTTTGGGATCACGAAGGCCACCATGATCGTGATCACGAGCGTCGCGATCAGCACAACGATCACGGGATACGTCACCGCAGCGAAAACCTTGGCGCGTATCTCGGCCGCTCGTTCGCGGAATTTGGCGAGCCGCAGGAGCACCTGGTCGAGTACACCGGCCGCCTCCCCCGCGCGGACCATCGACGAGTACAGAGGATCGAACGCGCCAGAGTGTTTCCCCATGGACTCCGAAAGGGTCGTACCCGAGGAGACGTCCTCGACCACCTCGCCCAAAACGCGCCGGAACGGCCCAGATGGCACTTGGCGCTCGAGGATATTCAGGGCGCGGACGATGGGGATCCCGGCTTCGACCAAGGTGGCGAGCTGGATCGTGAATTCGGTGACCGTGACTCCCGACACGCGCCCGCGCAGACTGCGCCGCGGCGCATTCGAGCCGCTTCCGGCTTGAACGGCCCCACCGCCGCCGCGGCCGGCACGCGGGCGGGAGACGTTGCGCTGGAGTTTCTTGGCCATGAAATCGGGATGGAGCGGATTCTGAGGGGAACGGCTGCAGCCGGGAGTCGATGGAAGGGGCTGAGCTCTCAGTGCAACGCGGTCTCGCGCAACACTTCTTCGAGGGTCGTGCGACCGGACGATACGGCGTCGAGACCGCTTTGGCGCAGGGTGCGCAGCCCAGACTCTCGCGCACGGCGGCGTAGCTCGCCGGTGGAGCGGCCCTCTAGGATTGCACGCCGCAGGTCGGCGTCCAACTCCAGGATCTCCACCAACGCGGTTCGGCCCAGGTAGCCCGTGTGGAAGCAGCGCTCGCAGCCGGTCCCGAAGGCCAGTTCCCGGCCCTCAAAGCGCGGACCATCCTCGCCCAACTCGCGCAAAACGTCCTCGTCGGGCACGAACGTCTGCTTGCAGTTCGGACAAATGGTGCGCACCAGGCGCTGGGCAACCACCACTTCGAGGGTGGCCGTCAAAAGAAACGGCTCAAGCCCCATGTCGAGCAGCCTTGTCACGGCCGAGGGCGCATCGTTGGTGTGCACCGTGGCGAACACGGTGTGTCCGGTCAGGCTCGCCTCGATCGCAGTCTGCGCGGTTTCCGCATCGCGGATCTCGCCGACCAGGATCTTGTCGGGATCCTGACGCAGCACCGTGCGCAATACCTTCGCGTACGTAACACCAATGTCCTCGTAGATCGGAATCTGAATCACTCCGTCGATGTCGTATTCCACCGGATCTTCGACCGTGATGACCTTGACCTCGTCGTTGCGAATCTCGCCCAGCATCGCGTACAGAGTCGTCGTCTTGCCCGAACCGGTTGGACCGGTGACAAGCACAATGCCGCTCGGCAGGCGCGTTGCCGCGCTCAGTCGATCGCGATCGCCTGCTTCGAATCCCAGCGCGGCGAGCTCGAGGTTGACTGCCGACCGATCCAACACCCGCAGGACGGCTCCCTCGCCGTCGATCCCAGGTAGCGTCGCGACTCGTAGGTCCACCTGCCGGCCGTCGATCGCGAGTTGAATCCGGCCATCCTGGGGCAGCTTGTTTTCAGCGATGTCGAGATCGCTCATGACCTTGATACGGCTGACCAGGGCCGGCGCCAGATGACGCGGCGGCGACTCCACCTCGTATAGGGAACCGTCCACGCGGTAGCGAATCCGGAAGCGGTCGTGAAAAACCTCGAAGTGCACGTCGCTCGCGCGATCTCGAACCGCCCGGTTCAAGATCGAATTGAGCAACCGAACCACGGGCGTAGCGTTGGCCGCTTCGGCCGCGTCCTCGCCAGGCATCTCGCCGGAGGCAGCCTCCATAGCCTGGGCCAAGGACTGCTCCTCGCCGTAGGCCTCGGTGATCGCCGTTTTCAGGGCATCCGCGTCCGCAATGACCGCGCGCGCCTCAAGGCCCGAGGAAAATGCCAGGTCGTCGAGCACTGAAGTGTTCAGCGGATCGGCCAGCGCCACGACCAAGCGCCCTTCCTCCACGGCCAGGGGGAGCACGCCAAAAGTGTGCGCCAGGGATCCATCGATGCGCTCGAGCGCTCCCGGATCCGGTTGGCGCTGCGTGAGATCCACGGTGTCCAGGCCTGCCTGCTCGGCCAGCGCCGCTGTCAGTTGCTGCGGAGTGACCAGTGCGAGTTGCACCAAGTGGGCGCCGATCAAGCCGCCGTGCTGACGCTGCTCGGCAAGCGCTCGCTGAATGCCGGCTTCGTCGACCACCCCAGCGGCTTTCAGCACCTGCCCGATCAGGCGGCGCGCTCCGGTTTTCCGGCGGCTCTCGGCTTCGCCAGGGCTCATCCGCCGAGCCGCGTTTCGAGGTCCGCGCGATCGAAGGCGGCATCCATGGCCCCTTCGCGTTCAACTTTGCCCGATCGCACCAAATCAAGCAGATAGTCGTCCAAGGACACCATCCCGAATCGCCGGGAGGTCTGGATCGTTGACAGGATCTTGTTGGTCTCGCCTTTGCGCACCAGGTTCGCGATGGCCGCATTCATCAGCAGCACCTCGAAGCCCGCTACACGTCCGGAGCCACCGGTCGCCGGCACCAACACCTGGGAAATGACGGCCAACAGCGACACGGAGAGTTGGGCGCGAATCTGATCCTGCTGGCCGGCTGGGAACGCATCGATCATGCGGTCCACCGTGCGGGCGCTGCCCGTGGTGTGCAGAGTGCCGAAGACCAGGTGACCGGTCTCGGCCGCGGTGATCGCCGCCGAGATCGTATCGAGGTCGCGCATCTCCCCGAGCAGAATGACGTCCGGGTCCTGGCGCAGGGCGCGCCGCAGGGCCTCGGGAAAATTCGGCACATCGGGGCCGAGCTCACGTTGGGTGACCAATCCGCGTTTGTGCGAGTGGTAGTACTCGACCGGATCCTCGATCGTGATGATGTGGCGATCCATATTGGCATTGATCCAGTCGACCATCGCGGCCAGCGTGGTCGACTTACCCGACCCCGTAGGGCCGGTCACCAGCACCAAGCCGCGCGGCGCGCGAAGGAGCTTCTGACACGACTCAGGCAAGCCGATTTCGTCAAGGCCCAAAAGTCGATCTGGAATCAAACGGGCCACCGCCGCGATCCCCTGGCGCTGACGAAATACGCTGACCCGAAACCGGCTGCCGTCTTCGTGGGCGAGGCCGAAGTCGGTCGAACCGACCGCTTCCAGTTCCTTCCAAGAATCCGCCGGACAGAGCCCGCGACACAAGGCCTCGGTGGCCGCGGCGTTGAGGCTGCTGCCTTCAAGCTCGACCAAACGTCCATCGCAGCGCAACACCGGAGGCCGGCCGGGATTGAGATGAAGGTCGGAAGCACCGCGGGCCACGGTTGCATCGAGCAGGTCCTTGCTGTTCATAGGTCTAAAGAGCTTCCCGGGGGGACAGGCAGAGGGGGATGAGAGCAGGCCGGATCAAACCGGTTCCGCCCGAGGATCGAGGTCGGTGGCCGCTCGGGCCACGCGCAGAACTTCCGAGACGGTCGTGTGCCCCTCGCTGACCTTGCGCGCACCGTCGGTGAGTAGCGAGCGCAGTCGGCCGCTCGATTCCGCGGCACGCGCGACGTCCTCTTCGCTAGCTCGTTCGAAGACCAAATCGCGCAGGGGCCCGTCGAGCTCAAGCAGCTCGAACAAACCGATGCGGCCGCGGAAGCCCACGCCTTCACAGACCGCACAACCGCGGGGTCGCCGGAATTCCTGGGGCACCGCGGGATCGAGCCCGAGGGCCGAAAGCTCTTTCGGCTCGGCCGGGTAGGGCTCGGCGCAGTTCGAGCACAACCGGCGGACCAGCCGCTGGGCGACCACCCCCTGAACTGCAGCCGAAACGAGGAACGGCTGGACGCCCATGTCGGACAGCCGCGTAAGCGCACCGACCGCATCGTTGGTGTGCAGCGTCGAAAACACAAGGTGACCGGTGAGCGCTGCTTGAATCGCAACTTCGGCGGTCTCCACGTCGCGGATCTCCCCCACCAAAATCACGTTGGGCGCCGCGCGCAACATGGCCCGCAAGATGCGAGCGAAAGTCAGCCCCTGCTTGGGGCTCACCTGCATTTGGTTGACGCCCGAGAGGTGGTATTCGACCGGATCCTCGGCCGTCAGAATCTTGACGTCGGGCCGGTTGAGTTCTGACAACGCCGCGTACAGCGTTGTGGTCTTTCCCGATCCTGTGGGCCCGGTAACCAACACGATGCCATTGGGGCGCGAGATGATTCGCTCGAACCACGCGCGGTCGCTTGCGTCGAAGCCAAGTTCGGTTAGCGAAATCAGGTTGGCCGAACGATCTAGCAAACGCATGACGATCGTCTCGCCGTGGTTGCTCGGCAGGATCGAAGCGCGCACGTCGATTTCGCGTCCGTCGAGCTGGATCGATATGCGGCCGTCCTGGGGTTTGCGGCGCTCGGCGATGTCCATTTGCCCCATCACCTTGAGGCGCGAGAGCAGCGGGCCTGAGAGGTGATGCGGATGCTCGGCAACCGGACGCAGCACGCCATCGATCCGATAGCGAACGGCCAGTCCCGCCGCGGAGGGTTCGATGTGAATGTCGCTGGCGCGCGCTTTGAGCGCGTCGGCGAACAGCCGCTGCACGAGCCGCACGATGGGAGCCTCATCGGCCCCCTCGGCTGGACTGCGGGCGGCGGAGGCCGCGGCATCCCCCGGCAGTTGCCCGTAGGCCTCTCGCAGACGGTCCCGGAGCACCGACGGTTGGGCCAGCGCGCAGGCGACGTCCTGGCCGAGCTGGAACTGGAGCTGATCGGCCAGGTGAGCAGCCAGCGGATCGCCGATGGCGACGATCAGCTTGCCGCCCCGTTCCGCCACCGGCAGGACACCGTTCTCGATGGCAAACTCCGGCGGCAAACGATCCAGAAGATCGGCCGGCACCCGCCCCTTGGTCAGGTCCACAAAGGGCAGCCCAGCCGCCTTGGCCTGCGCCCGGGCCAGCTGGCCGGGATCGATTCGACCGAGTTCGAGCAGGGCGTCGGCCAGGGACAGGTCCTTGCCGCGCCCGTGGGCCCGAGCCGCGGCCAGGTCCTCTGAACTGGCCAGACCGGAACGGGAGAGGAGATCGGCGAGCTCTTCGGACATGCAGGTGGCGCCCGGACAGCAGGCGTGCCTCGCGGCGGCCGGATCCTACCAGTCGGTTGGATCCCTCCTATCGGGACGGGGAAATAACCCGTCTCGGGCGCCTGGTCACGCAACCGTCTGAAATGCCTCCGCTTCGGCCAGCATGCAACGGGCGCTCCCGCCGCCCACGGTCTCGATCGTTCCCAGCTCCGCGTCCACCACCCGTCCCAGCTCTTCGAGCTGAGCCGGCCTGAGCGCCCGGCGGGCCCGGGAACTCATCACCCAGGCCGCCGCGTCCCGGACTCGGACCCGGAGGGTGTTGCCGCAAAACTCTGCTAGCTGAGTCAAATCCAGCTCGCAGACCCGGCGCCCACCAGCGGCCAGCTCCCCCGCCACCCGCTCCCGGTCCGCCGCTACCACGGCCTGGGGGCACCAAACCGCCCCAGCCGAAGCCCGGGCCCCTCCGGCCACCGACAGCAGCACGTTGGTGTGATAGACCGCCACGCCCCGGAATTCCGTGTCGAACAACACCGGCCGATAGCCCATCCGCTCGCACCATTCGCGCACCAGTCCCTCGTCGGTGCGTTGGGAGCGACCGGCGAAGGCAACTCGGGCTTCCCGGTCCAGCACCAAGCTCCCGGTGCCTTCCAGGAATCGCTGGTCCGCCTCGCGAGCCGTCAGATCCCAAACCTCGCGCGCACCGACCCGCTCCTGAATCGCCTCGATCAAATCGGCCCGCCGCTCGATCCGGCGAACCGGGTTCGCCATTGGATACAGCACCAACGTGCCGCAGGCGTGAGTCGAGAACCAGTTGTTCAGGAAGACCGCATCGACAGCACGCGAGTCTTGGGGCTCGTCCAGAACGTCGAGTTCGGCGCCGGCGGCGCGCAGATTCGCCACCAGTCCTTCGAACTCAGCTGCCGCAGCCGCGCGAGGCGAGCCGTCTTCCTGCGCGATGTGCGCGGTTTGAAAGACGTTCGTGCGCGCGGCTTCGAGATCGAGCCCGAAACCGCGCGGGCGCAGCAGCAAGAGCCGCTCGGCGGTCATCGCCCGAGCAAGTGCTCTTCGATCGCTTCCCAGTTAAATCGCGTCCGGTGCGGACTACCGACGCCGTGTCGCCAGCCCGGGTACAGCATCAGACTGAAGTCGGTCTGGCCGGCTTGCTGAAGCTCCGAAATGAGCTGGATCGAGTTCTGCAGGTGAACGTTGTCGTCGATCGTGCCGTGCAGAATGGCCAGGTGCCCGTTCAAGTTCCCAGCCGCCCCAAGCACCGAGGTCTTCGCATATCCGTCGGGATTTAACTGCGGCGTGCTCATGTAGCGTTCGGTGTAGATGGTGTCGTACAGACGCCAATCGTGAACCCCCGCACCCGCCAGCCCGAGCGCAAATCGATCGGAGTGGGTCAGCGCATAGGCCGACATGAATCCGCCGTAGCTCCAACCCGTAATGCCCACGTGGTCCGCATCGGCTCCGAGATTCGCCACCGCCCAGTCGACCGAGTCTTCCAAATCGCGCAACTCCTGCACGCCGAGTTGCAAGTAGCACAATTCGGTGTGCGCCTGGCCCCGGCCGGAAGCGGTCCGCACATTCACACGCAGGACCATCACGCCTTCTTGGGCCAGGAATTGATTCCAAGCCGAAACGCGCCAACTATTGCGCACGGTCGGAGCATCGGGACCCGAATAGATGTCAAGCAGCAGGGGAGCCGGCGCGCCGGAACTCGGGGAACCAGTCAAAGGGCGCATCACGCTCGCGTCGAGCGGATAGCCATCACGCGCGGGAATTTCGATCAGTTCCCAGCCGGCGTAGGGCATCGCCGGGTCCAGCGTGTCGCTCGACACCTCGCGCAGCACCTCGCCGGTGCGGCCATCGCACAAGACCGTGCGCGGGGGCGTGGAAACACTGGAGAACCGATCGAGGAAGAACGCTTGGTCCGGACTCCAGGTAAGCGAGTGGGAGCCCGTTCCCATAGTCAGCCGCTGGGGCCCGGGCGACCCTTCGCCCAAGACCGCGAGAGCTGTCCGGTAAAAATTGCGATCCACCGCTCCGTGCTGGGTGCCCTCGAACAAGATCTCACCGGCTTCTTCGTCGATGTCGACCACCGAACGAACCTGCCACTCACCGGCGGTCACCGGGCCAAGCAGTTTTCCGCCGCGTTCGTATAGGTACAGATGGTTGTAGCCGGTGCGCTCGGAGCGCCACAGGAACCGGCCGTCCTCGAGCCAGATCGGCGAGCGCGGGCGGTTGACCCAGGTCTGCGATTCCTCGCGGATCCAAAGCTCGCCTTCGCCGGTCACCGGGTCGACCGCGTGCAGCTCGGCCCAGGTTTGAATGCGATCTTGGATCGTGACCAGCAGCGTGGCACCGTCTTCGGTCCACGCGACGCGCACAATCAGCCCATCGCGAGGCATGCCATCCAGCTTTACGCCCCGCATGGTCCCGGCCGCCGCGTCGTAAATGGACAGCTCGACCGTCGGATTCGCGTCCCCGGACTTTGGGTAGCGCAGGGTCTCGAGATCCACGCCGCGATCGGTGTCGAGGGTCCCCTCAGGGACGAAGTCGATGATCGGAAAGCTGCGCACGCGATGCTCCTCGAGGGTGAGAAACGCAAGCAGCGGATCCACCGGGCTCCACCAGTGAGCTTGGAAGTTACCCCGCCCGTAAATTTCCTCCTGGTAGACCCAATCGAGCAATCCGTCCAAGACGTCCGGATCCCCGTCACTTGTGACGGCGCTCACCCGCGGGCGCTTGCCGGTCAGGTCGGCCACCCACAGATCGCCGGCTTCGACCCAGCTCAAGAACTTCCCCGCCGGGTGAGCCTGTCCTTCGCGGATGCGATCGGCGCTCGCATGCAGCTGCGTGGAATCCTCGGCTCCCGGCTCACGAATCGAAATCTGATACGGCGGCCTCGAGCCGCCCCAATTCACCTCCAGTTCATCCGAGTCGTCCGCGGAGACCTCGCCCGAACTCGACTCCGCGGGCGCCTCGGCCAGCTCCCAGGTCGCCGGGTCGCGGAGCTCGGCTCCGTCGTCCGAACCGATCCGAAGCAGACCGTCGTCCGTCCACCGCACCCGCGGTCCGCGTTCGACCACCGCAAGGCGCTCGCCGAGGCTTTCGATCGTGCGACGCGGGGGCCCCTCGCCTTGGACGTTCCCCCGGGTCTGTTGGGTGGCAGCCTGGGGCGGAAGCGCGAGCGGCGCGCAGGAGAACAGGGCGAGAGAAAACAGGAGCGACATGAACGAGGGAGAGGAAGAAGGTGGAAAAGGACGACCTTGGGCCCTGGGTTGTAGCCTCACGGACCCTGTTCCTGGAACCACCGAAGCTCTCGAAGCTCCGTCCCGAACGTCCACCGAGCCTCCATGCCCACCCATCGCCGTCGATTCCTCACTTCTGCCGCCCTGGCCGGAGCCGCGCTGCCCTTCGCCCGCCTCGCGTCCGCGCGGGCCGAAGAGCCCATCCCCGATGCCTTTCGTGACCAGGTCGATGAGGGCAACGCCCATCGCGGGCCCGCGGCCATCGGCTCAGGCAACGCCCTGCGCAGCGTGGATCGGGCCGCCAGTTTGATGGAAGCTGGAACCGATCCCCTCGACTCGGTCGTCGCGGGCGTCAGCTTGGTCGAGAACGACCCGAACGACCAAAGCGTCGGGTTGGGCGGCCTGCCCAACGCCGAAGGCGTCGTTCAGCTCGACGCCTCCTGCATGCACGGGCCGACCCACGCAGCCGGCGCGGTCGGCGCGATCGAGGGCATCCAGAACCCGGCTCAGGTTGCGTTGCTGGTGCTCAAGAAAACCCGGCACGTGATGCTCGTCGGCGAAGGCGCGAAGCGCTTTGCCCTGTCCCAGGGCTTCCGCGAAACCAACCTGCTCACCGAATCCTCCCGCCGCGCTTTCGAGTCCTGGCGCGCTTCCTTGAATCCCCGCGACAACTGGCTTGACCCGAACCAGCAGCTCGGAACCGAGGGCGCACTCGAGATTCCCTACACCACCGGAACGATTCACTGCTCGGGCCTCGACAAGGCCGGTCACATGGGCTCGGTCACGTCGACCAGCGGGCTGTCCTGGAAGATCCCCGGCCGCGTCGGTGACTCGCCGATCGTCGGCGCCGGCATGTACCTGGACAACGAAGTGGGCTCGGCCGGCGCCACCGGCCTCGGCGAGGCGGTCATCCAAACGTGCGGGGCGAACACGATCGTGCACCTGATGGAGTCTGGTCTTTCACCGACCCAAGCCTGCCTGACCGCCCTGCGACGCATCGTGGAGCGAACCCGTCGCCCTCACCTGCTCGGCGAGGACGGTCTGCCGAACTTCCAGGTCGTCTACTACGCCCTGCGCAAGGACGGCGCCTACGGCAGCGCGAGCCTCAAGCCCGGCGGGACCTTCTCGGTCAAGGCCGGTGGCGACGCACGCAAGCTGAACTCCGTGCCGCTGCTCGGGAACTGATCAGCCCGGTCGCTTGGGCCCACCTGAATCGAAGATTCACGAGAACGGCCCGCCGGAACTTGGCGTTCCGGCGGGCCGTCGCCCGTTCTGTTCTGGGTCCAGTCGATAGGGCCGTTTGGTCCGGTCAGCTCGACCGGGCCTGTGGTCCTGACGACCCCGGCCCGGGTCGACCCAGCTATTCGCCCTGCTTGACCGGCGGAGCGACGGCCGGGCGCGTTTGGGGCGCCGAGATTGAGTTGCGGCAAACGCCAGAGAACGGCACCGAGACAACATCCTTGGTCGGGTGTCCGACGGCCACCTGAACGGTGCCACCGAACGGACCGGCCATCGTGTCGGGCAGGTTTTCAATCACCAGGGTCACCTGGAAATTGCCGTCCTCGAGGACGGTCGCCGTCGCGGACGCATGCTCCTTCCAGAGCTCGACTTCCTTTTCGACGCGACCTTCGACCGTCACGGGCACGGTGCCCGGACGGAACTCAGGGTCGTGGATCTCGAGGGTGAAGCTGCGCTCGACCCTTTGGCCGGGGGGCACAATGCCCATCGAGAGGTAGAACGGATTCGCGGTGACCAGGCCCTGAATCTGAGCCATCGCGGTCATCGTGACTTCGTGCATCTTGGGCTGCCCGGCTTCGTCGAGCTGATCGCCGGCGAGCGGCACGTCGGTAATCAGGTTGATCGGACCGTTCCAGCGCTGCTGCTCAGGTGCATCGGAAGTCAGACGACCGGTGATCGTCCAAGTTTTGGCGCGCCCATCGGCATCCGGTTCGATCGGAGTCAGGTCGACCTCGAGCCACGGGGTGTGCGTGAACACCTGCTCGTCCACTCGCAAGGAGAACGCGTCGAGGATCGGGCTCGAGACGGTCAGCTGGGATTCCTTCTCGGTGCCTACGCGAACCGATTCAAAGTTCATGAAGGCCGTCGGCGAAATCTCGAACATTTGCTGCACTTGAGCTTTGAGCGAGATCACGTCGGGCTGGACCGGGTCGTTCGAAAACAGCGAGACCGAGCCGGTCCAAGGGCCCTTCTTGCGGGTCGAGTCCACGCCGACATTGACCTGGAACGCGGCACCGGGCGGAATCGGGGTGTCCATGACGTAGGGCTCGAGCTCGCCACCCTCCCCCACCAGGAAGATCTCGGATTGGGTGCACCCGCAGGTGGCGCGGGCCGCGGAAATCACCAAGTCGCCTTCCCCCGTGTTCATCAGACTGATCTCGGTCCTCGCAATGGAGCCCTCGCGCAGGACGCCGAAGTCCTGGGAGGCCTGCTCGGCCGGGATCACCAGCTCGCCGATCGGTCCGGTCGGCGCTGTCGCGGCGGGCGGGGTCACCGGGTGCCCAGCGCCGGGGGCGACCGGACCAGCCGCCGGCGCCTGAGCCACCGAGGCCACAGCGGGAGCAGGAGCCGAACGGCCGGGCAGGCGAAGCTTGCTGAGGTCCTTCGAGCGCTCCAGGACCGCGGGGCGTCCGGCTCGCTGGGTCTTGAGGACCAACGGGCGTCCGGAGCGCTTGGTCTTGCCGTCGCGACCCGCCATTTTCGAATCAGCAGCCTCGAGCACGGCCGACTCGGTCTGAGCCTTGGCCTTTTCGACCTGGGTCATCACTTTGGCGGCGGGCGCGGCCTCAGCGCCCGCCTGCTGGGCGGCGACAAGGGAAAGCCCTAGAAGAGAGAGGGAAGCAAGCATGGTGAGAGTTATGTCGGGGGTCTGGCCAGGGCGGCGGTAGGCCTCCCTGGGAGTGCGTGTTGGGCCTGGCTTTGCCCTACGGAACGCTCAAGCGAGTGAGAGCGATCGAATCGAGAAGAATCGGTACGGTCCGTCCCGGGCCACTAGGAGTGCCGAGGCCTCAAGGGATGAGCGTCGCTACCCACTCTAAACGACGTGGAGAACCGTTCGGTTTCCCCGATTTCATTCTGAGTCCCCCCCGCTCGCCCGGATCAGCCCCCCAGGCTGGTGGCCTGGAGGCCAATCACCAGCTCGGGCTGGGCTTCCCGGTCCAGGTCCAGGACGATCCGGCCACGGATCAGGCCCCGCACGTCCCCCGGCAGCCCGTCGGTGCGGACCGTGATCGAGTAGGCGGCGAGCTCGGGCGCCTGACCGACGGGGCCGGATTCGCCCTGGGCGGCGGCGACCGGCTCGATTTCGACGGTGAAAAACTCGGTGACGTCCCGGTCGCCGCTGGTCACGTGGACCGTCGGGACGAGCTGCGCCAGATCCGGGACCTCGCCGTAGACCGATATCCGGCCCGCAGCGGCCGAGACCTGGCCGGCCTTGAGCGAGCCCAGCGAAAGGCTCAGCGGCCGCGCTTCCGCAAGCCCAAGGATGTGGGCACGCACAATCGCTTCCCCCGAGTAATTCGCGCCGCCCGCTTCGGGATCTCGGCCCTCGCCCGCCAATTGGGCCCGCAAGGGAATGCGGTAGTTGCGATAGCCCGGCGCGAGCCCGATCCGCGTGGCGACCTGCAAGCGAAAGCGATCGCTGGACCCGTCCGGGCGCGGATCGATCGGCTCGAGGTCTAACTCAAGCTGGGCCTCGAGCAAGTCCGCGTCGAGCTCCAAAAAAACGGATGAGGCCTGCTCGAAGTCCTCCGCCAGTCGCAGCTCGATCTCGCCGCGCCCCGAGTTGGAGGAGAGCACCTGGCCAAGGTCTGAGAGCTCCGGCTCGGACACGAGCAGCCGGTGTACGTCGGCTTTGAGCGCGAGCTCGATGACACCGCCGTGGAATTCCCCGTAGAGCCCGATCGGCTTGGTTTGCTGGCCCGGTCGCCCGAGCGTCTCAAAGGTCGTGTCGAGCCACAGCTCGGTACCCGGCTGGAGCGGCTGGCCCAGCTCGTAGGACTCGCCGCCGTTCGCGAGCACCAGGTCGGCCGTGGTGCACCCGCAGCTCTTCTTGACATGCTCGATCGCCACCGGCCCCTGCCCCTCCACCGCGAGAGTGAACCGCTGTTTGAGCACCGCCCCCTCGAAGACCGCGCCGAAGTCGGCGGCCGGCGTCCGGGAGACGAGGCGTCCCATGACGTCCACGCGGCCACCGGCCAGGTCGATGGCCGCGCTCGATTCTGAGCGCGAACAACTCGAGGAGAAGAGGAGAAGGAGCAGGCCGAGCCCCGCGACCCAACGGTCGGCGGAGCCCTCGGGGGAGCGGGCAAGCATCATGGCGACCAAGCCTACGCACTGCGCACGCTCGCCGTGAGCGGCCGAAATCGGGACTTGCCGTTCAGTTTCTCGACCCGGGCCGGCCCCCCCCGAACCGGACTCACATGGTCTGCAGCGGCCTTCCAGCCCCCTAGCGTGGCTTCGAGCCCGATCGATCGCGGGTCTTTCCCAGCCCCTTCCGCAAACCTGGAATAGAATTTCTTTCGCGATCCGCTCCGGAGCGCCCTGATTCCCCCCGAGCCCATGCTTTTTCAACGCCTCTTCGCGCCGTCCCTCGGCGTCCTCCTCGCTTTCTCGGCCGCCTCGTGCAAAGTCACTCCGCCGGAGCCGGAAGATTGGCTCCAGCTGGGTTTCCGCACCCCGGAGCAGGCGTTCCATACCTTCCAGGTTGCGCTCGCCAGCGACATGCCGGATCTGGAGTACCGCTGCCTCGGCACGTACTTCAAGCAGCAAAACAACGTCAACCAGCTTGCCTATCGGGCCTTCCGTGAGGATTTGCTGAGCGAGTTGCCTTGGCTCAGACACCTCGCCGAGGCCAAGGTCGTGGAAAGCCGCGAGCTCCCCGACGGCGCCTACCAGGTCCGCGCCCGGGTCGATTACCTCTGGAAGGTCGTCGACGTCGACTTCGTCCTGGCCCGCGAGGAGTACTACGAGATGTGGGCCGGCGACAAGCTGTGGCTCGACGACGCCGTGGTCTTCGACGAGGCGCTCTCGATCAGCGACGGGGACTCCGAAATGGTCCTGTCCGTTCCGCTTCCCAGCCCGATGCCCCCGCCCCCCGGGGATCAGGGTCTTTCCGAGGTCCGGGTCGGCAGCGAGTGGAAAATCCAGGCCTTCGAGCCCGTCGTCGAATAATGAAGGATGACTCCCAGACGCTCTGCCCGCAAAGCGGCCGGCTCGGCCGCGCGCACCCCCCGTCCGTCCGCCGCCCGTAAGGGCAAAAAGGGCAGCCGCCGCCTGGTCTATCGGTTTACCGAAGGCCACGCCGACGGCGGCCGCGACGACAAGGAGCTGCTGGGTGGCAAGGGAGCCAACCTGGCCGAGATGTGCCGGCTCGGGCTGCCCGTGCCCGATGGCTTCACGATCACCACGGAAGTCTGCACGCACTTCGGGCAACACAAGGGCACCTACCCCGCCGAGCTGGAGGGTGAGGTCCGCGCGGCGATGAAGCAGATGGAGCGCAGCCTCGGCAAGCGCTTTGGGGATCCGTCCAATCCGCTGCTGGTTGCGGTGCGCTCGGGAGCTCGCGCCTCCATGCCGGGGATGATGGACACCGTCTTGAATCTCGGCCTGAACGAGAAGACGACCCAGGGGCTCGCCGAGCGCTCGGGCAATCCGCGGTTCGCCTGGGACGCCTACCGACGGTTCATCCAGATGTACTCGGACGTGGTGCTCGAGGTTCGAGCCGCAAAAGGCGAACACGAGAACCCGCTGACCGCCGAGCTGGAGCGCACCAAGAAGCGGCTCAAGATTTCCGAGGACACCGACCTGACCTCCGAGGATCTGCGCGGCCTCGTCACGCGCTACCTCAAGATCGTTCGCGAGCGCACCGGCCAGGCGTTCCCCACCGATCCCGTCAAGCAACTGTGGGGCGCGATCTCCGCCGTCTTCCGCTCCTGGGACAACGAACGCGCCGTCGCCTACCGGGCCATGCATAGCATCCCCGGACACTGGGGCACCGCCGTCAACGTCGTCGCCATGGTGTTCGGCAACACCGGCGAGCAGTCCGGCACGGGTGTCGCCTTCACCCGCGACCCAGCCACCGGCGAGAAGCGCTTCTACGGCGAGTACCTAATCAACGCCCAAGGTGAAGACGTGGTCGCTGGCCTGCGCACGCCCCAGCCGATCGAACAGCTCGCCAAGTCGCTCCCCAAGGCCTTCCGCGAGCTTCAGCGCATCCAGGGTTTGCTCGAGCGGCATTACCGCGACATGCAGGACCTCGAGTTCACCATCGAGGATGGTCGACTGTTCATGCTGCAGTGCCGCTCCGGCAAACGCACCGGCCCGGCCGCCGTGCGGATCGCCGTGGACCTGGTGCGCGAGCGCAAAATCACACGCGAAGAAGCGCTGCTGCGCGTGGATCCCGAAGCCATCACGCAACTGCTAGCTCCCGTGTTCGACGGCCAGGAACTGTGCGATGCGCTCGGCGCCGGCCGCCGCCTGACCCGCGGCTTGAACGCTGGCCCCGGCGCCGCCACCGGTCGCCTCGCCTTCGATCCCAAACGTGCCGTCGAAATGGCCAAGGGGAAAAAGCGCGGAGAGCGCAATCCGGTCATTCTCGCTCGCATCGAAACCAGCCCGGAGGACATCCGAGGCATGGAGGCTTCGGTAGGTATCCTGACCGCCCGGGGCGGCATGACCAGCCACGCGGCTCTCGTCGCTCGCCAAATGGGTCGCGTATGCGTCGCCGGAGCCGGCGAGGTGGAGATCGACTATGCGAAGCGCAAGATGCGCGTCGGCGACACGGTCCTAAAAGAAGGCGACTGGATCTCACTCGATGGCACCACCGGAGAGGTCTACGAAGGCCTGGTCAACACCTGCCCGTCCGAGGTGCTCGAGCACTGCTTGAGTCAGGTTGGCAAGAAGCCCGCCAAGAAAACCAAAAAGTCAGCCAAGAAGAAAAAGAGCGCCTCCAAGAAAGACGAGGCCTCGGCCCTCGTCAACGCCTACGTGACACTGATGGGTTGGGCCGACAAGGCTCGCAGTCTCAAGGTCCGAACCAACGCCGACCAACCGGATCAGTGCGCACAGGCCATAGCCCTCGGCGCTGAAGGCATCGGCCTGTGCCGCACCGAGCACATGTTCTTCGGCGCGAACAAGATCGACGCGGTGCGCGAGATGATTCTCGCCGAGGACGATGAGGGTCGCAAACGCGCCTTGCGCAAGTTGCTTCCGCTCCAGCGCAAAGATTTCGAAGGCATCTTCGAATCCATGGGGTCGCGCCCGGTCACCATCCGAACGCTCGATCCGCCGCTGCACGAATTCTTGCCCCACGACGAGCCGACCCAGCGCGCGCTCGCCAAGGACATGGGCATTCCGCTCGCGCGACTGAAAAAGAAAATGGACTCGCTGCACGAGTCCAATCCGATGCTCGGGCACCGCGGTTGCCGGCTGGGCCTGACGTACCCGGACATCACTCGCATGCAGGCCTACGCCATGTTCGAGGCAGCCTGTTCCGTTGCAAAGCGCACCGGAGTCAAGCCGATGGTCGAAGTCATGATTCCGCTGGTTTCGACCGCGGCCGAGCTGGAAGATCAAGCGGCCATCGTGCGCGAGGTGGCCGAGAAAGTTCTCTCCAAGAACGGCGTCAAGTTGAACTATCTGGTCGGCACCATGATCGAGCTGCCGCGCGCCGCCTTGGTCGCCGGAGCCATCGCCGAGTGCGCCGAGTTCTTCTCGTTCGGCACGAACGACCTGACCCAAACCACCTACGGAATCAGCCGCGACGACTCCTCCAAGTTCGTCCCCGGCTACATCGAGTCGGAGATCTTCGACGGCGACCCATTCGCCACGATCGACCGCGCCGGCGTCGGCCGCCTGATGGACTTCGCCAGTCGCGAAGGCCGTATCAGCCGCCCCGACATCAAACTCGGCATCTGCGGCGAGCACGGCGGCGATCCCAACTCGATCGATTTCTGCGCTTCGCTGGGCCTCGCCTACGTGTCCTGCTCACCCTTCCGCGTTCCCGTCGCCCGCCTGGCCGCTGCCCAGGCCGCCCTGCGCCAGGACGCCGATTAGGTACCGCATCGGTGCTCGGTCGAACTCGAATCCGTAGCTCCCGCCCACCTGCGAAGGCTAGTTCCCGAAATACACGCCCCCTAGGGAACCGCCGCTCGAGAGGCGGTAGAAGGAGATGTGCGGATTGCCCTCCCAAGGGATCTTGGTTGCCAGAACAAAACTCCCCGAGCCCTGGTCCACTACGCAGGTTTGCTCCGGAGCAATTTCGGATCTCCCGCCGACAGAAGTCGTGGCAGTCGTGCCCAGGTACAAGTTCGCTGATTCGGCGGAGCTAAGTTCGTAGGTCCCGCGAACCTCAAGCTGCGTGCCGACCGAGAAGTCGCCGGTGTCGGTTCGCACGGAGAGGATCTTCAGCTGATCCCCTCGCGAAAGGCTCGACTCTCCGAGCTCGAAGGGTGTTTCGGCCAACTGGGAGGACTGTTGTCGCGCATCGGTTCCGGATGCCGAGCAGCCAAGCGTGCCGAGCAGGAGCAAAGCGGCGAGGGAGGAGGTTTTGAGCAATGGCGAGGAGGGCTAATGGTCCCGATCGGTGGAGGGCCCCTTGCGCGACCCCGGGTAGGCCGATCCTACAACTAGCGAGTCCGCGCTACCTCCGGGTTCTCCCCCTACCGCGCTCGCACTCTCGTTTCGCTCGCCCCCATTTCAACCGGTCGCCGGGCCGCCCGTTCTACCTTGGAGCTCCTCGGTTTCTAGGCGGCACGGTTGCGAAGGCAGGCGAGCTGGGCGCGCTCGGGGCTGGGCTGCCGAACAACCCAGCCCTCGCGGGCGCCGCGCGGGCGGTCCTCGGTCTGCCCAGAAGATCTGGTCGGCGAGACGCGGTCTTTGGCCTGTGCCTGAGTTCCCGGACAAGCAGGCTTGATCGGGCACCCGGCGCTCAACGCAAGTCGAGGGTTCGAGCCCCTCCCGACTTCAAATCGAAGAGCGGAGCCCACGTTTGCTTGTCGACGAGGCGTTCCAGGAACCCGGCCGGCAAGATCAACGGGCCGGAGGCCCCTGTGTCCGGAATTGTGTAGCTCTCATCGAAGCGGCCGCCGTCAGGCAGTTGAACGCGGATTCGGTGGGAGGTACCGGGTTGTCCGAACAGCTCGAGGGCGCCCGTTTGGATCTCGATCGTCGTGTTGTGCAGGTCATGAGCGCTCCAAGATCCGGGGAGTCGAAGGGTGCTCCCCAGCTCGGGGGCCTGAATGCGAAGTTCCAGCTCGCGATCGGCGGGAAGAGCGGCCTGCGCGACTCCGCTCTCATCCAGGATCACAGCAAGCGACTCAAATTCAAGAAGCGGGTCTTCATCCTCGAGAACTCCAGTGAGTTTGGCGCTGCCGGCGGGGCCGTCCAGAGCACCGGTCCACCTAATCTTGAACTCGACTTGGGTTGTCGCCAGCGAGCGAAGGTCTAGACGAACAGGTTCACCCGAGCGCAGCAGCACACCCGAGGGAGGTTCCCAGTCGGCGGGAATCGACGAGGACAGGTTCGTCGAGCTATTGCGGTAGAGCTCCTCCCGAGCGGGATGGAAGATGTACCACTCGCCAGGCGCAAGGCCCTCCAAGCGGTAGGAACCATCGTCGCCAGACCAGGCGAAGCACGCCCGGTGCAGGTCGTGCAAGGCGACGACCTTGGCACCGATGATGGGAACCTGGAACGGGTCCAGCACTCGGCCAACGACTTCCGCAGGCGGCACGAGTTCGACCACAATTTCCTCGTGACCTAGTCCTGGACGGTATCCCGCAAGTTCGACCAGGGCCGGCGCGAAGCCCTCGGCGGAGACCTCGATCACCCAATCGCCCTCCACGGCGAGTGGGACATGGAACCGTCCCTCCTCATCTACCTGTGCATCGTGTCCCGCGCTCCAGCGGACCCCTTCGATCGCGTTGTAGCTGCGCACCCACTCTCCGGCCTGACGCCGGGGGGAGATGCGGAGTTCAGCGTCTGCCACGGGAACTCCGCCGGAGTGGACCAGGCCACGGATCCCAGCTAGGGGTTGCATCCTCACTTCCAAGGGAGACTTCGCTGCGAGGCACTCCTCGCTCAGCAGCTCGGCGGTGAGGTATCCCTCGGCTTCAAAGCGAAGGCTCGGCGCGGCAGCCGCCTGCGTGGGTAGCTCAACGGTGAATTCGGTTTGCAGCTCCGTCCAGGTGCAGTCCGCCCCATACACCTCGCGGGTCACCTGAATCGGAACCGGGTCGCCGGATGCGAGTCCTCGGACCACGACCTGGACCGAACGCGAAGGGCGTGCTGCGAAACGAATCGTGACATCCTTGAACGGAGGCAACTCGACGTATTCCACAGGGGCGTAGACACCCTCTGCCGCGAACGCACGAATTCTCAGTTCCTCAGCGTCCGCCAGATTCCCCTGTAGTTCGAAGGCCTTGCCAGCGGCTGTAAACCCCTCTGTGCTTCCTAGATTCAAGTCTCCCTCATACAACTCCAGCCGGCAGTGCATGTCGATGGGCTCGGAACGCTCGTTGACCGCGACGACGCGAACCGAGCTCGGGCCGGTCTTCACTTCAATGTCGCGCTCAAGGGATTCACCCGGCTTCAAAATGAAGGGTTCTCCAAGCCAGCGGTCCTGACTGTAGACGGCTCGGGCTTCCAAACGCACGGGACCGGGATCGTCGAAGCGCAACTCGTACTCTCCTTCAGCACTAGCGAACCCATGTGCCAAGACCTCCCGTTCGCCTTCGGCCGCGAGGACGCGCAATTCTCCGAGGACCGGAGTTCCCGATGGATCCAAGAGACGGCCGAAAACAAGGGCCTGTGGCTCAAGAACGATGTCGCCCAGGTCGATCGAGGAGCCCGGCAGAACCTCGATTTGACGCACGTGGCGTTCGTTGTGGGGACCGTCCAGCCGCAGCACGAGAATCGCCTGTCTGGGCAGCGCTCGAGAGGAAATTTCGATCTGACCGAAGGCATTGCTCGCCGCCCGGAGATCGGCCTCTGCAAGCAGGTCCCGGATCGAGTCCGTTTCTTCCGGTGACGTTTTAGGTGCGCTCCAAGCGTCCAGGCCACCTTGGAGTTCGGCCAAGACACCGGGCAGCGCGTCTCCGTTTGGGTCGACCACTCGAAGGCTCAAGGTGGTGAGCGGCGCGGAAGCGGGCTCCGAAGCCAAACTCACAACCGCCTCTTCTTTGGGTTGGACAAGTGCGCGACGCTCCGGGCCACGGCTCGGCTCCGGACTGGGGTCCGAAGCAGCCGCCAGGGCGACCTGGGCCGGGCTTGACGGGATCTCGGGCACCGCATTCGAGCTGTTCAACAGATCCGGAACCACGAGGATCGCCGCCAACCCCAGAACGAGGGCGGCCGCGGTCAGCAGAAGGGTGCCCCCTCCCAGGGCGACTCCACCCGAGCTCGCGACCGAAACGGCACTTCCAGACTCCAGCCGAACCAAGGGGGCGAGCGCTGTCATCCACCTGGCTCGATCGCCGCCATACCGGCGGTCCAACTGATCTCGCAATGTGTCCAGCCCGCGCTTGAGTCGCCACCGAACCGTCCCTTCGGGGACTTGGAGACGTCGGGCGATCTCCGTTCCGGAGAGTCCCGCCTGATAGCGAAGCAACAGGGCCTCTCGCAGGGTTGGCTTGAGCTCGCGGACGAGCGCGCTGAGCTGTTCCTGCTGCTCGGCAATCGACACCAGTTCATCCGCAGAGGGAACATCGGCTTCCTGGCGGCTGACCTCCGTTTCCCGGGCACGCCCGCGCGCCGCGCTGCGCTGTTTGGATCTCGCCAAATTCCGCAGAACGCTTGCGAGCCAGGGACGGACCGGGCGGTCCGCGTCCGGAGGCCTCCGGATCGCGGCGGTCCACGCGTCCTGCATCAGGTCTTCCGCATCGGCTTCGGTGCGGGTGAGGGAACGGGCAAGTGAGCGCACCCAGGCGCTCTCCGCGAGGATCGTCTCCAGGGAGTGGGTCATAGTCATGGCCTGGTCCGTTTGCCGCGCCGGACGAACCGTTGGCGGATTCTCCGAATTTCGCCCCATTCGACCGACAACCGTACCCAGTCGAGCAAGAATCGGCTCGCAGCCAGCCGTTCCCTACCAGGCACCTAAGACCGGCCGTGGATGCGCCCGTCCAGCCGGCGCCCGGCCTTGAGATCTACGCCGCGACGAGCCGGACTGCGGGAAGCCGGACTGCGGGCCTCACGCAAGGCCCCATGCGGCGGCGCGAGAGCCGCCGCGGGAAGGCGTCAACCTTGGGTGACTTCGGCTGCAAGCTCATCGAAACGCTTGGCCCCAAGGTCCTCGGAACGAACAAAAACATAGAGCGGGTCCGCATCAAGGATCCAAAAGTCCATGGACTTGTTGGAGTTGATGCGCAGCAGCTGCTGCCAGCGGTCGTGCTCGGCCTGGATCGCGGCTGCGTTGTTCAAGATCCACTCGACCCCGGGACGCTTTCGCTCGTAGCGCTCGGCCATGTCGGGCCAACGAAGCTTGGCGGCCTCGTATTCTTCGTAGGAATCCCAGTAGTCGGCGAATTGGTGTTGGCGCCCGCCTAGCTGGCTGAGGGCGACCTGGCGGCGTAGATGAGCATCGACGGCGTTCGCGTAACCGAACAGCTGACCTAGGCCGATACTTGGGATGTCGAAACAGAAAGACTGGAAGCGCTCGCCTGCCCTGTCGTCCGCGCACAGCGCACCCACCTCGCGCAGGAACGCCCGCCCATTCGCATCGCAATCGAAGCCAGCGGTGTACTTCACCCGGTTGGGCTTCAAGTCGATCAGGTATTCGTCGTCTAGGAGCTGTTCGTTCCTCGGCGGCTCCCGCCGGCAAAGGCGCGCGAGATCACCTTCGTAAAACAAGCCATCGACAAGAGCTGGTTCGGCAGCGGATTCAATGGAACGCGCAAACAGGTACAGCATCCCCGATCTAGGAGGCAGCGGAGCAAGGTTGGCCTTGGGAAGCTCCGAAAAGTTGATCTGGCAAAGGAAGTTCGCGTACCGAACCTCCCCGTCCGGTCGCTGGTGGCTCGGCCAGTCGATCTCGAGCGGTAAGTCTGGCGCGCCACCGAACCGCGAGTTCCCTGTTGCGCTGTAGTCGTCCGCTCCGGCGGATGCGATGTGGATGCACTCCGAACAACGCTCCAGGATGTGATCACGGGCGGGCGAGAGCTCGTACTGCTCGATCAGGGCGATGGCGGCCTGACGGAATTCATCGCGAAGAACACCCATGCCCTAGAGCCTAGCAGGCCGTTGGAAAAGGCCCGTCGCGAGGCGAAGCGCAGTTCGTCAGGGGTAGCAACGTGACAGAGGGGCGGCGGAGGTGGCCTCCTGGCCGCTGAGCACGGCCCGACGAGCGTGACGACGCCCTGGCGGGCTGCGCGAAGCCGCAGCAGGGAGTTTTTCAACGGCCTGCTAGGCCTTGACCCCGCTCCACGTGAACGGGCACCCGCATCCTGCGGCGCGACCACGGCCGCAAGGCCCCGGAGCGGCCTGTGGCGCTCGAGCAGCAAAGCCCCCCTGCCCCAGCCCCCTCTGCCCTGCAGGCATCCAGGCTCCGATGTCCTCCGGTGCCCTTGCCCTGGCCGGTGCACCGCCCAGGTTTCCTGCCGGTACAAAACCAACAGGGGCCGCGCTCCATGCCCCGCTGGGCAGGGCCGGCCCGCTTCGCAGGGACCTCTCCCTAGAGATCGAGATCGTCGCCCTGGAGCTCGATCAGAGCGCGGGTCGCTAGGCGTGCCACGCGTTCCACCTTGTCGAGGTCGATGCCCTCGAAGTCGTCCGTCTCTTGGTGGTAGTCGTCGTGGATATCGGCGAACAGGAACGCGACCGGGATGTCGAAGGCCTTTTGGAAGCTCTCCTGATCGGAGCGGTGATAGTACGCGTCGGCGCTCTTCACGTTGCTGAAGCCCTCGATGGCGGCCATCTTCTCCAAGCGCTCAGCGAGCCCGTTGTAGATGTCCCCCATCTTCTTGGTCGGAGTCAGCAGGATCTCCTTCGGATCGTTGCGGCCGATCATGTCGATGTTGAGGTTCGCAATCGGCCGCATGCCCTCGGGCAGCGTCGGGTTCTCACACCAAGCCCGGCTGCCGAGCAGCCCGTGCTCTTCGGCCGAGACCCACAGGATCAGGACGCTGCGGTCCAAGGGGCCGTGGGCGCTGAGTGCGTCCGCGACCGCGAGCAACACGGTGGTTCCGGTTCCATTGTCGTCGGCGCCGTTCCAAACACGCCCGTCGAGTCCGCCCAGGTGATCGTAGTGGGCCGACAGGATGATCACCTCGTCGCGCAGCTTCCGGTCCGTTCCAGGCAGCAGCGCGGCAACGTTTTCGAGCTCGGCCAGGTTGGAGCCATCGGCGGCTTTCCAAGCCACGCGCGTCTCGGTCAGCGTCGCGCCCAATTCCGTCCCGGCTTTCTTGGGTAGATTCTTCATCTCCAAGACTCGCAACATCTCAGCGGTTGCGTCCGGACGGAGCACGACGCGCATCGGGCCGGCGTTGCGCTGACGCCGGGTTCGCCCGGGCTCGGAAAGGCTCCCGAGGAAGCTCTGGGCCGTGAGGCGGTCCAAGCCCTCGGCGGCTGATCCAAGATCGGATCCCGGTTCGATCACGAAGATCGTGCCCAGAGCGCCTTTGGCTTCGGCGGCGTCCGCGATCGGGCGCAGGCGGAAGTCGATGGCCGGACCCTCAAGCTCGCGAATCGACTGGGCGTCCAGCACGGCAACAGCGAAAGCGCCCGTCAGGTCGAGCTTGCCGACGTCGGAGCCGCGTCCTTCGTCCACGAACACCAATCGACCGGTGTGTTCGAGGTCGGTGCGATCCGGGAAGCTCGTGTACCACCAATCTTCACGGGGCGCGAGTCGCAAGAGCCCGCCGGGGCCCTTCAGGTGAAGGGCGGTCTCGTCGAGCTCAAGCGCACGACGCTCCAACTGGTACTGATCGAAAAAGCCCACGTCTCCGGCCGGCTCGAATCCCAGACGCTCCGCCCGCGAGGCCAGAAATCGTGCAGCGATGCGCTGGCCGCGACTCGGACTTCCGCGCCCGCCCAGCTCGTCGCTGGAGAGGAAGCGCAGGTCGGCGGCGATTTCCTGGCTCTCGATGGTCGAAAGAGCCCGTTCGAGGGCCTCCTCGGCTGCCCGATCGGATTCAGAGGCGGACGAGAAAACCGAAAGGCCGGCGAAAAGGAGCGCGTACAGCATGGGGAGGACGGTAGTCAGTCGAAGGGACAACGGGGCTTGGAGGATACGAGCGAACGAGGAAGAGGAGACTCGGATCCCGGCGACTCCAGGAATCAGATCTCCCGCTGGGGATCCCAGCTGGAAGAACCCCGCGGAAAGGAGGAGTCGGCTACTGGGGATCCACGGTTCGACTGCGCAGCTCGGCGAGGGTGCTCTGTTCGAGCCGCTCGAGCAGCGGGGCCAGCTCGGCCTGGCGTTCAGGCCGCGCCAGGTCGTCGCGATTGGCCTCGCAGACGTCGCACTTCATCTCGTCCATGTGAAATTTCAAAAAGGACGCCGGGCCTTCCTCGAGCTCGCCGGAGACGAAGCGCGCCATCCAATGGCGCGCCGGGCAGGACACCTGCCGGGATCGCCAGATCTCGCGGACGTCGAGATCGAGCAAGCGATGGCCCTCTTCGGCCGCAGAGAGCAGCGGCAAGAGGTCCGAGCCCGACTCGCGGACCGCGGCCAGCTGACGTAGGCGCTTCAGCGCGCGGAACTTGATGCCGGCCACTGCGGTCTCATCGCGCAGTTGGAAGCGTTTCCAGGTGTCGCGGTTGCGCCAACCGCCGGAAAACAGCGCTTCGAGGACGGCTAGGCGAGTGAATTCGCCAGTCTTCCAGGTCTCTTCGACCCAGTCGCGGAGGATATCTCCGAACAACGAACGCGCTCGCTCGGACAATTCGAAGCCGCGAACGATCGCGCTCGGTGTCTCGCTCTCGAGCACCATCGAATCGAGACCGGGTACTCCGTCCTCATCCTCGCCGACCGCCATGGAGCGTGCGCGCCGCCGGCGCATGTGGTCGATGGTGCGATTGCGGCAGATGCCGAACACGTACTGCTCGAAGGTGTAGGCGGAGTCGAAGTCTCCGATTCCGCGAACCGCACCCAACAGGGTTTCTTGGACGATGTCCTCGGCAGATTGCAAGTCCCCGGTGCGGCGCTCGGCGTAGGCCTGGAGGCGACCACAGAACTGCTGCTCGACAGCCAGCCATTCCTGGTCGTCGAGCTTTTGCAGGCGTTCGATGTCGGGAATCCAGTCGGACATAAGCTGGTGTAAGGAAGCGCGCTGGACCCTGGGCCACAAGTCCCGGGGGGCCGGAGGGGTCGAACGACCCAGGGAGGCCAAAACGAGCCCTGCATTCTAGGGGGCTTTGGAAGGGAATCGGTTCGAAGCCGTCAACTCGGTAGGCCCCAGACCAGCAGGAGCAGCAGCAGGGCACCACCGCCGAAGCACACCAGAGCGAACCAAGCGAATCGGCCAGCTCGGCGCAGCCGATCGAATTGCCGCAAGATCCAGGGCCCCAACATGTGCGCGACCGCCAAAACCGGCAAAACGACCAGCCCCACGAAGATCTCGAATCCGGTTCGACCCAGGGCGTACACCGTGGCCACGGGTCCGCCTTCCAGGCGCGGCGGCACCGGCAGAGCCGCCGGAAGCCGAGGCGGGACCGCTCGAGCCGAGGATTCCAGCGGAGCCGGTTCACGGGGCCGCAGGGGGGGAATCGGAGCGCCGGCAGCGCCTGCGGGTGCGCCCGGGCGACCCGCAGGTTCGGTGAGAGGCGCCGGGGCGGAATCCACTTCGCTGGGCTCGCCGGCCCGCGATTCCTTGTCGAGGGTCTGCCACTCGAGCACGTCGGCCGATTCGAGGGAACCGGCGGAGGTCCCGTTCATCCTCGGGATCGCCTCCGAAGTTGGGTTCGCGGCTGGGCCGAGCTCTTTGGCGCCCTTGGGCTCTTTGGCGGATCTGGCGATCGGCAAGGCGATCGAGTCGCCGCGCCGCGCGGCTTGGCCCAAGTCTTCGAGCAACTCGGCCACGCTGGCGTAGCGGTCGCCCGGATTGCGCTGCAAGCAGCGCTCGACCACCGACCGCAGCTCGGGCGCGAAGTCCGGCGGAAAATTCGCTGCGAGCGCTTCGCTTGCCACCGGAACCAGGTGGGAGCGCTCGTCCTCGAACGGCAGCTCGCCGGTCATCACCTCGAACAGCAAAATCCCGAGCGAAAACACGTCGGCCCGCCGATCCCCGTGGCCGGTCAAAATCTCGGGCGCCATGTAGCGCGGGGTGCCGCGGCCAAAGCTCAGGGTGTTGCGATCGTCGCGCAACAGCTTGGAAAGTCCGTAGTCTCCGATGCGCGCGTTTTCGCCGGCGAGAAATACGTTGCTCGGCTTGATGTCGAAATGCGCGAGCTGACGGTCGTGCAGCGCCAGAACGCCGCGACAGACTTGCACAAAAATGTCGAACGCCTGCTCGCGGGGCAACAGGCCCGCGTCCATCCGGCGCGCAAGCGTGTCCTCGCCGGCATGACCCATGATCAGGTAGGGCACCCCACAGGCCAAGCCCACGTCCTCGACCGCGACCAGGTTCGGATGATCGATCGAAGCGAATAGCCGCGCCTGGGAGAGCTCACGGTCGATCATCACCGAGTCGCCTTCGCCAGCGACTCTGAGGAACTTCACGGCGTAGCGCTTGCCGATGGAGAGCTTGGTCGCCTCGTACACCTCGCCGAACGCGCCGCTGCCAAGGCGTTGGGCAATTTCGTAGCCCGGTAGAAAGTTCGGCTCCCGAAAGCGGACGTAGAACTCTTCCCAGTCGACCATGTTCGTAGCAGAGCCGGCCGAGGAGGTAGCGCCCTGCGCCCCCACCTGAGCCGGTAAGGCGTTCAGCCTACGCGAATCGGTCAGCCCTTCGCGAGGCAGCTCGGGCTGGCTGCCGGCCTCGGGCGGGGTCGACTCGTAGCTCACGGACGACCTGCCAGGGATCTCCACGAGCACCACAGGGGCGGCCGCCCGTCCCCGACCAGCAGATCCAGCCGGCCTGCGCTGGCCAACTCAATCTGGAACTCGGTGGAATCCGCGTTCGCCTGCCCCTTTGCTCCGGTTCCTGCGGGAACTCCCGCGGGTCGAATGCCCTCCGGGCACTCAAGCCGCCAGCGGTCGCCCCCCTGTTCGCGCCGGTGCCGCTCGACGCGGAGCGGCTCGCGCAGAGCCCGCACGCCAAAAGGGCTTGGCTGGCGACGCCCGAAGCGAACCGCCCCCGCGGCACCTTCGCCGAGCAACAGCAGCCCGCGGGCTCCCATGCAGCCGAAGCCCCGCTCGAATTCCAGCCAAATTCCGCTGCCGTCGTTCCCGGCGCGCTGGGCCCGCAACTCGCAGCCACGGGCTCCGCGCCCCCCGCTCGCGACTCGCAAGCGCGCCTCGGCAGGAACGAAGGCTCCAGCCTCGGGTGGGACCTCCTCGTCGTTGACGAACAACCGACCCCCGCTCGCGCGGGCGTGCCAGCGAACCCCGCTGGTCAAGCTGGTCACGGGCTCGAGCCACAGCCCGCGCTCGCCCTCCAGGGCCGAAGCCTCCAAGGCCTCGGATCCGCCGTGATCGCGAACCAACACGCGCCCCGCCGGACCGATCAACCAGGAGCCAACTTCGTCCATGCGCAGCTCGGTGAGCTGGCTCGTCACGAGGTCGCTCGCAAGGCCCGGGGCCGATCTTGCCGGACGATCCGGCTCGCCCCCGCGCACGCGGTCCAGTTGAAGGACCAACGAATCCGCGCGCGAGGGCTCTTCCCGCGCGAGCAATCCCAACCACCGGGCAGCGGCTTCGGGATCCCCACCTTCTTCGCAGCCGAGCGCGCGAGCACGCACAGCTCCGAGGATGTCCAGGCGCAAGGCCTCCCACAGGGCCCGGTGCATCGGGCCGCTCCGCCGGCCAGCAGCCGACCGGCAAGCCAGCAGGCCCTGCTCAAGTTCCCCGCGTCCTAGGAAGGCGCGCGCCTCGGCCAGGAGGTCGCCCTCGCTCCCCCCCAAAGAGCCACCGCTTCCGGGGAGGCCGTCCCGGGAGGGGTCAGGCTGGGGGGATCGCATGGGCAAACTCGACATGGTCCTGCCCCAGTTGTGCGCGGACCGCGGCCGCCCATTTTCGGCCGCGTAAAACCAAGTCCTTTTCGAGACGGATTTTCAGCTGGGTAGAGCCACAACCCGCTCATTCGAGCGGGCGGCCTCCTGGCAGGCCTCAACAGCCAATCGGTAAAGGTCTTCGGCGCGCTCGACGCCCGGATGCGGGCAGGAGACCAGGCCGATCGAAAGGTCCAAGGCGTCGCCCACGACATCGACCAACCCGAGGTTCGCCACGCTCTCCACGATTCGGTCCGCCATGGCCCACGCACCGTCCGGCGAGGTCCCCGGCAGCAGGAACAAGAACGAAGAGCGATCGAACCGCCCAAGAATGTCGGTGTCCCGCGCCGCCTGCAGGAACACGCTGCCCAACTGGCGCAGCACGGCCTCGGAGCACTCGCCATCGAAGGTCAGCTTGACGCACGAGAGCGGCTGGCCGAAGCGACGCGAGCGCTTGAACTCCTCGTCCAGCTTGTAGGTCAGAAAGTCGTAGTTGAACAGGCTGGTCTCCGGGTCGGCCAGCGCTTCGATCAAACGCGTCGGACGCGGATCGTGCGCCTCCGTGCCTTGGCAAGCCCCGCCGCTTGAGACTCCATTCAGCCCTTGGCCGAGCTCGCGAAGGAGTTGTTCGGGCAAGACCGCCGCGAGTTCATCGATCTTCGGGCGCGCGCCCTCGGAATCGCTCCAGCGCGCCAGGGTCGCGGGCAGCTCGGAGTTCGCCTCGCCGGGGCCCCAAACGGCGCCGGCGCCGCAAAAGCTTGCGATGCCAGCCCGCACCGGACCGGGGTCGTCGATCACCAGCGCAAGGCGCACGCCACCGCCCTGCGTCAGGAGCCGAGCCGCGGTGAAGGCCTCGTCCGTCCCCGCCATGCCGAGCACAACGCGCCCGCGGGGCCCTTCGCCCGCGGCGGCCGCCGCCATCGCGTCCATCGCGGTCAGCTCGGCCGAAATTTCGACTCCGGCGGATTGGGCTGCAGCACGGATCTCATCGCGGAACGCAGGGGCATCGCCGACGATGGTCAGCGCGGAGGACGGTTGGGACATGGGAGGTCTCGCCTTGGAAGTCACTTCGATCCGGACCTGCAAGGTTCACCAAAGAGCCCGCAGACCCGAAGCGGGTCGGAGCGCCCGGAGAACCCGGGGCGCAGGCACCCAGTCTCAGGATCGGGAGCCCACCGGCGCAACCCCGAGACCGCCCCACCAGCCCTGGTCTGGGATCCAGGGCCCCGCGGGCCTCCCCGCAGACCCCGGTACGGGCCCGTCAGGAGAGCTCTTCGAGCCAGGCGTCGTCGATATCGAAATTGGCGTAGACGTTCTGGACGTCCTCGTTGTCCTCGAGGTCCTCGATCAGCCGCAGCACCCGCTTCGCCTCATCCTGGGTCTCGACCTGAATCCGGTTTTGGGGCACGTAGCCGATCTCTGCCTGGATGAACTCGACGCCGGCTGCCTCGAGGGCGTCCTTGACCGCAACGAAGTCACCGGGCGCTGCGTACAAGGTGGCCAAGCTGCCCTCCGCCTCGATGTCCTCGGCCCCCGACTCGAGCGCCAATTCCATCCATTGGTCTTCCTCGGTGCGCCCTTCGTCTTGAACCACGAAGATCGAACGGAAGTCGAACATGAACGCCACCGACCCTTGCGCGCCGAGATTGCCCCCGCGCTTGTCGAAGATGTGCTTCAGGTCGGCTGAGGTGCGGTTGCGATTCTCGGTCAGCGCCACGACGATCACGGCGACTCCCGCGCTCGCGTAGCCCTCGTAGGTGAGGTCTTCCATGTCCCCGGACTTGTCCCCCGACGCCGACTTGATCGCGCGCTGGATGTTGTCCTTGGGCATGTTGGCCGCTTTGGCCTTCTCGATCGCGTACTTGAGCTTGAGGTTCTGATCGGGATCCGGACCGCCCTGCTTGACAGCGGACAGAATCGCCTTCGCGCACTTCGAGAAGATCTTCGCGCGCTTCGCGTCGACAGCGTTCTTGCGCCGCGCGATGTTCGCGGAATGGGAGTGGCCAGCCATGGAATCCTCGTTGGGGCGTTTGGCGCGTCAAGGGCGACGCAGGGTGTAGAGCGATTAGGGCAGAAATGCGAAGAACCCGAGCGCGCTGCCCGGGTTCTCCGTGGGATCTCAAGCCGACATCGATCGATGCAGGAGAGACAAGATTCGCAGAGCCATCTCCCGAAGGCGACAGCCCCTGCGGGGACCATCGACGAGGGAGAAACGCCCTTCGACTAGCGCTTGCTGAACTGGAAGCCTCGGCGGGCTCCGCGACGTCCGGGCTTCTTCCGCTCCTTCATGCGGGAATCCCGAGTCAGGTGACCGTGTTCGCGGAGCGGCTCAAACAGAACCGGGTTCACCGCCTTGAGCGCACGCGCGATGCCGAGCTCGACCGCACCGGCCTGGCCGTGCGGGCCGCCACCGTTCACGTTGACGAAGATGTCGTAGCTTTCTTCGGAGCTGGTCAGCTCGAGGGGCGACGACGCCTGCTGCTGGTCACGCAGGGTGGTGAAGTATTCCTTCATCCCCTTGCCGTTGACGCGGAAGTCGCCCTTGCCAGGGCGAATGCGGACACGCGCGACGGCCGATTTGCGGCGTCCGAGTCCGAAGGTGAAGGGGCTGGCAACGGCCATGATTCAGGGGGAGTCGAGAGGGTTGAGTTAGGACTGAGCAGGCGTCGGGTTCTGTGCGCCGTGCGGGTGCTCGGAACCCGAGTACACGCGCAAACGCGACAGCATCGCCTTGCCCAGACGGTTCTTGGGCAGCATCCGGCGAACCGCGAGTCGAACCATGTCGGTCGATCGCCGCTCGCGCATGTACGAGACGCTGCGCTGCTTCAGGCCACCGGGGTAGCCCGAGTAGAAGGGGTAGATCTTTTGATCGTTCTTGCGACCGGTGAGCACGATCTGCTCGGCGTTGATCACCACGACGTGGGCCCCGCCGAGTTCGCTCGGCGTGTAGGTCGGCAGATCCTTGCCGGTCAGGCTGGTCGCGATCTTGGTGGCCATCCGGCCGAGGGGCTCGGAACTGGCGTCGAAGACGAGCCAGCGCTCGGGAAGGTCCTGGGCGCGGACGTGGGTGGTAGTCATGTCGAAGAGGGAGGAATCGCGCAGGGCGGACTCGGAGATTCGAGCCGAGAAAGGTACGGGGGCGGCCCGGCAGCATCAAGCGTCTCGCCGCTCTTCTGAGCCCCTTGCGCTCGCCGCCAGCCCCTAGCGGCCGGTCGGCCCGGCCTCGGATTCGCCCTTTGGAGCCGGTGCTACCCGCCGGAGCCACCCCCCTTCCGGCTCCCGGGCGACGGTGACCGAGCGCCCCAGGGGAAGCCCGCCGAGCAGAAAGGGCGGCAACTTGGCGTCTGGCTCGTGAAAGCTCCAGGCCCCACGCGGATCCCGGGTGGCGCGGACGTCCGCGC
>CAZUCE010000019.1:0-77088 GCA_964619265.1 uncultured Planctomycetaceae bacterium
CTCCCGCCCCACAAGCTCCATGCGCCCCTCCCGAGATCCTCTCCCCGACGCCACCGAGGCCGGCCCTCCGCCGCCGGGGACCCGCGAGCTCGCCGAGCTCCCCGAGCTGCTGGTCCAGCCCCGCCGCCGGCGGAGACTCCAGCTGGCGCTGACCGCGATCGGCCTCGGCGTGCTGCTGATCGGGCTCGGAGCCTGCCGCATGAATGCTCACGCCCGAGAGCTGCTCGCCGAAGCTCGCAGCCAGCTCGACGCGGAGGGTCGCATGCCCGGCGCGGCCCCGGTTGAAATTCAGGTTTCCGGCGCGCGCCGAGCCGCGCTGTTGATCCATGGCTGGGGCAGCACCCCGGCCGACTGGCACGACCTGCCCGAGCGGCTGTCGGCCGCAGGGGTCAGCGTCTTGGCCCCGCTGCTCCCCGGACACGGAACAACCTCCGAGGAGTTCGCTGAGGTTCAGCTGGAGCAGTACATCGCGGCCGTGCTGGGCCACTTCGATGATCTACAGGCCACCCACGAGGAAGTTTGCGTCGCGGGCTTTTCGATGGGAGCCGCTCTCGCCTTGGTCGTGGCTGAGGCCCGCGACGTTCACGGGGTCGCGCTCATGGCGCCCTACTTTCGGATCCGCGATCCCTGGTGGACGATCCTGCCCGTCCGAACCTGGGCCGCGCTCGTCGACGGCTGGCTGCCCTATGTCGATTCTGGGCCCGAGCCCATCGCCCTGAACCAGCGTGAGCACGCGGATCGCATCGTCAAATACCGAGTGTTGCCGCTCTCTGCCCTGCAGCCCTTGAGTCAGCTCGGCCAGCGGATTTGCCGGCAGGAGTTTTTGGAGCGCGTGGAGGATCCGGTCCTGATGATTGTCAGCGAAGGCGACCGCGCCGCCAGCCCGAGCACGGCGATCAAGCGATTCGAGTTCCTAGGGTCTTTGGACAAACAACTTCAAACGGTGCAGCGCTCGAATCACCAGCTGCTCCACGACTACGATTCCGAGCACGTCTCGCAGCTGCTCACCGAGTTCCTCCTTGCGACCCGGCCATGATCTTCCCGCGACCCGCTCTCCGGATTTGCGTTCTGTTGGGCCTGACTCTGGCCAGTTGTTCCGCCCCCGGCGCGTTGCCCTTCGCCGGGGCATCCACGCGCCTGGTCTCTCCAGCGGGTAACTCCTGGGACGACGCCGAAACAGCGCGCTGGGCGCTCGAGCACGAAGTCGTGTTCCTGGGAGAACTCCACGACAGCGACCCGGGGCACCGACGCCTGGAGAGCTTGTTTTCGGAACTGATCGAACAAGCGGCCGCGGAGCGCAGGACTCTGACCCTCTCGCTGGAGATGTTCGAGCGCGATGTCCAGGATGTCCTCGACGATTACCTTCTCGGGCGAATTTCCGAGGAGCAGCTGCTCGAGGAGGCGCGAGCCTGGCCGAACTACGCCCAGCACTATCGCCCTCTGGTTGAGCTGTGCCGCGCGAACCAGCTCGATGTGATCGCGGCCAACATCCCCAGGCGCGTCGCACGCCAGGTCTCCAAGGAAGGGCTTTCGGCCGTGCGAAGCTCGCTCTACGCCCCGCGGACGGTCCACGCCGATCAAGGCGAGTACCGTGACCGCATGGCGGCCTTGATGCTCGGAAGCAGCCACGGGGATGGCGACGCGCAGAGCGCCCACGGCGGACCTGAACTCAGCGACAGCTTCCTTCGTTTGTTTCAGGCCCAAGCGATCAAGGACGACGCCATGGCCGAGTCCATCGCACGCTTCCTAGACGAGCCGCGAGCCAGGGCTGAGGGGCGGGCTTTGGTCGTACACCTGTGCGGAAGATTCCACTCCGACTACCACCTGGGTACCGTCGAGCGCCTGAGTTGGCGCCGCCCGCGGCTCTCCATCGGGACACTTTCCATGGTGGACGAGTCCGAAGCGCGCGGAGAAGATCGTCCCGCCGATGTGTTGCTCGTGCTGCCCTAGCCGCCCGCGACAAAGGCCCCGCATCGCCCATGAGTTTGTCCGGGGTTCACGCCTCGGGTCGGAGCGAGTCCTCCATCGACTCCACGTACTTGGTCGCCGCACCGGTGTTGAAGACGACGACGTCGGCATCCCGCCGGACGGTTCCATCGCGTACGCTGGCCTCGAGGGTCGCCAGGCAGGCCGCGGTTTCGGGGCAAAGCGAAATGCCCTCCAGCTCGCAAGCGATTCTCATCCACGGCAGCAGGTCCGCTTCCTTCGCCGCCAGGGCTGCCCCCCCTGAAGCGCGTACCGCGCGCAGGATCAGGAAGTCCCCCACGGCTTTCGGCACGCGCAGGCCCGAAGCGGTGGTGCTCGCGTTTTCAAAGCGAGGTGCATGCTCTTCTCCCGCTTCAAAGGCGCGCACGATCGGCGCGCAGCCGTCCGACTGACACGAGAACATCTTGGGCCGTGACTTGTCGTTGAGCCAGCCGAGGGCTTCGAGCTCGTCGAACGCTTTCCACATGCCGATCAACCCAGTCCCGCCACCGGTGGGATAGAAGATCGCGTCCGGCAGCCGCCAATCGCGCTGCTCGGCAAGCTCGAGCCCCATGGTCTTCTTGCCTTCGATGCGATAGGGCTCTTTCAGCGTCGACACATCGAACCACCCATGCTCGTTTGCGGCCGCTAGCGCGAGCGCGCCACAGTCATCGATCAGCCCATCCACCAGCGTAACGCGCGCGCCGTGGACCTCGGCCTCGAGCCGATTGACCACCGGGGTGTCCCGTGGCATGAACACGTGACAAACCAGTCCCGCTCGCGCGGCATAGGCCGCCAGCGCGCCCCCCGCATTGCCGGCCGTGGGAATCACCAACTCGGTCGCGCCAAGCTCCTTGGCGCGACTAACCGCAAGCGCCATCCCGCGACTCTTGAACGACCCGCCGGGCAGGCGGCTCTCGTCTTTGATTGTCAGGAAATCGAGCCCGATGCGTGCAGCCAGGCGCGGGCACTCAAGCAGCGGCGTCGTGGTTTCGCCGAGGGACACCACATTCTCGTCGCGCTCGACGGGAAGCAACTCGCGATAACGCCAAAACCCAGGCTCGCGGCCACGCAGGTCCTCGCGCGCGAGCGCTGTTCGAATCGCTTCCAGGTCGTAACGCACGAGCAGCGGCCGGCCCTCGTGCAACCCCTGCAGTTGATCGTGCGGGTGCCGGCTGCCGTCGAGGGAGCCTTCAAGGTGAGTTACGTAGCTGGTCATGGGCCAAAGCCTACGTGGAGAATCACCGATTCGGTCCACCCCAAGAACAAGGCCCGCGGGTTCCTTCCGGAATCCGCGGGCCTGATCGGCAGGGCTGCCGTTGGAGCTTCTTGGATCAGAAGATCCCTTCGGCGAGATCGTTTTGAGCGCCGCGTAGCGGAGCCAATCGTTCGGCGACAGCCTCGTCCGTGCTGGACTTCTCGAAGTATTCCGAGTCCTGGACAAGTTCGCCGTCGGCGCGGATCAGCACCTGAACACCCGGCTCAAGAATGATCGTGTCGCGTCCTGTGGTCTGGATCTCCGCTCGACCGTGCTCAAGAACGACGCTCACGCCGGCGAGTGTTCGCTTGATCGACAGAGCACCTCCGAGGAACCGGACGTTGCCCTCAGGAGTGTCCACGTTCGCCTCAACCCGGTCAGCCACCGAGACCGAGGGGCCGCCACCGCAACCGGAGATCAACACCAGCTCGCCTTCACCTTGCAGAGCCATTTCGGACTGCATGCACTCGTCGTCGAGCCAGCGCGCGTCGCGAATGAAGGCTTGGGTGCCCGGCGTCACCTCGGCATGCAGCGAGATGCCCTTCTGGCATTCAAGGCCGAGCCGCAGGGAGGAAGTTCCGGCGAACAGTTCACCGTGCGGGGTCAGGCTGGCCCGGTGAGTGAGCGCCTCCCCCGTGTAGGTGGCCTCCGCAATCGCGGCCTGCTCGCTCATCACCCGCCAGGTCGGCGGATCGGCGGGGCCCAGGAGCTGGATACCGATCGCCACCAGGGCGGCCGCGGCGGCAGCCAGCAGGGCCGGCCGCAATCGCGACCAGCGGCCGCGAAGGCGCTCGTCGGTCAGGATCAGCCCAGGCCTCGCCGGGGAAGCACTGGTCTGTTCGGTCGGCCACGCGCCGGAGACGAAGCGCTCGCGCAATTCTGCGCGGAAGCCTCCCCGGGCGGTAGGGCGGGGCCACAGAGCCCGCAGGCGTTCGGGGTTTTGGTCGTTGGCGTTCAACGCTCGATCAGGGTCGGAAGACGAAGACAGGTTCGGTGAATTTGCCCCGCGATCGGGGGCAGGCCGGCCACTACGGGGACCGTCTTTCCCCTGTGACGCCCAATGGCCCGTCTCTGCGCTCCTTCCGGTCGAAAAGGCGGCGAGAACTCGCTTTCGGGCCTCTGGAGAGGCCTCGCGGCGCAGGAGCTTGCCCATTTGGCGCTCCGCCTCGGAAAGAGATTCCGGGTTGCGCCCGGACCCAGAGTCCCCCGTGGAGCCCGGCAGGCTCATGATTCGGCCCTCTGAGCGCCCTCTTGGCGGGCGCCCAAATCGTTGCGCAGAGACTCGAGGGCCCGGCTGTACCGCTTGCGAACGGCCACCTCGTTGCTCCCGAGGATCTCGCCGATCTCCGCAAACGAACGCTCCTCAAAGGTCCTCAAGACCACGACTTCGCGCTGATTCTCGCTCAGCTTCTCGATCGCTGCATGCAACTCGCCGGCCTGCTCGGTCCGCAGCAACGGCACCAGCGGCAGCTCGGCGTCGTCCTCGATCTCGATTTGGTCCTCTTCGCGATCGATCGAGGACTCTGTCTGAGCGTCCCGGTGAGCCCGCGAGCGCCAGTGATCGCGCACGCGATTTACAGCGATTGTAAAGATCCAAGGCCTGAGTTTTCGAGCCGGATCGTAGGTCGGCAGCCCCCGGTGAATCGCCAGAAAGATGTCCTGGGTCAGGTCCTCAGCCAGTTGCTCGTGTTGAACCAGCCCGCGTACATAGCCATAGAGCCGGTCAAAATACGCATCGAAGAGGGCCTGCAGCGCGACCGGATCCCGCTCGGGTAGCTTGCGCCGAAGCTCGTCGTCGAGCAGGTCGTCGCCGCGCGCAGCGGTTTCTTCCGAGGGGGGCGTCGGCGTGGATGCTTGGGAAGGGCTCATCGAATCGCTCGGGGGAGGGCGTGGCCTCAAGTCTACTCCCCGAAGGTACCAACTCCTGCCAGGCGACCGCCCCCCAGAGCCGGGAACACGCCTAGCCCGGTCCTTGGTCCGCTTCCCCCCCGGGATCCAGGGCAATCAGGCGGTCCACGAGCTCTTTTTGAGCCGGCCCGGCGGCGCCCGAGGCCAGCGCCACCAGCGACCGGACAACCGGGCCCCGCAGGGCCGGGGCGGCACCCGAGAGTCGTTCGAGAGCGCTCCCGATTCGCGCGGCGTCGAGGCGAACCGCATCGGCCGGAGTGAGACCGAACAGTCTGGTAGCCCGCGCAAAATCCCGCCAAAGTCCGGTGCGCCCCGAAGCTCGTTTTCCGGCTAGGCCGAGCAAAGCGGTGGCCAAGTCGCTGGTCGGCCGGACCAACGACGAGGAGATCGAATACCGCACCGGCGCCTTTGGATCCGGGAGGCCCGCGCGGGACAGAGCCTCGCGAACCGCATCGGCCAGCTTGGCGAGCGCGCCGTCTTCTAGGTCCCCATCTGCGGGGACATCGCTTGCCCTTGCCTGCGTCGATTCGGAGGAAGCGCCCAAGGCAGGCTTCCCGTGAACCGATCTGGACGAGCCGAGCTTCGAATCTGGCTGAGAAGCCGGCCTCGACCAGGACGCATCGGGGATCGGCGCATCCGGTACCGGCGCGGGGGGGACCGGCGCAGCCTCCTTTTGGGGCGGCTCGAACGGAGCCCGGCTCTGACCTGGGTCGGAACGCCCCAAGTCCGCGGGCAGCCAGGGAAGGTCGGCTTCGCTGGCAGGCAACGGCGGCGGATTCGGGGGCTTTGGGGAACTCGCCGGCGGCGTTGGAGACTCCACCTTCACAACCCGCGGTTCAGGTCGCAGCTTTTGATCTGAATCGGACCTGGACCAGCGGCTGCCCCGCGCGCGCTTGCGCTTCGGCGCTTTAGATGGTCCACCGACGGATTCGACCATGTTGTTCAACCGGCGAACCACGAAGAACACCATCACCGCGAAGAAAAGGAACTTCCCCATGAGCTAGGCAGCCACCTCCACGGGCTGACCTGCGAGCAGCGGCGGCATCGGGCATCCGAGGATCTCCCCCACCGCGCGGAACAACTCAGCTTCGACCACATGAATTTCGCCGTCGCGCAGGACGAGTCGCCACAGGGCGATCACCAACTTGCGCTTCTCCAGTGGCGCCAGGTCGCGCAAGCGCTCCAGCGAAGCTTCCAGACGGGAGGAAGCCGCCTGCAGTTCCAGGGGCTGCGCTGGAAGATCGAGAGAGCTGGCTGTGCTGGCTTCCACGAACGCCTCCACGCGCGCGCGACTCGAAGCGGCCGAGAGCTGCGCGAACAGGCTGAGCAGAACCCAAACCTCGTCGCGGCGAGCCGAAATCGGAACTCGGCGCCGCCTTGGTAGGTCTTCCCGGCCGAACAGCGGATCGAGCTGGCGCAAGACCACGGCGCGCAGGGCCAATTCGAACGCGCTGGTCCGCCCGTCGGCCTCGATCAACTGCATGAGAATCGCACGGAACGCGCCGTACTGCCTGGGACTGAGCTCGCGCAACGTCCCCAGGCACAGGTCGAGCACCGGTAGCCGCGCTCGGGTGTCGAGGGCCAGCACCTCGCCCAGGATCCGGCTGACCTCGCCGGCCACCAGGGGATCCGCATGTTCGCCCAACCGCTTGAGTTGGTCCTCGCGCAGACCTGCATCCTCGCGGGCGAGCAACAGCCCGTACACGACGGCTCGAGCGCCGAACGGCGACTCCGAAGCCTCGTGGAGCACCCGCGGAACCGTCCCCATGAGCTCACGGGCGTAGGACAATTCGCGCTGGGTCAGCGCACCGGGCACATCGACGATTTCGGTTACCTCACGCCGGGCCTCGACCACCGGTTCCTGCCGAAGCGGAATCGGAGTGCTGCTCGCCGGGCCGCCAGCGAACCCGGAAGTTGCCTTGGCCGCGCCCTCCGGAGAGCTAGCGACCGGCGCCGGTCCCGAAGCTCCTTGGGCGCGCTTGAAAGATCCAGTCTTCAGTCGAGCCACCCGGTCCCCAAGCGGCGGGTGCGTCGAGAACATCGAAGAAAGCCAGCTCTTGCGGGGCGACCCGAACAAAAGATGCCGCACCTCCCCCACGCGCGGATGGTCGATGTCGGACCCCGAAACGCCCTTTTCGATCTTCGAAAGAGCGCCGACGAGCCCGTCCGTCTGACGGGTGAATTGCACCGCCGAGGCGTCGGCCAAGTACTCGCGCTGACGCGAAACCGCAGACTGGATCCAGCGCGCGAAGAAACTCCCAATCCCACCGATCAAAATCAGCCCGAGCCCAAACGCGAAGATGGGTACGCCGCTGGAACCTTCCCGTCGGGATCGCGAGACGTTGACGTGACCTGCGCGCAGCAACGTACGGCCGAACAGCGAAAGGCAGATGATTCCATAAAGCACGCCGATCAACCGCAGGTTGAGCCGCATGTCGCCGTTGCGGATGTGGCTGAACTCATGGGCGATCACACCCTGCAGCTCGTCCCGATCCAGCACATCGAGCGCGCCGCGCGTGACCCCCACCACAGCGTCCTGGTTCGAATAGCCGGCCGCGAACGCATTGATCCCGCTCGCGTTGAGGACGTAAACCGGCGGAACCGGCGTGCCCGAAGCCAGCGCCATCTCTTCGACGATATTGAGGAGCCGCTGCTCGGCCGGCGAGTCCCCACCGTGAACCAGCAAGCTCCCGCCCAAGGACTCGGCGACCACACGCCCCCCGCCGCGCAGTTGGGCCATTCGCAAAGCGGAGCCTCCGCCGACCAAGATGGCGACCAAGGCCGCCGTAAGCGCCAAACGCCCCAGGTTGAAGGCCGGCGCCCGGGCCCCCGGTTCCGCAGATGTGGCGAAGCCCGCAACATCCAGCACCGAAAATAGCCCGTAGACCGCTAGCACGATGCCGCAGACCGCGAGGCCAAACAGAATGATCAGGCGCCCGGTGGCCTTGCGCGCTACGGACTGATGTTCAAAGAAGTCCAAGTCCGGCCCTCGGGCAAGGTGAAGGAACGGGCTCCCAGGTCGTCCAAGCGAGCCCGCGTCCACCCCTTGCTGCTCGCGGGGAACCGATCAACGAGCAGCTCAGGGGGTTGAGGGCTACGATCCTCAACCGAAGGAAACCTTCGGCGCCTCGCGCACCGCGTCGTCCTCGATCTCGAACAGCGGCGCTTCGTCGAAGCTGAACATGCCCGCAACGATCGAAGCCGGGAAGCTCTCGCGCGCCGTGTTGTAGGACATCACCGCGTCGTTGTAGGCCTGCCGCGAGAACGCGACCTTGTTTTCGGTCGAGGTCAGCTCTTCGGAAAGCTGCATCATGTTCTGGTTGCCCTTGAGGTCCGGATAGGACTCCATGACTGCGAACAGGCGACCCAGCGCACCGGTCAGGGCACCTTCCGCACCGATCAACTTGGAGAGCGCGCCGGTGTTGCCCGGCTCGGCCGCCACCTGCTGGCCCGCGGCCATGGCTTGGGTGCGTGCCTGGGTGACCGCTTCGAGCGTCTCGCGTTCGTGGGAGAGATAAGCCTTGGCTGTTTCGACCAAATTGGGAATCAAGTCGTAGCGACGGCGAAGCTGGACGTCGATTTGCGCAAAGGCGTTCTGGAATCGATTGCGCAGCGCCACCAGACGGTTGTAGCTGCCGATGCCGAACAGAAGCGCGAGGAGCGGAATTCCGACGAGTACGCCGAGAAGAACCCACTGCATGGTGGAGGAGGGGTGGAGGTCGCGAGAGGAGGCGAGAGAGGGTCCGGGCAGCAAAGAGTGCCGAAATCGCCCGCCCGAAGGCCCTACGCGAGCCGCAGTCCTTCCTTCGAGGGACCCACGGATCTCGGGCTTTCGGAAAGGACCCTACGGCCGGGCCAAAGGCGGTGTCAATGCGCTCCGGGCCTCCCCGAGGAAGTCGAAGAGCCCAGCTTCGAGACCCTCTTCAAAGAGCCCAAGGGCGGGATCATCGCAGCCTCTGAGCTGGCCCGACGAGGGTTCGGTCCCCCTTGCAGCCGCTTCCCGAGCCAGGGGGGGGCGGCGCCCCGCCCCCCTGGCTTCACTCCCGGGCTTCCCGCCGCCCAGGGCTTCCCTGAGAGTGAGCCGGCGGGGAGCCTTCTTTTGTCGATCCGAGGAGTCCCCCGCGCCCCGCGCGATTCAAGCCATCGGCAGGTCGACGCCGCGCTCGCGGGCGCAGTCGATCGCTTCTTGGTAACCGGCGTCCGCGTGACGCATGACGCCGGTGCCGGGGTCGCCGGTCAGGACGGCCTCGAGCGCCGCATCGGCTTGGGCGGTTCCGTCGGCGACGGTGACCTGGCCTGAGTGCAGGCTGTAGCCGATGCCGACTCCCCCACCATGGTGGAAAGAGACCCAGCTGGCGCCCGAGGCGACGTTGAGCATCGCATTCAGGATCGGCCAGTCGGCCACCGCGTCGCTGCCGTCCTTCATGGCTTCCGTTTCGCGATTGGGGGAGGCGACCGATCCGCAGTCCAGGTGGTCGCGACCGATGGCGAGCGGCGCGGAGATGCGGCCCTCGCGAATCGCCTGGTTGAACGCCAGACCGGCCTTGGCGCGGTCGCCGTAACCAAGCCAACAGATGCGAGCGGGCAAGCCCTGAAACTCAATGCGTTCGGCGGCCAGGTCGAGCCACCGAATGAGGGCCTTGTCCTCGGGGAACAGCTCGCGAACAATCTGGTCGGTAACCGCGATGTCCGCGGGATCGCCGGAGAGCGCCGCCCAGCGGAACGGTCCCTTGCCCTCGCAAAACAAAGGGCGCACGTACTTCGGCACAAAGCCCTCGAATTCGAAGGCGTTCTCGAGTCCAGCCTCCTGGGCGTGGCCGCGCAGGTTGTTGCCGTAGTCAAAGGTGTCGGCCCCGCGCTTTTGAAGCTCGTTCATCAACTCCACGTGCCGGACCATGGTGGCGAACGAGCGCTTTTGATACTCGGCCGGATCGGACTCGCGCAGGGCGAAGGCCTGGTCCAGTTTCACGCCGGAGGGGACATAGCCGCCGAGCGGATCGTGGGCGGAAGTTTGGTCCGTCAAAACGTCGGGGGTCACGTTGCGTTCGATCAAGCGTTGCAGCAAGTCGACCGCATTGGCCACCACTCCGATCGACTTGGCCACGCCCTTGGATTTCCAGTCCAGCGCCTTGTCGATCGCGTCATCGAGGTCGTGGGCGATCTCGTCCACGTAACGCGTACGTAGGCGCATCTCGATGCGGGCTTGGTCGACTTCGGCACATAGGGCGGTGCCTTCGTTCATCACCGCGGCCAGAGGCTGGGCCCCGCCCATGCCGCCCAGCCCGGCGGTGACCACCAGGCGGCCCTTGAGCGTCCCGCCGAAGTGACGCTTTGCGGCGGCTGCGAAGGTCTCGTAGGTGCCCTGCACGATGCCCTGACTCCCGATGTAGATCCACGAGCCGGCGGTCATTTGGCCGTACATCATGAGGCCCTCCGCTTCGAGCTTGCGGAAGTGCTCCCAGTTGGCCCAACGTCCGACCAGGTTGGAATTGGCGAGGATGACGCGCGGTGCGCGCTCCTGGGTGCGGAACACCCCGGCCGGTTTGCCGGACTGAATCAGCAGCGTCTCGTCCGGGGCCAGCCGCTCCAAGGTGGTGACGATCGACTGCAACGCTTCCCAGCTACGCGCGGCGCGCCCGGAACCCCCGTAGACGATCAGCTTTTCCGGCTCCTCGGCCACCTCGGCATCGAGGTTGTTGAGCAGCATCCGGAGGGCGGCTTCGGCGCCCCAGGTGCGGCAGCGCTTTTCGGGGCCCCGGGGGGCGCGCTGGGGGCCGGGAGTGATGCGAAGAGGCTGGAGAGCTGCGGTCTTGGGGGCCATGGCGTGATTCTAGGCCCCTCAGGACTCAGCTAGCAGCCTGAAGGGGACCTCAACCGGCTCATTTGACGTATCGTCACTTTTTGACGATGCGTCAAGACAGCCCCCATCGCCTCCCCATGGAATCCCCCGCACCCTCTGCGTCCGCCCCCGCGGTTCCCTCGCGCCGCGAGCGCCAACGGGCCGAACGCGAAGACGACTACCTCGCGATCGCCCGCCAGCTGCTGCTCAGCCAGGGCTACTTGGGCCTGACCATGGATCGGGTGGCCGCCGAGACCGAGTTCTCCAAGGGAACCCTCTACCAGCACTTTCGCAACAAGGAAGAGCTGGTCATCGCCCTCGGCGAGCGGATCGCCCGCGCGCGCGCCGATCTGTTTGAGCGAGCCCTTCAGTTGGAAGGTCGATCGCGGGAGCGCCTGTGTGCTGTCGGGGTCGCCTACCAGCTGTGGGCCAGCCGCTATCCGGACGATATTCGCGTCACGCAGATTCTGAAGTCGCGCTCGGTCGCCGCCAAAGTTCGGCCCGAACTCCGCGCCCGGCTCGAGGACGCCGAAGCGCGCTGCTGTTCGGTCCTGGTTCAAATCACCGACGAGGCCATCGAAGCGGGCGACTTGGTGCTGCCCGCCGGCACAACTTCAGGTCAACTCGTGTTTGGCTTGTGGGCCCTGTGCTGGGGCGGTTGGACGCTCGCGCTTGGCGACTTCGACCTGGAACGACTCGATGTTCAAGAACCCGGTCCCCACGTCGATCGTCACGCCCAGATCCTGCTCGATGGACACGGCTTCCAGCCGCTTTCGGGCGAGTGGGACTACGACACCACCCTCGACCAGATACGGCGCGAACTGTTCTCGGACCTGATTCCCGCTTCGTAGCGGCCCGCGAAATCCACTTTCAAAACGAAATGAGCGACCCCGCTGAATCGTCCGTTCGTCCCCCTCGCGCGCGTCAAATGGCGGGTACCTTTGGAGTGCTTGCGCTGGCGATAGCCGCAGTCCTGTTGGTTCCGCGTTGGCTGGACCGTTCCCAACAGAACCTGGCTGCCGAGCCGGCGTTCCAAAAAGGCGAAACCCGCGCGCGCCCCTTGACCGTGGACGCTCTCCCGGTCGCTTTGGAAGACGGCTTCAGCACCACCCGGCGCTATCCGGGAGAAGTCCGCGCGAAGCGCGAGACGGTCCTCGGGTTCGACCGGGCGGAACGCCTCGCAGAACTGCCTGTGACCGAGGGCCAGATGGTGAAAGCTGGCCAGCTGCTGGCCAAACTGGACTGCCGTACGCTCGAAGCGCGTCGCGCAGCTCAGGAGGCCCGGCTCGCGGCAGGGCGGGCTCGGCTCCAAGAGCTGGAAAGTGGCCCCCGTGAGGAGACCATCTCGGCGGCACGCTCGCGGGTATTGGAATTGGAACAGCAGGTTGAGCTGGCGAAGCTCGTCGAGTTGCGCCGGGCCGAACTCGCTGAAGATCGGCACGCCTCCACCGAAGAAGCCGACCGGGCGCGCATGGACGCGCGGGCTAGCGAAGCCAGGCTGGCCGCGGCGCAGGAGTTGCTGCGCGAGCTTGAAAACGGAACCCGCGAAGAGGTCCTCGCCTCCCAACGGGCGCAGGTCGATGGCTTTGCCGCCGAGCTGGCTGTGATCGAAGCGGACCTCGCGAAGAGCACGTTGGAAGCACCCTTCGACGGCTGCATCGCAGAGTTGTTTGTGGAAGCAGGTGGGGTGATCGTTCCGGGGCAGTCAGCGCTTCGATTGCTCGAGTCCAGCGCTCTAGAAGCGTGGATCGGCGTACCGCCCGATGTTCTGGACGAGCTCGCCGGCCAAGGTGAGGTGGAGATCACCGTCCCGAACGGGACGATTCTCGCGCGACTCACCCTCCGAATGCCCGAGCTGGATGCTTCAACTCGCCTGCAAACCGCCATCTTCGAACTGCCGGGCGTGGGCCTGGACGGCCTAGCCGTAGGCGAACTGGTCGAACTAAAGGTGAACGAGCGCATCGCCGAACGCGGCGCCTGGATTCCCCTGTCCGGTCTGGTTCGATCCCGCCGGGGCCTGTGGGCCGCCTATGTGCTCGCACCCGACAGCAACGGGACGTTTACCATCGAAGCTCGCGAACTGGAGTTGATTCACTCCGAGGGCGACCGCGCCTTTCTGCGAGGCGCGCTTGCGGATGGCGAATGGGTGGTCCAATCCGGCGCCAATCGCGTCACCCCGGGCCAACTCGTCACGGTGAAGGACGAGGCGCGACCGTGAACGAATCCCCGGCGCCCGCCACCGGGCCTGAGGTCGAGGCCTTCGCGGCCAAGACGTTCCTGTTCGACCAGCCGCGGCTACTGGTTCTATCCCTGGCGCTGATCGTGGTCAGCGGTATGGCAGCCTTTGCGCTGCTCCCGCGCCTCGAAGATCCCCAGCTCGTCGATCGCTACGCACTGGTGCAGACTCTTCAGCCCGGGGCCAGCGCCGAACGCATCGAGGCCTTGGTGACCGAGCCTCTCGAAGACGAGCTGCGCGAAGTCGAGGAGATTGCGCTGATCGAGTCGATTTCGCGCACCGGATTCTCGGTGATCAACATCGAGCTGGCCGACAACGTGGGCGCGAAGGACACCGACCTGGTTTGGTCGCGGGTGCGCGACCGGTTGGGCGACACCGAACCGCGGCTTCCGGCTGGGGCTTTGGCTCCGGAGCTACTCGAACTGGATGTGGCCGCCAAAGCGATCGTGGCCGCTTTGGTCTGGCGCGGGGATCCGGAACTCGAGCTGGGGCCGGCTCCGCTCGGACTCATGGGTCGACTCAGCGACGAGCTGGCCGACGTGCTGCGCAACCTGCCGGGGACCCAGGAGGTCTTCCAGCAGGGCCGCGTCGAGGAAGAGCTGGTGGTCGAAGTCGACCCCCTGCGACTCGCACAACTCGGTCTCGACCCAACCGCCCTTGCGTCGCGCATCGCGGGCGCCGACTCCAAATCGGCGGCCGGGCGGATCGAAGGCGCAAGCACCCAACTCGGGCTCGAAGTCGAGGGCGAGTTTGAATCCCTAGAACGCGTCCGGTCCGCGCAAATCGCGGTCGGTCCCGGCGGCCAGGAACTCGTCCTTTCGGACATCGCGGAGGTGCATCGGGCGTTCCTGGATCCGCCGCGCGACCTGGCCTTGATCAACGGCGATCGCGGCCTGACGGTTTCGGCCCTGGTCGAGCCGGCGATGCGCGTCGACCAATGGGCTAGCTCGGCGCGCGCTGCACTGGCCACCTTCGAGTCCAGCTTGCCGCGCGGCGTCCAGCTCGAGGTGCTGTTCGACCAAAGTCGCTACACAGAGCAGCGCCTCGCAACGCTCTTGCAGAATCTCGGAATCGGAGCGCTGGGCGTGATTGCGGTGTTGCTGGTGGTCATGGGCTGGCGCTCCGCCCTGTTGGTCGGCTTGGCCCTGCCGCTGTCCAGTCTGATGGTGCTGGCCGGCATGCGGTGGATGGGCATTCCGATCCATCAAATGTCCGTGACCGGCTTGATCATTGCTCTTGGCTTGCTGATCGACAACGCGATCGTCATGGTCGACGAAGTTCGTCGCCGGCTCACCGGCGGAGAATCCCCGCGCCAGGCCGTGGGGGCCTCTGTGGGTCATCTGTTTGTCCCTCTGCTCGGCTCGACGCTCACCACCGTGCTGGCGTTCATGCCGATCGTCTTGATGCCAGGTCCCGCTGGCGAGTTCGTTGGAGCGATTGGGCTGACGGTCTCTCTCGCGCTGCTCAGCTCGTTTCTGGTTTCGATGACGATCGTTCCAGCGCTGACGGCCAGGGTTCGCCCCGCGAACCCGAGAGGTCCGAAGCTTCTGCGCTGGCTCGATCAGGGCCTCTCACCCGGCATTCTATCGAGGCTCTACTCGTTCGCCCTAGGCGGCGCCCTTCGTCATCCAGCGCTTGCGCTGCCGATCCTCTTGGCTCCGTCCGCTGCAGGGTTTTGGGCTGCCTCCCAGCTTCCTGAACAGTTCTTCCCGCCCACCGATCGCGACCAGTTCCAGGCACAAGTCTGGATGCCCCAGTCCACCTCCTTACAGCGCACGCGCGAAGCCGCGGATGAGTTGCGCCGCCTTGCGCTTCAGGTGGAAGGCGTCACCGGCGTGCACGCCTTCGTCGGCGCCAGCGCGCCGAAGTTTTACTACAACATTCCCGAGGGCGTCGAAAACGCGAGCTACTACGCCCAACTCCTCATTCAACGCGACACCGCCGAGGACTCGGCCGGCGCGGTGGCCCAGCTCCAGAAGCTCGCCGACCGCGAACTCCCCGGCGCTCAGGTGGTGGTGCGCTTGCTCGAACAGGGCCCGCCCTTCGACGCGCCGGTGGAGATCCGCGTCGTGGGGCCCGACTTGGATTCCTTGGTCGACCTCGGTCAGCAGCTACGCTCGCTGCTGGCCGCCGTCCAAGGCGTGGTGCACACGAGACAGACCCTAGACGCCGATCGTCCGAAACTTGTTGCGCGCGGAGACGAGGTCGATTGGAGGCGCGCCGGTTTCACCGCCGACGGCCTGGCTCGCTTGCTAGCGACCCAAACCGACGGGATCCTCGGCGGCTCGTTGATCGAAGCCACCGAAGAGCTCCCCGTGCGCGTGCGTCCTCCGGCCGCCTGGCGCAACGATCCGGAGCGGCTCCTATCGCTCGCCCTCGCTACGCCTGCCTCGGCCGCGCGCGCCGGTTCCGAACGCGGCTTCACTCCCATCGCCGGCTTGGTTCGCTTTGACCTCGAACCTGAGTTCGCCAGCATCCCCCATCGCAACGGCGAGCGCATCACGACGGTGCAAGGCTTCCTGGAAGCCGGCTTGCTGCCGAGCCTCGTGCTCGACCGGTTCAATCTGGCCCTCGAAGAAGCCGATTTGGCCCTGCCCCCTGGCACGCGGCTTGAGATCGGCGGGGAATCCGCCGAGCGCGACGGCGCGGTAGCCGACCTGATGACTTCGGCCGGACTCCTTCTGGTTCTGATGGCTGCCACCCTCGTGCTGGCCTTCAATTCGTTCCGCATGGCAGCCTTGATTGGCGTGGTGGCTCCGCTCGCCATCGGCATGGGACTGGGCGCGATCTACGTCTTTGGTTATCCGTTCGGTTTCATGGCCATCATCGGGTCGATGGGTCTGGTCGGGGTCGCGATCAACGACTCGATCGTCGTGCTGGCCGGCATCCGCGGCCACGCCGACTCCCGCGAGGGTCGCCCAAGCGCCGTCCTCCGCGCGGTACGCATCGAGACCCGCCACGTACTGGCCACCACACTCACCACCTTGGCAGGCTTCCTGCCCCTGCTGCTGGGCGGCGGGCAATTCTGGCCTCCGCTGGCCGTCGCCATCGGCGTCGGAGTCTTTGGAGCGACCTTCCTGGCCCTGCTCCTGGTCCCGGTGCTGTACGTCTTGTTCCACCCCGCTGGTCGCCGGAGAGAAGCCTAGAGTTCTTGCGTATCCCGGCCGCTGGTGAGGGATTAGGGGTTATAGCCGTCAAGCTCACGCTTCAAACCGGAAGAACTGATCCCCGGTCGCACCGGGCTTCGCTCTCGCGCAACAGCGGTCGTTACAGAAAGAAGCTGAAGGAGAACGCCCACTGGGTATAGCCCCCATCGACTTCCTGGCCGAGTGGTCCGAGGTCTAGGTTCGAGCCTTCGAATTGACGCACGTCGAAGCCGGCGCTGCCGACGCCCCCGTCGAACAGGAAGCGGAAGCCGGTGTGGGCGTAGAGGCCAAGCGTGCCATCTGAGCGATCGGAAAATTGGCCGCTTTCGATTTCGTAGGTGCGCACTTCGACGCCTGCAAAGCCGGCACCGAGGTAGGGCCGGAACGCGCCGCCGAACAGGCCGAGTTCCTTGCGGGCGCCGAGCGAAAACTCAAAAGACGAAGTGCTGGTTTCGTCCTGGAAAATCCCGGGGGAAAGTTCGGTGGGGTTTGGGTCGCCGAAGACGCGGTCGAGCCAAGTGGCTCCGAAGGAACCCTGGGCCGTCCCCCACAGCCCGATTTCGAGCTCGAGGAACGAGCCGTGGGGAGCGCCCGCGAATTCCAGCCCGACAACGAATTGGCGATCTCCGTCCGGCAGGCTGCCGGCGCGGTAATCCCGTTGGCCAAGCATGAGCTGGGCGCGCTCGTCCCAGCCGTTGTCCCAGGAAACCGGATCGCTGTAGAGGCTGCGACGATAGCCCGGCTCACCGTACTGCGGCTCGCCAGTCTGGCGTGCGACAGGGCTGGTCGCGCAACCTGCGAGCCAAGCGCAGCCGAGCAGGTGAAGGCCGCAATTCAAGCGTCGAGCGGCGCTCCGAGGGCTCGTTCCGCAACCGCGACCAGTCCCCCGGACCGAATGAACTCGGCAGCGGCATCGAGGTCGGTCGCCATGTATCGGTCGCCTTCGAGTTTGGGAACAAGCCTGCGGAGGGCCCCGTGAACGGCCTCGACCGCGGTGCCAGCCCGAAGCTCGGGATGGAAGTCACGGGCCTGGGCTGCACACACCAATTCGATGGCTAGAACGCGTTCGGTGTTGTCGACGATCGCCCGTGCCTTGCGAGCCGCGGTGGTGCCCATGGAAACGTGATCTTCCTGGTTTGCGCTGGTCGGAATCGTGTCGACCGAAGCTGGGTGCGCCAGAGACTTGTTCTCGCTGGCCAGGGAAGCAGCCGCGACCTGGGCGATCATCAGCCCTGAGTGCAGGCCCGGCTTGGGCGTCAGGAACGGCGGAAGGTGCGAGAGATCGGGGTTCACGAGCTGCTCGGTACGGCGCTCAGAAATATTCGCGACCGAGCACGCGGCAAGCCCCAAGTAATCGAGCACCATCGAGATCGGCTGACCGTGGAACTGACCCGCGCTGAGGACTTCGCCGGAATCTGGGAACAGGATCGGATTGTCGGTGACCGAGTTGAGCTCCGCCTCGAGGATCTCGCAGACATGCTCCAGCGCCGACTTCCAAGCACCGTGCACCTGAGGGACGCACCTCAGGGAGTAAGGATCTTGAACGCGGTCGCAATCGGCGTGGCTGGCCAAGACTTCACTGCCTTCGAGCAGGCGACGCACGTTGCGGGAGGTACGGCGATGTCCGGCGTGCCCCTTAAGATCCGCCAGGCGATCGTCGAACGGATGAATGCTGCCGAACAGCGCCTCGACCGACAGCGCGGCCAACACGTCGGCCGACTTGGACAAGTTTCGACCGCGCAGCGCGGTAAGCGAACCGATGCCTTTCATGACTTCGGTGCCGTTGATCAACGCGAGGCCCTCTTTGGCCTGCAAGACAATCGGCTCCTCGCCCACCTTCTTGAGAGCTTCACGAGCCTCCATAAGCTCGCCGTCCACCCAAGCGCGCCCAAATCCGAGCGTCGTGGCACACAGGTGCGCCAAGGGCGCCAGATCTCCGCTCGCGCCCACCGAACCTTGGGACGGGATGCATGGCACGAAGCCCTTCGCGAACAAGCGCTGCCAGGCTTCGAGCAGTTCGACGCGTACGCCGGAATGACCGCGCAACAGTCCGTTGAGCCGCAGGACCCAAATGCAGCGCGCCTCTTCGGGGCTTAAAAGCTCGCCGCTTCCGCAACAGTGGGACAGCACGAGGTTTCGCTGAAGCTCTTCGAGATCCGCGGACGCGATCGCCACATTCTTCAGCTTGCCGAAACCCGTGGTCAGCCCGTAGACAACGTCGCCGCGCTCGACGGTCTCCGCGACCATCTGACGCGCAATCCGCACGCGTTCGACCGCGGCCGGGTCGAAGAGCAGTTCAGGAAACTCGCCGCGCAACAGCGGGGCCAGGTCGTCGAGCCGCAGGGAGCAGCCGTCTAGTCGAAGCGAGGGAGAGGTGGACATGGGCCGGAATCTACCTCGGACCATCCGGGTGAGAACCTGTCGGTTTCGAAGGCCCGGAGGCTCGAAACCTCGTTTTGGCACAGGCCTAGGGGAGCGGGTACTCCCGGCCGGCCCGCTCCCAGGACTCCTTGTCCTGGCCCAGCAGAGCCTCCTCGGGCAGACCGACCTCCAGCTGAATTTCCGAGTCCAGGACGAACGGGCCCTCGTCGAGCAGCTTCTGGGTGTACCAAGAGGCCTTCGCCGTCCAGGTTCCCTCGCGCAAATCGGTGACCTCGAGTTGTCGGTCCGGGGGCAACTCGAAGGTCGGCCTCGGTTGGCCCGAAATGATCAGGCTGATGGGGATCGCCTGGAAGCGACCGGGCAGTTCGATTCGCACGCTGCCGGCCCCTGCCTCGATCGGTTCCAGGTTCAAGGTGACCGATTCGTCGCTCGGACCGACCGCCGCCATGGCCCAGGACTTGCCGTCCGGAGAAGTCGCCCGGACCATGCGGTAGGCGGAGGTTTGCTGCCACCGAGTCATCAGAAAATGGCCCGAGCTGCCGGTGGAAACGGTTTGGCGCGCGGGTGGTAGAAGCGGAAAGACGTCCGCTTCGAGATAAAAAGAGTCCTCGCGGTAGTGGGCGGTCGAGGCCCGGACCGGGTCGGCGGCGATCAGTTCGACGCGCGCTCCAGAAACCAACTTGTCGTCCTCGAGAACCGTGCCAGCCAGAACCGGTGCCGATTCGAAGCCGAGTTCGACCACGTGCTTTTGACCCGGGTTGAGATTGACCGGAGTCACCACCGGACGCGCCTGGGCCCCCGCTCGGTAGGAGCGAATCAGGAGCGGACCAGGCGGCAGCTCACTGATTTTCGACTGCCCAGTGCTCATCCGAACCGGATTGACCAAGTGCCAGGGAAACTTGCGTTGCATCCCCGAACCGGTCGGCATCAGGTACACCTCGACGTCGCCTTCGCCCACGCCCAAGTCCGCGATGAGATCGAGCACGCAGCCGCGCTGCAGCACGTACTTGATGCGGCCCAGGGGAGTCGTGCTTCCTTGCATCACGCGCAAGGTGTCGCGCTGGGAGGCGAATCCCGGATGGGTGATTTCGAGCAGCGTCGAACCGGGCGCAACTTGGTTGAAATAGAACGCACCCGCCTGGTCGGTGATGGTCGTATGCCCGTCGACACGAACCGTCGCGCCCTCCACCGCCTCGCCCGATTCGTCAACGACTTCCCCGGACAGGGCCGCGGGACGCGAGAAGCTCACGTTGAGCAACCGCTCGTCGCCCTGCCGCAGGATGACCTCGCGACGGGCGCCAAGCAGGCCGGGGCCGGTGATCTCGACGATATCGATGCCCGGATAAAGGTCGGTCGCGCCGAAGGCTCCATCGGCGTCCGTTTGGAGAATGCGGCCCTGGTTGGGGCCGGCCACGAACTCGATGTTCGCCTCGGCGGCCTCGCCGCGAACCTTCGCGATGCGGCCGGCAAGACGAGCGGTGCGCCCCGACCCAATCGGCGGACCGCTGGGCACCTCAGGGAGGTAAGACGGACGCTCCAGATTGAGCTCGACAATCAGCGGCCACAGCACCGTGCTAGGGCCGGCGACGATCGGTCGGTCCGCCGTCACGGCCGCTTCGGGCAAAGTGACGTCGGCCTGGGTGCGGGGCTCGGCGATCCCGCCACTGCCCAAGCCCCGAGCAGCAGCTCCCGACTCGACCTCGGGCTCAGCCTCGCTCGGAATCAGCAACAGGACGAGGACCACGCCGGCTAGCAAGCTGGCGGCGCCGAGTGCAAGAGACTTGGGAGAGGTTCGGGCCATGTGCGAAGAGGAGTTCGGCGGGAGTCGACCCACGGAGTTCCGCGGGCCCGCGATTCACGCGGTGTGGCAGGGTAAGGTGAGCGACGTGATGGATCGACTCGCGATTCGGCTCACCGGGCCAAGGCTGACAGCTGCGTCCCTATGGGGCGTTCTGGGGTGCCTTCTCGGATGTGGAGGAGACCCGGTCCCTGCGGCGGGGGCCGAAGGGCCTGAACGGACGGCCGGTGAAATGGAAATCGAGGATCCGGGAATCAGCGAACCTCGTGCCGACAGTTCGAATTCCGGGCAGATCTCGGACGTCGGATTCGCTGAGCCCAGCTCGAGCTCCCGCCGTTGGCTCACGCGTCGCGAACTCGCGCTCACGGGGAAACCGGTTGGTGTTGGCGAAGTCCTAGGTCCCGCCGGGGACCGTTTTTTGGCGGTCTTGCTGGAGGATCCAGGGCGCATCGAGCTGAGGTCGGTCCGTGGCGATCTGACCCGCCTCGCCCAAATCGACTGCGGTGCATGGCCGATTGGGCCGGTTGCGCTTGGGCCAGGCCGGTTCGCCGTGGCAAGCCAGGCGGAAGGAACGATCGAGACCTACGCAATCACCGCCAATGCGTTGGTGCGCACTTCCCGCGTTTCCCTGGGCGAGGCCCCGGCTGCGCTGGTTCGCTCAGCGGACAGAGCGAAACTGCACGCGGTTTCGCTCCACGGAAACCTGTTCACACACTCCTCGGACCGAACGCTCAGCTCCTTCCCGGTCGGCTGCGAACGAGCGACGGCTCTCCTGGCCGTTCCGGCCGGCCTGTGGGTCGCAAGCCAGGTCCCGCCCGCGGTGATGTTCCTGCCCGGAGGCCAGATCGAAAACGCACTGCAGATTCCCCTGGAAGGCATCCCGCGCGCGCTGCTTGCCCTCGATTTGGACCCCCCCGAAAGCGGCAACGGAATTCGCGAGCTGGTCGTGGCCGGCGGAGACGAAGACCTGTGGATCGTCGAACTCGATCCAGGTGGCGCCCCCCTTGGCGAAGCGCCCCAGCCTCTTCGGCTTGAAGCCCCGGGCCACGTGCCGACGCGACTGACTTCAGCCGATCTCGACGCCGATGGACGCCCCGAGTTGATTGGGCTTCACCGCCACGACACCAGCTACGGCGTACTCGGCCGCTTTGACCGAGGCTCCGCTGCCTTCGCGTTCACGACCTCAGAGTACGCCGGACAGTCCCCCACCGCCGTGGCCTGTACGGACGTGGACGGCGATGGGCGGCCGGACCTGATCGTCGCCGGCCGCGACGCTCTCGCGCTCAGCGTCCTCTCGGGAACCGGGATCGCACGCTCCGGAAAGCCGCCCTTCTACGACGCGTTCCGCGTTCCCTTCGGAACCAACCCGCTGTACGTCGCCGGCTGGCACACCTCCGCAACCGCCAAGCCCTCGGTCGTCGCTTTGCTCAGTGCGGAAGCCTCGATCCGCATCGCGCGCAACGACGGGAACGGCTACCTGGTCCCGGCGGAGAAGATCGAGGTCGGGCCATCGCCTAGGCGCGCGCTCGCCTTCGCCCCCAATTCGGTGGGCGCGGAGGCCCTTGCGGTTCTGTGCGAACCCACCGACGGATCGCGGCTGGTGCTCTTGCTGCCCACCGCCGAGGGTGGGCTGGCCGTGATCGGCGAACCGATCCCAATCGGCCGAGCGCAGGGACTCGCCTTGGATTCCGCGGCCGCCGCACCGGCCTTGCTGGCCAGCGATCCTTCCCGGGCTGCCCTGTGGCGCGTTCGTCCGGTAGCCGGCGCCGCACCCGAGATCGACGAACTCCCACTCCCTGCCCCGGCCAGCGCGATCGCGACCCACGCGGATTCCGGGTGCTTCGCCTTGGGCCTGCTGGGAGTCCAATCAAAACTGGCCCTGGGGCGAGGCCCGATCGAGGGCGAGCCGATCACGGTCGCTGAAGTCTCGGGACAAGTGCTGGACCTGGCTTTTGGAGATGCCGATGGACGTGGGCTGCCAGACGTGTTCGCCCTGGTGTCGCGAAGCGCCGACCACAAACAAGCGGTCGTCGAGTTGTGGCTCGGCAACGAAGACGGCTGGAAGTTCGCAACCCGGTCGCAGGCGGGTCTCAAGCCGATTCAGTTGACGGCTGGAGACTTGGACGCCGACGGACGCGACGACGCGTTGATCGCCGCGCAGAACGACCATCAAGTTCAGGTCTTGCTGACCCGCGAGAACGGAACGCGCCTGGAGCCGAGCGCAGATCTGGGCGCAGGGCTGGGTTGCTTCTCCGTTGCCCTCGTAGACCTAAGCGGCAACGGAATCCGGGATGTGGTCGTGGCCAACGCGTTTTCGGCCGACGTGAGTGTGATCTACGGGCTCGAATAGCCCCCCCACTTAAAGCCCCCTCGCCAGCCGCGCCCGGGAATCCACCCGCAGGACCCGAGGGCCTTCCTGCGGCGCCAGACTCCCTGGCACCGCAGAAAGCCTCGTTCCTATTTCACGAGGTCGAGGAGCTTCTCCAAACGCTCCACGGCCGCTTGGGCCTGACGCGCGGGTGCACCGGATTCATAGCGCGCCGAGATCGCCTGCGCTCGCTCCAGAGATTCGGCCACCAAGGCCCGGTCGAGCGCCTTGAGCTGCGCTGAATTCTCCGGCCACAGAGCTTCAGCCTGGCGGAGTTCCTGCTGATCCTTCGCGATCGCAAGCAGGCGCGGCTCCGTGGAAAGCCGCTCGGCGAGCTTTGCGACACGATCTCCCTGCTCGAGTCCTCCTCCTCCGAGCTGAGCCTGAAGATCTCCAGCTGCCTCGGAAGCACCTAGGGCATCGTCCTCGGCCACCAGCGCTTCCACCCGCGCAACAGCCCGGTCCACACGAACGGAGAGCAACTCCTGCACACCTTCCAACTGCGGAAGATCCAAAGACCCCGCCAACTCCAGGGCACGCCCCAGATTCTCTTCAGCGATCGCCTCGCGCAGAGCGCCGGCCGAGGCCGGCCAGGTCCACATCGGGCTCGGGATCGCCAGGCCGAGGGCACCCTCCAGGATTTCGCTCGAGAGCTCAGCGGGGCGCCCGCGCCACACGATGTCGCCAAACGGATCCACCAAAACAGCGTGGGGAATCCCGCTGATCCCTAGCTCGGCCGACAGCCCGCTGGTGTCGTAGGCAAATCCGTACTCGACGCCCTTGTCGGTCGCCCATTTCTCGGTCGGCTCGCGATCTTCCCGGGTCACGCCCAGGACCAGCAGCCCCTCTTTCGCGTACTGCGCCTGCAGCGCGTTCGCTTTGGGGACGGCCGAAGCACAGGGGCCTCACCAATGGGCGAAAAACTCGAGCAGGACCGCTTGGCCGAAGGCGTCCTCGAGCGAGCGAGCCTCGGTCTGCGTGAAGTCTACGAGCGCAATGTCGGGCAGCGGGTCGCCTAGCTCCACAGAGGCGCGCGGTGCAACCGAGCAAGCCAAAGTGGTGAACAGGGCGACCGCCGGAAGAATTCGAAGCATAGAAATCAGTCTCAGGGGGGATGGAATGGCCGCGTTACGAACCAAAACAAGAATTGGGGACAGGCTCTATTTTTGTTGTTCGAGAGCTTCCCACATGGAGATGAGTCCGGGCGCCACGCGTATCGAACCGGTAGCCACGCGACCCTCGCCCGGAGCCGTGCTGCCGGGCGGGCCGTCCACATAACCGAACTCGGCCCCGAAAACTTTTCGGGTGCGATCGAGAACGGCAAAGAACTGAGCGGCGGTACGCAGCCGGTCCTCCGGTTCCTGCAGCGCCGCAAAAACGCCGAGACCCACCAGGAGGTTTTGAGGAACGCCAAGCGTGTCCCCCACCGGCAGATTTTGGGGGTCGAATCCATAGACCGTCGTGTCGACCCACACACCCTGACGGTTTTGCTGACCGGTCCAGTGCACATGCACCGCCAGGTCGAGCACCTCGAGCACCGCTCCGGTCAGCTGGGGCTCCAAGACGGCGCACGCCGCGGCGATCTCCCAGCAACGCACTTGGTCCGCCGCAATGTTGCCGCCGTGGGCAAGCGCACCGCGCCACAGGGGTAGGTAGGTCTCGAGCCCAGAGAGCGCCACCCCCCGGAAGGTCGGCTCGTCCGGGAGCGCCTGCCACATGGTCACCGCGCGCGCCCCGTAGTGGCCGTATTCGTCGTCGAAGCCCGGGTCGATGCGATCCCACGTTCCCGGCCAGTATCGGGTTTGATCAAAGGCCAACACCGCCTCCCGCGCCGCCGCGGCAAAGTCCTCGCGACCCGTGTGGGCAGCGAGCCGTGCGAGTTGACTCGCCACGTCGAGCCGGCGCAACTCGATCACGCCGGTATCCGGCTGACCCGTTGCCGGAACGTACTTGGCCGCCAGGCTGCCGTCGGGCTGGCGGCCGGTGCGCAGGATCGTGTCGCCCGCGCGCACCGCCGCATCCAACGCACGCTCTCCGATGGAAGGGCTGCCTTGACCGCTCGGGCCGTTTTCATACAGATCGATCAGAAACTTCAGATGTAGCTGAATTTCAAGCGCCACTTGGTCCAGCGGCTCGTCGCGCACCGGGTCGATCGCACGCGGCAGACCCGTCTCAGGATGCAGGCCGTAGGCCAGAAAATCCTCGGCATAGCGAACCAAGGCCGGCTCCCACTCCGGGCGCGGCGCCAGGCGCCACGCGGAGAGCAGCTGGGTGTAGACCGGATGGATACTGACCATCCGGTTCAAGGGCCCAATTGGCTGACCGGTGTCGGCGTCCAGGACGCGCGTGACGAATGAACTCTCCCGTGGTCCACTGGTGTCCAGCGCGTTCTCTATCCAGGGCTTGAAACAGGCCACCAATTCGGCCTCGAGGCGCAGCTCCATTGCCTGCCGGTTCAAACCCAGCCGAGGTACGGCCACGGCCTGCTGGATGCGAGCGGCTTCGGAAGCGTCCTTCGGGCAAGCAAGAAAGAGCTGAAAGCGCGGCTGCGGGATGCCTCCACCGGGCCCCAAGGAACTGAACTCAGGCGAACGAACCTCGATCGGGAACTTGACCTTCTCCGCGTCTTCAATCCAGGCCTCCAAGGGCCCTTCGAATCGGAAGGAGAAACTCAAGGACTCGGCGCTTGGGGCCGCGAAGGGTTGTGAGACTTCTGCTCCAGGTGGCAGGACCAGGACGCCGTCTTCCAGGCTCGGCTGTCCGGCGGCGACCTTCCAAAAGGGCAGACCGGGAACCTCTTCGAAGGCCTCCATTGCGAAGCTCCCATTCCGGGTGCCCTCGATTTGAATTTCCGGCGGATCCGCTTGCGCCACGACGAGCGCAGCGCTCCACAGCCAGCCGATCATTCGCCCGGAGCTGCGAGCCGCAGCGTTCCCATGTCGACGGCTCCCGAACCGAGCGCGTCCACGCCCTCTCCCGAAGTGGAATCTAGCGAGTCGTGCTTCCACCGGGCCGCAGCTCGCACGCTGCCATCGTTCGGATCGGTGAGCCATAGGTCCACGACCAAGCGTTGCACGGGTACGCGTGCCTGCAGCGGGACCAACAAGAAAAAACCTCCGTCCGATTCCGTGACGATCTCGGATTCGAACTCACGCTGGCCGAAGATGTTCTGCGCGACCAGCTTGGATGTTAGCGAGGTGCGGTACATCGGGGAGCCATCGAGCCCCTCCACGCGGCCAAAGATCAGCACGTCTTGCTCTTCGAACTCAAGGGCGGTTTCGACGATCTCGCCCGCGTTCTTGGGCCCAAGCAACTCGACGCTGCCTGCAACGGCGCCTCCCGGCCGGCGAGCCGTGATCTCAATCGGAGCTTCGAGCCCCACGTGGTCGATGCGCAGGCGACCGTCGTCCGTGCGGTACATCACGGGAGGCGAGGCGGTCTGAGAGGACGTGCAGCGAACCTCGACATCGACCATGCTCGGAACCGGTTCGCCACTGGAGTAGACCAGGCTGAGTTCCACCGACCCCACGGATCGTCCTTGGAATTGGAACGGAGCGTCTGGGAGCTTGTCTGGATCGAACGGCACGCCCGGCACGGAAGGGAAATGCCCGGCCTGGACGATGCGCAGCTGCTCACCGGCCTGTGCGTTCTGGGCAAAGCGCTCGAGGTAGATCAGCTGAGCGCGACCCTGGTTGGGCCGCACCGGCGCCGAAGTCAGGTCCAAAGACCCACCCTCTACTTCGGAACGAACCGCGATGCGGCCGCTCACCAACGGCGAGCCTTCTGCATCCACCAAACGCACGAACGGGCTCTCGCGCTTGTACAGTTTCATCGTGACACCTTCGGGAGGCGAGTTGCGGAGGCGTCGCAACTCGTAGGAATCCCCATGAAGAGCTTGGATCGTGAGAACACCCGAGCCCCATCCGGGACCCTCCACCTTTCCGTCCTCGCCCGACTGAGCGTCGGTTCCAAAGTGTGCAATCCGAGCCCACACATCCTGGCCCAGCAGTCCGGCGCGACCGAGATCCACTTGGCTCACCTGTTCCTCGGCCAGCAGGCGCAGGCGAGCACCCGGCACGGGCTTGCCCGTGGAGCGTTCGGTAACCAGGATCGAAACCGGGGCGTTGGTCTTGTCAGGCGCTTCGATCCCGGCATCCGCGCTTTCTTCCTCTGTCGCCTTGGCGACGGACGCCTGGTCCCCCAAGCGTTCCTGGGCGCCCAAGCTCCCCTGGTCGCCAGAGAAGATCGAGAAGATCGAGAAGCTCGAAAGGCCGAGCAGAACCGGCAGGAGAAATAGCAGTCGGAGGAGCATAGGGGCGAACGAAGGGGGTGCGGGTCCAAAGGGGCTGCCTAGGGAACGCGGGGCAGCACAGGATACGAATTTGAGAGCGCCGCCGTCCTATGCTCCGCCCTGTGTGTGAGCCCCAGACCTCCGAGCCGCCCCGCTGTTCACCCGCGGAAACCGATCGCGTTCCCGGCCGAGTCTGGCGCGGGACCGCCTGGCAGGTGCTCGGGCGACTGTTCGGGTCGGCGACAACTTTCCTGGCGCTGGCTCTGCTGGCTCGCGAGCTGACCGGAGTCGAATTCGGCCGGCTGACGTTCTACCTGGCCGTCTTTGCCTGGCTCGACGCCTTGACCGACTTTGGGACAGGCGCCGTCGCCGTTCAACGTACCGCGGACGATGCCTGGGCCGTGGCTCCCGTCCTTCGCGCCGCCCGCCGGCAGCGCCTGGCGCTGGCCGCCCTTGGATTTCTAAGCACGGCGGCCCTGTCGTTCGCCTTTGACGAACCGGATGTCGGGTGGATCCTGCTCGCCGCGTTGTATCCGTTCACCCACGCCCTTGAGCTGTCGGCCACCGTCTTTCGGAATCGAATCGACTGGCGCATTCCAACTTTGGTACGAGCCTTCGCGTCCTCGATGCGCCTGATCCTGGTGCTCGCAACCTACTGGTTCGGCGTCGTTCGCGCCGCGCCATATCTGCTCGCTATGGCCCTCGGTTCCGCGACGGCGAACTTCGCGCTCCATCGCGCGGCGAAGCCCTACCTTCCGGTCCCCTCCATTCCGGTCCGCGCGCCGAGCCGCCTGTTCGCCCAGGCGCTACCGCTTGGACTCGCGATGGTCTGCCAGCAGGCATATTTCTCGATCGACAACCTGTTTGTGCGCGCCTGGCTAGGCGAAATCCCGCTCGGCCACTACAACGCCGCCATGCGCGTGCTCAGCCTGTTGATCATGGGCGCGGTGTACGCCGGCGTTGCGGCCCTGCCTTGGATGACCCGACGCGCCCCGGCCGGGTGTGCGGGAGAAGCCGCCGCGCGCCTGGCGCAGCCCATGACCCTGGTCGCGGCGCTCGTCTGCGGATTTGTGGCGGCCTTCTCCGAACCCCTGCTCGAACTCCTGTTTGGAGCGCCTTTCCGGGCCGCTGGGCCGAGCTTGGTTTGGCTGCTTGGCGCGGTCGTCGCCGTCCACTGCGGCTCCGTGCTCCTGACGGGCCTGGTCGCCATGGATCGTGGACGCGCGGTGATGGGCATCGCGCTTGGAGCGCTGTTGGTCAATCTCGCACTCAACACTCTTTGGATTCGAGAGCGCGGCCTGGCCGGCGCGGCCGAAGCCACGTTTTGGACCGAGGTCCTTGTCGCCCTCGGCGCCGCCTTCGAACTCACCCGTGCTCGCTGTGGATTTCTCCGTGTGCGTCCGCTCCTGTGGGTTCTGGCGCCTCTGCTCTTTTTTGGCGGCCGGAGCCTCGGGCAGCTCTCCCTTTGAAACACACGTGTCACAGCGCCCACCCGTGACCAAGCCGTGACCGCGCAGCGGGATCTCGGGCCTTAGCGTCGAAGAGATGAAGAAACGCTTCCTCGCCGCGCTCTGCGCACTTGTTCCCCTCGCATTGTTCGGACAAACCCAGCCCGAGCTCTCGTCCCCTCAAACGGCCTTCTCGCAACCGGCCCATCTTCAACCCGATGATTCCCTGCCGGTCCGGCAGGTGGTCATCCCCCATGCCGGCGTGTTTGCGCTCGATCAGGCCCCCGCCACGCTTGAAGTTTCGAGCCTGCGCGTGAAGGTCGAGCTGGACGACACCATGCAGCGTCAAACCTGGACGCTTGAGCTACGCAACTTGGCCCGCCGGCCCGACTGGGCGCGCGTTTTGGTCCCGGTCCAAGCAGGCTTCCAGTTAGACGACTATCGCGTCGAGCCGGCCGGCTCAGATTCCGAAAAAGTCGAGATCCTCGAGGCCGAAAGAGCCTTCGCCATTCTGCTGCGCACGGCCGACGAGAGTACAAAGCGCGCGCCGCTCGAATGGGCCGGGCTCCCCGCGATTCACCTGCCCGAGATGGCGTTCGGCGCCGGCGAAGTCCGCCGACTCGAAGTCCGCTTGAGCGCCGCACTTCCCGAAGCGGGGGATGTGCGCGTAGAAATCCCGCGCAGCGAACTACCGAACGCTCAACCCGTTCCCCTATTCGTCGAATTGACTGCGCCAGCCACAACCACCGCAGGCATTTACTCCCCAAGCCACGCCCTGCGCAGGGCTCTCGAGCAGGACCAGCGCATCGCTCGCTGGAATTCAGCCGCAGAAGCTCAGCCTGGAGCCTTGGTCGCCATCGTCGGCCGGCCGAGCGCCGAGACAGAGAATCGGACGCCTCTGACGACGATGGTCGAGCATGACGAGGAGGGCGGCCTGCTGTTCGCTGTCTGGGCCGAGCCGGAATCCCTGGACTCACAAAACCAAGCGCCGCCGGCCCGCGAAATGACCCTGGTTGTCGACGTTTCGGGGTCGATGTCTGGCACCAAGATCCGCCAGGCCCGGGAAGCGGGAGTTCAGTTCCTGGCGGCCCTGACCGAGCGCGACAGCTTTCAGATTCTGACCTACTCCGGCAAGGTGAACAGTCTGTTCGAAGCTCCTAGACCCGCCACCGAGGAGCATTTGATCGCCGGGGAGAAATTTGTCGCCGCGCTGGCAGCAGGCGGATCCACCCACCTGGCCGGAGCGCTCGAAAAAGCGCTCACGGCTCCAGCCACCGAAGGCGCCGTTCCCTACGTGTTGGTCCTCAGCGACGGTCGCCCGACCACCGGCCTGACCGACGAAAGAGAACTGAGCCAAGCTTGCGCGCAGTGGAACGCCGAGTCGCGGCGGCTGTACACGTTTGGAATCGGTCACGACGTCAATGCGCCCCTGCTCGATGCCCTCGCCCGTTCGTCGCGTGGGGCGAGCGCCTACGTGACCCCGGACGCGGACGTGGAACAGGCGGTGGCCACTTGTCTGCAAGGGCTCGAACTCCCGCGCTGGACCTACCTGGAGCTCACCGTTCGCGACTCCGCATCTGGCGCGCTGCCTCCGGCCGCGCTGGTCCCGTCTGCCCCATTGCGCGACGTGTTCGAGGGCGAAACCCTGTTCGCCTTGGGGCGTCTTGAATCCGCCGCGCCGGTCACCCTGGAACTCGCCGCCGAAACTCAAGGCGGCCCCATCCAGGCCAGCGCAACCCTAGACCCGGCCCAGGCGGCACGCCCCGGGGGCCCGCTCGGTGCGCTATACGCCACCCGCCGCTCAGCGGAACTTCTGGAGCGGATCCGTTCCACCGGCGCGGACTCAGGCGGCAAGGAAGTGCTCCGGCGGGTCGAACCCGAAATGGCTGAACTGCTGCGCATCAGCCTGCGCTCCGGTCTGCTCACCGCCCACACCATGTTTCTGACGCTCACGGACACCGACCTGCTCGGCTACGACCAGCTCCTCAAGCGACTGGCCGACATGTTGACCGAACGGGTGGTTCGAGCGCGCGTCGGCCGCGCGGTGTTCGAAGATGCCGTCCTGCTCGGGCGCGATCGAGAAGCCTCCACGGCCGAACGGGTCCGGAGCGTTCTGGCGGGCGGCGACAAGACTCTGCAGCTCGCGAATGTGGTTCATCTGGGCGGGCACGGGTTCTTTCGCCGCGGCCCCCTGTGGATCGACGGAGCGCTGCTTGGACCGGGCTCCACGGCCAAGGTCGACGAGCAGCACAACCTGGCCGACCCGGCCAGTTGGCCGCTGGTCGACGAGCTGGTCCGTCGCGGACGCACCGGGCTTCTGGCCTTGCCGGGCGGGGTTGTTCTCGACCTGGATGGCCGCGTGATCGCCTTCTCCGCTCACTAGCCGAGGCCGGCACGGCATTCCACGCTTGACCCCGGCCTCCGAATCGGATGCCTTCGGAGTCCGTGAAGGTTGGAATCGACTATCGCTCGGCCCTCGTCAATCGCGAAGGCATCGGGCGCGCCGTGCGCGAATTGGTGCGCGCGGCGATTCGGCTCGAAGCCGGGCCGCTGCTGGGGCTCTACGGCACCAGCCTGCGAGCCCCTTCCGTTTCCGCCGAGGAATTGGGCCTGGCGCAGGGCCGCGCTGAGCTTCACCGGCGCCGATTTCCGGCGCGACTCGCAGGCCCCTGGCTGAAGTTCACCCGTCGCGGGCTCGACGATGTGCTGGGCGCGGATTTGGTCCACCACTTCCAACTGAGCGCGCTTCCCGTTCGGCGCGCCCTTCAAATCGCGACCCTGTGGGATCTGATTTACCTAAACGGCGGGAACGGCTACCTGGATCCTGGTACAGCCAGAGAGATGGAAGCCGCCGCCCGCGCGCTGGCGTCGCGGGCCGATCGCTTGGTGGTGACTTCCGAACATGTAGCCCGCGAGGTGCGGCGGGAGCTCGACGTGGGTTCCACCGAGCTTCACGTCGTACCCCTCGGCGGGGATCATATCCTTCACACAGCCCCGGAAGACCTCCCGGCGGGAACCGATCCGTTCCTGCTGACCGTCAGCCGGATCGATCCGCGCAAGAACCACGCGTTTGCGCTGCGAGTCTTCGAGCGACTCGCTGTTCGCGAGCCCCGGCTGCGCTGGAAAATTGCCGGACCGCTCGGCTATCGAGGTGCCGAGCTGCGCGCCGAACTCGAGCACTCCAGCCAGGCCAGCCGGATCGACTTCCTGGGTGCGGTTCCGGAAGGGACTTTGCGAAGCCTGTACGAGCGTTGCGCGGTGTTTGTGTTCCCGAGCCTTGATGAAGGCTTTGGGCTCCCGCCCCTCGAAGCCATGACCTGCGGGGCACCCACGGTGGTTTCAAACCGCGGATCCCTGCCGGAGGTCGCCGGGCAGGGTGCAGCCGTCGTCGATCCGGGGGACGCAAAGGCCTGGGAGGAGTCGATCGCTCGCGCCCTGGGCGATCCCGGCACCTGGCGCAAGCGCGCGCTCCAGCGGGCCGGCGAACTCACCTGGTCGCAGGCGGCCCGGCAACTCACGGACGTCTGGAGGGCCACCCAAGCGCAGAACAGGAGTTCCAGCTAAACAGGCTCAACACGACTGCCCGGCACCACGTCGAGCTGCTCGCCTTCCTCGAAGCGCACCCAAGCCTTCGTGCCGCCATCGTAGTCCTTTGCGCGACACAGGAGTGTGGCCGGCTGACCGAATGCCAGCACGCGTTGTTCGGTCTGGCGCTCCACACCGCGGAAGGCGCGGATGAAGGGGTTGCTTTCCCACTCCTTCGCAATCGTGGTGGAGTCCATGTGCCCGGGATGGACGCGCGTCTCCTTCGGAAGCCGCATCAGCTTGTCCATGATCGAAGCGTGTAGCTCTTCGAAATTGGTATGCCCTGGCGCCCGCGTCCCTCCAATCGAGCCTTCAAACAGCGTGTCTCCGGTAAAAACGTCGGACCCGTTGACCAGGAACCCGAGCTGGCCGGCCGTATGCCCGGGGATGTGCAGCGGCTGAATTCGAAGGTCGCCGCAGACCAGCTCATCGCCCTCGGCCAGCTCGAGGTCCAGATCGCCAAACAGCTCCTTCTCCGCACCGTGTCCACAGATCGGACAGCCGAACTCTGCCTTATAGGCCCCGTTGTGCGTCACGTGGTCCACGTGATGATGCGTGCACAGAACGTGCGTGAGCGTCAGTCGATGCTCGCGGAGTTTCTCGAAGATCGGCTCCACCGGTCCACCGGTGTCGATGACCACGGCGTGCCCGCCCGGCCGGTCGCCGACCAACCAGGTGTTCGAGAGCCACTCGGCGCTCATCGTCTTCTCGAGAATCATCGAAAGGCCTTGGGTTCGGGAACTTGGGGTGGAATTAGAACGTGACGACCGAACGAATGCCGTCCTGGGCTTCCATGAGGTCGAAACCTTGGTTTACGTCGTCCAGCGATAGCCGGTGGGAAACAAAGCCGTCCAAGTCGAGCTTGCCGTCCAGGTAGAGGTCGACCAGTTGAGGAACGTGGGTGCGGCCTTTCGCCCCGCCGAAGCTACCGCCTTGAATCGTGCGACCGGTGATCAGCAGCCGCGGAACGATGTCTAGGGTCTGTCCCTTGCCGGCCACCCCCAAGATCGTGACAAGTCCATAGCCCAGGCGCGCCGTCTCGACCGCGGTCCTCATGACTCCGGTCAATCCGGTGGCTTCGAAGGTGTAATCGGCGCCGACGCCGCCGGTCATGTCCATGAGCTTGGCAGCCTCGTCGCCGTCGGCCACCACGAGGTCGGTAGCGCCGTACCGCTTGGCCCACTCAAGGCGCCCCGGCGCTAGGTCGACGGCGACAATGCGCTCCGCGCCGCGCAGCTTGGCACCAGCAATCGCACCGAGGCCGACCATTCCGGCTCCGAACACAAAGCACGTGGAACCCAGCTGAACTTCGGCTTTCCATAGCGCCGCAGCGATTCCGGTGGTCGCGCCGCAGGCGAGAAGGCAGGCCGCCTCAAGGCTCGCTGCGGGGTTGATCTTGGCCAGTGCAATTTCCGGCATCACCGTAAATTCGCTGAACGTGCTGGTGCCCATGAAGTGCCGAACCGGCTGGCCGTCGCGCGAGAATCGCGTCGTGCCGTCGGGCAAGAAACCCTGACCCTGCTGGGCGCGAATCGCGGTGCAGATGTTGGTCTTTCCGCTGCGACAGTTCTCGCATTCACCGCACTCGGGAGAGAACAGGCACACCACGTGATCCCCCTTGGCCAGGCCGCGCACGCCGGGCCCAAGCTCCTCGACAACGCCCGCGCCTTCGTGACCGAGCACGCAAGGGGTGTATCCGGAAGGATCCGCGCCGCTTTGGGTGTACAAGTCCGTGTGGCATACGCCGCAGGCCTTCAGGCGAACCAGAACCTCCCCTTGGGCAGGGGGAGCCAGGTCGAGGGACTGAACAACGAGCGGCTTTCCAAATTCTTCGAGGACGGCGGCGCGAGTTTGCATAGCAGAGCAGGCGTGGGCAGTTCGGGCGCAGGGCTGCGCCGGGGGTTCGGTGGGCGACCCTACTGGGGCAACGGCGCTAGTTCGAGGTGACGTTCGAACAACTCCCCGATCCGCCTGTATTCGTCAGCCCAGGAGCTGGGTTCGCGGAAACCGTGGGCTTCGGCGGGATACAGCGCGAGCTCCCAATCCTCTTTGCCGAGCTCGATCAGTCGCTGGGCTAGCCGGATCGAGTCCTTGGCGAAGACGTTGTCGTCGACCAGCCCGTGGCAGATCAACAGCGGATCTTCCAGCCCCTCCGCAAATTCGATTGGAGAGGAACGCAAGAAGGCTTCCGGATCTAGCTGTGGCGTGTTGAGGATGTTCGAGGTGTAGCCGTGGTTGTAGTGGGCCCAGTCGGTCACCGGACGCAGCGCTGCCCCAGCCGCGAACTTGCCGGGCGCCTTGAACAGCCCCATCAAGGTCAGGAATCCACCGTAGGAGCCGCCGTAGACCCCGACGCGCGCCGGATCCACGCCGAGATTCTCCGCGGCAAAGTCGATCCCGGCCAGCAAGTCCTCGAGCTCCGGGTCGCCCATCTGGCGGTAGATGGCGGTGCGCCAATCCCGCCCGTAGCCCGCCGAGCCCCGGTAGTCGAGGTCCAGCACCACAACCCCGCGCTTGGCCAACCAATCGTGAAAGAAAAACTCGCGGAAGTAGTTCGACCAACCGCGGTGCGCGTTCTGCAAGTAGCCCGCGCCATGTACGAACAGAACGCACGGCCGGCCGGCTTGGGTCGACAGCGGCGCGTCCTCCGGCGGGAGGTAGGCCCGTCCGCGGATCGTGTCAAATCCACGCGGCAGGGGGCCAGCGGTCGCGATCGGAACATCCACCCACAGGGGCTCGGTCCACTCGATGGCGCGGAACGCGGGGCTAGACGAGTCGGTTAGGCGACGAGGCTGCGCACCGGGCTCAAACTCAAGCAGCCACAGATCCGCGGGCTGGTCCCATTGGGAAACCAACATTCGAGCAGCACTACCGTCGGGCGAAACACTGAACTCGAGGCGACCGCCGAAGTTCGTCCAGCGCTGGAGCTCGCCGGTCGCCAGGTCGTAGGTTTCCAGCTCGTGCGCGCCGGGGTCTCCCCGGTTCGTTCGAAAAAACAGCCGGCCGCCGGTCAGCGATTCCTCCACGTCGGTGACCTCGAAGCTTCCAGCGGTCAGAGCACGTCGCTGGGCGCTCGGTCCGTCGACCAGATAGAGGTGGCAAAAGCCGGTTCGTTCCGACAGATACCAAAGCCCGCTCTCGTCCTTAAGCCAACCGAAGTCACGGTCGAGCCAACCAACCCAGGCCTGGTCATGGCGATGATCGACCGTCTGAAGCTTGGCGTCCTCCAGATCCACCTCGGCCAGCCAACGGTCCTTGTTGTCCTGGGAGCGGATTTGCACCGCGAGTCGCGAGCCGCTGGCGGTCCAGCTCGCCCGAACGACCTGCGCCGCGCGTTCGAACCTAGGCTCGTCCCCGCCTGCCTCGGAGTCCGAGTCGTCGCTTGCTTCAAGCTCGCGCTGGGCGGCCCTCAACTCAGCCAGCGGATCTTCGTTCCAGTCCACCAATTCGGCCAGGTCTAGCTCGCGGGCCTCGCCCTGGGCGACGTCCAAAAGAAACAGGCGTTCGGCCCGCAGGGGCCGCTCACCGACCCAGCTTCGTACATCCCGCGGCTCGACGCGCCCCGATTCGGTAATCCAGTCAGGCATCGAGTCCCGGATGGCCGGAGCCGCCCGCTTCGCTGCGACGATCAGCACGAAACGCTCGTCGGGGGAAGGGTAGATCCCTGTGCGCTCGAGCCCCTTGTCCAGGTAGACCCGCTCGGGAAGCGCAAAGGGGTTGAGCGCGCGCAGACGATCGTTGTTTTCGTTGCGGGCCTTCGAACGTTCGCGCCGCTCGCGGACCACATCGATCAAGCGTTCCTGCGACTCGGATACAAAGCCCTCAGGCTCCGCATCGCGCTTCCCGGTGGGATCGTCTCCGAAGTTGAACCGAGCCCACTCACGCTCGAAGCCCGTGGCCAGGTCCCGGGCGAGAAGCGCTCCGCCGCGCTCGAAGTGCACCGCCGTTCCATCGGAGGAAAACCCGATCAGGCTCTCACGCTCCGAGGTCAGCGCCAGTGGCCTCGGATCCCCGTCCGGCAGCTGTTGAACGAACAGGTCGCCGGAGCGCTCGAAAACCGCACGGGACCCCGTCGCGTCGAAACGCCGCCGGTTGGGAGGACGCTGGTGCTGGTCCTCCAGCGCAACCCGTTCCGCGGTTCCCCCGGCCCGGGACACGCGCCAAACCTCGGGGACACCGCGCTCCTCGACCGGGCGATCGAACCAGATGGTGCGCGAATCGACGCTCCAGACCGGACTCTCAGGGAAGGGGCCGATCCACGCCCGGTCTCCCATCCGCTCGGCCAGGCCCGGCTCTAGACTCGCTCGCGCTGAGGCCGCCGGAGCGACGCGGTTGACCTGACTCGAAACGGCGGCCGGCTCACTCGCCACGGAAGGCGTTGTCGCGACCTGGAGAAAGAAAATTCCAAACAGCATGGGAGGCAGGTTAGCAACCAACGGGGAGGAAACCGGACGGCGCACTCCGGACCCGCCCTCCCCCCCGGCTCCCCGCCTCGAAGGGCCCTATCCCCCGATTGGTCCGGGGGGGGAGTTTTCGGGTATTTCCGCTGCAGTCAGCGGGCACCTTTAACCGATCCTCATCAGCGAAGCTTGCTCGCCTTCGGTCCCCCCTTGGGACCTCTAGGGTGGCCCCGGTGCGCTTCGAAAAACGCCACCTGCGCCACAAGCGACCTGCCCAATGATTCGAGTTCGAGCCGCGGCTGCTCTGCTGCCTTTCCTGTTTGCTGCCTGCGCCTCTCCGCTTGGGACCCGCGTTCCCGAGACGGGTTTCGCGCAAACCACCGGAGGGGTCGTTCAAGTCTCCGAACCGGCGCCGGTGCCCAGCGAGGTCAAAGCCGCCAGCTCGTTCGAAGACGAGTATCGCGATCGGTGCAACAAGCGCGGCGCGACCGGCGTAGCCGCGGAGTCGATGACTTCGGTGCTTGAAAGTATGGCGGCCCTGTGTGGAGCCAGCGGGATCGAGCCAACCGGCGAAGAGCAAGCACCGGACCTCAAAGACCCGGACGAAGTCCGGGCGCGGATTCAGTTCTGATCCTTCGGCGGGTGCAGATCGCCCCACAAAAGGCGCCCCTCCATCCCCCCGGCTACCGTGACGACCTGGCCTGTGACGTGCCGCGACAGGGTCGGTGAAGCCAGGGTCAGCACCGCGCGCGCCACGTCCTCCGCTTCGCCCACGCGCTGGAGCGCCATCGTCGAAGTCGCTTGCTGGACTGCGCGCGGATCGTCCAGCGCCGCTCGGGCCATTTCCGTCCGCGTCCAACCCGGCTCGACCAAATTGCAGCGCGCCCCGGGATCGATTCGCGGTAGCTCGTTTTTAAGGCTCTGCAAGAGTCCATACAGCCCGGCCTTCGCCAGCGCGTAGTCCGCGTGGTCACGTTCACCGTAGCGGGCCGCCGTGGAACCGATCAGCACGGCGGAGGGCCCGTCTGCCGAAGGGCTGGCGGAGCCGGTTCGTTCGGTTCGGCGTTCGAGGCCACGGGCAAAAGCACGCAGGGTCCAAACGCTGCCGAGCAGATTCGAATCGATCGTCGAGCGCACGCGCTCCGGGCTGACGCGATGCAGCGGTAGGGACTCAGCGGGCCAAACGCCCGCGCAGGCGACACACACTTCGACCGGGCCATGGCGCGCTTCCGCAAGTTGAAAGACCTGATCCAGGGCATCCGGATCCCGGACATCGGCCTGAATCGCGTCCACCTGGGCTCCCAGCCCTTCGCGCCGCACGAGCTCGCGCAGCTCGTCCGTGCGCGAAAAGCCGCCCGCAACGACGAAGGCCCCTTCGGCGGCGAAGGCGCGCACGATCGCACGCCCGATGCCCCCCGAAGCGCCACTGACAAACGCCACCTTGCCGGAGAGTCCTGTGTCAACCATGCCGGACAGCTTGGCACGCGGCGCGTCCCCTGGCACGCAGGTTCTCAGCATGCGATGCTAGGGCCCATGTGGAAGCACCGCTCCCCCTTGCTGATGGCCGTCGCGACGACCAGCGCCCTCTCCGGCTGCGAGCTGTTCGATGAGTCGTTTGCGCCGGACGTCATGCCCGGCAGCTACCTGGTCGGCGGCCCCCTTCCGGACCTGCCGGTCGCCAGCGAGCCCGGGCTGAGCCTGCGCGTGTTGAAAGGTCGCTTCGAAGCTGGACTGGACGGTCTCCAGTTCGCAGGTCAACCCGTTTCCTTTGTCACCCCCGAAGGTCAGCCGTTCGCCGTGGACCAGCTTGACCTGGAAGGCCGTCAGGCGACGATCTATGCACGGCTTTGGGAAGGGCAGCTTCAGATCCACGCCGCCCGTACGGCCCCTTAGCTCGACCGGCCCCTTAGCTCGACCGGCTGGCCCAACCCGCGGGATTCAGCCTTCCTCCAACCAGCGTTCAATCCGCTTGCGAATCTCATCCCGCGAGGATCGAAAGACCTCCATACGCGCGGCTTGGCCGCCGCGCACGGTGTACGGATCGCGCACCGGCCACATGTGAACTTGGACCGACTCCGGGATCTTTGGACAGCTCTTGATCGCGGCCTGCGAAAGCACGATCAAGTGATCGGGCGGCTCGCGCAGAGCATGGTGGACGAACGAGGAGCGCAGGTCCGAGATGTCCACCCCGATTTCAGCCATCACCGAAACGGTCTCCGGCTGAATCCCGATGGCCTGGATCCCGGCCGAACTGGCCTCAAATCGATCGGACGCCAAGTGACGCAGGAAGCCCTCGCCCATCGGGCTGCGGCAAGCGTTGCCGATACAAAGAAACAGGACGCGCGGCCTTGAGCTCATGCCCCCCATCATGGGCGCACAGCCAGCGGCCGCAAGTTGCGGAGCACCTGGGCCCGCAGAACGGGACAGACTCGAAGGCAAGCTCTCCCCCGGCTCGCGCCGGCGGGCCAGGCGGGGCAGACTGCACGGAATGCGAATCGGGTTCGATGCCTCCCCCCTGCAGCGGGGCTTGACCTCGCCGGGGGTCGAGCGCGCAACGCGCGGCCTGATCGAGGCCCTCTGCGCCCGATCCCGGGCGGGCGCTTCCAGCATCGAATGGGTCGAGCTGAGTCCTGCCGAAGGAACCAGCCACCGCGTTTGGCGGCAGGTTTCCGTTCCGCGCCAGGTGCGTCATCAAAACCTGGCGGGCTTCCACTCAAGCGTGTCCGCCGTCCCCTTAGTCGGGCGCTTTCCTGTGGTGCAGACCGTTTATGAAGTCCCCTGGCGGCACGGGGTTTCCGAAGGCTCGACCCGCCGCTCCCGCCTCTGGCTGCGCGCCGGCCTCCGCCGGGCCGCCGCGGTCTTGACGCCCAGCCACAGAACCGCCGGCGACCATCGAGCGTTGACGGCAAGCTCGCCCATCCTGCGCGTCGTCGCCCCCTTTGGGCTGCACCCGGAGTTCTTTTCCACTCCGCAGGCAAGTTCTAGAAGGCCAAGCTCGCCGGTGAGGCTGCTGGTCCCCGGCGGGACGCGTCCCAAGAAAAACGCCGAGCTGCTGATCCGCGCCCTCGCGCGGCCGGCCGGGCAGGATCTCGAGCTGCTGATCACCGGTGCCAGAACGCAAACGCTCGATCGCTGCTTAGCCCTTTCGGCGCAGCTGGGTGTCGCAGGCCGGCTTCATTACTCCGAACACCTGACCGAACCCGATTGGCTGGCCGAAATCGACCGCTGCTTGGCAGTGTGCGTGATCTCCGATTCCGAAGGCTACGGATTCCCCGCGCTCGAAGCGCTGGCCCGCGGCCGGCCCGCCCTCATCTCGCACGCGACCCCTTCGGTGGAAGCGGCCGGCGAACTGGCGTTCCCCATCGATCCATCCTCCGAGTCCCAACTGGACGCGGCCCTCGCGAGCTGTCGCGCCGCAGATGAGAAGCACGCACTGGCCGCTCGTGCGTTCGCCGCAGAGCACACCACAGCGCGCTGCGCCGAACGCGTCGAGGCGCTTTGGACCCAGCTGCTGACTTCCGGGTCTCCCGCAGACTCCAAGGCATGAGCCGAGCTCTACGAGTTCTCGTCCTGGGTCATGTTTTGGCCCAGCCTCCCGGCGGTGTCGCGCGCGTCGCGCGCCAGGTCTTGCCGCGCGCGGCCCAGCAGCTCGCCGAGCACGACGGCGAACTGCTCGTCCTTCAAGGGTCCCATGAAATCCCCGCGGAAGCCCTCGGTGTCGCCCGCTCGATTCCCAGTTCACTGCCCGCTGGACCGCCGCTCGCCCGCTGGCTGCGCGAAGGTCGACGGATCCGCTCCCTACTCGCTGCTGAAGCCCGCGCCGGAACGCCGATCGACGTGGTTCACACCGGGCACTTGCCGCTACCGAACGGGGCCTTGCCCAAGGGCGTTGCGCTCGTTTGGCAAGTCCACGACTTGCGCCGAGCGAACACGTTCGGGGGGCGCTGGGTCCTGCGGCGTGCGGCGCAGCGTGCAACAGGCATCGTGACGGTCAGCCGGTTCGTTGCACGCGAACTCGCCGACCTCGTTCCGGCCGTCCGCGAGAGGACAGCGATCGCGCCCAACGGTGTCGATCACTTCACGCCCCTGCCGCGCGTTCCCGAACCGAGCTACCTGCTCCATCTCGGACACCTCGAGCCGCGCAAAAACGTCGAGCTGCTGCTGCACGCCTTGCAGCTCGACCAGAAGCTCCCCAACTTGCTCTGCGCCGGCGCGCCCAAGTCCGGCGAACGCGCGCGGCTGGAGCGACTGGCCAGCGACCTGGGAGTGAGCCGGCGCGTCGAATTCCGCGGCGCCTTCACGGACCAAGAACTTCCCCAACTTCTGGCCGGAAGCGCCTGCGTGGTCGTCCCTTCCTTCGTCGAGGGTTTTGGTCTCGCCGCGGCCGAGGCCTTGCACGCCGGCGTGCCACTCGCCATCGCTCGCGCCGGTGCGCTCCCCGAAATTGCCGGCCCCTTTGGGGTCTCCTTTCACGTGGAACGCCCAAGCGAATGCGCGCACGCTATCCGAACCGCAATCGTCCGGCCGGCGAGCGAACTCGACCGAGGCATCCGCCACGCCCGCAGATTTCGATGGGATCGTTCCGCCACCAAACTGGTCGAAGCCTGGGGCCGATTTTCAGGCCGAACGACTTAGCCGTCCGCGGCAAAAAGTCTCGCTCGTAGCCCGCTTGCCGCAGGCCGCTAGCTCGGCCAGGCTTAGCTGGCTCGCTCTGGAAGGCGCAGGGCCTCGAAGATCTGCGATTCGACCAGGCTCCAGCGAGCGTCGAGGGCGCCGTGCTTTCGGCGTGTGATCAAACTGTCGTCACGCTCCTGGGCGGCGGAACGGATCGAGCTGACAAACCCGGCGGGATCGTGGGCGGCCCGGACCAGACCGTTGAGAGCATCGAATCCGGGGAATCGAGCCGCGACCGTGGGCAGTCCGCGCAGCAGGACCGCTAGCAGATCGCCGATTCGTTCCACGGACGGGGCGACCTCGGTGGTGAACGGGGCAACAGCGACGTCGGCGACCGACAAAAGTTCATCGGGCTCGCCGCGAACGACCTGCACGCGATCGATCTCGTCGAGGCGCTCGACCAGGGCGCCGGCTCGGCCATAGGGCACCAGCAAGGTTCCCAGGTCGAGGCGCTCGGCGGCGCGAACCAACAGATCGGCATCGAGCTCGGGCGCATCCAGCGGACCGGCGGGAAGAATGAGCGGCCGAGGAAGACCGCGCAACTCGCGAGCCAGGCGCGTGGGCGGTGTGCTGCGCGTAATCGGTTGTCCCGATCCAGCCAGGCCAAGCTGTTCCAGATCAACGACCAGATTCGCGCCGGCGCGCAGGCGTTGGTCGGCGGCCAGCAACGATGCGGGCGGTACCGGGCGGCGCATCTCGCGCTCGTTGGGTGCATAAACCACCGAAGACCAGGTCTCACGGCCGAGCGCGTGGGCCCCGCGCGGATGGCAGACAAGAGCAGCCGGGGTTACGTGTCGGGCACGGCCGAGAACCGGCTCGAGCTGGCGTCCGAGGAGCTGGCCGGAGAGCTGCAGTCCGCCACCGCGGAGTTCAGGCAAAAGGCGCGGACGCAAAACGAGAGCTCCGCAGGGATCGCGCTCGGGTGGACGAACCGCAGCGCGCAGGCGCTCCATCACGCCCCGGCGAGAGAGGGCCGGTCCGGCCCCGGGGACGAAAATCACCGGAAGGCGTTTGGCCAACGCACGAGCCAAGCGGCACTCGAACAGGTTCGAAGCCGAAGGCGCTTCCTCCGTCGCAGCAAAGATGACCACGGCGTCGGCCGCCTTGGGGGCGCCGTTGCGCGAAGGAGCCCCAAGCGGCGGGTAGAGCGAACTCGCGGGGGCGCCCTTTGAAGGGGCGTGCGCAGACCCCGAGCCGGCCTCTGGGTTGTGGGTTTGGCTGAGCTGAATCACGGCAGGCGGCAGGGTCCGGGCGATCGCGGGACCGCGCCGGAATCCCAGCAGAACGACCCGCCGCCAAGCACGGCAAGGTTCGCGAGCGACCGAGGCGAATCCGTCCCGGAGTCGGGTCAGAGCACGCCGCTGATCAGCAGGGCAATCCCGGCAGCGATGGCTCCGCCGACCCCGAGAACGCCCAGCCACACGACCCCCTGCACCCAGCCGGGCTGCTGGGAAAGGTCGCCCCGCAAGAGGCCTGAGCGGTCGCGCTCCATGCCGCGAACCACGGCGGCTCGCGCAATCTCGCGTTTGCTGACCGGGGCGGTTGGACCCGCTGGAGCCTGGGCCGCTCCCTGTGCGCCCACCGGCCGGACCTGGGTGGCGCCGAGTTGGATCTCCGCCGGGTCCTCCAGCTCGAGCCCGTGGTCCCCGAAGTCCCCCGCGTCCAGGCCCGAGCTGTCCAGGAATTCCAAATCCTCCTCGAGCACCTGGGCTGACTCAGGAGGCGCAGCCGCCTGTCCCCCCGCGGCCAGCCCGCCCGCCAAGGCACCAACCGGATCCCGCCCAAGCTCCACACGCAGCGGATAGTCGCCGAGCTTGATCAGCAACCCGTCGGCCAGCTCGATGCGATCGGTCTTTTGTCTGCCCTCGAACAGTCCGTTGCGCGAGCCGTCGTCGACCAGCCACCAGGTTTCGCCGTCCCGCTCGACGCGTGCGTGGCGGCGACTGACCGATCGGTGCACGAGCCGCGCGTCGCAGTCCGCGTCGCGGCCCAGACTGGCGCCAGGCTGAAGGGGCAAGCGCTGACCCTTCAGGGGGCCGGCCAGGGGAACGATGCAAAGCATGACCCGTGCAGGATACGCGCCGGAACGCTCGGCTCGTCGCGAACAGATCCCGGGGGGGTCGCTCAGCCGATACAGTGCGGGTCCATGGAGGCGGAACCCCCGAACGCGTCGCGGCCCTCGAACCGGTCCCAAGGCACGAACGTCCCCCCGCCGGGCGCGGTACGTCTTGGGGAGGTTTCGCGGATCTACCGCAGCGGCCTGCTGCGAAAACGCCGAGCCGCCCTGCAGGCGGTCAGCTTGGTGGTTCAAACCGGCGAGACCCTCGGCCTACTGGGCCCGAACGGCTCGGGCAAAAGCACGCTGCTCGCTCTGCTCGCCGGTCTGGAGGATCCCAGCTCTGGAGACGTCCAGGTCCTTGGCGTGCCGCCGCGCAGTGCCGAGGCCCAAGGGCGCATCGGCTACGCGGGCGACCGCTGTGCCTTTCCCGCCGAACTGTCGCCGCGCACTTTGCTGCGGGCCCTCGCCGCTCTGCAAGGACACGGCGGCTCCAAGGGGCGCCTGCGGGTCGAAGAGCTGCTCGAGCGCTTCGGACTCACGGCTCTCGCGACCCGCAAGCTGGAGCGCTTGTCGGCGGGCGAGAAACGTCGCTTCGAGCTAGCGCAAGCGTTCCTGCACAAACCCGACCTGCTCCTGCTCGACGAGCCCAGCGCAGGACTCGACGCACCCGGTGAACGCGTCCTCGCGGAGTGCTTGGACGAGGCCCAAGCGCGGGGCGCCACGATCCTGATCGCTTCCCACGACGGAGCGGATGTGTTTGGGCGCTGTTCGAATTTCGCCGTTTTGATCGCGGGTCGCTTGGCCTGCCATTCACCTGCGCAGGACTTTGTGGAACGTGCCGGAGAATTCGAGTGGACGCTCCCTCGCGAGGAGTGGAATCGAATTCGTGAGCACCATGCAGCAAGCTCCTCCTGTCCGGTGGCGCGCCCGACCAGCCGCTCGCTGGCTGGGATTTACGCAGAGCTCGGCGCGTCCCCTGCGGACTGCGGTTCGGCCACGTGAACTCCGGTGGATTCGAAAGTGCCTGGCGAATCGTGGCGCTCTCGGCGCGCCGGGTGCTGCAGCCCGAGCTTTGGATCGCGTCGGTCGGCATCACGCTGCTCGCGTTTTTAGCCGGCCGCGTCGAGGCCGATCCGCTGACTCTCGAACGCATCACCGGACTCGACGCACACCGCCGGCAAAACGATCTAGCCGCGCGCTCGTTTCGCGTCGCGTTGCTTTGGATCACGGTCCTTTGGACGGCGCGCGCGGCCGGATCGCTCGCTGTCGCCTCCCCCGCTGGCTGGAGGGCCCCGGTGAGTCCGCGGCTTCGCAGTCTGTGGGCCGCGCTCGGAGTCGGCTTGTCCGGTGTGCTGGTGTCCGCTGTACCCGCGCTAGCCCTGCAACTGGAACTCCAGCCGACCACCTACCGCTCCGTCTTGACCGAAGGCCCCGAACTGGCCCTCCGGCCGAGCGGCGCCGGCCGCGCCGACCTGACCCTGCGGACGCGCACGCTTCCGCGGGGCAAGGGCCTCGCGCTCGTCGGTCGAGCGTCGACTCGACCGCTGCTGGCCACGCTGGGAAGCCGCGTCTCGAACGACCGTGAATCCCAAGAAGCCCAAGCGCTCGTTCCCGTGGAACCTGTTGGAGCGTTTGAATTCGGGCTGTCCTCCGAGCTGCTGTCCCAGCCCGAAGCTCATCTCGAAGTCGTCGGACGCGATCGCCCGCCCGGTTTCGCGATCGAGCCCGCAAGCTTGGCGGTGGCCCTGCCCGCCCGAGGAATCGGTGCGCTCGGCCCGTGGCTCGCGGCGGGCTTGCTCGCCTTTGGCATCGCCTTCGCCCTCGCGGCATGGACGCGGCGAATCCGCGCGTCGATCTCAGCAGCCCTGGTCCTGGCCGCCACCTTCGCGGGCGTGGCCACGACTCCCCGGGCCGCCGTGCTGTTCGCGGGTGCAGCCGAGGGCTTTGAAGCGCAGCTCCCTGGGCTGCCTTTCGCAACTCAAGCCCTCGCGTTCTGCTTGGCCTGCGTGCTGCTGCTCGGAGCCTCGCACTCAGGCCCAGGGGACAACAGTTGAAGCTGCGTTCCCTGCTTTTGCCGCTCGCCATCGCGTTGCCCGCTTGGAACGCGACTTCTGACAACTTTGGGATTCCGCCGATCACCGGACCGGTTGCGCCGGTTTGGGCCAATGTCCTGTGGGTTCGGACCGAACTCGCGCTCGAAGACCGCCGCTTGGACCGCGCGCTTGCTTTCGCCGAACGCGCCGTGCGCGCTCACCCGGGGGAAACCGGCGGCTGGAGGAGGTTGGTGGCCCTCTACCTGCTGCAACCCTCGGCCCTCGAGGCCGATCGACGGCTGGCCGCCATCGACCGCGGCCTCGAACTCGCAGAACGTGGAACGGAGCGCTGCCGGGATCCAGGTGCCCTGACCGAAAGCGTGATCACTTTCCTGCGGGGGCGCGCTTCTGCGGAAGAGTCCGCGGAAATGACCAGGGAACTGCTCGCCCGGGCGACGCGCTTCGAAGCCCAGTTTGGCGCCCAGGATCCAGTCAGCCCTCCTTGAACCAAGCGGCCGCCTCCAGGGCGGCGTAGGTCAGAATCAAATCGGCGCCGGCCCGGCGAATGCCGAGCAGAGCTTCGAGCTGGCAGGCGCGTTCGTCGAGCCAACCCCGTTCGGCCGCTGCCTTCAGCTGGGCGTACTCGCCGGAGACTTGGTAGGCGGCGACCGGCAAGGTCGTGGCGGCACGCAATTCAGAAATCACGTCGAGGTAGGGCCCGGCCGGCTTGACCATGACCAGGTCGGCGCCCTCGGACTCGTCCAGGAACAGCTCGCGCAGCGCTTCGCGGCGATTGCCCGGATCCATCTGATAGGTCTTCTTGTCGCCGGCGCGCGGGGCCGAATCCAGGGCTTCCCGGAACGGTCCGTAGTAAGCCGAGGCGTACTTGGCGGTGTAGGCCAGAATTTGGGTGTGGGTGTGTCCGGCGAGCTCGAGAGCCTCCCGGATGGCCCCCACCCGGCCGTCCATCATGTCGCTGGGGGCGACGGTATCGGCACCAGCATCGGCATGGAGGACAGCCTGGCGACAAAGAACCTCGACCGTTTCGTCGTTCAGAATCTCGCCCGTGTCGGAGACCAAACCGTCGTGCCCGTCCGCGGAATACGGATCGAGGGCCACGTCGGTCACGACCGGCAAATCCGGGAACTCGGCCTTGAGGCGGCGGACCGTCCGGGGGACCAAGCCCTCCGGATCCAAGGCTGCCCCGGCGGTTTTGGTTTTGAGGCTCTCGGGAAGCGCGGGGAACAGGCAGATGCCTGCCAAACCGGCCTCTGCGGCCCGCTGAGCCTCGCGAAGCAGCCCACTCGGCCCCAGCCGGGCGTGCCCGGGCAAGGCCCCGATCGGTTGATCCTCCGCTCGATCGTGGATGAAAAGCGGCAGCATCAGCCGCTCGGGACCCAGCTGGGTCTCGGCCAGGACGGCCCGGGACCGGGGGTTTTTGCGATGACGGCGGGGGCGAAGACCCTGGGGAGCGGAATCGGAGGAAGGCGGCTGCATGAGGGCAGCTTAAGTCCCCATGGAGGTGAGAACAGCGTCCCGGTCATGGACCCGCCCGGATGCTCTACCTATCCTGTTTGCCCTTCGAGAGCCGTTTCGGACCCCCGAGCGGCCCCCGGCTGCCTCTGCCGGCCTCTCCCCCTCTGGCCTTCGGCCCCAAGGACCGCCCCCCAATGCTGTATATCGCCATCGCCGCCGCCTTATTCGGCCTCTTCATCGCGTTCAAGTTGTTCGGCGAAATCATGAGCGAGGACGCCGGCACCGAAAAGATGCAGGCGATTTCGCGCCAGGTTCAGGAAGGTGCCGCCGCGTTCTTGCGCGCTGAGTACCGCTGGCTCACCGTCTTCGTGATCGTCGTCGCCACCATCATGGTTTTCTCCGATGGCCTCGGCGCCAAGACGGCCGTCGCGTTCGTCGCGGGTGCCGCAGCCTCGGGAGCCGCCGGTTACTTCGGCATGCACACCGCAACGCGCGCCGCGGTCCGTACCACCCAAGCCGCGACGAAGGGACTTGCTCCCGCCCTCGGAATCGCGTTCAACTCCGGCGCCGTCATGGGAATGAGCGTCGTGGGCCTCGCGCTGCTTGGCCTCTCGATCTTCACGATCGCCTACAACCCCGGCGGTGAATTCACCAACCTCGGGCTGAGCCAGGTCCTGGGCTTCAGTTTTGGTGCTTCCTCCATCGCCCTGTTCAGCCGCGTGGGTGGCGGTATTTTCACCAAAGCCGCGGACGTTGGAGCTGACCTGGTCGGCAAGATCGAAGCCGGCATCCCCGAGGACGACCCCCGCAACCCGGGCACCATCGCGGACAACGTCGGCGACAACGTGGGCGATGTCGCCGGCATGGGCGCCGACCTGTTCGAGTCCTATGTGGGTTCGATCGTGGCCACGATGATCCTGGGCGTGGCCACCTTCAGCGGCGCGGAGCACGTGAAGGGGATGGTGTTGTTCCCGATGTTCATCGCCGCAATTGGAATCGTGGCGTCCTTCATCGGAACGCTGTTCGTGAAGGCCGACGACGAGCACCACCTCCACAACGCTCTGTTCAAGGGCCTTCTGGTCGCCAGTGGTGTTGTGGTCGCGGGGACCTTCCTCGGCCAACTGGTGTTCTCCTTCCCCGAAGGCGTTTCGGGCATGAACCTGTTCCTGGCGGTCGTCATCGGCCTCGCGGTCGGCGTCGTCGTTGGAAAGATCACCGAGTACTACACCGGCACCGGCACCAGCCCGGTGAAGAACATCGCGCTTCAGTCCGAGACCGGCGCCGCGACGAACATCATCCACGGCCTTGCCACGGGCATGGAATCGGTCGCCCTCCCGGTGCTCGTGATCTGCCTCGGCATCTTCGGCGCCTACTCGGCGGGAGCCGGCGGCACCGTCGACTACGGCGTCTACTGCATTGCGCTGGCCGCGGTCGGCATGCTCTCGACCCTCGGCATCTCACTGGGTGTGGACGCCTACGGCCCGGTCGCCGACAACGCCGGTGGACTGGCCGAAATGGCCGAACTGCCCCCGGAGGTTCGCGAGCGCACCGACGCCCTGGACGCCGTGGGCAACACGACAGCCGCCATCGGTAAGGGCTTTGCCATCGGTTCGGCTGCGCTGACCGCACTTGCCATGTTCAGCGCGTTCAAAGCCGAAGCTGCCTCGAGCGCGGGCTTCAGCCTCGACATCTCGAACGTCAACGTGATGCTCGGCCTGCTGATCGGTGGCATGCTGCCGTTCCTGTTCAGCGCCATGACCATGCGCGCGGTGGGCAACGCAGCGAACAAGATGGTCGAGGAGATTCGCCGTCAGTTCCGGGAGATCCCGGGCCTCAAGGAAGGCAACGCCGAACCCGACGCAGCCCGCTGCGTCGAGATCTCGACGGCCGGTTCCTTGCGCCAGATGGTGGCTCCCGGCGCCCTCGCGATCGCTGCGCCGATCGTCGTTGGGTTCTGGAGCGTCAACGCCCTCGGCGGCATGCTCGCCGGCGCGCTCATCACCGGCGTCATGATGGCGATCTTCATGGCCAATGCCGGCGGTGCCTGGGACAACGCCAAGAAGTACATCGAAGGCGGTGCCCACGGCGGCAAGGGCTCGGACGCCCACAAGTCCGCGGTCGTCGGCGACACCGTTGGAGACCCGTTCAAGGACACCTCTGGACCGTCCCTGAACATCCTTATCAAACTCATGACCGTGGTGGGACTCGTGTTCCTGCCGCTCTTCCTGTAACGGCAAACAACCGCCGAAGGGGCTGGGGTGGAATCCCCGGCCCGGAGGACCACCATCGAATCCAAACAGCTCGCCGCCGCCTGCGCTCAACTTCTCGACGAGAAGAAGGGCGATGGCATCGAGGTCATCTCCGTTGCCGAGCGTCTCAAGGTCGCGGACTACTTTGTCGTGGCGAGTGGGACCAGTCGGGCCCACGTCAAGGCGATGTACGACGAACTCCACGTCCGCCTGAAGGCGGCCGGTGAGCGTCACCAACGCCCCGAGGGCACCGAACTTGGCTGGTGGATCGTGATCGACTACGGCGACGTCATCGTTCACCTGCTCCAGCCCGAGGCCCGCGAGTACTACGACATCGAACGGCTCTACGGCGACTGCCCGCGCGTGGACTGGTCCCAGCTCCCCGTGGTCGACCTGCCCGAACCCAGCACGCGGATCCGCGGCGAGTAACAGACCCAACCGGCGCAAAGAGGACTCCCCCTCCAAGCAGAGCGCGGCCCGCCGACCCCCAAACGGGCTCGGCGGGCCGCGCTCGCTTGATTGGCCCCAACTGGCAGCAGAGTTTCACCTAGCTGCCTGCGCCCAAAGCCCCGCCCGCGCCAGCGCGCCCCAAGCCCGGGCCTGGCCGGCGCTGCACCCCCTCCAAGACCGGCCAGCTTCCAAGAGCAAGGTTGGGCCTCGCCAGGACGGATTTCGGGTCCCAGTTCCCCGGCGAATCACCCCAACCAGGCGGCCCTGCAACCCGTCCTGGCACCAAAGGGGTGCCTAGGGAGGTTTTTGGGAGGTTTCTTGGCGTTCCAGGGGACTCGCACCGCTTGACCCTATAGAGAACTTGCCTTCTGTGCCCCTCCTTGAACGCCCCATGCTTGAATTTTGTTTTTTGCCCGCAGCCTTCGCTCTTGCGCCGCAAAACGACCTGTTTGATTTGCCACAGCAGGATCCACGCTTGACGGAGCTTTTGGGCGTCGAAGACATCGACCAGGACGGAGATCCCGACTTCCTCGTCCCGGTTCCGAATCCGAATCCGGGGGGCCAGGTGTTCGGGATGGGCTGGCTGCTGAACGACGGAACCGGAGAGCTGCAAACCGGGCCCATCACGAACTTTGTCTATCCGCCGCCTGCCACCCCGCTCGGCCCGAGCACTGCGTTCTTTCTGCTGACCCCTCCAGCTACTGGTGACTTCGACGGGGACGGAAACCAGGACATCGCGTATACGCGCAACAACTCCAACCCTCCTCCCCCGTTCGGCGTCGGCCCTGTCTATGCGATCGGCGTGTTCTTCACGGACGGAACTGGAGCGACGAGCAGCTCGTGGGTCGGCGAGGACAATCCCTCGAGCGACCTCTTCCTGATCGGAGCAGGTCAAGCCGATGCCGACGCCGCCGAAGAGCTGCTGGTGGTCGTGGTCAACGGGAATTTTCAGCGCCTGCAGTGGCTGGATTGGACAGGAGCCCGACTGGAGCTCCTGTCCGAGATCATGATCGAAGGGAATCCCGAGACCATCAAACTGGCGGATTTCAACGGGGATGGAATCTCCGACATCGCGCGCGTCTCGGACGCGCTCGGAGTCCTGAACATCGCAACGACCCTGCCGGGCGGAATTCTCACCCAAGGAGTCGATGTGACGCTTCCGGCCGCGGCAACGGGCGAGCGATCGGCTCTTGTTCCCGCTGACTACGACGGCGACGGAGACTCGGATTTGATGCACCTGGGTTGGAACGAGGGCAGCGATTTTGGATTCCTCCACCTGTTGGACAACCAAAACGGCTTGTTCGCCTCGCAACCAGTTCAGGCATTCTCCGAACCCAACGCGCTGGAGAGGACAAGCAATGGGCTGGCCTACCCGTCCGCCAGTGGAACGGGATCCGATGTGATCGCCATCGACGAGGACGGAGTCCACACGCACTTCGTTCGCAGTGTCGGCGGCTTGTTCACCGCCCAAAATAGTACGTGCCTCGGCAGTTCGTCCTGGACCGAGCCTCGGCCCCTCGACTTGAACGGCGACGGAAACCTGGACCTAGCGGCGCAGTTTTTTGAGATCGGCGACGGGGGCCCGCCCGGTATGCCGGTGCAGCCAGCCACAGGAATCGAGACCTTCTTGAATCTGCGCCCGGCGGACGTCGACGGAGACGGTGACACCGATGTGGTCGTCCGGCAGCCCAGTGAGGCTTCCCCGGTCGCTCTGTCGCTGAACCGCGGGGACGGGACCTTTGAATCCTCGAGCCAAGAACTGCCCGCCCCGCCTCCGTTTCCCGGCGGCACGGCCAGCTACTCGCGCACCATCGCCCAGGCCGATTTCGATGGCGACGGTGCCGAAGAGCTGCTGGTTCGCTATTCCGTGCAGGCCGAGGGAACCACAACGCTGATCGCAGAGGCAACTCACCTGCTCGAATTCAAGGCGAGCAACGGGGGCTCTTGGATCGACCTGGGACCCGCAACTTCAGGCGCCCTCGCTCAATCGGCAGACAACATTCCCCTCCCGCCGATCTTCTTTCAGTACGGCCTCTTCCCCCAGTTCTTTCCCTGGGGGGCCGCTGACGCAGACGGCGACGGCGACTTGGACATCCTGGTCCCCAGCGGTATTTGGAGGAACGATGGCACGGGTTTCTTCAGCGCTTCGAATCTGGCATTCGACATGGCTGCTCCCGGATTTCAGGGATTCCTGCGCGCCATGGATGCCGCGGACGTGGACGCAGACGGCGATCTGGACCTGCTCGCTCTTCGCGTGATCGACCAGGAACCCGCTCAAGTCGAGTTGCTGCGCCGCAACGGAACTTCTTACACCTCCGAGTTTCTGTTCGAGCCGCAGAACGCCAACCAGTTCTACCGGCTCGAGTTCCGCGACCTGGACGACGATGGTGATCCTGACGTGCTGGGGTCCCAAAACGACCTGGAGTGGCTCGCGAATCATGGCGGCAGTTTCAACGGAGTCCTGCGCCAGCAGAGCGAGGTAAACCAGGATCCCGGGAGCATCTTCTCTGGCGACGTAAACAACGACGGAACGCCCGATCTCGTTTTCCTGTCCGACTCACGCGAAGTGCGCCACCTACGGCTTGCGGGACCGGACCTACTGTTTGTTCCCGTTACTTCCTATGCGTTGCCCTTCGGGGCCGGCTACTCAAGTTTGCTCGACTCGGACCAGGATGGCGACTTGGACTTGGTCGGGCTGAGCTACACCCCAGGAACCGCAGCGGATCCCGCCATCTCCGGCGCCATCTCCCAGTTCGGAGCAGGCACCGCGATGTCCGGTGGCTCTGGGCCGGTCCTCGGTGCGGCCGGCCCCCTGCAGTCGGGGGTCGCGGCCGAGCTGCGATTGATCGAAGCCGAAGCGGGCAGCCAAGCGTTCCTGCTGATCGGCTCCGCAGCCACCTCGATTCCGAACGCGCCGCTTCCGGGTTTGACACAGCTGGTTGGCGGCTCGGTGTTTCTCGGACCGTTCCCCGTGACCACTGCGCCGGGGGCCTCCGGCGAGGGTGAAGTTCGCTTGCCGATCCCCACCGGTAGCTTCTTGGTCGGCATCGAGCTGTTCCTCCAGGGATTCACGGCCGGCATCGACGTCGGAGCCTCCAACGGATTGCGCCTACAGTTCGGAGCCTAGCGCTCCTAAAACGTAGCGCTCCTAAAACATGGAGCTCGGCAGCCAGCTCCTTTGAACGAATCGAACGGCCCGCCGGAATTTGAATTCCGGCGGGCCGTAGGGCGAGCTCAAGGGGGGAAGGCCGATCAGTGCTGGTGACCGCCGGGTCCGTGGGCGTGCTTGTGCTCGCGCTCTTCGCCCGTGGCTTCGCGGATGCCGTAGATGTAGATCTCGAAGTGAAGCGTCTTCCCGGCCAGCGGATGGTTGTGGTCGATGATGATCTCGTCGCCCTCCACGGCGCCCACGCGCAGATGCTGCTGGAGACCGTCGGGGGTGCGGGCCGTGAAGACCATCCCGGGCTGGATGTCGGCTCCTTCAGGGAACTTTGCGCGGGGCACGCGCTCGTTCTTCTCCGCATCGATCGCGCCGTAGCCGTCCTCGGGAGCCACCGAGAGCTTGACCGTCGAGCCCCGCTTGGCGCCCAACAGGCCCTTGTCGAGGCCCGGGACGATGTTGCCGGCGCCCTGGAGGAAGATCAGCGGGCGCTCTTGGCCCTTGTTCGTATCCAGCGTGTTCCCGTCGTCGTCGGTGAGGGTGTAGTAGACGGCGACGACGTTGCCCTCCGCCACGGTGGAGAGGGTCTTGGACTTAGGAGCCATGGGAGGAGCCTGGAGCAGGGAGGTTGGAATGGAGGGCGCCGAGGGGCGGTCCCCCGGGCGCTGTGCCGGTCTCCGGCATGCTACGGCTCGTTCGGCCCGCGTCTAGCAGGTGCCTGGCCTAGGTGTTGCGGCGGCAGGCCAGGCCCGGGCCAGGTCTCGCGGCCCAACTCCGCGCCCAGCGGCCCCCCGGAATCGTCGTTCACAGGGCCCAGGGGCTTTGCAGAGCCGGCCTGGATCGGCATACTTCTCGGCCCGAAATACCGGACTCTCCCTCCCGAGGCCCCCCGTCCCGCGAAGCCCGCGTGGTGGACCCTCTCGCAGAGTTCGCTCCTTCCCGAGCTAGACCAACGCCCGCCCCCGGGCCTGCAACTCAACCCTGAGCATCTCTCCGTGGCCAAGACCAGCGCGATCAACAAGAACAACCGCCGCAAGGCGCGCTCCGAAGCGACCTACGAGCGCCGCCAGGAGATGGTAAAGCGGCTCAAGAACCCCGACACCTCCTATGAGGAGCGTCAGGAGATCTACCTGCGTTTGAGCAAGATGGGCCGCGACGCGAGCCCCACCCGCCACCGCGGTCGCTGCCAGCTCACCGGCCGTCCCCGTGGCAACTATCAGAAGTTCCAGATCTCGCGCAACATGTTCCGCGAACTGGCCCTGCTCGGTCACATTCCCGGCGTCCGCAAGGCTTCCTGGTAGTCCCCCACGAACTCAACTACGGCACCGCCATGAAGAAGGAAATCCACCCCGACTACCGCGAAGTGGTCTTCCGCGACGTTTCGTCCGGAACGAACTACCTCACGCGCTCGACGATCCGCACCAACGAGACCATCACCTGGGAGGACGGGAACGAGTACCCGCTCTACAAGGTCAACGTCTCCGCGTCGTCGCACCCGTTCTACACCGGCCAAAACCAGCTCCTCGATACCGCTGGGCGGGTCGAGAAGTTCCGCAAGCGCTTCAAGCGCGGCTAACCGGCGGAGGGCAGCACCACGGCCCCGGAGGATCCCGAACGGATCTTCCGGGGCCGTTCGCATTCCAGGCGAGGGCGCACCGGCTGGTAGGCTTGAAATGTGATGACATGGCGCGGCCTTGGTTTCCGAGTCCTCCTGGGGCTCGCGCTCGCTGCGTTCTATCTGTGGAGCGTGCCGCTGCACAGCGACGCTCAACTCCTGGGCAACGACGCGTTCGCCTATGCGGCGGCCCTGGCGAGTGGCGAGCTCGCTCGCCTGCTGAACCCCCACCACCTCTTGCACCATCTCATGGCGTTCGGGGTGCTGAACGGGCAGGTGCTGATCTCGGGGGGCAGCGAGGCCACCCTCGCAGACGGGCTCGGAGCCCTGCGAATCGTCTCAGCCCTCGGCGGCGCAGCGTGCGCGGTGCTGGTCGGCCACTTCGCGAGACGACTGGCCGGCCGGGCAGCAGGCTGGTGGCTCGGCGCGGCGTTCGCCTTCTCCGCAGGCCCCTGGCTTTACTCCGCCGTGGGCGAGACGTACCTGCCTGCCGCAGCGATCGGAGCCTGGCTGTTCGGGGAGCTGCTGATCGCCCGCCGCGAACAGCGGGCACCCTCCACCGGACGGATCGTCGCGCTGCTGACTCTGGCGTGCATGTTGCGCCAGGATTCGGTGCTTCTGGTTCCCGGCGTGCTGCTGTTGGCCGGTCCGCGGCAGGGCCCGCTTGCCGTGGGCATCGCGGGCGGGGTGAGTCTGGGTCTGTACGCCATCGCCTATGGACTCGCTTCCACCTCCGCCGGACTCGGCGAGTGGTTGCGCGGCCTCGCCGAGACGGGCCTGTGGGGCGAGGGGTTCACGCCGGAGCGTGCCTGGGTCACGGTTGTCACCCAACAACACGCGCTGCACTACGGGGTCCGCTTCGGAGGCGGCTGGGCCGTCCTTTCGCTGACCGGTACCGCGCTGCTCGTCGGCGCCGCCTTCGCGGCCGGCGGCAACTGGCGCCAGCCCGGAATTCGCATCGGTCTCGCTGCGCTGGCCCTCACGATCTCCATCAGGCTGCTGTTTTTCACTTGGTGGCAGCCCAGCAATATGGAGTACCACACGCCCACCCTGGTTCCCGGATTTTTGATGCTGGCCCTCATCGCGGGCCGTTCGAACTCCCCCGCGCGCTCCGCGATGCAATCCACGGCGGGCAGGATCGGCCCTGTGACCAGCGCGGGCTTAGGAGCAGCCGCTGCGCTCAGCTTGCTGCTTGGGAACGGCGCCTGCCTGTTCGAACCGCTCCGCACCACCACCGGCTCGAACCAGGCCCGCGCCGCCCTCGATCAAGCTGGCCAGGACGGCCTGGTCTTGGTGCTCGACCCGTTCAGCGGATTCGCCGTCGACCTCGCCGCCGAGCCAGGTAGGCGCGTAGCCAACGCAGCGCGAACGGGCGCGGAGCTCGACCGGGACGCTCTATTCGGCGCGATGAGCTCGACCCTGGCGAGCGGCGCTCCGGTCGCGATGCTGCGCGACGTGAGCCTGATGCCGCGGCTTGCCCTCCCGCTGTACCCCATCGATGAGGAGCTCCTAGCGAAACTCGCGGGGCTTCAGCTTGAAACCGAACGGTTCGAGAGCAACGGCGAACCGTGGATGATGGTCCTGCGCAGCCAGCCATGACAAATTCCGCAGATCCCCCCCGACCCCAGGGCCGATTCGAACGCTTGGAACGCTGGCTGTGCTGGGTCGCGATCGTCCTCGGACTTGTCTGGCGCCTGTTCCTCTCGGCGGGGAGTTTCGACCGCGAGTTCGACGGATTTCAAGGGGCGTTCTTCGCCCAGTGCTCCGTCAACTACGAACGCCTTGGGTTCGACGCGTTGGATGGCTATCCGGTCGCCAACCTCTCCGCGCAGGCGGAAGACTCGAGCACCTGGTACGTCTACCCGAATCACTCGCCCGTGGTTCCTTGGCTCGCCTGGGGTTCCGCCCGGGCCTTTGGACCCAAGGGCTGGTCGACGGCCTGGGAGCGACAGGAAGCTCCGGTTGGCCTTGAGTTTGCCATCCGCTTGCCGTTCCTGATCGCCTACGGCCTCGCGCTGGCTGGTTTGGTGCTGTTTGTACGAGCCCTCGGCGCCCCCCGCGCCGCGCCCATCGCCGGAGCGCTCTACGCCCTGGCTCCGGCTGGTGTGCTGTACGGCGGACTCGCCAACTACGAAAACCCCAGCCTCGCCGGTTTGATGCTCGGACTCGCAGCGTTTGCCGCGCATCTCAAGCGACCGTCGCCCGCTCGGCTTGCACTCGCTTGCCTCGGCTTCGCCTGCGCGACCGCCGTGACCTTCGCGCCAGCCTTCTTTCTGCCGTTCGTGTTTTTATTTGGGCTGATCGAGGCCGGACGCCGCGGGGTTCTGTCCGCGGTCGCCGTGTCAGCAACCGCCATGGCCCCGATCGCGCTGCACGGAATAGCCTCGGCCCGCGTGCTTGGGTCGCTGGACCTAGCACCTGGCTCTTTGATGGATCGCGCGCAGAACCTGATGGCCCCGCTGCTGGACGGGAGCGTTCCGTTTTCCCGCTGGCTCGCCACCCAGGGACAGGCGCTGCTAAGTCACTTCGGGATCACGCTGATCGTCCTGGCCAGCCTCGGGGCGCTGCTCGCGGCCGCGCTGGCGATGGGCTCCGGCCGCAATCGTGCCGCTGCGCGCGGAGCATGGCTGCTGCTTGCAGGTGGCGCCCTTGTTCAGCTCGGGTTCTACCGACACACCGCCGATCCCCAAGAGAACTTCCTTCTGAACCTGCTGCCCGGAGCCTGCGCCGCAGGCAGCCTCGCCCTTTCCTGGCTCGCGCAAAAGCTTGAGGCATCCCTGCGAGCGCCGGCCTTTGCATTTGCCGCCCTCACGCCTGTCCTGACGGCGCTTGCGGTGGAAGCAAGCGGACTTGTGGAACGTTTTCGAGGCGACCACCTTCCGTTGCCGATCGAGACGGGCAACGAGTTGGCGAGCCTTCTCCCGAAGGGCACCATCGGATGGTATCCAAGCGAGCTCGGGTTCAACGTAGCGGTCCATTACTACGCCTGGCGAACCATGATTCCGGTCTCGGCCGCAACGGAAAGTTCGCCCGAGACTTACACACACGCATCCGCCAATGCCAAGGCCTTCGGGCTTGAGGCCGCGCCGGTTTCCCTGGTCCTGCCCAAACAGCCGAGCCCCAAGACCCAGGCCGCGATCGATCGCATCGCTGCCGACCTGGAAGGACTGAAGGGCAGCTACCTGGACGAAATTCAGGCTTCCACCGCGAACTATCAGGCCTACGTTTTGCTCCCCTGACTTATCCTGAAAACGATGAGCTTCCAGTTTCGTCCAGGTACACGCCGGGTTTCGCTCCTACTTTTTCTCGTGGCCGGCTGCGGCCGCACCCATTCGGAGCCTTCAGGCGCAAAGGCCGCCGCAGCGCCAGGGACCGCCACTGCCGAACAGGCCTCGCGATCTCTCCTGGAACGACCGCCTTCCGAGATCGTCGACGACCCAGGAAGACTGGTACCTGACGAGCTCATCGGCTTCGGCACCGCCGCAGGCGGTGCTTGGGCTAAGCAACCGGTGCGTGTCGATGGACAATTCATCATGGACTCGTACAGCAAGCGCAGCGGCGTCAGACTGCATGCCAACACACAGCAGACACGCCAGATCTCGGCTTGGCTGTCTGGGCCCCGCAACTCGCGCGTGGCGCCCGACACCGTGGAGGCGAGGATGATCCTGAATGGCATTCTTCTCGGGCAAGTTGAGCTGCAGGCACAGCCCCGCTGGGTCAACATCGAGGCTCCGGCGGAAGCCTGGGTACGCGGCGAAAACCTGTTCGAAGTCCAGGTCGAACGCACCTATCCAGCCACCCCGCTGCAGGTTGGCTTCGCCATGGGTGAGGTTCGCTACGGAGACCCACGCGAGGTCACCCTCGGTGAACGGAGCCTTCAACTTCCCCCCCAGACCGCAGTCGCCTACCGCTTCGAGCCCCTAGGCCCTGGACGACTTACCGTGAAGGGGAGCATCGCACTTGGCGATGAGTCCGCGGGCCGCCTGAAGCTGACTCTTGATTCGGGCACTAGAGCTGGGCCAGGGACAACCGTGCCGATCGCCCTGGACGAAGATGAAACCAGTTTCGAACGACAGTTCGAGGTTTCGGTGACCGGCGAACCGAGCACCTTGCGCATCGAATTCGAGGCCGGAGCAACCGCACGCCTGAACGTGGAGGCCCTCGATCTCACCGAACCCGCAGGTCTTGAGCGCCCGAACCTGATCTGGGTGGCGATCGACACGCTGGCCGCCCAACACCTAGATCTGTACGGCTACGGACGCGAGACGGCCCCGAACCTGACGGAGTTTGCCGCCTCGAGCGTCGTTTTCGACAGAGCTTGGACGAACGCTCCCTGGACACTGACGAGTTTCTTCGCTTCGCTCTCGGGTCTGTACCCCAGTGCACACGATCTCGACTCGGATCGCGATACGAAGGGCTTCGAGTCCATGTGGGAGCGGCGTCTTTTGGCACCGAGCCGCTGGACGCTGGCCGAAGCGCTACAGGCTGGCGGTTGGCGCACCGGCGCCTTCGTGGATCACACCTGGTTGATCGAGAGCTACGGGGTCGATCAAGGCTTCGAGGCCTTTGACCATTCGGCTGGCTGGATCAGCAACACCGACCGGCAAGCCGGATTCTCCTCCACCTTGGCCGGCGGCCTCAAGTGGTTGGCCGAACTCCCGAGCGAAGATCCGTTCTTTCTGTTCGTCCATGGCTTCGACGTCCACGGCCCGTACGCGTCGAAACGCGAGTGGCGCGACAAGATTCGAGCTCAGCAGCGTCCAAATCCTCTGCCCGCGAGCTTGCCGGCCGGAGGCGTCAAGGCCTTCGACGTCATCCCCGACTACGTCACGCGCATCCACGCCAAGGGCGGCCAGAAGAAGATGCCCGACCGCATGGATCCTGGTCCCATCGTCGATGCTTACGACGCGGGCATCGCGGAGGTGGATGACAAACTCGGGAGGTTCTTCAAGGAGCTCGAAGCCCGCGGTCTCCTTGAAACCTCGATCGTCGTCGTGTTCTCAGACCACGGCGAGGCCATGGTCCAACACCACCGTCCGTTCGGGCATGGAATGCTCCACGAGGAGATTTCTCACGTGCCGCTGATCGTGCGCCTACCCGGGGGAGCACAGGGTGGCTTGCGAATCCAGGACCAAGTGCAACTCGTGGATCTCATGCCCACGCTGCTTGAACTCTGTGGCCTGGAACCGGACCGTCCCCTCCTGCACGGCCGCTCTCTGGCGCCGCTGCTGGAAGGCCAATCGCTCGCGCCCGCTCCGGCAATGACCGAAGGCGGCGGTCTGGGGCAACACGCGGTGATCTCCGAAGGCTGGAAACTGATCCGCCAAAATCCGCACGACGGGGCGATGACGATGCGTCTCAGCTACCCCTACCTGAACCCGGAGTGGGTCTCCGAGAACGCGCCGGAACTCATTGGCAACGGCCTGACCGCTGACCGCCTTCGCACGGTGGCCGCTCGCTTTGGTTCCGAAAGAGAGCTAGACAAGGCCCTTCGCAAGGAGCTCGAGCCGCTGTACTACGAGCTCTACCACCTGGACGAAGATCCCCGCGAGTTGAACGACCTCTCCACGCAGCTTCCGGACAAAGTCGCCGAGCTAGAGGCCCTTTTGGAAGCCGAGCTGGCCCGTGCCGCGCAGGCCCGCACCGCCGTCAAGATCACCGGCGAGCCGCCGCCGCTCGCAGACGAGCAAATCGAAATCTTGAGAGCGGCCGGCTACATCGACCGTTGACACGAGCAGCGCGGTCCAGGCTGGAACATGGATGGGCCCGTGGCCGGCGGCCGGGCTATTCGCTAGGCCTCGAGTTCTTCCCACCGCGCGTACGCCGCGGCTAGGTCCGTTTCGACCTGCTCCAACTCAACCGTCAGCTCGCGCACCCGGTCGCCGCCGGCTGTGTGCAGGGCAGGATCTGCCATGTGCGCGTGTAGGTCATCGCGCTTCGACTCCAGCTGGTCGATTGTCTCAGGAAGCGCCTCCAACTCGATCTCCTCGCCGTAGGTCAACTTACGCTTGGCCGATTCCGCCGGTTTCGCGGCAGGCTTCGCGGGTTTTCCCGACTTGGCCGCAGTCTTCACTGGCGCCGACCGGGAATGACTCGTGCGTTCCCACTCAGAGAACCCGCCGCGCACCTCGCGAACCTCTCCGGCTCCTTCAAAGGCGATCAAGGATGTCGCCACATTGTCGAGAAACTCCCGGTCGTGGCTGACCACCAGCAGGGTTCCCTCGTACTCGGAGAGGATCGACTCAAGCAACTCGAGGGTTTCCAGGTCGAGATCGTTGGTCGGTTCGTCGAGCACCAACAGGTTGCAGGGTTGAGCCAAGATCGCCGCGAGCTGCAAGCGGTTTCTCTCCCCCCCCGAAAGACGCGAGACGGGCGCACGAGCCTGATCGGAGTCGAAGAGAAAATCCGCCAGATAGGAAATCGCGTGGCGGCGTTTCCCGTGCACTTCAATCGTGTCGCCGTCCCCGCACAGGTTCTCGATCGGAGACTGGGTCAGATCGAGCCCCTCCTGAAGTTGGTCGAAGCGCGCGATGGCGATCTTGGTTCCGCGTTCCACCGAACCCGCGCTGGGCGTTTGGTCGCCGAGCAGGCAACGCAGTAGGGAAGTCTTGCCGGTTCCATTCGGGCCAAGTAGGCCGATGCGCTCGCCGCGGAGGATGTCGAAGGTCAGCCCAGAAAACAGGTGGTTGTCGCCGAAGCTCAAACCCAGCCCAACAACCCGCAGCACCAGGTCCCCCGAACGCGGGGCTTGCTGCAACTCGCCGCGAGCCTTGCCAAGAACCGGCCGGCGCTCCGCGGCTTGCTTGCGCAGATCCTGCAGCGCTCGCACGCGACCCTGGTTGCGCGTCCGCCGCGCTAGGATCCCCTTGCGAATCCAGACTTCTTCCTGGGCGAGTTTTTTGTCGAACAGCGCCCGCTCCCGTTCCTCGGATTCTTGCGCCGCTTCCTTGCGCTCCAGATAGGTCGTGTAGTTGCAGTCGAAAGAGCGAAGGGTCCCGCGCTCGAGGTCGAGGATGCGGGTCGCCACCCGCCGGAGGAACGCCCGGTCGTGGGTGACGAACAAGACTGCCCCTGCAAATCGCGAGAGCAGCGACTCGAGCCCAACGATGCTCTCAACGTCCAAGTGGTTGGTCGGCTCGTCGAGCAACAGAACATCCGGGTCTCGAACCCATGCGGAAGCCAAAAGCACACGCCGGAGAGTTCCGGCCGACGCCGACGCCAGATCCAAACTCTCTTGGAGCGCGAAGGTCTCGATCGCACTGGCCACCCGGCGCTCAATTTCGTATTCAGGCTCACCGGATTCCGCGGCGGCTTCCAGGAGACTCATGCGGGCCGTCCCCTTCATATCCTCAGGAACGCTTTGGACCAGAGCCGCCAGGCGAGTGTCTTTTTGGAGCGAGACCGTGCCATCGTCGGGCTCGAGCTGGCCGGCCAGCACCTTCATCAAGGTCGACTTCCCACAGCCGTTGCGGCCCAGCAGGCCGACTCGCTCTCCGGAATGGAGCTGGAGCGAAACGCCGTCGAGAAGCGGCGGTCCCCCGAAACCGAGGACTAGATCGTGGGCGCCTAGAACGGCCATCGCGGAGAGCAGGTGTTGGAGGAGGCGAAGGGAGATGCGCTGCGAAGGGCCCTTCGCAGCTCACCTAGGATCGCCCGCCCGTGTGCCCAGGTCCACCCTGGAACAGCGGCAAGAGTGTCGGTTCTAGCTTGGTGTACAGCCCGGCGGTCGAGCGGACGTCTCGCAGGCAGTACTCACCGATCTCCTCGATCCGGCCCTCCTGATAGGCCTTGCCCACTTGGCTGCCATCGATGCCATCTTTGGGGCTTTCCACGCCGAATCGGCGGCACCAATAGTCCAGTGAGTAATTCTCGCGACGCGCGCCCTGGAAGCCCAGGACATCCTGTAGATCGCAGTGCTCGGCGATCGAGTAGCGGTAGGGCACCAAGTTGCGCGCGCAGGCGACCCCAGCTTGAGCGGAGCGCACCATCATCACCGGACCGTCGTAGCCCCGGCCATTGTAGGAAACGAGCCGCGGCCGTTTGGAGCGGATGATCTCCCAGAATCGCTCGAGGAGCCCGCGCTCGTCGCTGCGAAAAATCTCCGAGTCCGGGACCTTCTCCCAGGGGGCCTGCTCGGCGGGCTCACCTTCCAGCAGGATCAGCCCCCGCTCAGCCTCCACGTTCCACATGCCGATCGCAATGACCCGGCCGAGGCCCGGTACCAACGCGAGGCGCTCAGGCACTGCCGCGCGCTCGTCGTCGTCACGGGCGCGCCCCAAAAGATACTCCTGGGTACTCTCGTCGACCTCCTCCCAGGGAAGGCCGACCACCTCGATGTCGAAGGCGATGGTCGTCATCGGGTCAATCCTCCTCGGAGGGCAACTTGCGGCCGCGCATGTAGCCGAGCGAATCCATCATGTCCTCGAAGCCTTGATTCAGATCCTTCAACGGCGCGATTGGAAGGGAACGAGGCCATAGCTCACGCCACTGTTCGTCTGGCGACGTGCGAAGCCGGCCGGGATGTTCAGCGAACCAACCGGGTTCGAGCAGCTGTTCGAGCGGATTGCCCAGTTGGGCCACCGGCCAGTCCTCCGGAACCGGCAAACCGAGCAGGTGAAGCGCGAGCGGTGCGATGCAGCGCACCTCGCCGATTCGTCCGCGCGGATCGGATTCGCTGAACAAGCTGCCGGTGTGAGCAAACGCCGGCCCGAAGGCACCGAACAGCCCGCTGGGTCCGGTTTGATGGTGACCCGAAGTGATCGAATCGGGGTCGTCCTTCGTTTCGATGTCCACATGCATGCCATGGTCTGAAACCAGCACAACATTGGCGTTCGGAGGCAGTCGTTCCAGCATGCTCGCCAGCTCAGCGTCGGTGATTTCGTAGCACTGCTTGAGCACGTCGCCGTAGGCCCGCACCTCGTCCGCGTCCACCGGGTAGCCCATGTCCTGCGGCTGGTGGTAGCGCCAAAACCGGTGGCCTGCTACATCCGGCAGCGACAGGTAAACCACCGAGAGATCGGCCGGATCGTTCTCGAGGAAGTGGCGCGCGACATTTGCAAACGACCGATCGCCGGTGCGCGTCCAGGCCAGATCGCGGTACAGGCGCTCGATCATCGGCGAGTCGTGCTCGGGCGCCGGAAACTCCTCCAGAAACTTGGCGACGGCTTCTCCGTCGCTGCCGGCAAAGGTGATCAGGGGCTCGACTTCCGCGGCCAACTCCGGCGGCCAAGTCTGCTCGGGAAGGTCCTCCCAGAGCCCAGGCTTCCAAATCACGCTGGCTTGGGCCTGGGCAGCGTAGGAGGCCAACACCCGGCCGTTGATTTGTTCGGCGGGCCAGGTCACCCAATAGCCAACGAGATCGACCGTGCGGCCCGCGTCGGACACCAGATTCCACAGCGCAGGTACCTGCCGAGCGTTGCTGGTGTAGGGAAGATTGGTGTGGGTCTCCTCGAGGAAGTACCGGACCCCGTGCTCCTTCTCCGAACGGCCGGTGGCGATCGTGGTCCAGATCACCGGCGACCAAGTCGGGATCAGCGTCTCAATGGAACCCAGCACGCCTTTTTCCGCGAAGGTCGCAATGGCCGGAAGCCGTCCGTTCTCCAGCATTTCCTGGACGATGGTTGGCTCCAGCCCGTCGACGCACAGCAGCACCAGAGGGTCGCTCGCTTGAGGCTCCCAATGATCCAACCGGGTGTCGCAACCGGCCAGCGCGACTGCGGCCGCTGCCAAGGAGTTCTCAAAAAACCTCATGCCACTGTTGTACCTACCCGCGGCGTCTCCGTGAACCCGCAGGCACCCTCCGCAAGTTGGTCCCCTGGCCTCACCGCCAGGGGAATTCGACTTTCCTGGTCAGTTGCCTGTTCGAATCGGGCGTTGGATTCTCCACACGCTGCGACGACCCAAGGCGAACAGCACCAGCATCAGCACCCAGGAAGAGCCCAACAGCGGCGCCCACGGACTCCGCGGATCGATGCTGGTTCCGGCGCAGCCGCCGCCACCGGTTCCGTCGCTGCCGAACTGGAATCCAGCCACGAGCAAGTCGGCTTGCCCCCCCGACTTGGCGACCAGCACCGACTGGAGTCCTTGCCCTGGCGGGGTTTCCACGAGCAGCGTCCGGTCGTCGATGAAGGACACGTCTTCCGCCAGGACTCCTCCGGCGCCGGTTGCCGGATCGGCTCCGAAGCGGACCGACATGCCAGCCTCGAAGTTCTCGCCCGAAAGCGTGATCAGGTCCCCGCCGAGCACGGCGCCCTGGGGCGGATCGACGCTGTCGAGAATCGGATCCGGGTCCTCGGAGTAGACGAACGTCGACTGAGCGATCGCGCCCCCCGCGTCCTCGACTTCGAGGTCGTACAGTCCGGGCAGCAGGGCCCCCGTAGTCGTGAATTCAATCAGAGATTCTGAGACTCGTTCGGCATCCGCTTGGACGGCGCCACCAATACGAACTGTCACCTCGGTATCGAATTCGTCTCCCGCGAGCCGCACCAGCGTGCCGCCCGCAAGATGGCCTATGCCCGGAAACACGTTGCCCACGGACGGCTGCAACGAAGTTTGCAGGCCGTTGTTCAGCCGCCCTTCCACGCCGGTTGCATCGATGACGACCACATCGTGAACGCCGGTGATCGTCTCCAAGTTGGTCAGGGTGATCGTCGTATCATCGACAACCACGCAGCCGCCTGGCTCGCCGTCCAGGTAGATGCGGTCCCCAAGCACCACCCGCGCCCCCTCGCGGAAGCCGGTGCCCGTCACGGTCAAAGCGGTGCCCCCGCCCGGGTTCGCAATGGCCGGCACAATCGCCTGCACCGAAGGGTCAGGCGGCGTGATTTCAAGCGCTGCCGGCAGAACCGCACGGTCACCGGAAGGCGTCGTCACCAGAAGATCCACGTGACCGAGTTCCGCAGCCGACGGCACCATCACCTGAAAGCTCACCATCGAGCCGAGGAATGAAATCGGTGTGACCGCGATGTCAGAGTCGCTGGACTTGATCGACGACCCCGCGCTCAAGCCGCTCCCGCGCAGATTGTAGCTGGTGGTCGTACCGCGAGTCCCCCGCAGAGGCAGGCGATCCGCCGAGCGGCCCAAGGCCACCGTCACGTCCGCGCCTACGGTGAGATCGCCGAGCGCCTGGCTGGCGGAAGCGGCCAAGCTGAACGTTCCGGGAAAGTCGGTGAGCTCGAAGTCGGTCTCGATTTCCGGCGACCCGATCAGGTTGCCGGACCCGACCGGGCCGTCCAGGGGCCCGGCGTAAACGCTGTAGGTACCCGGGTCGAGTCCGACCAGTTCGAATTGCCCGGCAGCGTCGGTCAAGATGGCACCTGCGGTTCGGCCGTTCTCGTCGACCGCGACCACATGCGCCCCCAAAACTGGGGTGCTGTCCTCCCGCAGGATGCGGCCGGTGAAACGACCAAAGATCGCCCCTGGATAGGCTGCCCGCATACCGCCGATGTCGTCCAGCGAGAGGCTGCGATGCAGGATCACCGTCGAGTCCACGTACGGATACATCGTCGCACCGGCGTAGGGCGAGTGATCCAGGCCAAGCAGATGCCCGAGCTCATGGGCCCCGACGTCCTCCACGTCGAATCTGCCGATCTCACCGGACGTCGTGAAACGGAACGTGCCTCCGTTGAAGATGACGTCAGCGTCGGCGATACGCCCGTCTGAGAAGAACCAGATGGGCGTGATGGCAACGGTGCTCGAGCCACCCGGGAAGAAGCCCGAACTGTTGTCTTCGTCGAACCAAACAAGATGCAGCGCGGTCGACTCCCAGTCGGTTTGAGCCTGGGCCTGATCGCTGTCGTCTTCGATCAAGCGCGCGATGGATCCGGGCGCCTTGTTCCACGACTCGATCGCATGGCGAATCGAAGTCTCATCGTCAGGCCCCGGCAGATCGTCGGAACCAGCCTCTGCGATCACGATGCCGACCGCTCCGGGGTTCGACCAGAACAACGGCACTCCATTCGAAGGATGCATGATCCGCTGGTGCGCGAAGGCCCCCAGGCCAAACGAAAGCGGCAGGGCGAACAGCGAGACCACGCGCTTGGAGGGCAGCAAAGATCTCATCGGGACTCCTCCTCGCTGGCGCGACGGGCGTGGACAGCGGCTTGAATTTCGGCCAGCCCCTCCGCGTAGGAGCGCACCCAGCTCGACGGCGGTAGATGGCTTTCGGCTCCTCCTTCATCCATCAACGCGACACCAGCCATCTCGGCCACGATTGCGGGAAACCCCTCCGGTCCGGGCACGATGCGCCACCGGCCCTGGCCCAACCCCACCGGCATGCGGCGTGCCTGCGGGCCCTCGCCGGTCAAGAACAGGATCGCCCGCTCGCCAACCGCGGGATGCGGCAGGCCGGGTAACACCAATCCGCGACCATCCTGGAGCACGCCGCCCGGCAAGCGGATCGACCGCGAGGGCAAGTCCTCTCCCAGGAAGGTCCTCAGGATCCGCAGGGAATATTCCGTGTCGATCACACCGTCGGCTGACTGGTAGGACTGTGCAGCCTCCACCTCGGCTTCGACAATCAGCTCGGCGGCCTGAACGAGGCCGCCGGTGTCCAATCGAACGGCCGTACCGGCCATCACTTCCCTGCCGAGAAAATCGGACAGGCCTGGAAAGCGTTGGACCAGCCAAGGAGAGGCAAGCGCTCCCGCGGCAAGTGCGATCACAGAACCCAGGAAGACGGTCTTCAAGAGGTGAGGGGGAACAGAGGTCTGGCCGGTTGGAGCCTTCGAGCGGGGCGACGCAGGGACGTCGACCGACTCCGCTCCAGCCCTTGAGATCCCACTCGCCGGGCTCTCCCAAGCGGCTCGACGTGCGAAATCGCCCCCCCTCTCCCGTCCCCACCTCTGCCAAAACCCCCGGGTACGAAAGCGGGGCGCGCCCTCCCGAAGGAGAGCGCGCCCCGCCCTGCCGCAACGGGCCGACTGGGGATCGACCCGGCGCGAGCTAAGCCAACCTACTGAACCAGCGTGACGTCCATGCGCTCGGTCAACGAGACAATCAACGCGGCCGGCTCGACGCGCAGAACCGCCGCCTGCATGGGCAGAACGATGCCGTCTAGCTGCTGGTTGTTCGGGACGCTGATCGGGAAACTCGCTGCACCCTGCCCATCTGTCAACGAAACGAACGAAAGCTCGATGTTCTGGTAGAGGAAACAGCCAGGAAGACCGCCGATCAAAGCCAGGTCGACCGGAATCGGAATGCCAAGCCACGGTCCGCCGTCACCGATCATGAGCAACGCAACCTCGTTCGGATCACCGTTTTCGACTTCGACCACCAGCGATGAGCCGCCGAGGGCCGGGTCGCCCAGAGCGCCGATGCGCGGGACGTTCGGGCCAAACGGCGCACAACCCGTCTCGGAGATTTCGGCGAACTGGCTGAGCGGGCGCTCCAGCAGGTCTCCAGGCGCAATGGCGCAGCGGTTCGCGAACAGGAACGCCTCGTAGACCGGAATGTTGGGGTTGAGCCCGTCTTCCCAAAGGCCCAGCTGGAACTCGCCAACACCTTCCGCGTTGCCGTCGCCGTCCAGGTCGTTCAGGATCGCGATCGCAGGCGTAGATGCGCCCGACAGGTAGTGAGCCACGACTTGTCCGCCGATGGCGTCGATGCCGAGGATCTTGTCGAGGTTGTTGGGTCCGCTGGAACTGCCGTCAAAGAACAGCGTGACTTCGCCGACGTCGTTGATATCGCCGTCCAAGTTGAGATCCTCGCCCCGGAAGATCAGTCCGTTGATCGCTTCTCCATTGACGTTGGTGCCGAAGTTGGCCGCCGAGGAACTGGTTGCGAAGTAATAGACTTCGACGCCGTTGACCAGTGTGGTCGTCAGCAGATCGACGCGCGCGACAAAGAACGGCGGTTCACCGGGCATGCCAGCTTCGGAATTGGTCAGCTCCAGGCTGCGTAAAACCGTTCCGAAGTCTGGGTTTGCAGCCCAGTTCGGGTTGATCGTGGTCGGGACCATGAACGGGGTGAGTTCATCATCGTCGTTCACCGCGCCGTCGCCGTCGATATCCTCGAACCGGAAGATCGCCTCGGTTCGGTCGTCGCCGAAGCCATCGATGTAGCTGATCACGCCGTCGCCGGCCCAGGACAGGGCGGTGAAGTCATCGGTGTCGATCTCTGCCAACTGGCCGTTCTGATTGGTCGAGAACGTTGCGCCGGCGTTGTCGTCGACGAAGACCTGGGTGACGCCGTTGTCCCAGCGCAGCAATCCTCCGCCGGGGAAGTCGGCCGCGATCCAGACGCTTCCATCGGGGTGTGCCGCGACGCCTTCGGCGCCTTGTCCAAAGCCAGCCGAGAAGGCCGTTTCGAGGAACGCTAGCTCGACAACTTCCGAAGGCTCGATGCGCCCGGACAGGTTCGAGTCCTCCGCGCGCAACAGCTGCGGGAAGAACCCCCCGCCGGAGCCGGCAAGCGGCGAACGGTTGTTCGAGAAGTACAGGACGCCTGCGCCATTTTCGTCGCGGATCTCGAGGTCCACCAACTGGTAATTCTCAAGAGCCGAAGCCGGGGCGAATTCAAACAGCAGATTCACCTCGGACACGTCGTTGTAAGAACCGTTTCCGTCCAGGTCGTCGAGGCGGATGAACTGATCGTCACCGGGAGGGCCGGCCCCCTGAGGGCCGGAGGTAAACGAGTCATTGATGAGAACGACCGTGGGCAGCTGCTGAGCGAGCGCAGGCATACCCAGGGCGAGCGCGGCGGAGGTGCCGATGAGGAGGCGGTAGGCGTTCATGAGTGGGGAGTCAGGGAGGGGGTCGGACGAAATCCTTGGGGAGCGGCCGCTGCTCGACGATGCAATTCCGCAACCCGGGTCCGGGTCGGCGGGATTCCAGCTTGGAACGGCCATGAACTGTTGCTTCGAGTCTAGGTAGAGGCCGAGGAGCCTCTGCGTGAAGGTCCCATGAAATGAGAATTCGTGCTGTGTAGAGGTGGCTAGAAGGCGCTGATAGCGCCCCCCACCAGCCCCCAGAATTGCCGATCTCCTTTCCGAGAAGCCCCCCCGCCACCTTCTTCCACCCAAGGGCCTCTTGAGGCCCGCCCAGCGGCACCTCCCAGAACGAGCAGCCCGCGCTCATGCCCCAGCCCCTGGCTGCCCGATAAACCGAGGGCCTGCCGGCGCCCCCACTCTCAGCCAGTCCGCATCTTGATGGACCACCAGACTCCCGAGGACATCCTCGCCGAAAGCGTCACAATTCCGACCTTGCCCTCGGTTGTGCACCGCATCAACAAAATGCTGGAAGACCCTGAGGTCAGCATTGTTCAAATCGGAGCCGAAGTCTCCAAAGACGCCCCGATCAGCACCAAAGTCCTGCGCATTGCAAACAGCGCGTTCTACGGGCTCCGTGAACAGGTCATTTCCACGGAGCACGCCTCGTGCGTGTTGGGGCTGCAAGTGCTGCGGAATATCGTCATGCAGGCCTCCGTGATCGGGCGCTTCGACCATCTGGATAGCAACTCCAGCTTCGATCTAGAGAGCATGTGGCGCCATTCGATCCTCGCCGCTGAGACCTGCCAGAAGATTGCATCGGCCACCCGCGTGAATCTGGGCATGGCACCTGAAGAATTCCACACCACCGGCCTTTTGCACGATGTTGGCCAAGTGGTCCTGCTGGACACCTGCCCGGACCGATTTCTGGAGGCGGTCGATTTGGCGGACCGCCTGGGGGTCGACCTCGCCATCGCCGAGCAAGAACTCATGGGCTTCGACCATGCGGCCATCGGCGCGCGCGTCGCCAATCGCTGGGGCCTTCCCCCGCTGCTCGAACAGGCCATCGCCGACCACCATCTGCCGCTCACCCAGCTCAAGGAGCCGGCGGTCCTGCTCGTCGCGGTCTCGAATCGAATCTGCGAGCGGGTCCCGACAGAGGATCGCCAAGCCGTCCTCGCCACCTTCGAGCCCGTTGTAGCCGAGCGCCTCGGCATCGACGAGGTGACCTACGCGCGCATCGTCGACTCGGCCCTCTCGCGCTACCCAGCTCTAGAGGTCTAGCGAAAGCCCCGCAACCGGCTGCTAGAGCCTGGAGCGCCAAGAGGAAGCCAGGGGCCCCGCCCCTGGTAGGGCGCATCGACGGCTGGAACCGGCCGATTCCAGCCACCCCTGCAGCCCAGTCCGGGGCGGATTTCGGGCCCGCAGCCCGCGGCAGGGCTTTTCCCACGGGCCGCTAGGACGGGATAGGGTTGAACGGAGCCCACAGATGGGCCCGACAGCCCCCATGGAACCCTCGACCTACCTAGCCCGCATGGCCCGCCGCCAGGGCGTGCCCTTCCGCTACGCCCGCCGTCTGCGCCCTCTCGTCGATCGCGCGCTTGGCGTCCCCGAACCCGTTCGAAGCCGACTCCTCCAACTGGTCGAACGAACCCTCGCTCGCGAGGCGGAGCGCCTTCGCGAACGGCGCGAAGAGCAAGTCGAAAGCGACGATCGCGCGCTGCACGCCATCGCTCGGCTGCTCCACCGCTGGTCCCCCCCCTCCGGATTTGGAGCAGGTTGGCTAGCTGGCGAACAGCGGGAGCCACGCCCATCCGGCGAAGACGATGCCTGAGCCACTGCGCTCGCAGCCTCGCCCCCCCCGGAAGAGCCCACCCAAAGGCCTCAGTCGCTCGGCACCCTGGAGCGGTTTTGAAGGAGGCTGACCTCTTCGAAGCAAATCGAGCCCGGACTCAAAAGTCCGGGCTCACTTTTTTCTGGGGCTGGAATCAGCCTGGTCCACTTAGTTCCTCAAAAACTGAGGCTCATCGGTTCAGGCGACGGCGCAGCTCGGCGTGCTCGTAGCGCAGGGCATCGAGCTCACGCTCCATGGCCTCGATCCGATCCGCTAGGCGCTCGACCACTTTCGATTCGTCCGTCCGAAGCTCGACCTTGCCTTGCGAGCGAACCTGGGCACCTCCTTCATCCGTGAAGAAGTTATCGGCGTCAGCCAGACCTCGGGCTGCACTTTCGTCGCTCCGACGCCACATCCTGTTGCCGCCGGGCTGCTCGTCCCTTTCGACACGGAAAGTCCTGGTGCTCTCGGGACCGGAGAAGAACCGCTGCTGGAGGGCCTGTCCCCTGGCTGCGCCGTCGATCAACTTCTCAACCACTTCGGACTCCTGGAGCATGTCCGGCAGTTCGCCGAGGAACATCTCGACGTCGTTTTCGACCGCTTCGCCGAAGGTCTCGCCCCACTCCTCGATCTGCTCGCTGAACTCCTCCATCTCGTCTTCGAACTGCTCGGCCCAGCCTTCGAAGCTGCTCTCGAATTGTTGAGCCCAGTTCTCCATGTCCCGCTCGAAGGCCTCGACGTCGAAGCCGCCGAGCGGGCCTTGGTTCCCACGCTGACCGCCGAACAGGCTGTTTGGAACAGCGGGTACCCCGGGAATCGTCGGAACCTGGAAGACGCGCACGCCCGATTCGGCCGGTTGGAACAACGCCTGCCCCGGTAGCTCGATCGTCTCCGATTCGCGGGAGCCCAAACTCGCCTGGAGCTCAACTTGCTCGCCGCCGCGCTTGACGATCACCTTCACGCCGCTACCGGGAGCTTGGGAGCGAACCTGCTCGACCAGGTCCCCGCTTTCGCGAATCGGCTGCTGATTGAATCTGAGGATCACGTCGCCGGCGCGGACACCGGCCTGCTGAGCTGCGCTGCCCGGCTCGACCGAGGTGACGCCCACACCCTCTTCTGTGTCTTCGAGGAAAACGCCGAGGTAGCCGTTGCCTTCCCCAACGGACGCCCGGGCCCAGAAATCGGCGACTTCGCCTTCGGACGGGTCGACCGGTACTAGGGCGCGAAATTGGGCCAGCTCGTCCGCTTGCTCCCGCGGGCGGAACAGCGATCCAACATCGCGATCTTGCTGCTCGGCACCTTGTTCCTGATGACCGTCTTCAGAAAGCCCTTGATCCTCCACGCGACCTAAGACCTCCCGATCCAGTTCCACCTCGATCACCCCCTCGCTACGTAGGGTTTCCTCGATCTCGGCTTCCGGCCTCGCAATCAACCGCGCCAGCAAAGTCATCGTGCGACCCTCGCGCACCACATCGAGAATCAGGGCGTCTCCGGGCCGTTTGCCCGTCATCAGGCCAATCAAGGCCTGACTATCGCTGAGCTCCTGCTCATCGGCGGCTTCGATGCGATCGCCGGTCTCCAACCCGGCGCGCTCCGCGGGGCTTCCCGGCGTCACGGAGTTGACGAGCACGCCGTCTAGTTCGGTCTCGCCGAGGCTGATGCCGAGCCAGGCCGGCTCCTGGGCCTGGGAGGTCTCAACCGTGGGTTTCACGTGGGCGAGCGAATCCAGGCCCAAAAGAGGCACGGCCGGGATAAGCAGGGCGAGGGAAGCGGAAACCTTGAGCATGTCGATCAGTGGGTTCGGGTGGGAAGGGGGCTCGATCTTCGAGCGCCGGATCGGATCCGTTGGGGTCCAATCCTCGAAAGGCTCTACGTGGGGGTCCGAACCGGCGTTGGAATCGCCCTTGGGCGAATTCCCGAGGAGTCGATCGCCGGGCGGCCCCGAAGGATCCTTCCGGGAAGGGGACCACGAGGGGTTGGGAAAAGACCCTCCCCCATTTCGCCCCTCCTACAGACTATTTTTGGCAGCCGGGCTGCGGCCGCCTGCTCGGAATCGAGGGTCAGCCCTGCCAAGCCACCCGTTGATCGGTGAGCCGACCCGGGCGCGGGAGCTCCCCGACCAGCGGCCGGACGTAATCCAAGAACGCCGGGCTCACATCGGTATTCCCGTCCAGGAAGGCCTCGTCCAAATCGCGGGTCGCCTTGGCCACGTTGGACAGCAAGGTCACGTCGTAGTGCACCCGGTAGTCCGTCACGTCCCCGTCCCGGTCGATATAAACCGACCCATGGGCGTGGTCGCCCGAGGTCGCGGCGCGCACAGCGGCTCGTCCGACCTCGCGGGCCTCCCGGGCGTCGACCTCGCTTGGCAGGCCGGCGAAGGAGCGCTGGAGATAGCCAAACGTGTCGGCGCGGACGCGCAGGCCCTCACCTAGGCCGCGCTTGATTTCATTGGCCAGAAAGTCCCCCAGCGCGCCGGTCCCGGACAGCTGCACGTTCCCGTGGCTGTCCTTCTCTTCGGGCTCGAAGATCAGGGTCCCGCCCGGACCATGAATGCCCTCGGAGACGGCAATCAGGCACCGCCCGAGCTTGGAGTGCACGCGCTCGACGTCTTTCAGAAAGCTCTCCATCGTGAAGTCGCGCTCGGGAACGTAGATCAGATGCGGCCCGTCGTCCTCCTCAACTCGCGCCAGGGCGCTGGAAGCGGTTAGCCAACCGGCGTGCCTGCCCATCACCACGTCGACCTTGATGCCGGGCAAGCTGCGATTGTCTTGGTTGTCGCCCATGAAGGCCTGGGCTACGAACTTGGCCGCCGAGCCGTAGCCGGGACAGTGATCGGTGACGCGCAGGTCGTTGTCGATCGTCTTCGGAACATGGAACAGCCGCAGCTCGTAGTCGCGGCTGACCGCGATCTCGTTGAGCAGGTGGGCGGTCTCGGCCGAGTCGTTGCCTCCGATGTAAAAGAAGTAGCGGACGTTGTTGCGTTGGAAGAGGTCCACCAAACGCTCGCACTCCTCCTGGGTGGGCTTCTTGCGCACGGATCGGAGGGCCGCGGCAGGCGTGAGCGCGACGCGCTCGAGCGTTTCGGGGCTTTCGGAGCCAAGGTCGATGACATCGCCTTCGAGCACCCCGCGGATGCCGTGCAGGGCCCCCCAGACTCCCTGGATCTCGGGGGCCTGGACAGCCGCTTCGACGAGCCCGACCAGGCTCTGGTTGATGACGGCCGTGGGGCCACCGGACTGTCCGATCAGAGCGTTGCCGACGAGGTCGCGGGACATGAGCGGGACGTGTAGAGCTGAGGGGGGCGGGGAAGAAGGTCATCCAGTCCACCACGGAGGCGGGCCGGGGCGCGAGAGCTAGGACGCCAGTTCCGAAGGCCTCGCCCCGCCGGCCGGAATCGACCCGGGGGAGAATCCGAGCCCGGAGGACCAGCTAGACGCTTGATCGGAGGACGGACGCTGCTAAAGTCTGCGCCTCCAAGGTGCCCGGGTGGCGGAATTGGTAGACGCGCAAGACTAAGGATCTTGTGGGGCAACCCGTGCTGGTTCGATTCCAGTCCCGGGCACCACTTGCTCCCCCAGTGAGGAGGGGAGCGGAGAAAGCTGGATTCCCGGCGGGGTTCGAACCCCGCTGAGCTGGCCCCGCCGAGCTGGCCCCGCCATCGAAGCGGAAGCCAGCCGGTCTGCACGGAGCCCCGCTGGATCGCACCCCGCTTTGGACGAGAGCAGAGGCCCCGGATTCCCGGGGGTCCGGCCTATTCCTTGTCCAAGTTGCCCAGCACCCGGATGGCCAGCTGGAAGTCCTTGGGCTCGAGCCGCAGCTGGGTGAAGCCGGCTTTTAGGCCCTCCAGGTAGCGAACCTTGCGCTCGACCTCCGCGTACACCATGGGCAGATTTGCCTTGCGGAACTCGTCGCGGAATTCTTGGACCAAAGGACCGGCGGCGATGTTGATCTGATTTTCGACTTCCGGAGAGAGCTGCCCCCACTGCTCGCCGGGAAACTGCTCCGCGAGCAGCGCCTTGCGAATGCGCAGGCCTTCGGCTTCCATGTTGACACGCGAGAACACGTCGAGCTCAGCCTGGCGCTTCATCACCGCGCGCAAATCGTCAGCCACCTGGGCCGGGTCGATCCACATGGAGAACGTGCTGGAAGGCAACCCGCTGGACGCCAGCCCCAGGAACTCCGAGCGATCGGCCAGGCTGGCCGCGCCGTCACGCCCGCTGAGGGTCTTCGCCAGCCGCGACAGTTCCTGGTAGTGGTTCGAGATCAAGAACACGTCGCCCCCCTGCATCGTCGCGATGTGGCCGGTGCCCGGTACCAACATCGACCAAAACTCGTTGACCACCAGGCCACCGGCTACCACGTTTTCGTAGACGCCCGGGTCGTAGGAACCATTGCTGCGCGGTGCGCCACGCAACTGGAGTCGACCTGGATTGCGCGTCAATTTCGCCAGCAAGTCGCGCACTTTCTGAGCGTCTTTGACCCACAGGGCAACGGTCCAAACCAACACGGGATCGCCGTTGTTTGGAATCTCCTCCTCCAGCGTCGCATAGCGGTTCGAGGAGACCTGGAACATCAAGCGATCGTCGAAAGTATCGTCCAAGTCGGCCGCGAGGGATTCGACCGTCGGATGCCCCAGCACCGGCTTGAAGACTTCCGAGCGAAGATTCTCGACCAGAGCCTGTTCCATCGAAGCGAAAAGCGTCTCGACAAGATCCCCCAGGTCCATCTCCAGGGTCGCAAACAGGCCGACATCGGAGGGTGCCCGCCGGGCGGCTTCCTCGATCAAGGTCCGCGTATCCAAGTCACTGCCGCGATACATCCGCTTTTGCAGCGGAGTCATGTCCTCGGTCAGCAGACTGCCCGAGAGATCCGCCTGAAGGCCGCTGTTGAAGCGCATCACGCCGGCCATCTCGCGGGCCAAGCCCACCTGGAACAGCTTCCCGAGGAAGGCCTCGATCCAATTTAAACTGTTCGCATCGGGAACGTTGAGGGGCCAACCCATCCAAGCCGCGACTTCCTTCGAGCGCACCAGGACTTCGAGCTCGTCCTGATCGGTCTGATCGCGCGCCGCAATCTCATCGTGATAGCGCGCGCTCTGCCCGAGCGAGTCTTGCCCTTTGTTGTCCTCGTAACCCAACGCGGCGGTTGCGAACTCGCGTTCGTTCGTCGCAACCAGTACGTCTTTGACGCGCACCACGTGGACCGGTTCGCGGAGGCCACCGCCCGACAGACTCCGAACACCGTCTTCGGAAGCCACCTCGATCCCGCTCTTCGGCAGCCCGATCAAACCGGGGTAGTTGAGCAAGCTCGAGCCCAGCTTGCCCATCCAGTTCGCTCGACCGTAGATGGCCCAGCGCGCGTCCGCTGGACCGCCGCCCGCCGTTCGTCCCGCGATCGCCAGGTCCCGCCCGCCGAAGATGGCCAAGGGATCGACCTGGATCGGCAGTTTGCCGAGCTCCTCCGCAATACGAACCTTGAGGTCTCCCAGCCCAGCCGAGTCGCGCCATTGTTGCCACTCGGGGGACTCGAGCAAAACAGCTCCGAGCTCGGTTTCGGCGAGATCCGCTGCAAAACTAGGAGTCAGGTCGCTCTCGAAGTCTCCGGCCAGGTTGGCCTTGGCAACGAAGAAATCCACGTCGCGCGGGATCAGCGTCGAAACATCGAAGCCGTAGCGGCCCTCGATCGGCGAAAACAGGAACGTCGAGAAGGCGAAGTAGCCGGTGAATACCACCACCAGCAGCACGATGCCGATCAGGCGGACAGTGCGTCGTTTCAAGGTCGCGTCGAGAGGTCGGAAGGAGAAGCGAACGGGCGGAGCGATCGAGCTCCCGGACCCAGCGGGCCCCGAATCCTGGGCTAGCTCCAGAAAACTAGGGCGAGCCCGGGGGGACGGCCGGCCAGGACCGGTGCGAGCGAGCCAGAAGAATAGAGAACCGACGCCCTCGCGCGCCGGAACTTCCTTGGCTCCGATCCCCTGCCGGATCCGCGGCTTCAATCCGCCCTCCCAAGCCCGCCCCCCGCGTCGTACGATCCTTCCGTGAAGAGCCCCGATCGCGAAGCCGAACCCTCGCCGAAACCCGCCGGGGAACGCATTGCCCTGCTCGACGAACTCCTCCGCGGCCGGCGCACGGTCCACAAGTTCCTGCCCACCCCCCCGCCGCGCTCGGTCATCGAGGAAGCCGTTGAGGTCGCCCGCTGGGCGCCGAACCA
>CAZUCE010000020.1:0-60560 GCA_964619265.1 uncultured Planctomycetaceae bacterium
GGCTTGATCGCGGGGCGGGGCTTGATCGCATGCCGCCCAGGGGCAATCTAGCAATTCTCTGTAGCCCCTAGCCCTTCTGAGATTAGCCCCAGGGGTCAAGTCTGATTTGGGCGTTATTGAGCTCAGCTCGCTTTCAAGTCGCACAGCCATCCAATTCCCATGCTTCATGAAATCGCGTTCCTTGTCGCGGCCGCCTGTGGTGATCCTCAGGTTCAAGTCCTCGGCGATCTCTCCCTCACCAGATCTGGTGAGGTCCAGCCTGCGGTCGATGGGCTCACGGTTCGGCTGACGATCGGGGAATTTCCTTTGGCGGGGACGTCAGAGGATCAGTTCACGGTGATTTTTGAGCAGTTCATCGCCGATGGGGACACTGTTTCTGCCGTCCTGGACTCTGGTCCCGCGTTTGAGGCGGCGGTTGAGTCGTTCACGAACGGAACCTTGGATTCCCTCGCGCTGATGACCGCGAGCGGGGTTCCCGAGCCCGGCGGCAGCACAGGTTCTTTCGGTGGCCTTGGACTCCTGGAAGCCTCCGTTTTAGAGGTCCGGCCGACCTTCGAATCCAGTCCCGACTTCTTCGGAAAGACAATCGACCGCATCGAGATCAACATCTCGGAAGTCAGCATCCTCACGCTTCCGAGTGCTCTGTGCACGATTCCGGGATTTGGCCCGTGCACCGACTACTCGTTTGAATTCTCCGCGAGCCTGATCGGCCTCGATGGCGTTGTGGCGACTCAAACGGTTGTGCTGGGCGGGCCGCTGGACCCTGCCGCTCTGATACCGGCGCAGGTTGGGTCCCAACCCGGCGAGGACTGGACTCCGCGGGTGGATCACAGCACCTTCTTGCCCGGGGCCGTCGCGGATCTGTTGTTTCTCTCCAGCCAGAGCGCCAGCCTTGGCACCCCGCTCGGCCAACTTTTGATCGATCCCGCGGTGGCGCTGGGAGTTCCCGTTTTCGCCCCGGCACCGGGCGCCCCGTTCGAGGTCGCGATTCCGAACGACGTGCGCCTGATCGGGCAGACCGCGATTGCCCAAGCGCTCTCGATCGACCTGCTCGGTGGGGCCGAGCTGACCAACGCGCTTTCGATCACGATCGGCAACCTGTAGTCGCTCGAGCGTGCGGCGAAGGCTCTGATCCTCTCGCCGGAGGACAGACCGCGGAGTGCTGACCCACTCCTGGCCGAAGGCGATCGCCCAGGCCGTGCACCAAGCGCTGCTCAAGGAACCGGCCCCGGTGGTGAGTTTGACCACCGGAATCGTCGCCGGCGCGGCCCTTGTTTTGGTCATTGGGGACGTCTTGGTCGTTGGCGACGCGCCTTACATCGATCTACTTCCAGCTCTAGAGTCTTCCAAAGGGCGGGAGGCCAGCGTCAAGCCTGCTCAGGGGATCTTGGAACTGCTTCACATGGTCCGGATCGACGTGCCGCAGGGCGGTGCTGAGCCATTTTCGAACGCGGCCGGTTTCGCCAAGCTGAGCCCACACCCGGGCTTCGTCGTAGAGCGCCCAGGAGAGGTCGTCGGGTTCCTCCTGGTCCGGGAAGTGAAGGGTGGACATTTGCTCTAGGACCGGGAGCAGGTCCGCGTTCGATCGGCCATCGACTGCGGCCGCAGCCAACTGCTCGGCGAGCGATTCGAAACAGCGGTGTTCCTCGTCGTCTGGGCGAAAGCTGTCGCTGGCGACCCATTGGGCAAAGGTATCGAGCACCTGGCCGCGCCGATCGGTGCCGAACTCTCCGGCATTTTCCGCGCTCTGAACCCAGTCCAATGCGGTCATGGATTCTGGGGCTTGCCGGGCAGCTTCCAGGGCGAATTGGAATAGCAGCTCATCCTCGTCGGCCAGGGCGAGCAAGCTCGGGGCCACCGATTCCGGTCGCAGGTCCGTCAGTTCCTCAAGGCTGGCCAAGGCTTGGGCGGGATTCTCGCGATGGATTTCGAGCACCCAGCTGCTCACATCCCAAGGCGAGCTATTCGGATCCCGGGCGGTTCGCTCGCGATGTGCCTTTCGCTCTTCGGGGCTCCGGGCTCGCAGAGCTAGAGCTTCTGCCTCCTTTCCGAACCGGGAGTGATCGAACCACGGAGCGAGCAAGTCCCAGGCTCGCTCAGGGTCGCCGGTCGCGAGAACTTCAAGAAAGCAAAAGCACGCGATGTCGAAGTTGCGATCGGTGCTTGCGAGCAGCGCGGGGAAGTAGCGGTCGGGATTCTCCGGGAGCCACTGGGAGGTCACCCGGCCGAAGGCGAGCCGCTCGATGTCGCTCGGGTTGTCTTGCTCCAGACGAGCCAAACAGTCGACCAAGAAGGGCTCCAGGCCGCCGGCTGGACTCATCTCAAAGGCGAGGCTGAGACCCTGGACCCACGCGAGCACCGTAGATTCACGCCCTGTCAAGCTGAGTGATTTATCCACGGTGGGCGTCCAGGGCGAAGTCATCCAGTGCTGACGGTTCCAATCCACGGCAAAGGCTCTGGCCATGGGTTGGCCAATCAGCTCGAAATCAGCCCACACCGCGAACAGCTCGTCCGCCGCGGTGTCCGGACCCGACCGTTCGAGGACGCGTCGCAAGACCCAGGCTTGGTCGGCGGTTTCAAGCGGAGCACCGAGAGCGCCGCGAACCGCATCGCCCAAGCGGCTCGCCGCCGGTTGTCGTTCCGAATGAACTAAAGAGCTGGCCTTTGGCTGCCGCGGCGAGCGAATGCGAGAGAGGTCAGCGGGACCGCTGGATTCCCTGCGAGCGGACTTGAGGGCCGGTGGCGAACCGGGTTGGGCTTCGGTCGCCTGCCGAAGGGCGGGGAGCTTCTCAGGGAGACCGGCGGATTCCCCGCCTGAAGCAGCGGAGGAGTTCACACGAGTTTCTGCGGCCGAGCGCTGACTTTGCAGGGGCACAAGAGAGCAGAGGGCGAAGCCGAGCAACGCGCCAAGCCCGCCGGCGAGCCACGGCGAGAGGGTTTGTTTCATCCTCGCAGTCTAGGCCAGGCCGTCTTAGCCGGACGGCGAGGCAGGCGCCGGCGTACAAAGCCGCCTTTTTAGGGCAAACAACCCCGTTAGATTCGGATCAGGGCCCGAGGGGGCCAGCTGGCAGGGCTTCCCAGGCGACCTTGGCGGCCGCGCGAATTTCGGGCGGGCCGAAGTCGACCAGGCTGTGCAGTTCGATGCGCGCCTCCGCGCACGGGAGTGCGGCCAGGGACCGCAGGGAGGCGGCGGCGAGTTCCGGGCTCTGTTCCTGAGCCGACCGGGCGAGGTCTGCTGCGAACAGGTGTGCGGAGGAGGGGTGCTGCATGAGTTGCCGCAACGCGCCGGCGTGTTCGGCGGGCTCTCCACCCACGAGCGCCTCTGCGAGATCGGGGAGGAAATCGGCCGACCAATTGAGTTCGCCCCCGTGCCAGCTTGCCCACTGGCCCGTGTCCTTCGCCCATTCGAGGCCGGTGAGGCTCTCGAGGGCCTGCTGGGCGGCTCGGCGTGTCTTCGGGCCTTCGCGATCTTGCGTCTTGCGGATCAGCTCGGAGATCTCCGAGGTGGCTCCCAGCAGACCAAGCCCTTGGGCTGCGCGGGCCTGGACGCGATCGGAATCCTCGTTGAGCATGCGAACCAGGAGGGCTTTGCGAGCCATGGCCTGATCGGGCAAGAAGGGAAGCGAGCTGAGTCCCTCGAGGCGTTCCTCGAGCGCTCGCTCAGACAGTTGGGTGGCGGTCCACACCGCGAGTGGACGTTCCGAGCCGGCGTTGAGTTCGGCGAGGTCGAAGGCGACTTCAAGCGAGCTGGGGGCCAGCTCTCGAGCGCGCCCGATTTCGGACCCGTGGGCGTCTTGGCTGAGGCGAATTACGACCGACTGGATCCAGCTGCGCGTTGCGGAATGCTGCAACTGCGCTTCGTCGAAACCGGCGAGGAGCTCAGCGGCTTTCGGCAGCAGGGCGGACTCGCGGCGCTCGGCCAGCCTCTCGAGCGCCGGACGCAGGGCGGCCGGCTCCGGGGTGGTCCCGAGAACCGCGTTCAGCTCTGCGAGCACGATGGAGTGTGGAGCGCCGGTCAGCAGCGTGCGAGCTGCCTCGAGCTGCGCGGCATCGGAGGGCTCCTGTTCGAGATCCAACACGCCAAGTTCCAGCCTCCAGGCCTCGCGGACTTGGACGTTTAGGTCCTGTGGCGCTTGGGCGCCGGTGAGCAGCAGGGCGCCGAGCGCGAGAACCGGGCCCTTGCTCTTGAGCGATGTCGCCCAGCGTTTAGTTTGATTGGCCGCCCACATGTCTCCACATCTTCAGGGTTAGGTCACCTTTTCCGCCTTGGGCGGTGGGAAGGCCCTCAAGGCTGAGGCTGCCCGTTGCGACTCGGTTGTCGAAGGTCAATTGCAGTTGCGAGTGGGCAACCGTTCCGTTGCTGTTTACGAAGTCACGCTCGATGTTCACGTGATTTCCGGCGGTCATGTTGCCGAACAGAGTGACGTCCTTTGTTCCACTTTGGTCCAAGTGGAAGTCCGTGAAGTCGTTCTCGGCGTACATGAAGGCGCTGACGTGCTCCAGAGTTCCACCGGTCGGGTCACCGAATTTGATGTTGCCCGAGTCCGGAACTAGAGGGTCTTCAAGCGCGATGAAAACCACCGCGTCGTCCGCGTTGTTTTCGTAGAACAGGTTGTCGGTGAATGTGATGTTCCCGCTCACCACGAACGTGGCGCGAAGCGGCTCACCGCTGTCGTTCTCGAGTTGGAGCGAGAACGTGCGCGTATTGTCGATCCACAGGTTGCCGTCGATGTAGAACACCTTGTCCTCGCCGGAGTCTCCCGACAGGGTGACGACGTACGGGTCAGTGCCGTCTTGGTTGCTATCCACCCGCACAGCTTCGTACGGATCTTCTAGGAAGTAGTCTTCCTTGGTGGTTGCCTGCCAGGTGTGTGTGCGGTTGGACGGGTGCTTGCGAAAGATGTGGGCTGGGTTGGACTCGGGGACCTGGAAAGCGCTGCCGCCGGCAGAGTCGTATTGGTAGGCCGCGCCGTCGAACAACGCTGCGACGTCGTAGTCGTTGTTGAGCTCGTAGGCCATGGCGATCAGGTCCGGGAGTTCTTCGTCCACGCCCGAATTTCCAGGGCCTCCGGTGATCACCCCCGTGGCGTTTACTTCGCCGGTCGCGTAGGAGTCCCCGTCGAACCGAATGTCGCCGGCCGAGAACAGGCTGCCGTCCACCGAGTCGGCTTCGGAGCCTGAACCGGAAAGGCGCAGCTCGTAGTTCGGATCTCCGGAGGAGTTGCCGGCGAAGATGGCGTATTCGTAAATGGAGGATGTCGGCGCGTCGACGACCGCTTGCACGCGGCGCTCGACGGATCCGACGCGAGCGGTGGCATCGATCGAGAACAGGTCTCCGCCCAGGCCGGTTACGGTCGTCCACGTCGAGCCCGAGGCCCATCTGAGCGGGGTTTGGGAGGTGCCGAGCTGCTGCGGGATCGGCGCATCGAGCGCATGGGCTCCGGCGATCGCCGCGATGGCCCGGGTCGCTCCGGCTTCGGCGAGCGACTCGGCCTGGATCATTCGGCGATCCAGGGCCGCTTCGTTGGAGTCTTCGATCGAAATGAACAGCAGCGCCGCGCCGAGCGAGCCGAGCAGGAGCGTGATCGGCACGACGGCGAGCAACGCGGACCCTCGGCGGCTTGCGGCTCCGCGACCCGGAGCGCTCAACGCGCGGGTCGTGAGCTTCGAGTCTAGTTCTGTGAATTTCATGGCAGGTTCCCCCTCTGCTTAGTTTCCCAACAACACCTGGACGGAGCGCGTTCGTGTGCGCACCATTCCGCCCGGAGCCACCGTCCTTAGAGCCAACCGAAAGGTCAGCAGTTCGTCTTCGATCACAATCGTGAAGCCAGGCTCGTCGACGAGTCCGTTTCCGTTTTCATCGGAGCCGTCCGGCGACTCGCCCGGGTACCACCTAGGCACGCCGCGCGCGAGCACATAGCTCCTGGGCTGGGTCGTATCGGCATCTTTGGTAATCACCAACTCCCGTTCGTCCACCAGGCCGTCTCCGTCTTCGTCCGTGCCGTCTTCGGTCTCACCGGCTTCAAGCCGGGTCTCTACGCGGATCAGGCCTCCAAGTGACGGCGAACCTGCATTCCAGCCGGCAACGGCTCTGAATTCCACTCGGTCCATCCAGGCGGTGGGGCTGCCAGGCACCTGAATCGGTAGGGGGGTCAGGGTGGTGCGCGCCGCGTTGGGGAATTCGCGCGACAGCATGGTCACGGCTCGTTCAAAGCGGCGTTCCAGGGCCAGATCCCGGGAGGTGGCTTCGTACACGGACAGGGACCGGCGCAGGCTCGTCCCAAGGCTCGCGAGGAGGGCTCCGGTCAGGCCCAAGGAGATGAGCAGCTCAAGCAGCGTCCAGCCACCGTTTCGTTTGGCCTTGGGCTTCACCATGATCCGATCACCGTCTCTAGCGAGATCTGCGAACGGCCCATCCGGCCTTCCCACTCTAGGACCAACCGAATGGGCAGCATGCGGTAGTCGTCCGAGTGATCCTCGGCATCGACGATGCCGTCGGCGTTCAGGTCGGCGGGCATCCCAAGCTCTACGAACACAAGATCTTCCCGCAGAACGGTGGAGCTGGGGTCGGCGGCCGGGAGTTCGATGCGCCCGACTCTCCCGTCGGGGTCTCCTGGGATGGGGTTCAGGCCCAGCACGTCGAAGCCTGGACCGGGGGCACCCATGGAGCTGTCGTCCGCGCCGGATGCATTGAAATCTCGAAACAGCTGGGCGAACGGGTAGGCCCGCAGGACCTGGAGCTGAGTGGAGAGGGCGGCCCGGGCGAGGCTGTTTTCCTTGGCGACCTGGGCGTAGTTCGAGATCGAGACGATCGTGCTGCCCGTCAAGCCGACGGCCACGGCGAGCACGGAAATCGCAATCAGCACCTCCAGAAGTGTGAAACCTCCGGAGTTCCGGTTCTGAACGCTTCGATGCAATAAGGACCGCCTCATACTGAGGCCATCGGCGGCCGGGAATCCGATTCTGGAGGCAAAATCCAGACTTTGCGGGTTGGAGCCGCTTTGCCTGCCCGCACGTCCCGGAATCTCCGGCCGAGGCCAACCCGTGGACCAGGCGATCCGGTGGCTCCGGGGCCTTGGGGGTAGACCCCGGAGGTCCTTTCGCCACGGGCAACTAGAGGACCCGCTGGCCCGCCGCTATTCTGTTCCGCCCAAAGCGGCGCCCGGGCGCTGGCTGAATCCAGACGAGGCCCCCTTTCTCCGGGCCCCCGAATCCGGCCCCGAACGGCCTACCTCCTCTTCTCATCCCATGAACATTCACGAATTCCAGGGCAAGGAGCTTCTGCGGCGTTACGGCGTCGACGTGCCGAACGGCCGCGAGTGTACTTCCGCCGACGAAGCAGCCGCGGCGCATGAAGCGCTCGGAACGCCGGTCACCGTCGTCAAAGCCCAGATTCACGCCGGCGGGCGAGGCAAGGCCGGTGGTGTCAAAGTCGTGAAGTCCAAGGGAGACGCGCTGGCTGCGGCCAAGGACATCCTCGGCAGAACCCTGGTGACCCACCAGACCGGGCCGGCTGGACAGAAGGTCCGGCGCTTGTGGGTCGAAGAGGGTTCAGACATCGCCAAGGAGTACTACCTTGGCATCGTGGTCGATCGCGCGGTTGGCGGGCCGGTCATGATGGCTTCGTCGGAAGGCGGTATGGACATCGAAGAGGTGGCTGACAAGACGCCCGAGCTGATCTTGAAGGAGGCCTTCCCGGCAAGCGGTGTGTTGGACCCGGCCGGGGCCAAGCGTCTCGCGTCGGGCATCGGCGTGCCGGCCGAGCTGCAAGACAAAGCGGTCGACTTGATGATCAAGTTGGCCAAGGCGTTCTGCGAACTCGACTGCTCGTTGGCCGAGATCAATCCGATGGTTCACACCGGCGACGGCCGCGTGATGGCGCTCGACGCGAAGATGAACTTCGACGAGAACGCTCTGTTCCGTCACCCGGACATCGTGGAGCTCCGCGATCTGGACGAGGAGGACCCGAAGGAAATCGCGGCCAGCAAGCACGACCTCTCCTACATCGCACTCGACGGCAACATCGGCTGCATGGTGAACGGCGCGGGGCTCGCGATGGCGACGATGGACGTCATTCAATTGCACGGCGGCGAACCGGCCAATTTCTTGGACGTCGGCGGTGGCGCTACAAAGGAAAAGGTCACCGAAGCGTTCAAGATCATCCTCTCGGATCCGCAGGTGAAGGGCGTTCTCGTGAACATCTTCGGCGGAATCATGAAGTGTGACGTGATCGCGGGCGGCGTTATCGAGGCCGTCAAGCAGGTCGAGCTCAACGTGCCCCTGGTGGTGCGCCTGGAGGGCACCAACGTGAAGCTCGGCAAGCAGATGCTCGACGAATCGGGTCTTCCGATCCTGACGGCTGCGGATCTCGACGAGGCCGCCTCCAAGATCGTCAAAGCGCTCTAGCGCGACCCTCCTCACGCATTCCACCGAACACGACCAACAACACCTGAAACCATGAGCGTCTGGGTCGACAAGAACACCAAAGTCCTCACGCAGGGCTTCACCGGATCCACGGCTACCTTCCACTCGACCCAAGCGATCGAGTACGGAACCAAGATGGTCGGCGGCGTCACACCCAAGAAGGGTGGTACGCAGCACTTGGACCTTCCGGTTTTCAACACCGTTTCCGAAGCGCGCGAGGCAACCGGCTGCAACGCGAGCGTCATCTACGTGCCGCCGAAGTTTGCCGGCGCCGCGATTCTCGAGGCGATTGAGGCCGGCGTCGAGCTGATCGTGACGATCACCGAGGGCATTCCGGTGCTCGATATGGTGCGTGTGCGCGAAGCTCTGGTCGGATCGGACTCGCGCCTGATCGGTCCGAACTGCCCGGGCATCATCACCCCCGAGCAGTGCAAGATCGGGATCATGCCTGGCTACATCCACAAGCCGGGTCGCGTGGGCGTGGTTTCGCGCTCCGGCACGCTGACCTACGAAGCCGTGTGGCAGCTGACCAGTCGCGGCATCGGTCAGTCGACCTGCATTGGCATCGGCGGCGACCCGATCAACGGCACGAACTTCATCGACTGCCTGCAGGGTTTCCAGGACGACGCCGACACCGATGCGATCATCATGATCGGTGAGATCGGGGGCACGGCCGAGGAAGAGGCTGCTGACTTTATCGCGTCGAACGTGACCAAGCCCGTGGTGGGCTTCATCGCTGGCGTGACCGCGCCTCCCGGACGCCGGATGGGCCACGCGGGTGCCATCATCTCCGGAGGCAAGGGCACCGCCGCTGAGAAGATCGCAGCGCTCGAGAAGGCAGGGGTGGCGATGACCAAGAGCCCGGCCTCCTTGGGCAAGCTCATGGAGCAGCGGCTCGAGGCGACTGGCCTGCTAGCCGCCGCGAAGGGCTGAGCGGCTGCCAGCAGGGGGCCCCCTTGCTGGCGGTCCCGTCTTGAGAGCCAGCCCGAAGCAACGGATCCGGGCTAGGCTGCCTGCCCAAGGAGAGCTCGCAGCGGGTTTCTGCGGACCTCGCTGGCGGGCTCGTGCGGCCCTAGCTGGGGCCACCGGGAGCGATCCCTCCCCGGGCCGGGCGGGTCCTTCGGTTTTGGTCCTCGGCCGGGGCGCTTTTGGGGCCTATAGTCGATGGCTCGGCCGCGAGGGTGGTCTCGCTGGAGACTCCGCGCCCGGGCTCACCACCTGCTCGTTCCTGGCCTTACCCAACACACCGACCACAGATGCTTCACGTCGCGATGCTCAGCCTCACCGAGATGTGGCCGATTCTCGGGATTGCGCTGCTCCTGTTTGGCGGACGAAAGCTGCCCGAATTGGCGCGCGCTGCCGGTTCCAGCATCAGTCAGTTCAGGAAAGGGCTCAAGGAAGATCCGGATCTGCTGGATCCGCCCATGGACGGTGAACCCGAACTCTCGGGCGCGACCGAGAAGGCCGCCGAGAAGTCCACCTGACCGGGGGGCCCCGAGTCGTGCGCGAAACGGACCGATCGGACGACGCGTGCGGGGTCATTCTGTGCGGCGGGCAAAGCCGCAGAATGGGCCGGGACAAAGCCCTTTTGACATGGCCCGATCAAGCCCCCGGTTCGAGAACCTTGCTGGAGCGCACCGTCGACGTGCTCGCTCCGCTGGCCAGCGAAGTGTGGTTGGCCTGCGGGGACGAATCCCGCTATGAAGCGATTCATCGGTTGGCCGGTGAAGGGCGGGTTCCCGTGGGGTCCGCCCTGGATGTTTTTCACGAAGCCGGACCCCTGGCCGGCGTTCACGCCGGTTTGGTCCGGTCTAAATCGACCTGGATCCTGCTAGCCGCCTGCGACCTTCCGCGGATTGAGACCGGACTGTTCGCGGCGCTGCTTGAGCGTGCGAAAGCGCGGCAGCTCGATGTCTGCATGTTGCAGACCGAAGAGGCCGGGGGTCCGCGCGACCACCCTTCCATCGCCGTGTTGCGCCGAACCGTCTTCGAGCCGGTGGCTCGTTCGCTCGGGAGCGGACGCCGGCGACTCGACGCGTTCCATGGCGAGCCCGGTGCGGACGGTCGGGCGCTGGCGGTTGGTGTCTTGACCGAACGCGAGCTTCCGATTGAACTGCGCGACCGCCAAATTTCGCTCAACTTGAACACCGCGGACGACTTGGCCCGCGAGCGTACCCAACAGCCCCGAAATCACCGCGAGGTGGCGGGATGACGACGAAAGCCGAATTAGCGCACTTGCTTGAGCCCGTCCAGGAAGGCCTGGATCAGATGCGCAAGCTCATGACGCAGAGTCTTGAGGAGGCCTCCCCGGCCGTCGGAGATCTCACCGCTCACGTCGGACGCTTCCGCGGCAAGCAGCTGCGCGGAGCGCTGGTGCTGTTGATCGGCCGGGCGACCGGCAACGAGAGTCCAGATCTGCCGCAGATCGCCGCGGTGGTCGAATTGATCCACCTGGCGACGCTTGTTCACGACGATATTTTGGACGGAGCTGAGGTGCGTCGCCGGGTGGCGAGCATCCACCAGCGCTGGGACAATCAGGTCGCCGTATTGCTGGGGGACTTCCTCTATGCGCGGGCCTTCGCCCTGTCCACGGACCTGCCGTCGACCCTGTGCAGCAAGCTGCTGGCCGAAACCACGCGGCAGCTCTGCGTGGGGGAGATCGAGCAGAGCGCGCGGCGCTACGACTTCGATCAGTCGCCCGAGCAAATCGAGAAGATCGCCGCGGCCAAGACCGCCAGTCTGTACGCCGCAGCAACCGAGTTGGGCGCTCGCTATCCCGATCGGGACGACGACCAGGCGCGCTCCATGCGCGAGTTCGGGTACGAGCTCGGGCTCGCTTTTCAACTGGTCGACGACTGCCTGGATTTGGTGGGCGACTCAGCCGAGCTGGGGAAGTCAACCGGTACCGACGTCGAAGACGGCAAGGTGACCCTGCCGGTGCGGCTGGTCTACGCGGAAGCGGATGACGAAACCAAAGCTCGCATGCGCGACGTATTCACCTCACCTCTTGTTGAGGATCGCGCCAAGCGCCTGCGGCTTGAGTGCGATATGGCCGGCGGCGTGGCCAAGACCTTGGATCGCGCCCGCGAGCTGGTCGAAAGTGCGCGCGGGCGCCTGGCTGGACTACCCTCTTCGCCTGCGCGGACCACGCTCGAAGAGCTGACCGGTTTCGTGCTCGCTAGGCGAACCTGAAATCGCGCCTTTGAATTCGGCGTCCCTGAATCGATCAGCCATGACGGCAACCCTGCTTGACGGAAAGGCTCTTGCCAAGAAGGTCCGCGCTCGCGTGGCCGAGCGCGCCGCGAACGTGACCCGAGCCGCGCGCGCTCCAGGCTTGGTGGTCGTGTTGGTTGGCGACGATCAGGCCAGCCAGGTCTACGTGCGCAACAAGGGCAAGGCTGCGAAGAAGGCGGGCTTTGAGGCGCGCACGGTCCGGCTTCCCGCTGCGACCGGCCAAGCCGAGCTGCTGGCCTTGGTGGACCAGCTCAATGGAGATGGGGCGGTCGACGGAATCTTGATCCAGTTACCGCTGCCAAAGGGCCTGGACGCTGGGGAAGTCGTGGCGCGGCTCGATCCAACAAAGGACGTAGACGGTCTCGGACCGGCCAATGTGGCGGCCCTTTGGACCGGGGAGCCCGGACTGCGCCCCTGCACACCGCTCGGCTGCATGGAGCTCTTGGATCACGCAGGAGTCGACCCCGGCGGCCGCAGAGCCGTGGTGCTCGGGCGTTCGATCCTGGTCGGCAAGCCGGTGGCTGCGCTGCTTTTGGCACGCAACGCGACCGTGACCATCGCCCACAGCCGCACGCGCGATCTGCCCGAACTGTGCCGTGAAGCGGACATCCTCGTGGCCGCCGTCGGGCGCGCGGGCCTCGTGAAGGGCGATTGGGTGCGGCCCGGGGCCTGTGTCCTCGACGTCGGCATCAACCGCGGCGAGGACGGAAAACTCTGTGGGGATGTCGACTTCGAGCCGGCCCGGGAACGGGCGGGCTCGATCACTCCGGTCCCCGGGGGGGTCGGGCCGATGACCATCGCGATGCTGCTGTCCAATACCGTCACCGCCGCTGAACGCCGGCTGAATCTCTTCGAGGCCCCGGTATGAGCGCAACCACCTGGAGCGAAGGCGGGATGGGAGGAGGCATGGGCGGCGGGTTGTCGCTTCCGCAGCTGACCCCGATGGTCAAGCGGCTCATGATCGGCTTGTTTGGCATTTGGATCGCCCAGATGCTGATGCCGATCGGGATGCGAGCGGGCATCGAGTCGTTCTTTTCGCTCGATCCCGAGGACTGGTTCAAAGGCCCGCTGTTCTTGCCCCTATGGCAGCTGGTTACCTACGGCGCATTGCATTCGAGCGACCTGTTTCACGTCCTGTGGAACGTGCTCTATCTGTACTTCTTTGGGACGATGCTCGAGGGTCTGATCGGCTCTCGAAGGTTCCTTTCGGTGTTCCTCGGGGGTGTCGTGGTGGGCGGTATCGGCTCGCTGGCGTGGAAGCTAACCACGGGAAGCCCGGCGATTACCTTGGGCGCCTCGGCGGGCTGTTTGGCCGTCTTGTGTGCGGTCGCTGTGCTGCGACCTCGCGCTCCGGTCATCCTGATTTTCATTCCGATCCCGCTGGCCTGGTTGGCGGGCGGCCTGGTGGCTCTGGATGCGTTCGCTGCCCTGGGCCAGATCGAGGGGGGCGCGGGGAGCGGCGTGGACAATTTTGCGCACCTCGCAGGCGCAGGCTTCGGATTCTTGGCGGCTCGGCTCGGCTGGATCTGGGTCGACCCCGGCGAGAAGCTCGGCGAGGCCCTCGAAGCCCGCCGGGCGGTTTCTGAACGAGCCGATTCGGAGAAGCTCGACGACCTGCTGCGGCGGATCCACGAGGAGGGCATCGGGTCGCTCACCGATCGCGAGCGCGAATTCCTGAAGAAGATGTCCAAGCGCTGATCCCAGCAGCCCGGCCCAAGCGGCTCGATTGGGCAGGGCTGGCGTAGCAGGGGCCGCGGGGGCTGGATTCCCCCCCGGGGACGATGGGGGAGCGGACCCCGGGGCGTAGGCGTGACCCGGCAGGGTGGCTAGAATGCTGGGCGGATCCTGAGAGGGAAGAACGGCCGCTCACGGCCGGTTTTCCTGTCCCGTAGTCCACACCCACCGCGTGTCCGCGGGGCCCGGCCGGCACTCTATGAGCCGCGTTCGGGGCCTTCGGATGCGACCAGCTCCATGGAATCGATGACAACTCGACACACCTTCTCGCTCCCGCTCGGATTGGCTCTGCTCGCCTTGCCCGGTGCGTTCCTGCTCGAGCGGATGGCTGTGGCTGCCGAACCCGGTGCTGCAGCCGAGTTGGCTGCCCAGGAGATCGAAAGCCGGGCGGCTCTGAACGCAGCGATCACGGCGGCTCTCCAGAAATTCGACACGCGGACCGTCGAGAAGCTGCTCAAGGACTACCCGGAGTGGGGCGAGCGGGACGCGGTCACCCGCGTGGAGAGTCTGGCTTGGCATCCCAACGAAAGGGTCATCGAGCAGATGAAGCCTTTCCGGACCGCTTGGAAGGAGGCCTACGGAGACGAGTTCCTCACCAAGATGGAGAAGATCCTGACCGGCATGCCGGCTTCTCTACGCCGGAAACGCGGTGAGCTTCTGAACGATTTCGACCAGGCCTACGCCGTGTTCTTGAATCTCGAGGCTAAGAGCCCGAGCAAGGATCGCGATGTCCAGATCAAGGCAGCCGGCGCTGACCTCGAGCTGATCGGCGATGCCATGCAGGAGATCGGAGACCCCTACTACGCGTCGTTGGCTCACTTCTTCGCCGGACTCGCCCACCACGAATCTCGCGTCGGGGAGCAGCAGGACGTCCTGGTGCTGGCTCGCTGTCTCCAGAAGATGGCTGAATCCCGAGATCTCGTGGACCACGAGGGCGAGTCGATGGTTTGGGTTCGCCTAACCTTGAAGCAATTGGAGGAGGGAGGGATCGATCCCGAGGCGGTAGCAGCAGGCGAGCCTGGAACCACATCGATCTACAAGTTTGGCGAGTCGGCGCTCTACGACGGTGCGTTCCGGATCTTGGAAGCACCCACCGAAGTCGCGCGCCCGGGCTTTGCCACGGATGCGGCCTACGTGACGTGGCCTCAGCTCCAGCTGTTCAAGATCGGCACGACAGCGGAATTTGGCGGTATGGCCAAGTCCCCGGAGGTCACTCGGGTCAAGGACGCCGTGTTTGAGGTCAAGGGCACCGACGGAACCACGTCCACTCATCAGGTGACCGGCAAGGTCACGCTGGTGGAGACGACCGCGGGCGATCCGCCGCATCCCTTTGCGTTCTTCTTTCAGGTCGGCAACAGCCAGGACTTCTTCCAGGGCATCCAGGTCAATTTGCAGCCCAACGCCGACTACCTCGGCCTGTACTCGCTACCGGCCTGCGGCATGACGTTTCAGGTCAACGAAGTGCCGGTCACGGTGTTCGACGACAACGCCGACGGCATCTTTGGGACGAAGGTCCCGCTGACCTACAACTACGTCGGGATGACCAAGGGCGAGTTTCAGCCGGACATGGACACTGTGTTGGTCGGCAAGGCCAAGCGAGCTGTGCCCTTCTCGGAGTTCCTGCAGATCGAGGACACCTGGTACAAATTTGAAGCCGAAAACAACGGGGCGGCCTTCCGGCTCGCACCGGTTGAGGATTTGAAGACCGGCGAGTTGGTTCTACGGTTCAGCGGTCCGGACCCCGAGTGGTTGATCCTCAAGGGCGAAGGCGACCTCGAGAACTGCTACTTCGACCTGACGACTTCCCGCAAATTGGAGGTGCCGGTGGGACGCTATAGCCTCTACTACGGCGGCTTCCGCGAAGGGGTTCGCTCCGATGGCATCCGAAAGGCGATTGTCGTGCCGGGCAAGTCCCCGAAATTTTGGTCGGTGAGCGAAGACGAGGCCACCGACGTCGAGTTGGGCGAACCGTTCGACATCGACTTCAAGTTCACCGCGAACGACGCACGAGTCACCGTGATCGGCCAGTCCTTGACCGTCACCGGCAAGGCCGGCGAGCGCTACCACCGCCTGTGGAACCTGCGGCTCGCTCCGGAGGCTCAGGTCCGCAAGGCCGGCAAGGGCAAGGGAGCCAAGGGCGGCCGGATGGCCCTGATCAACGATCAGAACACTCTGAACGACAAGGGCTATGAGTTCGGCTGGAAGCCCTTGGATCTCGAGGTCGAGAACCGCTACGGCACCGACGCCGTGGAGGTTCGTTTGGTCGAAAAGAAGAACAAGCTATTCGGAAAGTTGGAATCTTCCTGGCGCTCGAACTGACGTCTGGGATCCTTTCCCCATGCTCGATCTCAAGCTGATTCGCGCGGAACCCGATCGGGTCCGCGAGGCCGCCCGTCGCAAGCGGATGACGGTGGACGTGGGCCGCATTCTCGAACTGGACGAAAGTTGCCGCAAACGCGGGGTGCGGATCGACGAGCTGCGATCCAGCCAGAAGTCCGCGGGCAAGGCCATGGGCAAGGCCAGCCCAGAGGAGCGGGCCACGCTGCTTGAGAGCCAAAAGGCGCTCAAGGGTGAGCTGCGCGAGCTTGAGCAGCAAGACGGGCCCGAGCGCGAGGAACTGCGGACGCTGCTCCTCACGGTCCCGAATCTGCCGAGTGCGGAAGTGCCGGACGGAGACGATGACACCGGCAACGTCGAGTTGCGGTTGGTTGGCGAGCCACGCGGCTTTGATTTTGAGCCCTGGAGCCACATTCAGCTCGGCGAGGCCCACGGCTGGCTCGACATCGAAGGCGGTGCACGCCTGGCCGGCAGCCGCAACTACGTCCTGATGGGCGAATTGGCCGAGCTGGAGGGCGCGGTCATGCGCTTCGCTTTGGATCACATGCTGGCCAAGGGCTTCCGCCAGATTTCGGTACCGACCCTGGTTCGCCGCGAAGCCATGGAAGGCACCGGCTACTTCCCCGGTGGCGAAGAGCAGGCCTACCGGACCGACGATCGAGACGAGCTGTTCTTGGTCGGCACGGCCGAGGTTCCCGTGACCGCCCTGCACGCGGGCGAGATTCTCGACCTGGATCGACTGCCTCTGCGTTACGTGGCCCTGTCTTCGTGCTACCGCCGCGAGGCTGGAACCTACGGCAAGGACACGAAGGGCCTGTATCGAGTGCACCAGTTCCAGAAGGTCGAACAGGTCCTCATCGACGTGGCCGACGAGGCCAATAGCCTCGAACAGCACCAGGCGATTCTGGACAACTCAGAGGAGGTTCTGCAGCTGCTCGGACTTCCCTACCGAGTCGTCAACGTCTGCGGCGGCGACCTGGGCCAGCCTCAGATTCAGAAGTTCGACATCGAGACCTGGATGCCCTCGCGCGAGGGCTACGGCGAAACCCACAGCGCTTCACGTTTCCACGACTTCCAGGCCCGCCGTCTAAACCTGCGCTATCGCGATGGGGAAGGAAAGGTGCGGCTGTGCCACACGCTGAACAACACCGTGGCGGCGAGCACGCGCATGCTGATCGCGTTGCTCGAAAACCACCAGACCTCGGCCGGTCAGATCGAGGTGCCCGAGCCGTTGCGTCCGTACCTGCGGGGCCGCGAGCTCCTGGGCGAGCCGATTCGCAGCAGCGCCAGCTGAAGAATCAGCCGCCCCCGAGCAGGCCGCCAAGGTCGGGCACCGGAGCGTTGGAATCGGGGTTGGCGCCGAAGGGAAGTCCTCCGGGGGGCAGATTGTCGGTGGCTCCGCCATTGTTGAGGGCACCGCCATCTTGAAGGGCATCGCCGCCAAGCCCGGCTGCCCCCGGCGTTTGTCCTGGGGCCGACCCAAGCAGCGGCGGCGTGATGTCCGGGATCAGCACGACCGGCTGAACCGAGATGGCGGTCAACAGCGGGGAAGGGACCGGGAACACACGCTTGTAGGTGACCGTGCGCTTGTCGACGCGTGCGACCTCCAGCTGTTCACGCACAAGGCGTGGCGCAAGCTCGAGGGTGAGAGTGATTTCGATGCGCCGCGGAAGCCCCACGTCTTCGCCTTCGCCCCAGCCGTCGATGGGTTCGGCGTCTTCGCCGATCTCACGGAAGCACTGGATGTCGAGGCCCTTCACACGGTCGTGGAGGAAGCTGTACTGACCACCCTCAAACGGTTCTTCGTCGATACCGAAGCCTTCCCGGCGCCAGATTTCGAGGAAGTCCGAGGGTGCATCGGGATTGGGGCGCAGGACGTATCCCACTTCGCCGTAGTCGGCGAAGACGTACTCCGATGCGTCGCGCTCGGTGCGCAGCATCGAGTCGGTGGAGGAGATCAGGGCCAGGCTGTCGGCGTCCAGTCCGCTGATGGTGCGGTCCTTGACGAACAACGCCTCGGCCGGTTCGCGGCCGTACAAAAACATGGCGCGCAGGTCGCGCTCGATCAGGTCGAGCACCGCTGGACCGGCCAGTTGCGTCTCCTGGACGTTGTGGATGACGTCTCGGGTCGAACGCGCGGCATTGAGTACTTGGGTGATCGATACGAGCAGGCCAGACATGATCAACATGACGACCATGACCTCAACCAGTGTGAAACCGGCCGAAGGGGGGGCGAGCTTGGAGCTCCGCAGATCAGGTTGCATGGGATTCATCCTTCCAGTTCCTCTTGTTCTTCGTCGCTGCCGTAGACCTGATCCCAGGGAAACCACTGCTCGAGCGTCAGCTCGTCCGGGTAGTCCTGGATGAGTGGAAAGACCACCCGGACTCGCACTTTTTCGTAGGGCTCGTCGTTCTCTTCGTCGTCTTCGTCCTGTTCGTCGTCATCCGCCCAGGAGTCGTGGGCCTGGTTGCCGTAGGTGCCTTCGAGGTCTTCGTCGCGAAAGGTGTCCTCACCAACAACTACTTCGTAGGAAAACTTCGGGTGGCCTTCATCGGCATAGCTGCCGTCCAGGCCGTCGGCAACGTCCTCAGCCCACAGGCCCGCGCCGACTTCGCCCAGAGTCACCAGGCCCAACTCGCGCGCCAGCTTGAAGTTGCGCGTGTACGCGGCCTGCAACTTGGATCCATTCAGACCCTGAAGACACAGGACTAGCGCGATGCCGACGATCACGATCGTCACGGCCACCTCGGCCAGGGTAAAGCCCTGCTGATTCCCCGCGCGGAGATTTAGGCGGTACGGGACGGGGCTCATTGGAAGTCGATGTCGGTTGGGGCTTCGCGCTCAAAAAAGTCGTCGTGGAACCGGATCAGACCGGTTAGTCCGAGGACTTCGATGGTGCTGTAGCGCTCGGGGTTCTCCTGGCGGAGCGTAACGGTGTGGTCGTTGGAGGCCCCAAGCGGGTCGAAGCGAACGAAAACTTCGATGTCGCCGACGTTGTAGATGGTGCCGTCGATCGTGATTTCGTGGAAGTGGACCCCGTCCTGGAGTTTGGTCACGTTGACCCGCTTGCGCTTCTCGGGGTCGGGTTGAAAACGACCCTCTTCGTCGAAGGGCAGCAGCATCCAGTAGGTGTCGTTTTCCAGGTTGTAGACCACCTGATATTCCTTGGCCCGGGCGATGGCCTCCGAGCGAGCCGAATGCAATCGAGAGGAAATGCCGCGCACCGCCGAATTGAGCTGCTGCCCGGGCAGGATCCGCTCAAAAGAAACACTGACCACACTGGCGATCAGGCCGAGCACCAAGACCGCCATCATCAATTCGATGAGCGTGAAGCCGGCGTTGGCTTCTCGCTGGACGGTGGATGAGGTCTGGACTTTCACGCCGATTCGTGGAGGACTACTCTTCTTCGCCGAGAATGCTCAGGTTTGAGATGTCCTCATCATCGCCTTCGCCGCCCGGGCTCTGGTCCTTACCAAAGGTGTAAATGCGGTAGGTGCCGGTACCCGTGACGCTCGGCGGGTCGTACATGTACGGCATTTTCCAAGGGTCCTTGGGGATCGTCTTGGTCTTTAGGTACGGCTGGCCTCCATCGGCAGGGTTGAGCAGTTCTTCGAGCGATTCGGGAAACGAGCCCGAGTTTTCGAGCATGAATTGGTCGACGGCGCTACTTAGGGAGCTGATGTCGCCTTTGACCTTGCCCTTGATCGCGGTTCCGAGCTGCCGGACGACGTTCGGGACGACCAGGGTCGCGAGCAGGCCGATGATCACGATGACGACCATCATCTCGGCCAGGGAGAAGCCCGATTTCGCTCGGCGCAGGCGGTGAGTGCTTTGCAGTTTCATGTGGGAGGTGTGCGCCAGAGGGCGCGGGCCATGTCGGCGATTCGGTAGGGGCGTTCTCGTGCGCTACTGAATGGAGCCGACTTGAAGGATGGGAAGGATGATCGAGACCACGATGTAGCCAACAACGATGGCCAGCACGATGATCATGATGGGTTCGAGGACCGTCAGGACCCGTTCGGTGACGACCTCGACTTCTTCGTCGTAGGCGTCTGCAATCCGGTCGAGCATGGTCTCCAACTCGCCGGACTGCTCACCAACCGAGACCATGTAGCCAACCATCGCGGGGAAGGCCCCCGTGGCCTTGAGCGGCGTGGCGATGTCGGTACCTTCGAGGATCTTCACGCGGACCTCGTCGGTCGCGTTCGCGATGATCTGGTTGCCGACGACGTTGGAAGTGATTTCGAGCGCCGGAACGGCGGCGACTCCCGAAGACAGCAGGGTGGAGAAGGTACGGGTGAAGCGCGAGACCGAACGCTTGCGCAGCAACTCACCGAAGAACGGGAGCTTGAGCAGGAATCGGTCGATGGTCAGTTTGCCCGTGGAAGTCTGATACCAACGCTCAATGCAGTAGGCCACGGCGGCGATGCCGAGCGCGCCGACCCACCAGTAGCCTTTGAACAGATCTGAGGTGGTCATCAGGATCTGCGTTGGCAAGGGCATGGTCTGACCGGTGTCCTCGAGCATCGTCGTGATTTTGGGGACCACGACGGTCATCAGCACGGTGACCACCAGCAGGCCCAAGCCCACCATCAGCAGGGGGTAGGTCACCGCGGAGACAACCTTGCGCTGAAGCGCGCGCTGGGACTGGAGGAAGTCCGCCAGACGCGACAGGACCACATCGACCTGTCCGGTGGCCTCACCGGCCTTGACCATGTTCACGTACAGGTCGCTGAACAAGTCAGGGTGCTCGGCCAGGGCGTCGCCCAGCGAGGTGCCCTGGGTGATTCGTTCGCGCAGTTCGCGGAACAGGGTCTCGATCCGCCGGGTTTCGGCCTGTTCGATGACCGCCCGGAGAGCTTCGGCGAGCGGAATTCCGGCACTGAGCAGGGTGCCCATCTGGCGCGTGATTCCGGCGACGACTTCGAGGTCGCGACCGGACGGGCCGCCGCTGGCCTTGCGACGCTTTTCTTGCAGCTTGGAGAGGAAGCTCTCCTTCGGAGCCGACGAAGACCCTGACTTGGTGGCTTGGCTCGCGCCACCCTTGCGTACGCCGCGCTTTTTGACCTCGCGCAGATCCGAAACCAGCAGCTTGTCCCGGCGCAGTCGCTGACGCGCCTCGCGCGGCGTGTCGGCGTCGATGACGCCCGACTTGGTCGAGCCGCCTTCGGCGTAGGCCTTGTATTCGAAGATCGGCATCTACAGCGCGGGGGACGAGAGCGGGCGGTTAGGAAGAAAGGTCAAGGGGGCCGAGTGAGTCAGGAGCCCATGTCGAGCTGGGTCATCCGAAGAACTTCGTCGGGCGTTGTGACCCGCGCGCGGATCTTGGCATTGCCGTCTGCACGCAGGGTGGTCATTCCTCGCGCGAGTGCGGCGCGCTGGAGCGCGCTGGCGGTGGCGCCTTCCATGATCAGGGTGCGCAGGTCTTCGTCGACCGACATGAACTCGTAGATCGCGGTTCGCCCGGAATACCCGGTGTGGAAGCAGTCTTCGCAGCCGGCGCCAAAGGCGATTTGGCCGTCGAGAGACTCGTGGGAGATGCCGAGTTTCTTGAGCTTGACGGCCCATTCGGGGCTGATCGGCTCGAGGGTCGTGCAGTTCGGGCAGATGCGCCGGACCAGTCGTTGGGCGATGACCAGCAGCAGCGAAGAGGCGACCAGGTACGGCTCGACGCCCTGGTCGACCATCCGCGCGATCGTCGAAGCCGCGTCGTTGGTGTGAACCGTCGAGAACACCAGGTGACCGGTCAGGGCGGCTCGAATGGCTACCTCGGCGGTCTCGAGATCTCGAATCTCACCCACCATCATGACGTCGGGGTCCTGACGCAGGAACGAACGCAGGCCCGACGCGAAGGTCAGGCCTTTTTTGGTGGCGACCTGCACTTGGCTGATACCCGGCAGCGAGTATTCGACCGGATCTTCGATCGTGAGCACGTTCTTTTGGGTCGTGTCGATCTCGGTCAGGCTGCCGTAGAGGGTGGTTGTCTTGCCCGAGCCGGTGGGGCCCGTGACCAGGATGATCCCCGAGGTGTAGTGGAGAATGTCCCGCAGCATCTGGCGGTTCTCCGGCTCGAGCCCGATCTCGTCCAGGGTGTACAGCTTGGCCGTCTTGTCGAGCATCCGCATGACGATCCGCTCGCCGGTCGAAGTCGGCACCGAGCTGATCCGGACGTCCACCTCGCCTTCGCCCAGACGGATCGTGGCGCGACCGTCCTGGGGGAGTCGGCGCTCGGCGATGTCCATCTTGCCCATGACCTTGACGCGACTAACGATCGCGTCGTGGGCCTTCTTCGGGATCGAATCCATGTCGTACAGGATTCCGTCGATCCGGAAGCGGACCTGCGTGCGATCGGGGTACGGATGGAAGTGCACATCGGAAGCGCGCATCTTCAAGCTCTGGAACAGGATCGTGTTGACCAGCTTGATGATCGGCGCCTTGTTGGAGACGTCGAGGACGTCCTCCACGTCCTCGAGTTCCTTCGCCATGCCGGCGATGTCGCCGTCCGCGTCCACGTCGGCGAGCGCTTCGTCGACCCCGTCCGCTTTGTGCCGATAGGCACGCGCGATCAGCGTGTTGATTTCCTGACCCGTCGACAGCACCGGCTCGATTTCGGCGCCCAGCATCGCAGCCAGGTCATCCATCGGGTTGGTGTCGAGGGGCGAGGCTGTTGCGACCTTGAGTTCGCCACCGGGGCCTTGTTCCAGGGCCACCAGGCTGTAGTTGCGTGAGAAGTGAACCGGAACGCGATTCACGAAGTCCGCAGGCACGCGAATGCCCTCAAGGCTCGGCCGAAACTCATAGCCGAGCAGCTGGGCGTAGGCCGCCAGGACCTTCTCCTCGTCGAGGTAGCCCTTGTGGAGGATCACCCGGTCGAGGGAATCTCCCGAGGTGGAGGCCGCGCGGCGGCACTCATCGAGCCGCTCGCGGCTGAGGCCTTGTTCGACCAGAAGATCGGCGACGGTGGTCATGGGGGAGGAAGTTAGTGAGCCGGGAGCGCGGAGAGGGGGCGAGAACAGAGCGAAGCGGGGTGCTCAGCTTCACGGTCGAAGATCGGCCCAAGAGCCGCGGGCAGCGCCCGGGCCCTAGGGGGTTTCGCCTAGCCTCAGAAGTCGCCGGAAGGGGATTTGTCGAACATCTCTTGGGTTTCGATCGGGTCCAACCCTACCTCGTCTCCGGAGACTTCGCCTGCGGTGGGGACCTGATAGAGCGGGAGCTCATAGTGGTCCGTGTCGCCCAGTTCGCTTTCGCCGAAGCGGTTGTCGATCAGGCGCACCCGATCGGTGCCCATGATCGCGGCCGCTTCGAGCTTCTTCTGGTAGCTAAGGGCCGCCAGGTCCGCGAAGTCTTCGTCGGCCAGGATGTGAGGCGTCACGAAGAAGTACAGGGTCCGGCGCGACTCGTCGGTCGTGTCGCGGCGGAACAGCGCGCCGAGCAGCGGGATGCTGCCGAGCCACGGAGTCTGCTGGCGATCGAAGGCGTTGTTGTCGGTGACCACACCACCGATGACCATCGTGTCGCCATCGGGCACGTTGATCGTCGTGTCGATTTCGCGGGTGATTCGCGGCGGCGGGATAGCGCCGGTGCCCTGCCCCGAGAAGTTGGAGACGATCAGTGAGATCTGGAGTCGTAGGTAGCGCGAGGCGCTGATGGAGGGCGAGATGGAAAGCGTGATGCCCGCCTCTTGGTAGCCCTGGAAGTTCTCTTGGGTTTGACCGGAGACGCCACCCACCGCGGTGATCTGGGTCGTCGGCCGTTCTTCGAGGGTCGAGACCACGGCGCCCGAGTTGTTGTTGACCAGGATCGAAGGAATGTTGAGCACGTTGGCGTCCTGGCGCGTGCGCAGCAGGCGCATCAGGAACGGCAAGGAGAAGTTGTCGCCGTCGATGAAGCCACCGGTCACCCCGTTGGTGATGTTCGGGACGCGGGAGTCGACGATGCCGTCGCCATCCAAATCCTCGAGGCTCGAAAGCCCGAAGCTGGTCACGCCGAAGCCTCCGTCCCCGGTGATGTCGGCGAAGCCCAGCTCGACTCCGATGTCGGTGAAATCCGTGTTCGATAACTCGACTAGCGCGGTTTCGATCAGGACCTGGTCCGCGCGGCGGTCCAGGGCTTCGATCAGCTCGCGAACCTCGTCGTAGCGGGTCTTGTTGGCCGCGATCAGGAGCGAGTTGGTGGTCGGCTCGGCGACCACGACGACATCTTCTCCGCCGCCACCGGAGCTGGCGGCGCCGGCCCGAGTCTGGCCGCCGGTCGAGGTACCACTGGACTGTTCGGCGACCGAGCGGGCGTCTTCGAGGAACGTCACCAGAGTCTCGGCGAGCTCTTCGGCGCTGACGTTTTCGAGTGCGTAGATGCGGTAGTTGCGCTCGGGCTCCAGAACTTCCGTGTCGATGACCGCGATCAGCTGCTTCAGCGCAGGCATCTCGTCGGGCATCGCCATGACGAACAGCGAACTGGTGCGCTTTTCGACAATGATGGTAGCGGAGGTGGTGGTGACGCGCGGGGGAGCAGCGCCCTCGCCGCGGGCGATGGCGGTCTGGGCATCATTGATCGCCTGCGACTTGGCTTCGAGCAACTGCTCGATGATTTCGGCGGCGTCATCCGGCGCCGCGAACTGCAGGGGGATCTTGTCGAACACCGGCTGGACCGCATCAGGCGTCTTGGACTTCTCGTCGACCAGCTGGAGCAGCTGGACGAGCTGCCAGATGTTGCTTCCGAAGCCGGTCAGAACCAGCGAGTCGGAGTTGCCGACCGGAAGCATGTTCTGCGTAACGCTGTCGCTCATCAGCGCGCGCAGGGAGTTCGACAGCTGGCGGACGTCGACGTTCGGGAGCGTGACCACCGTCGTGATCAGGGTCGCCGGTTCGTCCGCGTAGCTCGCCAGGTCATTGGGCAACACGTACTCAGCGCGCTGCTTGATGTTCGTGCCGGTCCGCCCCTGGGCGGAAGAGAGTTGCTGGACGACGATCACGCGCAACGGGCCGGAGCCGACTTCGATGCAGGCGAAGTCGTTGATGAACATGATGATCTGGAAGAAGCTGTAGAAGTCCCGCTTGGGGATTCGCTTCTGTCCGAACATCCGCACGTTGCCGTTGGCCAGAGGACCTTCGGAATCCGGCGGGACCACGAAGTTCAGCCCGGTGGCCTCTTGGCAGGTCTTGACGAAGTCCTCCAAGGTCAGGGCCGATTGGGGGTCCTCGGAGAAGGTCAGGATGTAGTCGTCACCGTCCCCCTGGATGGGGGGGATGTCCCCCTGGTCTTGGGCGCCGGCGGCTTGACCACCCTGTCCCTGAACCGTCAAGGGAGCGGGCAGCGGGAGCGCCGCGAGGGCGAAAGAGGCTACTAGGGTCGAGATCATGGACGGGCGGGTACGGCCGCTGGAGGCCAGGTTTCGTGAAGCGAGCGGGTCGAGGGAAAGACGTCCGACCCCTCGCGGACGAAGGGCGAGCTCGGATCTTCCCGGGAGGACCCCCGTGTTCCAAGGCCCGGGGCGGCATTCGGGGCCAGCGATCGGGAACGGGAACCTGTCCGGAGGCCGTTGCGCGCTACTCTTCGCGCCACCAGGCCGGCTCCCACCGCCCGGATCCGACTATGCGCTTCAGCCAATTTCTCGATGCCGACCGGGTCGTCCTGCCCCTCGAATCCGGCGACAAGTGGCAGGCGATCGGCCAGCTGATGACCCATCTCGAGCAGGTCGGCGCCATCCCCAGCGAGGCGGCTCGGGACCTCCACGACGCCGTCCTGGCCCGCGAGCGGTCGATGTCGACCGGTATGGAGCGGGGGATCGCGATCCCTCACGCGGCCGTGGACGGGCTTGAGGTGCCTGTGGCGGCCCTTGGAGTCATCACCCGCGAGGAAGGTCTGCCCTTCGACAGCCTGGACTCCACGCCGACTCGGTTCGTGGTGCTGCTGCTGATCCCGCGCACCCAGAAGCTGCTCCACATCCGGACGCTGGCGGAAATCGCCCGGCTGTTGGGCGAGAAGCAGGTCCGCGAGCGCTTGCTCGCTTGCGCCGACGGAGCCGCCGCGCTCGCGTCGCTGCTCGAGGCCGAAGCTCAGCTCGACTAGGACCGACGGCCGCAGCCTCCAGGGGGGGCCGGCTGGGGACTAGGCCCAGTCCGCGGCTCGCTCGGCCACCATGGCTTCGATCGCCCGGGCACAGCGCTCGTAGACCTCCGAGCTGCCGCCGAAGGGGTCGGGCACGTCACCTCCGGCAGGATCGAGCAGCTCGACGTTGCCAGCTCGCCCGGGGGGCAAGCTGGCGACCAGGGCTCGGGCGTGGCTCGACGTCAGGCAATAGACCCGGTCGAACTCGGCGATTTCTTCGGGGATGACCGGGGAGCTGGCGTGGGCGCTGAGATCCAGGCCGCGACCGGCCATGGCCGTGACGCTGTGGTCAGAAGGCGGCGCTCCGGCGCCCGCCATGACGCCCATCGATCGAACGTGGAAGCCAAAGTTCTCGAGCTCAGCCACCCCCAGGCGCTTTTCGAGTTCGGCGCGCGCCAGGGCCTCGGCCATCGGACTGCGACAGGTGTTGCCGGTGCACACGAAGGCGATCGACAGGCCAGCGGCCCGCCTGAGGTCGGCAAGCTGCAGGAGCCCGGGCCGCAGCATCTCCATGGAGCCGACTTCGAGCTTCAACACGCAGGAGGCTTCCGCGAGTCGGCTGGGGCCGCCGTCGAGCACCAGGTCGAGGGAGGCCGCTCCCGCGAACGCTTCGGCCAGCTGCCCTGCGTCCGTGAAGGAAGCCTCGCCGGAGCGATTCGCGCTGCTCATCACGACCGGGAACGGGCACGCGCGCAGGACGGCACGGGTTCCTTCATGGGCTGGAACGCGTACGCCGAGTCGCCCTTCGGGGGCGATGGGGGCGAGCTCCTGCGGTCCGCCGCGCAGAACCAAGGTCAAGGGTCCTGGCCAATAGCGATCAGCCAGCCGCCGGGCCAGCGGCAGGAGTTCGAACGAACCGGTGAGGGCCTCGGGCCCGCTGGCGTGCCAGGTGAACGTCTTGGCCTGGTCGCGCCCTTTGGTTTCGACCAGGGCCGCGAGGGCTGAGGGGTGGTCGGCTCGGGCGGCCAAGCCATAGACCGTTTCGGTGGGCATCGCGACGAGCCGGCCCTCGGCGAGCAGTCCGCGAATCCGAGCGATCACGCTGTCCTTTGGAGCCCGGTCGGGGAATTCGACCAGTTCCGGGCTCGGGGAGGGGGAGGGCATCGCGGGAGGGTTCGGCCGTGTGGCGGGTGGAGAGCGGCCACAGGAGACCCGTAGAGTAGTCCGCCGATGACCGCGAGCCCAAAAGGCGTGCTCCCGGCGCGGCCGCTGTTCCCGCCCTCGCCCCCCCGCTCCGTCCCGAACCGTCCCGACTCGCCGCTAGCCGCAACCATGACCGCGCCGAATTCCGAACAGGACCCCAAGCCGCCGGCCGGGCGACCGGACAAGCCCGGTGTCGACCCCGAGGGGGCGTCCAAGGGACCGGCCAGCGGGTTTGGCGCCACCGAGCAGTTAGCGTTCCTCTCCAGGCTGGCCAGCGGGTTGGCCCACGAGATCAAAAACCCGCTTTCCACCATGGCCATCAATCTGGCGCTGCTCGAGGAGGAGTGGGAAAAGGGCGCTCGGTTGCGCGACGCCTCGGGCGGCGAGCGGACGCCGCGCGAGGCCCGCAGCCTGAAGCGCATCCAGACCATGCAGCGCGAGGTGCGCCGGCTGGAGTCGATCCTTCAGGAGTTCCTGGTGTTCGTCCGCGGCGGCGAAGTCAACCGCGCGCCCCACGACCTCAGTCAACTCGTCGCCGGGGTGCTCGACTTTGTGGAGCCCGAAAACGAACAAGCCGAGATCCGGGTGCGTTCCGACGTCCAATTCGGTCTGCCCCTGGTTCTCGTCGACCCGACGCAGATCAGTCAGGCGCTTTTGAACCTGCTGATCAACGCGCGCCAGGCGATGCCGACCGGCGGGGAGATCTTGGTGCGCCTGCGCCGGATCGGAAACGACGTTGAGGTTTCGGTCACGGACACGGGCATCGGAATGAAGCCAGAGCAAGTCGGCCGATGCTTCGAGCTTTATTGGTCGAACAAAAAGGGCGGAACGGGCCTGGGGCTGCCGACCGCCAAGCGCATTGTCGAAGAACACGGTGGATCGATGAGCGTGCTCTCCGAGCCCGGTCGCGGAACGTCGTTTTCCCTGACCCTCCCGCTGGCGGTCGAGCTAACCCGCGCGGTGCGAGCCGAAGAGCTCCGCGAATCGCGCGGTGAAGAGCCGCACGCGGACGACATCGTGATCGATTCGCCCGCCCCCGAAGAACAGAACCTGTGAGTGCAGCAATGACCAGCGAAGGCCAACCCCCCTCCGGGAACGCGGCGGTCGTGACCGCCCGGATCCTGATTGTGGACGACGACGAAGATCACGCCGAGGCCCTGGCCGATGGGTTGGACCTCGAGGGTTACGCGTGCACGATCGTTACGTCCGGGCGGGCGGCGATCGAGAAAATGGGCGAGTCTTCGTTCGAGGCCATCCTGACCGACCTTGTCATGCACGACCTGGACGGTCTGGAGGTTGTGCGCCAGGCGCGGAGCTTGCAGCCCGAAGCCGCGGTGTTGTTGATCACCGGGCACGGTTCGGTCGAGACCGCTGTCGACGCCATGCGCCGGGGCGCGTTTGACTACATCGAAAAGCCGGTGCGGTTGGCCGAGCTGCGGACACGACTATCCCGGGCGATCGAAGATCGCAGCCTCAGGCGCACCAATCGCGAATTGCGCCAGCAGCTCGATCGCAGGTTTGGCTTGAAGGGCCTGGTCGGTCAATCGCCGGCCATGCAGCGTGTCTACGAGATTGTGCGTCAGGTCGCGTCGACCAACGCCACGGTCCTGATCCTGGGCGAGAGCGGCACGGGCAAGGAACTCGTCGCCCAAGCCTTCCACCAGCAAAGTCCGCGCAGCGAGCGGCGATTCGTGCCCGTCAACTGCGCGGCGCTTTCCGAGGGTCTGATCGAGTCCGAGCTCTTCGGGCACGTGAAGGGCGCGTTCACCGGAGCGGTCGCTCCCAACGAGGGGCGCATCGTGTATGCGGACGGCGGCACGCTGTTCTTGGATGAGGTGGGCGACATGCCGCTCGACACCCAAGCCAAACTGTTGCGCGTTCTGGAGACCCGTGAGGTTCAGCCGGTGGGGGGGAACAAGGCGCGTTCGGTCGACATCCGGTTGCTTGCGGCTACCAACCGAGATCTGGAAGAACGCGTGAAGGAAGGCAAGTTCCGCGAAGACCTGCTCTATCGACTCAAGGTTGTGGCGGTCGAATTGCCGCCGCTTCGCGAGCGTGCCGGCGATGTTCCCCAGCTCGTCGATCACTTCCTGCACGAGATGGCCGAGCGACACGGCCGTGAGATTCGTGGGATCTCGCCCGAGGCGCGCGCCGAGCTGGTTCGTTACTCCTGGCCGGGCAATGTGCGCGAGCTGCGCAATGTGATGGAAAACATGGTCCTGCTGGCTCGGTCCGATGTGCTCGACGTCGAGGACATTCCGGTCAACGTCCGGGACGGAGCGCGAACCCACAGCGTGTCCGGCGGCGAGTTTGCACTCGCTGGCCGCTCGATGGCGGAGATGGAGCGAGCGTTGATCGAAGCCAACCTGAGTTTTGTGGAGGGCAACCGGCAAAAAGCAGCGGCACTGCTCGGTATCGGCGAGCGGACCTTGTACCGGAAGATCAAGGAGTACGGGCTCTAGGGGATCTCGCTAGAAATCTCCTTCACCGTTGCGTCGCGGCACCGGTTGGAACGGAGGCGAGCCGCTTGGAATGCCCCCGGGCATCCCAAGCGGCTCGCCTCCGTTCCAACCGGACTTCGCGCCCGAGCGGAGCGCGGTCAGCTCTGCAGGTCTCGCAGCATCTTGCGTAATTCGATCTGATGCTCTTCCTCAGCGGCGACCATCGAGCGCGCGTATTCCTCGAGGAATACGCTCTTGCCCTGCACGATCTCCAACAGCTTCGCGTAGGCGCCCACCGCCGTCTTTTCGTGTTCGAGGCTCTCGGCCAAGATGGCCTCGACTCCGTGCTCGCCAGACTCCTCGATGCTGGCCACCTTCATGGAGGGATGCCCGCCGAGGCCGGTCAGGATCTCGCCCGCACGTTCGGCGTGCAGCAGGGACTCGTTGGCCTGGGCCTTGAAGAATTCCACGATGGGCAATCGGTGGGGGCCGGTGACCATCAGGCCGTAGTGCACGAAGCGCAAGACTCCGGCGAGTTCCAGTTCGAGGACCCGCTGGAGGGCTGCGCAGGCTTCACGTTCGTCGGCTTCGGACCAGTCTTTCATGGCGGGAGCATCCCCAGTGGTCCCCGGAATTGCAATTGCCGCAAGCGAGATCCAGGGGAGCCTGTTTCCTGAAGGAGGTGCACCCGCGGGCCGAAGCGGGGGCCCCGTTCCTTTTTTTGAGTATTGCGAGTGAGATCCAGTCGCAATTGAGGGCTAGGATGAGGGCCGCCAGCGAGCTCTCCTGCTCGCGGGTTAGAGGATCGACTGCGGGCCCCGGCCCGAGCCCTGAGATCCGCTGCCTGGCTCCATCCGCTCCGCGCCGAACGAAGACATGCCGACCGAAGACATGCCGAACGAAAAACCGCTCTCCTCGAAGCTGTCCACCCTGTGCTGCTTCGTATTGGATGGCTTACTCGATTTTTGCGTTCTGGATTCCGACCTGGTCGAGCTTGGGGCGTTCTCGGTTCCGCTCCGGAATCCGATTCTGGGGCGATCGGCTTGGGCTCGAATCGTGGCCATGCGCTGGATTCGCGAAGACCCAGAGCGTGAGCGGCAAATCATGGACCGGCTCGATCTTCGCTACGCGGAGTTTGTGTTGGACGCAAGGGAGCGATCGGTTCACGAGTTGAAACAGCTCTCGCGCGACAAGGCCTTGAATTTGAGCCCCGCTGATCTGCCGGGTTGGCTCTACGCGCTGTCCACCGACCCTCGCACCGGAGTTCAAGGGGTTTCCGCAGCGCTCGTCGTCCGGCTCCAGCGTGAGCTTCACCGTCGCTGGCGCGTGAGTGAGGAGAACGGCGCGCAGGGGTGCTCTCGCCATCCCCTGATGGACTGAACGATGATGCGTCGACTTTCCTCGAAGGATCCTTCCGGCTCAGGGGGCCGGGGCCCGCGGCCTTTGAGCTGCGCCCCCGATCGTCGCCCGCACGGGTCCTTTGGCTTACTCATCACCGAGTGGCTCGCTCTTTGCGCGGTCGTCTTGCTCGCTTCGCGGAGCCATGCCCAGTGCGGGGTGGAACGCGAGGTGGGCGCGGCAACCGACGGATTGGATCGGTTTGGGGCGGCCCTGCACTTGGACGGGGATGAGCTTTTCGTGGGGGCCCCCGGCGCGGATGTTGCGCCCGGTGGTCTGGAGGGCTCGGTCTACCTCTTTCGGCGGCAAGGCGCGGCCTGGCTGGAGTCCAAGACCTTGGTCTCGCCGAACGCGCAAACCCTGGACGAATTTGGCTTCGCGCTTGCACGGTCGGGGGACTTGTTGGCCGTCGGGGTTCCTGGGGGCGACGGCGTTGTTTCGGGCTCGGGCTCGGTCGTTCTATTCGAGAAATCTGGGACCGACTTTGTTCTCGCCGGCGAGCTGTTCGCCTCGGATGGAATGGACGGGGATCGCTTCGGTGAATCGATCGCCTTCGATGGGACCCGTCTGATTGTTGGTGCGCCCGACCGAACCGAGTTTGCCGCCCGCGATGGGGCCGCCTACGTGTTTACCGATAGCGGCAGCGGCCTGAGCCAGACCGGCAAGCTGGTGAATTTTGCTCCGGAGGTTGGAGCGCGGTTCGGAGCGGCGCTTGCGGCCGATGGTGGTCAGCTACTCGTCGGCGCCCCGGCCAGTACGTTCCAGGGGATTCCCTTCGCCGGCCTGGTCGGGCGGTTTGTCGCCACGCCCGGTAGCTACGCTTTCACCACCCTCGTGGACTCCCCTGTGCTTGGCATCGGCGCGTTTTTCGGGGCCGCGCTCGCGGTGGAGGACTCCGTAGCGCTGATCGGTGCTCCGGGCTTCAACCAATTCGTCGGCGTCGCGGCGGGATCCGCCTGGTCGCTGGACCTGAGTTCGCCGGCCACGCAGCCCGTTCAGCTGGTGCTTGAGGATGCAGCCGCCGGAGATGAGACCGGCAGCGCGGTCCTGCTGGACCTACCCTTCGCCTACCTAAGCCGACCCGATCGAATCGCCTTCGGTCAGCCGACCTCCGGCAGTGTGGACCGGTTTGAGCAGGTGGCGGGGGGCTTCGCCTACCGCGCTCGACTGGACCCGTGGAGCAGTCTTTTGCGCCCTGGATTCGGGCGTGCCATCGCCGCACAGGGCGACACGCTGATCGCGGGCGCTCCCGATGAATCTCCGATCCCCGGGTTCGCGGACTTTCAAACCGGAGCGTTCTACGCCCACGACCTGAGCGTCGCCTTGGGCTCGCTGACCGTCTGCCCTCCGTCGCTTTCCGCGTTGACGGGCGGGACCGCAGATCTGCGGGTTCGCAGCGGATCGCCCTCGGCGTTCCTGCTCACTCTGGTCTCAGCTTCGGGGGTCACGCCGGGCACTCCGCTCGACGCTCAGGTTCTTCCGCTGGCCGCCGACGACCTCACGCTGGCGGTCCTCACCGGAGCGCTCCCTTTGTTAGAGGACGCTTTCGCGCTCGCCGGCGGGCTAGGGGAGCAGCGCCCCAGGTTCACGTTGACGCCCACGCTCGCCACCGGACTGAGCGGCTCTTCGCTGACCTTCGCCACGGTGGTTTGGGACGCCATGAGTTTTGCCGTGGTGACTCCCGCCGGGCCCGCCGAGCTGCTGATCACGCCCTGAGCGGCCTGCGCCCGCATCCCTAGCCGCCTCCCAAGTTCCAAACGCCCCAGGCCATCCCCAATCCAAGCCGGCCCTCACACCCTGCCCCCGTTGGCGGGATATTGTTCCAGAACAGAATCCTCAATGAGCACCAAGAAGAAGGTCAAGAAGCGCAAGACGAGCTGCTGCAACAAGCCTCCGAAGAAGCGCTGCAAGAAGTGCCCGCTGCGCCAGTAGCCTGCCAGGGAGTCCAGTCGTAGGAGCGCAATCGCCGGGGGGGATCCGGCCTGGGCGGACGCGGGCAGCGCCGGGACCCGTTCCGTCCAAGAGCTCCCGGAAAGCGGTGAGTGCCAACGTGGCAGGCGGCGAAATGGGCTCTCCGCGGGCCTGCCAAACTGGCGCTCAAGGCCTGCCTTAGGGCCCCCTGGGGGCCCCTAGAGGGTTCTTTGGAGCTTGGCACGCGGTTTGTTCCTAGGAGCTTCAGTGCCCGGCGGCCGATCCGCTGGAGCGGCCCAACAGCGACTTTCATCCATGACCCAACGCAGCAAGATCATCGGCATCGACCTCGGTACCACCAACTCGGTGGTTGCCGTAATGGAGGGAGGCGAGCCGCAAGTCATCACCAACCTCGAGGGAGCCCGGACGACCCCTTCGGTCGTCGGTTTCCAGAACGACGGGAGCCGCCTGGTCGGCGCCCCGGCCAAGCGTCAGGCCGTCACCAACCCGACGCGCACCGTCTTCTCGATCAAGCGCTTCATGGGCCGCCGTCACGGTGAAGTGGCCTCCGAGCAAAAGCAGGTGCCCTACCAGCTGGTCGGCAGCGGCGACGACCTCGTGAAGGTGCAGATCGACGACAAGCAGTACACGCCGCCGGAGGTCAGTGCGATGGTCCTGGCCGCCCTGAAGGATTCGGCCGAGCAGCACCTGGGCGAGAAGGTCGAGAAAGCGGTGATCACCGTTCCGGCTTACTTCAACGACGCCCAGCGCCAAGCGACCAAGGACGCCGGCACGATCGCCGGCCTCGAGGTGGTCCGCATCATCAACGAGCCGACCGCCGCGACGCTGGCCTTCGGTCTCGACAAGCAGACTTCCGGCAAGGTCGCGGTCTATGACCTGGGCGGCGGAACGTTCGACATTTCCGTGCTGGAGATTGGCGACGGCGTCTTCGAAGTCTTGGCCACCAACGGCGACACGCACCTGGGCGGCGACGACTTCGACGAGGTCTTGATCAACTTCGTGGCCGACGAATTCAAGGCTGAGTCGGGGATCGACATCCGCGGCGATGCGATGGCTCTCCAGCGCCTGAAGGAGGCTTGTGAGAAGGCCAAGATCGAACTGTCGAGCACCCAGCAGACCGATATCAACCTGCCGTTCATCACGATGGACGCTTCCGGCCCGAAGCACCTGGTGAAGTCCATCACCCGGGCCAAGTTTGAATCGCTCACGGCCGAGTTGGTCGAGCGTACGAAGGAACCCTGCCGCAAGGCGTTGAAAGACGCCGGCCTCCAGCCGGGCGACGTTGATGAAGTCATCTTGGTGGGAGGTTCAACCCGCGTGCCCGCCGTTCAGGCGGCGGTCCAAGAGCTGTTCGGCAAGGAGCCCAACAAGAGCGTCAACCCGGACGAGGTCGTGGCGCTCGGCGCGGCGATTCAAGGTGGAATCCTGGCCGGCGACGTGGCCGATGTGGTTCTGCTGGACGTCACCCCGCTGTCGCTTGGCATCGAGACGATGGGTGGCGTGATGACCAAGCTGGTCGAGCGCAACACCACGATCCCGACCTCGAAGAGCCAGATCTTCTCGACCGCTTCCGACAACCAGCCGTCGGTGGACATCAAGGTCTTCCAGGGCGAACGTGAGTTCACCAAGGACAACCGCCTGCTCGGCAACTTCGTGCTCGATGGGATTCCGCCGGCCCAGCGCGGAACGCCGCAGATTGAGGTCTCCTTCGACATGGACGCCAACGGCATCCTGAACGTCAAGGCGATCGACAAGGCCACCGGCAAGGAGCAAACGATCAAGATCGAATCCTCCTCGGGCCTCTCCGAGGCCGAGGTCGAGAAGATGCGGGCCGACGCGGAAGCGAACGCCGACGTCGACAAAGCTCGCCGGGAAGTCGTCGACCTGAAGAACCAGGCCGAGGCCATGGTCCATGCGACCGACAAGCAATTGGAAGAGCACGGCGACAAGCTCGAAGACAGCGACAAGGCGGCCATCGCCGATGCGAAGGCCAAGCTCGAATCCGCTTTGGGCGGTGAGGACAAGGCTCCGATCGAAGCCGCCCTGCAGGCCTACATGCAAAGCGCTCAGAAGCTCGGCGAAGTGGTTCAGGCCGCTGGCGCGGCCGAAGCCGGCTCCGAGGGGGCTGCGCCGGGTCCCGATGCGGGCTCCGACGCGGATACCGATGAGCCGGTCGACGCGGACTTCGAAGTGAAGACCTGAGCAACCGGACCGAACCGACTCGCCAAGAGCCGTGCTCTCGAATCGTCGAGAGCACGGCTCTTGGACTTATGGAGCGGGGCTCTGTGTTTATGGAGCGCGGCTCTGTGCTTCAGCGCGGCGCGGAGGCTCTCAGAGCGTGAACTGAAGTTCGACCGGCGAGCTCACGAAGTTCACCAGGCCGGAAACCGGGTCGAAGGCTACGTAGGCGTGATGAAGGACCAGCCCTAGCAGAGTGGGCGAGAGGCCTGCGGGAAGAGCGATGGCGGCCTGGGCGACTCCCTGGGAACCGATCACACCGAGGGTGCCCACGAAGATCGGGCCGCCCGCTTGGGCCAGGGACAGGCCCGTGTACGCGTCGAACACCAGGGGGAGGGTCTGCGCCCCAACCGGCAGGCCTGGCGAGGTTCCGCTCGCGGAGCCGAGCACCCAGTGCAAGTTGGAATGCAGCTGCGGCCCGGGGGAGAGCACCAATTGCTGGGTGCCCCCGGCGCCGAGGGGAATCGACGGGGGCATTGCGACCAGGTCGGCACCGCTTTGGATGGCTTCGACGTGAGCGCGCAAGCGGTCGTAGTTCGCCTGGGCGGCGGGGGTGGCCCCCGCCAGGAGGTTCACCGTCTCGAAGGGGTCATCTTGCAGGTCGTAGACAGCGTCCGGCTGACCGGGTCGCACCATCAGTTTGTAGCGATCGTCCCGGACGGTGTAGTCGTGGTCTGCGATCGGCAAGCTGCTGCCGTTTGGACCGAAGGTCTCGGCGTAGACCGTCAAGCGCGGGCGTTCCGCAGGGTTGGCGAGCACCGAGGCGAACGAGATGGAATCCTGCGCGGTCACGCCCGTTCCGGTCAGGTCGCCGATCGTTGCAAACAGGTCGGTCACGCCGACCAAGCTCGCGCTTTCACCGACCGCCACGCCCGGCCCCCGCACGATGAGCGGGACGTTGACGCCGCCCTCGAAGACGCTCCCCTTGGACTTCATTGGTGAGAACGGAGGCTCGGAAACTTGGGCGGTGGTGCCGTTGTCGCCCAGAAAAAACACGTACGTATCCGCTGGATCCAAGGCGTCCATCAGTCGACCGAACTGGGCGTCGAGGACCTCGACCATGGCTTTGGTTCGCTGGGCCGTGGAGGAGCCGCCGCCCAGCGTTCCGCAAAGGGCGTTCGGGCACGCGGAAGCCGGAGGACAAAGGCCGGCCGGCGGAACGTGAGCCGGCGAGTGGGGCGCGTGGTAGGCCACGTACACAAACCACGGCTCGGGAAGCGTCGCGATCAGGGCGAGCGCGTCGTCGGTGGTGTCGAGGGTTACGTACGTTGTCTCCGGCTGGGTGCCCGCCACTCCGTTGGTCGTCTTCGTCCAAGAGGTGTAGCTGGGGACCGAGCCTGTGATCGTTCCGGCAAAGTGATCGAAGCCCGAGGCATTGGGGTGGCTCGGGTTGTTTTGGGTGGCGAGGTGCCACTTGCCTAGCCCCGCGGTGGCGTAGCCCGCGCTGGAGCCGCGCAGGGCCTCGGGGAGGGTCGTCTCCGACAGGGGGAGCGTGCCGCCGCCTCCCGGCTGCCCGATGCCCGTTCGAAAGCCGTAGCGTCCGGTGAGTAAAGCGGCTCGGGTGGGGGCGCAGCTCGGATTAGCCCAGGCATTGCGAAAGAGCATTCCTTCGGCCGCCAGGGCGTCCATGGCCGGCGTGCAGGGAGGGGAAGATCCCTCGCCGTAGGCTCCCACCAAATCGACCCCGAAGTCGTCCGGCATCACGATCAGCACATTGGCTGGCTGGTCCTGGGCGAGGGCTGGCCGGACAGATCCAGCGGCGAGCACCGCCAGCGCGAGGAGGAGAGGGGGAAGCATGGGAAATCTAAGGGGGGGTCGAGAGGGGAGCTGCGGCCCTCAACAACCGTCCACTTGGGCGTGGGTTGCGATTCCTTGCTCGAATCCTGAGGAAGCACGCGTGCCCCAGAGGACCTTATCCCCGCGCGCCCAGTGGCCCGGGGGATCGGTTCCTCTGGGGCCGCGATTCGAGCGGGGCCGGGATTCGAGAGAGGTCGGAGCAGCCTGAGACCCCGTTTTGTGGAGTGCCCAACGGGTAGGCACGAGATTCGTAGGAAGCGAGCAGGATCCAGGTCGATCGGCTCCCGGCCGCCGGCTACGCTCTGCGTTCGAATCGCTGTCTACAGGCCGTCCGAGGTCCCTCCCCTTGATCGAAGTCTCCCATCTCACGCGCCGGTTTGGCGCTCACCTGGCTGTCGACGACGTCAGCTTCTCTATGGAAGCTGGCGAAGTGTGCGGTCTGTTGGGGCCCAACGGCGCCGGCAAGACGACCGTGATGCGGATCCTGACCGGGTATTTGCCGGCCACGCGCGGGTCGATTCGTGTCGAGGGCTTCGATGTCCTGCGTCAGTCCATGGAGGTGCGCCGGCGGATCGGGTACCTGCCCGAAAACGTGCCGCTGTACCGCGAGCATCGAGTCGAGGAGATGCTGCGCTTTCAGGGCAGGCTGCACGGAATGTCCCGTGGAGACATCAAGAGCCGTAGTGCGGAGGTGCTCCATCGGGTGGGTTTGACCGAGCGGCGACGCTCAACCGTGGGTGCGCTCTCGCGCGGTCTGCGACAGCGCGCCGGCCTGGCCGTGGCGCTGCTGCCCAATCCGAAGGTATTGGTGCTCGATGAGCCAACTTCGGGGCTCGACCCGATTCAGCGCATCGAAGTCCGCAAGCTGGTGGAGGAACTGGCCAGCGAACACACCGTGTTGATCTCTTCGCACATCCTGGCCGAGGTCGAGGCGGTGTGTCCCAAGGTGGTGATCCTGAACAAGGGACGCGTGGCGGCAAATGGAACGCTGACCGAGTTGGAAGGGCAACTGGGCGGCGAGCGCTTCGTGCGTTTCGAAGCCGTCGTGGGGGATGCCGAGGCCGCCAGGGGCCAATTGGCTTCCCTTCCGGGTGTCGATCGCGTCGAGTTGGGAGACAAGGTCGGCATCCACCAGGGCTTCCGGTTGTTTGGCGCTGGAGATCTACGCGAAGACGTCGGAGCGTTGGCGATGATGCGCCAGTGGGCAGTCCGCGAGCTGTCCTACGAGGCTCCGAGCCTTGAGCGAATTTTTGCGAGCATCGCGCTTGGCGAAGAAGGCACTCCGGCGGCCGCACCCAAGCCGGCTTCTGCCGCGCCTTCGGCGCCGGCAGCGCCCAGCGAATCCGGGGGGCTCCAGCTCGACGTGAGCGAGGCCAGTGCGGCTCCGGCTGCGGAGCAGCCCAAGCCCAGCGCGCGAACGCTCAATCCTTTCGAGAACTTCGGAGGCGGCGCCTGAGGCCCGAGCAAGAACCATGAAAGGACTCACCGCGATCACCCGGCGCGAATTGGCCGGGCTGTTCCTTCAGCCGCTGGCCTGGGTGCTGTTGTGCCTGGCGCTCTTGATGCAGGGATTCTTCCTGACGTTGTTTCTGGAACAAAGCGGGGGCGACGTACGTTCGGCGTTGCTGTCGGGTTTCGGGAACTTCAATTTCTGGATCCTGACGATGCTGCTCGCGCCACTTTTGACCATGCGAATGATCTCCGAGGAGTCCCGGTCTGGACTGCTTGAGTTCCTTCTGACGGCGCCGGTCAGCGACTTTGCCGTCGTGCTAGGCAAGCAGTTCGCCGCGACCGCGTTCTTCGCGATTCTGTGGAGCTCGACCCTGTTCTTCGCGGTTGGCGCGGCTTGGCTCGGCGCCGAAATCGACTGGGCTCAGGTCTTGGTCGGTTACAGCGGAGCTGTGCTGGTCTCTTCGCTGTTTTGCGCGATTGGGTTGTTCACCTCGTCGCTGACGCAAACGCCGGTCCTGGCTGCATTCCTGGCCTTCTTGATCGGGCTTGCGATGATGGTGTTGCCCGGAGTCTTGGCCCAGTATTGGACGCGGTCTTGGGGCTTGGATGATCAGTGGTTGGCTGCGGTGACGACCAAATTCGATCTCAGCCAGCGCTACATGAACTCGTTCTTGCTCGGGGCGGTGGACACCGGCCATGTCGTGTTCTTTCTGACCTGGATTGGGTTGTTTGTGTTCCTGTCGGTTCGACTCCTGGAGATGCGGCGATGGCGGTAGAAAACAAGGCCCAAGAAGTCGCTCCGCTGCCCGGCGGGCGTGGCGTGACCCGCTGGACCCGCACCTCTTTGGGTGTGCAGGTCACGCTGGTGGTCCTGCTCGGGATCGCGGTGGCGGCTCTTTTGATCCACGTGTTCGATCGCAGCGCCCTGCGAGCGCGAGCGGACCTCACGGTGGATGGCCGCAACAGCCTCGATCCGCAGACCGTTCTGTTGCTCAAGAGCTTGCCGGGGACGGTCGAGGTGGACCTGTTCATGCGTCCGCCGAACGACTACCTGCAAGGGGTTTGGAGGGAGGCGGTGCAGCGCGCCAACGACCTCCTCTTGGTTGCCCGCGAGGCCGCTCCCGGCAGCGTTTTTCGTCGCCAACACGATCTCAGCGACTTTGCCGCCGTCGAAACTCGGTTCGAGGAGTTAGGCGTGGAGCCGGCTTCGCTTCGAACGCAGACCCCCTTCGGGGATCTGCTGGCCGCGGCCGTGGTGAGCCTCGGGGATCGGCGAACCGTGTTGCGTTTCTTGCCCGACGGCGGCGACGCGGATTGGGGCGACGGCGGTCAACGCAGCATGCCTCGCATCCTGTCTTGGCGCGGCGAAGAGGCCTTCGCCGAAGCCTTGGCCAAAATCTCGACGACGGATCGCCCGCGCGCCTACTTCTCGGTTGGACACGGGGAGGCGAGTTTCCTTGCGCCCGACCTCGACTTTGGCAAGTCGGTCACGGCCCTGGCGGAAGACCTCAGCAGCGAAGGCTACGAGCTTGCTGAATGGGAAGTTGAGACCGTCGGTCCGGTTCCGGACGACGCGGACCTGCTGATCGTGGGGGCGCCCCGCGAGCCCTACTCGGACGCAGGCATCACCGCGCTGCGCGCCTATTTGGCACGCGGCGGCCGGGTTTTGCTTGCGGCGCCGGAGCGCTACGTCGAAGACGATCCACTGTTTCCCTTGCTCACCGAGCACGGGATGTTGGCCCGGCGTGGGATCGTGACCCAGGCCATTGTTGATCCAAGCACCGGCCGCAGGCTGGATGGCGACCCGAAGTGTGTCTTGATTCGATCCTCGGGCAAAGACACCTCTTCCAGCCACCCGGTGACGCGGCTTCTGTGGGAGCGCGACCGCGATCTCCTCGTGAACTTCTCGCGCAGCTTTGGGCGTGGGACGCCGCCCGAACACGGCCTTTTGTTCGACCTGGTGGCCACTCCGGTGGGGTGCTGGCTGGATCTGCCCGGTGCGGACGGCTTGCTCGACTTCCGCTACGACGGCAATACCGAGGAGCGCGGGCAATTCCGCTTGGCCATGGCGGCGACCTGGCCTGCAAAGAACTCGACCGGCGAGACCATTGAGGGGCGCTTGATCGGGATACCCGGCCCGGGGCTGATCGAGGATCGCTTGTTTACCTACAACCGCGAATTCGCGTTGTCCGCCATCGACTGGCTCGCGGACCGCTCGTTCCGAGTGCGCATTCCCGGCCGCGATCCGTTCCGTTCGACCCTGGATTTGGCCCGCGATCAGCGCGCCGGCACGTTCCTCTCGCTGATGCGCTTCGCGCTGCCGCTCGCCTCCCTTGGATTGGGGCTGCTGCTCTTCTTCTTCCGCCGGCGGCAATAGCGCGCGACTGCTTTTGGGCTAGCCAACTCGAACCTCTTTCGACCCCAACTCCGAATCCGTGCAAGCGAAACGACTCCTGCTCCTACTCGTCCTAGTCACCGGGCTCGGACTCCTCGCTTGGCGCGTGGGCGAGAGTGAAATCGCACCCCAGGTGCTCGGTTCGCGCAAGCTCGCGCCGCAGATCGAGTCTTCGCGGATTACGAAGTTGGTCGTGGATCGACCGGCGACCTCGGATCGTTTCGACATCGAACGCGACGCCCGCGGAACCTGGCTATTGACGGAACCCGTAGTTTGGCAAGCCGAATCCGGCATCGTGCGCGGGCTGGTCGACAACATTCGCAATTTGCCCGCCGAGGTAATCGAGGGGATCGACGAGGTCGAAGCCGAGCTGAGCCCGGGTTTGATTCGACTTGAGATCACCGAGCGTGTCGGGGATCGAGACAAGCACTGGCTGGTGCGTGTGGGACGGCTGGACCTGGGCGAGGACCGAGTGTTTTGCGCCGTCAGTGAACTCGACGCGAACGGCGAGCCGGTCGCGACCGAACAGGGTCCACAAATCCTGCGCGTCCCGCGTCCGATCTTCGACACGCCGATGATGGGTTACGACCACTTCCGGTCCCGTCGATTGGTCGAATTCGAGCCGACCCAAGTGATTGCGATCCGGCGCCGCGGCGCCCTTTCGCCTCCGAGCACCCGGATCGGTCCGGATCTGGTCAATGGCCCGAAGTACGTGGCCGAACTGGATTGCACGATCGAAGCTTCCGGCGCGCAATGGCTGGCTACTTCGCCGTTCTCGGCTCGCCTTGAGCCGGGGTTGGTTCACGCTTACTTGCTGGTGTTCTCCCAGCTCCGTGCCTCGGAGTTCATCAGCGACAATCCGGTTCGTCTCGACCCTTACGGCTTCGATCCGCCCTGGTTCGAAGTCGAGATCGATCTGGGCGACGACAATCCGATCGTGGTCGAGTTCGGATCGGAGTCCAGCCTGTCCGACCGTGCACCGGGTCAGCGGGTTTGGTACACGCGTCTGAAGGGGCTCCCCAACGTGTTTACGATCCGGCCGGGCTCGATCTACACCTTCGCGCAACCGCTGGAGGAGATGATCGATGCCAACCTGTTTCAAGCGCGACGCCCAGACATTCGCAGCTTTGAGCTGGTTCACGGGGACAGCGGGCTGCGGTTCGACCGGACCGGCTCCCAGAACTTTGCGGTGCGCGAGCCGGGTTCCAGGGAACAAACCGCGCTGCCCGCCGATCAGGGCAAGACCGAAGATCTGCTGGCGCGACTGGAGTCAGCGTCGTCCGCAACGCTGCTTCCGCTAGAGGACAGCTACACGCCCGTTGGTGAACTTCGGCTCGGGATCGCAGATGACTCGGAGCACGTGGTCCAGTTTGCGGAGCGAATCGAGTACCTCGGCATCGAGGGAATTCCGGTTCGGCGCCAGGGCGAGCAAGTGTGGGGACTGTGCCTCGACGATCTAGATGTGGCCGCGCAGGGCCGCCCGGAGGAGTATCTGAGCCGCCTCGCGTTTGATCTGCCCGAGCACGAGCTGCACTGGATCGAATTGGAAGGGCTCGGGCGCGAACGGCGCTGGATCCGCAACACCCGCACAGGAGTTTGGCAGCCGAAGGGTGTTGCCGCCGAGGATCGCGAGTTTTCCCTGTTGGTCGACCGGCTGATTTCACCGAGGGTGCGCGATTGGCGCATGGACTTGGCTCCGGAGGATGTCCTGCCGGACGCGCAAGAAGTCTTGGCTTCCGCCACCGAGGCTCCGTTGGTGTCGATGCGGCTAGCCTGCGATCGCCGCGGATTCGAGCCGCTGATCGAGCTGGTGCCCGGCACGAACGAAGAGGGCGAGCGGGTGAGTTATCTGATCTACGAGGGGCGTGTGGGAGAGGCCTCTCCCGAGCTGTTTGAGGAGCTCCAGGGGCTGCTCTTGCTGGTCGGGCGCTGAGGGGGAGCGGGCGGCGGGCCCCGGGCCCGAAATGGCTCGCCTGGAGGCGGCTCGGTTGGCACCCTAACAGGTCCAGAACGCCCCTTCCGCGTTCGGTCTCCCCATGGTCGACCCCTCCGATTTCCCTGCCCGCGATGGCGCCTCCTCCGGGCCGCGTCCTTCCGACCGCCTGCCCGGGTCCGATCCAGGACTCCCCGACGAGCTCGTTCCGAAGCCAGCTTCGGGGAGTTCGCGTCGCCTTCGCAAGGTCAGCGGCGTGATGCAGGTGATCGATCGCCTGCGGGCCCACCCGGAGCTGCGCGATCGCTTTACAACCTGGCACACCGAGCCTGCGCGTGCCGCTCAAACGGCGCCGTTGCCTTCGCGGCTTGCGCCGCAGCTTGCCGAGCTCCTGCGGTCCAGCGGTCGCGAGGAGCTTTACCTCCATCAAGCCGAAGCGGTCGATCTGGCGCTCGCCGGTCACGACGTACTGATAGCGACCCCAACCGCTTCGGGCAAAACGATTGCCTACACCCTCCCGGTGCTCCAGCGGCTGCTCGAAACCCGCGGTCGCTCGCGTTCGATTTGGCTGTTCCCTACCAAGGCGCTTAGCCAGGACCAGTCGTCGGGGTTGAACGGTCTGCTCCATTCTTTGGCGGCGAGCGTGCCCGAGCTGGAGGGTCTGCACTCGTTCACCTACGACGGGGATACACCGCCGAGCGTGCGGCGCACCCTGCGCGAGCGCGGGGATATCGTGCTCACCAATCCGTGGATGCTGCACTCGGGGATCCTGCCGAATCACGCCAAGTGGGCCGAGCTCTTCCGGGATCTTGAATTTGTCGTCATCGACGAGGTGCACACCCTATCGGGGGTGTTCGGATCCAGCGTGGCCAATGTGCTGCGGCGCCTGGTTCGCATCGCGCGGTTCTACGGCGCCAACCCGAAGTTCCTGTTGTCCTCGGCCACCGTGCGGGATCCGGCCGGTCACGGGCGGACCCTGATCGGACGCGAGGTGAGCGTTGTCACCCAGGACGGCTCTCCGGCCGGCGAGCGGGCGTTTGGTGTGTACGAGCCGCCGTTGCTGAACCCCGTGGCAGGCTTGAGGGCGAACGCCCTTGAGGAAGCTCGCAAGCTGGCCGACGTTGCGGTGGGTCCCGGACACCAGACCATCTTCTTCTGCAATCGCAGGACTTCCGTCGAAGTGCTAACCCGCTATCTGAAGGAAGGCGCGAAGCGCCTGGGGCTTGCGCCTGAAGAAATCCGCGGCTATCGCGGTGGCTATCTGCCGCTGCTGCGCCGGGAGATCGAAGAGGGACTACGAACCGGAGAGGTGAAGGTGGTGGTGACCACCAACGCGCTCGAACTTGGCATCGACATCGGCAAGCTCGACGTCGCGGTTTTGGTGGGCTATCCCGGCAGTCAAGCCTCGTTCTGGCAGCGTGCGGGCCGCGTGGGTCGGCGCGGTGGAGGTTCGCTGGTTGTGATGATCGCCCAGTCCGATCCGATCGACCGCTACTTGGCTGGGCATCCGCAATTCCTGTTCGAGGCACCGCGGGAAGAGCTCGGACTCGACCCCGACAATCTGGTCATCCTCTCAGAGCAGCTTAAGTGCGCCGCTTTCGAGCTTCCCTTCCAAGCGCACGACGACGCGGCGGGCGAGCCACAGGTCACCGACTTTGGAGACCATCCTCACTTGGTTGAAGTGCTCGACTACCTGGCGGAGGAAGCTGGGCTGTTGCACGCACGGCCGGACCCCGAACGGGGCGACGCAAGGAGCTGGTACTGGATGGCCGACGCCTATCCGGCTCAGGCGGTTTCCTTGGCCGGCGGCGAGCCGGACAACGTGTTGGTGCTCGACACCGAGACCGGCAAAGCTCTGGGCGAAGTCGATCGCGAAGGTTCGATCGTCGCGGTACACGAGGGCGCGATCTATCAGGTCGAAGGCGAAACCTGGAAGATCGAACGCTTCGATTACACGAACCGACGGGCCTACGCGCGCGCGGTGAAGAGCGATTATTTCACCGATGCCCAAACCGACACCGATGTACGCGTGCTACGACTCGAGGAGCGGATGGGGCGCGGCCGTGCGGGTCATCCGGAGCTTGAGGATGTCTCTTGCTGGCGCGGCGAGGTGCACGTCACGACCCTCGCCACCTTATACAAGAAGATCCGCTTCTATACCCGTGAGAACGTCGGCGCCGAGGACATCGACCTGCCCGCGGAAGAAATCGATACCGAGGCGTTCATCCTGACGATTTCCGAATCAACCGCCTCGGATCTGCAGTTGCATGCTGGAAATCGTGGAGCGGCTTGGAGTGCGGTCGGAGCTCTGATCCGCCGAGTGGCGCCCCTTTACCTGCGCTGCCAGCCCCAGGATCTCGGACTCAGTTCCCAGGTGAAGTCGCCGCACTTCGATCGACCCGCCATCTATCTGTACGACCGCGTGCAGGGCGGCGTGGGTTTGTCAGCCAAGTTTTTCGGCGTGGCCGGGGACGTGTTGCTCGCTGCTTTGGCCGTGGTCGAGCGCTGCGGCTGCGCGGCGGGTTGTCCGGCCTGTGTCGGTCCGCTCGAGGAGGTCGGGCCGCTCGGCAAATCGACGGCCCTCGACATTTTGCGTCATCTGACTTCTGCTCCGCTGCGTTCTATAGACCTCGATGGATTGGCGGCGAGCGAACAAGCGCATAGCGCGAGCGAATCGGGATGACCGAGAGCTTCGCTCAGCGCCTGGCGCGCCTGCGCCGGGAGGTTCCGCGCTCCGTGGCTTCTTCCGAGCCCGAGGCTTCGATCGAAGCTCCCGGGGAGTCGATTCCGGAGGCCGAGTCGCTGGCAAAACCCCCCGCGCGATTGGGGCTAGGGGAGCTGGACCGTGAGTTGCTCGGCCGGCGCCTGGAGCCGGTGGCAACCGGCCACGAACGAACCCTGGGGGCGCCGGAGCGCCTGGTGCCGTTCGCGACGGATGTTTCGATTCGTACCGATCGCCGGGATATTCGGGAGACCCACGGAGCGGGGCGCTTCGAGCAGGCGCTCGGCGTTGACTCGGCCAGCTTGGCGCGACTGGGACTCGACCCGGCCCTGGAGCACTTGGACCTAGCCCGGGCGGTTTACCTCGATATCGAAACGACTGGACTCTCCGGCGGCGCGGGGAGTTATCCGTTTTTGGTCGCGCTCGGTGGATTCGAAGGCGATTCGTTTTGCGTGTCTCAGTTGTTTTTGGAGAGCCCTGCGGGCGAGCCCGAGATGCTGCGCGAGGTGGCGCGCCGGATCGCGGCCTCCAGCGGGCTGGTGAGCTTCTTCGGCAAGTCGTTCGACCGCCACCGGCTTGAGGACAAGATGCGTCAGCACGGGGTGGCGCCACCGTTTGCACAGCTGCCGCATCTGGATCTGTACCACCCCTGTCGCCGGCTCTATGGGCGTAGCTTCGGAAATGGGCGATTGCAGACTCTGGAGCGTCATCTGCTGGGCTTCGAGCGCGAAAATGACCTTTCGGGCGCGTTCGCGCCGGCAGCCTGGTTCGATCTCCTGGCCGGGCGCGCGCACCTTCTGGAGGCGGTTTTCCATCACAATCTGCTCGACGTGTACTCCCTGGCGCTGCTCGCCGCGCACGTGGGCGACGCGGAGCGCGAACAGGATCAGGACGGCCAGCCTTTGCCCGGACCGCCGCTGCGGCGCGCGATGGGACTCGCGACGATTGCCGCGCGCCGGCGCGACCGGGCGACCCAGGCCGTGTGGCTTGAGCGAGCGGTGAGTCGCTGCGAAGGCGATGCCGACGAGCCGACCCATCGCATGCTGGCCCTAGAGCTTGCCGGCGTCCGGCGGCAACTTGGCGAGGTGGAGGTGGCCTTGGAAACCTGGCGCAAGCTAGCGCGCGGCCACGACCGGATTGCGGCGCTGGCTCGCTTGGAGGAGGGCAAGCTGCTAACGCGCCGCGCGGCGACGCGGCCGAACGGACTTGACGCCCTACGCGAAGCTCGCGGCCGGGTCTTGCATGTGCTGTCCGAACCGGAACGTTCGCGCGTGCTGTCCGATCTAGACAGCCGGCTGATGCGCTGGGCAAATTCCAGTTAGCGTCGCGGACCTGATTCTTGCGCGAGTCGTTCTAGTACGCGGCGGATGGCTTCGGGCAAGGCCAGGCACTCTTCAGCAAACACCCGGGCTGCGAGTGTGTCCGGGGTGTCCTCAGGGTGCACGGCGATTTCGCGCGCCAGGATCGGCGGCCCGGTGTCGTAGGTGTCGTCGACGTAGTGCACGGTGCAACCGGTCGTGGGTTCGCCTGCCTCAAGCACCGCGCGGTGCACCCGATCTCCATAGAACCCACGTCCGCCGAACTTGGGCAACAGCGAGGGGTGGATGTTGATGACGCGACCGCGCCAGGCTTCGGGGACCGGCAGGAGTCGAAGGAACCCAGCCAAAACGACGAGCTGAACCCCGTGTTGTTCGCAAGCGGTGTAGACCTGCTCGGCGAATTTGGAGCGATCGCGCTTGCCTCGCGGCCGAACCACGTGCGCCGGAATACCGGCCTCGCGCGCGATGTCGAGGGCACGAATGCCCGGTCGGTCGGCGAGGACCAGCGCTACGCGAGCGTTCCATTCGCCGGCTTCCGCGAGGGCCAGCAGATTGGCAAGGCTGCGTCCGGACCCCGAGACGAGCACGGCTAGACGAGGAAGACTGGCTTCGGTCAAAGATCCTCGTCCTCGAGCAGTCCGCTGGCGGCCAATTCGCCGCAGACGACAATCAGGAGCTCTTCGAGGGCCGGAGCGGATTGTTCGGCGCGTTCGAGCAGCTTGCGCACGTCGAGTTCACGGCCGGGGCCATCGAGCACGACCGAGACGGCCAGGACGCCGAGGCCCGCGTGAGCGGCGGCCAGCAGCGGGGCGCCGAGCCCTTGAACCACCAGGTCGGCACCGGCCTTTGCGTAGAACGCACATTCCGCGGGGGTGTCCAGTTGGGGCGCCGGTACGCAGGCCGCGATGGCTTCGCTGACCCGCAGGCCGCGCTCGCCGGCGACCCGTTGGGCGAGCTCGCGGAGCGCTGTGTTGTGCAAGTGCGTGGTGTCCGGGAAGAGCGGGCCCAGTTCGCTTTCGCCGAGTCCCGTGAGCGGAGAAGGTGCGCCAAAGTTCACGTGGTCGTGCAACAGCGCCAGGGTACCGGGCGCGAGCTCTCCATGGAGCGCCAACCCTGCGCTGGCGTGCAGCAAAAAGCTGGCGCCGGCTTTGGCGGCCAACCAGATCGGCACCAGGCTAGCCCAGGCCGGAACACCGGGTTCGTTTGGAAGCCTGGGTTCGAGACTTCCATCGAGCACGATCCAAACGCTAGCGCCCTCGAGGGACGAGGAGCCCGGAGCTTCGTCCTCTGCGACCGGTTTGGCCCAGCTACCGTGATACAGGCGCGCGGAGGCAAGCGGAGCGGGAAGCTCCGCGTGATCGGCGAGGGCCACTTCGGCACCTTGGGTCAAGCGCTCCGGCAAGAGGTCCAGCCCGGTGGCCAGGCTCACGACGACATCTGGCCGCGGCACCGAAGCCGCAGCCAAGCTCTTCCACAGTTCGCCAACCAGTTGGTCGAGCGGGTTCGTCATCGACATCAAGGCATCCACTCCGCGCAGATCTTGGACCAGTCGACCGGTTCGTCGAGCGGCGTTCCGTCGGTCAGCATGATGACCAGCGGGTGATCAAATTGGGTTCGCAAGGTCTGCTCCAGCTGAAAGGCGCCGCGCACCGCGTCACCGCGCCGGGCGGCGTCGAGACCGTCGGCGAGTCGAGAGCTAGCGATCGCGCCGCGGGCCGCAAGCGCTTGTAGCTCGGCGGCGCTTTCGTCCGAAGAACTCTCCGCTCCGCCCTGGGTCCAAGGGATCACCAGCTCGAATTCGCCCGCGATGGCCGCTGGTTTGAGTCGCCCCCGATGGCCGTCTAGGCGCTCCGCTAGATCCGCTTGGGCGCGCAGCAGCGCGGAGATGAAGATCCAGCTGGCAGCGGCACGGCGTTCGAAGGGCGACCAGTCGCCTTCGATTCGCGTGTCGAACAACAGGTGGACCGACTCCGGCTCGCGCCCGTATTCCACGAGCGGGAAGATCTCGTCCTCCGTCACCAGTCCACGAGCGTCGACGACCAGCACTTCGGCTCCACCTCGGCGGTCCCCGGGCAAGCGAATGGAAACGCGCTTCCAGCGTCCGGCCCCGAAGCTCTCCATCAGCGCGACACGGGCCGCGGCGGCGTCCTCCAGCGCGCGAGCCAAGACGACCAAGGTATGGCGCGCCTCGGGCGTTTTGACGGCCAGGAGAGTCTTGTTGACCAGCGCGACCGCTTCCTCAGGATCTTCGAGCGCGGCCCATTCGGCAAACGAGCTGGTCGGTCCGATAGCGTTCGCAAGGATTCGCCGGTCGGCCTGGTGCTGGGCCAGCTGATAGAGCTCTTCGAGTTCATCCAGCCCGGCGTAGGCGTCTTGCACCGCGCGGGTGATCTCGGGCAGTTCGCGCAGGGCGGTGGGCCACGTGCTGCGATCGTTATCGACGAGGCTCGGCGCTTCGTAGTGAGGTTTGAGTGCCTCGTCGAGCGGGGGAGCCACGCACCAATCGAACAGCGTGGCGAGCTGCGCACGGGCCTCGGCCAAGCGGCCGGCTATTAGATCCTCGCGTACTCTCTCGATGGACTCTCTCGCCTGGGCGCTGAGGTCCTCGCGCGCGATGCTCGCCAGTTCTTCGCGGGCTTCGTTGAAGGCCAGCTCGTCCACGGTTCCGGGAGGCGGCGAGTAGCCCTCTAGCTCAGCGATCGCCTGATGAGGGGGCAGCCAGCGTCCACTCTGGGTGGCAGCTTGCCGGGCTTCTGCCAGGTAGGCGACCAAGGCGCGTTCGGAGACGAGTGCGAGCCCCTGGTCTTGCTGGACGTCGCCGGACTCGGAGCTGGACAAAAGGGCCTCGCCGGCCCGCCGCGCCGCGTCCGTTCCGGCGTATTGCTCGGCGACCGCGCGCAGTTCGAGTTCGCGCGTTTTCGAGTCGGCGCTGGCCAGGGCTGCGGCCAGTTCGACGGAGGCTTCCTGTTCCAGATCGCGCAGCGCAGCGTCCTCATCGGAGAGCGACCCGTCGAACGATCCGGAGCCGGCGAGTCGCTGATTCGGATTCCAGGGCAGCTCGTGGTTTGGGGCATTGCCCGAGTTCGTATTCGGCGCCGGGTCCGAACCGGAGCCGGAGTCTGTCACCTCAAGGCGCGCGTCTGAATCGGTGGTTTGCTGGCCCCCGGATTGGTTTGGAATTTCGCCACCCCCGAAGGCGAGCCAGCCTCCGACACCGGCGAGGATCAAGCTCACCGCACCGATCGTGACCGGGATCCAACCGCGGCTTCCCGTTTGTTCAGCTCGGGCACTGCCTCCTGAGGCCGAGTCCCGTGCTAGCTCTTCGATGCGGCTCTTCACGCGCGCCGCAGAATCCGGGCGGTCGTTCGGATCCGGCGCCATCAGGTCTTCGACCAAGGCAATGAGTCCGGGCGGGCAATCCGGCGCGTACTCGGCGAGCTGTGGCGGGGAGCTGCTCAGCTTGTTGCGCAGGATCTCGCGACCGTTCTGACCTTCGAAGGGAGTTCGCGCGGACAGCAATCGGTAAGCGGTGGACCCAAGCGCATACAAATCGGCTCGGGCATCAGCGGCACCACCACGGGCTTGCTCGGGCGCCATGAAGTGCGGGGTCCCCACGATGCGTTCGTCGTCCGTTTCGCTGGCCGTGGCCAGGCCGAGGTCGGCGATCTTGGTTACGCCCGCGGCGTTTTGCATCAGGTTGGCGGGCTTGATGTCGCGGTGGACGAGCCCGCGACTCTCGGCGAATTCAAGACCGGACGCCGCGTCGCGCAGGATGCCGAGCACCGCGCGCCAGGGCAGTGCGCCTTCCTTGCCGAGCCGGTCCTCCAGGGATCCGCGCTCCATGTGCTCCATCACCAGCAGGTGAGTGCCTTCGTGTTCGAGCACGTCGAACACGGTCACGACGTTGGCGTGGTGCAGCGCCGCCGCCGCGCGGGCTTCGGCTTGGAAACGCTTTACGAAGGCCGTGTTGCGGCCCAGGTCCGCACGCAGCACCTTGAGAGCGACCTCGCGGTCGAGGCTCTCCTGGGTGGCGAGATAAACGCGTGCCTGGGCGCCGCGACCGATCTGGCGAAGCACTTGGAACCCGGGAAGAGAGATGTCAAGCGCGCGGCGTGTCGAGGGCGCGGCTTCGACCGTGAACCGGTGAGCTCCGATCTCAAACTCGTCGCCGAGCCCAAGACGTACGGCGCGAACCGATTGTCCGGCGCGGCGCGGAAGGTTGTCGTCGACCAGTCCGCGCAGGCCATGACCACCGTCTTTCAACGGAGCGATCAGAGCGTGTTCGCTGGCGAGCCCGTCTCCGGTGAGTTGCACGTCGGCTTCCGATCCGGAACCGAACACCAAACGGCCGGAAGTCGGGAGCGGCACCGGGTTGCTGCCGGTGCGGCTGCGCACGCCGTCGGGCAGGCGCAGCCATAGGGAAGGGGAGCGTTCGCTCATGTCCGAGGCGAGTCGGTCGGGCTGGCGGGTCGGGAGAGACGGTCGGACTCGGGGAGTCCTTCGAACAAGGCGGTTCCAACGCGAATCCAGTCGCTGCCATGGGCGATGGCGGCTTCGAGGTCGCCGCTCATTCCCATGGAGAGCTTGGGAACCTGGTCCTCAAAGCGCCCGCTTGGGAGATCGGACGCCAATTTGGCAAGGCGAGCAAAGGTGTGGTGGGCCGCGGCACGGCGCGCATCTGTCTGTTCGAACCAGGGGGCCATCGTCATGAGGCCGGCCAGTTCCAGGTGGGGAGCCTTTGCTGCAAAGGCTGAAGCGGCGTCGAGATCTTCGGCGGCGAAGCCCGACTTGGCCTCGTCGCCGGCCAGCTTGACCTCCAAGAAGATCCGCGGCCGGCGATCGAGTTCGGCTGCCAGCCGGGCGATAGTTTCGAGCAGGGACATGCGATCCACCGAGTGGATGAAGTCGGCGACTTCGAGGACCCGCCGGGCCTTGTTGCGTTGGAGCTGTCCGATGAAGTGCCAGGTGGCTTCCAGACCGGCCTTGCGGACGGCTTCGACCTTGCGCAGCAGCTCCGGAGCCCGATTCTCACCCAGGTGGGTTTGGCCCAGTCGCACCAGGTCGACGGCGACCTCCGGCTGGACGCTCTTGGTGACCGCGAGCAGCCGAGCGGGCGCGGCTGGACGATCGGTGGGTCGCTCCGGGGGAGCCACGGCGGATTCCATCCGCTTGCGCACGGCGGCGAGTTGACTCGCGAGCCGCGCGCTTCGAGCCGAGCGCGTCGATTCCACACCACAGACTACCGACCTGCCGGCCGAGGTCACCACGGCGGACTCGACTCCGGGCCCTGTTCTTTGCTTTGGAGCCGAGCTGGTCAGGCCCGGCGCCAGTCGGGCGGATCGGATTTCGAGCCACCCACCCCGGATTCGGACGTCACCGCCGCCCGGCAGGGTCTGGGCGTAGGGCGAGCCGGTGGCGAGGGCAGCGCGGAGTTCACGCCACGGGGACCTCCTGGGTTCGGCTCCGGTCTGCTCGAGCAGAGCTCGCCGGACGGCCCGCGCGGAGGCGAGGGGCGGCAGATCCCGAAGTTCGGCGAGCTCGAGGCGAACGCCCCCGCCGGGCAGGGGACAAACCGTGGGCTGGACTTGGCGGAGGCCCTGTTCGAAGCCCTCCACGGCTTGCTGCAATTGGACCAGCCGGGAGCGAGCGCCGGGCTGGGCGGCCTTGAGCGCCGGTAGCAGTCGGCTCCGAACGCGATTGCGAGCAAATTCGTCGCTGCGGTTGGAGGAATCCTCGCAGTACGCCTGCCCGCGGCGGGCTAGCTCGGCGAGGATCTCGGGCCGAGTCCAGCGATCGATGGGGTGGACGACGGCCAGCGGCGCCAGGTCGCGGATGTGCGGGTCTCCTGGAAAACGTCCGCGATGGACCTGCCCTGGAACGCGGGGCGTCACCAGTCCCGAAAGCGCCGTTCCCCGCATCCAGCGCAACAGCAAGGTTTCGATCCGATCGTCCGCGTGGTGTCCCGTGGCGATTTCACCGAGCTGCAGGTCGCGGGCCAATTCGAACAGAGCCTCGTACCTGGCCCGGCGGGCGCGAGCCTCAAATCCACCTCGGCCGGCCCCGATCGTGAGCTTTCGCCCGTGGAACGGCACTCCATGCTGGCGGCACAGCGCGGCGCAGAACTGCTCTTCCGCGGGAGTTTCGTCCGGCCGCTGTCCGTGATCGAGATAAGCCGCGACCAGCGGCCGGCGGAGGTTGGCGGAGGATGGGCTGGCTAGCTGGAGCAGGCACAGCACGCTGTCGGCCCCCCCCGAGAGTGCGAGGAGAAGGCCGGATCGAGGGCGGTTCGACTCGGAATCAGCGGCCATGGGGGAGTGCCATCTTAGAGGGCTTCTGCGGGTCCGCGGTGGCCCGAGGGTTCCCGGCTCTTGGGCGGGGAGCTATTTTGCTGGCTCGAAATTCAGCGGCCTGTCGGAACTTCTTCGGCCTGCCCCCCCGCAGCTCACCCCGTCTGCCCCACCCGGCCGGCGCCTTCTGGGCTCCTCCCTCGAGCGTCCCGTCGTCTCGGGCGCCGACCCTCTTTCGGCCGACGGCCCCATCCCCCGAATCACCATGCCCATCTCGATTGCCATCAACGGTTTCGGCCGCATCGGCCGCAACGTCTTTCGCATCGCCCACAGCCGCAAGGATATCGAAGTCGTTGCGATCAACGACCTCACCGACGCCGCGACCCTGGCGCATCTTTTGCAGTACGACTCGACCATGGGGCGCTTCGATGCCAACGTGAAGTCGGGCAAGGGCTGGATCTCCGTGGACGGCCAGAAGATTCAGGTCACCGCTGAACGCGACCCGGCCAACCTGCCGCACGCGGCCAACAAGATCGACTTCGCCGTCGAGTCGACCGGAGTGTTCCGCAGCCGCGAAGCCTGCACCAAGCACCTGGACGCGGGCGCCAAGAAGGTCCTGCTGACCGTTCCGCCGAAAGATGAAATCGACGCCATGATCGTCATGGGCGTGAACGAGGAAAAATTGAAAGGCGATGACCTGATCATTTCGAATGCGTCGTGCACGACAAACTGTCTCGGCCCATTGGCCAAGGCGTTGGACGAAGCGTTCGGCATTCAGCACGGCTTGATGAACACCATTCACGCCTACACGAACGACCAGCGAATCCTCGACCTGCCGCACTCGGACATGCGCCGGGCCCGCGCCGCCGCTGAGAACATCATCCCGACCTCGACCGGCGCCGCGCGCGCCGTCGGCAAGGTGCTCCCGCACCTGAACGGCAAACTGGATGGCATGTCCTTGCGCGTTCCGGTCCCGGTTGGCTCGGTCGTCGACCTGACCGTGACCTTCAAGAAGGCCGTGACCGTGGAGTCGATCAACGCCGCGATCAAGGCCGCGGCGAAGAAGAAGGAGTACAAGGGCATTCTCGAATACTCCGAAGCCCCCCTGGTTTCGAGCGACATCCGCATGCACCCGGCCAGTTCGATCTTCGACGCCCAGTCCACGATGGTCATCGGTGGCAAGACCGCCAAGGTGGTCTCCTGGTACGACAACGAGTGGGGCTACTCGAACCGTGTGCTCGATCTGGTCAAGTTCGCGCACGGCAAGAAGGCCACAGCGAAGAAGAAAGCCGCCACCAAGCGTCGCTGAGGCTGATTCCATGGACCTATCGATCCCTTCTCTTTCGAGTCTCGACCTGGCAGAAAAGCGCGTTTTGGTTCGCGTCGACTTCAACGTCCCCAAGGACGAAGCCGGCTCGATCACCGACGACACCCGCATCGTCAAAGCGCTTCCGACCGTCAAGGCGATCCTCGAAGCCGGCGGTCGACCGGTCCTGATGAGCCACCTGGGCCGCCCCAAGAACGGCCCCGAGGCGAAATTCTCTTTGGAACCAGTCGCGAAGCGCCTGGGGCAGCACTTGGGAGCCGGCCACGCGGTTTCGTTTTGCGAGGCGAACCACGGAGCGGCCGCCGCGGGGGCGGTCAGCGCGCTGGCCGCCGGGGGGGTCCTCGTTCTTGAAAACGTCCGTTACAACGCTGGCGAAACCAAAGGGGACGCCGACTTGGCCAAGGCCTACGCGGGCCTCGGCGATGTGTTCGTGAACGATGCGTTCGGCTCGTCCCACCGCGATCACGCGTCGGTCTGCGGTCCCGCAGCCCACCTGCCCGCCGCCGGAGGGCTGCTGCTCGAAGCCGAGATCCAGGCCTTTGGTCGTGTCCTGACGGAACCCGCCCGGCCGCTGGTGGCGATCCTTGGCGGCGCCAAGGTTTCCGACAAACTGCTCGTGATCGACAGTCTGCTCGAGCGAGTCGATCGGCTGCTGGTTGGGGGCGGCATGGCTTACACCTTCCTGGCCGCGGCCGGCGGTAAGATCGGCGCGAGCCTGGTCCAGGAAGATCAATTCGATCTGGTGCGCAAGGCGGTCGCCAAGGCCGCGGCCAAGGGCGTCGAGCTGCTGCTGCCCTCTGACCATGTGGTTGGCCAGGCCTTCGAGAAAGGCACCGCACCGAAGGTGGTCACCGGCGATATCGACGACGGCTGGATGGGCCTCGACATCGGGCCGCAAAGCCAAGCCGCCTATGCAAAGGCCCTGGCCGATGCCCAGACGGTCGTTTGGAACGGTCCCATGGGAGTCTTCGAGTGGCCGAATTTTGCGGCCGGAACGAAAGCCGTCGGCGAAGCGGTCGCAGTCTGCGCGGGCTACACCGTGGTGGGGGGCGGCGACTCGGTCGCCGCGGCCGAGAAGTTCGGTTTGTCCGAGCGCATCGACCACATCTCAACCGGTGGCGGGGCGTCCCTCGAACTGCTCGAAGGCAAGCTGCTACCCGGAATCGCCGCTTTGCAGCGCTGATTGGAAGCGGACCGACTCCGGCGGAGCCACATCGGTCACCGAGCTCGGCGACCGGTTCCTGGAACGATTAGATCGCGCGTTCGCTATCTACTCAGGCGCTCTGCGCGGCCTGAATACAGGCTTCGGAAGACCCGCCATGCGGGCCAGGGCAGAACGTCAGGCTGGTTGCGACTGGCGCCGCGGATGGCTTCGGGGCAGGGCTACGGGCGCAGGAGCGTGAGCTCGGCGTTGCTGGCGAAGGTCACGATCGACGTCAGCGGATTGACCACGACGAAGGCGTGCTGGAAAACGGAGCCAACCGCCTGGGTCGCCAAGCCCGCGGGCAGCGTGAACTGCGCTTCAGCGAAGCCGTCCCCATCGAGTAGGCCGACCGAGTCGGTGTAAAGTCCCGCGCCGCCGCCCAGGGTGAACTGCGTGTAGGCGTCGAAGTTGATCGGGAGGTTGAGGCCGTCGACCGAGATCCCCGGATTGGTGCCGCTCAGGCTTCCGAGAAGCAGGTAGAGCTGGCCACCGACGGCCGGCCCCGCGTCCAATTCAAAGTGCTGGGTACCGCCGGCGAGGTTCGAGAGGTAGTCGCGGTCGGAGACGAGCGGGTCGTCGGTCCTCAGCCGGTAGATCTCACTGACGTTTGGCTCGAGGGAAAACATGTCGGTGAAGAAAATGCGCCCGCTCGTCGCTTGGGAGTAGCTGGTCGGGGCGTTCACGCTGCGCGGGCCGGGCGGATCCAAATTGGCCTGGATCTCAGCCGAGGCGATCAGCGCACCGGTGGCGAAGTCCACGTCGAGGGCCCAGGTCTTGCCGCCGCACCAGTCTGAGAACAGGTAGGAGCCTTCGAGGCCCGGCAGGCCGGCGTCTCGCACCACCAAGCCGCCGGTGACCGAACATCCTGTGAAGTGGTCGTATTCGAACAGCGGCGAGATGCGATTGCCCACCAGCTGGGAGGGATCGGCGGGGCATAGCGTCGAGCCGGTTAGGAGGGTGCCTTCCAGAGTTCGCCATTCGAAGTTGGCTTCTTCGAGCAGCCCGGGCGGGACGTAGTTGATTTCCTCGCGGTCGAGTTCGCCGACGTCGCCGAGGAACATGCCGCCGGTCAGGGGATCGAAGCTCAGTCGAAACGGTTGGCGCAGGCCGCGGGCGTAGACGCCAGGCAGCGCGCCGGGTACGCCCACGTAGGGATTGTCGGGGGGAATCGACCCATCGGCTTCGAGGCGCAGAAGCTTGCCTTGGAACTTGGAGATGTCCTGGGCCGTGCAGCCTTCCGTGTCGATTTCAAAGCGCGGGTCTCCGATCGCGACGTACAGCTTGTCGTCGGGGCCAAACTGGAGGCCTCCACCCCAGTGGAAAGCGATCGGGCCGGTGAAGTCGCGCAGAACCAATTCGGTCGACGGATCGACTTGCAGGCTGCCCGGTACGGGGACCGTGTAGCGTGCGAGGCACGAACTCTGGTCCGACGACTGGTACATCACGTAGATCCAGCCGTTGGCCGCGTAGTTCGGGTGAAACGCGAGGCTGAGCAGCCCTCCGAGCCCGCTGGGAGAGACCTTGCCGGTTAGATCCAAAAAGGTGCCGTTGATTTGGCCGAAGCGGATGCGACTGATCAGGCCAGCCTGCTCGCCAACCATCAAGGTGCTCGGGTCGTTCGGTCCGGGCACCACGAAGACCGCGTTGCCCGGGATTTCGGCGACGAGAGTTGCGCGGGTGTCCTGAGCGAGGGCTGCAAGGGGCATGAAGCCGGTCAGGACCAAAGGCGCCGTGAACTGTCGAAACGGGAGTGACATGGAGGGCTTCGGCTGGAGTGCGGAGGCGTGGCGTTCAGGCGGCTGGAGCGAGGTCCAAACGGGAAGGCGGGCAACACGATCGACTGACAGCCTCCCGGCCTTGGGAGAGAACACCGGATGAGCGGGAAAAGCGCCTGGGAGAGCTTACCCCGGTGTTGCGGGAAGCCGCTGGGACCTTGGGCACGGAGCGCCGTGGCCGTGGGGTGAACCGCCTTCTGAACGCGTGGAGCCTCGCCGAACCGCCCAGAGAGGGCCTGGAAGGGGGGCCTCGGGCTGGGTCCGCGCCTGGGGGACCGTTAGGCTTCGGGGCATGTCGACGGACTTTTCTGGATCGAGACCTGCTGGAACCCAGCCCTCTTCCAGCCGGCGGGTGGGCATTCGGCGGGTGGGGGTGCTCACCGGCGGCGGAGACTGCCCAGGCCTCAACGCGGTGCTTCGGTCCATCACCAAAGGGGCCTTGCGCCGGGGCGTCGAGGTGGTCGGCATCGAGGACGGGTTCCTTGGGCTGATTGAAGATCGCATGCGTCCCCTGGATTACGCGGCGGTTTCCAACGTGCTCACCCTCGGCGGGACCATTCTGGGTTCTTCGAATCGCGCGAACCCAACCCGCTTCCAGGTGGGCGAGAACCCAGATGGCACGCCGAAGTTCGCGGACGTGAGCGCCCGGTGTCTGGAGCACGCCTCCAAGGCGGGACTCGATGCGCTGTTTGTCGTCGGCGGCGATGGCACGATGGCCTGCGCGGAGCCCATGGTGGAGGGAGGGCTGCCGTGCATCGGGCTGCCGAAGACAATCGACAACGACATCCTCGGCACCGAGTTGACCTTCGGGTTCCAAACCGCGGTGGCGACCGCGACCGATGCTCTGGATCGCGTTCACACCACAGCTGCGAGTCACCATCGCGCCATCACCGTCGAGTTGATGGGCCGCAATGCCGGATGGCTTGGCCTGCACGCGGGAATCGCCAGCGGCTCCGACGTGATCCTGCTGCCCGAGATTCCCTTCGACCTCGCCACGGTCGGTGAATTTTGCGAGCGTCGCGCCCGGCGCGGCAAGCGCTTCACGGTTCTGTGCGTGTCGGAGGGCGCGCGCCTATCGGACGGCTCCCAAGTGGTCGCGGCCACCGATCCCGGCTCGCCGGATCCGATTCGCCTAGGCGGTGTCGGACGAGCGGTCGCCGAGTGGATCGACCGCGAAACCACGGTGGATGCGCGGTCCGTCGTGCTCGGTCACGTCCAGCGCGGCGGAGGGCCTGTCGCAGCCGACCGCGTGCTCGGTACCGAACTCGGTGCCCACGGACTGGAGTGCCTGCTCGCCGGAAACACGAACCGCATGGTCGTCGTTCGCGGCGGCCGAGTGTGCGACGTCCCGATTTCCGAGGCCATCGGCGGCCAACGCCTCGTGTCCGCCAAGGACCCACTGATCGCTGCCGCGCGATCGGTCTACACCTGCTTCGGCGACGAAGTCGGTCCCCGCCCTTAGAGCTCCAAGCAAGAACTCAGATGCAGCGTCCCGACATCCTGATTGCCCCTTCGCTTTTGTCGTGCGACTTTGCGCGCATCGGCGAGGAGCTTCGCGCCATCGAAGCCGAAGGGGCCGACTGGCACCACGTGGATGTGATGGACGGGCACTTCGTACCGAATCTGACGCTCGGCCCGCCCCTGGTCGCGGCCATGAAGGACGTGGCGACCAAGCCGCTCGATGTGCACCTGATGATCAGCGACCCCGCGGGCTACGCCGCAGATTTCGTGAAGGCCGGAGCCGAGGTCCTGACCTTTCACTGGGAGGCCGCGGGGCCCCGTCGCTGCGGTGAGGTGATCGACCGATTCCGGGATGCTGGGGTCCGTCAGGTGGGCCTGGCGATCAATCCGGACACCCGCGTCGAAGTCCTGGAGCCATTTTTAGACCGGGTCGATCTGGTGCTGGTGATGAGCGTCTACCCCGGCTTCGGGGGGCAGTCCTTCCTGCCTGAAGTCCTCCCCAAGGTCCGCTGGCTCAGGGATCAGGGCTATCGCGGGCACGTGGAGATGGACGGCGGAATCAGCCATCAGACCCTCCCGGCCTGCGTCGAGGCGGGGGCAAATGCGCTCGTCGCCGGCTCTGCGATCTTCGGTGCGGACGACCGCCGCGCTACGATCGAGGCCTTCCGAGCCGCGGCCAGTGCCGCCGCGACCGCCTGAACCGCCGAATCCCGCCCAGCCATGAGCGCCAAGCACGACCCCGAGCGAGACGAGCCGAAGGCCCCGAAGAAGAAGGGGGCCGACCCCGCCGGGTCCGAAACGAAGGGCGCCGAGGATTCCGCGCCCGAGAAGAAGGGCCGCCTGTCGCGCCTTCGCTTCTCCAAGAAGAAGGACATGCCCGGGGGCCTGTGGCTCAAGTGCGAAAACTGCGGCTCGATGGTCTATCGCAAGGAGCTCGAAGAGCGTGACCGCGTCTGCCCGTCGTGTCGATTCCACTTCACGTTGCCGGCGCGGGCGCGAATTGCCGCCCTGCTGGATCCCGGCACCTTCGACGAACGCTTCGAAGACCTCAGCGCCTTGGACCGGCTGGAGTTCACCGACTCGATCCCGTACTCGGAGAAGATTCGCAAGACGGTCGAGCGAACCGGACAGAGCGAAGCTCTGGTCTGCGGCCTGGGTGCGATCGAAGGGCGCGAGGTCGTGATCGCAATCCTCGACTTCGGATTCCTCGGCGGATCGATGGGTGAGGTCGTCGGCGAGAAGTTCGCCTTGGCCTGCGATCTGGCGCGCGAGCACGGCCGACCGCTGGTGTGTTTCACCAGCTCGGGCGGCGCCCGCATGCACGAGGGCGCGCTGTCGCTGATGCAGATGGCCAAAACTTGCGCGGCCCTGGCCGAGTTGAACGACGCCGGCGGCATGTCGGTGTGCGTCATGACGCACCCGACCACAGGTGGCGTGACCGCATCGTTCGCCAGCGTGTGCGATGTCACCCTGGCCGAGCCGGGCGCCTTGATCGGTTTCGCCGGTCCGCGTGTGATCGCGGCCACGCTCAAGCAGGAATTGCCCAAGGGCTTCCAACGCTCGGAATTCCTGATCGAGAAGGGGATGCTCGACGCGATCGTCGAGCGCGCTGAACTGCGTAGCTACCTGGGCCGCTTGCTCGAGTACAGCAAGGGAACCCACCGCACCGCGGGCCCCGAGCCGACCGAAGCCCAGGCTGAGGATCGCCCCGCAGCAAATCGCTCCAGCGACACGCCGGATCGCGGAGCCCGCGCCGCCGCCGCTGCCCCGTCGACGAACGGCGACCCGCGCGCCAACTAGGGCGTTTGGGCTGGGCCGGCGGACGGGATGGAGTTGGCCATTGGCTGGCCACCCGTCGTCGTTCGGGAACGACCCATGGAGAGCGGTGATACGGTGCCA
>CAZUCE010000020.1:60660-75674 GCA_964619265.1 uncultured Planctomycetaceae bacterium
GGTGCCATGACTTTGGCCAACAGCCTTTGGGGCCTCGTCGTAGGTAGGTTTCGCTGCTGCCCTTGTCCCTGGTTCCCGATAAACATGACTCTCTCGCTTCTGCCCTTGTGCCTCCTCGCTCCCCTTGCTCAGGAAGTCCCGGATGGTCTCGATTGGGTCCAGCACATTCTGAGCCCCGATCCGGTTCTGATCTTCAAGGGGCCTGATTCGAAGGGAACTTCTTCCTGGCAACTTTGGCAGCCAGGTCAGACCCAGGCCTCGCGGCTGCTGACGTCCAAGATGGCCGTCGATTTTCTGGCGCGAGTGGACGACTCCGCCTTTGTGGTGATGGACTGGGCGACCGACCGCCTCATGTGGATCGACCTCGCGAATCAAGAATCGAAGGTGTTGTCGGACGGCGAGGAGATCGAGTTTTGTGGGCAGTCCGGAGGGCACGCCTGGTTCCTAGCGTCGTCTGCGAATCCAGCAGAGCCCTCCGCTCGCCTCATGACGGTTTCAACGGGATCGCGTATCCGGACCCATGCTCATCCGGTTGAGTACGTGCTAGGAGTTTGCGAGGATCGAGCGCTGGTTGAGATGGAAGGGCAAGTCCACTGGGTCGATGCGAATGGAGTTCTGACTGGCCTGCCTGTGACCACCCAAGACCTATGGCCATCGGGCAGAGAAATTTCGCCCGACGGCCGTTGGTTGGCTCTCTCCACGAAGTGCGAATCGCAACTCGAGATTCTGGAGCTCGAAGCGCCCTTTACCCAGCGCTCCCTCCCGGTCGGCAGCGGCGTCCACGGGTTCTCTAGCTTCTCCTCTCGCTTGGCGTTTGTTTGGAGTGAATCGGGAACCCTGCGGTTCTCCGAGACGGTCTACCCAGAAGTCGGCGAGCGCTTGACCAGCGGCCGATTCCAGTTCGTCGAGTTCGACCCCAAGCTTGGAGAGCGAGTGCGCGAGGTTCCCTACGGAGGCGAATCCCTGGGGTTGGGTCACCTAGACCCGCCGCGGACGGGAGGGCTCGAGTCGCAGCCTTCGATGACTTCCGGCCCGGGCGCCCACACCGTGACCTGGAAGGACGGAACTTTGGCGCTGGAGGATTCCAAGCTCCTGTTCCATTCGCGAGTCTCCCCGTCCGGCAACCTGCGGTGCGTGTTCCTAGAGGAGAGCCAAGGAGTCTGGGCGCTCGATGAAGAACAGAAGCAGATTCAGCGGATCTCGGAACGGGCTCTGGGGCCGCTTGCTGAGCCGGTTTGGTTCGAGCTCTAAGCCAGTCGCTCGGCCTTCATCTCAGTTCGGCGCTCGGAACCGCATGACCCACGAGTCGAACCGGTCTTCGCCGAGCGCCGAGCTGAGCTTTGTAGCTAGCGCGTTCGTGCCGACTAGCGGCCAACTGAGCACGCCCTTGAGGCGTGTTTCGTTGAAGAACATCGCCTGGGGGATCGGGCGCGAGAGCTGGTAGCCGGAGCTCGCTTCGTGCACGTAGCCGCGGGCCTCGAGCCACTGCCTGACCGGCCCGCGGGGTGTGCCGTTCATCTCGCGCACGGGCAAGAGCGGTTTGTTGCGCTTGCGGTGACGCATACCGGTGGAAGTCGGGTGCAGATCGCCGACGACCAGCGTCGCGCCGGGGGCACAGGTTCCCACGAGACCTTCCATCCAACCCTCGAAGTCGGGCGAGAAGCTGACGACGCCGGAGCTGATCACCAGGTCGTAGCGCTGCTCGTCTTCGGCGGGGAACGGCGGCTCTTCCCCGAAGCCGACCCGACCGGTGAAGTCGGCGATCCCGCTTTCGCGGGCGTTGCCCTCGGCGATGCGAACCATCTCGGGGCTCGGATCGAAAAATGCCAGGTGCGCGCCCTTGGACCGCAGGGCGGCTTCGATGCCCACCCAGCCGGCGCCGCAACCGAAGTCTAGGATGCGGGAGGCGGTGTGGCTGCCGCTGTAGCTGCCGACCAGGCGGCGCATCCAGCGGAAGTGGGGGTAGCCGGGACCGCCGGGCTCGCCGTTCCAGCCGCTGGCGTTCGAGTCGAACTTCTCGACCGTGGCGTCCTTGGACAGCACGTGCTCCCGGCGCCGCAGGGCCAGGAAGGCACCGTCCTCCCCGGCGCACGTGCCGAGATCCTCGCGGCCCGAGAGGCTCTCGCGGCTGAGGCTGCCTCCGCGGACCCGGTAGATCGCGACCGCGTGGAAGCGGGGCCACGCCTGATTGCGCAGCTCGGCCAGCGCTGGCGAACCGGGCGCTCCGGGGGCAAACAGCAGGAGCAGGCCGCGGGGACCCACCTGGGCTCCCGCGGTGGCCACATCGGCCGCGTGGGAGACCTGGCAAGCGTCCTCGGACCGGCTGCGCAGGGCGGTGATGGCCAGGCCCAGATCAGCCAGAATCGGCTCGAGGACCGAGTCGGGGATGGGGGGGGCGGGGCTCTCTTGTAGGTTCGGCGTGGTACTCACGATGGCCGAATCGTACCCCGGGCCGGGCTCCAGGCGCCCCGCTGCGCTAGCTTCTGGGTCACCCATGTCGAGCTCAAACGGACGCCCCCGCCGGAAGGTCACCACCCAGACCCTTCGGAAGATGAAAGAACGCGGCGAGCGAATCACCGCGCTCACCGCCTACGACCACCTGATGGCCGCCTGCGTGGACGAGGCCGGGGTGGACGCGATTTTGGTCGGCGACTCGGTCGCCACGGTCGTCCAGGGCCGCGATTCGACGGTCAGCGTGACCATGGAGCACATGCTTTACCACGCGGAGGTGGTCAGCCGCGCGGTCAAGCGAGCCCTGGTGATCGGCGATTTGCCATTCATGTCCTACCAGGTGAACCCGGACGAGGCGCTCCGCAACGCGGGCCGAATGATCCAGCAATCGGGGGTCGAGGCGATCAAAGTCGAGGGGGGGCTTGGCATCGCGCCGACCGTGCGGCGAATCGTCGATGCCGGCATCCCGGTCATGGGGCACGTAGGCTTGACGCCCCAGTCGATCCACAAGTTTGGCACCTACAAGGTGCGCGCCACGAAGGAGCAGGAAGCCGAGGAGGTCTTCGAGGGCGCCCAGGCGCTCGAAGACGCTGGCGCGTTCGGCGTGGTCGTTGAGAAGGTTCCCGCCGAACTAGCCGAGCGCATCGCGCAGGAACTTGCGATTCCGGTGATCGGGATCGGCGCCGGTCCGGCGTGCGACGGCCAGATCCTGGTGAGCCATGACATGCTCGGGCTTTACACCCGCTTCCAGCCGCGTTTCGTTCGTCGCTACGCGGAGTTGGGCGAAGAAATGCGCAGGGCCTTCGAGGCCTATGTGAGCGATGTGCGCTCGCGCGAATTCCCGACTCAAGACGAGAGTTACTGACCCTCCTTCACGACGCGCGTCGTGCTGATCTGATCGGTGGGCCAGATCACAATCTCGCCCAGGTTCACGTGGCGAGGCTGTTCGAGGACGAAGCGAATCGTGCGTGCGATGTCGTCCGGCGCGAGCGGCTGGTACCCCCGGTAGACGCTGGCAGCTTTGCGCGTGTCCCCGTCGAAGCGAACCTCGCTGAATTCGGTTTGCACGAGTCCGGGGTCCACGGTGGTGAAGCGCACGCCGCGTCCGCCGGCGTCCTGACGGAGCCCTTCGTAGATGGCGCGTACCGCGTGCTTGCTGGCGCAATACACCGAGCCTCCGGGATACACCGAGCGGCCGGCGACAGAGCCGATCAGGATCACATCGCCGGACCCGCGCTCGAGCATTTTGGGCAAGCAGCCCCGCACGGTGTGCAGCAGGCCCTTGACGTTCGTATCGAGCATCGCATCCCAGTCGTCGGCCGCGGCATCCTGGACCAGATCCGTGCCCTTGGCCAGGCCGGCGTTGGCGACCACCACATCGAATTCCAGGGGCTCGAGCGCCGCGCGTACGGCAGCTCCGTTGCGGACGTCCAGTTCCAAAACGCTGGAGCCGGTGAGCTGCTGTGCAGCGGCGCTCAGCCGCTCGGCCCGGCGACCGGCGAGGGTGACCTTTGCGCCAGCTGCGGAGAGGGCATGCGCCGTGGCGAGGCCGATGCCGGAGGTGGCGCCGGTGACGAGGACGCGCTGGTCGCGCAGGGGAGTCTGAGGGCTCGACATGCGCGGAGGGTACGTAGTCGAGCCCGCCCCCGCCACAGCGAGTCTCAGCTAGAGATGAGCTTCAAGAGCTGGAGCCGGAGGGATTGGAAGGCGCCCAGGGCTTCGGGGCTCGGGTTGGGGGACGCGAGCAGGTCGACCTGCTCGAATGGATCGAACCACAGGTCGTAGAGTTGGAAGCTGTCCAGGAACCCGTTGCGGATCAGGCGGTAACGCTCGTCGCGAACGCCATAATTTTGGACCAGCGGGTTCGGCCCGTTGGGTTGGAACAGCTCGGAGAACGCGATGCTTCGAACCTCGGGCGCGTCGACGTCCATCAGGAACGGGGACAGGTCATGTCCGTCGAGCTTGGTACCGGTGGCCTGGGAGAAAGCCACCGGGTCGACTCCTGAAAAGCGCAGGATCGTCGGGAACAAGTCCGGCATCTCCACCAGCGCGTCGCAAGTCCTGCCGCGCTCGGGAATGAAGGCGCCTGCCACGATCAGCGGAACGTTGCAACCGCCTTCGTGCAGGGTCAGTTTGGCTTGTTCAGGGTCAAAGGGCGATTCAACGCCGGCTTCGGGCGTCCCGTTGTCGCCAGCAAACACCAACGTCGTGGAGAGCAACTGGGGAAGCGAGAAGTTCGTGATCAACCGACCGATCTCTCGATCCATCGCCTCGATCATCGCCTTGTATTGGGAGAGCTGAAGTTGTTCCACCGTCGCACCGGGCGGAACGTATTGGCTGTGCAGGTGCGGCGGGGGGTAGTCGAACGGCGCGTGCGGGGCGTTGAACGACACCATGCAGAACCACGGCTCGGGCGCGGTGGCGATCCAAGCCAACGCGTCATCGACGGTTGTCGTCGTGGCATAGGCGGTGTTGAACGTCGCAACGCCGTCGACGAATTTCGTGTGGGCGTAATAGTTCTGGTTGCCCGAATCGAAATTGGCCATCGAGCCGGCGTGGTGGTCGTAGCCCTGGAGCAGGGGATGGGCCGGGCCGTTGTTGGGGGCTTGCCCGTTGGTCAGGTGCCACTTGCCGAGGACAGCCGTCGAGAACGGACTGGGCGCGAACTGGTCCAGGGCCTCGGGGATGGTGATTTCGGACAGCGGAAGCTCGGGGCCGCCGGCTTGGGTGATGAAGCCGATTCCCGTGCGGAATCCGTGGCGGCCGGTCTGGATCTGTGCTCGCGTAGGAGAGCAGCTCGGGTTTGCGTATGCGTTCGTGAAGCGGACGCCATAGGAGGCGATGAGATCGAGCCAGATGGTCGGAGGCGGATCGGCCCCCTCGCCGTAGGACCCGAGCTGATCGACCCCGAAGTCGTCCGCCAGGATCAACAGGGTGTTTTGGGCCCCGGCGGGCTGCGCGAGCAGACCGGCGAGCGCAGTGGTGAGCAGAGCCGCGAGCGGGGCGGGCTGGCGTTGGTCGTTCATGGCTGATCTCGTAGACGGACGGGGAGGGCGATCCGTTCCACCTCTCTAGGCTACCCTGCCGGCCGTGTTGCCTCCGGCGGGCCCCGGAATACCCGGGGGGCCGCCGGTTGCGACTCGGCTGCCCTCGATTTAAACGGCTTTTTTGGGGCCGGTGGGTCCCCGATCTGGGCCTCGCGCTTCCCCAGCTCTTGGGCCGAGCCCTCCCCGGCCCTGTTCCCAGACTGCTTCACCTTTCTCCTTATGGTCGAAATCGACATTGCCTTCGAAGGCTCCCTGCGCTGCCGCAGCGCCCACGGCCCCTCGGGCGTGGAAGTGCGAACCGATGCACCTACCGACAACCAAGGGCTGGGGGCGTCTTTCTCGCCGACCGACCTGGTCGCCACAGGTCTTGGGACCTGCATGCTGACCATCCTTGGAATCGCCGCGGCCGCGCGGGGCATCGACGTGACCGGAGCTCGGGGGCGGGTCGTCAAGCGCATGGTGGCCGACCCAAACCGCCGCATCGGAGCCCTCGACGTGCATCTTGAGTTTCCCGTGGAGGTCTCCGAACAGGATCGCCGGGCGCTGGAGGCCGCCGCGCATTCGTGCCCGGTCAAGTTGAGCCTGGCCGCTGAAGTCGAGGTCACGGCGAGCTTCGAGTGGGGCGTCGGGGCGGCCACTTCTTGACCGAATCTGCGCCCATCCACCAACGCGCTTCGGGCTTTTGGCTCGGGGCGTCCAGCTTGGCTTGCTGCGTGGCCGCCGCGGCCTACGTGGCCCTGGGCACCCGGGGCTGGTTGGGCTTCGAGGAGCTTCCAGCTGCCCTGACAGGGATATCAAATGCCCTGACAGGGAGCCCAAATGCCCTGACAGGGCGAATCGACTACGACTCAGGGATCCTGGCGCGCGGTCTGCTGGTCGAGGTCTGCGGGCTGTTTTTGGCGACTTTGGCCCTCGGACACGCCGGGCGGCAAGCCGCGACGGCTCGATCCACCCTCGCTCTGGAAGCAGCCGTCTTGTTGGGCGCCCTGTTCCTTGCGCTGTGGGGGCTTGCCGTTGACCCAGGTTCGAGGCTCTCATCGCTGGGGCTCCTGCGGGCGATCACGATCGGCTCCTGGCCCATGGATCCTTGGATTTCCCTGCGCGATCTGCTGCTGCTCGCTGGGTTTGCTTTCGTCCCGCTGCCCAGCCGAGGACTGCGCTCGATCCGGCCGGTGCTGATTGCGCTGACCGCGGCCCTTCTGTTCGCCCCGCTACTTGGGGTCGCCCTGGTTTCCAGTCGCTGGCAGCGCTCGGGCCTCTTGGTGCCCGCTCTTGTCCTCGGTTTGGGTGCCCTATGGCTGGCCTTGGATTCGCGGGGAGCCCCTGGCCCGGGAGTCCTCACCCTGGCGCTGGTCCCGCTGGGACTCTTCGGCGCAGCTCGCCGGGGCGTTCCCCAGACGTAAAGAGCGGACAGATCCGGGGTTCCCCGCCTCGACGGGGCCTCGGGTGGCTGATAGCCTCCCGCCCTGCCTTCGGAGCCCCAAGTTGGGCCCCCGAGTGCCCCAAGAACCGCGCGCCGAGCATGACCGTATCGATCTGTGTGATCGGCGCCCTCCGCGCCACCTACGACGCCGAAGCTGCCTTCGACGGCGAGAGCCGTCCGGCCGGAATCGGAGTGCTGCTCTCGGTCGCGCTGGCCCGCCTGGGCGCCGAAGTGCGCTTCCTGGCCGGAGCCCGCGAGAACGTCGCCACCCCGAGTGCTCGCGCGCCGTTGGTTGCCGAGGGCATCGACGTCCACCCCTTCTTGCTCGGCGAGCCCGCCAGCGCTGACCCTGAATCCACCGAGTCCGCGCCGGACCCGCTGCCCGAGCTCGCCACGGTGTTGCGCGACCTGCCGGATGTGGACCTCCTGGTGCTCCAACTCGAACTGCCCGATCCACCGCTCGAGCAGGTTCTCGCCGCGGCCCGCGAGGAATCGCGCCGGGTCGTGCTGCACGCCCTGCCGGCGCGTCCCCTGGAGAGCGACTGCCTAGCCAACGTGGAGCTGCTGATCGCGACCAACGACGACGCGATTACGCTGACTCGCCAGGAGGGCGAGAAGGTCTCGCGCAAGGGACTAGCTCGCAGGCTCAGTGCGCTCGGACCCGCGCGCATCACGCTGACTTCCATCGAGGGCCGGGCGCTGAGTTTTGACGGCGAGACGTTTCATGAGGCCAAAAGTGAACCCGGCGAAGACGCGCCCACCGGCCTGACCGCACAGTTCTTGTTTTCGGCCGCCCTGAGCGTGGCCTACGCGCGCGGCCACAACGCCGAGCGGGCCTTGCGCGTGGCCACCGCAGCGGTCGGCCTACCGATCGCAGGCTCCGGCGACTTCCCTGGTCTGCCCAGCGCTCGGGACCTCGAGGCGATCGAAGAGTCGAGCTGAAGGCGGGGCTACCTGGGCTCGCTACGAATCTCGAGTTCGAACCCGATGCCCTTGAGATAGCGCTGTTCGACCTCAAGGTCGGCGCGCAGCAGCGGCCGCTCATCGAGCGTCGAGTCCGCAAACTGGAGGTCGAGGCGACCGCGCCGGGGAATCAAGCTGACCTCGGGCACGATCGTCGCCGCGCGGGAGCGGCACACGCAGACCGCGAGTCGCAACAACACGGCGAGGCGCAGGGCGTCGCGCACCTGGTGACTCGGTAACACGGCGAACAGGGTCCGCGTGAGCTTGCGGCGATGGGTTCGGACGAGAACCGAGAGGAAGCGTTGTTCGTCGGCCGAAAACCCCGGAAGATCCGAGTAGGCCAGGAGATAGGAGCCGTGCTTGTGGTGTCCGGAGTGACGCAGGGCGAGGCCGACCTCGTGCAAAGCGGCGGCATAGCCGAGCGTGAGCTTCGATCGCTCCGGTTCCAGTTCCCAGGGATCGTGGACTTGCTCGAGCAGACGGCTGGCGAGGGTGCCCACGCGCTGGGCCTGTTCCAAGTCGACTGCGTAGCGATTTTGCAGCGCGGAGATCGTCGAATCGCGAACGTCCTCGTGGTGGATGCGCCCAATTAGGTCGTACAAAAGGCCCTCGCGCAGGGCCTGGTTCGAGACCGCCATGGTTTCGAGTTCGAGCGCGTCGAAGACGGCGCTGAGAACCGCGATGCCGCCTGCTATGACGGGCCGGCGATCTTCGGACAGCCCGGGCAGGACCAAGTCTTCGATTCGGCCGGCTTCGACCACTGCGTTTTCCAGGAGCCCCAGTCCGGACCTGGTGATTCCCGAGGGGCTCCAGCCGTTTTGTTCCAGGATCGTGGCGACCGCGTTGGCTGTTCCCGAGGAGCCGACGGCTTCGGCGAAGCCGGTCGCTTTGAAGCGATCCTCGATCGACAGCAATTCGACGCGCGCTGCGATGCGGGCGCGCTCGAAGGCCCGGCGGCTCAAACGCCCGTTCTCGAAGAACCGGCGCGAGAAGGTGACGCAGCCCATCTGGACGCTGTCGGCTTCGAACACGCCGAAGCGTTCGCCGATGACGAGTTCGGTGCTGCCGCCTCCGATGTCGACCACCAATCGACGGCCACCGTCGTCGGCGAGGTCGTGGGCGACCCCCAGGTAGACCAGCCGCGCTTCCTCAGCGCCAGGCAGCACTTCGATGTCGTGTCCCAGGGCGGCGCGCGCGCGCCGCAAGAATCCGCGGGCGTTTTTGGCGTTGCGAATTGTGTTGGTTCCGACGGCTCGCACGCGTCCCTCGGGGATTCCATTCAAACGCGCCCCGAAGCGAGCCAAGCACTGGAGGGCGCGGTCGCGGGATTCTCCGGAAAGCCGCTTCTCGTCGTCCAGCCCAGCGGCCAGCCGCACGGTTTCCTTGATGCGGTCGAGGACCTGGATGCCCCCATCGATCTCGCGCGCGATGATCAGGTGAAAGCTGTTCGAGCCGAGGTCGACGGCGGCCAGGTGCTCCTGGTCGGGGGCCGGGAACTCGCGAGGAGGGGAAGAATCAGGCATGGACCAGGGGGGGACAGCCCGAGTATCGCGACTCCGGCCAGGCGATGCGAGGCGGCCGGGACGCCTTTCGCAGAAGTCTCGCGCGGTGCCGGCGAGACCCTCGACTCCCCTCAAAGTACGATCTGGCCCATGAGCAAGAAAGCTGCGAAGGCATCCGGTGACGCCGGTGAGGACCTCGATTTCGACGCGAAGCTCGAGCGGCTCGAGGGGCTGGTGCGCGAGCTGGAAGGGCCCGAGCTGGGCTTGGAGTCGGCGATCGAGCGCTATGCGGAAGGCGTGGAGCTTCTCAAGCGCTGCCACAGTGCGCTCGGCCGCCATCGCAAGCGGGTCGAAGAGCTGTCGGCGGACGCTGAGGCTTCCCTCGCAAGCCTGCGAGATGACCCTGACTTTGCCGGTGACTCCGGCCCGGCCTGATGGCGCGCGCGGAGGCTTCGAATCCGAGCCTGCTCGAGCGCTTGGAGATCGATCGCGCGTGGGTCGACGAGCTGCTCGTCGAATGGGGGCCCGCCGCCCAGGCGGGTGTTCCGGATCGGCTGCGAAACGCCTTGATCCATCCGCTTCAGGCCGGTGGCAAGCGCTTGCGTCCGATTCTTTGCCGCTGGGTCGCGGAGGCGCTCGGGGCAGATGCGGCCACTTGCGAACGCGCGGCGACGGCCCTCGAGCTGTTGCACACCTACAGCCTGGTTCACGACGACCTGCCCGCGATGGACGACGACGACCTGCGGCGGGGCCAGCCCACCTGTCATGTGGCGTTTGACGAAGCGACCGCCATCTTGGTCGGCGACGGACTGCAGACGCTTGCGTTCGAGTTGCTGGCCGGCGATCCGCGGGCCGCAGACTTGGTGGGTGTTCTGGCACGGGCTTCGGGCTCGGCGGGAATGGTCGGAGGCCAAGCGCTCGACCTGCGGCCGGCCGATCGCGAGCCGGGCTTGGACGGCGTGATCGATCTGCACCGGAGGAAGACCGCCCGGCTGTTTGCGGCGGCTTGCGAGATGGGTGCGATCTGCGGAGACGGGGGAGCCGAACAACGGGCCGCGGCAGGTGAGTACGGATTGCAACTCGGACTGGCGTTTCAGGCTATCGACGATCTACTCGACGTGGTCGGAACGCCCGAGGAGCTTGGCAAGACGCCCGGCAAGGACGCGGCCCACGAGCGGCCGAGCTTGACCAGTTTGCTCGGCTTGCCCGGGGCTCGGGAATTCGCCCAGGAGGCCGCTTTGCGCGCCGAAAATGCGGCGAGCCGACTCGGGGTCTGCGAAACCGGACCCCTGCGGCTGCTTCCGGGGGCTCTGCTCGAGCGGAGCTCCTGAGCCCTCCCGCTGGGGCCGTTCCGAACGGCCTGCTGGGGCCGTTCCGAACGGGGCCGCCACGGGCTGCTCGGGCGGGGGGCCGGAACCGCCGTTCCACCGTGTTCTGGCCCTGCGGAACGGGCCCTGGATGGTCTACAGTGCGGTTGCCTATGAAATCCTCCAGCCAACCCGCCGCGCCGGATCCCCCCCAGGACCGAGTCGATTCCGGAACCGCTGCGCCCTCAGCCGGCGGGCCCCGCGCCCGCGAGGCCGAAGCCAGCTCTTCCCCGAGCTGGCCACTGCTTGAACAGCTCGATCATCCGCGCGAGCTGCATGCTCTGCCACCTGAGAAGCTGACCGAAGTTTGCGCCGAGATGCGGGCCTTTCTGCTGCACTCGGTCCAGTCCACCGGCGGACACTTGGGCTCCAACCTGGGCGTCGTCGAGTTGACGGTGGCGCTGCATCGGGTCTTCGACTTCGCGCGCGACCGGCTTGTGTTCGACACGAGTCACCAGAGCTATCCGCACAAGATTTTGACCGGACGGCGCGAGCGCTTTCCGTCCTTGCGTCAAACGGACGGTTTGTGCGGCTTCACCAACCCCGAAGAGTCCGACTGGGACTTGTTCCACGTTGGCCACGCGGGAACCAGCATTAGCATCGGCGCCGGCCTTGCGATGGCCGGCAGCCTCGAGTCGCCGCGCCCGCACGTGGTCTCGGTGATCGGAGACGCCAGCCTGGGAGCCGGCGTCGCGTTCGAAGCTCTCAATCACGCCGGCGCGCGCGGCGACAAGTTGATCGTTGTACTCAATGACAACGAGTGGTCGATCTCCAAGTCGGTGGGCTCTTTGGCCCGCTACCTCTCGCGCATCCGCTCGAACCGCACCCTGCAGCGCGCGAGCCAGGAAATTCACAGCCTGATCGCTTCGATTCCGCTGATCGGCGATCGGGTTGAACGCACGCTGGATCAAGTGCGCGAGGTGCTCCGCCACACGATCGTGGCCGGACACGTGTTCGAAGAACTCGGCGTCACCTACGTCGGGCCCGTGGACGGACATGACGTGGAAGGCCTCGTCGAGCAGTTCGAACGCATTCGCGAATTGGAAGGCACGGTGCTCCTGCACACGCTGACTCAAAAGGGCAAGGGGCACCCCGAGGCCCCCACGCACCCCGAGCGCGTGCATGCCGCCAAGCCGCCCAAGTCGATCACCCAACCGGCGCCCAAGCCGCGCACGGCCGGCGCCGAGTCGCCCAAGGTCGATCCCGCCGACCCGCGCTTGGCCGGCACGCCGCTGGCCAGCGGCGCGGCCTACACCAAGGCCTTCGGGGACGCCCTGACCGCCGCCGCCGAGCGCGACCTGCGTGTTCACGCGATCACCGCCGGGATGCCGAGTGGCACGGGGCTCGCCGGATTCAGCCAGCGTTTCCCGGGTCGCTGCCACGACACCGGCATTACCGAGCAGCACGCGGTCGCGATGGCGGCCGGGATGGCCAAGGGCGGCCTGCGGCCGGTGTGCGCGATCTACTCGACTTTCCTGCAGCGCGGTTACGACCAGGTCTTCCAGGAGGTGGCGCTCCAGGGGTTGCCCGTGGTTTTCGCCCTCGACCGCGCCGGGCTCGTGGGTCAGGACGGACCGACCCACAACGGCGTGTTCGATCTGGCCTATCTGCGGACTCTCCCGGGCATGACCCTGTGCGCACCGCGCGACGCGACCGACCTGCGCCGCATGCTCGACCTGTGTCTGACGCTTCCAGGCCCCTCGGCCCTGCGCTATCCGCGCGGCGCGGCTCCCGGGCACGAGCGGGTGCACGAAAGCGAACGGGCCGCCATGCTTCCCGGTCGAGCCGAGGTGCTGTGCGAAGGCCGCCGGGTGATCCTGTGGGCCTATGGCGCGTTGGTGGCCGAAGCGGTGCTCGCCGCCGAGCGGCTGCGCCAGGCGGGCATCGAGGTGGGGGTGGTGGACGCCCGATTCACCAAACCGCTCGACGAAGATCTTTTGCGTAGCCAACTCCGCGAGGCCGAACTGATCGTGACCGTCGAAGAGCATCAGCGCTCCGGCGGCTTCGGCAGCGCGGTGCTTGAATTCGCCGCGACCGAAGGAGGCCCCGGCCGAACTCGCGCCGCCGTGAAGTGCCTCGGCCTCCCCGATCGTTACCAAGTGCATCGCACCCTGCGCGAGGAACAGCTCGCTGTGTGTGGCCTCGACGCCGACGGCATCGAGCGGTCCCTGCGCCGTTGGCTGGGCGAGTCGGCTGGTCCGGACCTCGACAAAGGGGATCTCGTTCCTCGCGCCAGGCTTTCGTGAGCCCGACTTCTATTCGGATCGTCGACGTGCTGGTGCACGGCGGCAAACAGGGGGCCGTCGAACTGGCTCGCGTCCTCGAAGCGTGGCTCAGGGAGCGCGTCGAATTAGCTCGCTTCCATCACGATCTCGAAAAGTTCTCTCAGCACGGAAGAGACCTTGCCGCTGGCGATTCTTCGGAACCGGTCCCCGATCTGGTGATCGTTCTCGGCGGAGATGGAGCCCTCTTGGGAGCCGTTCGTGCCTTTTGCGAAGCGCCCGTCCTGACCCTCGGGATCAACTTTGGGCAAGTGGGCTTCCTGGCGTCGACGCCGGCGTCGCGTTGGGAAGAGACGCTGATCTCGGTGCTCGAAGGCAACGCCGCCACCGAGCCTCGCCTGCGCCTCGAACTTGAGCTGCCCGGCGAGGGCGAATCGCAGCGACATGTGGCCCTGAACGACGTCGTGCTTTCACGCTCCCCCGATCAGTCGATGCTGCGCGCGGCGCTGTGGGTGGGCGCAGACTGGGTCACCGACTACCGCGCCGACGGTTTGATCTTTGCCACCCCTTCGGGTTCGACGGCTTACGCGCTTTCGGCCGGCGGTCCGATCCTCGGTCCGTCCCTCGAAGCGATCCTCGTCACGCCCATTTGCAGCCAATCCCTGGCCAATCGGCCGATCGTTCTCGAGCCCCAGGTCGAACTTGCGGTTGAACTTGTCGGCGGCACCGGCCCGGCCGACGTGGTCGTCGACGGCCGCCGCGTGGGCGAGCTCGAGCCCGACCAGCGCCTGCGCCTCGTGCGTCATCCGGTTCCGTATCCGATCGTCGCGCTGCCCTCTCTCGATCCCTACCGCCGCTGGCGCGACCGCCTCGGCTGGACCGGCAGCGTCACGGAACGCCCGACTTGAATCCGATGGGTTTGAGGAACTGAGCCCAGCGGGGAGTGGGGGGCTTGGAACCCGGACGGTTCCTTGGATGCTGTTCGATTCGCGAAGTAGGTCGTGGGCCCTTAAGGGCGGCCGGTAACCAGGTCCTGCCAGGCCTTCGCCTCCTCCACGGATCGCAGTTGAGTTCCCATGGCCACGCACTGTTCCGCGAGTTCTAGACGCCAGGGGGGTTGCGCCGCGAATCGCTCGAGCAGCGCGGCGAGGTCGCTTGCACTCCCGACCGGGAAAATTCCCCCGTAGGTCTTGGGCAAGAAGGCGGTGATGCCGGGCGCATCGCTCGCGATCACGGCGCGACCGAGGAGCAGCGCTTCGGAAAGGACGCTGGCCCCGCCTTCAGAGCGGGAGGGGAGCAGCAGACCGTGGCTGCTTTTCAGGGTGGCTAGGGCTTGCTCCCGGGGGAGGCGGCCGAGGTAGCTGTAGCGGGGATCCTCCGCCGAGGTCTGTTCGCACCTGCTGGCGAGGGCGGGATCGAGCGGCTCGCCGGCGTGCACGATGCGCAGCGGGGCGGATTCGCTGAGGTGTCCCAGGGCTTCGAGTACGACCAGCGGATCTTTGACCGGGCGCAGATGGCTGAGCATGGCCAGGGTGGGCGTTCCCTCGCGGAGCGGAGCGGGCTGGAGGTCGCCGGGAACCTGGGGGATGGTGCAGGTGCGCGAGCGAAGTTCTTCGGGCAGCAGCTCGAGCCCGCCGGGGCTGAGGACGACGAGGCGATCCGAGCGCTCCAGCTGCTTCAGGGCGAGCGAGGAGAGACCACCTTCCCGATGGAGATCGGTGCCGGTCAGGACGGTGATCGCCCGGACCTTGGGAGAAGCGGCGAGAGCGAGTTCGAGGGATGCCGCGGAACGCTCGGCGTGCAGCCCAATCCAGACGTCGAGGTCCAGATGTTGATGGGGCGAACCGGGTGATTCCAATACGCGAATCCGGTGGCCAGCGGCTCGCAGCATCGAACTCCAGCGCTCGACGCTGACGCGGTTGCCCGAGCCAGGCGGGGCTCCGGTGGGTAGGACCAGAGCGATCTGGAGGGGGGGGACATCCGGGCTGGATCGCATGGGGGACCATCTTGACCGGTTCGAATCACAGATGGGGGGAGCC
>CAZUCE010000021.1:0-4113 GCA_964619265.1 uncultured Planctomycetaceae bacterium
CCTCCCCCCAAGCCCCATTCCGGCGGATCCAACCCCATCGGGCTAGCGAGGGTTCGCCCTCCCCGGGGCGTTCGCTCCCTCGTCACGGCTCCCTCGAAGGACCTTCCGCCCTCGGCTCGCAGACCCCTTGGGGCTTGAGGCCCCGTGATCCGAGAGATAATTTCTGACGGAAGTACGTATTTATTTTCGGGCAAAGGGTCAACCCGTATTTTTCCGCCTTCTTGGGCACTGTAGTGGGTCTTCTGCAAGTTCATGCTCCCTCGACGAACCCGTTCTAGGCAGGGTTACCGCCTATAGCTAAGGAGTGCCGGAGGCGAGACTTTCTGGAACATGCCTAGATTCGCCGGCATGGTCCGGCAACAACACGACTCGCCGCGCCCAGCGGCCTGCCTCGAGTCGCCCGTTCTCTTCTCCCTTCCTCCCGGCTCAGGGACTCGACCGCGCTCTCCCTTCAATGGAACACCAGTTCCGAGGGACGCGGGCCGATAAACCTGAGGGAGGACTCCAATCCCAAGAGCCCGCACCTGACGGCCCTTGGGGGCCCTTCCCTCCTCTTCACGGAGGAGTTTCCCGATGAACCATCTCCTTTGGATGACAGCCTCGCTCCTCGTGGGGCTTTGGTTGGGGCAAACCGCCCTGATCCTCCTCAGCTATCGCTCGGACGTCCAGGCCGAGGACGCCCGCCGCGCTCGATGACGCCAGCGCGAGCTTCCCTGCTCGCGCGCCCTGTGAATTCGAGTGCCGTTTAGCGACGGCCGAACCGGAGACACTCCGATCGCACCCCTCGCGGGTGCTAGTGGGGAGACGCGAATCTCGCGCCTCCCCGCTGTTGTAGGAACCGGGTGAGTTCCCGGCTGATGGACTCAGGATTGGGCGAAATCCTCGAACACGCTTTCGAGGGAGACTCCGGTTTCGTCCTGGAACGCTGAGTCGACGGTGGCGCCCTCAGACATCGACGCCAGCCAACGTGCGGTGCCCAGCTCGCCGAATCGCACGACCAGGTAATCGGTGAACGCGAGACTCTGTGCATAGGCGAGGGCGATCCGCGCCTCGTCCCCCAACTGAGCAAGCGTCCCTGCCAGCTCGGAGAGCGGAATCAGCTCCGCGCCCTCCAACCGGCCTTGGGCTCCCCGGACGTCGCGCGCCAGGTCCTCTCCGGTCGACTCGCTCCACTGAGCGAGGCCTTCGTTCAGCCACCCTGGCATCGATCCGGGCACGTACTCGGCCAGGAAAGCGTGCAGGAGTTCGTGACGCAGCGTGCGCGACCAACGGCTCCGATCGCGTACGAAGTCCTCGACCGGCACACGGACGGTCCCGTCGAAAGCGCCGCCGGCCCAGTGTCCGAGCCCGGTCAGCGCCCGAAACTCCTCGGGCTCGTAGAGCGTGACCCGCAGCCGCGAGCCGCGCTCGCGAACCGGGTCGTGATTCAGAAACAACCGAAAATCCGCGTAGGCATCCTCGAGCACGTCGATCGCTTCTTGCGCCCCGTGCAGGAGCTGGGTGCGCTCGCCATCGAACGCAAGCTCGAAGTGCAGCGAGGTGTACTGGGCGAAGTCCGCCTCCACTTCCTGCTCGGTGCGCCAACGCTCGAGCAAGAGCGCCAGGTCCTCCCGCCCGGGCCCAAGTTCGCTGGCCCGTGTCAGATCGGCCAGCGCGCGCTCGCGGTCACCGCCCACTCGATCGTGTTGGTCCAGCGCCCGGCGCGCGAGCGCCTCGACCAGATTGTTGCGCACGATCTGGTTGGAGGGCGCCATCTCAAAAGCGGGTTCTAATTCGGCCAAAGCCGCCTCGAAATCCCCGGCCTCCAAGTGCGCAACCGCCCGGTTGTTGGCAGCGATGGCCTCCGCCAGCACCGCGTTCGGATCGAGAATCGGCTCGCCGATCGCCCGCCGGCCGGAAGGTTCGAGCAGATCGCCCGTCTCCTCCAGCTCGAGATCTGGAAGCTCGGGGAGCGGCGTTTCGCTGCGCATGAGATACGCGCCCGCGCCCATCGCAAGCGCTCCCAGGAACAAAGGGGCAAGACGGCTCATGGGTTTTTTTTGGAGTTGAGATCGTCGTGCGGAGCGCGCAACAAGATCTGTTCGGGAAAGCGCGCGTAGGTGCGCGGAATGTCGTGACGCTTCTCGATCTCCCGCAGCTCGGCCAAAAGCAGTTCATGCTCCTGCTCGAAAGCTTGGGTCAGGTCCGGATCACAAAAATACACGCGACAGCCGAGGGGGCGGCCTTCCCGTGCCGTGCACGCGCCTTGAAGATGGTAGGGACAGCGCCCCTTCCCCTCCGGCTGGCCGGGGTTCGGATGCTGGGCCAGCGCGTACTCGACCTCGAGCCGCCCGGCAAACAGCTCGTGGCCGGCTTCTTCGAATCGGCAGCAAACGCCGCGCGCCAGGCACACGACCCGGCTGCGAGCCACCACCTGCTCGAGCTTCTCATAAAGCGCTTCGAGCTCTCCGAAAGCCGCCGCCAGCCGCGAAGCATCCAACTCTTCCTCGATGCCCGGACAGACCTCCGCGGCTCGCTCGAAGCCGGCTTGCTCCTCGAGGACACTCGGCCAGTAGGGAAAGCTCGCGCAGTGCGCCGGACGCGCTTCGTACACGGTGCACTGTTTTTCCCCATCCAACAGCGCGCAGCGGCCGTTGCCGGACGGGCGCCTCGGATCCTCGGCCAAGGCCTCGCGCAACTCGCCGGTCCGGGGATCGGGCACCGTCCGCACATAGCGCGCGCGAAAGACCACCAGCTCGAGCCCCAGGGAATCCGCCATGGCTTGGTCCTCCTTGGGCTGAAGCCAGACATGCCCCTCACCGGTTCGGCAACAAGCGCCGCAGCGATGGCAAGCGAAGCGGAACGGACGCACTCCGGAAAGCCCCGGATCTTCGCCGGGCTCGGCTTGAGCATGGACCGAGCGGCTCATCGTCGCTTGCGGCGGGGCGAGCGTCGCGCGCTGTCGCGCAAGGAACGGAAGTCAAGCTCGGAAGCTCCTTCCAAATGGCCGCGCACCTCGGCGATCAACGCCGCAAAACTCGGAAAGCGGTGATTCGCGTCGCGACTCATCATTTTCTCAACCAAGTAGTGCAACTGTGGGCTCGTGCCACGCCGCTTGAGTTCCGGAGACGACAAGCTCTCGAGGATCTTGCGCGCCAAGACCTCTTCGTCGTCGGTGCCTTCGAACGGCAAGCGCCCCGCAATGCACTGAAACAAGGTCACGCCAAGGGAGTAGATGTCGGAGCGCACATCGGCCGCAGCGCCGCCGCGCGCCTGTTCGGGGGCGAGGTAAGCCACCGTCCCAACCGCCTGGCTCTCCGCCGAGGTGACATCGCCCGCCTGAGCCGCAAAGCCGAGGTCGATCAGCTTGACGCGCAGTTCGCCGCCCGGCTGCTCTTCGACCATGATGTTGCCGGCCTTGACGTCCCGGTGAACGAGCCCCTCGCCGGCTAGGTACTCGAGCACCTCGGCCACAGCCAGCACCAGCCGCAGGGCGTCGTCTTCGCTGAGGGTCGCACTGCGGTCGAGTCGCTCGAGCAGGGTCTCGCCCCGAACCCACTCGGCCACGCTCAAGATCCGCGTGCCCGCTCGCGCCGCGCCGTGACCGCGCAGCAGCCCGGGGTGGTCCAGTTGCTTGAGCAGTTTGGCTTCATGCAGGAACGCGGCGCGAGCCTTGGAGTCCTCGGTCAGTCTCTCGTCGAGCACTTTGAGGGCCACCCGGCGACCCGTCTTGTCGTGCTGGGCGCCGAACACGCGCGCGGTGCCCCCGACTCCCAGCAGCCGCTCGAGGGTGTAGCCGGGGACCTTGGGCCGCTCACCGGCGTCGGTGGCGCGCAGGTCGGCAACGCGCTCGGCGGTCCAGCCCTCGAGATCCGCCAGCACCGGGTCCAGGGAAGCCCCCTCCGCGAGCCGAGCGGCTACGTCTCCGGCCGTCCCGTGGTCGAGATGGCCGCGATGGACGAGCTTGGCCAGGAACTCCGCGTCCCCGCCGCTCGATTGGTCCTGGTTCCCGTTCCCCATGGTCGTGAGCAGTTTCAGCTGTGGAATCGCCAGGCAGCAAGCCACATTTCGTGTTGGGCGCCCAAGCTCTTCCCCAGCGGGGACGAAACCCCCGCCCGAATCGTCCGTCTGGCG
>CAZUCE010000021.1:4213-68207 GCA_964619265.1 uncultured Planctomycetaceae bacterium
CTGGCGCGCCAGGGCCGGAAACCGGCCGATCCGAAGCCAATTTGCTCCCGGCAGGCTCCCAGGAGCCTGAAGCCGCGAAGGACGTCGCGGCTCCCCGCCAAGCCGCCGCCGAAGCCTCCTCGAAGCGCAGCGCGGTCGATCGCGTGCGGCGCGGCGAGCTGGCCGCTGCGGCGGGCGAGCTGGCGGTGACCTTCGAAGAATTGGACCGGCTGCTGGTCAGCCGCTACGCCCTCGCTCCCGATGGCAAGCGCGCGACCCTGTTCCTGGCCAAGACTCTGGTTCTAGATCAGCTGCTGGCGGAGAGTCGAATCGAGATCGGCCGCGACGAATTGGCCGAGCGATTCGCCGAACTCGATGCCGAGGTGCGCGCCGGGGGCGGCCAGGGCCTGGACGTTGAACTGGCCCGCAACGGCGTCGCGATCGAGACCTTCCTCGAGACCCTGAGGCTCGGGATGGCCCAGGAGATCCTCACCCGCCTGGCGCTGGGCCTCCCCGAAGATCGGCCGGTCAGCGCCGACAACCAAGAACTGTGGCTGTCCCAGGAACTCGAACAACGCGGAGTCAAGCGGCTTCGCCCGCCCTACGAGAACGAAATCGTCGCCCGGGTCGGCACCCGCGACATTCACCTGGGCGAGCTGGGTCGTTCGCTGCGCGTTCAGCTGCCGGCCGAAGAGCTCCACGAGGCCCTTGAGCAACTGCTGCTGGAACGCTCGCTGCTCGCGAAGCTCGCGCCGATCCCCGAGGAGGCCTTTGCGGCTCAACTTGAGCTCGAGATCGAGCGGCGCCGGCTCGAAGCCACCTCGGACCCAGCCTATTCCGGCGTGCCCTTCGAGGATTTGCTGTCGGCTTCCGGGCGGACGTTGGAAGGCCTGCGCGCCGACCCGGCCCTGCGCGTTCGGGCGTTGGTCGAGCTGCAACTCGAGCGCGAGGCTACCGGGGACGCCCTGCGCGAGCGCTACCGCGCCGAGCAGTCGCGCTTCGACGATCAGTTTGGCGAATCCGTGACCGCGCGCTGGATCTACCGGGCCGCTCGCACGAGGGAGCAAAGCACCGCGGAGCGCGTCTTCCTCGAACAACTGGCGGGGCAGGCGACCGGCGAGCACCTGTTCGCGGCCCTCGCGCTCGAGCATTCCCAGCACACCGACTCGGCCGAGTTGGGCGGCAACATCGGCCAAATCCACCGGGCCGGATCTGGACTCGATCCGCGACTCGTCGACGCCCTGTTTCAGGCCACCCAAGGCGGCCCAGCCGCGCGCAGCCTCGGCCCGTTCGAGATCGACGGTGGCGTCGCTCTGCTGTGGGCCGGTGTCCGCCGGCCGGCCCCGCCCGAGGCCGAACTGCTCGAACAAGTCCGGGGCGAGCTAGCCAAGCGCTTGCTGCGCGGCGCCCTGCCGGGACCGGTCGTGACGTTCGTCGACCCCCAGCTCGCAAGCCCTCGCTAGCGGGGCGGGCTCCCCGGGCTCGATCGGGTAGCCTGACGCCTCCCCCCCGCTGCCGCCCGAGTTGGTCTCCCGCACAGACCGCCCCCCGCCCATGTTGATCGCCAAGGTCGTTGGAAGCGTCGTCGCCACCCGCAAGGACGAGAAGCTCGAGAACCTCAAGCTGCTCGTTTGCCAGGTGCACGACCACCAAAACAAGCCCAAGGACCAGTACGTCGTCGCCGTCGATTCGGTCGGCGCCGGTCCAGGCGACATGGTCCTGTACGCCACGGGCTCGAGCGCGCGCCAGACCACCCTGACCGACGGACGCCCCTGCGATGCGGTCGTGATGGCCATCCTCGACAGCTGGAGCGTCGGGGACAACAACGTCTACCAGAAGTACTCCTGACATGTACTTGGCACGCATCGTCGGCCAAGCCGTCGCCACCCAGAAGTACCCGGGCCTCGAGGGCGTCGCCCTGCAGTTGATCCAACCCCTCGATGAGGACGGGGCGGATTCCGGAGGTGTGCTCGTCGCCTGCGCGGCCATCTCGGTCGGACCCGGCGACTTCGTCAGCTACGTGGACGGCCGCGAAGCCGCCATGGCCTGCCCCGAGACCTACGTCCCGGTCGATGCGGCGGTCGTTGGCTTCGTCTCCCAGGCCGTGCGCGAAGGCGAGCCGATTTCGCCCCAAAGTTCCTAGCCCATGTTCCTCGCCGACGTCATCGGAACGGTTGTCACGCCGATCCAGATCCCCGAGTTGGGCGCGCGTACCCAGTTGCTGCTCCGCCCGGTCACGCCAGCCGGCGTGGGGACCGCCAAGACGCGCATCGCAATCGACAACGTGGGCGCCGGCGTGGGCGATCGCGTGATCGTCCTCGACGAGGGCAACGGGGGTCGCCAGGTCCTCGGCTTGCCGAAAGCCGCCATCAAGACCGTCGTGGTCGGCATCGTCGACCGCATCGAACACGAAGGCCGCGAGGTCTACGACCACCGCGAGCCGCGAGCCTGAACATGAACCCCCTCGAAATGAACCCTGAAGGAGTGCCCGCCCGCGGCAGCTGGAGCGACGAGGAGACCCGTCTCCGTCAGGCGCTCTGCCGCATCGGTGCCCTTTGCTACCAGCGCAATTTCATCGTGGGCGCCGACGGCAACCTGTCCGTGCGCATGTCGGACGGCACGGTTTTGATCACGCCCGCCGGCGCGATGAAGGGCTTCCTCGAGCCCCACCACCTGGCGCACATCAACCCCGACGGCAGCCTGATCGGCGACAGCCCGCGCTGCTCGACCGAAACCGGCATCCACCTGACCGCCTACGCCGAGCGACCCGACGTGAACGCGATGGTGCACGCGCACCCGCCCCACGCTGTCGCCATGACAATCGCCGGCATCGACATGCAACTGCCGATCATTCCCGAGATCGTCGTCACCATCGGCGGCATCCCGACCACGCCCATGGCGACCCCGGGCACCAACGAACTGCCCGACTCCATTCGCGAGACGATCCGCTGTTCCGACACGCTGATCATGAAGAACCATGGCTCGGTCTGCGTCGGCCCAAACCTCCTGGACGCCTTCAAGAAACTCGACATGATCGAGCACACCGCGCGAATCCTGTGGCTCGCCCACACCGCCCGCGGCGGCCTCGAGCCCCTGCCCCCCGAAGACGTCAAGAAACTGCTCGCCACCCGCAAGCTGCTCGGGATCGGCGGACGCAACACCCTAGAAAACAACTGCGGCCTGAATCCGTAACGGGAAGCTCAACCGCGCCAATCTCTGAGGTGGATGCACAACAGGCAGCCGCCCCCCCACGCCGGCCCTTCCATCTGAATCGCCGTCCAAAATCAGTCGATCCAGCACAGAGCTCGAGTGAAGGACTTGGATCTGGAGCCGACCTCGTCCGAGGCAGGGCCCATTCGACGAAGTAGGCGCAGGATCCGTCCAGTGAGCCTTCGCGTGTCGAGGGCGTCGTGGCCTGTGGCTCTGCGCGGGAGACGGACTCTTTAGTCGCCCGCCGAGGTAGCGCCGCCCAGGAATGCGACCAAAAGGGCCGGAGGCTGGGCACCTGAGAGGGAAGAGGCTCCATTCAAGACGAAGCTGGGGACCGAGTGAATTCCTGCTGTGGTTGCCGCTGATTCGTCGGAGCGGACTTCGGAGCTAAATTCGTCGCCGGCAAGCACATCTTGGGTCCTTTGGGCGTCCAAGCCAGCTTGCGAGGCTAGCTGGGTCAACACGCTTGGGTCCCCGATCGAAAGTCCCTCGATGAGGTAGGCCGACATGAGCCGCTCGCACAGCTCTTCGGCGCGCCCCCTCTCTCGGGCGAGCGCGATCAAGCGGTGTGCATCGAAGGTATTGCCTGGTTGAACCGCGTCGAAATCAAAAGCCAACCCCTCTTCGGCCGCCGCCGCTGTCATGCGGTCGACCATCGACTGCCCCTCGCGGATGGACACCGAGTACTTGGTTGCGATTCGTTCGGCGTAGGTTCCTTTTGGCGGTGCGGTAGGCGGCGCGTCGGGTGCTAACTCGAAGGCTCGCCAGGTCACCTGAACGGGACGCTGCTTGCGAACACGTTCCAGAGCGCGGTCGAGCCGGCGCTTGCCCACGTAGCACCAGGGGCAGGCGATATCGGACCAAACTTCCAATTGAAGAGCTTGCATGAGGAATCGATCGAGGGTGGTTTATCAGCGAGTCGCCGTACGCTTGCCGGCCTTGCGCGTGGCCTTCTTGACCGTCCGCTTCGACGCGCGCTGGGTCGTTTTCTTGACAGCCTTTTTGGCCGTTGTCTTTGTAGACCTCTTCGTAGACCTCTTCGTTACTTTCTTAGCCACGCGCTTGCGTGCCGGCTTGCCGGGAGTTCCTCGGGCTGCCTCGTAGCCGGCGATGAACTTGTCTGCGCTGATGCGAGCGATCGCCTCCCCCACGACCTCGAGGGGCACGTCCTCGATCTTCTTGAAGCGCACGCAGGACTTGCCCATGTCGAGCTTCTTCCCCGTCGCCTTCCAGGCTTTGACGAAACGCTCCTGTTCCTTGGGATCGGTGTAAATGCAGAACAGGTACAGCGACATGTGGTTCTTTTGGCTGGCCACGCTGGCGAACGGCAGCGGCTGCTTCGGATCGCAGTGGTAGCCGTCTGGGTAGACGCTGTGCGGAATGAAGTAGCCGAGCATTCCGTACTGAATGCCCTCCCGGAAGCCCTTCCCGAGATTCGCCTTGATCGTCTTTCGGATCGCGGTCAACGCCGCTCGGCGGTCTTTGGGGAGGGAAGCTAGGTACTCAGCAGGTGTGGCAAACGACTCAGACATGCCTCTGATCCTAGCGCCCGGCCCGCAACTAGGATCCGCGGAACCTGCGCGCGCGGGCTTGCGCTGGGCTACTCGAACGCTCTGCGCTTGTGGAATGCCGGCGAAAGCAGCTCCCCCGAGGCCAGACCTACCGCGTTGAGAGGTTCGCTTGGTTGCCGAAGAACGAAAACACCTGCCCTAGGGCCAGCGAGATTTGGACGTTGTCGGACCCGCCCGGAATTTCGTCAAACGGAAACGCCACGTCGAGGCGGAGGACTCCCCCGCCGAAGAGCTCTTTGGATCCCAGTCGCAGGCCGACCCCCGCCGATCGGAACGGATCGCCAAAGCCCTGGTCGCGTTCGGCCAGCCAACCCGCGTCGAAGAAGCCGACCAGTCCCAGCTCAAAGCTCGAGAACTCGAGACCGGTGTCGAAGCGCTCCTCCAGATTGAGGCGAATCCGCCGCTCGCCGGAGAACTGCCGCGCGGGATAGCCGCGCAAACCGTTGTCTTCGCCGAGGGTGACCTCGACCAGCAGATCCTCGGACTCGAAGACCTGGTCGAAGGTCAGGCTCCCGGCGAGCGTGTGCTGGCGAAACAACTGATAGGCGTGCACAGACGTGCTCGCACTCCAGCCCACGGCGCGACCGGCCGCCTGACGCAGGCTGCCGCCAGCCGTGCCGGTTACATAGCTGCGCGAGGTCGGCGCGAAGGCTGTTCGGGCGCTTAGAAAAGCCGCCAGTTGAGTCTGGGAGCGTTCGCCGGATTCATCCCGGTAACTCGGCCCGGCCAGGAGCTCGATGGAGCTGCCGAGTGAGAGGTCTTGCACGAAGTCGAGGGTGTCGAGGCCGGTGACTTCGTCGAAGCGATCGAACCGATCGAAGCCGATCAGGGGCCCCGCGAACAGGGTCGTCGTATCGCCTGGAACCGTCAGCAACCCGGCCGCGGGTCCCGCGGCCGCGCCAAAGACCCGATCGTTGAAGCGCATCGACAGGCCGGTTCGCCAGCGAGCGCTGCGTGGTCCCCGGGCCCGGCTCCAGTCGGCGGAGAACGCCGTGGTTTGCTCGGGAACTTCGGCAACTGTGTTGCCGCCCTCGAAGAAGTCCACTTCGGCTTCGGTGTAGAACGCCCGGGTCGACCAGGAAACCCGGTCGCCCAGGTGCTGGAGCGGCTTGGTCAAGCTCACCCCGTAGCGCTCCCCCTCCTCGGTGACGCCGGCTTCGAGCCCAAGGCGCAGGAAGCGTCCGAACAGGTGTCGGTCCCGGTAACGCAGGGTCCCGGTCAGCTCCCCTTCGGTGTTTTCCTCGTAGCTGAGTACCAATTGGTCCCCCAGCCCCAGAAGGTTCGACTCACCGATCGTGCCCGAGATTTCGCCGACGTTTCCGACCAGCGCCCCCGAGGCGCCAAAGATAAACGACAGCCGATCGCGCGAGTCGACCGCAAGATCCACCACACCGGGGAGCTCCCCGGGAACGGCGCTCACCACCACCTCGCCGAACAAACCGGTCGCCCGCAAGTTCCGCTCGAGTTCGCGGCGGTCGGCCTCGGTGATCGACTGGCCGGCTACGAACCACGCCTCGCGGTGGATCACGCCTTCGCGGGTCGTCCAGTGAATCCCGTTCACAAGCGAAGGCAGCACCCGTTCCAAGTCGGGATCCGGAAACACGTCCGAGGTGCTCACGCGCAACCTCCCAAAGGTGCCCAAGATCGTGCTGGGATCCGGCTCGACCTGGGAGAGGGAGTCGCCGACTTGCGACTCGGTTGTGGCCTGCGCTGGGGCCCAACACCCAAGCAAAATCCATGCAGCGATCACAGGCGTTCGCCGAACAGGGCGATTCCTCCGATCGCAAAGGCCAACGACAAATTGATCGGGTCAAGCACCGTAGCCCGTAGCAGCACGCGCAAGACGGTGCGCATCACCAACCCGCGCGAGAGTCCGTAATGGGCTGCCACTCGATCGAGTTCGGTGACGCCGCGAATGGTCCGCGCCAGCCAGCGCAGGGTCCAAAATCCTGCGAGACCTGCCGTCAGGCCGCGCACGAACACGTGCGGCTCCAGGGCGAGCGCCATCAGCCCAACGTGAGGGCCAAGATGACGTACAGGGTCGTAGCGACCAGCAGGACGAGCAAGCTCAGTCGTACCTCGCGCTTTTTCACCTCGATCGACTTTTCGATCAGTCGCTCGAGCCGATCGCCTTCCTCTTCGATCGACCGCCGCAGAGCGCGCACGGCCATCTCCTCCAGATCGCTGCGCTTTTCATCAAACGCGTCGGTGAGCACACGCTTCGCACTTTTTTCAGAAGCCTCGCGGACCGCTTCGACCAAGTTCTTGGAACGTCGCGGCGGGAGGATTTCCGGCCCACGTTCCACCAGCTCCCTTTGCTGGCCAGGGCTCTTCCGAGCGTTCTGCTGGGAAAGCTGATCGACCACCCGCTTCCAGGGGTTCTTGCCCTTGCTCACGAGGTCCGCAGGGCGGGGGTTGGGCAGGGAAGGGCGGGATCCATGCCCCCCATCCTACGGCGCAATCGTCTGCCGCCGCGAGGCCTTCCGGGGCCGCTTCCACAGCCCGAGAGGCTCCAAGATCAACCCCGCCCAGGACTCTGGAGTTCGTTCGTGGACTCCGAATCGATCCGGCTGCACGCGCGGGTCCAGGTAGGTCCCAAAAGCCAGGTCCATGAGCGGGCACAGATTGGCGAAATTAACCCGCGCATGGTGATCGACCTGGTGGTGCCAGCGATGCAAGCGCGGCGAGCCGAGCAAGTAGCGGAGCGGCCCCGGGTCGAGGGTCACGTTGGCGTGGATATAGAGCGCCCAAAGCCCCCGAAACATGGCCGCACCAGCCACCGCGCTGAGCGGAATCCCCAGCAGTAGCAGCGGTAGGTTCTCGATCAGACGGGTGAGCAGATTGTCGACCGGATGTTCGCGGTGGGCTGCCAGCCAGTCCACGTCGCGTGCGGTGTGGTGAACGCGGTGGAAGCGCCACAGGAAGCGATTGCGGTGAGACGCGCGGTGAAACCAGTACATCGCGCAGTCGGCGAGCAGAAGTGAAACCACCACTTGCAGAGCGATCGGCAAGCCGGCGAAGAAGCCTTGGAGACCGGTCAGGGGCAGAGCCCGAACCTCGGTTGCGACCCAGGTCAAAGCCGCGACAACCGGAGCGGCCCACAGGAGGTATTGGCCAAGAAAGAACGCAAAATCGGTTCCGAGCTTCGGCCGAAGGACAGCCTGCTGGTTGGCCTGGTGAAGGCGTTCGAGCGGGAAGAACACCAAGAGCAGAATCCCGAACGAAAGGAGGGTACCGAGCGGAGTGTTCACGGCTTGGGCAGCGAATCAGGCTCTTCGGTAACCAGAATGAGCTGCCCGCTGATCGACTTGGAGCTGGAGAGAAACTCCCGGGGATCCGGGGGGTCTCCGACAAGCTGGACATTCGGATTCTTCGAACTGGGTAAGAACTCGATGGGCGCTTCCTGAGCCGGCGAGAGTGGACCGTAGGTTGCGTCCGTCAGACGCTCCAGTTCGAGTTGCTGCGGGTTTCCTGGGTTAGGAGTAATCCCGTGATCCAAGGCCAGCGACTTCGACGAGAACAGAAAGGAAGCTGCTGCTTCCGATTCTGAACTGGCAGGCAAGGCCCCGTGATCTGCGGGCGCGGAGTCTGGAGTCTGCTGGGAGGCGACCCCAGGGTGTGCCGAACGCTGGGCGCTTCGAACGAGCAAGAACAGGGCGACGAGGGCGGCGGCGACCGACAGAGACCGCGCCAGGCGAATCCAAGGCTTGGGCAAGGGAGCTCCGGGAGGAGGAGAAGCGAGCCGGCGCTCTACGGATGGCCTGCCTGAGCTGTTGGGCGGATCGAGCGCAGATTTGCAAATTCGGGCCGAGGAGCGCTGGCGCTCTTCTGCCCGAGTTCACTCTTCTGCCCGAGTTCAAACGGGTCCCTCACCCACTCCCGAGATTCTGCCCACTCCCAAGATTCGCCTCGCGTCAGACGGTCCGCGCGTCCCGCTGACCGGCCTGCTCGATTTCCTTGCGGCGGGCCTCATAGCCGGCGCGCCCCATCAGGGCGTAGGCGGCGACCTTGCCGGCTTCGACGCCGGGTTGGTCGAAGGCATTGATCCCGTAGTGCTCGCCCATCAGCGCGACCGAGACTTCCATCAGCGCGATGTACTGCCCGACCGTGTGGGCATCGACCCGCGGGAAGTGAATCGAGCAGTTGGGTCGGCCGGACTCGGTCAGGGCGATGCGGGTTCCCTCGCGCTCGGCAACGAACAACTCCTGCAGCGTCCGGCCGCCCAGGTAGGCTGCGCCTTCCAGGTCCTCGAAAGCCCTCGGGATTTGGACCGGGTCGCTAGCTTCGTCCACGGCCAGGAACGTAAACCACTTGTCGAAGGGGCCTTCCACATACAGCTGCACCTGGCTGTGCTGGTCGGTCACCCCCACCGCGCGCACCGGGGTCGGCCCGACGAAGACGTCCTGGCCTTCGGTAGAGGTGCGCTTGCCGATCGATTCCGCCAACAGCTGCGCGTACCAATCCGCGAAGTTCCGCAATCGGTGGCTGTAGGACAGGGTGACCGCGATCGGCATCTTGCGCTCGCGGTCGAAGCCGGTCTGCAGCGCGGCATACACCTGGGCCGGATTCTCAAAGAAACTCTCCTCTCGGCATCGCGTGTCCATGGTCGCTGCGCCATCGAGCAAAGCCGCTCCGTCGATCCCGATCAGGCAAGCGGGCAACAGACCAACCGGCGAAAGCACCGAAAACCGCCCGCCGACTCCGTCGGGAACCGGGAACGTGGTGTAGCCCTCGCGGTCGCAAATTTCGCGCAGCACACCCTTCTCCGCGTCGGTGGTCACCACCAGGTGATCCTTCACCGCAGCGGAGCCGAGCGTCTGCTCGAGCTTCTCGCGCACGATCAAGAACTGACTCATGGTCTCCGCCGTTCCGCCTGACTTGGAAATGACGTTGAACAGGGTTTTGGACGGATCGACCTTCTCGAGAAACTCAGCGATCCACTCGGGATCGATGTTGTCGAGCACAAACAAGCGCGGCTTGCCCGGCGCGGGGAAAAGGTCGTGGTAGTTGGCGTCGAGCGCTGAATGCAACGCGATGTTGCCGAGCGCCGACCCTCCGATACCGAGTACGCAGATGTTCTCGAAGCGACCTTGCACCGACTCGGCGTAGGCCCGGATGTCGTTCAGGTAGCCGCGCTCGTGGGGCAGGTCGAGCCAGCGCAGATCTTCGCCGCGGCGCGCCTGCACGCGGGACAGCGCGCTGCGCGACGCGTCCGCCATGGCCTCGAGGTCGCTGAGCGCGAGGCCGCGTTCGGGACCGATCACGTCGGCGAGGGTGTTCGTGTAGTCGAGACGGATCGAGTTCAAGGCTGGTTGGAAGGAGGTGGAACGCGGGCGGGCCCGTAAGCCGTGCGAAAACGAGTCCCCCTCGAAGGATCCGCGCAAGGCGGATCCGGCGAGCTTGGGGAGGACGTAGGCTAACGGCATGCGCACTCCGATCCTCCCCCTGGCTCTCCTAGCCGCCACCTTCTTGCCCGCCTGCAGTTCTGCGGGAACGGGCGAATCCGGGCCTCCCTACGATTGGGACGCCCGCTCGATCACCTACCGGGCCGGCGAAACGGAGCTCGAGGGCTATCTGGCGCTCCCCCGCGGGCTCGGCGCCACGACCCCGGTCCCGGGGGTCCTCGTGATCCATGAATGGTGGGGTCACAACGAATACGCGCGTTCGCGCGCGGTCCAACTGGCCCAACTGGGCTATGCCGCCCTCGCGGTGGACATGTACGGCGGCGGCCGCAACACAGGCCACCCAGCCGACGCCCAGGCCTTCATGCAAGAAGCCATGGGCGAACCTGGCGCCGTCGAAGCGCGGTTCCGCGCGGGTCTCGAACGGCTCCACGCCGAGCCCGGCGTCGACGGTTCGCGGACCGCGGCGATCGGCTACTGCATGGGCGGCGCGATCGCCCTGAATATGGCCCGCGCGGGTGCCGACCTGGACGCGGTCGCGAGCTTTCACGGCAGCCTCGGCACCGAAACCCCGGCCGCCCCTGGAGCGATTCAGGCCAAGCTCCTGGTCGCCACCGGGGCCGACGACTCGTTCGTCCCGCCGGAGCAAGTCGAAGCCTTCGAGGCCGAAATGCAGGCCTCTGGAGCCGACTTCGAGGTCGTGCGCTATCCCGGCGTCGTGCACGGCTTCACCAACCCCGCAGCCACGGCTAAGGGCGAAGAGTTCGAACTCCCCTTGCGCTATGACGAGCAGGCCGACCAGGACTCCTGGGAACGGATGAAAGCGCTGTTCGCGGACGCCTTCGGCGCATGAGCGAACGCTCCCGGAGCGGGGCGCGAGCCTTCGGTCTTCTCGGTTTTTTGCAGCTAGTAGCAGCCGGCATCCTGTGGTTCTGGAGCGGGCCGTACTTCACCCAGTTGCTCGGAGAATTCCGGGTTGCCTCCACGCTTCTCGCCCTAGTCCTTGCCCTGCTTGGCCTGTGGCGAGGCACGGCGACCACGCGCGCGCTGCTCACCCTCAACCTTGCGGTTCAGTTCGCGTTCTGGGCCCTGCCCTGGCGTACGGTCGCGGCTTCCGAATCGGAAAGCGCGCTGGTCCTTGGCCTCCACAATGTTCGGATCCACGGCGGCGATGTGGACCGAGCCGTGGAGCACCTGGTTCGCGAGGGAGTCCAGATCCTCGCGCTGCTCGAAGTCTCGCCGGCTGATCTCGAGCGGATCGACGCCAAACTCGAGGGCTTCGAGCCGATTCACGTTCCACGGGACGATCCGTTTGGCGCCGGGCTGTGGTCTTCGCTTCCGGTGCTGGACAAGCGCGTGACCCACGCGGGCCGAACGTGGATCCCTGCGCTTGAGATGCGCGTTGAACACGCGGGCCGAGTCGTCCGGGTCGTGGCCACCCATCCCCCGCCTCCGGTGGACCCCGCACGCGCTCTGGCGCGCAACGAGGCCTTGGCCGACCTCGCTCAACAGGCGCGGACCAGTTCGGAGCCGATGGTCGTCCTGGCCGACTTGAACGCGACGCGCTGGTCGCGAGCGTTTCGAGACACGCTAGGCAGCGGATCGCTCGAGTCGACCGCCCAGTTTCGGAACAAGCCGACTTGGCCCGCGTTCGCCGGGTGCCTGGGCCTGCCGATCGACCACATCTTGTGGAACAACCGGTTCGAGCCCAGCCGGATCGCGATCGGACCGGCCTTCGGGTCCGACCATCGGTCGGTGGTGGTCGCTCTCGAGAAGCGCTGATCTGCGAAAAGCGTTGGCCTGCGAGAAGCGCAGGCACGCTGCTCTTGAGCGCGCTGGGACTCAGTCGTTGCGACCCGTGACTCGCATGACCAGGTAGATCAACTGGATCATCGATCCAAACGCTGCGGCGACGTAGGTCATCGCCGCCGCACCGAGCACGTCTTCAACACCCTCGGCTTCTTCCGCGGTTGTCACGATACCGGTCGATGCCAGGACCGCTTTGGCCCGATTGCTGGCATCGAATTCGACGGGAAGGGTCACCAGCTGGAACACCAGAATCGTCGCAAACAGCGCAACACCGAGGATCATCAAGGTCTGGCCGATTCCGCCCGCGCCGGCGGTCAGCATCGCGCCGATCATGAACGGGACAATCCACAGCCGGCTGCCGATCGAGTACACCGGCACCATCTTCGAGCGGAAGCCGAGCCAGGCATAGGCCTGGGCGTGCTGGATCGCATGGCCCGCCTCGTGGGCCGCCACCGCGATCGAAGAGATCGAGCGACCGTCGTAGACATCGGGGGACAGCCGGAGGGTCTTCGACCTTGGATCGTAGTGATCGGACAGGAAGCCGCCATGCCGCTCGATGGTCACGTCCATGGCCCCGCCGGCGTGAGCCACGCGCTCGGCCGCCTCCGCACCGGTCAGCCCAGTTTGGACGCCGACCCCGGCGTACCGCAGGAAAGTGCGTTTCACCCGCGACGAAGCCAGCATCGAAATGCCCCCGGCCACCAGAGTGATCAGCATCCAAATGGGATCGATCCCGAAAAAGAAGGCGGGGCTGAAAGACGTAAACAGCATGAGAGTGCGTGGGTGAGCAGAATCCCGGTGGAATCGGGGCTCTTGGGTCTTGGGCGAACTCAGCTCGGGTTTCCAGGGCCCCTCGAATCCGCGGGCTAGAGCACCTGGCGGGCCGCTGGAGGCCCTCCCAGGAGACTAGCGCTCGGCCGGGCAACCTCGGAGGGTTTCTAGGGCTCTCGCAGGGGGTAAGGTCACAAAGAAGCCGCCAGGACCCCCTCCAAGCGGCCAGGCCCCTGCCAAAGGGAACCATGACCTCTCCGATGCACTCCCCAGGCGAACCTTCAAGCGCCCCGGCCCCGGCCGGATCGTCCCCCGTGGACGCCGCCTCCGGATCCACGGAGCTGCTCAAGATCGGTGACTTTGCCCGGCTCGCCGAGACCAACCTGCGGACGCTCCGGTACTACGAGGAGCTCGGCCTGCTGGTTCCCGCCTCCCGTAGCCAGGGCGGATTTCGCTACTACCGCCCCACGGACCTGAACCGCCTGCGAACGATCCGCGACCTCCAAGACCTCGGTCTGGCGCTGGAGAAAATCGGCGAATTGCTCGCCACCCGAGACAGTGCCAGCCGCTCGGAGTGGCTGGCCCAGGTCCACGCGGCGATCGCCGAGCAGGAGCGGCTGGTCGCCGAGCGCATCGAGGAGCTCAAGGCCCGGCGCGACGAGCTCGCCCAGGCCAGGCTGCGTCTCAGCATCTGCGCGGAGTGCACGACGCGGCCCTGCGTCGAGAACAATTTTTGCGAACCCTGCGCCCAAACCGGCGAGCCCCTGCCGGCTGCCATCAGTGCTCTATTTTAGGGGCCTTCCGCCGCAGAATCCTGGGCATGCGCACGAGCTGTGATCGAACGCAGATCCCGGGTACTTGGAATCGAGCCCTGGTCTCCGCAACCCAGGCGAGCTAGACAAGGCCTCCCTTCCTTCTCTTTTTGTCCCGCCCGAGCCTGACTCCGCGATGTCCGAGTCCGTCGTCTTCCTCGACAACAACGCCACCACGCCGATCGCCCCGGAGGCCCTTGAGGCCATGCTGCCGTTCTTCGGCACGCACTTCGGGAACGCCGCCAGTGCCCACGCCATGGGCCGCGAGCCGGCGCGCGCCGTGCAGCGAGCGCGGCGACAATTGGGAACCCTCGTCGGTGCCTCGGATCCATCCGAGATCGTGTTCACGTCCGGTGGGACCGAAGCGTCGAACCTCGCGGTCTTTGGCAGTTCGCGCCGCGACCCTTCGCGGACCAAACTGATCGTCGGAGCCGCGGAACACCCGGCCACCTCGGCGCCCGCCAAGCACCTGGCGGAGACCGGTACGCACGAGACCTGGATCGCCCCCGTCGACCGAAACGGCCAGCTTGAAATCGATGCGCTGCTCGAGGCGATCGACGAACGCACGGCGCTCGTCTCGCTTCTTTGGGTCAACAATGAAACCGGCGTGCGCATCCCGGATGACGCGATCGAACAGCTCTCCACTCGCACCCGCGAAGTCGGCGCGCTCCTGCATCTCGACGCCGTCCAAGCCGCGGCCAAGGTCCCCTTGCGCGCCAGCGAGCGCGGCCTCGATCTGCTCTCGGTCTCGGCTCACAAATTTCACGGCCCAAAGGGCGTTGGCGCCCTGTGGGTCCGCGACGGCGTGGAGCTCCCGGCCCAAACCCTCGGCGGCTCCCAGGAGCGCGCGCTGCGTCCGGGAACTTCAAACGTGCCAGGTATTGTCGGTCTCGGCTTCGCCGCCACGCTGGCCGAACAAGCGGTCGCCGACGAATCCGTGCAAGTTGCCATGGCGCTCCGGCGCGACCGCTTCGAACAGGGCCTGCTGAAGGCCTGCTCCGATCGCGTCGTCCACGGAAGCGGCGGCCTGCGCGTCCCCACCACCTCAAACGTCGGATTCCCCGGAGTACCAGCCGACGGACTGATGATGCTGCTTTCGGAGCTTGGGGTGTGCGCTTCCACCGGCGCGGCTTGTTCCTCCTCTTCCCGGCGCACAAGCCCGATCCTGGGCGCCATGGGAGTCGCCGACGACCTGGCCGCTTGCTCCCTGCGCTTTTCCTTCGCGCGCACAACCACCGACGAGGAGATTGAACTCGCGATCGAGCGAGTCGGAACTGCGATCGAACAGCTCAAGGCGATCGGCGTCTGATCGGGTTCACCCCGAGCTGCGCGTGGCCTCGAAATTTTGGCCCGGGCGCCACGGCCTGGCGCCCAGCACGCGCAGATGCTCGGCCAGAAAGTCCGGCGTGAAGACGTCGTAGAGCAGCTGCTCATCGAGCACCCCTTGCCAGTCCTCGAGCGCTTCTGGGGAACTCTCGGCATATAGCACCGTCGCGCCTGCGAAGTCTCCGCAGAACGCACCGTATTCCTGAAGCGCGCGCGCGATGGTCCGGCCTGCGGGGGTCAGCGCCAGCGCGTCCAGATCCAGCGCGGGATCCAGCTGAATCCGCGCGCCCATCGGCAGCCCTCCGCCGTCTGCACGAGTGAGGGGCATGGGCGCCTGGGAGGTGCTAGCGGGAGGCACGAACCAACCCGGCGCACAACCGTCGTAGGCAAACACCAGCGCGTGTTCGATGCGCCCGGCGCGAATCTCCTCAAGCCGAATCAACCCCGCGATCAGCGGAAATCCCGAGGCACGGGCGCGGTGGGCGTCGAGTTCGCGCTCCTGCTGATCGAAGGGCAGCGCGACGCCATCCGATCGCAGGTCGGTCACGGCGCCGAGACCGGTTTCCCACTCGCCGTACGTATTTTTCTGCGCTCGCCACATGCCCCACTCGAGGCCGAGCTGGCGATCGACGATGCACAGGTGCATATCGCCGCCTTCGGGGCGTGAGGCGACCGCCCCGCCCGGAATCGGAATCGAACGCGGAAACTCGAAGCCCGCGCCAAAAATCCCGGGCCGCGCGTCCCGGACCGCGTGGCCCTTCGTGGACCGCGCATCGACTTCGTAGACGGGGATCGACCACTCGGCCAGGTTGATGCGAAGCGGGCCGCGCTTGGCCAGGTCGCGGACCAGACGATCCGAGTCGGGATCCAGCGCGGGGTCTGGACCGAGCGGGAGGTTCCAAGGGCTGGTGCTCGAGAACGGTCGCCACGGCTTGGAAGCCGGGCTGCCGGCGGAGCTGCAGCCAAGTCCTAGGGCACCACCCAGGAGAGCTGCACAAACGAGGGAAGATCGGGATCGGGCAAGACGCATAGGGGCACTTGGAGGGTGAGAGAGCAGGTTCGCCGCGGTGCCCTCGGCCTGGCCTGAGACACTCCGGACTGGCTGGCTCCCTCGCAAGCCCGAAGACCGAAGCTGCCCAGCCGCCGGGTCCCTCGGCCCCTTCGGAGGCCTTCCTGCCCACCGAACCCGCTCCCGGAGTCCCTCCCCCCCGCGGAGCGGGTACCCTTTCCTGCCCGAATTTCGCCGGGTTCTCCCAGCACCGCCCTTCGCCGCCCGTCTTCCGCCTCCCCCCCCGAGAGACGACCCTGACGCGGCCTGCCTCGTCCTCCCGATGTCGACTGCCCCCAAGCCCAAGACCGTCTACCACACCCGAGTCTCAGGGCTGTGGAACACCCGCCACGTCATCTCTCGCGAGGAAGAAGGCGGCCCGGTCGAGCTTGGCACGCTGAAGGTGACCCGCAACCTGCTGATGGTCACCGGCGGCACCTACACCCCGAGCGAAGGCGAGGTGCTGATGGCGCGTCGCGAGCCCGGCCTGCTGCGCAGCCAGTTTTCGCTGTGGACCGACGGTCGCGAGTGGCTCGGATCGAGCCTGCGCCGCACGACCCTGAAGCGCCAGATCGACATCAGCTCGGGCAGCACGGCGTTCCGCCTGCTTCCGATCGCCGGCTTGCGTCCCGGCTGGTCGCTGTACGCCCCCAAGACCGGCCAGGCCTGCCGAATTTCGGCTTCCCCGCTTGGCCGCTCGGCCAAGATCGAGGTCTTCCGCCGGCTCGACTTCCCGCTGGTGATCTTCTCGTACTTCTTGGGCCTTCAGGTCTACAAGGAGTCCTGGATGCCCGGTCCTGAGCCCGCCAAGGTCAAGGCGGCCACCGCCGCGACCGCCGTTTAGGATGGCCTGGGCCTCACCTTCGGGGGCCCCCGCAAAACATCCAGACCGGTCGCCTGAACGGCGGCCCGATCGCGCCGGTCCAGACCGGCCCCCAATTCGATTCCGATTCGGCAAGGAAGATGCGGCGCCACCGAGCGTCGGCACCGCCGCGGACTCCGCCTAGCTCCTCGTCGCTCGACTCCTCCTGAGCCCCGTTTCCCATGCGTCCTTCCGTCGTCCTCACCTTGGTCCTCGCGGCCGTCGGCGCCCTCTTGGTCGCCCTGCTCACCCTGGGGCCCAGCTCAGAAACCGATGATGCCGTTGAGAAGGCGGCTACGAACGTCTCGAACCGTGCGGCCGCCGGCCCGGCTCCGGCGGTTCCGATCGCCGCCGCCGACTCGATCCCAACCCCCGAGCGCACGATCACCCAGGCTCCCTTGAGTTCCGAGCAGCGTGAGATCGTGGCTTCGGGCGCCGAGGCTTTTGGTTCGAGCCTGAAGGGCACGGTGCTCGACCCCACCGGCGTACCGGTCGCCGACGCGGTCGTCATCCTCGAGCGCGGCACCGGACCGGGGGGTCTGGGCAACCTAGGCCTGCTGATGGGCACCGCGGGCCCCGCGCCCGAGCTGCGCAGCGTGAATACCGACGAGAGTGGCGGTTTCGAGATCTTGGAGGTCAAGCCCGGCGACGACTACCAACTCACCGCCAAGCACGAGCTCTACGCGACCACCAAGCTCAACATGGTCGTGGTTCGAGCGAACGAACAAACCGTCGAGGAGATCAAGATGACCGCGGGCTTCGCGGTCCACGGCTACGTCCACGACAATGTGGGCGCGGTCGTCGAAGGCGCCCAGTTGCGTCTGGTCGACTTGCTGCACGCACAGCTCCCCCCCGGCGACCCACGCGTCGACGCCGCGCTCGTCGAGACCGACGCGCAAGGCTACTACCGGTTCGATCACGTGGCTCCGGGCATGCGTTCGCTTTCGGTCTCCATGAAGGGCTTTGGCTCGCAGACCGCAAACAACCTCAACGTCGGTGGCCAAAAACCCACCGTCCCCCGCGACTTCATCCTCCAGCCCGGGCTCTCGATCGCTGGACAAGTCGTGTCCCCCACACGCCAACCGGTCGCCGGTGTACGGATTCGAGCTATCAGCTACGACTCCGGGATGAACTCGACCGGCTTCGCCACGAGCGACGGCAACGGCAACTTCTCCATGGAGGACATGACCGAGGGCAACTACTCGCTCATCGCCGATGCTTCGGGATGGGGCACCGCTCGCCTCAACCGCGTCGAAGGCGGCGACACCGGCGTTCTGATCGAGATGATCGAACAGGGTCGGGTCAGCGGTCGCGTCTTGACTGAATCCGGCAACAGCCCGGTCCCCGATTTCGACGTCCAGGTGCGCGTCGTCATTCCGGAAAGCACCGTCTTTGGGCGCAGCGCCGGAAATGCCCAGGTTCGCGGGGCCAAAGACGGATACTTCGAGGTCGCCGGACTCGACAAAGGCACCTACGTGGTCGAGGCCACGGCGCCTGGATTCGCCCCGGCCTATTCCGAGTCCTTCGAAGTAGCTCAGAGCCTTCTGACCTCCGATATCGTGGTCAAGCTATCCGCCGGCGGCACCCTGACGGGGCGCCTGGTCAGCGGCAAGACCGGTGAGCCGGTGGCCGGCGCGGTCGTCACCAGCCACGACAACATCTACGTTCGCCACGCCCTGGTCGGCGTGCTCGGCGGCATGGTCCCGCGCACCACCACCGATCGCCGATCGGTAACGGACGAAAACGGCCAATTCACGCTCCCCAACCTGTGGCCGGACGTCTACCAGATCAACGTTGCGCATCCCGACTACATGCGCCTGGTTCAAAAGGACATCCGCGTCCAAAACGGAAGCCAGCCCACCGACCTTGGGACGATTCGGCTCGACGTCGGCGGCTCCGTAACCGGCACGGTCTACGACTCGATCGGACAGCCCGTTCCGAATTCGACCGTGAATCTCTCAGGCAACTCCCAGGAGGCCACTGCGTTCTACGACGTCCGCACCGGTTCCGACGGACGCTACCTGATACGCAACGCGGTGCCCGGGCAGTACAACCTGCACGCAACGCGGCAGTTCGACCAGGCCAACCCGTTTGGAGCGATCATCGACATGAATCACTCCAAGGTGACCGTAAACGTCTCGAACGGAACGACCGTCAACCAAGACTTGCACCTGGGCGAATAGCCGGGTTGCACGAGGCCTGTGGGCAACCGACTCGTGCTCGCCGCGCTCGCGCTTGGCGCGCTGGGCGCTCTGGCCTGGTTGTTCCTTGTCGGCGGGTCCTCGGGGCCCGATCTGGACCGCGCGCCGCTGTCCGCGGCGCCGGATCCAAGGGGAGTCGTTCCGGGATCTGATCCCACTCCGTCCAAGGCGCGCAGAGCCCCCGCGACACCCGAGGCGCTTGGCTCCACGCGCGAGCGAACCTCGGGCAGTTCCCGCTCCGCGGCCCCCGAGGTCCTACCGGAGCTCCCGGCCACCTCTCGCTCCCTGGAGGGCCGCATCCAACTTGAGGCTGGGACCGCCGAGACCCCAGCCGACCTAGCGCGGGTCGAGCTCTGGCTGCACGGAACCTCGGCGGCGGGCCCGGCTGAGAGCCAGTTCGCGGGCCCACCCGACGGGGCCGGGAAGTTCCGCATGGAGGTCCCCGAAGACGCGAAGGAGCTGCGCCTCGAAATTCGGCATCCAAGCCACGTTTCGGTCCAGATCGCTCCCCTCGACCTCCCGGCCGGAGAGCGGCGCCGGCTGGGGATCGTTCGTCTCGAACGCGGTGTCCCGCTGTTCGGCCAAGTGCTGGACTCAGATGGCAGCAGCCCGGTTTCCGGCGCTTCGGTCTGGGCGCTTTCCCGAAGCGGGTCGTCAAGCAACCTCTCGCCGGTGGTTGCCACCGGCGCCGAGGGTCGCTTCGATCTGGGTCGCGTGCTCACCGGATCCGTCGAGTTGTTCGTGGCGCGAAGCGCTTCCGCCGCGCCCCGCCATTTCCCCTACGATCTCTCGCGGACGTCCCGCCGGTCTGGCCGGGCGCGGCCGGCGGCGGATGGCGAGGTTCAACTCGTCCTGACCGAACAGGACACCGGCGAGAACCGGCCCCCCGCTGCTCTGCCGCGCACCCTGGCCGAGGCGGCCGCTTGGATCGACTCCGAGCTCGAGGCAGAGACCTCCCCCGGATTCGCCGCGCTCGAGCTGGTGCTCCTCGATGCGAACGGCAGACCGGTTTCCGGAGCTGGCTTCGACCTCGCCGGCCGATCGTTCGTCACCGGCAGCGCCGGGCGCTTGCGCGCCGAAGACTTGAACGCAGGCAAAGTCAGCGTCCGTCCGGCCCCCGAACTCCTGCGGCTCGGCCTCTCGATTCAAAACGTGCTGGTGCGCGATCGCCAGACCACCGACCTGGGAGTCCTCCGGCTCCGCCCGTTTGGCCGTGTCCAAGGCCAAGTCCGGGATGCCTACGACCGGCCGCTTCCGGGCGCCTCGGTCAGCGGTGCCGTCCTCGGCGAGCACCTCGGTGCCATTCTTGTGCACACCGACCAAGAAGGACGCTTCCGCCTCAACTTCGCACCCACCGGACGCCTGAAGTTCACCGCCTCGGCTCCCAGCGGTTGGTCCGACCTCGGGCTGCCCGCCGAGGCCCAGCTCGAGGTCGAGCCGGGCCAAACCAGCGAAACGCTGCTGCGGCTGCAGTCAGCCCATTGACACACGGCCGCCCGTCCTAGGGGACGTAGGTCTCGGCACTGTCGTCGAGAACGGGCTGCCCGCTCCCGTCGACCGGCGCACCCGTGATCAGCACGCGATCTGCGTTCTCAACCGGCAGGCTGACCGCTGCGCCGCGGTTGGCCAAAAGACTCGTCGAAGTCGTCCACGAAGCCAGCGTCCCGCCGGCGCGCTCGATCCCGGTGGCCGGCGTACCGGTCACCGCGATCACGTCGACGGTCGTGAAGCCGCCGATCGCCAGCACCTCGCCGCTCGGCAATTCGTGGAGGTTGGCGAAGGCCCGCGCGGTGTCTAGGTCCGCAACCTGGGTCCAGCCACCGGCCGTGGCGCTGAACGTCCAGCAACTCTCAAGGGGCGAGAAGTTCTGGGTCAGCAGGTTGCCGTCGGCCCCCCCGGCCACGAGCACACGTCCGTCGGCCAGGGTGATTTGGCTGTGAAGGCTGCGATCGCCGCCGAAATCACCGGTACCCGAAAGCGAGTTGTTCGCCGGGTTGTATAGCTGGCAGTCGTTCGAAAAGGCTGGGAACGGCAGGCCGAAAACACTGGGAACCTCGACGCCGCCGGTCACCAGGACGCGACCGTCGTTCAAACGACTCGCCGCGTGCCCCGCCCGTGGATCCGGGAGGTTCGGGCCGTTGCTCCAACTGTTCGTGCTCGGGTTGTAGATTTCCGTCCGGGGCGTCACGGAGTTGATCGAAGCGATCGGATCGTTCGGGTCGATGAAGGTGATGCCGCCCGCAACGAAGACGCGCCCGTCCGCGAGCAGCGTCGCGGTGTGCCCCACGCGCGGCACGCTCATGGAAGCGGTCGCCGTGACTGTGCCAGCCACCGGGTCGAACAGGTCGCCGGTGTCGCGCGCCGCGCCGGACCCGTCCGATCCACCCAGGTAAAGCACGCGGCCGTCAAGCAGCCCGGTCGCGGTTGCGGCTCCGCGCTCGTGGGACAACTGGGCTCCGGGGATGACCGAGAAGCTCTGGGTCTGCGGGTCGAAGCGGCGCAGATCGACCGCGACGATGGGATTGCCCGCCGGATCGGTCGCCCCTCCACCGGCCAGAACCACCGTCCCGTCCGGTAGCTCGACCAAGCTATGACCTGCGACCAAGATGCCGGTGTCCCCCACCGTGGCGGCGGTGGTCTGTTGGCCCGCGATCGCGAAGGCGGTCGGACCCGTGATCGGCCCGAGGACCAAGGTGGTGATCGAGAGGGTCACGGCCTGGGCGTACCAATCGAGACCCTGGAAGGCTGGGTTGTTCGGCAGCGGGTAGCTCACCGAACCGTTGCCCGTGCCATCGAAGAACCCGACCTCCGCCAAAGAGAGCAGGTCGAGTCCGACTTCCAGGACGCGCGGATCGGCCGGGTCGACCAACGCCAGCGGCGTCGGCCCAGACGTCAGCGAGGGCAACAGGTAGTAGAGGTCGCCGGCCGGTCCGGTCAGCGCGTAATCGATGCTGGAACCGATGGCGCCATCCGTTCGGGTTAGCGAGGCCTGGGAGAACGCCGGCGCGGCGAAAAGCAGCGGGCCAACAGCGAGGAGAGCGGTGCGGGAGAACGTCATAGAGAGGGGGGGTGAGGTTCCGAAAAGTCCTCTCTGAAGCCTAAGGCGGGAACTGGGGAGTTGTCGGGCCTAGGCTGTCCCCTGTCGTGGAATCCGCCCCCGAACCTCCCCCTCAGCACCCGGCAGGGCCGCTGTTCGCCTACGCGGAAACCCGAGGCACCTCCAAGCAGCCGGATTCCGAGTCCATCCCAGCCGCCGCGCCGCCTGCGCTCGAGGGGGTCCCTGCTCTTCCCGTCTGGAATGAGCAGACCCTGGGATCGGCACTCGCCGCCCAAGTTGGGCAGCCGATCGACGTGGTCTTTGGCAGAGCCCGCAGCTACCCGGTTCAGGCCACCCGGGAGGCGGACGGCTCACGCCGGGTCCGTCTTCATCAGTTCTTCCGCGAAGCCCCGCCCGAAGCCGTCCACGATCTCGCCGCTTGGCTGCGCAGCGGTCGCCGCGCACGCGCGGCCTCGGCGCGGCTCGACGCCTACCTGGAAAAGAGCGTCCTCGCCCTCGGCAAACGGGAGCCGCCTCGCCAGCGCGTTACGCGTGGCCAACACCACGACCTGCTCGCCCTCCACCGCGAGCTGCTCGCCGAACCGTCCGCGGCGCCCGTCCACCGACTCGATCCGGTCCCGGTCATCTCCTTCGGACGGTTCTCCTCACGGAAGCCGCGCCGCCGCTTGCTGCTCGGGAGCTACGACTCAGAACGCCAGTGGGTCCGGATCCATCCGCTGGTGGATCACGAACTCGTGCCGGCTGACTTTGTGCGATTCCTGCTCTACCACGAACTTCTGCACGCCGCCCTTCCGGCCGAATCCGACTCCGCCGGCCGCACGCGTCACCACGGCCCGAAGTTTCGCGAAGCTGAACGGGCCTACTCGGGGACCGAACCCGCGCTGGCCTGGGAGCGCAAGAACCAGCCCATGCTGTTCCGACTAGCCCGCCGAGGCCGCTGAGCGATGAAGCGCATCGCCAGAATCCTGGGCGCTCTCGCCCTATTCTGGGGCTTGGCAACGCTCCTTTCCGCGGCTCTTGGAGGGTGGCTCGTCCCTCCCGTGGTGATGGAGGCCCACAACACGCAGTGGTCGCTCGAAAATTCGACCTATCCCCAAGGCACGGAGATCTTCGAGTGTGAGGCTGAAAATGGAACGGTGCTTCGCGGTCTTTTGGTTCCATCGGACGGGAGAGGCTTGGTCGTTCACTTCGCTGAGGCCGGGAATTCGGTCACTTCCTCCTTGGCCTCACGCGAGCAGTACGCGCAGTACGCCGAGCTGGGCTTCGCTTCTTTGGCGATCGATTATTCGGGAGTCGGGCTCTCCGGCGGCTCGCTCTCCCCGAGCCGTTTCGACGAAGACGTCCGCGCGATTTACCGCAGCGCCTTGCAGCTCGTCGACGGGGACCCCTCCAGGCTTCTCCTACGAGGCTGCTCGCTCGGAACGGTGGCTGTGTCTTTGCTGCTCCAGGAGGGAGCCCGCCCGGCCGGTGCCGTGTTGATCGCACCGGTGGAAAGCGCGAGCGTAGCCACCCGGTTTGGCTGCGCACACTTTTGGGATCTTCCTGTGATTTTGGCGAGCCCGCACCTGAAGCGGTTCTCGGCTGCGAACACCCTCGAGGCGATCGAGTCATGCGAAGTACCCGTGCTCGCGATCGTTCACCCCGAGGACTTTCTGCTGCAACCGGCGGATTGGAAGCGTTTGAGGCGGCTAGAAGAAAAGGAGAATTTCAGGCTCTTCATCCCCGAACTGGATTCCTCCGGGAGGTTTGCTCCCGCCGCGCTCAGAGGACACATCCTGCTCAGCCAACTGTCCTTTTCTACGGAGGTTCCGGAGATTCGATTCGTGACCGGTTTGGTGCCTGGCACGCCACCCGTCGAGCAACGCTTGACCCGTGTTCTGAACGACGGATCTGCGCAACTCGTGGAACTGGCCCAATCCAAAACCCCGAGCCCCGAAGCTCTGCGAACCCTGGTCGGGCTGCACCAGCACCTGGACCCCGACGTGGCCCTGGCGGCCGGGCTGTCCTTGAGCGCCGAAGAAGTTCTTCAAGGGAATGGCTGGATTGGCAAGTTCGATCCGGGCGGTCTGCCGATTCCCATCGACCCTACCCCTGAACAACTGCTGCGGTTGTTTGACCTTGAGGATCCGACAGGAAAACTGGATATCCGAGCCGTCTTGGAGGCCGACTTCATGACCTTGATTCTCCAACTGGAGCTGGAGGCCAGCGAGTCGTGGACTTCGGATCATGTCCTTGGGCTAGCGAGTTGTCTTTTCGGACAAGCTGGCCATCCGCTCGTTCGGAACGGCATTCCCGAGGAGGATCTCTCCCCTGCTGGCCCTGTGTTCTGGCTCTCCGAGGGCGGCACGGTTCGGTTCCTGGGATCCCGGCAGGACGCCCGGTTCCAAGGCACCGTGAATCCCCAGCGGCTCTACGAAATCCTGGACGTGACCGCCGCAAACCTCGACCCCGAGGACGAGCGTCGCATTCTCCGCTGCCTGCTCAAGGCCCACGGATTTTGGGATCGCGTGGAGCGATCGGAGGCCGGGATCTGGAGCCTCCTGCCCGGCGAATCCTGAATCCGCCGGTCCCGGGCCGAATCCACCGGCGTAGTCGGCGTCTTTCTGCCCGGCCCGAACCCAAGGACCGGTTCCCTTCGAGGGCAAGCCCAAGGCTCCTTGCTGCGATTTCCAGCCTGGCGGAGATCTGGCCGATGAGTCATGTTTGAGAGTTCCGACTCGTCCGGTTCGCCCTCCCCGGTTTCCCCCCACCACCACATGCGCATCCCTTCTGTCCTCGGTGTCTTGGTTCTTGCGGCGACGCAAGCCCAGAGTCTTTCCCCGGTCGCCTTCGCCCAACAAGCGGATCGAACCGCGATTCGGCTGCCCCGCGACCCGGCCCTTTCGCCGGATGGGAAGAGCCTTGCGTTCGCCTGGCAGGGCGACCTGTGGACCGCACCCATCGAGGGCGGCGACGCGACGCGCCTCACGGTACACCCCTCGAACGACAGTCAACCCCAGTTCCACCCCAGCGGCGAGCTCCTTTACTTCCGCAGCAACCGGGACGGAGGGAATCAGATCTTCTCGATCGGGCTTGCGGGCGGCCCGGCGACGCAAATCACCTTCGATTCGAGCGCCAAGTCGCTGCTGCACGTCACGGCGGACGGGAACAGCCTGGTTCTGCGGCAGTCCACCGATCGCGGCTGGCACTACTCCGAACGCGACCGGATCTTCCTGCTCGACCTCGCGGGCGAGCAGCCCCGGCGCATGCTGTTCGACGCCGGCGTGCGAGACGGCGCCTTGAGCTCGGACGGAAGCCGGGTGGTCTTCGAACGGGGTCGCTCCGCTTGGAACCGCAAGGGATACCAGGGCCCGCAGGCCGCGCAGCTTTGGTTGGCTGACCTGGCCGGCGAGCAACCGGAGCTGGGGCGCCTCGACGAGGATCGCGAGAATTTTCAGAACATCGCGGCCATGAGCCCCATGTTCGATCCAAGCGGCGAGCAGGTGTACTTTCTCAGCGATCCAGACGGCGTGTTCAATGTCTACCGCATGGATCTCGCTTCCGGCGAGGTCGAACAGGTCAGCGACGTGGGCTCCCTGGACGGCAGCGACGATGGCGTGGCCTTCCCTTCGCTCTCCGCGGATGGAAAGACCATGCTGGTTCGCCGTCGATTCGACTTGCTGCGCCTGGATACGGACTCGGGGAAGACCGCTCCGATCGAGTTGTTCGCCCTGGGTGATGGCAACTGCAGCCCGCTCGAGCGCGCGACGGAAGACCGGGCGAGCGCAGTGGCGTTTACCTCCGATGGCAAGCAGCTCGCGTTCGTCGCGGGCAGCGACGTGTGGATCATGGACCGCATCCTCAAAGAGCCGGTCCGGGTCACCCACGACGCCCATGTGGAGACTAGCCTGGTCTTCAGCGACGACGATACGCGCCTGTTCTTCGTGAGCGACGCCGGCGGGGAGGTCGACATCTGGGAAGCCACGAACGACCGCGAAGACGGCATTTGGTGGCTCGCTGAAGAGTTCGCGTTGCGTCAGGTCACCAACGATCCGGAAGCTGAGGGACAATTGAAGAGCAGCCCGACGGGCTCGCATCTCGCGTTCACCAAGGGCACCGACCTGTTCGCGATGGACGCGGACGGTAGCGACCATCGCCTGGTGGCGGACCTGTGGTCCCAGCCGGATTTCGACTGGTCGCCGGACGGTCATTGGATCGCCTTCGCGACTCAAGACGACAATTACAACAGCGACGTCTATGTCGTCCCGCTGGACGGCACGCGCGAGGCGTTCAACATCTCTCGCCACCCCGACCGGGACAGCGGCCCGCGCTGGTCCGGCGACGGCAAGTGGCTCGCCTGGGTCGGCCGCCGCGACGGGGAGGAAGCCGACATCTACTACGTCGAGCTCGCCAAGGCCACCGACGAGGCCACCGAGCGCGATGAACTCCTCGAGCAGGCGCTCGAGGCGATGAAGGACAAGAAGTCGAAGGGCGGCAAGTCCGGAGGCAAGGGGAACAAGGAGACCAAGGAAAAGCCTGTGCCGGAAGCGGAGAGCCAAGCCGCCACGGAAGAAGCGGACGACACCGAGCAGACCGAGTCGAAGGAGGAGCCCGAAGAAGACCTCGTTCAGATTGACTTCGACGGACTCACCGACCGCATCGGACGCATCCGCAACTCGGACAGTTTTGAGTCGAGCCTGATCTGGTTCGGCGACGGTTCGCGCCTTGGGTTCTCGGCCACGGTCGACGCAAAGCGCGGGTTCTACACCGTCGACTTTCCCCGTCCGCAGAGGCCGGAACGCCTCACCGAGGCGCCCCTGTCCGCCAACCGCTGGCTGAGTGGCTCAAAAGAGTTCGTCGGTCACACCGGCGGGGTCCCGGCCTCGATGAGCTCCAAGGGCGACACCAAACGCTTCGAGTTCAACGTACGCCTCGTCCGCGATTGGCGTGCTATCCGGCAGATCGCTTTCGATCAGGCTTGGCGCAACATGCGTGACCGCTTCTACGACGAGGCGTTCAACAACCGCGACTGGGAGCAGATTCGCGTCAAGTATCGGGATGTGGCGGCCCAGGCCCTGGGGGCCGAGGAGTTCAGCGAACTCTGCAATTTGATGCTGGGCGAGCTCAACGCCTCCCACATGGGTCATCGCCCGGGCAGCGATCCGCTGCCCCAGTTCGACGCCCAAAATGAGTGGTCGCCCACGACGGTTCACCTGGGCCTGCGCTTCGACCCAAGCAGCCCAGGACCCGGCCTGCTGGTCGAATCGGTCATCCCCGGAAGCCCCTGCGACCGAGAGCGCTCCTTCGTCGAGGCAGGTGAAACGCTGCTGAGCTTCGACGGACAACCCGTGGGCCCAGACATCGATCTGTACACCGTCATGACCCTGCAGAGGATCCGGGACGTGAACCTGCGCGTTCGCGGAACGAACGGGGAAGAGCGCGAGGTCACGGTCCGGCCCACTCCGAGCGTGGCCGGCTTGCTGTACGACGAATGGGTCGAGGACGCCCGCGCCCAGGTCGAGGAGCTCTCCGGCGGACAGCTCGGCTACCTCCACATTCGCGGTATGAACTTCGCAAGCTTCCGCCAGATGGAAGAAGACCTGTACCACGCCGGCGTCGGTAAGGACGGCCTGATCCTAGACGTTCGGTTCAACGGCGGAGGCAGTACAGCCGACCACGTGCTCACCGCGCTCACCCAGCCGATGCACGCGATCACACGTTCCCGCGGCAGCGGGGAAGGCTATCCCCAAGACCGCAAGATCTACGCGTCCTGGGACAAGCCGATCGTCCTCATGTGCAACGAGCACTCGTTCTCCAACGCCGAGATCGTGAGTCACGCGGTGAAGCACATCGGTCGCGGCAAGCTGGTCGGTATGCGCACGGCCGGGGGCGTGATCTCGACCGGCAGCGCCAACTTGGTCGACGGAAGCTCGATCCGAATGCCCACGCGCGGTTGGTACTTGGCCGGCGATGGCTCGGACATGGAGCTCAACGGCTGCCTGCCCGACCTCGCCCTGTGGAACGAGCCCGATGGCGACGACCGGCAACTCGCGAAAGCCGTCGAGGTCCTCCTCGAGGACGTCGCGACCGAAGCCGCCAAGCCCAAGGTCAAACTCGTGCCCGCCGCCGAGCTGCGCCGCTAGGTGACCGGAAACTGACGGCGGACTCGGCCACGAAAAAGCCCGGAAGGGAGTCGTTAGGCTCCCTTCCGGGCTTTCAAGTCTCACCCTGATCGCTACTCGCCGATCGCAAGTTCCAGAGCGCGCGTGAGTGTCGCGAAACCGCCGAACGGGCCGTTCAACTCGACCGCGAGACCTTGGAAGTAGATCACCTGATCCACCAGAGCCGGCTGCCCGCCGATCGGCAGGCCAAACTGGGCAAGCCCGCTTGAGTCCACCGGTCCAAGGGCGATCGGGATGGGGTCGCCGATCAGCGCGGAGCAAATGCCCGCCCCCAAGGGTAGGCGGTATTCAAGGCCCAGGAACACCGCCGCGAAGCCCCCGGGGAAGGCGTTCTCAATCTCCAGCTCGAACAACCCACCGGTGGTACCGGCGCCGCCCGCCGAGAGCCGCGGCTCGCCCAAGGTCGCCCCGCAGCCTTCGCCCAGTTCGCGAACGGCAAAGCCGCCCACAGAAGAGAGCGGCAGGGAGGCCACTTCCGCCCCGAACTCCGCGGACTGGGCCTCGATCAGAATCCGAGAACCGACGCGAACGGCGTTCAGACCCTGGGGGCTCAGAAGCGAAGACTCTTGACCCGGCTCGAGGTCAGCCAGGCGCCGGGTGCCGGACGCGGTCCCGTCGGTCACCCAGGGCTCGAGGCCTGCTTCGTCGACGGCGGAGAAGAGCACTCGACCCTGTAGATCCAACGCGGTCATCCGAATTCCTCCGGCTGCGTTCGAGTTCAGCGTCGATTGCACCGTCGCCACCAGGTTGGTTCCCCCCGGCGTTCCGTCGGTGCTCCAAATCTGGAATTGATCCGTCCCCAGAATCCGGCGGCTGAAGATCACACGATCGCCGGCGCTGGCCAAGGTCAGCCCGCCTCCAGCTGCGTTGAGATCGACCAGGCGAACCGTTCCCTGAGTTGACCCGTCGGTCACCCACAGGTCCTCTTCTTCGCCATCGTCGCCCTCTACCGCAAAGACCACCCGGTCCCCCACCGCTTCGATCGATCCGGGTCGCACCCCCGGAATCCCAGGGAACGTATTGGCGCTGACCTGCTGCGTCCCGGCGACCGTTCCGTCGGAAACATAGATCCTGAACTTGTAGAGGAGGCTCCCCGAAGCCGCGAAGTCCGCCCCCCCAAAGAACAGACGATCCCCGGCGCGGGTCAGGTTCGCAACCTGGGACCCACCGGGGCCGGGTACAACGTCGATCTGACGTGTGCCGAGTTCCGTTCCGTCCGTAAACCACAGCTCGGTCGCGAACCCCTGTGAGAACCCCGCGAAGGCTAGTTCGTTTCCAAAGGGAACGAATGCGGAGACCGGCGCCGGCGAACCGACCGGAAGCAGCGGCTGAGTTCCCTCGGGAGTCCCGTCCGAAACCCATAGACGACCCCCTTGGATCGTCCCGAGGGGGGGAGGGGGAACGTCGCCGATCAGCAGCTTGCCTCCTATCCGTCCAAGAAAAGTGGGATTCACCACTCCGAGCTCCTGGCTCTCCCCGCTGGACACATCCAACACGAAGACCCCCTGGTCGGCGATGTAGGCAGCCCCCTCGCCAAAGTCCAGAAAGTCCTCCGCGTACAGAAGATCCGGGAACTGGAACCCGCCTAAGAACCCGAGTCCGATGGTCTCGAATTCCTCGAGCAACTCAGTCCCGGCGGGAGTCCCGTCGCTGGAAAACCAAAAGGCATCGGGAGCGTTCGGCTCTACGGACAGGAACGCTCGATCCTGAATTCGAGCCGCCTCAAACAGGTTGCCTCCAAGCGCCATGGGAACGGCGATTGTCGCGATCGGCTCCCAAACCTGCGTCGCAACGTCCAAGCGAATCAGGTCCCACGGGGACAAGGGATCGGCGATCACGGGCTCGAGAAATCCGCGCACGGGCCCCTGTGGAGTCACACCGAAGGAGCCAGACTCCTGAAAAAGGGTTGGGACAATCGGAAGCAGACTGGTCCCCGCAACGGATCCGTCCGTTTGTGCCAGAAGGCTCTGCCCTCCCGAGGGCGTCTGGAAATACCCCACTCCGTCGCGCTCGCGAAGGCCAAGCTCAAAGGGACTGGGCGACTGAACGCTGAGCGATGAAATCAGCGTGGTCGAATTGGCGATTCCGTCCCAGCTACCGAGCCCAAGAGGATCCGGGTAGAGCAGACGATCTCCAACCACGGTCCCCTGTCGAGGTAATCCCAGCACCGGGGTCTGGTGCGTTCCAGCCAGCGTTCCGTCCGTGCTCGCAAGCTGCGGCCCACCAAGTCCAATCTCGAATCCAGAGAGAAATGCGCGATCGGAAGAAAAGGACATCCCTGCGGCCTCTCCCCCTGAGGTCGTGAGCAACTGCTGCGTCCCAGCGAGCGTTCCATCCGAAGACCAGAGTCCTGAAATGACGTTGTAGCCGGTGATGGTGAAGACCATCCGGCCGCCAACTTCTCCCGCCTGAACAGCAGCGAGGTCCTCCGAGTTGAGGGACCCGAATAGGGAGGTCAGCACCGAAGTTCCAGCTTCCGTTCCATCGCTGACCAAGAGGTCGATTCCGGAGGGCGTCTGCCCCCACACGAACAATCGATCGGTCGATGACGCGATCGCGGCCCGGCTGTAGGCGTTGGAAACCTGAACCTCCTCGAGGGTCCCGGCTAGCGTTCCGTCCGTCCGCCACAAACCCGAAGGGGCCAAAAACCAAGCCTCCCCTTGGAAGTTTGCAAACGCCGGTCCGAGGCTGCCGCTCAGCACGTCGACCTCCGGCAGAATTTCGCCGCCGAACAAAGAACCGTCACTCACCGCGAGCTGGGAGTCTCCGGAGGAAGCCGGCTTCGAGTAGAGCAGTCGACCATCGGTCAATTCGAGGACCCGCGAAGCGGCCGGCCGAACCAGGCTGGCTTCCGGTTCGTCCAAGTCGTCGAACAGCTCGGCGGGTACGTTGGTGCGTGTGGTTCCGTCCAGCGTTCCATCGCTGCGATACACGCGGTCGCCTAGCCGGCACCAGGTGAATAGGTCCAGGTCGACGAAGCTTTGGGGCGCTTGGCTAAGTTCGAAGGGGTCCAGCTGGACTGTCCCTGGAATCAAGTCCAGCCACTCGAAATCGGACTGGGAGTAGGAGTAGGCCATCCCTGAAAGAAACAGCAAGCCGGCCAAGGCGCGAGAGGGGCATTCAAACATGTAAGTGCAGAGCAAGGAGAGAGCGCGAGATGCGAAGACGCGCCTCGAACAGGCAACGGGCTCTGGGTTGGATCCGCAATCGTCCCTGTCCAAACGCGACACGAGACCTAGCCGACCCAGTTTCCTTGGTTTCACCGAATTCTGGCAGTCTGCCTCGGCGCCGTTCCGTCCCGAATGAACTCGAAGTTCGACAATTCGAGAGCTCACAAAAGTTCCGAAGAAGCTGCAACGATCACAACCCCTCAACACGCCAGGCCCGGTCCGGGGTCCGGGGATTCAGCGATTCAAGATCGTCACCCGCCGATCCGGCGCTCCCCCGGCGGGGATCCCTCGCTCGCCCTGGTCAGTGCTTCGCGTACTGCTCGTGCTCCGATTCCGCGCCGAGCAGGCAGACGCCTAGCAAATTGCCTCCCATCGCCTCGAGCTGACCACTGGTCTCTTCCACCAGGTGACGCGGCGTCGCTCCCAGGCGCACGCACAAAACAATGCCATCCGCCGAGGCCCCGATCAGGTGCGGCTCGGTCAGGAGGTGTGCGGGCGGCGCATCGATCAACACGTAGTCGTAGCGCTGCTTCAGGTTGTGCCACAGCGTCTTGAGTCGGTCGATGCGAATGATCTTGGTCGGGTTGCTCGGCGCTTCGCCGGCCCCCAAGATATCCAGGCCAGGCTCGGCGGTGCGGCGAATGGCGCGATCGAGCCCGAGCTTGCCGGAGAGCACCTCGGCGAAGCCTTGGCGGCGCGGGAGGCCCAAGTAGTTCTCGAGCGCCGGCTGGCGCATGTCCGCGTCAATCGCGATGACCCGGCTGTGGGGCCGCTCGCAAAACGCGAATGCCAAGTTGATCAGCGAGACCGTTTTGCCCTCCCCCATCACGGCGCTGGTCAGCATGACCGTGCGCGGGGCCCCGTCGGGGTTCAGGGCCTCAATCGAGCTCCACAGACGCCGGTACTGCTCGGCCAGAGTCGAACCCGGCTTGGCGCGGACGATGATCTCCTCGCGATCCATCCGCGCGTCAAGCGCCTCGTCCGGATCGGGCGGCTCGAGCGGATCTTGGCTCTTCGGGGTGTGGCGCAGGATTCCCATCGAAGTCGGTCGGGGCCCGGCGGGCTCCCTTTTGGGGGGGTCGTAAGTCGGAAGGTCCTCGATCGGGAGGACAACTCCCGAGCATAGACACAATCGGGAGCCTCCGGGGGGCCTATCGGCTGACGGGGAGCTCTAACGATTGGTTCCAGGAACAACTTGTGCTGCCGGGTCCGATCGAGGGAACGCGGGCCAGGGATCCTGGGCCTCAAGTCCGGCCGGGAGCGGCCAGAAACCCGAGAGGATGGGGTCGGCCCAGCCGGGTGCCGGCCCCTGACTCAGACCGATCAGAATCCCGCGCCGCAGGTCGATAGCGGCCCGGTCGTCGCCCTGGGCCAGGTAGAGCCGATAAGCGTCCGCCAGGGCCGTGACGAGCTCCGACCGACCTGTTGCTGGCGCCCCCTCGCGTTCGTCCGATAAGACCGCCATCCACCGGCCGAGCAGCTGGGCCTGGGCGTTGTTCGCATGCGCCTGGTACCCGACCAGAGCAGCCAGCAGATGGGGCGGAGACTCCGGATCGTTCAGGAGGTCGGGAGCCAAGCGACCGGCTGTGACCGGAGAAGCAGCGCCAACCGCGAGGGCCAGCAGGTCCAAACGCTCGCGACCTTCCCCCCCGGCCGAAGCGGCGCTCGCTCGCTCGAAGAGCGTCCGAACGGCCTGCAGCTCTCCACCCAGGCGGCGAGCGACCAGCCCGCGTCGCAGGGTTTCCTCAAGGGCGAGCCAGCTCGACTCATTTTCAGCTGCAGCGGCTAACTCCGTCCCGGCTTGGGTCTCGTCGATCGCCAGCAAGAAGGCGCCCCGGCCCGGACCAGGCCACCCGCTCGGCGGCACAAAGCCCGGAGGGAAGAGGACGCGCGCGGCTCGCAGCTGCGCCGCGCGCAAGAGGGCAGGCTCCGAGCGGCGGAGGTCCGCGAGCAACAGCAGCGGATCGGCGAGCAAGACCGGACGTAGCTCGGCCCCGGTTGACGCGCTCGCGGCGCGCGCCCGGAGTGCAGCCCGCGCCAGAATCCCGGGGGACCCTGGGTCTTCGAGCAGCCGAACCGCCAAGTCCTCGAGCGCCTCCGAGTGAACTCGCCACTCAGCTGCCACAGCCAGTCGCGTCGAACAACGGTTGGGGCGCTCCGGGTCGGCACCTCGCAGCAAGCTCAGCAGCAGGTCCGAGCCCGCGGCATCCCGGCGAGGAAACCGCATCAATGCGCGCAGCCAACCGTCGGCCCCTTCTAGGTCGCCGCTCTCGGCCAGGTCGTCCGCCCGCGAAAGCAGCTCCAAAACGCCCTCGGGAGAAACCCACGCGACAGGAACGCGACCGCGTTCGCAGGCGAGCCGCGCACCTTCCAGCGCCGCCCGACCTGAATCGGTTGCTTCCAGCTCACCGAGGCGAGCGAGCCACTCGATGACTTCGGGCCAACCGGTGGAGGCCAGCGAATTCGCAGCGGCGAAGCGGTCGGTTGCCCCCCCCTCCGCCAACGCGCGGAACCAACTCCAAAGCGCCTCGCGCGCGGTCTCCTGTCCGGCGAAGGTCGGATCGGTCAAGCGCACAAAAACGGGTCGACGCGGTTCGAGCTCTCGCTCTGGATCCGCACTCGCCAGATCCAGCTCGAGGCCATAGCGCTTCGCAAGGCCCTCGAGCAGGTCGTCGTAGGTCCCCGAAATCCGCACCGCACCGCGACCCGAACTCGGCACCAGGTCGCGATCGATGCGCGGGTCCAAGACGACTCCGAACTCGAAATTCGACCCGAACAGCAGCGCTTGAACCGCCGCTCGCGGCCCATCGGCCAAGTCCACTTCGAAAAACCGCAGGCGCTCGCCCCGGGTCAGTTGTTCGAAGGCGCGCAGAACGCGCTGGCCATCCTCCATGGGCGAGTCGAGCCCTGGAAGCCAGGCCTCAAGCCGGGCATCAAAAACCGCGCGGGCGGCCTCGCGGGTCCGCGCAGCCGCCTGGCTTTGCGCGGGGGAATCCGGCGACGGGAGCTGATCGGCCAACCAAGCAAAGGCGAGATCGAGCCCGAACCGGGATCGACCGGCCGCCCCGATCAGCCGCGCCCGCGTCTCCAGGTCCGCTCTGGCGAGCAACTGCGCGGTGCGGCCGCCGTCGGCCGCCCCGAGCTCGCGGGCGAGCCGCAGCTCTGCCGCCGCTCGGGTGGCTAGATCGGGCGCGCCGAGCTCGCTCAGCCGGGCTTCCAGGTCCTGGAGGCTGGACGTCGAGGGGCGATTGGGGTGGGACAGGCCCAGGGCCGGCTGGAAACTCGCCGCCAGGAACGAGCCGAGCGCGAGAGGAAGGCCAATCAGCCGAGTAGCGAGGGAGGTCGACAGGAAGCTCATGGAAACGTCGGGGAACGGCAGACGAATGAGCGTACCCCTGGACCCCGGCGGGTAGGCTCTGCGGATCCCCCCATGTTCGGAAAGCTCCTCATCGCGAACCGCGGCGAAGTCGCCGCCCGTATCGCCCGTGCCGCGCGCGCCCTCGGGGTGCAGACCGTTGGCGTCGCCTCCGAAGCCGATCGTGGCGCGAGCTGGACCCGCGCCATGGACGAGGTCGTGCACCTCGGACCGGCAGCGGCCCGCCAGAGTTATCTGGACAGTGAGAAGCTCGTCCAAGCGGCCCTGCAAACCCATTCCAGCGCGCTCCATCCGGGTTGGGGCTTCCTGGCCGAGGACCCTCGATTTGCGGCCCTGTGTCGCCAGCATGGCATCACCTTCGTCGGCCCCTCGCCCGAGGTCATCGCGCGAATGGGCGTCAAGTCGCCCGCCAAGCAGGCCATGCGCGAAGCCGGTTTGGATGTGGTGCCCGGCTCGGATGGGTCCCTAGCATCCCTGGAACAGGCTCGCGAAATCGCGCGTGAGGGCGGCTACCCGGTGCTTTTGAAAGCCGACTTCGGCGGCGGCGGGCGCGGCATGCGTCGCTGCACGGCCGAGTCCGAACTGGAGGAAGCCTGGCGTTCAGCCCGCGCCGAGGCCGAGTCGGCCTTCGGCTCCGGTTCGCTCTACCTCGAGAAGTACCTCGATGGCGGCCGGCACATTGAAGTGCAGCTGATCGGCGACAACTTCGGGAATGCCGTGCACCTGTTCGAACGCGAGTGCTCGATCCAGCGCAAGCACCAGAAGCTCATCGAGGAATCCCCCTCGCCCGCTCTCGACCAGGCCGCTCGCAGTGAACTTGGCGAACGCGCCGCCGCCGCGGCCCGTGCGATCGGCTACTGCGGGGCTGGCACGATCGAGTTCCTGCGCGACCCCGATTCGGGCCGCATCTACTTCATGGAGATGAACACCCGGCTGCAGGTTGAGCATCCGGTCACCGAGGAAGTCACCGGCGTCGATATCGCGGCCTGGCAGCTGCGCGTCGCTGCGAACCAGCCGCTCACGCTCCAGCAATCGGACATACCGATGACCGGTCACGCGATCGAGTGCCGCATCAACGCCGAAGACCCGACCCAGGACTTTCAGCCGAGCCCCGGCCGGCTGGACGCATTCGAGTTCCCGGCCGATCTCGGGCCCGGCCGCGTGCGCATCGAAACGCACCTGGAAGCCGGCGAGTCGGTCAGCCCGCACTACGACTCGCTGATCGCCAAGATCATCTGCTGGGGCGAGGACCGCAGCGCCGCCATCGAAACGATGAAGCGCACGCTGACCGCAGCGCGCTGCGAGGGCGTTCACACGACCATTCCGCTGCACCTGGCCGTCCTCGACTCCGAGGAATTCCGATCCGGGAACTACGACACGCGCAGCCTCCCCGGCTGGCCGCGTAGCTGACCCCCTCCGCACGCCTCCCCCCCCTATGGCTCGAGTTCCCCTGAGGCCGATCGGAAATCCGATCACCAAGGCCACCGACGACGCCAGCTTCACCCAGGCAAACGCCGATGCGGTCGAGCGCAACCGCAAGCTCGACGAACGGCGTTGCACGGTTCGCGCTGGCTGGGGTGAGGACTACGCTGCCCGCGTTCATAAAAAAGGCAAGCTGACCGCCCGCGAACGTCTTGAGCGGCTCGTCGACGAAGACACCGACGTCTTCGAGGTTGGCACCTTCGTCAACTGGGGCCGCAAATTCGGAAAGTTGACGTCGCCGGCCGCCGGCGTGGTCACTGCCTTCGCCGCGATCGAAGGCCGCTGGTGCATGGTGATCGCCAACGACAACACCGTTGCTTCAGGATCCTGGTGGCCCAAGACGCCCGAGAAGATCGAGCGCGCGCAGGAGATGGCGCGGCGGCTGCGTCTGCCGGTGGTCTACCTGGTCGATTGCTCGGGGCTCTACCTGCCCGAACAATCCAATTCGTTCCCTGGCCTCACCGGCGCGGGGCACATCTTCAAGAAAAACTCCGAACTGGCCGAAGCCGGAGTGGCCCAGATCGCCGGCGTGTTCGGCGACTGCATCGCGGGCGGCGGCTACATGCCGATCATTTCCGACCGCGTTGTGATGACCGAGCAGGCCTACATGGTCATCGCGGGTGCAGCTTTGATCAAAGGTGCGAAGAGCCAGAAGCTCTCGAGCCTCTCGATCGGAGGTCCGGAGATTCACGTGCATCAGTCGGGCTGCGCCGACGTTCGCGTGCCGGATGACGAGGCTGCCATCGCCGTGATTCGAGCGGAGGTCGCCAAATTGCCCAGTACGGCGCTCGACTTCTACCGCCACGGCGAGGGCGCCGCAGAACCCAACTTCCCGCCCACCGAGCTGACCGGCCTATTCCCCGCCGACCATCGGCGCAGTTACGCGATCGAGGAAATCCTGGCTCGCCTGGTCGATTCGAGCTTGTTCTGGGAGTGCCTGCCGGATCGCGGCGAAGAGATGATCGTGGGCGTCGGGCGCGTGAGCGGGCTGTACGTCGGATTTGTCGCCAACCGCCAGGGACTCATCGACGACGCCTCGAATCGTGGCGGCAAGAAACCCGCCGGCATTCTCTATCGCGAGGGCATCGCCAAGGTTTCGGCCTTCAGCCGCGCCTGCAACGAAGACGGCATTCCGATCGTCTGGCTCCAGGACATCTCAGGCTTTGATATCGGAGTCGAGGCCGAGCGCCAGGGCCTGCTCGGCTACGGCTCGAGTCTGATCTACACCAACAGCACCAATACGGTCCCGATGTTTACGGTGCTCCTGCGCAAGGCCAGCGGCGCAGGCTATTACGCGATGGCGGGCCTGCCCTACGAGCCGGTGGTCCAACTTTCGACGACTCTGACACGCCAGTCCGTCATGGAAGGCCGCACCCTCGCGATCGCCGCTTTCAACACCAAGCTCGACGACGACTTCGAGATCCTCTCTGAGGATCCGGAGGAACGCGCCGCGATCGAGAAGGGCATGCGCGAGACCGAAACGCGGATTGAGGCCGACATGGATCCCTACAAGTCGGCCAGCCAGATGGACACCGACGAGATCATCCGGTTCAGCGAGCTGCGATCGTGGCTCGAGCTGTTCGCCGAGGCCTCCTGGCAAGGCACCGGCTATCGCCGCACGAAGAACCCGCGCATCTGGTCCTTGCACGACCTTGATGCGCTCACCCAGGAGCGCGGATGAACGCTGCGACCTCGAGCCTTGAGCTGATCCTCGAGCCGGAGGGCGACGAGCTCCTCCTGCTCTCGCCCGGCGTGGGTTGGTTCACCCGCCCGCTGCCCAAAGACCAGCTGATTTCGCCTGGCGCCGACCTTGGCACGCTGCGAACCCTGTCGCACAGCGCGCGCCTGATCGCGCCGAGCACGGCGTTCGGTCGCGTGGCCAACCCGCCGCCCGCCCTGATCCAAGCTCCCGTCGACTATCGCTCGGTGCTCTACCGTCTCACGACGTTGGACGGTGACCTGGGCGCCGTCACCACCCAAGCCGCGGATAGCGCGGCTGGCGGAATGACCGTCAACGCCGCCTACGCCGGACGGTTTTGGCATCGCCCGGCCCCCAGCGAGCCCGCTTTGGTGTCCGCCGGGGACACGATCGAGGAGGGCGCTGCCCTGGGGCTGATCGAAGTCATGAAGACCTTCAGCGCGGTCCCCTACCGGGCCACCGGGGGTCTGCCGACGCGCGCCAAAGTCGTGCGGATTTTGGTCGACGATGGAGCCGAGGTCGAGTCGGGAACACCGCTGGTCGAGATCGAGCCCGCGTGAACGCAAACGCCGTCGCGCTCGCGCCTAGCCCGATCTACAGCCGCCCGAGCAAGCGCCGCAGCGCGTACTCAAGATCGGTGTCGCGCCAGGGGAAACCGGTTGCCTCCAACTTAGTTGGTAGGACCCGCTGGCTGGCGAGCAGCAGTCCGTCGGCCATTTCGCCGAACGCCAGCTTCAGCGCTGGGGCCGGGGCGGGAACGATCGCGGGGCGTTTCAAAACGCGCCCCAAGGTCTTGGAAAACTCCCGACTCGTCACCGGCTCGGGCGCCGTCGCATTGACCGCTCCGGCCAACTCGACCTGAGAGATCGAGTAGAGAATCGAGGCGATCGCGTCGTCCAGGGTGATCCAACTCCACCACTGCTTGCCGGACCCAACCGGGCCGCCTCCGCCCATTCGAAAAGCCGGTAGCATCTTGGCCAGCGCGCCCGCGCGCGGATCGAGCACCATGCCGTAACGCAGGAAGACCGTCCGCACGCTGCTCTGCCGGAGCGCTCGCGAGGATTCTTCCCAATCGCTCGTCACTTCGGCCAGGAAACCCTGTCCGCGCGCGGCGCGTTCGGCGAGCTTCTCGTCACCGCGGTCCCCGTAGAAACCGCTCGCGGAAGCTTGGATGTAGACCCGCGGACGCTGGTTGAGTCGAGCGAGTGCTTCGCACAGCAGACGTGTCCCTTCGACCCGGCTGGAACGGATGGCTTCTTTCTTGGCGGCATTCCAACGGCCGGAAGCCACCGACTCGCCGGCCAGGTGAACCACCGCGTCGAATCCCTCGAGCTTGGCGGGATCAAGCTCACCCTTGGAGACGCTCCAGCGAATCTCGCTCGCGTTGCGATTCACCGGGCGCCGCACCAGCGTGGTCACCTCATGCCCGGCCGTTCGCAACAGCGCGCACAAGGCCGAGCCGATCATCCCGCTTGCTCCGGAGACAAGCACCTTGAGGCGCCCCATCTGTTGAGCGTCGAGTCCCGGCTGGCAGATTTTGTGCAGCTCGAGATCGCAGGCCAGCGTGGTGTGACGCCAGGCGAACGTCTGGGTCAACTTATTGCGAACGACTCCGCCCCCGAACAGGCGCCCCATAGCCCCCGCCGGCAGGCGGTAGCGGATGCGGTCGTACATCGTCGAGCTATCGCGACCCTCCGGCTCGAACAGGTGCTCGTGGATCCAAGATTTGAACGGCCCCTGAACTTGCGTGTCGGTGAACCGCTCCCCATAGGCCCAGTCGCTGTGCTCCGCCACCCACCGAATCCGCTTGCCCAGGGCTCGCATCTCGATCGTGGCTCGGTCGCCGTCGCGAATCCCGCCCGTGCGCTCGATCAGGCGGACAGGGTCAAACGGCGGACAAAGCCGCTCGAAAGCTCCGGGTCGATCGTGCCAGAGGAAAAGATCCTCGGCCGAAACCGGCATCGGGGTGCGCAATTCGAACGTTTGGTCGGCCATGATCGCGCGAGGTCTGCGCAACGTGCAGCATAGGGTTCTGCCTGGGTCCCACGAAGCGCCCAAGGGGGCCAGCCTAGCCTTCCTGTCCCACCTACGGCCCACCCAAAAGCCCAAGCCACCCCGCCCTGGATGCTCCTTTGAACGATTTTCTGGCGAGGACGAATCCGAAGGAGGACCGAACGGCGCGCGCGGTTGGATCGCGAGCTGAGCCCGTCGCGGACACCGGACTGATGTCTCGCACGGCTCCGGCCGATTTTCGAGTCGATGAGCTGGGAGGCGTTCGAGCCAGCGGCGAGGGGGAGCACGTGCTGATGCTCGTTGAAAAGCGTGAGCTGGACACCCCCGGGGCGATCGCCCGCCTGGCCCGGGAATTCGGGGTCGATCGCCGGGAATTCGGGCGGGCCGGGCTCAAAGATGCCCGGGCCGAGACAACCCAGTGGCTTTCCGTTCGCGGGGTGGACCCGGATCGAGCCCGGGGCCTTGAATTGGATCGAGTCCGCGTTTTGCTGGCCGAGCCCCACGGGGCCAAGCTGCGGCCCGGCGCCCTGCGCGGCAACCGCTTCCGACTCCGCCTGCGACCTGCTCCCGGCTTTCACCTCATCCAAGAGGCCGGCCCCCGCGCGACCCGGGCCTTCGAACAACTGGTCGCGACCGGCCTGCTGAATCGATTCGGGGCCCAGCGCCTTGGCCCTCGCGACCGAACCGCTCTGGCCGGACTCGCGATCCTCCAAGGGAATGCAAAGATCGCCTTGGAGCGATTGCTCGGCTCGCCGCTCGACACCGACAACGATCGAGTCCGGGCCGCGCGGGAAGCCGCCCAGGGCCGCGGCGCAGCCACTGCCGAGGGCGGCGCGGCATCCCTCGATTTGTGGCCCTCCTCCCACGGCGCTGAACGCCGCCTCGCCGCTCGCCTCTCCAAGGGCGAACGACCCGATCGCGTCTTGCGGGCCCTTCCGCGTGAACGGGCCAAGCTGCACGTTCACGCGGCCCAGTCCCTTCTGTTCGAGAAGCTCGTCGATCGACGAGCTGGTTCACCGGCCCGCCTGAAAGTTGGCGATGTGGTCCGGAGAGTCCAGGGGCGCGGAACCTACCGCGTGGAGAGCCTCGACCAGGAGGCCGGGTCGTCTGAGCGCTTCGAGATCGTCCCGATGCTACCGCTGTTCGGCCGCAAGCTGTTCCCCGCAGCGGACGAAGCACGGCGCCAAGAACTAGACGTTCTGCGCAGTTTTGGACTCGCCGAAGACACGTTCGCAGAGCGCAAGGAACGCGGGGATCGCCGCGCCTTGAGGGTCGCGGTCGGAATGCCTATGGCGCCACGCGAGCTGATCGACCACGGCGGTCAGCTGCTCGAATTGCGCTTCGACTTGCCTGCGGGTAGCTACGCCACCACTTTGCTCGAACAATGGGGGCAGCTTGCGGGCCGCCTGACCGAGCCGGCTCGCTAGCAGCCCAGCTCGACCAACAGACACGGCCCGCCGTAGATCGGCTCGAGCCCCAAAGCTTCGGCGCGTTCGATGGCCCGCGAGGACTGCGCGCCAGGCTGCATCCAAACTCGCTCGATGCCGGCGCTCGGACAGGCTTCGATCAGGGATTCGCTCACGGCGGGAGGAGTCACCAGGGAGAGCGAGCGAACCGAGTCCGGGAGTTCGTGCAAACTCTGGAAGCAGGCCACCCGTTCCACGGACTCACCGGTGCGATTCAGGCCGAAAACAGGCCGGTCGTGGGTCAAATAGCAGCGCAATACGCGGTTTCCGAACTTCGAGCGTTTGCTCGAAGCTCCGGCAACCACGAAGTCGGGGGCCGCGAGGAACGCACGGACCCGAGCTCGGAAGTCGGTCACGGGAAGACCTGGTTGGGAGTGACAGGAAGAAGGGAAGGCGAAGTCTACATCCCGGACCTTCTTGGTCTCGCCCCCCAGCGCTTCGATATTCTATTTGCCATGCTGTTTTCCAGACTCCAAGACTCGCCTCCGCTCCGAGGTCGCGATTCAGAACGAGCCTCCCAAACGTCGCCGGCGCGCGGGACCGGAGGATTCTTCGAGAGCGAAGTCATCTCGATCCCCGCCCCCTCGATCCCCGCCCCGGAGTCCGGGGCGTGAAGCGCGAAGACAAGGCACGCCGTATTCAAGCGCTCCTCGAGGACCTGTACCCCGAGGTCCCGGTCCCGCTCGATCACTCGGATTCCTACACCCTGTTGATCGCGGTGCTGCTCTCCGCCCAGTGCACCGACAAGAAGGTCAACCAAATCACGCCGAGCTTGTTTGCGCGGGCCTCGGAACCTGCGGAGATGGTCAAGCTCACACCCGAGGAGATCCGTGAGATCATTCGGCCTTGCGGGCTCTCGCCTCAAAAGTCCAAGGCCATTCACCGCCTGTCCGAGATGCTGCTTGAGGAGCACAAGGGCCAGGTACCCAACGACTTCGAAGCTCTCGAACGTCTGCCCGGCGTCGGTCATAAGACAGCCAGCGTCGTCATGGCCCAAGCCTTCGGTGTACCGGCCTTTCCGGTCGATACGCACATCCATCGATTGGCGGCTCGCTGGGGCCTGTCCCGCGGCACGACCGTCGAGCGGACCGAGATCGACCTAAAAGCAGCGTTCCCCCGCGAGTCTTGGAACCGCCTCCACCTGCAGATCATTTTCTTCGGTCGTGAGCACTGCCCGGCCCAGCGTCATGAACTAGCGGAATGCCCGATCTGTTCGTTCGCCGCGACCAAGAAACGCATGGCCGAAGAACGCGCCAAGTTCGCGCCTACGAAGCGTCCGGCCAAGCGCCCCGCAAAGGGCACTTCGAAAGTCAGACTCGGGCGGGCTCGAGGCTAGGCTTGGTGTCAAAGCCGAAGAGCTTCTCGAATTGAGCCTGCCTGCGCTCGGCCACGCGGTCCCAAGTAAAACGTGCGCTCTGTTCGCGCGCGGCTTCCCCCAAGCGTGCACGCAATTCCGAGTCCTCGGCCAGTTGGCGCATCGCCGTGACCCATCCAATTTCGTCGTAAGGGTCCCGCACACAACCGTGGACGCCGTCCTCCACGACGCCGCCGGCCGCCGCGGTGCTGACCAAGCACGGCAAGCCAGCCGCGAGCGCGAGGTAGGTCACCAGCGGGCTGCCCTCCTCAAAACTAGCGAGCACAAAGACGTCCGCGTCCCGGTAGAGGTCGGCAAGCTGGGCCCGGTAGGGAAGATGCTCCACGTCGGGCCGCGCCAGCTCGGTCGCATAGGCGTCCGCCAGGCTGCGTTCGATGGGACCGACGATCCGCAACCGTCCGCGCACGCCGGCTGCGGCCCAGTAGGACAAGAGTTGTCCGAGCCCCTTGCGAACCGTTCCGTTGGCTACGAACAAGAACACGGGTTCCTTCTTGTCACCGCGGGGATCTGGCGCGACGTGGAACTGCTTTGGATCCCAGCCGTAGCTGGTGTCGAGCAGTTTGCTCGCGGGGACACCGGCTCCGATCAGAGAATTCCGCACGTACGGACTGGGACTGAATGCGTAGTCGGCTAACTCGAGCTTCTCAGATTCCTCGTCCGCGTCGGCCACGGTGATTCGATGACCGGCCGGAAGGCCTAGTCGGCGGTAGGCCTCATCGAGCACGCGCATGGAATTGCGACGGTGGGAGTTCACCCGCTCGTACACGATCGTGTTCCCGCGAGCGTGGATCTCACGAAAGATCTCCATGGAACAAGCCGGCCACAGGTAAGCGATGTCACCCTCCTGAATCTGGCTGAGCAGCTTGCGCTCGAGCATCGCCCGCAGACCCGTTTCGGGGAGTCCAATGCGGTACCAGGCGCGAGCCAAGTTGTGCGGCAGCGGCGTGCGGTGATACGGGCGGTGCACCTCCGGCGCAACGGCCGGGGACCAATACAGGGTCTCGAACGGTGCGTCCTGAAACCGGTCGCACAGCGAGAGGATGCAGGCCGGGATCGCGCTGTTCGAACAAAAGATCGGGAACAGCGTCTGGAGCGTCGGGCGGCGTTGGCTCATTCCTCGGCGCTCTCCCGATCATCTTCCGGCGAGTCGACCCCGGCCAAACGCCAGATTCGTCCGAAGGCCTCGTCGGTCACGAGTTCGGCATGCTCGCCGAGCCAACGGTAAAGCTCGGGAGCCGGGATTCGATCTCCGGACTCCACATAGAAGTCAGCGCCACGCCGCACCAGGTCTTTCAAGGTTCCAGGTTCCTGACTGTCCGCCGGAATCGAAAAGCCCTTCGCACCAGCCGCGTAGAACACGGTCGGCTCCTCGAAATTGTTGGGTCGTTTCCAGGTTGGATGGATGGACGGTTTTGGAGAGCGCACGACAATCCGATCGGTTGGCTGAACGAGCGGCGCAAGGACGCGACCGAGGGCCACCGTCGGTGAGCCTTGCAGCTCGATGCGCCGAGCCCGTTCCTCGGCGCCGAAGACCACGAAACGGGACCCTAAGAGTCCCAGGATGAGAACCGCCGGCCAAGCCAGCGTGGAGATCCGTCCGAGAGCCGGGAAGGATCCCAGCAACTCCTGGGTCGCCCGGGCGGTCCAGTAGGCCCCGCAAAGAGCCCCTAGTACGTGGTAATGCGGTCCAGCCCACAGATCGGAGCTGTAGCGCAGGGAGATGTAAAGGCCTACCACATTGCCGAACGCAAGGGCGATCTCCACCGGCCCCAGGCGCCGGGCCAGGGCCAACCCGAGCAGGGCAAGGGCGCCGGTTGCCCCGGCGCCAAATCGGAGCCACAGCACGGCCAGATTCAGGTGAATGCGCGGCGAGAGCAGCGATTCGAGAGTCGGAAATTTGGTGTCTCCTCCGGAAAGCACGCCGAAGGTATTTCCGTAGTCGCGGTACAGGCCGTTGGCATGCCACAGGTGAGATCCCGCCACCGCCAACACGAAGCCCCAAGCCAGCCAAGGAGAACTGCGTACCAGTCGCTGACGGCCCCCCAGCAGCAACACGCTGAATTGCACAACCCCAAGCGCGAGCGCGGAGGCCTTCAAAAGAGCCGCAAACGCCGTCGAGAGCGAGGCTGCCACCAGTGCACCGGTACCGCCGCGCTCGGCGTAGCGGACGAACCAGAAGAAGCCGAGCACGACGAAGAACGTGCTGGCCATATCCGGCATCACGCTGACCGAAAGGCCAACCCACAGTCTCGACGACAAGAGAACGCCGGCACCGATCCATGCCGCGAAATCTCCGAACCGGCGGCGCCCGAAAAGGAAGAACGCCAGGCCGCAGCCGCCGCCGAACAAGAGGCTGAGCGCCTGCCCGATCCACTCATGCTCGCCGGCCAAGCGCATCCCCACCGCGATCGTGGCCGCGTACAGGGGCAATTCGGTTTCGACGTAGCCAGGTCCGTCCCCGCGCCAATCGATGCGCGGATACAGTGGATGGATGCCCTCGCGATGAAAGTTGCGTGCGATCGCTTGGGTGTCGACCTCGCGCCAGGAAGCTCCGATGCCGTCGGGCCGCACCCACAGGCTCTCGGCAACCAACCAGGCGATCAGCGTCAGTCCGAACAGAGCCAGGATCATCCGGCCGCCACGGCGAGGCGATTCCAATCCTGAGCGGTCGTTTGAAGCCGAGTCCATCAACGATCTCCGTCGCGGGCGGGGGCGCTCTCGGGCGGCCCCGTGGGCGAGGAGTCTAGGGCCCCAGCGCCCGGGCGGGGCGTCGAGCCCGAAAGTTCTAGTTCGGAAAGCCATCCCGAAGACGGATCGAAGCGGAACGCCCGGCTCACCCCCAAGGATCGGGCCAGCGCCAAATCGTCTCCGCCCAAGGAGCGAGCCGCCCAAAGCCGCGGCTCGCCGATCGGCCGCGGCAGGTGAAAACGCCTCCGGTCGATTTCGCGAGGCAGCCGCACGAACACGATGGCGCGCTCCTCGCTGGAAGTGGCCTGCTCGAGCGCCGTCCAGGGCGCGCGCCTGGCCGTGGCTTCCCGCTCGGCCGCGCGCAGCTGGGTGGCCACCAGCAGGGTCCCCGCCAGCAGCCCCCCCGCGCTCACCCCGCGCAGGATGAGCGCCTCTCCACCGCGCCCCCCCTGCCGCCGGCCCAGCTCCTCGGCACCGGCCACCGCCAGCAAGGCAAGCGGCACAACGCTCTCGACCCAGTACAAAGGGCCGGCCCACGGCACACCGTGGAACTTGAGAAGCGCGTAGAACCCGATGAGTCCCAGGGGCAGTCCGGCGCGTTCGAGCGCTTGCCTGAGGGGCCCGGAAAGCCCCATCGCCATCCACAGCAAGCCGGGTGCGAGGCCGAGCCACCAGACGTCGAGACGCGTGAGGTTGTAAAGCGAGTTTGGGAGGGCGGTTGCCGAATTGACCAGCCCCCAGCGATCGTTGGGCGAAACTTCCCGCGCGTACAGGGCGTAGGCCGTGTCCAACCATGAACCGGTGGTCGCGTGATTGAAGGCGGCGAAAAAGGCCATCGCCGGAAGGCAAGCGAGCAACGCAAGTCCGATCGACGGAACGGCACGAACGCCGCGCCGAGAAATCGAGATCGCCACCAGCCACAGGGCCAGCACAACCCCGGTCCCCGGGCGCACGAGCACACAGGCCGACAACGCCAGTCCGGCGAGCGCTGCGAACGGAAGGGCTCGGCGCGGCCGATCCCCTCCGGCTGCTTCGAGCCCTGCAAACGTCGCTGCGGTAGCCGCGAGCGCCAGCGGCAGCGAGCTGGTGTGCGAGAGATGCGTAACTCCAATGGCGACAACCATCGGCGAAGCGCTGGCCCAGATCGAGACGGTCCCTGGACGTCGCGCGCCCAAGCCGCGGGCGACGAGATACGCGAGCGCCGGAGTGAACAGCTGCCCCAGCCGCGTCATCAGCACGGGCCAACCGAGCCAAACCCCGGGCGTCAGCCACAGGGCGTGGCCGGGCGGGTACTTCGCGAAGACCCGCTCGCCCGCGTAGATCTGTCGCGCCGGGAAGAACGCATCCAGAGGCGATCCAGCCAGCGTCATGTGGCCGCTCGCAAACAAGCGCGCCTGAAACAAGTAGGCCCGGCCATCGTTGGTGAGCGGCTCGCCGTGCAGCGCCCACTGGGCAAGCAGCTCGCTCAAAGAAGCCAACCCGAGGCCCGCCAGGCCCAGCCACAGCCAGGGCGTGACCGTTCGGACCGCGGAGGCCGTGGCGAGTTCCTCTTCATGCCGGGGACCGCGGCCTGTCGCGGTCCGTCTGCCCCAGCTCAAGAGCCCGGCCCAAACCAGCAGACCTGCCCCCCATCCGCGAAGCGCATGGGTCACGTCAAGCCGAGTCTCCGCGCCGATCGCGCTGCGTTCGGCCACGAACAGGAGCAGGCCAGGGTCGAACGCCAAAAACAACGCGAGCCCGAATCCGAGCGTCCACCCGATTCGCGCGATCCCCCTGCTCGCCCAACTGCGGGCGAGCGCCGCGCCACTCGCGAGGGCCAGCGCGCAGGCGGCCCAGCGTGCCGCTGGCAACCAGCGGCCGAGCACCTCGAGCCATCGGTCGCGGTCGACCGCGGCCAACTCCGAGCCGACGAAGCTGAAGGTGAACACCGGCGGCCGGTCCAGGCCGGTCGCCGCTGGATCCAAAAACTCCGCCCGCAGCAGGAGTAGAGCGAGGCCGGCCGCGGCCAGCGGGATCGCAAGTCGGCCGCGGTTCATGGCCTGAAGATAGAGCAGGGCCGCGGCCGCGCGGCCGGTTCGCCCGCCCGGCGTGCCGCGCCTGCTCCTCCGAATTTTGTCCGGGGCCGCCTCGAAACGCTCGGGCGCCCTGGCGCGGGCCGTATCGTTGGGAGGATCGCCATGGACCATCGAATCTCCGCCCTCGCCCCGGCTCTCGGTTTCGCCGCCAGCCTGACGCTCCTCGGCCCCCTGGCCTTGAGCAGCTGCAGCCGCGGAGCCGAATCGAACCGCCTACCCGGCACGCTGCTGATGACCGTCGATAGCCTGCGCCGGGACCACGTTTCGGCCTACGGCTACCGAAGCCCGTTTGGCAAACAGGAAGCAACCACGCCGGCGTTCGAAACCCTGGCCTCAGGCGGTGTCCTGTTCGAGAACGCCAGCAGCTCGACCTCTTGGACGCTGCCGAGTCACGCGGCGCTGTTCACCGGGCTCCCCGACCCCCTGCATGGGGTGACCGACAACGGCGCCCGGATCGCTCCTGAGCTGAAAACCCTGGCCGAGCTTCACGAGCGTGCCGGGCACGCGACGTCCGGTTCGTTCGCCGGACCGAATCTGCATCCGGCCTTCGGCTTCGCCCAAGGCTTCGAAGACTGGCTCGACTGCTCCGCCGTCGAGCTGGACGATCAGTTGTTCGAAAACGCGGACGAGGCCGAGCCGGGTTCGTTCCTTGGAACGCACCGGGCTTCCCACGAAGCCGTGACCTCGCCACTCACCTTGGCCGCGGGAAGAGCTTTCCTGGAGGAGCGCGCCGCGGATCGCGAACCGTTCTTCCTGTTCGCTCACTGGTGGGATGCGCACTACGACTACACGCCGCCGCCCGAGTATGCCCAGCGCTTCGCCGATTCGAGCTACCGCGGCACCTTCCGCGGCAACCATCTGGTCGAAAAGCGCCGGGCGGCTTCTCCCGCCGACGTTGTGTTCCTGAAGAGTCTCTATGACGCGGAGATCCGCTTCACCGACGACCACATCGCCGAGCTGCTCGAGGACTTGGATCGGTTTGGGCTCGCGGAGACCACGGCGGTCTGCCTGACCTCCGACCACGGCGAGGAGTTCTATGAGCACGGCCGCTGGGGCCATCAACGCACCCTCTACCGGGAGGTGCTCGAGATTCCGATGGTCCTTCGGGCCCCCGGCGTGGCCCCCGCCGGGGTGCGCGTTCGCGGTGGCGTTGGGCTCCAAGATCTCTACGCGACCTTGGCCGCAATCGCCGGACTGGACACCCCGGCCTACGTTGAGTCGCGCGACCTGGCCGAACTGTGGCGCCACCCACAGGCCCCCGGAAACCCAACCTTCGCGCACCTCGACGTTCCCTTGCGCGAAGTGCGCTCGTCCACCTGGACCACGGAACGCTACAAGGCCAGCTACGACCACATCTCCGAGCAGGGCTGGGTTTACGACCTCGAATTGGATCCGGGCGAACGCAATCCAAAAGCCCTCCGCATCCCGCCGGAACAGCCCGGCCCCGCCGGGGCTGCTCTGTCCGAACTGCTGGCCGAACTGGTCCGCCAAGACAGCGTCGCCGATTCCATCCCCGGATCCGACTCGCGCAGCTCAGGGGAGATGAGCGCCGATCTGCGCAAGCGACTCGAGGCTGCCGGATACCTCTCGAAGTGAACGATCCGGACGATCCCGTCACCGCAGCCCTGGAGCGAGCGTTCGAGGCGCTCGATGCAGGCGACCCCGAGGCACTCGCGTGCGAGCTAATGAACTGGCCGAAGCTCGGCGTCGAAGATCCGCTGGCCTTCGTGTTTACCGTGCACGTAGAGCTGCTGCGAGGCGAATGGAAGGCCGCCGCGCGGCGACTGGAGCTCGCCCGCGCCAGCGTCTCTCAAGCGGAACCAGAGCTGTTCGCGGTCGCTGGCGAATTCGCACTGTGCACGTGGCGAGCTGATCAGGCAATCGACGAGTTCCGCCGTGCACTCGAGCTGGAACCACGTGCAGATCTGCATTTGCGCCTTGCGCTCGCGTTCGACCTGCTGGATCGGCCGGAGGAAGCTGAGCGATGCTTGGAGCAGGCGCGCGCACTCGAACCCGTCCAGTTCGCAAACGTCAGGCACTACAACGTCGATCGATTCGAGGCGCTCGTCGTTGAAGCTGCTGAGCGCTTGCCGGAGTCCTTTCGAGCTGTGCTCGAGGAAGTCGCCGTCGTGCTCGATCCGGTTCCACGCGCCGAGCTCGCCAGCGGCCGTGAGGCCGAAACACCCCCCGATCTGCTCGGACTGTTTGTGGGAGCCTCCGCCCTCGAACGGTCGATCGAAGGGTTGCCCGAGTCGCCGGCCGTCATCTACCTCTTTCAGCGCAACCTCGAGCGTTTTTGTCGCGACGAAGATGAACTCGCCGAGCAAGTCGCCGTCACGCTCTACCACGAGCTCGGGCATGCCCTGGGGTTCGACGAAGACGGCGTCGATCGGCTCGGGCTCGCCTAGCAGGCCGCGGTGGGTCGCCCCTCACCGGAATGGGGATCGATCGGACCCCATGGCAAGCTGTGCCGGCGACTTGAACCAACCGGGTTCGGAGGAGCTGCCGCGCCATTCAGACCGGGCACCGGTGGGCTGCCGGCGCCCGGGCGGTCTGGGCAAAAGGCCCTGCGAAAAAACGCCGGGGTTTGTTGATCGGGTCAAACCGCGACGGGGGCGCTCCCTGGAGGTCCTCCCTGGCTGAATCGAAGAGCCAAGAACCCTGAGTTCATAAGCTAGGCCGCCACCGGATATGTTTGGCGGATCGACCGCTCCCCCACCTGAACCCCCCGGGTTTTCCATGCGCCATCTTCTCTGTACCGCGGCGCCTCGAATGGCCTCTGCTTGCCTCTTCGGAGTGCTCGCCGCCTCCGATCTGTCTGCCCAAGTCGGCCTCGATCTTGAGCTGATGAGCGGCGGGGGCATCGGTGAGAACCTGCTTTGGTCCGTCTCAGGGCAAGACGCCTTTTCCCCGCTGCCGAGATTGCTCGGCGTGGACTTCGGGACGATCCCCGGCGGCGTCGACCTGTACCCGTTCGGCTTTTTGCACCTCGCGCTGTCACCCTCGCTAGTGATCCTGCCTGGCCAGGCGGACGGTTTCTACTCCCTTGCGGTTCCTGATTCTCCGAATCTGCAAGGCCTCTCGCTCTACGCCCAAGCTCTCGGTCCCGCTCTCGGCGCCCCGGCCGGCACGCTGCTGCTGTCCAACCTGGTCGAAACCCAGCTCTCGAACCAAACCCCCGTGGCACGACTCGCCCACACCCTGTGCCTTGGGGATGGCACCCTCTACACCAGTGGAATCGATGGTACTTCCGGCAAGCTGCGTTCCCTCGGTTTCATTACGGCCGGCGCGCTTCCTGTTTCGATGACCGCTTCCAACGACGGTCGCTTCGTGTGGATCGTCGACGACGCCTCCAACGAAGTGCGCAGCTTCATGGTCGATCCCCAGAGCGGGCAATTGTCCACCGGAGCCGTAGCGGCCTGCGATCCGGGCACGAACCTGATGGCGATCGACCCGACCGGACAGGTGCTGCTCACCGGAAGTTCGAGCACCGATCGAGTTCGGACCTACCGGATCGATCTGGCGACTGGCGCGCCCGCGCCGAACTCCGTGAGCTCGGCGCCGAGCGTTTCCGATCCCGCGGATATCGCGTTCCACGCACTCGGCAAGTTCGCTTATGTGCTGTCCGGAGGCGGTCAGGAGATCCTGTCGCTGCAGATCGATCTGGTGAGTGGTTCGCTCACTCCGGTTTCGAGTGCCCCCGCGCCGACCGGCGCGAACCGCCTCCTGACCGATGCCAAGGCCGGATTCGGCGTGGCCCTTGGGCAAAGTTCCGGGCAAATCCGGGTCTTCGAAATCGACTCGGGCAACGGCTCCTGGAACAGCCTCGGCGCCGGTCCAGCCGGATTGAACGGCGGAATCGGCGCCGCCGAAATCGTCGACCTCGACGGCGAGCGCTTCCTCTACGCCGACGAGCCGGCTTTGGCTCAACTCTCGATTTTCCGAATCGACACAAACAGCGGCGTGCTGCTTCCCCAGCAAGGCCTCTTCCACGGCAGCACCTGGAGCGACCTAGCTTGGGACGGTGGCGCCGGCCGCTTGATCGTTACCGATGTTGCGGAGAACAACCTGCTGATCTTCCGGCTGAACGATCAAGGAGCCCTGATCCAAGAGTCGAGCCTACGCACGCGGCAGACGCCCATTGCGATCGGTCTGGCCAGCGGCCTGGAACCCCTGGAATTCACGACGCGTTCGCTGTTTGTGGCCCACGAGGAATCGAGCGAGCTGCGCGCGTTCCAGGTCCTCGGTCCGAATGCCCTGGTCCTGGACCTGGGAGGCGGAGTGTTCCCGACGCAATCCGGTCCGGTCTCCGTGGCTCTGTCGCCGGCTGGCGACTTGGCGGTCACCAGCGATTTCGAAGGCAACGGCCTGACCAGCTTTCCAGCCAACGTCACCCTCGGCCAGTTGGGCACGCCCACCAGTGCCCCCATCTCAAGTCCCCTAGACGTCCAGTTCGACAGCAGCGGCCGTTTCCTCTACGCAACCTCGGCCAGTACCCAGTCCGTCGAGATCTTCCGCCGGCAGTCCGGCTCGCAAATTGAGTGGGTCGGCTCGGCTGCCCTGCCGGCGAGCTCCTTCCCGTTTGGACTCACCTTGGATCCCAGTGGCCGATTCCTGTTCGTGGCCTGCGGCTTGACCAACCTCATCGAGTCCTTCGCCATCGACCCGATCACCGGACTGCTTGCGCCCCGCGGTTCGTCGCCGGTCGAGGGATCTCCGGTCGACTTGACCGTCTCGCCGGACGGACGCTTCCTCTACTCGGTGCAGCAAAACCCGGGCAACCTGGAAGCCTTCGCCATCGACCCCTCGACCGGATTCCTGTTCAAGCTCGACGACAATCCGGACTTCGTTTCCGGGGGAGTGGCCGCGGTAGAAATCGAGCCCTGCGGCCGCTTCCTTTACGCCGCCAGCACGACCAGCGACCGGGTTACCTTGTTTCAGCTTGATCCCGTCAATGGCCAACCCCTGACGCAGGACGGAAGTTCAGTCATCTTCTCGGTCCCCGGAGGTCCCCGCGGCCTGGCCGCCGATGCGACCGGACGCTTCCTGTTCGTTTCGCGGAATTCCGCCGACCTGATCGACACCTACGCGATCAACCCGGAGACCGGCACGCTCGACCTGCTCTCGTCGGCCAACACGGCCGGCAGCGGCCCCGGAGGCCTGGCCGCGGGCTTCGAGTTGAACTGATCGGTGACCGGCGCCCCGCACGATCCGCCTGATCGCTGAGCCCTCCGGAGCCGCGATCGGCGGCGCAGGGCAGTGCTGAGCCATCGGCGCCTCCGGGACTGGCCTGCTTGCCGGTCCGAGAAAGGTGGCTTCCAGGGGCCGCAGCAGGCTCCCAAGCCGGCTCCGACCATGGATTGCCCAGGGTCCGATTGACGCTCCCCCCCTGCGTCCGGACCATGGCTCGCCCTTCGTCCGAGGATTCCTCCCGGACGCCGGCAACCAGACAAAGAAGAAGGCCTCCAACCGCCCGTCATGTACCGCAATCGACCGCTGTTCGCTTACCTCTCGCCGCTCCTGGCCCTGTCCCTCGCCGCCTGCGGCGGTGACTCGGGCAGCGGCGGTACCGTCGTTGTCCCTCCGACCTCACTCGCCTACGACACGGCCAACGTGACGTACGAAACCTGCGAAGAGGTCTCCAACGGAGCCAACTCCGACGGTTCTCCGCTCGCTTTCAGCATCGACCCGGCGCTCCCCGCAGGCTTGGTCCTCAACCCGACCACCGGCGAGATCGCGGGCAACCCGTTGGCCGTCACCGCGATCGAGACCTACACGATCACCGCAGCCAACGCGCTCGGCTCGGTCCAGTCCACCGTCGATCTTGGGGTCGTTGATGCTCCGGACCCGGAAAACCTCGCCTACGCCAGTGCCAACGTCACCTACCAGACCAACGCGCCGATCGTCCCGAACACCGTGACGTTTGATGGCAACCTCAACTCCTTCGCAATCTCCCCGGCGCTCCCCGCTGGGCTGACCCTTTCGGCCCTGACCGGAGCCATCTCCGGTACACCGACGGCGGATTCTCCCTCCACCACCTACACGGTGACGGGAACCAATTGCGAAAACCAAACCGCGCAGGCGCCGGTCACGATCACGATTGAGACCACGGACGGAGGTCCTGGCCCGGGCTCGGGAGACGAACCGCGCTTCGCCTACGTCTCCAACGGCGGTGATGACACGATCTCGATCCTCGCTTTCGACGGCCTAACCGGCCGCACGCGTCACTTCGGCTTCGCGCCCGTCGGCGGAACCCCCACCGCGTTGGCCGTGAGCGCAGACCAAGGCGAGTTGTTTGTCGCCACCACCGAGGGCAACGTGCACATCTTCGCGATCGACGCGAACCACGGCGGCCTCACCGAACTGACCAGCAGCCCGGTCTCCACCGGAGTCGGCGCCAGCGCGACCGAACTTCTGCTGAACGCCGCAGGCGACGCGCTGTATGTCTGCAACGCAGGGACCAACACGGTCTCGTTCTTTTCCGTCGCCGCGACTGGCGAACTGACCCCGATTGCGGGCAGCCCCATCGCTCTGGGGGGATCCAACCCCGCCTCGCTCGCCTTCGCGCCTGGCGAAGATTTTCTGTTTGTCGCCAACCGGGACTCCGACAACATCTCGGTGTTTCAGATCGCAGCAGACAACTCCATCGGCTCGGAACAGCTGTTCGATACCGACGAGGAACCCAATGCACTCGACACCTTGACCTCCGCCAGCGGCGCGGAAATCCTCTACGTCGGCACATTGGCGGGCCAATCCCTGACCGGCTACTCAATCGACGAAGCTGGCACGCTGACGATGATTAGTGATACGTCGTCATCACTGAGCGTTGGCAGTTCCCTCAGCTTCATCGACGCCGTGATCCTGCCTGGTACCACGCAGCGCGTGCTGTTCGCAGGCTATGCCAGCGAAGGACAAGTTCGGCGCCACTTCCTGGCTCAGAACGGCGAACCGGGAATCCCCATCGGCGATGCCGATGCCTGGACCGGCACCTCGCCGAACTCACTCGCAATCGTGCCTGGCCGGGATTTCGGCCTGGTGACCTTCTTCGGAGACGCGACGGTCTCCTCGGCCGAACTCGATATTACAGACGCTGGAGACATCACGGTCCTCGAGCCAACCGACCGGGTCCGGACTCGCTCTTTCCCCACCGACGTGGTGATCGTCACCGGCGCCGAGAGCGGCACCTTCACGACGACGAACGTCTACGCCACCAACTTCAGCGCGGCCGACGTCTCCCAGTACAGCTTTGATCCGGCCGGCCCGGGCCTCACCGCTCTGACGCCGGCTTCGGAAGCCGCGGGGGTGAACCCCGAGTCCATCGTGCTTCACCCGCGGCTTGCAAAGGCCTACGTCGTGGACTCTGTGGATCCGGACTCCATTCTCGTCTACGACGTCGCCGCAGGCGGAACCCTCACGGGCCCTCCGGTTGAAATCCCCATCGACGGAACGGGAATTGTCCGCGACCTGGCCGTGGACCTCTCAGGGCGCTTCCTCTATGCGATCCGCTCGGACTCTACCAGCGAGTTGCTGAGCTACCCGATTGACGCGGCTGGCGACCTGGGCCTTGCGACCGGAACTCCCCTTGGCTCGGTCGCCCGCGGCGTGGTCGTAGATCCGACGGGACGCTACGTCTACACCGCCAACTCCTTGGATGGGAACTTGCAAGGCTTCGAGATCGATCCGATCACCGGCATGCTCTCGTCCATCGCTGGTGGGCCCACCGCAACCGGCTCTGGCCCGATCGCCCTCGCCGTCGACCCTGCGGGAACCTCTCTTTACGTCGCGAACCGTGGCGCCAACAGTATCTCCCAGTTCGGCATCAGCGGACCGGACGGCGTGCTGTCCTCCTTGGGTCTGGACGTTTCGTTGGCAATGGGCATGGGTCCCAACGCGTTGCACGTGCACCGCAGCGGTCGCCTGCTGTTCGTGGCAGCCGAGAGTTCCTCGGAGCTAATCCGGATTCCCATCAACGTCGAGGAGACGAACGCGACGACGGACGGAACGCTCCTGCCGTTCCCTCAGTCGACGCCCTTGGACGGCACCCCCTTCGACATTGCCGGGGATGCCTCTGGATCCGCCCTGTTCCTGACGCTTGTCGACGACGGCGACGTCATCACCGTTTCGGTCGACCCGGCGGGCGAACTCTCCGCGGTCCCAATCGTGGAGCAAACGGCCGCTGCCGGTGGCCCGACCGGCTCGACGCGTCGCCTCGCGATCCGCGACGAGCTCTAGAAGTCTCTACAACGAACCCAGGACCAAACCCCGGTCCGGGATCAGCAGAGCGCCCCCCCGAAGCCCGTGGCTTCGGGGGGGCGCTCTGCTGGACGGCCCAGGTCTTGGGCCGTCCTATCGCTCGTGGCTGGCCTAGAGCAAAGCCTCCAGGCGATCCGGCGCAACGGGCGGTGAGAACACGTAGCCCTGCACCTCGTCGCAGCCCGGCTCGCGCAGCAGGTCGAGCACCTCCTCGGTCTCGACACCTTCCGCGCACGCGGTCAGGCTCAGCGAGTGAGCCATGTGAATGATGGCTTGCACAATCGCCAGATCGCGGCCGTCGCTGGGCAGCGGCCGCACGAATGCCTTGTCGATCTTCAACTTCGTGATCGGGAAGTTCTTCAGATAGGCCAAGCTCGAGTGCCCGGTCCCGAAGTCGTCCACCGCGATCCCCACGCCCAAGTCGCGCAATTCGCGCAGGGTGTCGATTGCTCGTCCGGGGTTCTCCATGACCGCGCTCTCGGTAATTTCGATCTCGAGATGCTCAGGATCCAGGTCAGATTGCTCGAGGGCGTCGCGAACCATGCCGCCGACCTGGCCCAGCTCAAACTGCCGCGCACTGACATTGATCGCCATCGAATCCAGTTCGATCCCCCGCGAGCGCCAGTCGGCGAATTGGCGACAGGCTTCGTAAGCCACCCACTCCCCCAGCTGGACGATTAGGCCGGTTTCCTCCGCGACGGGAATGAACTCGTCGGGATAAACCAATCCAAGATCCGGATGTTGCCAGCGAACCAGAGCCTCGACACCCCGTATGCGGCCGGTCTCTAGCTCGACCCGCGGCTGGTAGTAGAGGCAGAACTCCTGCTTGTCGAGAGCACTGCGCAGCCGGCTCTCCAACGCCAGCCGCTCCAGGGCTCGATCCGTCATCTGCGGCAGGTAGAAGCGGAAGCCGGCTCGGCCACCGTGCTTGGCCTGGTACATCGCTGCATCGGCGTGCTTGACCAAGGTGTCTTCTTCCTCGCCGTCGGCTGGATACAAGCTGATGCCGATCGAGGCGCTGGGGTACAGGACCGTGCCTTCCACCGTCAGCGGCTTCGAGATGACCGTACAGATCTTGCGAGCGACTCGGGCTGCGTCCTGGCCCCTGCGAATGTCGGCCAGGACCAGCTGAAATTCGTCGCCGCCAGATCGCGCGGCGAAGTCGGTTTCGCGAACGCAGCTTTGGAGTCTCCGCGCGACTTCGGCTAGCACTTGATCGCCGACTGCGTGCCCAAAGCTGTCGTTGACCTGCTTGAAACGATCGAGGTCCACGAACAACACGGCGAACTGCCTGGAGTGCCGCTTGGCCAGGGCCAGCTCTTGGCGCAGGCGAGTTCGAAAGAACATCCGATTGGGAAGCCCGGTCAAGCCATCGTGGAGGGCAAGGTGCTGACCGAGCTCACGTGCGCGCTGGAGGTCACCAAGCAACCGGCAGCGCTCCGCGGACCAGCGGATGGCCGCCGCCAGGCTCGGAACCGGGAGGCTGCCATCGAGGTCCTGGGCGATTACCGTGCTGGCGCCTGCCCGGCGCAGGGCAGCGCAATCCTCCGGCCCGGCCGAAGGGCACACCACCACGACCTCGGTGGCCCCCCAAACCTCCGCAACCGTTGCCAGCGCCCTGTGCGCCTGCTCGGTCCCTCCGCAAAACAACACTCGAACTCCACCCATGGGAGGCGGCTGCTCCCACTCGACTTCCTCCAAGTCAAATTCCCCGCCGAACAGGAACGCGAGCTCATTGCGCGTTTGCGCAAGAACCGACCCGCCTGCGGGGGGCGCAGACCGTGAACCAGGCCCCTCGTCGTCGCGGTCCCACTCGATCAGCTCGACGACCACGGGCTCCGCGGGGAGCCCTGGACCTGGGTCAGACCCCATCGAAGGGGATGGCAGAAACAGAGATTCACGCTTCAGCTCGATCATCGGCAGCTCGTTCGGCGCCCGTCCCGGGGCGTGGCGGCAACGCCAGCGCCTGGAACGATCGACCGTGAGATCTGTCGAGCTCCAAGAAGGACCGACCGCCAGGGATGCGGGCCGGTCCCCCAGGGGAACTAGACGGGGAACTAGACAGGAGGCTAGATGGGGGGATGTGCGGGGGGAGGCACGAGACCCGCTCGGGGCACCGGTGCCCTTTGGAACCACTCCCAGGGATGCCCGACAGGTGCCTTCCGGGTCAAGAGCAGCCCGCCGGGGGGTGGCTCCTCCTGGATTCGCATCCCAGAATGCGGACCTCTTCCCGGTTCCAGCTCTCCTGACTCCCGCACGGGAGACGGCCGACCTTTCTCGATGGACGAACCCACTTACCGCCTGCTCGCCGACAGCTGCCTCGAATCCGTGGCCGACTGGCTCGAAGCCTTCGACCCCGATGAGGTCGACTTCTCAACCGCCGATGGGGTCGTCAAGCTCGAGTTCCCGAGCGGCGACGTCTACGTCCTGAACCGTCAGGCCGGCTCCCATCAGATGTGGTGGGCCGCCGGGGTTCGTGCCTGGCACTACGACTGGAACGGGACCCACTGGGTTTGCGATCGCGACGGTCACGACCTGATCGAAAACCTCACCACCCGCGTGTCCGAAAAGTTGGGCCGTCCGATCGAAGGGCCGAAGCTTCCGTCCGCCGGCGCCTAGCAGCCGGCTCCACGGGAAGCGCTGGCCCCGCCCCGGACCGGGTGGAATCACTTCCCCCCAAAGAGCTTCTTCAACCCGCGCTCGAGCTCTTTCTCCAGCGAGTCCTCCAGCTTCTCTTGAAGCGAGTTGGTAGCGCCCTGCAAAAGCAGGTTCGGCAGCTCGGATCGAAACTCCTCGGTGACTGTGACTTGAGGAGCGAGCGGCGTCCCGCGAATCGCCAAGGGGACTCCGAAGTCCGCCGGAAGCACCTCGCGAGCTTCGGACAAAAACCGCCCGACATCTCCCCCGACCCGGTCCAGGCTAACGAGGGTCGACAAGTCGAGCTGCAGCGTCGATAGATCGAATCCACCCTGGATCGGAAACCGGCGTCCGTCCACCGAAAGCTCTAGGTCGGGGTAGGTCACGCGCCCATCGCGCACGGACAACCTGAACGGTTCGATCGACTCGATCCAATCGAGCTTCGAACCGGCCGCAAGCGAGGCCACTTCGTTCGCCAAACCTGGAAGCAGGTTGGCCCGGATCTTCCCCAGATCGAGAAGCCACTCGCCTTCAAGCGCCGACAGATCACCGTTCAAGGGCAGCACCGCCGAGAGCAGATCCAAACGGGCGCGCCCGCCGGCCTCCGCGGCTTCCACACTAGCCAAGACCGGAACCAATCGTCCGACCAGCGCAGCGTTGGACAAGGGCGTGAGCGAAAACGAAAGCCCGCTGCCCTGCTCACCTTCCAGGGGCCGAACGGAAAACCGGTCGCCTTCCAAGGCGCCCGCGAGCTTTGCGTTCGCGAGCGAAGAACTGACCTCGGCAACCAAGTCGGCGTCCCTCAGTCCTCTCAGGTTTGTGGTGACCTCCACATCGATCGCCGCGCCCAGGACGCCGGTCACCAGTTCTCCGGCGCCGGTGAATCCGTCCACCAGGTCACTTGGAATCCCGCGCAGCCGGGTCTCGAGCCTGGCGGGCGGATCCATCGGTTGCCCCTCCGCAAAGGCGGCCAGACTGGCGGGCTCAAGCTCGACGTCCGCGGTCCACGAACCGGGCTCTTCCCCAAGCCGGCCGAACCCCGACCGGATTCCAAGGTGCACCCCACCGGTGGGATCGGTGCTCAGCAGCAGTTGAGCCGGGGCGAGGCTAGCCTCAAGCGCGGTCCCCACGAGGTCCATTCCGCTGGAACGCAATTCCAGGTCTAGATCAGCGCCGGCTAGCCAGTCCAGCCAAGCTGGACCCTCGGCCTCGGCGGTGGGCAGCGACAGCTGGCCTCGTTTGACCTCGATCTCCACCAGAGCCGGCCCCCGCGGGACGACCCGGATGGGGTCTTCCCCGCCGAACGCGAGGGATTCGAACGCCCGGGGATCAGGCCGCAGCTGCATCGTTCCTCCAGGCTCAATCCGGAACTGCTCGCCCTCGATACCGATGCGCTGGCGCAGCTCCGCACGCGGCGACTCGAGGCTCCACTCGATCGCACCTTGCTCAAGGATCTGCGTCAGGTCCGCCAGGGCCTCCGCTTCTGGAATCCACGCGGCACGCAGGTCGGCCTCGGCCCCAAGCCAAGCGGTCAGCTGTCCGCTCGCCCCGATCAGCCCATCGACCATTTCGACCGGCAGCCCCTCGGCCAGCACGGCGAAACGCGGCTCGAGATCGGATTCGGTGGAGCCGGGGTCCGGGAGGGCGACCCGCACCTCCAAACGCCCGCCCGCAGGCTCCGTCACGGTCGCGTCGAGCGTGAACTCCAGGCCACGCCCGGGCGTCACCGAAAGCTCGCCCACCAGCCCCTCGACACTCGCCGTGCGGAATTTGGCCGCCGGATCCTTCGAGTGGAAATCGATCGAGGACTCACCGATTTCGATCCGTACACGACGAGAAAAGAGCTCGCCGAGATCGCCGCCCTTAGATTCCTCCTCATCGGCCTCGGGCGGCTCAGATTCATCCGGATCTTGCGGCCCGGGTTCGCGCTGGGCGATCGCGCGTGCGAAATTGCTCTGACCGAGCTCGTCCACCTCAAGATCGAGATCGAAGGACACCTCGAAGTCTCCAAGATCGCGAGTCCCCCCGCGGTAGTGACTGAGCGCCGGCGCGGTCAAGCGCAGCTCCCCCACTTGCGCACCGCCGGGCTCTTCCAAGATCCCCGTCGCGGTCTGACGCGAGAACCAAGCGAAGTGAAGGTCACGCACCTGGAGGCGCCCCTCGATCTTGCGATCGACCAGGTTGTTGACTTGGCCCGCCCCAACGCGATTGAGCACCATCGGCAAGATCGCGATTCCCACGATCACAAGGCCGGCACCCAAGAACAGGCAGCCGAACGGACCTCGGAACAAACAGCTGCGCAGAAAGCTCCGAGACTTGGGAGCTTGCGATTCGGAAGGAGGCGTCTTTGAATCGTCGTTCATCGGAGGAATCCGGTTGGGAAGACTTGTTCTTGGATTGCGAAGCGGGAGCTTCAGCAGGAGGATTTTCGGCGAGGGCTTGCCATTCTAGGTCGGCGCGGGATCACGCCCAGAATCCGCCGATCCACTCCAGCCCACTCAGTTCCAGTCCACCTCGGGAGCCGTGTTTCCGAGGAACTCACCGCCCTCGATACTGCGTATCGCCGAGCGCCAGACTCGCTCGCCTTGCCCTTCAAAGACGAAGCGTGCGTCAAACGGGACGGGCACCCAGGCGCCTTCGCTGAGTTCACTCTCCAACTGGCCCGCGGACCACCCCGAATAACCCACCACCAGCCGCACGTCGCCGGGATCTTCACCGGGTTGCTTCGCCTGTTTCACCAACTCGGTTGCGAGATCCTCCACCTCGCCACCCAGGAACAGTCCCTCGGCAACCTCAGCGCCGCCCGAGATTCGGCCCGGGGCCCTGTGCAAAAACTGCATTTGGCTGTGGTCGACCGGTCCACCCAAGAACGTCGGCGTCCCGAGCTCACCCAGCTGGGGGTGATTCGGGACGAGTTCGGCAACCGAAAGGCCGAGCAGTCGATTGACCACCAATCCGTAGGCCCCGCGCGCGTCGTGCTGGCAGATCAGGACCAGGGAGTGCGCGAAGTTGGGATCGCGCAAGTCGGGCCAGGCAGCCAGGAACGAACCGGCCGGTACCCACATCCCCTCGCGATCCCCAGGGGAACCGGGTTCGAAGTTGGGCTCACGATCCGCCATGATTCTCCCTCGCGCGCTGGGTGTGTCCGGGACAGCTCGCAACCGGTTGCGGAGGATAACGCGGAAAGCGATCGTCGTCGCGACTCTTCCCGCACCGTGCGAAGCGGCTGCCCTTGGCGCTCGTGATGACCCGCAGATGCGCGCAGTTCCCGCACATACTCGCGCGCAGCCAAGCTGGCGCCGATCGCGGCATGGAAGGCTCCGGATCGTTCATCGTGGACGCTCCAAGCCGAAGAAGGCCTCAAGGTGCGGGGTGTGCGGAAACAAATCGAACAGATCCACCTGCGCGATGCGATAGCCGGCTTCCAGGAAGGCGGGTAGGTCTCGGACCGCCGAGCGCAGGTTGCACGACACGTAGCCCACGCGTTCCGGCCCAGCCGCCGCCACCGCGGCAGCCACCCCCGGCGGCAGGCCCGCACGCGGCGGATCGCAAAGCACCGCGCCCGGACGCGGCCAATCCAGCTCGCCACCGACCAGAGCCGCCTTCGCGTCGGCCGCTTCAAAGCGCGCATTCACGATTCCATTCCGTTCGGCCACCTGACGCGCGTCACGAACCGCCGATTCGGAAAGCTCTACGCCGAGGATTTGGTCGAACCGGTTCGCCAGCGCTAGACCAAACGTACCCGTCCCGCAACACACATCCCACAGCACGCCGGTCTGACCTGGCTCCGAACTCGACGCCAAAAATTTGCCGGCGGACGCGACCAGTTGCTCCGCGGCCAGAGTGTTGGTTTGAAAGAAGCTCTCCGCCGAAATCTGGAACTCGAGTTCGCCCAGACGCTCGCGCAGATACCCGGGCCCATGCAACACTCGTTCGCGCTCGCCAACCGCCACACTGGATAGTCGATCCGTTGCGTTGTGAACCAGCGTCGTGATTTCCGGGTGCCGGTCGAGTAGTTCGGTCGCGAGCCTATCCACCTCTTTGTCGCAACCTTCGGCTGTGACCAAATCAACCAAGAGCTCGCCGGTGTGCTCCCCGCGCCGTACCACCAAGTGCCGCAGGTGCCCGGTGTGGTCGCTGGTATTCCACGGTTCAAGCGGCGAAGCGAGCGCCAGCTCACGCACCGTAGCGAGCAGGCGGTCCGCGCCTTCAAAGGCGATCGCGCACGCCAGCACATCAAGCCCTTTGTCGTGTCGCCCAGGAGCGTGCAGGCCGAGCGCGAAGTCGGTCCGGCGTCCGTCGTCCTCAGCTTCCGTCCAGCGCGCAGCAGCGAAGGTGAAGTCCATCTTGTTGCGGTAATGATAGATCTTCGGTGAAGGCACGACCGCAGGAAGATCCCCGGGCAGTTGCTCGGCCAGGGGCCTCAACATCCGCTCCGCGAGCTGGCGTTTTTCCTCCAATTGGCGCGGAACAGCCAGCTCTTGAAAGCGGCAGCCGCCGCAGTCGCGCGTGTGCGGACAGCGCGCCTCCACCGCATCGGGCGACGGGGCGAGGCGTTCGAGAACCCTTGCATCGATGCCATTGCGGCGACGCTTCACGACCTGAGCCAGCACGCGCTCGCCGGGCAGGACACGCGCGAGGCGCACCGGATAGACCCCCACGATCGCACGCCCTAACCCGCGCTCGTCGAGACCTTCGGCCGTGATTTCGAATCGATCATCGCGGCGGGGCTTGCGCGGCGCGTCCTCGAACGGTCCGAACACCTCGGGCGGTGTGAGTTCAAGAGCCGGGCTCGGCGTAGATTCTTCAGGGGCCGGCGGGGGAGCTTCCGGATGGCTCAAGGGTCGCTCCGGCGCGCGATCGCTTCGGGGCTCGACGGCTCAAGCGACTCGGGCGCCGCGTAGCTCCCGTCGTTGTCCGGCAAGGGGGCGCCGGCTCGATCCAGAGCTGTGTAGACCGCCAGACAAACCACGTTGGCGAGATTGAGGCTGCGGACACCGGCTCGAATCGGCACGTACACCCGCCGCGACGCAAAATCGGTCAACAGTTCGGCGGGCAGTCCGCTCGTCTCCGAACCGAACACCAGCACATCGTCCGGCTCGAAGGCGGTCTCGAACAGACCGCTCCCTCCTCGCGCACTGAACAAGTGCAAGCGCTCTTCGAGAGGACGGCCTGAGCCCTTCCTCAAAGTGCGCGCCGCGTCGGACCAGGTCCTGTGGACGACCAGATCGACCTGGGGCCAGTAGTCGAGCCCGGCGCGCTTGAGGTAGCGGTCCTCCAGCGAGAATCCAAGGGGCTCGACCAGGTGCAGACGCGTCCCGGTGGCCGCGGCCAAACGCGCGGCACAGCCGCTGTTGTGGGGAATCTGCGGATGAACGAGGACGATCTGCATCGGGGGGGCGGTTTCCAGCGGGCAGATCCTAGGGCCCGAGCCTCCCTCGGCGGGCCGGTCCCCCCCAGGAACCACGCGGGCGGCCGGGCGCTCTGCACCTAGGCTAGCCTTTTGTTCTGGTTTTGTTCGGCACCTTAAGCTCAAGCCCACCCCACCTG
>CAZUCE010000022.1:0-67239 GCA_964619265.1 uncultured Planctomycetaceae bacterium
GGAGGCCTCGCCTGCTAGCTGGGGTGCCTCGGGGTCTGCTGGGCGGAGCGGTTCCATGATCTTCCTGTCAGCCATTCGTTCGCGCGCCGTGCCGCTGGGGCGTGCTGCCCAAGTGGACTCCAGCGTAAGCGGACACCCCAGAACGCGGAAGGCCGCGGGTGGGGATCGGTCTTCTGGGAGCGGGATCCTCGCGGAGCTGGGGGCTCTGGAGCCCGGGAGTGCAGCCGGCCAAAATTGGGGCCTTGGGGCTCGGATGGGGGGGCAGTGCATTGACACGGCCCAGGGCCAACCGGACACTGGCTGGCCGCTTTTCGCTCGCTACGCCTCTATTTGGGGGCGGCTTCGCCTTTCCCGGGCGGCTCCCGTTCGTGGAGTCCACCGAGAAGGCCGGCGCTGCTCTGGGCCAGCCCGCGTTCTCGAGGAGCTCCCGATCGATTCAAGTCCGCGCCTTTTCGGTGCGGTCTTTCTGTCGACGGGGATTCCGGTCTCGCGCCCTCCGATCCTCGGGGGAGCCGAGAAGCAAGGACGTGTACGGCTGCCACGCAATTCAGGCGCAGTGCCGCAAAGCGATTCCCCCCGCGCCACCTCGGCGCCCACCTTACTTTCTTTCGCGGACCTGTTCGCGAGGGCGGCCCGGCCGAAGCAACCCAATGCTTCCACCGAGTCCCCAAGAACCCACCACTCATCGAGGATCGAGACCCCGTGACCCTGAACACCACTGTTCAAGAACTGATCGACGCCGGCGTTCACTTTGGCTGCCACGCTTCGCGCTGGAACCCGAAGATGGCGAAGTACATCCAGGCGCGCCGCAACACGATTCACATCATCGACCTGCGCCACACCGTGCGCGGTCTCCTGCGAGCCCGGAACTTCCTCTACCACATGGCGGCCGACGGCCAGCAGATCCTGTGGGTAGGAACCAAGCGCCAGGTCAAAGGCGTCATCCGCGAAGCGGGCGAGCGCACCGGCATGCCGGTCGTCACCGAGCGCTGGATTGGTGGCACCCTGACCAACTTCGGCGTGATCCGTTCGCGTCTTCGCCGTCTCGAGGAGCTCGAGCGGATGGAGGAAGACGGCACGATCAACCAGTACTCGAAGAAGGCGGTCAGCGCCCTGCGCCGCGAGCGTCGCAAGATCGACAGGAACCTGGGCGGCATCCGCGAGATGACCACCATTCCCGGAGCCGTGGTCATCGTGGACCCGAGCCGCGAGTACAACGCCGTCCGCGAAGCCCGCAAGATGGGCCTGGCCGTCATCGGCTTGCTCGATACAGATTGCAACCCCGACGGAATTGACATCGTCATCCCCGGCAACGACGACGCGCTGAAGTCGGTCCGTTTGCTGGTCGAGAACTTGGTCAGCTCGGTGGAGGAAGGCGCGGCCAACTCGCGTGAGTCGATGGCCGCGGTCGGTTCAGCCGAACGTGCCGCTGAAGATGCCCTCGAAGGCACCGGCGACGAGCCTCGCCCTACCCGCGGCAACGTGTTGCCCTCCTCCGGCGACAAGCCGGCCGAAGAAACCGCAGCCGCCGCCCCGGCGGCCGAAGCCGCGCCGACCCCGGCGCCTCCGGTCGAAGGCGGCGCCGAAGCCGCGGCTTCCAAGGAGTAAGCGGCCTCCCTCCAAGGCTCTCCGGATCCGTCCTTGGAGCCCATGGCTCCGGCCGGCTGCCTTGGCAGGCTGGACCCTCGCGCGCACCGGGTGACTCCTCTCCAAGAGCGAGGCGCCCCCGCGAGCGGCGGCGGTTGCAGCTCCAAGTAGGAACGCCCCACGAACCCGGGGCGACGAGCAAGAGGACGGCCCTTCGCTTTGCGGACCGCCGTCCGACCTTCCTAACGATTCACGAACCCTCTTTGAACCCGACTTAAGACATGGCAATCACTGCCGGAATGGTCCGCGAGCTCCGCGAGAAGAGCGGCGCGGCGATGATGGACTGCAAGAAAGCGTTGGACGCGAGCGGCGGCGATATGGATGCCGCGTTCGATCACCTGCGCAAGGCTGGCCTCAAGGCCGCTGGTAAGAAAGCCGGCCGCGAGACCTCGGAAGGACGGGTCGCCGCGAAGCTCAGCGAGGATGGACGCTCCGGCTCCATCGTCGCGGTGCGCTGCGAGACCGACTTCGTTGCCAAGACTCCGGACTTCGGCGCGATGATGGAGGAATACTCCAGCATCGCCCTGAAGGAAGATCTTCCCGATGGAGAGGCCAAGGAGGCCTTCACCGCGATGTCCGCTTCGGACGGCAACACCGTGGCCGAACATCTCAAGCAAGTCATCGGCAAGCTCGGCGAGAACATCCAGATCGCCGGCGTGCGCAAGTTCGTCAACGGCAAGGGCTACGTCTCCACCTACGTCCACCACAACGGCATGGTTGGCGCACTGGCTTCGGTCACCACAGAGTCGGCCCCGGACAAGGCGGCCGAGATCATCCGCCTGCTGTGCCAGCACATCGCGGCCTTCAAGCCCGCCTACGCTCGTCGTGAAGAAGTTCCCGCTACGGAGCTGGAGCGCGAGCGGAAGGTTCACTTGGAGAGCGAAGAGCTGGCCAAGAAGCCCGAAGAGATCCGCGAGAAGATCGTGAAGGGCAAGCTGGAGAAGTTCTACTCCGAGATCTGCCTCGTCGAGCAGCCTTGGATCAAGGACGACAAACAGAGCGTGCAGAAGGCCATCGAGGCCGAACTCGGCAAGGGCTCGAAGATCGAGTTCTTCCAGCTCTACACGATTTGACGCGGAACAGCCCGGAGCCTGGGCACCCCCCCGGGTTTCGGCTGCCGCTCGGGCCGCCCTGCAGGCGGGGAGCCTGCTGCGGATCCAAGGGACCGTTCCTGATCGCGAGTCGGATGGGCCGGTTCCGTTCGCCAGTTGGCTGGCTGCTGGGGGTGTTTGTGGCAACTTGCCTTCTCTGTCTCCCCCCGAGCGAACCCCTCGGCTTCCGTTTCCTCTTCCAAAGGTCTCCCGCGTGAGCTACCAGCGAATCCTGCTCAAGCTGTCCGGCGAGGCACTGGGCGATCCCAAGGCCGGGCACGGCCTCGACCCCGACATGATCGGGCGCATCGCCGCCGAGGTCTCGGACCTCGCCAAGTCCGGTGTCCAGGTCGCCCTGGTCTGTGGGGGCGGCAACATCCTTCGTGGCGCCGAGTTCTCGATGCTCGGCACGAACCGGGCCAGCGCGGACTACATGGGCATGCTCGGGACCGTGATCAACGGGGTCGCGCTGGCGGAAGCCATCGAAGCCAAGGGTGGAGAAGCACGCCTGATGTCGGCGATCACGATCCGGCAGGTGGCCGAGCCGTTTGTGCGCAGGCGTGCCTTGCGTCACCTGGAAAAAGGCCGAGTGGTCGTGCTGGCCGGTGGAACCGGCAACCCCTTCTTCACCACGGACACCGCGGCGTCCCTGCGGGCGTCCGAACTGTCCTGCGAAGTCCTGCTCAAAGCCACCAAAGTCGACGGCGTCTACACCGCGGACCCCAAGAAGGACCCGACTGCGACCAAGATCGATCGACTCGAGTACATGGAAGTCCTCCAGCGCGGCCTGCGCGTAATGGACTCCACCGCGATCACCCTGTGCATGGAAAAATCCCTGCCGGTGGTCGTATTTGACATGTTCACGCCCGGAAACATCGCGCGGGTCGCGGCCGGGGAGAACCTTGGCACGACCATCCAGGCTTCCTGACCCCTCTCCAATTCCTTCCATGTCCTACGACAACGTCCTCAAGGACACGAAGCAGTCCTTCGAGAAGTCCTTGCAGCACCTCGGCACCGTCCTGCAGAGCATTCGGACCGGCCGGGCGACTTCGGCCTTGGTCGACAACATCCGCGTCGACTACTACGGAACGCCGACTCCGGTTTCCCAGGTTGCGGCCGTGACGATTCCTGAGCCGCGTCTGATCATGATCAAGCCCTTCGACGGCTCGATCATGAAGGAGCTCGGCAAGGCGGTTGCAAAGAGTGACCTCGGAATCGTCCCCCAAGATGACGGCAAAGTCATGCGCCTCGCCCTGCCGGCCCTCTCCGGGGAGCAGCGCGACAAGTTTGCGGCGCTCGTCAAGGACAAGTGCGAGGAAGCGCGGGTCTCGATGCGGAACGCGCGGCGAGACGCCAACAAAGAAGCCGACGGACTCCTGAAATCCAGCGAGATCACCGAGGACGACAACAAACGCCTCCACGGCGAGATCCAGGACCTTCTCAAAGAGTTCGAGAAGAAGGTCGACGAGGTGCTGGCCAAGAAGGTCGCCGAGATCAAGGAATAGCGGAACTTGTGGGGCCGAGCGGCCACCGCCTCGCCCCCCCGCGGGCTTCCCCGGCCATGCCGAGGAGGCCCTTGGCGAGTGGCTGCCGGTCCCTTTTTTCGCTGCCGTCGCGCCTGCAACTCAAGCCCTGCGGAACCAGGCCGAACCGGTCGCCCCATGGGCGGCGGGCGTTCGAGCTGGATTTCTTCGCAAGCTCTCCGGGCTGGGGGCTTCCTTTCGCGAACTCGGTCGCTATTCTGAGGCCATCGGTGGGTGCATAGCTCAGTTGGTAGAGCAACTGGCTTTTAACCAGTAGGTCCCAGGTTCGAGCCCTGGTGCACTCACCCCTCTCTCCTTCTTGCGGCCGGTACTGGTTCCGGCGACGTCTAGTGGAGAGGACCGAACGGAGCTTGGCAGGCGTGTCCTGCGGACAGGTGTAGCTCCCTCCTGGGCGTGGGCGAAGCAGCCGCGCTGGCCGCACAGGCTCGGGTTAAAGGCGATCCACCGGGACGGTGCGAAGGCCGCCCATTCGGTGATAAGCCTCGGCCCAGTAAAAGGCGCTGAACGTACCGGCGAACGGAATTAGGCAGAGCCACGCGAACAACCCCCCATCGTCAAACAGGTCGTACAGGACTCCGAAGGCCAGAAAGCCGAAGCCGAACAAGAAGCCGGTCCATCCGGCCACCACCTTGGCCGATCGCGAAGGGGAAGCGCACAAGAGTCGCCAGCCGTGCTGGAACGCGCTGGCAGCCCCCCGGTTGTTGGCGGCCAGGCTCTGGATCGCGAGCTGGGTGCAAGCGTCGAGGGTCATGCCGTAGACCAGCGCCAGGAGATAGACGGGGGAAAGCAGCAGGAGCGTTGCGAACAGCTGGAAGCCGTCGGCCGTGGTGAACGCGAACAGTTCGGAAGCCCAAGCAGCGGGCAGCAGCAGCAGACTCAAGGTGAGCGAGCCCAGGATGAATCGCGTGGCGAGCAGCGGAATGGAGGCCCGCCAGCGGTCCTTGGCAAAACTCAGCACCGGGCGCATGGCCACACCCGCGCGAACCGCTTGGGCGAAGGCCGCCAGCGCCGTACCGAAGCGCGACCGAAGAAGTAGGGAGGCACCGAGAACCAACGCCATGCCCAGGAGGCCATCGATGTTTGGCCACTCAAGCGGCGTCAGGATCGGCCACACCTCGACCAGGTCGTCGAGCGGGTCGCTGCGATCCCGGCTGCTCAGGTAGTAGAGCGGGAACGGGAACAGCCACGCGACCCACCACGCGCGCTTGTGATTCCAGGCCAGGTCCGCGAGGCGTGCGACCTCCGCACCGATTTCCGCACCGACCTCCGCACTGGATTCGGCGGAAGCTGCCCTCGAGGGAGTGGCGATGCTGGAGGAGGTCTTGGAATTCAAGGGGGCTCAGGGGGGCGTGCTGGGAGGGTCTGCGGCCACTACGCGGATCTATTTTCGCTAGGGGCCGCGGGGTCGTCAGCGAGCGCTAGCCAGCTCCCCGCAAACGGCAGCCTCCACGTCCGCGATTTCCTTCGGGATCTGCCCGGTCAGGTTCTCGTGCCCCGCTTCGGTCACCAGAATGTCGTCCTCGATGCGTACGCCGATGCCGCGCCAACGGGCCTCGACACTCTCATCATCCGGCGCGATGTAGAGGCCCGGCTCGATGGTCGTGATCATGCCCGGCTCGAAGGGCCGCGACTTGCCGTCGCGTGCGTAGGAGCCGCAGTCGTGCACGTCGATGCCGAGCCAGTGGCCGGTTTTGTGCATGAAAAAGCGCGTGTAGCTCTTGGACTCAAGGACCTCCTCGAGGCTGCCTTTCAGAAGCCCGAGGTCGAGCAAGCCGCGGCTCAGGACATCGACCGAGACGGCGTGAGGAGCCAGGAAGTCAGCCCCGGGCTTCACCGCTTCGATGCCGCGCTTCTCGGCCTCCAGAACCAGTTCGTAGATCGCTTTTTGCTCGGGGCTGAAGGACCCTGAAACCGGGAAGGTGCGCGTCACGTCGCTGGCGTAGCAGTCGATCTCGCAGCCCGCGTCGATCAGCACGAGGTCGCCCTGGCGCAGCGGCGCGTCGTTGTCGTTGTAGTGCAGGATGCAGGCGTTGGCGCCACCGGCCACGATGTTGTTGTAAGCCTCGGCTCCGCGAGCGCCCAGGAAGTGGGAGATCAAGCAGGCGTCGAGCTCCGACTCGTTCTCCGCGCGGGCGCTGAGACCCATCGCTGCGATGTGCGCGCGGGTCGTGACTGCGGCGGCCCTTCGAATGACGTCCACCTCGGCGGGGGACTTGAGGAGACGCAGTTCATGGAGGATGCTGCTGGGGTCCACCAACGACCCAGGGGCGACGACTCCGCCCCGGACCCGGGCGCGCAGTTGATCCAAGCTGCGCAGCACGTTTCCGTCGCGCGATTCGTCGTCGCCGCTGCGATAAACGACGCCGTCGTAGCCGCGCAGTAGATCTCCGAGCGCACCCCACAGCTCTTCGAGCGGGCGCGCCTCGTCCACGCCAACCACCTCGGGCGCGCGTTCCACGCCAAGTCGCAGGCCGGTCCAGGTTTCCTCGGAGGGCACGCGCGGCCGCAGGAACAGCACGCTCTCGCCATCCTCACGACCGGGGAGCAGCACCAGCACCGAGCCGGGCTCGCGGAAGCCCGTTAGGTACCAGAAGTCGCTGCCCGGCCGAAAGCGGTACTCGCAGTCGTGGTTGCGCGTCTTTGCGGTGTTCGTGAAGACGACCGCGCACAGGTTCCGCTCGCGCAGCTCAGCGAGGTAGCGCTCGCGCTGGGCGGAGTACATCGAGGGAATCGGAGCGTCGGGGGCGGTCATCGGAGAGCGGGGAAGGAGGGGAACGGGGCGGACTCGATCGAGGGGGTCAGCGGCGCTCTGCCACTTGTTCGAGCAGGTCGAGCAGACGAGCGAGCTTGGTCGGTCGGCCGGGGTTGGGCAAGAGGCTAAAGCGGACCGGAGAGGGGCCTGTGTGCCCCAGCTTTGGCGCGTTCACCCCTAGAACTCGGCAGCGCACCCCGCAGGCGATTTCGATCGCTTGCGCTAGGCCGGCGAGCCGGGTGTAGGCGGGATCGGAACGGTCGAGGATCAGTTCCAGCCCGGCGTGTTCGAGTTGGCCGGTCAAGCCAGGCGGCGCGACGGTGGGGCCACCGGATTCGGCGCGCTGGAAGCGACCCCACAAGCGCCAGGGATCCTCGGCGATGGCGTCCAGCACGACCGGATGGGCTGCCCCTGTTTCGGGCTGCCGATCCCAGTCGGCGTATTCGGCGTGGGCCGCGAAGCCGGGCGGCACGGGAATGACTCCCTTGGCGTGTGCGGAGCCGGAAAGCGTCTCGAAGCGCAGATCGACACCGTCGATGCGCAGGTCGACCGTGAAATCGCAGCGGGCTGCGCCAACCGCGAGACCGGCGAGGGACATCGAGCGAGCTTCGAGCAAGAAGTCCGGATCGGGGGCCCCAAGCGGCGGCGGCAGCGCGGGTCGCAGGAGCGTCCCCTCGGGCAGCGGGCCCGGCCGGCCTCCGGCCAGCGCTTCGTTGCCTGCCGGAACCCCGGGGAAGAACTGGGGAAGCACGCCCGCCGCGGACGCCGGAGACCGCCGCGCCAGCTCGGCGAGCTGGCGCCAGGCCGTTTCATCGCGGCCTTGGGCGAGGGTCAACAGCGCTAGCTCGGCCAGCTCGGCGGACGGCAGCGGACTTTCGGCGCGCCCTACCACCAGCTCGGCCCAGCGGCGCCAAGGGGTTCCCGCTTCCCAGGCGGGGTGGTCGTCCTCAGGGGGCCACAGAATCTCCGGAGCTTGTTCGGGCTCGACTTCGGGGCCGATGCCGCGGAGCGCGTCGCCGATCTCGCCAGCGGGCCACGTGAAGCCTTGCGGAGCCTCGAGGTCTGCCGGTTCGGTCCCGTTCGGGAGCAGAGCGACCCCGCAGAACAACAGGCCAGCTCGGGCCAGGTCGATCCCAGGGAGAGCCGGCGCGGACCGGAGAAGCGGAGGGCCAAAGATCACCCGCCCAGGTTAGCTCCGGAGCCAGCGGGTTGCCCGCCTGCTACTCTTCTCCGCACGCCATCGAGCCTCCCGACACCATGATCGAAAAAGACCTCCTCGACATCCTCGCCTGCCCTGAGACCCACCAGCGTCTCGCCGAGGCCCGCGCCCCGATGCTCAAGTCCGTCAACGCCCGCATCTCTGCGGGCGAGCTCAAAAATGTGGGGGGCGAGGCCGTGACCGACCCGCTGGAGGGCGGACTGGTCCGCGAGGACAACCAGATCCTCTACCCGATCCGCGATGGCATCCCCGTCTTGCTGATCCACGAGGGTCTGCCGCTCGAGTAGCGCAAAGGCGACTCTCGCGTGCTCTTCCGCCACCCCGAGCGGGCCCATCGCCTGCGGCTCGGCTACTGCCTCAACGTGCACCCCGCGGATGACCTCGAGGGCCTGCACCGCGGGCTCGAGTCCGTCACCTTGCCGCTGCGGGATGCCCTGGCCCCGGACGGGCCGTTCGGTGTCGGGCTGTACCTCTCGGCTCCGGTAGCCAGCGAACTCCGGCGCTCGGACCGCGAACTGGAACGCTTGGCTCGCGTCCTTTCGAGCAACGCTCTCGATCCGTTTACCTACAACGCTTTTCCGGCCGAGCGATTCCATGAGCCGGGTCTGAAGCGCGACGTCTTCCGCCCGACCTGGGCCGAGCCCAAGCGGGCGGCTTTCACGCGCGACGTCGCCGAGCTGGCCGTCCAGCTCGCCGGATCTACGCCCCGCGGCCACCTTTCGATCAGCACCCACACCGGAGGGCACGAAGCCCACGCCCGCGGACCAGAATTCGACGGCGCGGTTCGCGACGCCTTGCTGGCGAGCGCCGAGTACCTAGCCGGTCTGGCGAGCCGAACCGGCCAGTCGATCGTCCTGGCTCTCGAGCCCGAACCGCGCTCGCACCATGGGGATACGGCCGAATTCGCGCGCGCCACGGATCGCTGGGACCTCGCTCACCATCCGGCGGCTGCGCACCTGGGCTTGTGCCTCGACACCTGCCACGCCGCCGTCGAATTCGAATCCCGCGAGCACCTGGCCGCGCTGCCGGCGCGCACCGCACGCCCCCTGGGCAAGATCCAATACACCAACGCCCTGCGCCTCGAGCATCCCGGTGCCGACGAAGCCGGCCGCCGCGCCCTGCTCGCCCTAGATGAGCCGATCTACCTGCACCAGCTCACCGCCCGCGAGCGCGGCGGACAGCTCTTGCGCCTAGCCGACCTCTGCGAGCTCGAATCCACCGCAAAGCGCGAACGCCTGCTTGCCGCCGAAGAGTGGCGCTGTCACTTCCACGTGCCGGTCGATCTCGAACGCTCCGAACTCACCGGCGGACTTGCCACGACCTCGCCGGTTGTGGACCCGATCCTCGCCGATTTGCTCGGCCCGGTGGGGGACGCCTGGATGGCCAACGCGCCGGCCGCTCCAGGGGGCGCCGCCCCCGAGCTCCACCTGGAACTCGAGACCTACACCTGGAGCGTGCTTCCCGGCGCCGCCGCACGAACTCCCGCCGATCTGGTCCGGGGCCTCGCCTCCGAGTACCGCGTGACCCTCGCTCACCTCGAAGCCGCCGGCTGGCAGCCGGCTTGCTGACCGGAGCCCGAGCGCCTGCTCAGCCAATCGGGAAGATCTCCCCAAGAACCGGGAACTTGCCGGCGCCCGCGCGTTGACACGGCCTTCCCGGTCCCCTAAATTCCCCGCACTTGAGTGGCCCCGTCGTCTAGTCAGGCCTAGGACACCAGGTTTTCATCCTGGCGACAGGGGTTCAAATCCCCTCGGGGTCACCATTCCTTCTTCTCCCTGCTCCAGGGAGCGTAGCCACCCGAAGACAGGGGAGGTTACGGCGGTTCCAAACGCCTCACCGTTGTACTGGACACCGTCCGGGAACATAAGCCACTGGAGTCGAAGTCGCTCCTCGGGGTCGGCGGACTTCCAGGCCGCGGCGGGATCTTGGAGTAGCTCTTGGGCGATGGATAGGATCCGGTCGACGGGCAGCTCGGGCTCTTCTTCCCCGGCGATGGCTCCGAGAACCTTCCGCTCCTCGCCATCGAGTCGCTGGCCTTCGCGCCGGTAGGTCTGCTCGTCGATGAGGTCCTGATAGACGAAGGCGGCGACTAGCTTGCCCCGTTGCTGCTGGAGGCTCTCAAGTTGAGTCTCAAGCTGTTGGCGGTTTAATCGACGCCCTTCGTGTCGGCGCTGCCAAATCTCGCGAAGGATCTCACACATTAGCGCTACCAAGCCCGGCTCCGCCGGAAGCTCTCCAAGGAACGCGAGGAACCTGTCCTCGACGACGTGTTTGCGCGCGTGCACCCGTCGATCCCCGTCGCCGGAGCATTTCTTGTTGTGGCAGAGGTCGTACGGGTATCGCTTCGAGCGACCCTTGGCACGATTGCCGGCCAGAGGCTTGCCGCACCACGCGCAACGCGCGAAGCGACGGAGGGGGAAACTCCGGGTCATCTCGGTTTCTCTTGCTCTCCTTGTAAGCCCGATTACCCAGAACGGCTTGCACGCGCACGAACGTCTCTCGGCTAACGAGTGGCTCCCAGTCCCCCTTGCACGAGACGCCCCAGCGCTCGGATTCGATCCAGCCCTCGTAGAGACGGTTCTTCAGCATCTTGCTCACATCCTGATTGCTCAGCTTCTTCCCCGAGCACGTCCGCAGGCCCAGGGTCGTGAAGTGGCGCTTTAGATCAGCCTTCGAAGTCTCGCCCTCGACGAAGCGCTCAAACATCTGCCGGATCAGGTCAGCCCGCTCGGGATCGTGGCGGAGCCTCGGTAGGTGCTTCAGCTTCGCTTGGTTGATGTAGCCGAGAGGGGCGCGGTGTACCCACCGTCCGCTCAGAATCGTGTCGAGCATGTGGCTTCGTGAGGCTTCTGCCCGAAGTTCGTTATCGAGCTGCGTTAGGCCGGCAGACAGCGTGCCGTAGAACTTGCCCATCGGAGCCTCGTCGATTGGCTCGGTCGCCGAGCGCAGCGTGATCCCCTCACGGCCGAGGTAGGTGAGCAGGACCTCCTTGTCCGAGTGCGGTGCGCACGAAGCGGTTCATCTTGTAGACCACAACGTGATCCAGCCTCGCCTCGATCCACGAGCGAAGGTTGTCGTGCCACCATCGCGAAAGGCCACTGCAACGGCCAGGCGGAATTCGCCGTTGCCTGAACGTAATCGGGCGATCAAAATGATCCGCAAGGTCGGGAGGCAGAGGTGGAAGAAGGAGTCCGGTTATCACCGACTGGGGCGCGTTGAGAACACTCTCTTCCGTGTGAAGTCGATCGTTAATGGGCGACTCCGTGCTCGTCATGCGGATACCCAGGCGACGGAAGCGCTCCTTGCTTGCAATGCTCTGAACCGGATGTTTGAGCTTGGGCGACCGAGATCGGTCCCGATTCCCAGGTGAGGGCCTGGGGTGGCGGAAGTTCCAGCTCGGATCTTGGCCGTGCAACAACACCGCGTCTCGCGTCATGGTGAAGACCACCACGAGCCCGTTGAACCTTGGAACCCGATCCTAGCAGGGTCGGAACGATCCAGAGCGGGCGGGGGTGGGCACACTGGGGGGCGAAGAATCCGCGGCTCAGCGACGGCCGATCGCGTATTTTTTTCTGTAGGTGCATGCCTCTCGGTGTTGAGCGACCCCCCGTGATTGCCCGCCGGGCGTCCTTCCGACGATCGTGATGTCTCGCGAGCGCCAAGAAATTGACTTCCATGCCGCGCTCTCGAGCGCGAAGCAAGGCCATGCGGACGCGCAGGAGCGCCTGTTTGAGCGCTTTTACCCAACGGTCGAGCGCATGGTTCACCACCAGCTCGCACGCGAGGTCAAGTAGCACAAGCCTTGGCTCACCGCCCGCTTCAGTGCCGGGGATGTGGTCCAGGAGGTCTTCAGGAGCGTGCTTGGAGTCCTGGGTTCGTTCGCAGGCGATAGCGAAGGGGCCTTCGCAGGCTATCTATCCAAGATCGTCAAGAATCGAATCTTGGACACGATCCGATTCCACGAGGTCTCGAGACGCGATGGACCTAAGCACTCGGAGCTTCTCGAGGAGCTCGAGGTCGGAAGCGGCCAAGCCGGACCCGCCACCCAGGCCGTGGCCGCTGAAGAGTGGCCGCTTACTCCGAGACCGTGACCAGCTTTCCAGAGCGCTAGCGCAAGCTCCTGACCGCCCGCATCGAGAAGGAAACCAAGTTCACGGACTTGGCCGAGGAAGTTGGCTACAGCTCCGAGACGGCCACGCGGCGGGCCTTCTATATATACCGCACAGGCCCAGTTGCTCCTGAAGCTGAGAAAGTTGCGCGGCACCCAAGCCTGAAGTCAGGCGCGGATCCTGGGGTTTCGACTGCGGCAAGAGACAAGCCGCCATCCGGGGGGAAGACCAGCAGGAGATCGGGGCCGGGCAGAGGCGAAGGAGTCTTCCGCTCGGTCAAAGATGGACGCAACAGATAGAGAGAGCCGACACGCTCAAGAGTTTGAGTGAAACGCCTCGACGGCGATGGACGCTGTGAAGGGCTGGACAAATTTGAAAAGAAGCCGTCGTTCGATCGTGGTGTTCGCGTCGTCCGACGTCAGCAGCCCCGCTGCGAAAAAATCTCGTACTCGACCGTCGCAAGAACGCGCAGCTCTCGCCTTCTTGGTTGACCGGCCGCTCAAGCGAGTGGCCCAACGCGAACCTCAACCTTCTACCAAGAAGCAACACACTCAAAAAGAATGAAGAACTCTAACAACACCTCGCTCGCCGGCCTTCTCACCATCACGGCGGCACTCGCTATGGCATCCCCGGCGCGCGCCCAGGGTTTCGGAGTCATCGACGAGCCCCTTGAGCCGGACAAGGGAGTCGGTTGGTCGCTGACGACCGACGAGGCCTTCCCGGACTTTCCGCCGGAGCAAACCGACTGGTGCGTTTGGTTCAGCTCTGCCAACGCCAAGGCGCAAAGCAACGGATACGCAGCTTCAGGATCTGGCAAGGCCTACGACGCGACTTTGGGCTGCGACGTAAGGGTGCAAAACGCCGCCACCGGCGTTCGCCTTCTGGCCTGGACCTACTGCGGAAACGAGTGCTTCCCCAAGGGGTGGGGCAAGGTCAAAGCGAGCGCAAAGGCCAACGGGGTCGTCAACCTCCACACTTCAAACAGCGCTGCTGTCGCCGTTGGATACGCCGTCGTGGCTTCCAATCTCTGTGGCCCCGTGAACGCGGTGATCGAGAAGTCCGCCGCTGAAACGACCAGCGGAACGTTGGGCGATATCGAGTTCAAGATCGAAGACGTGGGAGTCACTATCCCGGTGAAGGTCTCGACCGGAACCGGCGTCTACCCGGACTCGGACAAGGACGCCGACGTCGGTGAGGAATGCACCAACTTCGTGAAGGTCAAGTACAAGTCCAAGGCCTACGTGGAGTTCTACGCCGACGAATTCGTCTTCGACGGCAGCTGCGACGGAAACATGTCGGCCAGCGGTTCGGCCTCGGTGACCCTCGGGATCTGCGAAGAGGAAGCCTGCGAGGACCCGGATCCGCCCAAGACCTTCAACCCCGGCGTCATCATCCCCGAGGAGGTCCCCATTTCCTGAGTCTTGCCAAATTGCATCAACAGTCGACTTGCCTCCCTAGCGCTCGACGAGCGCTCAGGGAGGACTACCCGAGGCACTTTCCTCGCCGGAATGTGCCTCGGTTCTCATTCACGCGCGACCGCGGACCATGACGGTTCTTTTCTTTGCGGGCGTGCGAATCCCACCACGCTTGGCACAGAAACCACCATGAAGCCCCTCGTCCGCATTCTCGCCTTCATCGCCGTCGCCGCGATCTCGCTCGTCTTCGTTTTGTTCCCGAGTCCGACCGATCATCCCGAGCTAGTGTCTGCCGCGCCGCCTGCGGCCGAAGAGAGTCCGGTGCGGGTTCCAGCCTTGGTCGCCGACTCCAGTCGAGCGGTCGCTCGCGTAGCTTCTGAGGAACCGGTGGACCAGGATGCGGCACCGGAGTCGGGTGTTCTCTCCTTGGAGGTGCAGGTCGTTTCTGCCCTGGACTTCAGCGGAGTCGCCGGCGCAGATCTCTCGATCTTTGGCGACCCGCTGGCCTCGGTATCGGGAGTGACGGACTCCGACGGCCGGATCTCGGTAACGCTCTCGGACCGCTTTGTCGAGTCCAGCGCTCTCGCGGTTGTCGAAGCACCCAAATACTGCCGACGCCTCATCCGTTTGCGCGCGACGGATGGCGAGTTGTTGGTCGTTCTTCAGCCAGCCGCCACGATTGAGGTCGCATTGGTCGACGAACAGGGGGATCCGTACGCCGATGTGGAAGTCCGTCTCATGCCTCCGAATCAGCAGGGCCGTGGATGGGGCGAGGAGTGGCGTGCGATCGACCCGAGCACTTCCGGACCGGGCATCGAGAGCCTGCGTGCGCGCTACAAGGCAGCCTTGGAAGCGGGTCGGACTCTGACCGCCGACGACTCTGGCGTTCCAGGCATCGCGAACGCACCCGTTGAGTTCGGCAGCCTGCGCGGTGGCGACCTGAACATCTCCACCGTCTTCCGCGATTGTCTCGACCCGGGTGGATTCACCCGTCGGACAGATCAAGAAGGGAAGGCTCGATGGACTGGCGTTCCGGCGGCGGCGGGGTACCAGTGGGGAGCTCTGGACGTCGTGCTGTTCGAGATCGAGCCCGAGCCGATGCTCAACCACAACGAGCGCCGAGGCAGCGCCCTCGAGGTGAACATCGATCTGCCCAGCAAGGAGCTCTCCGGCTTGTTCGATGTCGAGCCCGGAGAGACGGTGAGTCTGCAGGCCACGGCCGCGCGCCGGACGGGGATCGCGGGCGGTTTCCCTTCCGCGGTTCCGGTTGAAGGAGCTCGAGTGGTCGTAAAGGTCTACCACCAGTCCTCTGATGAGCTAACCCGTGCGCAGGGCTTCCGCTCGATCCGTCTCGAGAAAGGCGGATGGGCTGGCTCCGAGAATCAATTCGAGCTTCTAGGTGTCGAGCCTGGCAGGAAGATCCTGCGTGGCCGCTGGCGTGAAGAAGATGGTGAAACGTACTTCGTTCAACGAGAGTTCGATTTGGCTCCCGGGGAGTACCGGTATCTCAGCGATCTGACTCCGACGATCGGAGTGCCGGTCAAGATCAACCTGAATCTGGTCGACAGCTACGGAACTCCACTGGATCCGGAGACCTACTTTGGCGAGGACATCCCTTGGATGGCTGTTCACGCGATCGCATGGCAAGACGCCCGGACACCGACTCCTCAATTGGATTCGATCCTGCCGATGGAACTCGGTGCTTCGACCACTTTGGTGGGAACTCCGGGAGAGCGCATGATCGTATCGGTCGACTGGCCCACCGATGCTCCTACTCCGCTCGTGGAGGGAACCAAACTGGTGATTCCCCGGGAGGTAGAGGTCGTCCCCTACAGCACGCCGGAGATCGATCTGACCGTCGTGGCTTTGCAACCGACGGTCCATTTGGTCCGGGCGAGGTTTCCAAGCGGAGTCGAACCGACTCGCGGGGAGGCTCAGTTCATCCCAATTCGGGACGGCTCCCCCGCACGTGCAGACCTGAGGGTCGATGTCGATGGGGCGATCTCCGCAAACGTCTCACTGGAGCCGGGGCTCTACCGGATTCTCGCGCACACCCAGGCGCCGGAGACCGAGACGGGGGGCTCGAGTTGGCTTGCTGACGCCACGCTCGATGCGACTCACAGTGGCGAATTGGAGCTTTCGCTCGAACGGGCGACTTCGATCGAGGGTGTCGCTCGTCGAGACGACGGTAGCGTGTTGCGGGATGTTGCCCTCTTGTTCGCTCCGAATGAACTCGTGGCGACCGGGGGTCGTCAGTGGACCCATCGAACCTTCACGGACTCCGAGGGGCACTTTACACTCCACGGACTCGAGCCTTCAAAGACCTACGCATGTTCCGAGGGTCCAACGGTGCGATCGTCCGGACTGGATGAAGTGCCTTTCGTCGAACTGCAGCTCCCCTGAGTTGCTAGGAGAGCGTGGGGAAGCACCTCGAGTCATCCACGCTCTCCGTGCGCGGCACCACCGCTACGGCAGCACGGCCAAGCCGAGTCTCATGACCGCGACGTTCGCGTTCATCGCACGGGGTCTTTCTCGCAGCGGCGTTGGTGCGTGGCTCCTGGCGTCCAACCCCCTACCCGGGGCCAGTAGGGCGCATTCCGAGGGGCCGGGGTTCCACCGAGCGAGACTGTTCGAATGAAGTCCCGCATCCACCCGAACCACAAGACCAAGTACCGCGTCGAGAATTGGTCCGAGTACGAGCGCGGGCTTGTGCGGCGGGGCGACATTGCTGTCTGGGTCTCTCCAGCAGCAGTCGCCAGGTGGACTCAGAGCTCAGGTAGACGACCCGGCGGCCAGCGCAAGTTCTCTGACCTGGCGATTGAGGCCACGCTCACGTTGCGGTTGGTCCTTGGCCTTCCTTTGCGGCAGACAGAGGGGTTCTTGCGCTCGCTCTTCGGATTGATGAGGTTGGACCTTCCAGTGCCGGATCACACTACGCTCTCAAGGCGAGCCAAGGGTCTAGAGCTACGGCTACGCAGCTCAGCTAGCGCCGAACCGATCCACTTGATCGTGGACAGCACAGGTCTCTCGATCGTCGGAGAAGGGGAGTGGGCTGCAGCCAAGCACGGCGGGAAAAGCAGGCGAGGGTGGAAGAAGCTCCACCTGGGCGTTGATGGTGCCGGCGTGATCGTGGCTCAGTCACTGACCGTCGGGGGTGCGGACGACGCTGGCGAAGGAATCAAACTTCTCCAGTCTGTAGGTCGCAAGGTCCGTAGCTTCACAGCCGACGGAGCCTACGATTCATCGGCGATCTACAAGGCGGCCAAGGCGCGAGGAGCCAATGTTGTCGTGCCACCTTCGCGAAAGGCCACTGCACGGCCCAAGCGGAAGTCGCAGATGCCTGAACGCGATCGGGCTATCAGAAGAATCCGCAAGGTCGGAAGGCGGAGGTGAAAAAATGGAGTCTGGCTATCACCGCCAGGGGCGCGTTGAGAACACGTTCTTCCGGTTCAAGTCAATCGTTGGCGGTCGGCTTCGCGCGCGTCAGGCGGACGCCCAGGCGACCGAGGCGTTGATCGCGTGTAACGTCCTGAATCGGATGCTCCAGCTAAGTCGGCCGCGCTCGGTCGCGATTCCTAGGTGAGAGCCTGGGGTAGGGGGAACTCCAGCCGGAGTGCGAGTTGTGCAGCAACGCCAGCGCTACCCGCTTCCCACAATTGAAGCCATCCACTCCGTGTATCGCCCCAGGTAGCGAACCCATGAGTTTGGGGAGCCGGATGCGTTCATCGCGTACGTCCGGATCTGTGGGAGCCCTGGGGCGGCAACGCCCCAGGCCCACCCGGCGAATTGCCAACAGCCATTGACTCACGCACCGGCAGGATTCCGGCCCGCAAGGGAGTTGTGCAGCAACGCCGGTTCACCCGAAACGACCGGAGGGCCCCTCAAAGAGGGGCCCTCCGCGAGTTGGAAGCCTAGGCCTACGGCCCGGCTGTCTTCACTTCTTCAGCTGCTTCCGCCCTGAACCCAAGTCGGGGCGCTGAAGCCAATCCCATTCTCGAGCGTGAACACCACCGCTCACGTGCGAGAGGGTCATCCGCGAGAGAGTCGGAGTGCTGAAGATTTTACTGTAGAGCGCACACCGTTCGTCCTCCGAGAGAAGGTCGACCGTGAAGTTCAGTGTGGCCGATTGAGTCACGGCCCGTCCCTTGCTGCGTGTCGTGATGTGCGCCTCATCGACGCCAACGACGTAGTCAAGGGAGAGGGTCTTGAACAGATCCACGACGCGTCCCGACACGTTGGGGATGTTCGGAATCACAAGTCGGCGAGTTGAAACCACTTCATTGGCGAGTCGATTATGGACCGTCTGCGCGGTGGGTCCGACGAAAGGGGAGGACTGACGGATCGGGATCACGTCCCCCAGTTCGTCGAGAAAGGCCTGGGCCCGCTCGGAGGTGGCCTCTCCCGGGAAGCTCGCGGAGAACCAGCCACAGGCCCGTTTTCCGGCCACTTGGACGTGCAACTCCTCGATGTTCGCATCCAGGTCGTTGGCAAGCCGAGTGATCACTGACACCAGTCCCCCTCGGTCGTGCGTGTAGATTGGGCCGGACACCATCACGGACTCGCCGTTCCGGGGGCTACGTAACGGCCCCGGAAAGTGCTCGTCCAACACGATTGAGAGGTCGCTATCCCCTCTGAATCCCGAAACATGCACGTTGCGACGCCAGCCTAGCGGACTCTGCTGCCAATCGACGGGGATTTGGCGGAGCCAGTTAAGGCCGTCGTTGTTCATCGGGAAGAACTTGCTCCCCTTGAAGTACACACAGCCGAGGACCAGTTCTCCAGCCTCTGCTCGCAGCTGGATGAGATCGCGGTACGGCTCGAGGCCGGACCCACCGGTCACGGGATCCACCAAAAAAAGGCAAGTCCCGGGGTTCTCTTCGAGTTCGCGCCATGCAGATTCGAAGTTCTTCGGGCTCAGAAACCTTGCCTCAGTCTTCTTCCCTAGAGACTTCAGGCGCTCTTCTACCGTTGGGAGGTACTTCGAGCACCCTTGTGTGAAGAACACGTAGGCTCGTTCATCTTCTCCGGTCGCCGCACGGACCTCCGGACCGCGCTCCCCAGCGATGTGCTTGTAGTGCGAAGGCCCCCTTGAGCCGGAGTAACCGGGGTGCCCTTCGCCATCCGATGTGCGCGAGTCCGAAACAGTGTTCGGTGAGCTGAGATTCTTCATGTGCTATGTCTTTTAGCCGTTTTTGATTGGTCGCAGACCTTGCCGCCGACTCGCCGCGAAGCGGCTGAAGTGACATTCCAGAGAGTCCGAGGACCGACGCCAGACCGAAGTTCGGCGTGTGAAGATTGGTTAAAGAGCGAAGCTGCCGCCATCCGTCCGGGTTGGACTGCGAGGGTCGTTCCAGCTTTCGTGCAGTCCATGTAGGACGAGGCGGGCGGGGTTGCCACCCCAAAACTCAGTGCCTCGCCAAAATGCCGTTCCAGGGTTCCAAGGGCCGATCGGATGGCATGGTTGTGTTGGCTTTGCCAGGCTGGGCTGACGATCAGCTTGGTATTTGCCCTAGTGGGGATGTTCCGATTGCTCTAGGTGCGACCCGGTGCTCGAGAGCCTGCCCTTCGGCAACAGCTCAACGTCTTGCAGCGCGGAGCAGGTCGACCCGCGGTTCGTGAACGGATCGCCTGTTCTGAATCGCGCTCTGTCGCCTTTGGGGCAGATGGACGGAGGCGTTGGCGCTCGTAAAGCTGGAGGCGGGGATCCGGTCGCATCGCAAGGGCTTCCGCGCTCATTGGAAGCGGAAGGGTGGATCAGGTCCGCGTCGACCGAGGATCAACCGGAAGCTGCAGGCGCTTATTCAGGAAGTGGCGTCGAGCTATCCGCTGTGGGAAGCATCACGGATCCACGCAGAGTTCCTAGCCCTCGGGATCGAAGCCTCCGAGCGAACCGTGCTCCGCTACATGCCGAGGAAGCGACGCCCGCGCGGTACGCAGGCGTGGAGCACCTTCCTACCCAACCACTCCAAGATTCTCGTCGCTGTCGACTTCTTCGTGGTGCCCACACCGCCGCGAGTTTCCAGGGAGCCTAGTACTCGTGAACCCGGTCACGTATTCCTAGCCACCCGTCCGCGGAACGATCCGTGCGGCGCCGGACAGCACTCCAACGTGCCTCGCGGGTTCGGCACGGGTGCCACGGAGAATCAGGTCCGCGGGGAATCGGTGTCGCAGGGAACCCGCGCCGCGGGCGAGCGGCGGTTAGCCCTCAGCCAGCGAAGCCTTGCTGATTTGTTCATCGGTCTTTACGGAGACCGAAGCCTTGTCTTCGGAGAACTTCTTCCAATCGGGGACCTGGCCCAAAAGCTCCTTCATGGGATTTTCCGGTGCGAGCTGGGACTCTGGGTCGACGGTAAAGAGCCCTCGGCTGAAGGCTTCCAAGGCCTCCGGGGGAAGCTCCGGTTGTTTCGGAAGCTCGCCCCATTCGAACATGAACTCCGCCAGCCAGTAGGCCCTGGAGAAATCCTCCTCAAAGGTCTGGGCTGCGGCCGCAGCTCGGGCCTGGGCGTCCCACCACGCCTTCATCCACAGAACGTAGAACGTCAACGTGGCCCCGAAGACCAGCAACGCCGGAACGACCGCGTACAGACGCGGACCTGAGCTTTGAAATACAGCGTGGACATAGAGGCCGATGGCTGCGGCGAACAGGGTCCAGCAGGCGATGTGGATCCGGATGCGTTTGCGGGGTGCAGGTCCCGAGCGACTGAACTCCCGGTGGCGCTCTAGGACAGCCTGGAAGCTCTCTTGGAGTTTGCGGCGCGCATGGGATTGCTTGCGGCCATCCAACTCGGCCCGTTCCTGCCGCAAGGATTGCTCGCGCTGTTCTAGATCCGCTATCCGCTCCCGGTAGCCGGCTTCCCGTTGTTGGTCGCGTTCTTCGAACTGCTCGCGGGCCTGCTGGATCTGTATCTGAATTTCCGACTGCGCCCGGATCATCGAATCGCGAAGTTCCCTGTGCCCAGACAGAAGTTCGGCTTCACGCTTCGCAAGGACTTCCTGCTGACCCTGCTGAACCTCGCGCAGCTCGGCGGCGGGCCCCTGGTGGGGCTCGAGGATGTATTCTTGGGGTTCGAAGTGCTTGCGAAGCGCACTCACGAGATACTCGCCGAGGCTGGAGTACTGCCCCTTTGAAATGACGGTGATCAGGTGGTGGGGGCCTTGTTCCTCTTCGCAAAGAGCAGCGTTTAGGTTCGGATTCCAGATGGCCGAGAGGGACTCGATCCTCTCGAAGGAGTCGCCCATGAGCCGTTTGAGAACTTGAGCGACCTGGGCAGGAAATTCAGAAGCTTGAGTCGGGGCTTCGAGCGAAAGTAGATCGCTGTGCAGGTTCGTGGTGATCGTCAACCGGGCCGGCTCGGGGATATAGACGCTCGCCTGAAGGCAGGCGAGCGTGAATCGCTCAAGCGTCTCTGCCGGCGCCTCACGGCGGACGTCAAACGCCACGTTGGGTCGAATGCCCATCGATGAATCCTCTGCTGGGTCTTGATTGGGGGGGGGCGTCGCTTGGGAGTTAGGCGCTGGGGAGTTAGGGCCACTTCTACCCGGCTGAATACATCTTCGATAGCTCTTCTGCCCTGCTCCGCCGGCGAGGGCCGCATGGCCAGGGTGGCGAACCGGACTAGCCTGGGAGCAGGAGGCCTCGCTTTCCTGCCTGGGGCCTCTGTCTGGGGCGGTCGCGGGCTGCGCCGGGGACTGCGCCGGGGGCTCGGCGACCGAGCCGCGGGATTCCAAAAAGGTCGGCCCGGCGCCTGGGTAGAAGGGCGAACCAGCGGTCTTGGGCCTCAAGCGGATCGGGGCTGGCCCCCAATCGCCTTTGGATCCCCGGCCGGCCTCCGAGGGATCTCCTGGATGAAGCTCAAGAGGCCCCGCCGGGTCCCTTTGAACCACGGGCACGGGGGTGAGCTAGTTCGTAGGCCGCTCGCAGTCCCTCCAGCGAGGTGTGGGTGTAAATCTGGGTGGTGACCAGGTGCGCGTGACCGAGGAGTTCCTGTACGGCGCGCAGGTCGGCGCCGCGCTCGAGGAGATGGGTGGCGAAGCTGTGGCGCAGGGTGTGGGGCGTGACCCGTGCGCGCAGGCCGGCTCGCAAGGCGGCGGCGTTTACGACGCGCTGCAGGCTGCGGGTGGTGAGCCGGCCGCCGCTGCGGTTGAGGAACAGCGCGTCGCCGGAGTGTTCATCGGGCTGCGGGCGACGGGGGTCCCCGCGGTAGTTGCGCAGCGCTTCGAGGGCGAACCGTCCGAGGGGGGCAAGGCGCTCCTTGCGACCCTTGCCCCTCACGCGAATCAAGCCGCGCGCTTCGTCCAGGTCGGAGGCGTTGGCTCCGGTGGTTTCCGCGGCTCGGGTTCCGGCGGAGTAGAGGAACTCGAGCAGGGCTCGGTCGCGGGTTCCGTTTCCAGAAGTTTGGTCCGGCGCCAGGAGCAGGGCTTCGACTTCGCGTTCCGAGAGGTGCCCGGGAAGCGGACGTCCGCGGCGTGCGGGACGCAGCCCGAGGGCCGGGTGAACATCCAGCTCACCTTCGGCGACCAGGCGCTTGAACAGGCCTCGGGCGGCGGAGAGCCGGCGCTGGATCGTGACGCGCGACAGGCCGCGTTCGTCGAGTTCGGCGAGAAACGCGCGGAGGTTCGAGGAGCGCGTGTCCGCGAAGGTGGCCAGGCCCTGCCGGGTCAGCGAGCGCGCCAGATCCTCGAGATCGATGCGGTAGGCGCGCAGGGTGTGGGGGCTCGCACCCCGGGTCGCGGAGCGATGGGCTAGAACGCGCTCGATGGCTTCCGCGAAGGGAGGCCGGAGCTCGAGCTCCGCTGGGTTGTCTAGGTGGGCCACGGCCTCCTCAGCCTAGGCCGCCAGGGGGGCGGACCGCCCGTCAGCGGGTTCGGCCTTTCTCTTTGGTGCGCTTGTTCGCGTCCTTGCCCAGGTCCTTGAGGCTGTCCTTGGCGCTGTCCAGGTAGGTGCGGAAACCGGCCAGGAGCACTTCGCGCGACCTAGGGTTGAGCCCGGCGGTGAAGCCAAGCTCCTCGGACTGGGTGAGGACGCCGAGCAGCGCGTCGGCCTGATTCGACTGGGCCGCGATGACCGTTGTCAGGGCCTCCACCTGGGTCTGCAAAGCAGCGTGCCCGGCCTCGAGCTTCGTGATCGCGACCGCCTGGGCCTCGACGCGGGCGGCCAACGGGCCGGACTGGGGCGCGGGGTCCTGGACGGCGTCCTGGAGTCCTCCAGCGAACGGGCCGGTCACCAGGCCGGCGCCGAACAGGCCGAGGGCAGCGAGAGGATGGAGGCGATGGATGTTCATGGGGCGGAAATCGGGTGGTGGGAGCAAAAGACTGGAGCGCCGCAGGGCCGACTCTCCCGGGCCGGGTACGGGGAGGCCTCCCAAGTGTGGGCTCGGTTCTGTCTCAGGGGGCCGGTTCCGAGCGTTCCGGCGGATCGGGAAGCTTGGCCGTCAGCATCAGCGGGATCAGCAAAAACGCTGCTCCGAGGTAGTAGGGCGCCCAGGGCGCGAGGCTCCAGTAAAGGCCGGCGCCAAGCAGCGGGCCGATGGCCCGGGACAGGGCGCCCATCGAGCGGAAGCTCCCGAGCGCAAGGCCCTGGTGTTGATCTGAGGCGTACAGGCTGACCAGGGCGCTGAGCGTCGGCATTTCGAGCGCACTGCCCGCCGCGAGCAAAAACAACCCCGCGTAGAGCATCGGCACCGTTCCGGCTGCACCGGTTAAGAGAAACCCGGGGATCAGGAGGATCAGCCCGATGCGGCACAGCTTGCGTTCGCCCATCTTGGGTGCCATGCGGCGTACGAAGCCACCCTGGACGAAGGCGATGGTGAGTCCGATGAACACGAACATCCAAGCGTTTTGGAGCGGCCCGAATCCGAGTCGCTCGGCCGCTAAAAAGACCAGCGTGAATTCCATCGCGGCGAAGGCGATTGCGTAGGTCAGGTAGACCAGGTTGGCCGTCGTTACGCCCGGCCGGGCAATTTCGCGCAGGGCGGCAAACGGGGCGAGCTTGGCGCGCAGCGCGCCCGGTTCGACAGCGTGAGCGGAGCGTGTTTCGGGGAAGCGTGCAGCGGCCCAGGCAAAGTTGAGCAGGGCGAGCAGCAGGGCCACCAGCGCCGGTCCCGAGAACGGATTGACGCCGTAGCTGGCGGCGTCCGGGCCGAGCGTGCCGAGCACGTCCAGGTACCGGTGGGCGAGGCCGCCGAGGGCCGGGCCGAGCACGAAACCCAGTCCAACCGCAATTCCAATCACGGCCATGTTCTTGGCGCGGTCGCGGGGGGCCGAGATGTCGGCGACCACCGCGCTCGCGGTCGACACGTTGCCGGCCATGATGCCGCCCAAAATTCGCGACAGAACCAGCAGCGAGAAGCTGCCGGCAAAAAACCAGGCAAGGTAGGAGACCGCGGTGCCAAACAGGGTGACCAGCAGGGTGGGCCGGCGTCCGATGCGATCCGAGAGCGCGCCCCAAAGCGGCGCGAACAGGAACTGCAAAATGGAATAGAGACTGCCCAGGATCCCCCCGAACAAAACCACGACCGCGAAGTCCGCGCCCGGCCGTCCCGCGACGATTTCAGTCAGCCGCGCCACGAGGCGGCCGACCAGGCTGTCTGGCCCCTCGCGCCCCAGGTAGTGCTCCAGCATGTCCGGAAACAGCGGGAACAGGATCGAGAAGCCGATCAGGTCCAGGAAGACGGTCAGGAACACGAGGCCCAGGGGGCCGCGCGTGGAGGAGGAGCTGGATTTCTCTGCTTGCACGAGCGTCTTTGTAGCCTGCTGGAGCTCGAACCGAGCCGGCCGGCTCGCGCTTCCCTCACATCGCCCTTCGCTGTGACTCTCTCCTCCCGAACCTGCCCCGATTCGCTCGAGACCCAGCCCGGGGGCGAAATCCGCTTCCGGCCGCGGGTTCGTGAGCTGGGATCTGCGGCAGAATTCGACTTCGCGGGTGCCCTCGCGCGGCTGTCGGGGCTTCGGGGTTTGGCGGCGCTCGACTCGGCGGACTTTGAGGGCTTCGAGCCCCGCGATGCCGGCGAGGCTTGGATCGCCTTCGAGCCCCGCGTCGACCTGGCCGGGGATCACCCTGCCAGCACGGTGTTCCAGGCGGCCGAGCGGGTGCGCGCCCTCTCGCCGGTACCGGGCCGTTTCCAGGGCGGCTTTTTGGGCGCCCTGGCCTACGACTTGGGCGTGGAGCTCGGCCGTCCAGCTCCGGGCTGGGCTTCAGCGCACGCGGGTCGCTCGGCCCCTGCGCCTCCGTCCTTGCCCCGCGACCCGCTGGGGGCTCAGGCGGTGGTCGGCGGCCTGTACACGAACTTTGTGCACGTGGCGCGGGGCGGATCGGTGAGCCTGGTGATCGACGAAGCAGCGCCGGGGGCGGACGAACTCGAAGCTCGCGTGCGGGCCGCGCTCGCCGGACCGCGCCCCGAATTGGAGCGGCTCACGCCAGCGGGACCCCTGCGCCGCCTGACCAGTTCAGCCGAGCACCGCGCGCGCATCGAAGCGCTTCGCGAGCGCATCGCCGCAGGAGATCTCTACCAGGCCAACCTATGTCATCGCTCGACACTGGCCTGTTCCGGAGATCCACTCGAGTTGTACCTGCGGTTGCGCCAAGCCAACCCCGCGCCGTACATGGCGTTCCTTCGGCACCCAGGCGGTGCGATCGTCTCGTCGTCCCCCGAGCTGCTGCTCGACCTAACTCCCTCCAAGCAAGGCCGGCCCGCGGTGGCCCGCACCCAACCGATCAAGGGCACCGCCCCGCGTTCGAGCGATCCGGCCAGGGACGCGCAGCTGGCCAGCGCTTTGGAGCACAGCCCAAAGGACCGTGCCGAGCTGGCCATGATCGTGGATTTGGAACGCAACGACCTCGGGCGTTGGGCGCGCCCCGGGGGCGTTCAGGTCGCGAGCTTTCCGGCGCTGCGTAGCTTCGCGCGCGTGCATCACCTGTTGGCCGATGTGACCGCCGAGTTGGTTCCTGAAGCGCGCGCGGCCGACGTGTTTGCGTCTCTGTTTCCGGGCGGTTCGATTACCGGTGCGCCGAAATTGGCAGCCTTGGAGGCTTTGGCCGAACTCGAGGGCGAAGGGCGCGGGCACTTCACCGGTTCGCTTGGTTTTGTGTCTTCCTGTGGCGCGGCGTGCTTCAACATTTTGATTCGCACGTGGCTTCATCAGCGACGCGCGGAGCGCGGCGATCTCTTGAGCCTTTCGGTCGGTGGGGGGATCACCTACGACTCCGGCGCCGAGCAGGAGGACCGCGAGACCGAGTACAAGGCCCGGGCGTTGCTTGAAGCGATCGGCCTGGAACCGGAGAGCCTCCCGTGAGCGCTTCCACTTCGCCTGAGTCCGAGTTGGATCCACCGGATTGGCTGGCGTGGTTCGATGGCCAGTTTTTGCGCGCGGAGGAGGTCGCTCTTCCCGCGCGGAGCCCTTGGGCCTTGTACGGCGAAAGCGTGTTCGAGACGATCGCGGTGCTGGAAGGTGAGCTCGGGTTTGAGCGGGAGCATGCGGATCGGTTGGAGCGAGCGGCGGCTTCGGTCTTGCAGCGCAAGCTCGACTCGAGCAAGGTGTTTGGGGCGGCTCGGGAATTGGCCGAGCGGCTGGGTCACCCCGCGATGGCGCTGCGCGTCACGCTGGCTTGTGCGGAGTCCGGTGGGCTCCATCAACTCATCCAGGCGCGCCCGCTTCGTCGGTTCGCCGCGCCCGGTTTGCACGATGAGCACCGTGCGGGCGTTTCGCTGTTCGTTCCCGGCGGCGAGTTGGCAGAGCTTGCCCGCGGCGGGCCGAGCGGCTTCAAGCACGGCGCGCGTCTCGGCCTGCGCTTGGCCCGGCGGGCCGCGCTCGAACAAGGCGCCTTCGATGCAGCGCTGCTCGGCAAAGACGGGCTACCGGCCTGCGGAACGATCGGGAACCTGATCGTCCTTCAAGGCGGCGTGCTCTCGACGCCGCCGCTTGAAAGCGGAGCTCTGCCGGGGATTGCACGGGCCGCGCTGCTGGGGGACCAAACCGCTGGCCTCGGGCTGGTGGAGCGCGTGCTGACCCCGCAGGAGTGGGCAACCGTCGAGGGGTTGTGGCTGGTGGGCTCGGTGCTCGGAGTAGCCCCGGTCACGAAGCTGGGGGGCGCAGCGTATAGGGATTTCCCTAGCTCTGGCGACTTGCCGGGGAGCCAAGATGAGCCCCTTGAGGCCCTCCGGCGGGCTTTGGATTCCGCAGAACGCGTCTCCCGGGGCAAACCCAGGTGAAATCCGGCTCCGCTGGGCGGAAGATGGGGGGTCCGTGAACGTCTTCTTCCCGGTTGGCACCAACCTTTAGGTTCGGCGCACCGTGAGGAGATCCGAAAGGGGGCGCTTCCCATGGCACCACCCTCCCGCCGCACCCGCGACCTGAACGCATCATGATTCGCCTCACTCAACTCGGTTCTGTTCTTCCGATCTCAGGGCTCCTGTGGCTCGCAGCTCCGGCGGCAGCCCAGGAAGTGAACCCCGGCGCTTTGCTCGCGTCCCAGACTTCGGCGCTCGAGGGCGCTCTGTTCCAGGACAGAGGCGGCGATCCTCAGCCGGTCGACCCCAAGGATCTGCCTGACAAGCGCGAGGAAATCGAGCAGCTGCTCGACGAACTGAAAGCCCACAGCAAAAAGCGCGGCGCTGAGGACGAGGCCTGTGAGCCGATCCTCGAGCGGCTCGCCGAGGAGTACCCGAAGTCCGGGCCGAAGGACCGCAAGTCGATTCTGGGGGACGTGGCCGACCTTCTGACGATCAAGCGCAAGGAGCTCTCGAAGGACATCCCCAACGAGCGGCTGCATTCGTTCGCTGCGACGATGCTGGGTCGCATGGGAGAAGACGCTGGCCCGATCCTGGCCAAGCACGTCGGACACAAGAAGCTCGAGTCCAAAATCAAGGCGCACCGCGCGGTGGTCCTTGCTCTGGGTGTGACCAAGTGGGAAGACGGCATCAAGGTTCTGATCACGGCCCTCGACGAAGACCGACCCGAGGTTCGCGCGGCTGCTGCTGAAGCGCTGGGCAACTACACCGGGATGGAACAAAAGGCCCGCAAGGACATCGTCGAAGAGCTCATCAAAGTCATCGTTCCGATCGAGGAAACCCTCGAACAGAACCAGCAAAATCCGGGGACCGCGGATATCGAGCAGTTTCAGCGCGACTTCGACGTGATGCGAGCGCCGGTGCGTGCGACGCTCGAGGCGATGACCGGGACCACCAATGGCTCGTTCCGCGATTGGAACGCTTGGTGGAACGACAACAAGCGCAAGAACTGGGACGAAGACCGCGCCTAGGCCCGTGTTCGCGGGGTTCGCGGTCGTTCCATCGAACCGAATCGCGACCCCACAGGTTCCGACTCCCGCAAGCCGCATTCTCCCCACGATTCCTTGTCGCGAAACCTGACTCTTTTGGCGGTTTGTCTCGTCTCGCTGATGAGTTCGGCCTGGATCGCGCGGTTCGTGGCCAAGGCGACGCTCGGACCCGCGGCTCGAACGCCTCTCGAGGCCTTCGCCCTTCCCGGTCCGCAGCAACGCGAAACCTGGCGGGGCGAGAGCGGCGTGTGGACGGCAGGTTTGTCACGCTTGCAGGCAGACCCCGGCTTGCAAGCAGCCGACGCTGAGAGGTTCCGCGAGCTGGGCCTCGGAGAAGGCGAACCCTTTCGGCTCGAGCTGAGCTTGGCCGCGCCGGCGGGCGAAGCGACCGAACCCTCCGAGGAGGACTGGCTCTTGAAGGACTTGGAGATACTCGATGCGGCAGGGCTGGCCTGCGCCCCGGTGCCTGCGGGCGTTCTGCCCGCGCCCTGGGCGGCTCGCTTCGCCACACCGCAGGGGGCCTTCGCTTCCGGTGAATCGCTCAGCCTTTGGCTGTGGGGGCGCTCGCCCTCGGACGAAGCCGTGCTCGAGATCCAAGGCGAGGGGCCGGCGAACCTGCGGGTGCCGCTCACAGCGGAGTTTGTCCCTGCCGGGGACCTGTCCGCCCGTTTTGGGCTGCGAGGCCCCTCGCGATGAAAACGATCGCTGCCCACCTGGCGAGCACGGCCCGGCTGGCGGTGATCGCGGCAGGGTTGTTCGCGGTCACGCCTCCCGCGGATGAGGTCGAACAACTGCGCGCCGAGAACCTGCGCCTGCGCGCCCAATTGCTCGAGGCTCGCTCGCGTGCGAATCAGCTTTCGGTGGAGTTGAACCGTCTCGGCGATCGCTGGGCGACGCGCGAGCTCGACCTGATTCGGTTCCAGCGCGAATGGGCTTCTTGGCAGGAGGGCGGGGCGATTTCCGAGGGATTGCGGCTTTTGATGGGGCTCCCCGAAGAACCCACAAAATCCGAGGTGACCGAGTCGCCCGAGCCTGAGCAGGATCCGGACGTCGCTCGAGCGGGCGAACTGCGCGTGACCCTGGAGGCTTTGCTTCGCGCTGAGGGCATCGGAGGGTTCCAGCCCTTCGAACTCGGGCGAGTCCTTCGGGACGACGACGGGAATCCAAGTGGCGTGGGCCCTGTGCTTGTGAGGATGTTCGACGACCGCCAGCGTCCCACCGGACACCTCACGGCGGATCGACTTTGGCTCGAAGCCAGCCGTGGTGGCCGCACGGTCACCCTCGTGTTCGAGAACGGGGCCCATTCCCGCGGGGGTCAACGCTTGCCCTTCGCGGGAGGCGTGCACCGCACCACGCTGCGGCACGTGGATCCGAAGCCGTTCTTCGAGCGAACGCCCGAACTGTTCCCCTCGGGGGCGACTCGCCAGCCAGCGGACGACGGGCTTTGGTCGCACCCCAAGCTCTCGTTCGAGCTCAATCGCTTGCTCGGGGCGGATCCCTCGGTAGACCGCTATCGACTCGAGTACTTCGATGCGATTTCAGGCGAGGACTGGATCGATGTGGAATTGTCCGTTCGCGACAAGGGGGGGCGTGCGGTGCGCCGGCTGTTTGCCGATCGGATGCGGCTTTCGATTCTGGGGGACTCCTCTGGGGTTCGCATCGATCTGACCGGCGGGGTTTCCATTCGCGGCGACGACCAGATTCCGTTTCTGGACGGGCGGTTGCGCTTGGTGCTACCGCGGGCCGATGTCCGCCTGTGGCGCGATGCCGGGCTGCCCGGACTTTCGGAGCCGGCCGGGGAATCCAAGCAACCCGATTCGGCCGGCGACTGAGCGGATCCGCTTCGCACTCCGCCATGGCCCGCAAATGTGGGGGCCGGCGCACGGGTTGAGCGAGCTGTTCTTGACCGTGGCGCGCGCCGGCGCGTACACCCTTTCGATGCCTGCTGGAGAGCCGAGCCTGTTCGATGATCCGCCGCCCCGAAGGCGTTCCACCCGCCGGGGCGTCACAGCCGGGGGGCCTGCGGCGCCGCTGTCGGTCAGCGAGGTGACGGCCCGAATCTCAGGCGAGCTTTCCGGGCTGGGAAGCCTGAGGATCGAAGGCGAGCTGTCCGGAATCAAGCGAGCCGCCTCCGGCCACGTGTATTTCGATCTGAAAGATTCCGGCGCGCGGATTTCCTGCGTGGTTTGGCGCAGCCAGGTGGCTCGTGCCGTGGCGTTCCGCCCCAAGGAGGGCGACTCGGTGATCGCGAGTGGGAAGCTCGATGTCTATGCGCCAAGGGGCAACTACAGCTTGGTGGTGACCAAGCTCGAGCCGGTCGGGGTCGGAGCCCTGCTGGCGAAGCTCGAGGCCCTGAAGGCCGAGTTGCGCGATCGGGGTTGGTTTGAGCGCAATCGGTCCTTGCCGCCACACCCGCGCTGTGTGGGGGTGGTGACCAGCCGCGATGGCGCGGCGCTGCGGGACTTCCTTCGCACGCGCTCCCTGCGCTGGCCCGGGCATCCGGTTCGCCTGGCCCATGCGCCGGTGCAGGGGCCGGGGTGCTCCGAAAATCTGGCGCTGGCCCTGCGCCGCCTGGCGGCGACCGGCGTCGATGTGATCGTTTTGATGCGCGGCGGCGGTTCCTTGGAAGACCTGTGGGGTTTCAACGAGGAGCCCATCCTGCGGGCGATTCACGAATGCCCGGTTCCGGTGGTGAGCGCGGTGGGGCACGAAACCGATGTGACCTTGTGCGATCACGTGGCCGACCACCGGGCCCACACGCCAACCGATGCCGCGCAGCTCGTGCTGCCTGACCGCGAAGCGCTCCTGGACGAGCTGGAGCGCGCGCGGGACCATCTGGCCCGGGCCGTGGACCGCAGGATCGAAGCGGCGTCCGAGCGCCTCGGCCGAGCCCTCGCAGCGCGCGTGTTGCGCGATCCCAGTTGGATCCTCGGGCAGCGTGTCGAGCGACTAGAGTCTGCGGCGGCGCGCACCCGTAGCTCCTTGGCCTTGCACCTGTCGGGCGCGGGGGAACGGTTGTCCGGATCCTGCGATCGCCTGGAGCGCAACAGCCCGCGGGCCCGGGTGGGGCAACTGGAGCGGCGCCTCGAGCGCGGCGCGCTGCGCCTGGTCTCGCTGATTCCGCCCCGTTTGGACCGCGCCGATTCGCTGGTGGCGCGCCTGGCCGCAAAGCTCGAGACCATTAGTCCGCTGGCCGTCTTGGGCCGTGGCTATTCGGTGGTTCGGGATGCGCAGGGCCGCGCGGTCAAGCGCTCGGCCAGCCTCGCGGCGGGCGATCGCCTGACCGTCCGCTTCGCGAAGGGCGAAGCCGATGTCACGGTCGACGAGACCCGGGCGCTCCCAGGTCCTTCCGAGGAATCGGATTGAGCTGCGTGCCGACCGAGCGGGCCGAGCTCCTGGACGACGTCTATGCCGTCGTCGTGAATTGGAACGGCGGCGAACAGAACCTGACCTGCATCGCGAATCTGATCGCGCAAGGGCTGAGCCCTGTGCAGATCATGTTCGTGGACAACGCCTCCACGGACGGCTCGCCGGAGCGCGTGCAGGCTACGTTCGAGGGACTGGGCTGGATCGCGGAACCGACGAACACCGGGTTCGGCGAAGGCGCCAACCGCGGCATTGCGCAGGCGCTCGACCAAGGCGCGCGGTTCGTGGTTTTGGTGAACAACGACCTTGTTTTCGAGGAGAACGTCCTCGTCGAGCTCATTCGCGAGCTGGACCGGGATCCACAGCTTGGGATCGTTGGGCCGCGTGTGCTGCTCGCGCGCGAGCCCGGGACGGTCTGGGCCGCGGGTGGAACCCTCAATCACCGCCAAAACCTCTCGACGCTGATTGGCCATCACGCACCCGACGGCCCCGAGTATCAGGTGCGCCGGGAGGTGGATTACGTAGCCGGATGCGCCATGGCGGTGCGCCGGGAGGTCTTTGAGACCATCGGGCTCTTGGATGCCGCCTACTTCGCCTACCACGAAGACTTGGATTTTTGCATCAGCGCGGGCCGCGCGGGATTCGGCGTCGTTTGCTTGGGTGCCTTTGCGGCGCTGCACGACGCGCATCATTCCACCGGCGGAGGCTACAACCCGCGGCGCAAGTACATGATGGCGGTCAATACGGTGTGGTTCCTGCGCAAGCACGGCAGCCGGGTCGCCTGGGCGCGGTTCGCGGTGTTTGATGTGCTGAGCCTGGCGCCCCTGCTGCTCGTCGAGTCGCTCCGCGGGCGCGCGAGCGGCGTTCTCGCCAAGGCGCTGGGAACCTGGCACGGGCTGCGCGGTCGCCGGGTGGAAGCCTCGATCCTGGAGCCGGGCGCGACGCGGCTTTGGTAGAGCACCTCGGGGCCTCGGCCGGTGCGCTGCTCCCTTAGGCCGGCGCTCTCGGTGTGTGTCAGGGGTTTTTGCCGTCTGCCTTGGTCGCGCCCTTCAAAACCTTGCGGCGCACGTCCAGGTAGAGCTGACGGGCCCGCTGCAGCTCGTCTTCGTCGGTGATCACGGTGCCGTCGGGCCCCTTGTGGAGGTCGCCCATGCGGCGGACTTCAAAATCGGGCTCCGCGCCGGGTTCGGCCGGGGAAACCTCGACCCGAATCCCATTCTTAGCCGGCGGCACCGGGGGGATTCGGACCACATGGCCAAAGTCGCCTTCGGTCCAAACCCACTCGAGCGAAGCAGCACCGCCAAGAGCTGTTTCGACCGCATCGGGCCGGGACTGGGGACCGACCTGACCCTCGCTCACGCGCGGCCAGGGTTGGCGCAGGAAGCGCACGAAGGTCCCACACAGGTCCACGTGGCTCAGGTGGGTCTTGGGCGTCAACCGGGCCTTGAAAGCCGTTGGAAGCTCCACAAACAGCGGCACGCGCAGGGCTAACTCTTCCTCAAGCTTGGGGGGACCAGCCAGTGCGGTGACGATCCACATGACCTCGCTGAGCTGTTCGAGTTCGTCAAAGGCCCCGTGAAGTTGATCGAGCAGGCTGGCTACGGACTGTCCGCCGGCGCCGGGGCGCTCGATGTGCAGCCAGAGGAACTTCCTCTCGTCGGCGTTTTCGTTCAGGAATTCGATCGCGGTCGCGGCCATCTGGTTCGCGTCCGCGGACGGGTCCTCGACGATCTGATCGAAGCCTTCGATACGGTGGCGACCGACGAACTCGGCCTGGGAAACGACCGCCGTGGCGGCGCCGCTGTCGCGGGCGGAGCTGGCCCAGGTCCAGGTGCCTTCCGGAAGGGCGGATTCACCGTCCTGGACGCCGTGATGGGCGGGATAGCGGCCGGTGAGCAAGGAGACGGCCGCGGCACCGGAGTGATCCGAGGCCGCGAAGATCGGGCCGACGTCCACAGACCGGGAACGGATGCGATCAAACGTCTCGCCGGCGGGCAGGCCGTCCGCCATCGGCCAGCGGCCGAAGGTCACCAACACGGTGTGGGCTCGGCGGACCGTCGGGAGGGCCGGGTGCGTGTCGGGGTCTCCGAGCGCAACTTTGGCCGTGTAGACGGCCGGAGCCAGCAGCACGAGGGTGGCGATCAGGAGGCGTGCGAAGCCTTCCGCACGCGGAGTGTTCCAGGGGTCCGACATGAGATTGAGGTCAGAGCTTGCCCATCCAGGACATCAGGCGCAACTTGAGCACGGTGGTGTAGCCCTGAAGCAAGATCTTCCAGGTCAAGGTGGACTCGCCGCGCTCGCGATCGACGAACTGGATCGGGACTTCCCCGATGCTGTATCCGGCGCGCGCGGTTTTGAACAGGAGCTCTTGGACGATGGCAGGGCCCGGCGAGAAGGTGTCCTCGACGCGGATTTTGCGGAGCGTCTCGGCGGGCCAGGCCCGGAAGCCTGAGTTGCAGTCGCCTACGCGAAGGCCCAGCAGGAGCCGGATGTAGGTATTGGCCGCCTTCGTGATGACGCGGCGCACCAGCCCGCGGTCCGCATCCGCTCCGCCCGACACGGCCCGCGAGCCGAGAACCAAGCCCAGGGGGCGCGTGGCGGTCCCTTGCCCGGCGGCCAAGCTGGCCAGCATCTGGGGGATGTAGCGGGGGTGGTGAGAGAAGTCGGCGTCCATTTCGATCACGAAATCGGCCCCCATTTCGAGGGCTCGGACGAAGCCGTCTCGGCCCGCCGCCCCGCGACCGCGGTCAGAGGTTCGGTGCAGGAGTTGGATTCGAGGTTCGTCTACCCCCGCATCGGCCACCAGGCGCCATGTACCGTCGGGGGAGTTGTCGTCGACGACCAAGACTTGGACTCTGGGTCCCAGATCCAGGAGAGCGCGGGCCAACTCGAGGATGTTCTCGGCCTCGTTGTACGTGGGCACGGTGCACACCACAGAGGCACCTGCGAGTTCCGGAGTGAGTTGCGGCCGGCCGGATTTCGGACCAAATTCCGCCTGGGGATGCTCTCCGCGGGAGGGATCTTCCTGGGACGGCGGCGCGGGCATGGGAACTGTCTGTGGGAAGGCTCGGGCCGGCAAGCCGGAAAGACCGATGGTGCCCGGAGCCCGCCCCTGGCAGGCTATCCGGCTCTCCGGGTCGGGACAACCACAGGTTCACCGACCCACCCTCGTCCTTGCCATTGCGGGTCGATCCCGTTTCGCTACCCCGATGCCCACCGCCAAGGAGCCCAAGGCCTCATCTCCCCAGCCCCGCCGGGCTGGGTCCCGCCCTACGTCAGGAGCGCGATTCTACGACCCCGAGGCCGACCTCCGGGTTGGGGCCACCCTGTGGGACTGGCTGGCGCGCTGGCTGCTTGTGGGGATGGCCGTGATCCTGGTTCACGGGGCCTGGAAAGTCGGACCGACCTACGACGAGCATTTCTACATCGCCGCCGGCTACCACTACTGGGAGACGGGAGACTTCAGCCTGAACCGGGAGCACCCGCCGCTGCTGAAGCTGATGGCCGGATTCCCCTTGCGGCACGTCGCCGACGTAGACGTGGCTCCGGCTGGCGAGGACCTGATCAACCCGACCGTGGATTTCTTCTACCAGCGCAACAACCGCTGGTTGGATCGAAACCTGTTCCTGGCTCGGCTTCCGTTCTGCCTGCTCACGGTCTTGCTGGCCTGGGGGGTGTTCCGAACCGCGCGCTATCTGTTCGGGCCGCGCGCCGCATTTGCTGGGCTGGCCTTGTTTGCGCTCAATCCCAACGTGTTGGCCCACGGCCGGCTTGCCAGTTTGGATGGGGGCGCGACCGCGTTCTTGTTCCTGTCGGTCATGGCGTTCGTCGCCGCGCTCGAACGCCCGACCGCCTGGCGCATCCTTGGTGCCGGCATCCTGTTCGGACTGGCGCAGTTGGCTAAGTTCTCTTCGCTGGTGCTGATCCCTGGCTTCGTGGTTTTGACGCTGGTGCAAATGCTCCGCAATTTGCGCAAGTCACGCAGGCGGCTCCAGTCGCCGGTCGCGCCCCTGTGGAATTTCGCCCGCGTGGCCTTGGTCGGGCTCAGCATCTTCTCGGTCGGGTATTTCTTCGAAGCCAAGAGCGCGAACGAGGCCTACGCCAAGAACCCATACCTTGACGCCGATCCGCCGGTGGAGATCACGCCGGTCGACTTGGCCAAGGCGCTCGTGGAGGCCCACGACGACCCCGGTTACCACCTGCGCGTGGAAGACGTGGCGACCGCTGTGTCGATGGAGCAGGCCCTCGACCGCTGGGCGGGGCTGCTGACCCAAGCCGAACCCGAGGGCGCGGCCGACGCAGCTGCTGCTGCGATCGTGCGTCTTGCCGAGGGCCCCGGTGAGGACCGCAAACGCGCGTTTGAGCTGCTGCTTGAGGCGCCGGCCGACCGCGTGTCGTTCCAGACCCGACTCGAGGCGCTCGCTGGGCTGGCCGAGAAAACCCTGGTCGCCGAGAATGGTGATCCGCTGCCTGCCGATGAGAATGGCATCGCCGACTGGGCCGGCTGGTTCGAGGATTGGCGCTTCCAGGACTGGGACCAGAAGCTCTTCTATCGCGAAGACATCGATCTGGCCACGCGCGGGCTGCTCGGAGATACCCGTAAAATCCCGCTGTTCTCGGCCTTCCAGGGGATCGACTTCCAGTTGAACCACGGCTCGATTGGACACAGCAGCTACTACCGAGGTCAGATCCTTCGGCCGGGTCCGAACGGGAGCTTCCAGGACGGCAACCCGTTCCCCGAGTACTACTCCGACGTCATGTTCGTGAAGAACCCGATCGGATTTGTGGCGGCCTGTTCGCTCGGCCTGTTGTTCGCGATTGTGATTCGACGTCGCTGGACGTTCCTGCACCTGTTTGCCTACGTCGGAATTCCGGCCGCGCTGTTCTACATGTTCTCGACGAGCAACGCGCTGATGGGGGTTCGCTACGTCTTGCCCGTGTTCCCGTTCCTCGCGATCCTGGCGGCGCGTGCAGAGTTGTTGCTTCCACGCCTCGGTCTCTTGCTGGCCATCGCGGCTGCAGCCGAGAGCCTGTGGATTCATCCGCACCAGCTGATGTACTACAACCTCGCTGTCGGCGGCCCCAAAGGCGGCCCGGAGATCACGGTCGTGGGCGACGATTGGGGCCAGGACGTACGCCAGCTCGGTCGCTACTACCAAGAGCACGCCGAAGAAATCGAGACGGCCGGGGGCCTGCTCTACAACCCCTACACGAAGGCTGATCTCGAGTCCTTCGGTCTTGAGGCTTCGCGCCTCATCGGGCCCTCGGAGCGCGGCATCGTGGCGGTGCACGAGAACCTCTTCTACCGCAATCCGCAGGACTACGAGTGGCTGCGGGACTTCAAGCCCTACGAGCGACTCGGTTGGTCGATCCGGCTCTACGATCTAGCCAATCCGCTGGGCGAGAAGCCCGAGTGGCACTAGGCCGGGCACGCGCGGCTAAGGCCGGATGCATCAACCCGGGGGACTCCATAGCTCCCCCGGTTCGGGGATGAGCTTGGGTTGCTCTTCGCTCCTGTGTTGCTACAGGGGCTCGTCCGGCGGCGCGTGGAGCGCCGTGACCGATCTCACCGGTTCCTTCTAGAGGTGCGCCGCCCCGAACGGACTCCTATTCGGACTCAGCCGGCTCGTCGATGATGTAGCCGTTGGCGCGCAGGAATTCGAGGACATCCGGGTCGGTGATTTGGAAGCCCTTGCCGAACCGCGGCAGGGATTGATGAAAACTGTCGACTTCGCGGGCCATGCGGTTCGCCTCACGCACCCTGTCGCCTTGGATGTCCAGGAAGGCGGGCGTCGTTGGGGAGCCGGCTTCGTACTCGCACAGAAGCTGCGGCTCGGTGAACCAGGGAGCCTCCAGGCGCCATCCGGCTTCCTCGCGGGTCGGAGCCTCCTTCACGTGGCGCTTCCAGTAGCGCTTGCCGGAGGTGCGCGCGCTGGTGACCCAGGGGCCGCCGTAGGACAGGGCGTAACCGCGGCTGGGGTTTTCCGCGAGCAGGCTCTTGCCGGACAGTTCGTAGGGGGCGTCCAGCTCCAGGAGTTCCAGCGCGGTGGGGGTTACCTGGGCGAGTTCGACCGGCGCTCCGACGCGGCCGGGCGCGAGGCCCGGGGCGCGAATCATCATCGGTATCCAGAACACGCCTTCGGTCATCGAGAAGCCGTGGTCGTAGCGATTCCAGGTTTCGAAGAGCTCTTCGCCGTGGTCGGCGGTGGCGATCAGGGCCGTGGTTTCAGCCAGGCCCGTTTCGTCGAGGAAGTCGAGCAAGCGTCCTAGCTGGTCATCGGCGCCGGTGATTTCAGCGCGGTACAAGTCGAGCAGCCGTTCGCGGACCTCCTCCGGAGGCAGGGTGCGCAGGGCTTCGTATTCGTTGTAGTAGGCGTACTGTTCGAATTTTTCGCGTGGCCTATCGCCGGCGTAGTCCCAGTAGCGCGGCGGAGGGCGATGTTCCGCATGGGGATCCATCAGGTGCAGCCAGGCGAGGAAAGGCCGTTGTTGTTCGGCCATCCACTCCAGACCGTTTGTGACGACCGCCTCGTCCCACAGGTACTGGTCCGAGTAGTTCTCGGGGTCGTCCAACATGCCGCAGTAACGCTCATCCCAGCCGTCGTGATAGACGGTGCCCCGGATGCCCTGGAGCTTGCACATGTTTGCGAGGAACGAGCCGGTTGCAAATCCAGAGGCTTGACACAGGAACGGCAGCGGAATGATGCCGCTGGCGAAGCCGGAGTTTTGCTCGTGGACTTGGTGCTGGATCGGCAGAAGGCCGGTCAGCATCGAGGTGAGCGAGGGGTTGGTCAGCGTCGCTGGGCTGTAGGCGCGCTCGAACAGCAGGCTTTGCTGTGCGAGTCGGTCGAATTGGGGGGTCGAGTCCGTGGCCGTGGAATAGGGCCCGGTAAAGTCCGCCCGCAAGGTGTCGACCGTGAAGATCACCAGATTGCGAGCGAAGCCCGGCTCAGAATGGCCCGAGCCCGAATCGCCCGAGCAGCTGGAGAGCAGGAGGCCGGCCGCGAGGCTGCCGGCCTGGAGCCACGGTGAAATGGCGATCGAAGCGTGCGGTCGAAGATGCATGGGGTCTGAGTATAGGAAGCGCCAAGGGTAGACTCGGGGTCCCGTGAATTCGCTTGACCCGACTTTGATGCCCCACCTCCACCGGCGAGTCGCAGGCTCCCGCTCCATTTTTCTCGCTCCGGCGCTGATCCTTGCGGGCTGTGGCCCCGGCGGCGAGACGAATCGTCTGGCCTCCGCTCTGTTGGTGACGATCGATTGCCTCCGTTCGGATCACTGTTCAGCCTATGGCTACGAGCGCGAAACCACCCCGAATCTGGAGAGTTTGGCGCGCGAAGGCGTGCTCTTCGAACGCTCCTGGTCCCAGGCACCATTTACGGCGCCGGCTCACGCGAGCCTGTTCACGGGCCTGCACACCCAGAGCCACGGGGTGTTGCATTGGGCCACCCGCATCGACCCGGCCGTGCCGACCTTCGCGGGTCTGTTTGCCGCCGAGGGCTATGCGACGGGCGCCTTTTTGAATCACCCGAGCCTCGAGGGGACCGGTGTGCTCGACGATTTCGAGACCGTGGGCCAACGGGTCCTGGAGCCCTGGGATCTCGCGGTGGGGGATTTTCTGGGCTGGCTGGATTCCAAGGTTTCGGATTTGGATGACCCGTTTGCAGCGTGGGTCCACCTGTGGGATGTCCACCGGCCCTACGGCTACCGGGACTGGTCGCCCGACTGGTGGCAGGAGGCTACCGGCCGTGGACCGGGCGAACTGCAGCTCTCCTACGCCGAGCAGACCGTGGACGAAGGCGGTTATCGAAGGGACACCGATCCGCGCGTGGGGCGCCTCGAAGAGCACTACAACCTGAACGTTCGCGAGCGGCGTTCCCCGCGTCCGCTGGGTGGGGAGCAGCGCCTGTTCCGCGAGGCTGATTGGCAAGCCATCGAAGATCGCTACGATAACGCGGTTCGGGCAGCGGACGAAGGGCTTGGGGCGCTGATCGAAGGCCTTCGAGAGCGAAAGCGGCTGGACGACACGATCCTCATTGTGACGGCCGATCACGGCGAAGCGCTTCGGGAACGGATTGGGTGCTGGTTCACCCATGACCCGTATCTTTATGAGGAGACCCTGCGCGTGCCGCTGGTGATTCGGTTCCCCGGTGGTGAATTCGCCGGTCAGAGGATCCAGCGTGCGGCTCGTGGCATCGACGTCTTGCCGACCTTCTTGGATGCGACCGAGGTCGGAACCCTGTCGGTGATCCAGGGGAGAAGTCTGCTGCCGGACGTGCGCGGCGAAGTGCGTGACGAACTGCCCGTTTTCGCCCAGACACAAACCACCAACGCCAAGGAGGACGATCGCAAGGCCAAAGACCTCGACGTGGACTGGATTGAGCATCGGCTGGCACTGGTTCACCAAGGGTTCAAACTGATTCGCGACCTCGACACCGGCCAGGACCTCCTGTTTGAACTAGCGACCGATCCCGAAGAACAGCGGGACCTGGTGGCTGGAGGCAAGCACCAGGCGGAGCACGCTGGTTTGTCTCAGTTGCTTGAAACCCTCGCGAATGGGCTTCCGCGCAGCGGCTCCGACTGGCGCGACTTGCCCTGCGACGAGCGACGCATTCTTGTTAGCCTCGGATACCTCGACGAGAGCGTTCTCGAGGACTGTTGATCCCATGGAAACGGCTCCCCCTGACACGGCCAAATTCGCCGCCGCCCTGTGCGAGCTCGAGGCCGAAATCCACTGGGCTCGGCTGGAACCGGTCTACGTCGAAGGCGATGCGGCCGGCTTCTTCTCGCCTGAACAGCTCGAGGCCCAGCGCGACGCGGGCTTGCTGTTCGCAAGCGATTTAGCCACCGAACTCGCCGGCGGCACGTCGCTATATCTGGGGGCCGGCGTGGCCGAGCTCGCTCCGGCTCTCTTTGAGTGTTCGGCGCTCGGGCGCGACGTGCGTTGGGTGACCCTGCCGGGACCCGAGGCGAGCGAGCTCAGGAGAGCCTTCGCGGCAGTGGGCGAGCGCCTCGGGGCGAAGTTCCCGGTCGTGGACACAGACCCCCTCAAGCCTTCACCGGAGCCCTGCTGTGACCATCTGTGGATGGTGAGCGTGCTCTCGGACCCGATCGCTTTTCCTGCGCTCCACCGCGCGGTCTACGGGAAGAAGGCCCCCCGGGCGGCTGCCCTGGACACGGACAAGCGCCGGGCCCGGGAGCTCCTGCGCGCCGCTTTCACGCATCTGGCTCCACCTGCGCTGGTCCATACGACGAACGAGGAGCTTGCGCTGGTCGAACAGGCTGCCGTCGAACGCGGCGGCCGGCTCGCCCTCTTAGAACTCGGACGGCTGTCCCCGATCGTGGGCGACGTCGTGCGGCGCGGGCGCTGGCTGGCAGACATCGGGGCGTAGACTGCGCCCTCCGCTCCGGTCAGCTCCCCAATCGATCTGCCCATCCCCCAAGAAGACCTCTCCCGTCACTCCCCATGACCCCCTTCAGCGACAGCGCCCAGTCGGCTTACGGCATTCAGGACTACACCCCGAAGCCGACGATCGACGGCCTCGAAATCCACGAGCTGCGACGCTTCAACGACGACGGTGGCGCCATGACCGAGCTGGGCCGGATGGATTCCGGAAAGCTCCAGGGCTTTGAGGGGTTTGAAGTACGTCAAGTGAACTACTCGGTGATGGACCCGGGTGTCATCAAGGCCTTTCATCTGCACAAGCGTCAGACCGATGTTTGGTACATCCCGCCCAGCGACAAAGGGCTGATGGTGGTGGCCGACGTCCGCGCCGGCTCGCCCACCGAAGGCGTTGTGCAGCGCGTCGTGATGGGGGACAGTCGTTCGCGTCTCGTGCGCATTCCTCCGGGCGTGGCGCACGGGATCATGAGCCTGACCGTCGCGCGCCCGATGGTGATCATGTACTTCGTGGACGTCCAGTTCTCGACGGACGAGCACTGCGATGAAGGCCGTCTGCCCTGGGATCACTTCGGCGCGGAAGTCTGGGACATCGAAAAGGGCTGAGCTTCGCGCCCCCCCGTTCGGGGGGGACTTGGAACCCGGGAGCTCTGCGACCCAAAGAGCCGAGTCGCAGACCGTCTACGCCGCGGCGCTGGAGCCGAACTGGCTCGCATGCAACTCGAGAGCTAGCGCGAACCAGTCGGCGCGGGCCTCACTGGTTTGCGCTTCGAGTCTCGGGGGAACCGCAGTCGGTGCTTCGGTTTCGCCGCGCTCGATCCTCTCGAGCTGCTCGGCTGCGTAGTGCAGGGCCTCCAGGATTTCGAGAGGGGTTCGGATCGGTTCCACCGGTAGGCGCTCCTGATAGAGCACCGGTTCAAGAAGCACATCGGGCAGTCCCCAGGCAGCCAGCAAGAACGCGCCGACTTCGGCGTGCGTGGCCCCCAGATGCGAGCGCTCGGCTTCGAACAGGCTCGCAAAATCACTGCGTGAATGGAGGACCTTCCCGTAGCCTTCCGTTTCACTGCTGGCGAGCAGGAGTTGTCCGAGAGCCCTGAGGCTGCCCGCCAAAAAAGCCGTGGGGGCGTGGACATGGGTTGGTCCGAGCAGCTGCTCCGCGAGGCGCCCAACGAAGAGCGCGCGCTGCATCTCCCCTTCGGCGTCGTAGCCCTTGGGAAGTTTGGTGAGGTCGAGCTGAGAGGTCAGCCCCTGATGTAGCGCGAGGCGCTTGAGTTGTTCGGAACCGACGTACAGAACGGCTTCGCGCAGGGAGACGACCCGGGAACGCAGCCCAAAAAAGCTCGAGTTGACCAGCTGAAGCACGCGCGCCGACAGCGGAGGGTCGTCCTCGACCGCTCGGGCCACGGCGAGAATGTCCGGCTCCTCGGAGTCAAACAGAGGAGCCAGCCGCTGGTAGGTGCCCGGAATGGCAGGCAGCCGGGTGTCGCCCTCAAACAGTTGGGTCAACCCGGGCGATTGGAGACGGGAGCGCAGGGCAAAGGCGCGCTGGAGCGTGCTTTGGAGTCGCGCAGGGCTGTAGGGCAGCGCCATGCAGACCTGCGCGCTCGAGGCTCGGCTGAGAGAGCGCTGGATGCCCTCGCTGGAGGCCAGCAGCACGCGCAGAACCGTTGGGGCGACAGACTGGACGTCGTTCAGGAACGCGACACCGTCGCCCGGCTCCAGGTCGAGCGGAGCGACCACGGCGGCAAATCGATGGGGACCCGCGCGCAACCGCTCGAGGGCTCGGATTGCGCTGGACTCAAAGCAAGGCGTCCAAGCCTGTTGCAAAGTCGCATGGCCGCGAGCAGCCCATTCGAGAGTGCGATCGTCGCCTGCGACGAACAGCACCTCGCTCGGATTCCAACGGGTGTCGGAATTCATGGCGCGAAGCGTCCGGGAAAGCGGACGTCGGTTGGGAGCGGTGCCCCGAACGGGCACGAAAAGTCGGCAGGACTCCAAGTTCTATCGGCTGCGTCCCACCGCTCCCTGAGTGGTTCGCCGGGGGCCTAGGCCAGAGCTTGGCCTCAAAGGCTGCTCGGGGTGCCCTTCAAGCCCGCTGGAGGTGTCTTTCAAGCCCGCTGGAGGTGTCGTTCAAGCCCGCTGGAGGTGTCGTTCAAGCCCGCTGGGCGACGATCAGGACCCCTTCGGTGTAGCTGGTTCCGTAGCCGTAGCCAGCCCCGGCTGAAAACCAGGTTTCAAAGTGCTGGCGGAAATCGCGCTCGTAGCCGTAGGCGCCGGACACGAGCGGAGTGATCGTGTGGAGGGCGTAGCCGTCGGAAGCGAGCGCCGCGAGAGCCGCTTGGACGGCGCTCGCCAGCCCTTCGCCGTCGATGCGAGTATCGGTTGGGCCGACCTGACCCTTGGGCTCCGGCGCCGGGGGCTCCGGTGGGGTGCCCCTCAGGCCAGGGACATCCCTCGGAGGCTCGGCCGGGGCCTGGTCGGCCCAGGAATTCGCGCGCCCCTCTGGACGTCGCGGGGCGGGGACGAAGACGGTTCGGAAGAGGTCCAAGGTGGCTCCGGATGAGGTGCTGGAGATGGGAATCGAAGGTCGGCTGGACGGCCCGGGAGGGAGGGCTGGCAGGCAGCCCGCGGCGACGAACCCGAAACCTAGCCGCCAGGAAAGGTTCGCCGCTAGGTTTCGGGCGGCGCAGCGCTCCCCTGCTTGACCGTAACCCTGTCCTCACCATGTTTGCAGCTCCCCGCTTCCCGATTGCAGGCCTGACCCGTTCTCCGGTGGCTCGCGCCTGGCTGATCCCCGCGCTCCTGTCGGCGTTCTCTGGAGGTCGGCCTCTGTTCGCAAGCCCTGCGTTCGTCCCGCAGGAAGCGAATCAACTCATGCTGCAGATCCAGTACGACAGTACCAAGGCCGCCTCCCACCCGGACTACGAGGAGACGCTGGCCAATCTGCTGTACCCACCGAACAAGGGGCCTGTGACCGCAGGCTACCCCGTTGAGCCGCTGCCGGTCCTGATCATGGTGCGCGGTGGAAACCAAAACTCGGTGGGGGTGGGCGATCTGGTCTACGACGACCAAACCACGTCCGCGGCTCCCTTCGGGTTTCTCGGTGTGCGCACGAACATGCCGGTGGTGGAGAACGGCGAGGACTACAAGGTGGCCGCGGACGCCATCGCGCGTTTGATCCAACACATTCGCTGGCGCGCAGATGAGCTGAACGCCGACCCCGATCGAATCCTGTTGGTCGGACGCTCCTTCGGATGCGTCGTCTCCTACGCGGTTGCCTACAAACAGGACTATGGCGATCCGGCCGGCGGCCCCGAGCTCTCCCAGTCGAGCCGGCCGAATTACCTGGTCGCACGCTTCGGTCCCAGCCATTTGCCCTGTTTTGGGCAGGACATCAGCTCTTGGGCACCGACCATGGGCTTGTTCTTCTTCCCGGGCAAGGCCTTCGAGGATGCCACCTATGCCGAGCGACTTTCGGAGTCGCCCACGTGGTGGCTTCGAAATCCCGAGCTCTTCGATCGCGACCGAACGCCGATCACCTGCGTGGTGTTCCAACAGGCCTATACGGATGACTGCGCCACCAACAACGACGTGCACTCCGGGTTGTTCGGCGACCTGACGCTAGCGGCGTTGCGCGAGGTCGCGGACCAAACCGGGGACCGCGAGCTGGCGACCAAAGCTGCGGCCATCGATCTCGACGAATTTCCGAATCCATCTCCAGCGGTGACGGTGTGGGCCGTGGAGCGCATGGCCGAGGACGGCGGCGGGATCCATCTGTCGCCGCCGGTGGGGGCCATCGATCCGGTGCTGGGCGGTAGCATCAGTCTGTTCGCGTTTGGAGCCACTCCTGGTGCGGCGGTGACTCTCGAGCGCTCCAAAGTTGCGGGCAGCGCCCCGCTTGCGGGTTGCCCTTTGGTCAGCACCGGCTTGGCCACCCCGCAAGTGGTCGCCACGGTGGTGGCCGATTCCCTGGGCCGCGCGCAGTTCATCGTTCCGGTCGCGGGCGCCGAGTTCGGCAGTGTCGATCGATTCCAAGCCGTGGACGCGGTCCACTGCGAAATCAGTCAGGTGGCGGTCCACCGTTACGGCGGATGAAGCACATCCTTCTGCTTGTCTCGCGCTCGCTGCTGGTGGGCTGCGTCGCTTCAAGTTCGCTCGCCTCGCGAGCGGAGGCTCAGCAACCCGAGCTCCGCCATCAGCTCTACCGCTTCGTGGGCCAAGAACCTCAAGAGGCGTTCGGGCGATCCGCGGTGGCGTTGGGGGACCTGGACGGCGACGGTCGCGGCGACTTCGCCGTGGCGGCTCCTCGCAGTTACGTGGGTGGACGCGGGTCGGTCAGCGTGTGGAGCGGAGCGAACGGCCAGACGCTCTACCGTTTGGAAGCGAATCCCTCGGCCGATGGCCTGTCGGATCGCTTTGGGATGGCCCTTGCGAACCTAGGGGACCTCGATGGCGACGGCGCCGATGATCTGGTGATCGGGGCTCCCTGGGACGACGATGGCGGTAGTCAAACCGGGTCGTGTTTCGTCTTTTCAGGGAGAACCGGAAGTCCGCTCGCGGATCTCAACGGCACGGTCCTGCTCGGTGAGTTTGGAAGCGACCTGGAGCCGCTTGGCGACATCAACGCCGACGGTTTGCCTGACCTTGCGGTTGGAGCCTCGCGAGCGGGTGAAGTGCGCGTGATTTCGGGCGAGTGGATTCTCACCACCGGTCAGGGTGCGCTCCCGCAGTCGGCCCCGTTCCTGTGGTCGACCACGCTGGCCCCCGATGGGGGAACGACGTTGGCCGCAACCGCGGACCTAGATGGCGATGGCGTTCGCGATTTGGCTGTCGGGCAACCCCGCGATGGGGGCGATCCGGATCACCCCACCGGGCGAGTGGTGCTGCTGAGCGGCGCGACAGGCGGCGTGCTGGGGAGCTTTGAGGGAACCGAGGATGAGGAATTCGGGTTCGCGCTCCAAAATTGCGGCGACGTGACCGGCGATGGGGTGACCGATCTGGCCGTGGGAGTTCCTGGGGCCGGGCTCGTCACGGATCCGGCGCCGGGCAGCTTGCGGGTGTTCGATGGAGCCTCGGTCGCCTCGTTTGCCCAAGGGGCGGCTCCTGCGCCCCTTGAGATCTGGCGCGCGGACGGGGAACCGGGCATCGAGCGATTCGGTTTTGCGATTGCCGCGGGCGACTGGAACGGCGATGGAGTGGCGGATGTGGCCGCGACGGCCGTCGGCGGACCAGACGGCGGATTCTTGCGAGGATTCAACGGGTCGACCGGGCAACTGTGGATGGAGCTGGGCGGCGAGGTGGAAAGTGCTCGGCCCGGCCTGTCGCTGGCTTCAGGGGGAGACATCAATGGCGACGGGCGCGATGACTTGCTGCTTGGCGCTCCGCGCGCTGGCTCGGCCGGGGAAGGCGCCCTGCGGGCTTTTTCCGGCGTGGGGCTGAGTTTGACCGCTAGCGGTCACGAGATTTCGGTCGACACCGGCGGCAGCGTGGAACTGAATTTGTTCGGCGGTCCGCCGGCCGCCCACTTGGTTCATCTGATTCTCGGCTCCGCCAGCGGCACCAGTCCGGGCATCCCGACTCCGATTGGGGTCCTGCCGCTGAACTTTGACGCCTACACCACCTACACGATCTCGCCAAAACCCGAACTGCAGGGTTTCGTGGGAGCCTTCGATGCAGCGGGGGACTCGTCGGCGACCCTGTCTCTCCCTGGGCCGCTGGGACCGGGCCTGATTGGACTCGAGCTGCACTATGCCTGGGTGGCGCTCGACTTCACCCAGGCCAGCGATCCGCCGTCCGCGCTATCGGTCGCAATCCCGATTCGGTTCATCTCGGATGATTGCTCGGTCCTGAGCGGAGCGCCCGATTGCAACGGCAATGGAAAGTCCGACCTGTGCGATATCGCAGACGGAACCAGCGCGGATTGCAATGGAAACGGGATCCCCGACGAATGCGATTTGGCGAGCGGCACGAGTCTAGATCTCGACCACGACTTCCTTCCCGACGAGTGCCAGCGGGATCGGTTTGTGAATGTGGCAGCTGCCCCCGGTGGTGACGGCTCCAGCTGGGGGAACGCCTGGAACAACCTGAGCGTGGCGATCGGCGCCAGCGAGCCCTACGACCGCCTATGGATCGCCCAAGGGACCTATCGCTTGACCTCGACGAACGACAGCTTCGTCTTGCCGCCACGCCGGGCTTTCTATGGGGGCTTTGCCGGATTTGAAACGGAGCTGTCCCAGCGGGACCCCGAGGCGTTCCCGACGATTCTGACCGGCGACGTGAATGCCGACGACGGCCCAGGTTTCCTCGGAGCGACCGAGAATTCTTGGACAGTCCTGGCTGTTCCCTTCTCGAGCGATCGCAGCTCGTTGGCCGATGGCCTGACCCTACGAGGCGGCTATGCGGACGAGTTGGGGAGCTGCCTGTTCTGGGGCGTGTATTCGATCGGTTGTACCGGGGGAGGCGTCAACTGCCTCGGCTCGCCGACTTTCAGGCAGTGCATTTTTGAAGACAACTTCGGAGGCCTACAGGGGGGCGGTTTGTTTACGGCCGGTGCCCCGAGTTTCGAGCGATGCATGTTCCGCCGCAACGAAGCCTTGGCCGGTGGGGCCGTCTTCACCGAGATCGGCGGAGCCCCCGTTTTCGTGAGCTGTAGCTTTGTACAGAACGCCGCCGGGGAAGGCGGAGCGATAGCCAGCCTCGGCGCGAGTTCGGATGGGCCGCGCGGGACGAATTGTCTGTTCAGCGGGAATTCGGCCGTGACCGCAGGCGGTGCCTTGTGGGCTCTCGACGTTTCGCCCAGTTTTACCCAGTGCACGTTCCATGGGAATACGACCCAGGGTCAGGGAGCCGCGACCTACGGACTTGGCACGGCAAACCTGGGCCTGTTCAACTCCATCTTGTGGGGGAACTCCGCACTGGGTGCCTTTGGAGAGGCCGCTCAGATCGCTGGGGTTCCGCCTTCGATGACGCGCTGCCTGGTGGAGGGTTGGACCGGGACTTTGCCGGGCGCGGCGACCGGTGGCGGCGACCCGGATTTTTTGGATCCGCTGGGCGCGGACCTGCTGGCCGGAACCGGTGATGAGGATCTCCGCCTCGGCCCGGCCTCGGCGGGCGTCGACAATGGAATCAACGCAGGAAGCGGCATGGACGAGCTGGACCTCGATCGAGATGGGCTCGTTCTTGAACCTGTGCCCTTCGATTTGGACGGCAATCCGCGCAATCAGGACGACCCAGCAATTCCCGACGCCGGCGTGGGCGCGGGTTCCATCGTGGATCGAGGAGCCTACGAGCGTCCAGGACCGTGAATCGACTGGCTGCCAGGATCGCGACAGGGCGGGAGACCAGGCCAAGTGCCCCGTCGTGCGAACCAATGGACCGTGGAGTTTGACCGCCTTTGCGAGCCGGCGAGCGGGGCTTCTCGAAGGGGGAAGCTAGCGGGCGCTTTCGGTGATCTCGATCATGCGCTCCAGCGAAAGGCGGGCTTGTGCGATCAGCTCACCGCGCTCGGATTCGTCTAGGCGATCGCGGCTCATGCTTTGCTCGTCGACCGCATCACCGGACAAAACTCGGTTGATGTCGGGCGCCTCGCCCTTGCGCAGCAGGTCGAGCATGCCCACCAGATGGGGGGGGTCGTTGCGGCTCATGGTGGCACAACCGCATCCGCCGACGCCGAGTCCCTGCTCAGGAATCTCAGCCAAATGACGGATTTCGACGCCACGTCGCTCGGCTTGCTCGCGCGCGTTGCGCACGAAATGTCCTTCGGTTCCGATGACGAGTTTGGAACCCCTGGGAGCTTCCATGACGGCCTTCCAAAGATAGGCGGTACTCCCCGACCCGTCGGCAGCTCGAACCGCGTCGATTGGGCTCTCGGGGTGAACGAGCACCCGGTAGTCGCGCTCGCGCCACCACTCGACCTGTTCGGCAGAGAAGATGGTGTGCACACCGCAGGCCGATCCCCACAGGATCATCTCAGCCCGGTCGAGTTCCGTTTGCATCGACTCTAGATCGATTGCACCGCGACTGGGATCGGGCAGCGTGACGAGCTTGTCGAGCTGCATGCCGAGCTTGTCGGCAGTGTTTCGGCCTAGGTGCTGGTCGGGGACGAACACAATCTTCTTCCCCTGCTGGCGCGCCCAGTCGACGACGAGGTGCGCATTCGAGCTGGTGCAAACAGCACCACCGGTGCGGCCAGCGATCGACTTGATGCGGCCCGAAGTGTTCATGTAGGCGACGACGAGAACATCGTCCCCGTAGCGGTCGATCAGTTGATCGGTCACCGGAGCGACCATCCAATCCTTGGCCAGCATCTCCATCGTGCAGCCGGCCTTCGGATTGGTGATCCAGACGTTTTGATCGTCGTTGGCCAGAATCGCAATGGTCTCGGCCATGAAGTGGACCGCCGACTCGACGATGACCTTCTTCTCGGGCCGGTTGCGAGCCGCCAGGGCGAGGGCGTAGGAGTCGGCCACTTCGCCGCCGAAGGACTCGACCAGCTTTACGATCTCGCCGCCCATGTAGTAGTGGGCCAGCATCAGCAGCGAATCCCCGAAATGGTCGAGGGCCGGATGCATGTAGCCCTCCATCCACTTCAAAACGGTCTCGGCTCTGCGATCGGGGAGAGCGAGGAATTCTTCGGCGTAGGGCTGGAACTCCGGCTGGTACCAATCGAGTGGCAGGGCCGTCTGGCAGATGTTGAGGTCGGGTTCGAGCTGAATGCCGCTCGGCGTGCCGCCGGCGTCGTGGGGGGAAGTCTGGGTGGTCGCCATGCCGGATCTTAGGCCGCCCGGGGCCAATTTCGTTCACGGGGCGGGGCAGGTTCATTGGCTGGGCCGGGCGGATTCACTCGCTGGGATGGACAGGGGGGGCGCTCTGCCGGACTTTCTGCGGCCGCAAGCCGAGCTTCTGTGGAAGCCGGCCGGCTCTCCAGGCCGCTAGACTGCGCGGACATGAAAGTCCTCTCCGATTTCGATGGCGTCTGGACCGACCCTTGCGCCGAAGGCGCTGCGGTGCGCCAGGAACTGGTGGAGCAGGCCGGGCGCGCCGCCGGGATCGAACTCGAGGAGGCGCAGCGAGACTTCGAGGAGTTCGAGCGCGCGGTACTCGCGAAACCGAGGGACTACGGCTGGATCTCGGCCGGCCGCCTGACCGCCTTCGCCGACGAGGATCCGTTCTGCCTCCCGAGCGGCCTGGCGGGATGGGTGGAATCCGCTCCTGGCCAGCGCGAGCGGGCCTATCGCCAGGCGATTTTGGGAGCCGGGCATGCCAGCCTTTCGAGTTTTGCTGACCACTGCTTCCACGCGGCGACCGCGCGCCTGCGCGCCGAGCATCCCCCGGCCATGCTGCCCGAGAGCCGTGCTCACTTCGATCAGCTGATCGAGGCCGGGGCGGAGGTGGTGGTGGTTTCCAACAGCAGCGAGGAAAAAGTCGTGGGCTGGTTCCGTTCGATTGGCGTCGATGCGGGGGTCGAGCAGGGAAGGGCCCTGCGGGTGGTGGGCTCTGCGCGCAAGTTTGAGCTGGGAGCCAGTGGAGAGGCGCTTTCTGTGGCCGGCCGTGAAGTTCAAGTCGACCGGCCGCTCTACCGAGCTGTGCTCGAGACGGAGGGGCCCGACGTGGTCCTTGGCGATGTTTTTTCTCTAGACCTGGCGCTACCGCACTTCTTGCGCCTGAAGAAGGCTCCTGGAGCTCCCAGGCACACCGTTCTGCGTCGCAACGCCTACTCGCCCGATTGGGTCACAGAGAAGTTCGCGGACGGGGCGATCGATCACGTGGTCGACTCGGTGGGTGAGCTCGCAGTGCTCATCCAAAAACTCGACTGATTCCCCCCTTCCGGTTCGCCCTTATGTTCGAACGGCTTGCTCAGTTCGCCGTACTCCCCGTTGGGGTTCGAGAGTTCTTACCCATCGCGTTGCTGCTCGTGGTAGTGACGATCGTGCTGTGCCGGCTGCCCAAAGTCGACGTGGGACACGGCGATCGGTTCCGGCGGCGGCGAGTCATGAACTGGCTACCCCTTGGCCTGACCTACGCGTTCCTTTACATGGGCCGCTACAACCTGAAGGTCTCGAAGTTTGCTTTCGAGGAGATGCAGGTGGCGGATGGGTCCGCGTTGATGGGCAACGACGATTTTGGCTGGATCTTCGGGGTTGGCACCTACGTGTACGGCTTCTCGTTCCTGCTGAATGGTCCCCTGACCGATCGGTTCGGTGGCAAGCTGGCTATCTTGATCGGCGCGGCGGGCGCATCGGTTGCCAATCTTGCGATGGGCTTGTGCACTTGGTCGATCCTGACGGGCGGACCTGGATCTGAGCTGATCGTCGAGAACTTCGCGGTCGTGTTCGGTCTGTTGTACTCCCTGAACATGTACTTCCAGAGCTTCGGTGCCGTCGCAATTGTCAAGGTCAATGCACCTTGGTTTCACGTGCGCGAGCGAGGCGTCTTTGGGGCCATTTTCGGCATCCTGATTTCGCTTGGGGTCTACTTCGCCTACGACGTGGGCGGGATGATTCTGGACTCAGAAGCTCTGGGCCTCACCTGGGTGTTTTTCATGCCGGCTGCCCTGCTTGCGGCTTTTTGGGTGATCGACTTGTTGGTGGTGCGCAATACGCCAGAGGCCGCCGGCCTGGCCGGCTTCGATACGGCCGATGCTTCCTCGGGGGATGACGGGCCGCGCAAGAGTGCGCTCGAGGTGTTCCAGCTGATGCTCAGGAATCCGGTGATCGTCACGATCGCTGTGGTGGAGTTTTGCTCCGGATTTCTACGTCAAGCGATCATGCAGTGGTACCGCACCTTCGCGAAGCAAACCGATGGCGCGCTGGGCCTCAAGGGAGATTTCGTCTACGAGCATTGGGGGATGCTGTTGTGCTGCGCTGGGATTCTGGGGGGCGTCTTTGCGGGAACCCTCTCGGACCATTTGTTCAAGAGTCGCCGGGGCCCCGTCGCCGCAGTTCTCTACGGGTTGATGCTGGCCGGGACGACCGCCTTGGTTTTTGCCTACGAGTCCCCGCTCGTGGGTTGGCTTGTGCTGTTCCTCTCGATGGCCGTGATCGGTGTCCACGGCATGCTCTCGGGAACCGCCTCGATGGATTTTGGAGGCAAGAAAAATGTCGGGGTCGCGGTCGGAATCATCGACGGTTTCGTCTATATGGGAGCGGCCGTCATGTCGGTGACCTATGGCGTCCTCCTGCCGAGGGAAGAGTTTGATTCCACCGGCGAGTTGTCCGGGCCCGCCCTGGATCCGGGGAATTGGAAGGCCTGGCCGATGGCGATGGTCCCCGTAGCGGCCCTAGGGTTCCTCCTGGCTTTGAGGCTTTGGAACGCGCGGCCTGCTCCGAAGGCCTCCTCCTAGAGGCCTCCTCCCGAAGGCCCTGGGGGCTTCGGGCCCGTTTTCCGAGAACCAGGGGGCGGGCACCAGACGGGTCGTCTCACCCAGGTGGAAGATTCAAACTTGGCGTAGACTGGGCGCCGCGGGACGTTTTGTTTACGCATTCTTCTGAAACCGGAACCGCCCGGAATACACCTTTGGAGCCCTTTACTCTGCGCCAGGCCGCCAACAAGGCCAAGAACCAGCTCGAGACTCGTCTTCAGCGGACGACGCTTCGCTCGAAGCCGGTCGTCGTGGACCTGGTGGTCACCAAGGCTTGCAATTTGGCTTGCACGTTTTGCAAGGACTACGAGCACCCGGGCGCGAAGAAGGTTGAGCGCGAGAACTTCGAGAAAGTCGCCGCCGAGCTCTTCCCGACCGCCCGCTGGTTGAATATTTGTTCCGGTGGCGAGCCTTATTTGCACAACGGACTCGAGGACTTACTGCGGCTCGCGAAAAAATACAAACTCAAGAATTGGGTGCTCTCGAATGCGATGCTCCTCAAGGAAGATCGCGTGCGGCAGATTTTCGCAGAAGGCCTTATCGACTCCCACGGTTTTTCGATCGATGGCATTGAAGAGGAAACGGTCGAGACGATTCGAGTCAATGCGAAACTGCCGACCATCCTCGAGAAGCTCGATATGGTTCTGAGACTCCGCGAAGAAGCCGGCGGGATTAAGCCTGAGATCGTGATTCGGTACGCGCTTATGCGGCGGAACCTAGAAGAACTGCCGCGCGCCGTTGAGTACTGGGGGGAGCGGGGAGCCGACCGTTTGGACACCGGTTATCTCTCTTTGGCCAATGGCATCGAGGAGAGCGAGAGTCTGTTCTTCCACCAGGATCTCGCAGCGAGAGTCTTCGACGAGGCGCGGCGCGTGGCTGAGCGGTACCCAAGCCTGATGTTGCGATTGCCGAAGCTGCTCGCGGAACAAGAACGCCTCAAGCAGGAGCCGAGCCCGTGCACGGCTCCTTGGGATTTCGTGATGATCGACACAAGCGGAGCGATCCTGCCTTGCTACCGGGCCTTCGAAGCCCTCACCATGGGCAACCTCTACACGGGCAAGGGTGGGTCGTTCTCAGACATCTGGAATGGCAAGGACTACCAAGCCCTGCGCGCGACCGTGAACGATGACTCCAAGCCCAAGCATTATGGCTACTGCGCCGTATGCGAGAATCGCTACGGCTGGTCCGATCTGAAAGCTCACCTGGGCGACGAGACCTGGGCCGAAACCGCTGCCGGTGGCGACGTGGTCTTTGATCACAAGCGCAAGGGATTCAAGTCGTTCGAAGAGTCCGGCAAGGCGCAAAGCTGAGGATAACGGCCCTCGACCGGAGGGCCACCAGGGGAGGACGGCATTCGCCGGAGGGGGCTAGGATTCCTCTCCTCAACCTGACCTAGGCGCCTCTGGTTGAGGGCTTCGAGAGCTGAGCCTGCTTGTGTCGCTTGCGCTATTGGCCGAAGCCTGGGTTTTGGAGGATGCGGACCGCGACCTGCTGGCCGGTGACAGAGAATCCTGTGTACTCGTATTTCACACCGGTTCGGGCAACGTATTCCTGGAAGGCCTTGAACTCGTGCTGCCTCCAGCGGTGGAAGTTGTAGTACTCATCGAAAAGCACGATGGCGCCTGGTTGCAAGCGTGGGCCGAGGAGCTCGAAGATCGTGACCGTCGAAGAATATAGATCACAATCCACGTGGAGGAAGGCAACGGGATCCGGTTGCCCGGCCAGGAACTCTGGGAGAGTCTTCTCGAAGTAGCCCAAATGAAGCTCGACGTTGGCCGGCAATTTGGGGCGCTTCTTCTGGGCGAAGGAACCGATCGGGTTGCCATTCCAGTGTTCCTGGATGCCTTCGAAGGAATCAAAGCCATGAACCGCGCCGGAAACCTCGGACGCGATCCAACGCATGGATTTGCCTCGGCCTACACCGAACTCGAGATACAGGCCGGGCTGGGTGACCTGCCCCAGCGTGTGATGGACCAGGGTTTTGTGTTTTTCGAAGTACGGAGCATCGGGCATGTGCTCCTGGATGTACTCGTGGGTTTCACGTTTGGCCTGGCTGTCCATTTCATACAGCAGGTTGGACGCATGGTGCTTCAACATGAAGCGACGGAACAGATACTCGGTCGGAGTTCGTTTGAACAGCGGCATGGAGGGCGCGCGGGAGCGGAGCAGGAGTCCGGTGCGAAAAGGAGAGGGTTGCTGGAGAGCTTCGCGGACCGCCGCCCCGGATGGGGCGGCGCGGCGGGCGGAGCGGGTTAGCCGAGGAACGGGTAACGCCAGTCCGTGGGAGGGACAAAGGTCTCCTTGATCGTTCGAGCGCTAGTCCAGCGCAAGAGGTTCAGGATCGAGCCGGCCTTGTCGTTGGTTCCCGAGGCGCGGCTGCCACCAAAGGGCTGTTGCCCGACGACCGCTCCGGTTGGCTTGTCGTTGACGTAGAAGTTGCCAGCTGCGAAGCGCAAACGGTGGGCGAGATCGGTGATCACACCGCGATCGCGCGCGAAGATGGCGCCGGTGAGTGCATATTCAGAGTCATTGGCGCAGTGCAGGACCGTTTCGTCTAGGTCCTTGTCGTCGTAGACAAAGACCGTGAGGATCGGGCCGAACAGCTCGCGCAGCATCGTGTCGTAGCCGGGAGTTTTGGCGACGATGACGGTGGGCTCGACGAAGTAGCCCTTCGAGTCGTCGTATTTTCCACCGAGGACGACGTCGGCATCCGGCGAGGCCTTGGCGGCATCGATGGCCGTCTTTTGGGTGTCGAACGACGCGCGATCGATGACGGCTCCGAGGAAGTTCGAGAAGTCGGCCGGATCGCCCATCTTCATCTGGGGCAGCTCGGCGGCCAGGCGGTCGCGTACGTCCGCCCACAGGGAGGCTGGGATGTACGCACGGCTGGCGGCCGAGCATTTTTGACCTTGGTACTCGAAGGCACCGCGCAGGAGTGCGGTGGACAGCGAGGCTGGGTCGGCGGAGGGGTGAGCGAACACGAAGTCCTTGCCTCCGGTTTCGCCCACGATGCGCGGGTAGGCACGATAGGACTCCAGGTTGCCAGCGATCGTGCGCCACATGTGCTGGAAGGTACCTGTCGAACCGGTGAAGTGGAGGCCGCCCAGGTGCTTGGAGCCGAAAGCCGCTCCGCCGACCACCGGGCCGGAGCCCGGCAGGAAGTTGACAACTCCGTCCGGCAGGCCGGAAGCGTGCAGCAGCTCCATCAACTTCCAGTTGGACAGCGCTGACGTGGTCGACGGTTTCCACAGGGCGGTATTGCCGAGGAACGCCGGTGCGGTAGGGAGGTTGCCCGCGATGGAGGTGAAATTGAACGGGGTGATGGCGAACACGAAGCCGTCGAGCGGGCGGTGTTCGAGGCGGTTCCACATACCCGGTGCGGACTCGGGTTGCTCGGCATAGAGCTGCTCGGTGAAGGCGGCGTTGAAGCGCCAAAAATCGATCAGTTCGCAAGCCGCGTCGATCTCGGCTTGGTGACAGGTTTTGGACTGCCCGAGCATGGTCGAGGCGTTGATCGTGTCGCGCCAGGGCCCAGTGAGCAGGTCGGCGGCCTTCAGGAAGACCGCGGCGCGTTGCTCCCAGGGGGTGTCGTCCCAGGCGGGGCGCGCGGCTTCGGCGGCTTCGATGGCGGCCTCCACCTCGGCCGGCCCGGCGCGGTGGACGCGAGCGATGACCTTGCCATGGTCGTGGGGCGCGACCACGTCGACGAGATCCCCGGTGCGAACTTCGCGACCACCGACCAGGCACGGAATCTCCACGATTTCGGCGCTCTGACGGGCTAGCTCGGCTTTGAGGGACTGGGTCGATGCGTCGCCGGGGGCGTAGCGTCGAACCGGTTCGTTGGTCGGGAAGGGGGTGGAGAAGACGCCGTGGGTCATCGGTCGAGAGGGGAGCCGGATTCGGGGGGGAAGAGCCGGGGCCGAGCGTGGGGGAGAAATGCGATTTGGGGCCGCGCGGAGGGGCTTCGAGTGCACCCGGCGCGAGGGGTCCGTACTCTATCTCCCATGCACAGCCTTCAATCCCCCCGCTTCGTTCCCCGCACCCTCGCCCTGATCGGCTTCGTGGCCCTCGCTTCGGCCGCGGTCGGTTCCGGTTGCCAATCCAAGGCCACCCTGGGCAGCACCCGGATCGGCTCTGGCTCCGCCTCGGCCGTGGACAGTGCGGGTGTGGAGGCTCCTGCTCCCCGTGACCTGTCCTCCAGTGACCCGGCCCTCCGCGACTCCGCCCAGGAGGCCCAGCCTGAGGCGGGCGGGACCCAGCAGCCCGAATCCGACAAGCCCTCGGCTGAGGATCTTGCGTTCGCCGTGGAAGCGGCCCAGCGCGAACTTTCGATCGCGAGCCTCGAATCCCAAAGCTCGATCGACAAGGCGGAGCGCGCAGTCGCCAAAGCCGAAGTCGCCGCGGTGGAAGCTCGCCGGGCCCTGAGTCACTTTGAGGAACGCGACGCCCCTCAAAAGGTGGGCGAAGCGGAGATTGGTCTTTCGCGCGCCGAGAGCCGCCTCATGGAATCCCGCGACGAGCTCAACGAACTCGAGGCGATGTACTCCGAGGAGCAGTTTGCCGAACGGACCAAAGAACTGGTTCTCGAACGCGGTCGCCGTAACCTCGCCCTGGCGGAGACCGCGTTTGCGTTGAGCCAGCGCGAACTCGAAACTCTGCGAGATTTCACCCACGTGGCCAAGCGTGCCGAGCTGACGCGCGCCTTGGAGAACGCAGAGCGCGAGATCGAATCCGCTACAGCGGCTTTGGAGATCGCAAAGGCCAAGGCCGATTTGTCCCTCCTGCGCAAAGAGCGGGCGGTGACGAAGGCCGAGAAGAAGCTGAGCGACCAATGATCGGTGCGATTGCCTGGCTAGCGCTTCACGGGGCGCCGGTCGCGGTACAGGTCCTCCAAGAACCTGCCCCCCAAGAACCGGCCATCCAGGAACCGAATCTCCAAGGCCCTGAGGAACTTCCCGGTCCCAGCCTGCGTGGCGTGCCGGACACCATGTCAGCCGAAGATGTCCAGCGGACGCTGGATCAGGCGCTCGACTGGCTTCTCAAAGCTCAAAACGACGACGGTTCGTTCGGAAGCGGGGCGCTGGAGGGTGTGCTCGAAATGGGCTTCGCCGTGGAGACCTATTCCAACTGGCAATACGGCGCCCACGGTTTGGCCTTGGTCGCTCTGCTTCAGGTTCCGGAAACTCCGGCCATTCGAGAGGCTCTGGAGCGCGCAATCCAATGGATCGATGTCCGGCGCGAACCGCGCCGTGGCAGTCACTGGGACGTGGACTACACGTGGAGCGCGCTGTACGGACTGGTCGCTGCCGCCGCGGTGGCCAGTGACGAGCGTTTTGCGGAAGGCCCTTTCGCGGAAGCGATGGAGCGCGTGGGCCGAACCTCCTGGAAAATTCTAGAGCGGAACGAGGTGCCGACCGGGGGGTGGGCCTACTACGACGATCCGCCGTTTACCTCGCGCCCGACCTGGGCGACCAGCTTTTGCACGGCCCTGGTGCTGCCTGCGCTGAAGCAGGCCGAGAAGCTCGGGTGGGTGGATCAGTCGGATTCTTCGCGGCGCGCGCTAGCGACTCTCCAGCGCGCCCAGTTGCCCACAGGCGCCTACACCTACAACGCTTCTGATGGAGTCCAGCGCATCCGCGCTGGCGAGTCCATCAACCACGTCAAGGGGAGCCTCGGCCGCATCCAGGTTGCGAATTGGGCCCGCGCGGCGGTGGGAGACAAGAGCATGACCGCCGATCAAATCCGCGAGGGGCTTGAGAACTTCTTCGAGTACCACAAGTTCTTAGACGTTGCGCGCATGCGCCCCGTGCCCCACGAGGCGTACTACGCCAACGCCGGCTACTTCTATCTGTTCGCTCACTTCTACGCCGCCCAGGTCATCGAGCTGCTGCCCGCGGCCGAGCGCGAGGCTTGGCACGCGCGGCTGCGGCCGCATCTGGCTAAAATCCAGGAAGCCAACGGTTCAACGGTCGATTTCCTGGGGACGTCCTACACCCGCACAGCCGGGACCGCGATGACTATCTACGCCCTTTCGGTGGGGCTGACCGCCGATGAGTGAGGTGAGTTCCTGGCTGGCGGAGGCCTTGGGCTGCGTGCTTGACGAATCGGCCGGCCGCTTTGCGGTCGAGTCTTGCAAAGAGGTGCAGGACGGTGTGAACGCGGCCCGGTTCGGGGCCCTGATGGGGCGGGCCGGGCGCGTGGCGCGAGGCGCAGCTCTGGATTTGCAGACCTTACCGGCTCCAACCGAAGGGTTGGCGGGCTGGCACGTTGAACGTTGGTCGGCGGTCGATGCGTTGCGCGTTTACCTCGTGCTGGAGCTGGCCGGCGTCGACGGCCCGAGCGGAGCTGCGATTGTCGAGGAGGCTTTCCGGTACGCCGATGAGGGCGAGCTGGTTTCCCTTTATCGCGGGCTGTTTTTGCTGCCCGAGCCCAAACGGTTCGCCTGGCGCGCCGGTGAGGGGGCACGCACGAATATGCTCAGTGTCTTTGAGGCGGTTGTCTGCGACGGGCCTTACCCCGTCCGGCACTTCGATGAGGTGGCTTGGAAGCAGGCACTGCTCAAGTCCCTGTTTGTGGGGGCTCGTCTCGCTAGCGTGCACGGCGTCGATTCCAGACTCTCGCCGGATGTGGCCCGCATGGCCCTCGACTACGCGGACGAACGACGCAGCGCCGGGCGCCAGATTCCGCCTGAGCTGTGGATGCTGCTCGGACCCCACGGCGGTCAGCGCGGAATCGATGCACTGATCGCTGAGCTTGCGAGCCCCCATCAACCCTGCCGAGCCGGGGCCATTTTGGGCCTGGCCCGGGCCGGGGAGCAGGCTCGGTCCAGAGCTGCCCTAGAAGGGGATCAGAGCGCTGACTTGCAAGCTCTGATCGGGTCCCGTTTCGCCTCAAGTTCTTCTCCCTCGAGTTCGGCCTTTGCTGAACTCGACCGACTGCCTTCCTGACGGACCCGTCCCCCCATGCGCTTCTTCGATCCTCACATTCACTGCATCAGTCGGACCACGGACGACTATGAGGCCATGGCCAAGGCCGGGGTGCGAGCCGTCATCGAGCCGGCGTTTTGGCTGGGTCAGCCGCGCACGAATCTCGGCGCCTTCGTGGATTACTACTCGATGCTGATCGGCTGGGAGCGCTTCCGTGCCAAGCAGTTCGGGATCCGCCACTTCTGCGCCATGGGACTCAACTCGAAAGAGGCCAACGACGAGGGTCTGGCCCGGGAAGTGCTCGAAATTCTACCTCGCTTTGCCTTTAAAGAAGGCGTGGTCGCGATTGGAGAGATTGGTTACGACGAGATCACCGAGGCCGAGGACAAGGCCTATCGACATCAGCTGCAATTGGCGAAGGACAACGACATGGTGGTGATGGTTCATTCGCCCCATCGCGACAAAAAACGCGGCATCATCCGGTCCCTCGATGTGGCCCAGGAAGTGGGCATCGAGATGGGCAAGCTGGTCATCGATCACAACAACGAAGAGACCGTGGAAGACACCCTGGATCGCGGGGCCTGGGCGGCGTTTACCATCTATCCGAACACGAAGATGGGCTCCGGCCGGATGGTGGAATTGGTTCAGAAGTATGGCAAGGAGCGGATCCTCGTCGACAGTTCGGCGGATTGGGGCGTGAGCGATCCCCTGTCGGTGCCGAAAACGGCCAAGCTGATGCTCGAGCGCGGTGTGCCCGAAGACGTGGTGGAGGCGACCACCTGGGGGAACGCCGTTGTGGCCTACGGACAATCCGGGCAATTCACCGAGGAAGAGCTACTCACTTCGCCGGGCATCGATCAATCCGAGCTGTTTGAGGACAACTCGGTTCTGCGGGGCCAGGCCCCGAACGTGGAGGGCCCGGTCCCGAACTGACGCCCCCCTGAGGGCTCCTTGAATCTGGGACCTGTTGACGGGTTGGTGACAGGGAATTCGGTGGGGAGGCTACCTTCGAAGGAATGGCCTCCGCCCCTCGATCCATCCGCTCGAAAGCCGAGCAGGCCGTTTTGCTGTTCGGTTTGCTGGGAGCTTTGGCCCTGCTCGCGGCGGCTTTCCTGGATTCGAGCAATTTGGAGGAGCGAGCAGCGACTCGCCTCAGCGCGGGCGCAGGCACGATTGCGCAGATTGCGACGCAGCGCTGGGAGGGGCTTCGCAAAGACCGGGATCTTCCCAAGAAGTCGATCCTGGGCGAGTTCCTGATCCCGGCGGAGCCGGAACCAGGGGTCGGGCAACCTGAAGACCCAGCCGAAGATCCCCTCCAGGCTCTGCTTCTGCACAGCGCTGAAGCGGCTCTCCTGCGACGCGAAGTTGGAGCGGCGCTTTCCACCGCACGGCAGGTCTTGGATTCAAACGCTGGCCCCGCACTTAAAGCTCGGGCGCACTTCGTGTCGCTGCGAGGGTGGAGCGAGCTGGAGGATCCCGCGCTGGTCAGATTCCACAGGGACGCTCTGCTCGCGACCTTGGCAGATCCACGGGTGGAGGGAACCTCCATCAAGCTCTTGGCCCTGATGGTCGAGCCGATAGATCCGGAGCGTGCCCGCGCCGGGCTTTTGAGCGGGGAGTTCACCTTGCCGGCCCCAAAGGACGCTCTTCGCGTTCGGCGCGACGAACTGGAGTTGATTTGGGATCCGTGGTGGAAAGCGATCGCCAGCCAACTCGGGATGGATCACACCGAGCAAGATTCGGCGGAAGTTTGGCGCGAGGACCAGCGCATTCAGGACCAGTTGGCCGCAAAAATCCGCGAACAACGCTCCGAATTTCCAGAAGAGTGGGTCTTTCTGCGCATCGAGGGCGGGACCTTTGGTATCCGGCCAGAATTAAAGAGCCTGCGAGTCGCCTGGGTCGACGAAGCCACCCTGGTTCAAGAGTTGTGGGACTTTGTTCCACCGCCGGGCCGGGGGGGCTTTCAGCTTGGCGGCCAGGTGCTCGATCACCACGTCTGGAGCACGACCCACACCCTGGCGGAAGCCCCGTTCCGGATTTCGGTGCGCCACCCGGACCCCTGGGCCGACTTGCGTTCGGAGCAGGCTCGCAGGCTGGGGCTGCGGCTGGGGCTCGGGGCCCTGGCGCTGGGCGTGGTCGCCTCGGCGCTGGTCGCCGCACGCTCCATGGCGCGCGCCCGCAAGCTCGATGCCCTTCGAAGAACCTTCGTCGCCAGCGTCTCCCACGACCTACGCACGCCAACCCAGTCCGTTTTGCTGCTCGCCGAAACCCTGGAGCAAGGGCGAATCGCGACGCCGGAAGGCCGGGGGCGCTATGTCACAGGAATCCGTCGCGAAGCCCAGCGAATGCGGAGGCTCGTGGAAGATCTCCTGGACGTCGCTCGTCTGGAAAGAGGCGAAGGGGCGCGCATCGAGCGCCGGCCGGTGGATATGGAGAGTTTTCTGAACGAGTTGGAGTCCGCCATGGAGGAACGGGCCAGCGAGGCGGGAGCCCGCCTCGAGCTGATCCGTGGATCGCTTCCGGCGCAGCTGCATCTCGACGCGGACAGCGTGCATCGCTCGATTTGGAACCTGTTTGAAAATGCCCTACGGCACGGCCGATGGCCGGATCGCGAGCCGGAGGTCACCGTCGAGGTGGATGGGAATGAACGCGAGTTGGTCGTCACGGTGATCGACTCCGGTCCCGGGATCCCGGCTCGCTTTGCTTCCAAAGCCTTCGAGCCGTTCGAGCGCCTTCATTCCGCCAAGGACTTGAACGCCGATACGGGTACTGGCCTCGGGCTTTCGATTGTGCGCGCCTTGACTCGAGCCCATGGGGGCGATGTGGAGCTTGGAGCCCGTCCCGACCGGAAGGACGGCGCACGGTTCCGCGCTCGCTTCGCCACGGGGGAATCCGGTTCGACCCCCGGCGAGGAGAACGCCGCATGACCCGCATTTTGGTGATCGAAGACGAGCCGATGATCCGCATGGGGCTGGTCGATGTGCTGCGCTCGGAGGGCTATGAAGTCCTCGAAGCGGCCGACGGCGAGCGCGGGCTGGAATTGGCCCTGCGCGAGGACCCCGGCGGCATCCTGCTCGACCTGATGCTTCCCAAACGCGACGGCTTCTCCGTCCTACAGGCCTTGCGTGAAGATCGCTCGACCGCGAGCGTTTTGATCTTGTCGGCGCGGGGGGAAGAGCTCGATCGGGTGCAGGGTTTTGAGTATGGAGCCGACGACTACGTGGTCAAACCCTTTTCCACCGCCGAAGTTCTGGCCCGCCTGCGGGCGGCGCTAGCGCGCCGGTCTGGGGCTACTCCTGGAATCGGAGAAACTGAAGACGTCTCGGCCGTTCGCTTCGGAGATGTGCACGTGGACTTCCAGGCCTACAGCCTGATGCGTGGTGGCGAACGCTTCGGGCTTTCGCGACGGGAAATGGACCTCTTGCGCTACTTCTTGGCCCGCGAGGGCGAGAGCCTCGAACGGCTTCAAATTCTCGAAGACGTGTGGCCCAGCAACGAGTCTCCGACCCTGCGTACCATCGATCAGCACGTACTCAAGCTGCGCAAGAAAATCGAAGCCAAGCCGGAAAGCCCGCGGCACCTGATCACCGTTCACCGGGTGGGCTATCGATTTCTTCGGCGCCCCGGCGACGACCGCGAGGACCGGTGAGGGGATCCCTTGACAGCCTGTTGACCGGTGTTGACAGCTCGCAAACAGGCCGCGGTCGATCGACTCGTAAGGCGGGTGAACGCGCGGCGCACTTCCGCACCGCCAGCCCCCTGGAACACCTATGAAGACCCTTTCGATCCTGTTTACAGCTTTGCTCTGCACCCCGGCCGGCGCCTTGTCTACGTGGGCGCCCCAGAGTGCAGGCGAATCTGCGGCCAGCTCTGGCGAGGAGCCGAACCTCGAGGTTTTGGTCCAAGAATTCGCAGACTGGAGATTGGAGGCGAGCACCGAGGTGCCCGGCCGCGAAGCCCTCCTGCGCCTGGAAAAGCTCCGGTTGGACGCCGAGAAGCTGGTTGGAAACCACTCCGAGGATCCCGCCGTTTTGGCGTTTACCACGGAGGTCCAGGCCCGCGTCCTGCTCGAGATGCAGCGGACCGGTGACCAGGAAGCCCTCGCGCATGAACTGATGCGGCTGCGCCTCGTCGCCTTCGAGTCGACCGAGGTGACGCCGCTGGGTGAAGTCGCCCGCGGCTTGCTGCGGCGGCCGGAGATCGTCGCTTTGGCTGCGGCGGTGCCGGTGGCCGAGAAACTCACCGCACTGCCCCAGGCTACTCAGGCCGGGGAAGACGAGGTCATCGCCGAAGCGGTTCGCGGCGCCTGCGCGCGACGCGATGTCGACTTTTTGAAGTCGCTCGGCTCGAGAGCTTTGCCTGAATTGGAGCGACTGGCCTTGAAAATCGACGGCTCATTTAGCCCGGATGCCGAGCCGTATCCGCTGCAGATCATGATGCAAATCGACCCGGTTCAGGCGCTCGATACCGCGGCGCGTTTGGTGGAGGAGCGCGGAACCCTGTTGGTCAAGCAAGTCGTTGTGAATGTGCTGACCTCCCATGGACCTTTGCACAGACCGCCTGTGTGGACGCCCGAAGGAGAGTCTGGGTGGCGTTTTACCCATCCGGAGTGGCACCGATTCTTCAATTCGCTTGTGAGCGATCCGGCTGTCGACGAAATTCAGTTGGAGGGGCTTGTGAAACCGCTGATTCACTACGGCGTCATTCCCGAGGGCTTGATGCCCATCGCCTTGCGCCTGGGCCCTGTGCGTTCCGGCCGAGCTGTGTCAAAGGGACAAGCCGAGTTCGCTGTGCGGTGCCTTGCCAGTGAGAGCGAGAAGGTCCGCCGGGATGCTATAGAGGTTCTCGAAGTTGCGGGAAATATCCGGGAGGCTCTTCCGCTGGCCTCCGATCCTTCGGAGTTGGTTCGGATGCGCCTTGCCCAGGCGCTAAAGCCAGTCTTGGTTTCTCGATGGACTGGGCCTCTCCGAGAATCGCTCGAGAGTTCTCTGGTGGTGCTCCCCACAGAAGAGGCTGAGGTTCAGCGGGCACTCTTCGTGTTACTCAATGATCCGAGTCGCGAGGTCTTCGCGAAGTGCCTCCATTCCATGACAGACCTAGTTGAGCATGCGGGGAAACCGGTCCTTTCTCTGGACCTGCGGTTGAAGTTGTTGGACGAGGCCAAGGCCGATCGTTTTTATTCGGTCTATCATGCTGTCCTTGAGTCTGCGCCACGTGATGAGGTGGAGAGACTGACCGTGAGGGGTATTCGGGTTGCAGAAAACTCAGAAATGAGCACGGAGGCCCGGGACGTCTTCTCGAGTGCGGTGCTTGGAGTCATGAACGACGACCCGGATCTGCGTTGGGCCTTGATCCCGGAGTTCGTGTCGCTAGATTTCTCTGAGCAATTTGTTGCAGAGAACTTGGCTCATTGGGCGACGATGAAGTCGGACAACTTCTCGGTGGTCGACCGGTACCTGGATCAGCTTGAAACTCTTGACTCTGGTCTCGCCTGGAAGGAAGCTGGATACCGCACGCACGTGGGTTATCATGAGGGGCCGGGGTGGGGGAGGACGCTTGCAGACGCCCAGATTCAACGTCTTTGGAAGGGGATCTCCAGGCATCGTGCGGAAACGAATTGGGACGAGATCACGGCTCTGCCCGTGGATGCGCAGCTCTCGGCTCAGCTCATCGGCTCACCGGAAATCGCCCCCGAGCTCAAACTGCGGTCTCTGGTCTCGGTTCGTGACGGCTGGGGCATGCATCTCACGATGCCGGTTCTGCAGGCCTTGGCCGAAGCGGCGCGAGACACCGACGATGTAGGCTCGTTTCTCGAGGCGATCGACCTTTTGCCGAAGGCCAAGGTTCAGGATTTTTTGCTCCTCGCCCTCGAGACTCCGGATGCGCAAATTTCAGGTGGGTTCGCCGAACCTTCGATTCCGGATGAGTGGTTGCTCGGCTTGAAAATCGACAAGATGCGCGAGGAAGTCCTCGATGCCGTCCTAAACCGCTTTCCCTCTGAGAGGATTGGGCTTGAGGAGTTTAGAGATTCTCTCGATCCGCAGCTTTTGAAGTCCGCGGTGGAGGCCATGGTGCAGTCTGGGTTGCCGAAGTATGAGACTGCAATTCAGGCTGCAGCTGAGAATCCGAAATTGCAAGGTGCCTTGGTTTCCTCTATTGCCCGTCATCGCCCTGAGGGCTTGTTTGGTCTCTTGACGGATCTTGTCAGGAGTGCGGGAGCGGGGGGGGGACTGTGGCACTCGGGAGTCTCGGCGGTAGCCAGTTACATGAACGATGAAGCGATGGGGTTTCTTCTGGAGCACGCTCGGGAGGTTTCAACAACGTCCAGCCGCAAGATCGTGATGAACTACCTGGAGGAGATTCGCCAGTGGCAAGAATCGGTGGAGCAGTGGGAGCGCAGTCGCTCCGCGCAGAACCAGCGGCTGGATTCGATCGCTGAGCTGGTCGCGTTGGCCGAGGACTCCTCGTTGGACCTGTCCGTGCGGGCCGAAGCGCTGCGAGGGCTCGGGCTCCTGGGCGCCACCGGTGAGCTTCCTCGCCTCGTTCGAGCTCTGTCGGCTCCTGAAGAGCAGCTCAGGGAAGCCGCGCGCGAAGCGATCGACCGGCTGCACGCGTCTGCGGACTCCGAAGAGTAGTCAGCGGGCTTCCTTCAGCCGGCGCCAAAGGCTCTTGGCGCGGCTGCTGGCTCCGCCCACGTGGAACGGCAGGCCTCGGGTTCCGTAAAGGTCGAGGCCGCCCTTCACCGGGTCGCGGGCCAGGGCCTGGGACAGGATGCGGCTGGCTGGCATCGGGTAGGGCGCCTCGGTGGCCTTGCCCAGGGTGAAGCCTTCTGCGGTTAGAAGTTCGAGCAGCTCGGCCGGCTTGGCTCCGCGCAAAGCGTAGGGCCAAAATTCGATGAGCAGCGCGAGTTCGGGGGAGGCTGAAAGCAGCTGCTTGGCGCCCTTTAGGGCCAGCCATTCGGAGCCTTGGGTGTCGATCTTGAGCACCCGGGCGGGGCCCTTCACATAATCGTCGACCCGGCCGACTTCGATTTCAATCGTCTCCACGCCAGCCATGTCGGCGGGGACTTCGGAGCGCGAGCCGATGACCCGGTTGTCCCCATGGTTGCGCTCCGCCAGGGCAATGGTGGCCTTGCCGGCTTCGGCGCCGGCGGCCATCCGGTGGAGGACGCCTTTGCCTGGGCCGAGCTCGTTGGCACGAGCGATGTTCCGCTCGGTCAGGTCGGCGATGCCGGGCACCGGCTCGAAGGCGTGGACGGTGGCTCCTGCGCGGATGGCTAGCACGCTGAACCAGCCCACGTTGGCGCCGAGATCAACGGCCAGGCAGCCGGGCTCGAGATGCGCCCGGAAGAGCCGGGATTCGTGCTCCTCCCAGGCTCCACGCTCGATGGAAGGGCCAATGACGGCGTCGCCCTCGAGGACGTCGAAGTCGAGGCCGAGGGCGGGGACAGGAACGGTCTTGGACCGGAAGGTCATGGGGCCCAAGGTAGCACGGGCTCCCCGGCATCAAAGCCCCGGGTTCCGGGCCCCGCCCGAGGCTTCCCTCCAACGCCCCCCCGCCCCCTTTTGAATCCATGTCCCCTGAAAGCTGGTCGATCGAGATCGACAAGGAGTACCTGAAGTTCTCCGCCGCCCACTTCCTGATCTTCCCCGACGGCTCGGCCGAGCGGCTCCACGGGCACAACTACCGGGTCTTCCTCGAGGTCGACGCCCGGCTCTCGCGATTCGGCCTGGTGATCGATTTCAAAGAGATCAAGCCGGTCGTGCGGGAGTTGGTGGACTGGCTCGACGAGCACTGGCTCCTGCCGGGGAAGCACCACGAGCTGAAGATCGACGAACCCGAACCCGGGCAGACCCGAGTGCGGTACCGCGAACGGACCTACATGGCGCCGACCGAGGACGTCATCGTTTTACCGATCAACAACACCAGCGCGGAGAACTTCGCGACGTGGATCGGAGGTGAGGTGCGCTCCCGTCTGACAGAGAAGTTCCCCGACGTACACGTACGGTTCCTCGAACTAAAAGTCGAAGAGACCCCCGGGCAACGGGGCGTGTACCGCTACTCCGAAGACTAGACCGGTGATACGGTGCCATCTGTGAAAAGGCTCTAGATGTCAAGGCCTCGACGTCCGCCAGG
>CAZUCE010000023.1:0-62754 GCA_964619265.1 uncultured Planctomycetaceae bacterium
ATGCTGCCTGCTACGCGGCGCTAGACGAATTTACAGACCTACTGATACACCAGCCTCCCATGACGACCCGGGCGAGATGAAGAGGATGTCAACTCAAGGGCCTTACCAGTCACTCCTTCACAGCCTCTGAGGCAAACTCGGGATCGTTGTTGGAGCCTGTGAATTCAGGGACGCCAAGCGCCATGAAGAACTCGCCCAGCACTTCAGGGGAATCCTCGGCAACGTATCGTTCGCTCGGTGCGCAGGGCGAGGCACTCATGGGTGGGCTCGTCAATCACTTCCGGAGTCTCAACCGGACGGTCGTCATGGGTCCGGTCGTGAACGAATTCGTAGGACCAGGCTTCGAACAGCCGAGCTCCTGAGCTCTTCGCTTGGGCTAAAACGGATTTCTGACAGCTACGCGGGCTGGCTCCTACGCCGCTTTGCGGGGATTGACGGGTCCATAGACTGAAAGCTCTGCCCAAGCCTAGTCGGGCCGGGCGTACTATGAATGAACCATGACGAACCCCTGCTCAACCCTCTGTGCTCGCTCTGCCGCTGTGTTCGCGTTCTTTTGGTTGCTGCCTGACTCCGTCGAGGCTCAGCAGGTGCAATTTTATCCGACTGCCTTCGGTGCTGGTTGTGGAGTGAGTCCGCCACCGAGCTTGGCAGCCTCGGGGGATCCAGCCTGCGCTTTGGTCGGTAACGAGTCTTTTACGCTGGTGGCAAGCGGGTTGCCAAGCTCTTCCACGGCCGTGAGCGTGGTGGGGATCGCCAAGGCGGAAGTCACATTGCCCGGCGGATGCCAGCTGTTGGTCGACCCTGCAAACCTGACTCTCCTCGACTCCGCCATGACTTCGAACGGTGGATTTGCGGTCCTGCCTACCCCAATCCCCAACAACCCGAACCTTGCAGGCCTCGTTCTCGTTGTTCAGGTCGCCGGCCTGGTTCCCGGCCAAGAGCTGGTTTTGACTCAGGCACTCGAGGTACCCGTCCTGTCGCAACTCCCGCAGACCTTAGATTCGCAGCCTTGTCCGCTCGCTGCAGATCCCGGTCTTGTCTTCCAAGACACGAATCTAGCCCTACCGACCCCATTCCTTGGGCACCCCACCACCGGTGCGGTCAACGCGGACGGAACGCACCTGTACACGACGAGCGGAATGATCTTCGATGCGGACTCCGGGGTCCAGGACGGTTTTCTCGGCACGGGCGGCGGGGCATCCCAGCAGCAGTGGTCGAACCTGACGCCCAACTTGATGTATTACGTCCATGCGGACGGGAGCTTCCGCCGCCAGCATGTTTACGGATTCTCGGACGAGGCCGTGTTGTTCACACCGCAGGAGCTCGGCTACACCCAGGTCTTGTCTGGTCCGTTTGAGGGTCTGTTGCTCGATGACCAAGACCGACTCGCCTTGTTTATGGGTCTGCGTCCAGGGGGCGAAGCCGAGATCTTTCTTTGGGACCTCCAGGCGCAGGTTCGCCTTCCCCAAACCCGGCCCGTGAACTGGGGCGCCCACGACTTCATCAGCTTGACTCACGGTGGTCAGTTCGTTGCTGTCAAAAGTGTGCCCCAGGGCTCCTCAAACGGCCCCTGGTGGTTCTATCCCGTAACGAATCAGGGCTTGGGAGATCGGGTGGTCGCCGCATTCCCTCAGAGTCACCACGCAGGCCCCGCGAGGGAAGCTGGGGTCGATCGATGGGTCGACGCGGGTGGGCGTGTCTTCGACATGCAATCGGGAACGGTCCTTCGAACCTTGTGCGGTTTTTGGTCGCTTGGCCAGCACGTCCACGGAGTGAGGGGATTGGATGCCGTCGTGGGCTCTAACTCGAATCGCTTGTCCTTGGTCTGGACCGATGGTAGCGGGGCCACCGATCTCGGGCCGATGATTCCAGGGGGCGAGAGCTACGCCCAAATAAGCCCCATCTGCGGAGGCCCTCTGTTCGCGCTTTTCGAAGACGGCGGACAAGTCGTGCGACGCGAGTACTAGGCTTCCTTCAAGGCTCTAACTCTCTTTTGCCAAGGCTGACTTCGGCCCAGTTGTGAGTCGCACGAATTCGGGGCACCTGATTCGAGCAACGACTCCTTCTATACCTAGCCACAGAGTGCTCGGTGCCGACCAGCCGGCCCCTTCCCGCTAGCGCCGGGGCAGCCCCTTCCTGCTTGGGAAACACGGTGAAGCATGCAGCCCTGCCTGCTAGGACCGTCGGCTTCTGACCCTGCACAGTCCGAGGATTGTATTTTGACGGGGCTCGCCCCCCTTGTGGATACCCGTGAGCCTATACGGATACCGATGAGCTTGAACTTGACTAGGTAGCCTTCCCGCGCAACTAGGTACCTAGGGCGAGCCGAGCAAGCGTCCAGTTTCCTGGCCCGGTCCTGTTGCTGGACCACAACGAGGTATGCCGCTCCATACCTCGCCGGAATCACTCCTCTCGGATGGTGACGGGGGCATCCATGCGTCCAGGAAACTCCGATGGTAGATCGAGCTGCACCTCGACATCGAGGACCCCCTCTGCAGGTACCTCGAGCCGCCCGGCTGACTGATACTGGACCGTGTTTACGAACATGAGCAAGTCGTAGTCGCCAGGGTCGTTCACGCGAAGGTCCAAGGTACCGACCCCCTCGACAAAATTGACGTGCCCCGAATAGGCAGGAGCCCCAGCGCTCGCGCTCGATTGCAACACGATGGGACACAGTGCTTCTTCGGGAATCCTGGAGTCAGCAGGTGCCAGCAGCCGGCCCTGAATTGGAATCCCGCGTGGGAGGACGATTGTCACCAGCCTCTGCCCGGGAGTCAGCTCCACTGGGGGTGAGACTCCGTAGGCGGAATGCGAGGCCAGTAGGGTTGGAGTCCAGCCTCGGTTGACGGGTATGCGCGCGCGGCCCGCCTTATCGCTGACGGCGGGATGGAACACGGCGTTCTCGGGCGCATCGACGATGAACTGATTCCAATCGGTCCTGATATCGGCGCCGGCCACCGCGAGGCCGGTCTCGTCGACAACTTCGACCTCGAGGATCGCAAGGTCGACCCGAAGGTCCTGGCGGATGCCCTCTCCCGGCGCCAGTTTCAGTTCGAACTTCTTAAGGGGCAAGTCGATGGGACCAACCGGCTCCACCCGGCCCATCAGGACGAGTATGTGATGGCCTGGTTCCAGGCCTTCAAAGCGATACTCTCCCCCGCTGGGTTCGAGTTCGATCCTCTGCGGTTCGGCGACCTGAGTCCAAGATTCATCGAAAGAGGCCAAGAGCGCCCCGGTGCCGGTCAGGACGCCTCCTTCCACAAGGAAGCTCCCTTCCACACTCGCATACTCTGGGCTGTTCAAACCTCCGATCTGAATCGTCCTTCGTTCGCCCGCTCGGAGGCTCAGCCGCTCGACCGCGGTTTCGGACATCTCCACCGATGCTATCAACCACTCGAACGGCCGATTGGGAATCCGTCCTGCACTTCGACGACTCACCAACCACTCACCGGGCTCCAAGAGTTTGAAGTTTGCTTGCCCTGCTTCGTCCGTCCACGCCAGCATCGGAGTCCAAACTCTGGCCGCCGGTCGTCCCTCGCTCAGTCGCTGCAATTGGATCTGTGCGTTTGAATGGGGCCTCCCCTTATCATCGAATGCGCGAACCACCAGCTCGGCTCCTTCGTCCAATTCCACTCGCATCGAACGCGGAGTACCGTCCAGCGCCAGTCGCTTCGTGGCGTACTCGGGGTGCTGGACAAGCAGGTGAGGCTCGCCCCTTCGGGCACCGTTCGACGTCACCGCCGCTCGACCTTCTCCGTCGCTGACCATCGTGGAGTCCGGTATGCCCGATTGCATCGCGTCGACCCGTGCTCCTTGAATCGGGATTCCGCTCGCTCCGTCAACAACCTCGATCGACCAGTGACTCTCGGGGAACTTCAGCGAGACCTCGTGCGTGGACACGCCTTTCGGAATTTCGATTTCCGATTCGATCAGAGGGTATCCAGGGATCCAGCCCTGCACCCAGACCTTCCCGGGCAAGAGCCCTTCGAATCGGTAGCTCCCGCCGCTCGAATCGGCTCGGTGCACCGGCGCGCGAACCAAGCCGAAAGCCTCGAATTCGGCTGCGAGCCGAGCGGGTCGCAGAATCACCTCCCCTCCTTCGACCAAAGCGCCGGTCTCGTCATGGAGCTCGATGTCGAGCGAAACGGGCGGGGAAAGCTCGATCGAGAGCGCTTCCCCCACCTCGGCCGGATTGAATCGGTGCGCGGTCCAGCCCTTTTCGCCTGCTCGCTGGATTGCAAGGACGACAGTTCGCTCCCTCGGAAGCCCTCGCAAGGCAAGCCGGCCAAGGTGGTCGCATCCGCCGGCGGGCACGACCACACTGACGCCGCTGTCGTTTCCGCTTCCGCTGACTCCCCACCACACTTCAGCTGCCCGGACAGCGCCGCCACCGGATTCGGAAAGCGCGAACTCGATCGTAACGCCTTCGGAAAGGACCAGGTCGCCGAGCTCGAGCTCCACGTTCGAAAGCCTCTGGGGCTCGAGCTCGAGCGCCCCGTACCCCGGAGCGCGGAGCCAAGTGGAATGCTGCTGAGCCAGTTCGGCCGCGATCTCAAATCGGCCCTCTGCATCCGTGACCGCGAGAGCCGTTGAGCCCTTGACGAAGAAGTCCACCAGGAAGGAACTCGGCTCGAGCAAACCGCTGGTCGATTCCCCGTTGCCCAACAGCACCTGGAACTCGTCGCCGACGTACTCGAACGGGAGCCCCACCCGCTCGGAAGTCTGCAACGTACGGACTTCGACGCCGGCCAGGGGGGATCCGGCCATGTCCACAACCCGGCCCGTCACCCTCGAGAATCGAGGGAGAGCTAGGTCGCCGAGGTCGCGAATCGACCCCTTTGTTGCCGTGGCCTCCACCGCGAGCATGCCAGAACGTGAGGTTCCAAAACCGACGCCGAGAAAGTGTGACTTCCCGCTCGCTCCCGACTCCAACTCGAATCGACCCTCCGCATCCGTCCGCGTGCGATCGATCGACCGCCCGACTTCGGAATCTGGGTCGACGGTCTGGGGAAACAACCCCGATCCGATCCAGCGTCCGCCGACTTCGAGCAAGCTCACTTGGGTATCCGCGAGCGGGCTACCGCCGGAATCCAGAATTCGACCGATGACCCTCCCACGTTCAAGGGCGGGCTTGGCGAATTCGAGCGCAGCGGCTCCTACGCCGATTGGCTCGCGCAATTCGGAAAGCACCTCCGAGGACGGAGTCTCGGCGAGCCTCGCGCCGGGACGGGGCGCATCAGCGATTGCGACCGACTGGTTTGCGGCTGCCGGGGCCACCTTTCCTGGCTCGAGAGCTTCCTGACGGAGCCACCATCCGAGTGACAGCAGCAGAATGGCTGCGGGTGCTAGCAAGAATTTGGGAGACATGGCGAGTGTGAGGACAGTTGGAAGAAGGCCCGTCGGAGCCAGAACGGCGGTCCCGGTGCTTCGGGCCGCTCGCTCCAAGACACGGGCCCGAACGGGACGCAACTCGTCCGGGAACGGAAGCGGGAACAAGACAGGCAGGGCAACCCCAGCGGGCAAACGATCGCGGAGACGCTTGAGCGCGCGCGACAGGCGCATGCGGACCGTCCCCGGAGCCACACCGCTCACCGCGGCAATCTCGAACGGTTTCGCGTCCCGGTGCAGCACCGGCTCGAGCACCGCACGATCCTCGTGGCTGAGCTGACCCATGGCCTGGCTCAGTGCATCGCGCACCTCCGACGCTCCAGCCGCTTCCAGGGGGTCGGTGGGCTCGATCGACCACAGACGATCGAGCTCCGGCGATCGAGCGGCCATCCGCTTGGCCGAGCGCGCGTGGTGAACGAGGATCCCGAGCAACCACGGGACAAGCGGCCGTGTGTCGTCCCAGGTCTGTGCGCGCTCAATCGCGGTCAAAAAGGTCGCCTGGACCAAGTCCTCGGCTTCGCCGGACCGCGAAACGCCCCTCGCTACCGCATGGAGCTCGGCCGCGACCAGATTGAAAACGCGCCCGAGTGCTGCCGCGTCCCCTTCTTCTCGGAAGGAGCGAAACGCGGTCTCGGGCGCAGCCTTGTGTTTGGATTGGTTCCCCATCGAGAGTCCTCCGCAGAGCAGCGCGGAGCGTCACTCCGATTCTCCAAATTTTTCGGGTCAAAGGGCAAAGCCCACCTGATCCGCTGCCAGGGCACCCCAGAGCAGAGGAACAGAGGCGCACCTGTTGTCCTTGGTCCGATCGTGAAGGTGCCTCTCGAACCAAATGGAAGAGCCGAGATCTTGTTCGAGGGTCGCGCAGAGTGGATCGACCAGGTGGGCTTCCAGTTCGACGTGTGGATCGTGGATGGTCCGGAAGCGAGGCTGAAGGCGCTCCTGAGCGCTTCCCTGCGACAGCAAGTTGAGCAAACCGGAGGCTTCCGCACTCCCGACCTCCGAGTTGCGGAGGGAATCGTAGCGCACGCGTTGTTTCCAGACCCTCACGGCTTGGCCAAGGTCGATTCGCTCCCCGCCGGCCGGCGCGCACTCCTTTGCGAGGACCCGCAATTCTCCGTGGATCCCTCGTTCATCACCCTGGAGGCCGGAGTTCCATCCGTCGTGAGAATCGAGAGGCGGTGAATGCTCTGGCACGGGTTCGTGCACATCACGCTGGTAGAGCAACCGTTCGTGTTCGAAGACGGGTGATCCGGTCAGCCGTCCATTTGTGGAGGTGCAGGCGGCCGGTCTCCCGCGGGCCGGCGACTTGGATCCAGAGAGCGGCGGCGAATAGAAGGCGGGCGCCTCCTTCGAAAGGGAGATCTCGGCGCAGGCACGCCTCTAGACCGATTCTCGATTCGACCCAGTAGGTCGGCCCAGAGCTAGGCGATCTGCGTATCCGAACTCCGAATTCACAGTGTGGAGTGCTGACGATCGGCCGCAGACCCTCCTCGGACCCCGGCGGCGCGGCTATCGATCTCGATCAGCGGACCTGGGATTTCTTGAACGCTGCCCTGTAAGCAGCGGCAGACCTCGGACCGAAGGGGCTAGCAGGCTCCTCGATCAGAGTTCAACGACGGGCGCTCGGTGCATGAGGATTCAGAAGTACTTGATGTGGCCAGCGCGGCAGACAGATTCTTCTCGCTCTGTCCACGGCTTTGGCCGCGTCGAATCCACGTGACTGCGAGCTTCCGCAGATCCGCTTGTGAGATTGGCTTCGTCGCATAGTCATCAAAACCAACGGCTAAGTAGGATTTGCGCGCCTCGGAGAGCGCATCTGCCGTCAGGACGACGACAGGCGTTTGAATCCCCCGTCGGCGGAGTTCGAGGAAGGCCTCTGAACCGTCCATGACGGGCATCTGTGCGTCCATCAGGATGAGGTCAAAGGGCTCGTCGGCATCCTGGCAGGCCTTGAGTGCTTCAGCGCCGTTGGTAGCACTGGTGACCGCTGCCCCGTCCCTCGAGAGAAGCAGACTCAAAATCCTGAGATTGGTTGGCGTATCGTCCGCAATGAGAATGCGGCTCCCGCTTGGCACTTTCTCGAGAGCATGGACTGCGGACGGACCCGCTTCGGCGGGGATGTCCTGCGCTTCACGGACGGGCTCGATTCTCATGGTTGCGATGAAGGAGCTCCCTACACCGACTTGAGAGGTAACGGTGAGGTCGCCGCCCATGAGTAAGCAGAGCTGCCGGCTAATGGTCAGTCCGAGACCAGTGCCGCCGAAGCGCCGGAAGGTCGAACGCTCCGCTTGCCCGTAGGCCTGGAAGATGCGACTGAGAGCATCTTCGTTCATCCCCTTTCCGTTGTCAGCAACTTCGATGGACAGGATGTCATCATCGACTTGCACGGTAACGTCGACCTGTCCCCCCGGCGTGAATCGAATTGCGTTTCCAAGCAGGTTGATCAGGATCTGGCGGATACGCAGCCCGTCCGTGTGAACGTAGCTGGGAACCCCAGGATCCACGGTGAGCCGGAGGGTCGTTTCTTGCTCATCGGCCTTCGCGCCGATGAGCAAAAACGTCTGCCTGATCAGCTCCTCCGGGGAGAAGTCGTAGGGGTCCAGGGTCACGGATCCATCCTTGATCTTGGAGAGGTCCAGAACGTCCCCAATCAGGGTCATCAGGTGCGTCCCGTTCGCCCGAATCGCCGCTAGGGCTTCGCAGCGAACCGATTCCTCACCCGAACGAGTTTCATCCCCCAGGAGTTCCGCGTAGCCGAGAATCGCCGCCATAGGCGTTCTGATCTCGTGACTCGTGCTGGCGAGAAAGGCCGACTTGGAATGACTTGCCCGCTCCGCAGCCCGCCTAGCACGCCCGACGGCATTCCTCGAACGCGTCAGGGCCACAACAACGACAGCAACAAGGACCGTGAAGATCAGGAAGCCTTGACGCTTCAGTCGCTCTTCGGCTTGTTCCGCCGCAAGCATGTCAGCGATCCAGCCACCCGAGGCATCGAGAAGCACACGCACGCCTCCACCCTCCAACGTCTCTAGGCCGGGCACCGCGAACAGCCTCATGACGCGAGAATCCCTCTCCATTCCAATGGCCTCACGGCCCGTAAAGTCGAACGACTGGACCATTCCGTTGAGCTCGTCTGATGGAATCGGCGGCTCGAGATCCCCCCGGTTGACGGCCTCGTCGAAGTACTCCCCATAGTCCGATACGAGCCAGATTCGGTTGCCGTCCTCCTTGAAGACGTCAAGGTGGAGACGTTCGGTCAGGCGTTCAAATCGCAAGCGCGTACTGACAGCGCCGATGCGTGTTCCAGAGGCGTCGTTGACCGGAGTCGTAAGAGCAATAGACAGGCCACTAGACCCGAATAACCGTGGAGTGAAATCGCAAGTGGTTTGAAATTCAAGAAACTCATGGTCGACTTCGCTGTTCACACAGCTGGTGATGATGTCGCGACTGTCGAAACTGAGCGCAAGCAGGGCTTGCGTATGTTCCTCCAAGAAGGGCTGGCCTTGCCAGTCAACGTCGTTAAACGCGAGCAGCACACCGTCAGCGTCGAAGATCGCCACGACGTCCACGAGATCGCTCGCGAGCACCGTCTCGCTTGCGAACCGCGTCATGCCTGCGGTGTCCCCTGAGCGAATGAGGTCCGCCAGCTCGCTCTGCTGAGCGGTTCGCCGAGTACGGGTACGCAACGCCCCCACCAACTCTCCGATCGTCCCGCTTACGTCCTGCCCAACGGTGTCGAGGTAGCCCTGTGAAATGCCAAATGAAAACGGATCCGACTCACCCAGTTGGGGAGCAAGTGGCACGCAAGAGCAAACAAGGGCAGCGACAAATAGCATCGAATCTGGTAGCAAGACAGAGGTCTACCGACTGCTCGACCCGCCCCCCCCGAGCGCAAGGAAACCTGTTATTTACCCTCCGCTTGACCCGCCGCTGCCGAATCCCCGAGCCTCCGAGTGGACCTTGGGCGCGGGTGGCTCTGTGGTCACCCGAAGCCATGCGGAGGGGAAGGAGTTCGCCTTCGCCTCAATCCCGCGCTGGAGTTGGTGCATGGTCTACTCGAGGATCGGTCTCCCTGGGCCCAGGGGTAAAGAGCCCCCTCTGAATTTGTGGCGCGCCCCAAAGTGGACCGACAACCGCCAGCCCTGGAATCTAAGCCACAGGTCGCAGTCGATCCGGAGCCTGCCACGACTTCAAGCCCCTGTCTCACGCCAAGACGCATCCAGGTCTGCTCGTTCAGCTTCTAGATCGTATCGATGGCATAGCCCGCCTGCTTCAGGGCGTGACCAATGGGCTCCCGCTAAGGGCTCCCCATTCGGCTGCCCATCCAATACGGAGTCGACTGCTTCCTTGTTGCTCAGCAACAACAAAGAGCCTGGTGCTTCGTTTAGGCCTGTGACGACATGGAAACGCTTGGGTGTCGGCGTCGCTGCGGGGTGGCTTGCTACGGTGCAACAACAAGGCGTGAGGCTCCGTATGTAGGTGTGCGACTCCGTATTCTCAAAAAGGACCAAGCGCGCATCGGAAGGGGCACGCTACCTTGGAAGCAGATTCACCCCACCCCGACGTCCCGTATGCAATCCCATCTGCTCGGGCTTAGCGCGATCCTGGCCCTTGCTCTGCCGAGTTCGGCAGCCACCCAGGAAATCGTCGAGTCCGCCCCCATCACCCAGGCCGAAGCCTCCCAAGCCGACCAAATTTCGTCGGCCATCGGGGAATTCAACGTGGCCTATACCGCTTATCGCGAAGCCTGGGGCGCCGCTACGACCAACCCGGAACGCAAACGCATCGCTCAAGAGCAACGTCCCGATGCCTCTGTCGTCGCCGAGACCCTGCTGTCCGCAGTGCAACTCGACCCGTCCACATCAAGCGCTGTCGAGGCCTTGAATTGGATCATCATCAAGGTTCCCCGCAGTCCGATCCAGTCGGATGCGCTCGGCCAGCTTGCCGAGCACCACGCAGGTGCGAGTGTTGCCCGCGATTTGCTGAAGCGAATCGCCTACCGGAGTGACTTAGCCTCCGAGAGTTTCGCTCAGGCCGTGCTCGCCGCGGCAACCGAACCCGCTCACCAAGCGGCCGCCCACCTGACCCTCGGGAGGATTCTCAACACGCGCTGGAAACTGGCCAAAAATCTCGCGGCCAGCGGAGGGGATACAACGGGCATCTACCTAGGCGGGATAGAGCCCGAGTTGCTTGAGAACCTCAAAGGTCTCGACGCCGCGGGTATCGCGGGCGTTCGAACCAAGGCCCTGGCTTGCTTTGACACGATTGTCGACATGCCGGAACTCGCTGCAGCCAGCAACTCTCACGGGACCTTTGGTGAACAAGCTGCACCAGTCCTGTTCGAGGCACGCTTCCTCTCCGTGGGCCAGGTGGCACCCAACATCGAGGGCCATGACTCGACCGGGGTCGCCTTTGATCTCTCCGGCTACCGCGGCCAAGTCGTCCTCTTGGACTTCTGGGGCGATTGGTGAGGCCCCTGCCGGGATATGTACCCCCACGAGCGGTCGCTCGTGGAAACTTACGCGAACCGTCCCTTCTCCATCGTCGGCGTCAACTCCGATTCGAAGGAGACCTTGGTAAAGGTCGAGGGTGACGGGACCATTCTGTGGCGCAGCTTCTGGGACGGCGGAGACACCGGCGGCCCCATCGCCAGCTCTTGGAACGTCTACAGCTGGCCGACGCTTTACGTCCTCGACCACAAGGGCGTGATCCGCTTCAAGGGTGTACGAGGCGAGGAACTCGACGCCGCCCTCAAGCTCTTGGTCGCAGAGGCCGAGGCCGCCACCTCCAAGTAGGCCGGCACGCCTGCGGGAGCCGGGCCCCGGCCCACACGGAACGCACCAGCCTGGAGGGCTGGTGCGCGATGCGCATGGAGGCCAGGTCTGGGCTCCATCTGGATCCTCGCACTGCCCGGGTGCCCCCGAAGCCGTGCGCCCCGTCCCTAGGCTCGCGCGGCCTCCAGCCGTTGCGCACCCCGAGGCCTGGGGTTACCCCTAGGCCCTCGTTGGACTGGGTCCTCGGCATCCAACTGGGCAGCCCTCCGGTGCCAGCCGCCGCCGGAGTCCAGGCCCGCTCATACCGCGATATCCGGTTGATCGAGGGTGCCAGGTCACCCTGATGGCGGCGGAGAGGCTTCCCGCTCCCCCAGCTAGTCTTCGAGGGCTCGGGCCCTGCAAGCCTCCCCCTAAGCCCCTGCAGCACTGGAGCTTAAACAGTGCGGATGGCACCGCGGGTGGACACTGCAACAGCCGTCCTGCTGTTTGGCTGCTGTTGGAGCTTGGGTGTCCGGAAGCTCAAGGGGCGCGAGCGCTTCGGCCCCCGGCCCACCGCCTGCGAGCAACGAACAAAGCACCTGGTATTAACCCGGGGCGCGCCCGGTCCCCCCAGGCCTACCTGGCCTTGATCAGAATTTGGAACCGGGCTCAATGTCCAGGCCTCGGGCAGACGAAGGGCCTCTAGTTGGTGCCATTCATGACATCGCCTCCTGCCCACCTTCTCTCCGGCCGCGCACAGCTGCCGAGCCTCCGCAACAGGAAGGGTTTTTCCCTCCTGGAGGTCTTGCTGTCGCTGTCCATTCTGACGATTTCGGCCGTCGGATTGGCCGGGTTCATCGACTCCGCCTCCCAGGCTCGGCGGTCCGCCCAAAGCAACCGGGTCGCCCGGGACCAACTGGGGATCGGGCACGAGCGCTTGAGCGGCCTCCCCTTCGAGGAGGTCTTCGCGCGATACAACGGGACAACCGCTGACGACCCTGGAAGCGGGAACTCGCCGGGCTCCGAGATCGCCATCTCCACCAACTCGTTCGGCTGGACTTCCGGCGCTGGCGCACCGCCGGTGTTGATCGCCGAATTTCCGGCGACGTCCGCGGCTCCGGGCGTCTTGCGTGAGGACTTGATCCTGCCCAAGCTCGGAATGCCGCGGGACTTGAACCTCGATGGGGTGATCGACTCGGCCGATCACTCGGCCGACTATCAAGCCCTGCCGGTGCTGCTCACCGTTCGATGGTTCGAACGCGGTGAGATGAGGCAACTGGAACGGCTGTATTTGCTCACGAGCCTCTGATGCTGAAAACTCCCCACGTCGGCCGGGAAGGCTTTTCGCTCTTTGAGGTACTCATCAGCATCACGCTGGTCGCGAGCCTTTTGACGGCGGTTTTTCGTCTCGCGAATTCCTCTCAGCAAATCGCCGATTCCTCGGCCAAGCTCTCCGAGATTCAAAGCGACCTGTCGGTCGCCTTGGAGCGAATCCAATTGGTGGTTCGCCCTGCCGGGCGCAGCACGATCACCCCCGCCAACCCCAGTGGGGCTTCTCAAGTGTCGTTCCAGGAAGCCATCGGGTTCGCCAACGACGCTGTCCAATTCGGCGAGACCATGCAATTAGTCCTTCGCCCGGAGGAAGCTGATCCCGTCGACGGAATCGACAACGATGGGGACGGACGAGTCGACGAGGGCGAGTTGGTCTACATCCAGGGCCTTGGAACCTCAGCAGAGAAGCAACAGGTCCTCTGCAAGGGAGTTTCTCGCCTGGCCCAGGGGGAGCTCCCCAATGGTTCCGATGACAACCAAAACGGGCTCTTGGACGAGCCCGGTTTTTCGATCGAACAAGAGGGTGAGGTGTTGATCTTTCGCCTGACGCTGGAAGTCGTAACAGACGAGGGCATTCTCCTGCAACAGACGCGGGAGACAGCGATTCGCCCAAGAAATCCATAGCAAGAAGGGGGCCATGAAGACAAAAAGAAAGAAATCACGCCAGGGGGGGTTCGTGCTGCTGGCATCGGCCTTGGTCGTGGCACTGCTGCTGACCGGCATCGGCATGACCTTGTTCATCCGAGACACGTCCGAGGCCGTGGTGGAGTACCGCTCCAATGCCAACCGTGTTGCGCTGCAAATCGCAGAAAACGCACTCAACGAAGCTGCGACTCGGTTCGCCGCCGGGCTCGACCCCGATATGGGGTCCGAGCAAAGCCCGATCGATTCGGGCTCCGGCGCCTTCTGGGTCGAGTCCAGGGCGCTCGATGCAAACACGGTTTCCATCGTGGCGACCGCGCAAACCCAAGGCGACCCGGTCCTCTTGGAGCGGATCATCCGCAGTGGCGCCACGGGCTCTCCTATGATCGGCCCCTACGGGATCTTCGCCAGGGATTTCCTGCTGATCCGCGACAACGGCACCATCGACAGCTACGACCCGGATGCGGGGTACAACCCCTCGGACGCTTCCGACGCCAGCGTCGGAGCCAACGCTGACATCACCTTGACGGGCGGATCGACGGTCAAGGGAAGTGTCTCGTCGACCGGGAACATCATGACGTCCAACGGGGCGAGCATCTCGGGGAGCATCGAGCAGGGCGCCGCCGCGTTCACAGTGCCTGAACTGCCCGATCCCCCCGTGGGCACATCTTCCGGTATCTACCACGTGCCCTATGGAAGCGCCTACCTGCCCCCGGACACCTACCATTTCGACCACTTCGAACTCCAGGGAGGATCCCGGGTCACCATCGAAGGGCCTGCCACGGTCGTCGTGGACGACGTGTGGGTGGCCGGGGGCGCGCAACTTACCCTGGACACGAGCAACGGACCGGTGATCTTCCACGTCGGCGGACAATTCAAGGTCGACAACGGGACTCAAGTCAAAAACAGTTCCGGCGACCCTGAAGATGCTCGGTTCTTCATCAGCACCAACAACTCGGTCACCGGAGAATCCGTGGTCTATGGCGGTGGTGCCATTTTCGAGGGGTTCTTGTTTGCACCGAACAGCGACCTGGAGGTCGCCAACAACACCAACTTCTTCGGAGCCATCGTGGCCAAGAGCTTGACCTTGGCCGGCGGATCGCATCTCCACCACGACGTGACGCTGAGCGAACTGCAAACAGAAGGCGGCCAGGTCGCCACCGAGGGCCTTCTGTGGCGCCAACTCTCCAAGTCGGAGAAGGAAGCGCTGGACAATGGAACCCATGCCGTCGACGACCGCGAGGCGATTCAGTGAGACTTCGCGGCGCCCGAGTTCGATCCCAACGCTTCGGCCCAGGAGCCTGGTTCGCGCCGCTCCTGTTGGCCTGTGGGCTGGTATCCGCTCGTGCGCCGCAGGTCGGCATCGACCAAGAACTTGACACTCAACAGGCTCAGGCGATTCTGATTCGTCAACTGCAGGCGCCGGACAGCGGGGTTGCTCGCACACTGCGAGAGCTGGGCGAACCCGGCAGACAGGCCGCGTTCGAGATCCTGCTTTCGTCCCAAATCACCGATTTGGAGGACCAACTGCGCTGGCTCACCCACGAGGAGAGACAGAGCTTGCTGGCCGCCTTGGCTGAGCAGCCCGGGGCCGTCCGGCCATTGCTGGAGCGTCAGGTTCAGACCGGCGCTTCCGAAGAGGCCAGAGTCCTAGCCCTCACCATCCTGCGCCCCACGGCCGGGCCGAAGGACCTGGACCTGCTGTCCTCCCTTGCGGCCGCCGAGATGGAACCGACGCCTTGGCTGTGCCACGAATTCCACCTGACCCTGTGCTCGGCTCTCGGCCGGAGGGACATCTCGCTCTTTCCGGTCGAGTCCTATTGGGCCAGATGGTCGCGGCACCTGCGCGCTGCTGCGTGCAAGTCCTTCAAGGAACTAGGCCCCGCTGAATCCGCCAAAACGGCCGTGTCCCTCCTGTCGCGCCACGGCCGAGCGGATTCGGATCTGTTGTTGGACCTGCTCGAGGATGCAGGGCATCGGCAACCCATGCGCCTTGCGGCGGAGCACGGACAGGACTTGATTGCGTTGCTCGACGACGAGAACCTCAGTCTTCCCGCCTGCCGGGTGCTGGGGGTGTTTCAGGTCGAAGGAGCTACCCCCGTGCTGATTGAGCGACTGCGGTCCGATCGGGCTGAACCGAGGGAAACGGACGAAGAACTTTTTCGATGCCTACGATCGATCACGGACCTCACGCTTCCATCCGATACCCAGCGCTGGATCACTTGGTACGAGCAGGAGTTGGAATGGACCCAAGGCCGGAGGCCGAACCTGTTGAGGAAACTCGACTTTGAATTTGGCTCCAAACAAGTAGAAGCCCTGCGGGAACTCGCCGATCACCGCCTCGGCCGCGACGAGGTCGCCTCGATCTTGGAAGCCAAGCTCGACTCGAACCACCCCGAGGCCACGATGGCCATCTTGCAGGGGTTGGGCCGCATGAAGTGCGCGTCCTCGGTGGCCCCAGTGAGCGAATTGCTAAACAACCCCACCCTGGCTACTTCGGCGAGGGAAACCCTGCAGCAGATCACCGGCCGGGATCTGGGTCCCGACCAGCAGGTTTGGCTGGCTTCCGGACTCGCTCTGGAGCCTGTCGAGTAACTCCTGCCCTTCGGCATTCCTTAAGGCTAGTGCTTCCGTGCAGCCGCCCAACCGATCCAGAGCAGAAGGCCTCCGAAGAGTACGAGAACGCCGGCTGCCGCTAGAAGTCCCAAGGACCGGCTAGTCTGGCCGGTCTCTAGCGTTGCTTGCTGAGGGGACTGCGGATCGTAGAACACCGTGAGTGGCTCCCCTTTTGCCATGCGTCCAAGAGCACCCCAGCGGCCTGGACCCGTGCCGCTCCCGTGAGCACCAAAGCGGATGCGGCTGTTCTGGTAGCTCTCCCCGTCCACTGAGTAGCGGTATTGAATCTCCGCGCTCGTTGTTCGCTTCGTTCCGCTACCGGCGGTGACAAACCCAGATTCGAGCACGGAGCCCTCGACGGAAGGCCAAGTGAGACTGGCTGCTCCCATGCGACGTTCCCATAGCGCATGCTCTGCCATCTTCCAGGCTCCAAGGAAGAGACCGAACGCGACGAGCGCCGAGGCGAGAACTTTGACCATGTCGTGTCTTCCTGGGCTGGGACGAGATTCCGGTTCACTTGGAACCAAGGATGACTCAGCAGATCCTCCTGCGAACTGCCGCCCCGCGGTGGCGGAGGGCCTGCGGGGCGAACAGTGAAAACGACTTGGGAGCCTAGAATCAACGAGCACTTCCAAGAAGCCGCAAGCAAACGGAACGAATCTCGCACCTCGCCAAGCTGGGCTCCAGGGCCGTTCGGGCGCGCCCGGGATGCTAGCGATGGTCGACCGACGACCGACGGGAGGGCGTGACCCGGTCCGCTACCCGTCCGGCCCGGTGCCTAGAGACCCTCGTGCGCGTCCCGGGCGAAGCACATCGGCACGCCCGGCGCCGCGGAGCTCTGTTTGCCTTCTGGGGCGCGGGCCTTTCCTGTGCCGGCTAGCCAGCCGCTCGCAAACGCCCATTGCAAGTTGAAGCCGCCACAGGGGCCGTCGAGGTCGAGCACCTCACCACACAGGTACAAGCCCGGCTGCAGCTTGCTCTCGAGGGTACCGGGGTCCACTTCCTTTAGCTTCACGCCGCCGCGGGTCACAAAGGCACCGTCATAGCCGGTGTGGTCGGTGATCGTGAGCGGGGTCCGCACAAGGATCTCGATCAGGGATTCGCGCTGACCACCGGAGAGTCGCTGAAAGAGCATGGCTCCGTCGACGCCCGCCAACTCGCACAGGACCTCGCCGACTTCGCGTGGCAGAAACGGCTCGAGCAGGTCGAGCGTCGGCCGCTGCGCGCCGGAACGCCACATCTGAAACGTCTGGCGCCAGTCCTCGTGGTTGCGGCCACGGCACAGATTGAGATGAATCGGGATCTCGCCCAGCCGTTCGAGCAGCGGAGAGATCTCGCGCGATAGATCGAGCACAACCGGTCCGCGGATGCCGGACTTGGTGAAGATCAGGTCGCCGATGCGCGCAACCTTGGCGTGTTTCCGGATCGCAACCTGGAGATGGGCCTTGCCGATCGTGTGTGCGGTCAATCGTGCGGGCCAATCCTCAGCGGTGACCAGCGGAACGCCGGCTGGGTAGCGAGTCGCAACCTTGTGTCCGAAGCTCTCCGCAAAACCGTAGCCGCCGCCGGACGCGCCAACCTTCGGGAGCGCCAAGCCACCGGTTGCCACAACGAGCTCCTTGGCAAGCGTAGGCCCGTTCTCGTGCCGGAGACAGAAGCCACTCCCGTCGTGCTCGGTCCGCTCGACGTGAGTGCTTGCGAGAATCGGAACGTTGAGTCGCTCTAGCTCGGAGACGAGCCCCGCTAGGACCGTCGAAGACTTGCGCGTCTCGGGCCAGACCCGAAAGCCATCGTGCACCACGGTCCGAACCCCGATGCCACCGAAGAACTCGCGGAGCAGAGGACCCCCGAGCTCGTCGAGCGCCGGCCCCATGAATCGTCCGTCGCGACCCACGCGCTCCATGAACTCGTCTTTGGACAGCGTGTTCGAAAGGTTGCAACGCTGGCCACCCGATGCGAGCAGCTTGCGGCCCAACGACGGAGAACGCTCCAAGAGCGCGACGCTCCGGCCAAGCCTCGCGGCGCGGATCGCCGCAACCATGCCCGACGCGCCTCCGCCGATCACGGCGACGTCGAGCGGCCTGGCAGGTGCAGGGTTCGAATCCATCGGCGCCCAAGATACACCACAAATCCGGGGATCGGCATCGGTTGGGCACCGGGGCCACCCTCCCGAATGGCCCTCCCGAAGCACCTCCCGATCGGCGCTCGAGCTGAAGCAGAACAGGGCCTGCCACCCTGACCTTTGGTGCGATCCGCCCAAGCCTCGATCCAGGCCCTCGCGTCCTCGGGCGTGGCTGTCCTTGAACGCGTCTCCCGTCCACGCGAGCCCCGGCCCAGATCAAGAATTCTGCGGAAACCGGCCAGTCGCTGACTCCAGGCTTGGTGGGGACCTGCGCGTAGGATTGGCGCTCCGCGCACAACCTATTCCCCCATCGCCACCGAAGACCAAACGCACCCGCTTAGACGAACTTTGTTGGAGCCGGGGGCGTCCGGTTGGGGCCTGCTTAGCGTAGAGCCCTCCTTCCGGCCCAACCTCCTTGGAGGATTGACTCTCTCCCCGCGGATCGGATTCCAACTGTCGACGCCATGAGTGCCCCCGAAATCACGAAGACGGACATAGCGGCGTTCTACGACCGACTAAGCCCCCACTTTCGCTCCCTCTGGGGGCCACACCTCCATGATGGCTACTACCGCACCGGCCGCGAGAGCAAGGAGGAAGCCCAGGAAGAGCTCGTCAGATTTCTTGCGGAGCAAGCCGAGCTAGAGCGTGATAGCCGAGTTCTCGACGTGGGATGCGGGATGGGCGCCACCTCCGTCGCCCTGGCCCGTGATCTGGGCTGCACGGTTACCGGCATCACCCTAAGCGAGGTTCAAGTCCAGATGGCTCAGGCCCTCTCTGAGGAACATGGAGTCGCGGACAAGGTGTCCTTTCGGCTCATGGACGCGGAGGCCATCGACTTGGAGGGAGATCCCGTAGACGCCCTGTGGATGGTCGGCGTGCTAGGGCATCTCCCCCGCCAACAGGCTTTCGTTCGAGACTCTCCGCGACTCCTGCGCCCGGGGGGCAAGTTTATCCTCGGAGATTGGATGGTCAGCACAGATGCGACCGATGCCGAACGGGCAAAACTGGTTGAACCTGTGCGTGCCGGGATGCTCATGCCAACGATCTTCAGTTTGCCCGAAACTGCGCGGTGGTTTGGGGAGGCTGGCTACCGGATTCGCATCGAGCGCAATCTAACGGCTGAAACCCTGCGGACATGGGACCACGGAGTCTCGATCCTGAAAGCCAAGGCTGTGTGGGACCTGGCACGCGAGTTGGGCCCCGATGCCCTGGGCTTGCTCGCCGCCATCCGGGGCATGAAACGCGCCATGCGATCTGGGAAGATCATCTATGGGGTCCTCATCGCCGAACGGCCCTAACACCCGGTGACCCAGCACCCGGCGATCTAACTGCCGGTGACCAAATTCTCCGGAGACAGTCCCGAAGAGCATTCGGCTCGGCTTGTAGCCGGAGTCGAGGATTCCTCCACAGACTGCTAGCTAGAAACGCAGCAGCGCGGTCTCCGCAGCCAACCCAGGCCCCAAGGCCAACAGGACGCCGAGTTCGCCAGGCCCCGCTTCGCGTAGGTGACGTTCCAGCACGAACAGCACCGTAGGCGAAGACATGTTGCCGTAGTTTCGCAGAACCTCCCGGCTGTGGGTCAATTCCGAAGGACCGAACCCCAGCGACTCGTCGATCGAGTCCAGCACCCTGCGGCCACCCGAATGGAACACCCATCGATCGACCTGGTTGCGGTCCAGGCCCCGGCGCTCGAGCAAGCGATCTACAGCCCGCCGAGACAAAGGGCCGGCGGCGTGACGCAGTTGCTTGTCGAGTACGATGCGCAACCGCCCCTCCCGTTGGACCAGCCCCACCGAATCGAGGAACGCCGGCTCCAGCAAGGTCTCGCAGGCAATCAGTTCGGGGCCTTTGTGGCCTCCGTCCTTTGCGGGATCGGCATGGGTCACGCCGGCCCCCTCGACAACCAACGCCGCAGCGCCGTCGGAGCAAATCGCATTGCCCACGACGGTCTCCAAATCGTCATCCACATACCAACAGGCGGAGCACACTTCGACGCAAACCACCAAAACGCGCCGGTCCGGATAAGCCCGGACGTGATCGCTGGCCCTTTGCAACGCGGGCAACGCCCCCGCGCAACCCATGCCAACCTGGTCGCAGCGCTGCACATCGTCCCGCAAGCCAAGCGCCCGTGCCAACTGCCCGGTCAGTCCGGGACACAAGTAGCCGGTGCAAGTGGCCACAACAAGGACATCGACGTCCCGGGCCGTCAGCCCAGCGCGCTCTAAGCTAGAGCGCGCGGCTTCCAGGGAGAGCCCAAGCGAGTGCACGGAAAACCGTGCGTGCAGTTCCGCCGGACGGACCTCTGGATCGAATTCCGCAGGCTCGAACGCCAGGTGACGGTGCTCTACTCCGGCGCCGAGAAAAACCCGCTCGCGGCGGCGGTCCCGGTAGCTCTCGAAGTGACCGGCGATCAGGTCGTACACTTCGCGCTGGTCCCAGCGCCTCGGCGGAACAGCAGTCGCCAATCCGGCCAACCGCGGATTGGATCCGGTGAGCGATTGGGAAGCGGTGGGAGGAGGGTTCATGGGCGAGTCGCGCACCGTTCAGATCCTCGGGCTGGGCCTCGACTCTTCGCGCTTGCGCGCCAGGAGCAGCACGGCGGGAAGGAGTACCAGGTCGCAAACCAAAGCCCCAAGGCCCGTCCAAGCAATCAGCAGGCCGAAGTCATGGGTAGGCCTGAAGGAGGTGGCTACGAAAGCACCGAAGCCGAGTGACAGGGCCAGGCTGGTCGTCAAGACGGGCCGGCCGACCTGCGCCAAAGCCTCGACAACCGCACCGTGGGGAGCCCGCTCTCGCCGAGCGACCGAATAGGCATGCAGCAGGTGGATCGTATCGTCGATCACAAGCCCCAGGGCGATGCCGGCGACGGTGACGGTTGCTGAGTCGAGAGGAATCCCTGCGTACCCCATCGCGCCTAGGGTGATGGCGATTGGCAGAACGTTGGGCAGGAGCGAGACGAGTACGAGCGCTAGCGACCGAAACGCGCCCCACAACACGCCTGTGACGATCATCAAAGCCAACAGGAACGAGCGTAGCTGTGTGTCGAGCAACAGCACTTGCCCACGAACCAACAGGGGAGTGCTCCCGCTAATTCGAGCTTTCAGCTCCTCCGGTAAGTCCGCCTGTGCCAAATGAGACCTCAGCCGTTCGACCAACCCAAAGGCCGCCTGACTCGAAGTCGTGCGATAGGTCAACGTGGCTCGCAGCCCAAGCTGATCGCCAGACATCCATAGGTACTTTTGAGCCCCTTCCGCCGAACCCGACGAGTTCTGCAAGAGCCCGTTTCGCAGGTGCTGCGCGCGATCTTCTGGCGCCAGCTCGGCTCCTCCCCACTGGACGGGAAGCAGAGGCCCCCCTTGAGCCAACTCCTCGTCAGCCGCGAGAGAGAAGAAACGTTGCAGCGCTGCAACCGTCCGGCCAGAGAGCACAGCCTCTCGATCCCCTTCCACCCAAAGGTCCAGGCTCGTCAGGCCGAAGAAGTCACTCTCGATAGCCCTATAGCTAGCCGGAAGGTCGTGGTCCTCTGGAAAGAAGTGCAGCACATTGGACTCCACTTCGAGCTGTGTCACGCCCCACCCGGCCGCCACCATCAACGCGACGCCAAGCAGGGACACGGCCCAGCGATGTTGCTGGAGTAGGCCCACATACTTCGCGGAGCGCTCGAACGACCATCCCGCTTGCCCTGAGACTCGGGGCAACACAGCGGGACTGCGCACGAGCAGAGCTGGCAGGAGGGTGAACGTGAGCCAGAAACTGGCCAGCACGCCGAGCGCCGTAAAGATCCCCATGTCGCGCACCGGGGGGATCCTCGAGAATCCGAGAGATCCGAACCCAACCGCCGTCGTCAGAGCAGTCAAGAGGCTGGGACGGAACGTATGGGACATCGCTTGGGCCCATAGCTTGGCCCTTGCCGCCTGCCCTTCTCGTGTGCGCTGGGCGCACGCGCTCAGCTGATCTTCGGTCGGATGGAGCTGCTGAAAACGGGTCAACAAATGCAACGCGTAGGCTGTCGCCACCACTACAAGCGTCGCCGGCACGACGGCCAGCAGGAGATTCAAGGAGCGCCCCGCGGCCCCCAAACCACCCAAAGCCACCAAGCTCGCAGCCGCTGCCGACAGGGCTATGGCAAGAACCATGCGCACTTCGCGCAGTGCGAACCACAACACGACGACCATCACCACCAGGACGACCGGAAAAAGGGTTGCCATGGAAACCTGTGACCCACGATCCAAATCGCGGGTGACCACGTCGGTCCCGGCCAGCTCCCAGGGCCCCAGTTCATCGAACCCCTCTGACAAACCGCGCCTCACCTCGTCCACGAGCTGTTTCCGTTCGGCGTCCCCAAGGGCCGCCTGGAGCGCCACCAAAAGACCCAGGCGACCGACACCGCTGCGCTCCGCGCCCACGAGCACAGCCTGCTGACGGTTCTTCGACAGGCGCAGGTTGGAAGCACTGGGATCTTCCAAGGGATCATCGACCCGATCCACTCCCTCGAGGTTCGAAAGCCACTCCCCGGCTGCGCGAAGACGGCTCAGGTCGAGCTGCGACCGCTCGAGCGGAGCGCTTGCCGCGAACAAGAACGTGTCCTCCCCGAAGCGGGCGCGAAAGTCCCCGTACAGGCTCAGCTCCGGGTCCTGCGACGGCAGCCACACAGACGGCGAATTGTCGACTCGCAGATAGACCGATCCTGCCCCCATCACGAGTACCGCGGCAAGCACCACCAACAGGGTGATTCCAGGACGCTTCAGGATGAGGTGAGCCATGCGGCTCAAATTACACAAGCTCAAGCGCGATGTCTTTCGGAGAGTCCCGCATGGATCCGTGACCGACTCCGCACCGTCGCCACCTACCGGCCCTTCCCCTTTCAGCGACCTCGCGAGCGGGTGCCTGGCCGGACGCGCCCCGAAGTGCCTATAGGTTCGCGGCTCTCCAGCTCCACGCTGGAGCGGTGCTTCCCAGTTCCTTCACCCAAGCAGGGCCGAGACAATCCGCAGCTTCCCCTCGGTGCCCGGCGCATCGTGCAAACCGGCAATTTGAGAGCCAACCTGGCTCTTGATACAGAAACAGGGAGCAGCTTTACCTGGTTCGTCGCCGGGCGCCTTGCCCTGACCTCTCCATGCCCCGGCGCGCCAAGGGCCAGAATCACGCGATCCGCTTGCTTCCCTCGAAACGTGTGCGCGACCCCCATGCATTTTCGGCCGCCCAGTCGTGGGCGCCCAGTCGTGGGCGCCTGCCGGCGTGAGGCCGGCTTCTCTTTGCATCCGCTGATGGGGCCATAGAACCCCATCGCCGCTACAAGCAGCTGGCCCGGGCGTGCTAGAAACCGGCAGCGCCCGGGGCATTCAATCTTAGGGCGTCCGTAGGAGCAGACCGTTTGAGGCCGTGAAGCCCTCCGGGCCGGTCGCATCGAGGAACCAGCCTTGGACGAAGAGCTCGGTTCCAGAGGCCACGTTGGGTCCGATGCCGGCCGCAAACTCCAGGTCTTGCAGGGGGCTGGGCGGGGTGGGCATCGGGATGACGAAGGTCGGCACGGGAATCAGAAGGCCCCCCAAGATGGGGTCGCTGAGTTCCTCTGCGCCGATGATCAAAAATCCCGGCGCGCTCAAGGGGAAGTCTTCGAAAACAAGAGTGAACGAAGCGTTGGCGGCAAGCGACCCTTCTCCTAAAAGCACCGGAGAGGTCGCGCCTGCAAGCTGACCGCCAAGCGGAATGAACTCGCCAATGTAGAAGGCCAGATCAGTCCCGTCGATCGTGCCATCGGCGTTGATGTCCGCGGCCAGGTTGTAGCTTGCCTCAGCAAACCCCACGCCCTGCAGGCTGGCGACAATGGCCTCGTCGGCGCTATCGACCGCTCCGTCCCCGTTCGCGTCGCCTACCGCGAGCGGAACGAGGCGCGTCGCATTGAACTCGACAACGGATTGCGTCTGACTTCCCAGCGGAACTTGCGATTGCAGTAAGAACGAGGCTCGAAACTGATTGATGTTGATCAAATTCAGTTCGCCAAGAAGGTCCTGACCGATGTTGGTGGCCGACCCGGGAAACGATGCGAAATCGCCCGTCGGGGTCCCAAAGCTTGGGTTGTTCAATGCGCGGAACCCCGCCTGCAGGCCGTCGAAGAAGACCCCCTGGAAGAACAGCCCTACGGGGTCGGTAATTCGAATGGAGTTTCCGCTGGTCGCAACGGTGATCAGCTCCGTCGCCGGCGGGCCAGCCTGCCCGGTTTGGGGGTCGAAGAACTGAAGCGTGTTGCTCCAAGTCCCATCGAGCAAGGCGTTGGCTGCTTGAGGAGTCTCAAGCAGCAGCGGGAACTCGGGCGTGGTGGTCGGCACCCGCGTGCTCGAGAAGGTGAATTGTCCGCCGAAAGGGAAGATGACAAAACTGTCCGGGTCGCTGAACGAGCCGTTCATCGAGGCCCCGGGAATGACGACATTGCCGGCAGCGTCGATCGTGCCGACGAACCCACCGCCGTAGATGTCACGAATGTTGAAGGTCGTGGAGGATCCATTGAAGGGTGTGACTTGGAACCACTCCGTGCCGGAGAACGGCCCCACAAAGTCGTTGAAGTAGATCCCGCAAGGGTCGATCTGAGCGAAAGCGGACGGCGAGAGGGCGAGAACCGCTATGCCGATCTTGAATCGAGGCTGCATTTGCACGGAGGCCATGGGGGTGAAAAGACGCGTTCGTAAGTGGCGAGAGATTGTACGAGGCCGCGAGGATCGTGGGGCGACGTCCGATCGAGTCGGTGCGACCCCACCCAGGCGGGCTACCTAGCCACCCTCTTGGTGCGCACCATGCTTCCAGGACACTCAAGCGGCCCCCAGCCGGCGGAGAGAAGGTCCAGGGCGGACCTACGCGCAAGGTCGCCAAGATCACACGCCCGGCTCATCCCCACCTGATTGCCTAAGCTGCCTCTTCGGCGAGAATCCGAGAGGAGCGAGAGGCCGGCCCCTGTTCCCTCTAAGTCGGCGACGACCTCACTGCGCCGAATTACACTGCGCCCGATTCACTGAGCCTGAATCACCGGCTAAAGGACCCTTTTGGATCCACTCGGGCCCCTTGGATCCGCCCAAGATTCCGCCGGGAAACGAAGAACCTCCCAGTGGGTTCCGGCTTGGCCCCGCGGGGTGCCCCTTTCGAGGACACAGCATGGGATGGCCGGACTGGGAGGTCCTTTCACCAAAGGCCTGCGACTAGAAGCCCGCGATACCGACGAACTGCCTCGGCACGAACAAGCTGTTCTCGGTGTCGAAGGCGGTGAGCGGACTCAGCGCGCCACCATCCATAACCTGGAACACGGAGATTCGGCTGTTGTTCGAAGCGTCGGCACCACCAACGTTGACCACCTGATACAGGAAGCCGCCTGCGATCTCGGTGTCGAGGACTCCGATTCCGTTCGTGTTGCCCGTTGCAGGAATGTTGGGGAAGTCTTCACCGGGGGTGGGGCTCTCCAGGCGGGTCAATTCGCCGGAAGTATCATCCACGAGATAGCCGGTCAGAGTCCCGTCCGGGGTGTTGGCGGTGTAAGCATACGTATCACCGTCGGCACCAATGAAGGACTCGACCCAACAACCGAACGTGAATCCGGTGATGAACGGATCGGTTTCGGTGCCATCGCTCAAGGAGGCCCCAGTCAACGCTCCTCCGGCTCCGATGGTGAACGAGGAGAGAGTGCTGAGCCCTTCAAGTCCGTTGTTGCCCTGAGAGACCAGAAGCACTTCGGTTCCGCCGAGGGTCGTGACGACATCCGTTCCGAACGGCTGATCGGTTGAAGAATCGAGGTTCGTTCCTACGCCGCTAGGCACCATGCCCGGGGTAAGTTCGAGGGTGACGATGTTGTTGGTACGCCGCTCGGTGATGTAGAGCGCGTCGCCCGCAGCGTTGAAATCAATGGAGCCGCCGTTGGCTCCCAGGGACATGTTCCCCGGACCGTTCGGACCGTCTCCGGCGAAGCCAGGAAAGTCGTTCAGGGTCAGCTCGGAACTAGGGAGGTCCCCCAGGTTGCCGAACTCGTCAATGGTAAATCCAATGATGCCGCTGGCACGGCGCAGGCGCCGCGGGTCAGGAAGCGTGTCGTCTGGGCCGCCGGCGGGGTCGGGGATGGTCGTAGGAACGAAATCCAGCGGCGTGATCGCATCCAAGTCGAAGAAGGTACCGGAGTTCAGCACGTACAACACATCGCCGTGCTGCGTCAGCGAAACGGGATTTTGCATGCCCGAGACGCCAGCTGTCGAGATGGTGCTCATGACGGTCAGCTCCATCGTCTCTCCGTCGATCGACATAGAAGTGACGGAGTCACTGCCCGCGTTGACGGCAAACAAGAAATTTCCGTCTTCGGACACGATCAGAGGGTCCTGGGAAGCCAACGGGTTGGCGCCACTGTTGCGAATGTTCTCACCGATCAAGTCTTCACCCGTGGGGAACGACCCGACTAGCTCAAGTGCGCCGTTGTCGAATCGTCTGTACGCGACGACTTCGTTTCCGGCCTCAGTTTCCGTCAAGGGGTCCTGGCCTTCGTTTCGAAGCTGGTCGGCATTGTTGTGCCGGTTGGTTAGGGCAAAGATGCCCCCAACCACTTCGGCTCCGTCGCCAGGGTCCCCTACGTTGTCATCGCCGCCGCTTGAGCAGCTAGCAGCGGTCAGGGCTAAAAGAGCCGTTCCGAGCGCGGGTAGGTTTCCCTGTAGATTCGGTCGACGAGATTGGGGGGTGTGCATGGTGCGATTCATTGCTTGGTGGTGCACGAGAGGGTTTGGAGATCTGCTTGAGATGGGAGAAAGCCGAGTCACTTCGTTTTCCTCAGTGACTCGAGAGACTGCGGAGCTCACAGGAACGCCGCAAGGTCGATGGGAGAGAATGGGCACGCTATTCACGGCGCCGGTGTTCACAGGTTATGGACGCCCCAGCGCTGCCAAGGCTTCGTACAACGCGGCGCCATCGACAGCAAGCGTTGCCGTGGCCGGTTGCGGATTCGAAAGCACCCAACCGGGCATTTCGTCGAGCAAAATCCGGGTCGGTGCGTCGGGCTGGTGCGGGGGCGGCAACGCGGACAACGCCAGAATCAGGCGCAGGCCGCCGGTAGGACCGGGATGGACCGGTTGCTCGAACTCCACGTCGTTCGCCTGAGCGAGGGCTTGCCTTCCAGTTCGCTGCTCATTCACGGCCCGTTGAGTGTCCTCGTGCATCGCGAAGCCGCTGGCTTCTCCAGCGGAGCGAGGCAGGCTTGCCGGACCCCAAATCAGATCCGCGTGCACCCCATCGGGCAAATCGAGTCCCGTGACACGAACTTGCAAGCTGGCCTGGCTGGTCGGCTGCAGAACGATTTGCTGACTTCCCGGGGCAAGCGGCCGGCTGTCCGTCACGTAACCCTTGGCTTGAATCGTGAGCTGGACCGGGATGTTTGGCGCGATCCCAGCGCAGTGGGCTCCCCGCAGAGTTGTCGCCGCCTCGTCCGATTCAGCACCCCATTGGAGGCGGGCCTGCGCGTCCCTGATGGGTACGCCATCAGGCCCGACCAGGTCCAGTTGGAAGGGGTACAGCGCGCCTGTGAGGTCGAGCATCCCCGGCGCCAGGGTCTCACCTTCGGAAACTCCGATCTGCGGCAGTTCTGCCAAGCTGCTGTCCGTTCCCTTGGCCAAGACGCGCAAAGAATAGAACCCTGGCTGCAAGCCGTTCCAACGGAGCTGGGTCAAACCGTCGATGTCCACGTTTCCGAATCGACCCACCGCAAGCTGTTCTGACGCCAGATCCCTCCCAGGCCCCTCAACCCCCTCGAGCACAAAATCCAAAACACTCGAAAGCAAGCGCCCGGATCCGGCCGCCAAAGGAGTCGCAACGCGCACCTTCAGAGAATTTCCCGCGCCGAGATCGATGTGAAGATCTTCCGCGCCCGGTGTGAAGGCGATGGGTTCAGGATTGGTGAGACGGCGCCCGCGCGTCCGCACCAGGAGCCGGTGGTCCGTCTGCGGCTCAGGGTCCCCGTGAAGCGTGAACTGCCCGCTTGGGGCATACCAGGCTCGGAGGCCATGCAGTTCCCGCCAAGTGGCGTCCGGGGCGCGGAACTGGACCTGTAGGACGTAGCCGTCGTGTCTGCGATCGGACCCCGTGGTGACCTGGCCCGCCGCGAGCAGCGGTCTCGGGCTGGAGGGCGCTAGATCTCCAAGAGCGTAGGTCGCTGCCTCCAAGGGGGCGTCGAGGCGCACGCGGTATTCAGAGGTAGGCTCCAGCCCTCCTCCGCCCGGCTTTGGATCCGCCTGGAAGACAATCGTCTGGGGCAGGCCTTGGTCCAACTCCAGCGGGACCAACACAGAGAACCTCCCCTCGGGATCCGTGCCTGCACAAGTGGCATCCCATCCTCCGCCTTGCCCTTCGATTCGTCGATCGGCGAGGGCATGTCCGCTTGTGTCGAGGATTCGACCGTGAAGGACCGCATGGCGAGCGCCCGCACGAATCTCAGCGTGCGAATGGCTGCCCGAGCGGCGAAGTCCGGCAACGTCCACGGCCGGTCCGCTTCCGGGCCCAACCTGGACACGCAGACTCTTGACCGCAGGCAAGCCGCCCAGTGTGGCTGCACCGTTCAGCGCCAACGCGCTCTTGATGGGAGCAAAGCCCGCGGTCGAACGCAGAAGGACGTTCAGTTCGTGCCAACCGGAAAGCGGCCTGCCATCGTGGTCGAGGAGTTGAGCCGTCACATCGCTCGCAGGCGGCATCGGCAACTCGATGACCGCGCCTGGCGGCGGGAGTTCGTCCACCAAAACGGGTATCTGCTCGGCCGTCGGCACTTGCGCGGCGAGCAGCAAAGCTACGGACCGAGCTTGGCCGGTTCCCACAGGGGGAAGGAGCGGCGCTCGGGCGTAGGTCAGCACCCCGTCCTCGCCCGTCGTTCCCAAGGACCTGGTCGAGGGGTTCCCCGTAGGCACGGGGAACGGAAACGCAATGGGTACGCCGCCTTCCGAAATCGCATGGAGGTCCGCCGGACCCAGGAACTGGGCCTTCACCTCGACTCCCGGACGCCCACGACCCGAATCATCGATCGCGCGGAAGGTCCAGACCTGCCGCTCGTGCAACTTCAAAGGGAACGGCTCACCCTGCCTCTTTCGGATCTGATCCGCGGTGGGATGGACCCAAGCTTCGAGCGCCGGCGAGCCGCCGGAGGCGGGAATCGAAACCGCTGCGACAACCCCGGCTGACCCCTCAAGGGGCACCTCGACGATGCCCTCCCCATCGCTTTCGAAAACCGGCAATCGCTCGATGGCCCGCGGGACGGGGTCGCGCTGGAACTCCTCCGCCGCGGGCAATCCCCGATTGCTGGACTGCCCCACCAAGTGGCCGCCCCCAGCGTGCACTTGCACGCCGGCCAGGGGCCGGTTGCTGAGGCCGCTGGTGACGCGGAAGCGCGCCACGGCCTGGTTCGACCCCAGGGGCGCCCCATAAGAAAGGTCCTGCGAGCCCAGCGCTGCCCTCCCTAACGGGTCGCTCGGCTGCCCGTCCACATCGCGCTCTGCCCCCTCGGATCGCAGGCCGGCTGAGGCCACAGAAGCGGGCACCACCTCGCGTCCCGGCAGGCTAGCGATGCTTGCCGCGGTGCCGGTCGCCGGCGCAACCGGGTCGATCCAAGCAACCCACACGACGAAGGCGGACAGCCCCGTCGCGAGCAGGGCCAAGACCCCGCGGTATCTTTCGCGCCTTTCCATTTTCAGAAGCAGTACCTTCGCGACCAAGACCGCGGCTTGGACATCAAACAGTGGAAAACCACCGCCGTCAGCCGGATCCGAATCCGCCCGCCGATCCTAAGTACGAAACGGGGGCTAAGCTCTCTCCCAGGAGTAGTTCCCCGGATCTTCCCAGAAACGCAACAAAAGCCATGGAGTCCCGCTCCCCAGGGAAGCCGAGAGGCTAGGGCCACAGCTGGCCCAAGCAACCCGTTCCGGTGAAGATCGAGAGACCGATCGGTCCAGCTCGAAACCTCCCCACAGCGAGGACCGCTCCAAAGGGGAATTGCCAGGCCAGCTCGCCGCGAATTCTCAACTGGGCGCGGCGCCGGAAGCAGGCTCATTCGGTGCATGGATTTCGCGCGCTAAGCAGGCGCTTTGCAACCGTGGACTTCCCGGCGGGCCGAATGGTCAGACACTCGGGTTCCACGAGCAGAGCAGGTCGGTAAGCACCTGAACGGATCGGCAAAACTCAGCCAACTCGATGTGTTCCCGAGGAGTGTGATCCAGCGTGCTATCGCCCGGACCATAGGCCACGATCGGACATCCCCAAGCCGGGGCCACCACATTCGAGTCGGCGGTTCCCGTTTTTCGAATGAAGCGAACTCGACCCTGGTTCTCGCGGATATTCCGTGCGAGGGCGCGAGCCAGTGGCGTTGTCCGAGATCCACTCCACGCTGGCACGCCACCTTCCGAATCGACCTCCCAGGTCGGCGCAACCTCCCGGACCCAGGCGATGGCCTGCTCTGGACCGAGTCCCACGGGAAGCCTCAATTTTGCGTCCAACTCGACCGACTCAAAGAGATCGTCGCTGGTGTGACGCATCGTCTCCAAATGGGTGAGCACACGCTCAAACAGGGGCGCGTCAGGTTCGACCAACTGCTCCGCCTGGGTCTCGACCTGGGTCCATGTACGGCATGCCTCGCCGGGCAGGCTGCCCTGGGGCCCGGCGGTGTGACCTAGGGCCGCGCGTTGTCGCAGCTTGAGTCGCACAAATCCCTTGTAGCCAATCGTGATCCCCTGCCAACCGCTCGGCTCGCCGACGATGCAGGCCTCCGGAGCCGGCTGAGTGGCTCGATAGTGGGCTCCTCGCGAGCTGCTCACCTCTTCTTCGACACAACCGACCACTTCAACGCGACAGCCCAGCTTTCCGGTCGCATTGGCCCGCGACGCTGCGGCCAGGAAAGCCACAAGAGGCCCCTTCGCATCCACCGAGCCGCGTCCGAACAATCGCCCGTCCTCCCTGCGCACTTCGACGACCCCTGGGACCGTGTCGATGTGGCCGAGCAGAACAATCCGTGGCCCCGCGTCGCCGACCCGAGCCACCGCGTTCCCGACTTCGTCCGTGCCCGCATCGCAGCCGAGTCGAGCGGCCGTCTCGACAAACATGCGCACCGCCTCCGCCTCGTGCCTGCTCACACTTTGTGTCCGGACGAGAGCCTCCAGAAAATCGACCGCTTCGGAGTCCTTCACGAAAGAACCTCCGCGATCGCATCGATCAATTCACTCAGGGCCTGCTTCTCGATCACCAACGGTGGAAGCAACCTCAAGGTCGATGGACCCGCGCCGAGCACCAAAAATCCCATGCCCTGCAGCTCGCGCAGCAGGGGCGCGACCCTCCCCCTCACGTCGATGCCGGCCATCAATCCGAGCGTCCGGATCCGGCTGACTTTCGGGAGCGGCAGCAACCTCTCGCGGAGCTGCTCCTCCAGCCAAATCCCGAGCTCGCGTGAGCGATCGACGAGCCCCTCGGACTCCATGATTTGCAAGGTCGCGTTGGCCGCCGCGCAGCTGAGCGGATTGCCGCCAAAGGTGCTCCCGTGCAGCCCGGCAGGAAGGTCCGCCAATCCCGATCGCAGCGCAACCGCCCCAAGCGGAACACCACCGGCTATGCCCTTCGCCACGCATACCAAATCAGGATCGAGCCCGTGGTGCTGGTAGGCGAACCAAGCCCCGGTGCGTCCGCACCCGGTTTGGACTTCGTCGATGCACATCAAGATTCCTCGCTCGCGGCACCATTGCTGCGCCGCCCGCAAGTAACTTCCCTCCAGGGGTCGCACCCCGCCCTCGCCCTGAACGACCTCGAGCAAAAGCAGCCCGGTACCGTCGTCGAGCGCTGCCTCCAGGGCGTCAGCATCCCCTTGGGGAACGTGAACAAACCCGGGAACCAGGGGCTCTAGGTTCTCCCGGTGCGAAGCGCGATGGGTAGCCGAAAGCGAACCGAACGTGCGGCCGTGAAAGCCCCCGGTGAGCGCGACAACGCCGGCGCGCCCGGTCTTCCATCGAGCCACCTTGATCGCGGCCTCGACGGCCTCGGTACCGCTGTTGCAAAGGAAGACTCGATCCAGTGGATCGAGCAGACGCGACAAACGTGCGCAGAGTTCGTCCCGCTGGGGATTCCCATAGCTGGCGAAGCACGACACCAATCGAGCAGCCTGCTCGCCCACCGCGCGGGCGACGCTGGGATGCGCGTGACCGATCGATGCCACTCCGTACATGGAGGTAGCATCTAGATAGCGCGAGCCCTGATCGTCCCAGACGTAGGCGCCGGAACCACCTGTGATGCAGATTCCCCGGTAACCGCTGAAACGGGCATCGTGCACGACGGGCTCTTCATCCTTCACACTCGAATCCACCGTCATTGCGGGACCCCGGAAGTAAGCGGCTCGCCAATCACCGTCCCCGCGCCCGAAAGCGCAGCCGTCAACGGTCGCTCGACACGCCCATCCGCGACAACGACCGTACGCACACCGCCGTCCAGGGCAAGACGAGCTGCGTCGACCTTGGCCTTCATTCGCCCGCGCGCAGCCGACTCCAAGGAGTCTAAATCTTCCGGCCCTACAGACCGGATGAGCCCACCGGCGCCGCCATCCTCAAGGATCCCCGCGACGTTGGTCAAGAGCACGAGCACCCGCGCTCCCGAGGATACCGCTAAGTGGGCCGCGAGCCGGTCGGCATCGGTGTTCAACATCTCACCTTCCTGACTCGCTGCAAGCGGCGCCACAACCGGTGTGCAACCGGTGGCCAGCAGCGCTTCCAGCAACTCGCCGTCCACCCGTTCGATTCGGCCCGTCCATTGATCGCGAACGATCACAACGCGACCGTTGACGACACTTCGAACGGCTTCCTTGCGACGAGCCTGGGCGAGGCCGCCATCGAATCCGCTCACCCCCAAGGCCGATCGTCCACGCTGCAAAAATCCTTCTACGAGTTCGCGATTGATCAAGGCGGTCGCCATCGCGAAGGCCTCCAGATCCACCCGGTCGGTGCTTCGACTTCGGCGGCCGGAGGGGGACTCGATGAACTTCGCGGGCCGACCGAGAAGTTCCTGAAGCCGTGTGACGCGATCGGAGCCTCCGTGAACAAGAACGCTCCGTCGCGGCAGCGTCTCTGCGAGGTCACCTAGGAGCTCGGAACCGCCGATCCCGCGGGCACCGCCAACCTTGACGACGATGGGTGCTTCGGTAGTACTCATTGGATTAACAGGGGTGATATCCGCGGAAAGTGAGTCCCGCAGTCTCTTCGAAACCACACGAAAGATTGGCTGCCTGGATGGCGGTGCCTGCGGCACCCTTACCGAGATTGTCGATCGCACACAGGGCGACGATCCGCCGGCTTCCGGCGTCGACTCCGAACCCGATCTGTGCTTGATTCGTACCAGCGACGAGCTTCGGCTCCGGTAAACGGTAGTTGCCGCTGCGCTCCACGACGACGTCGATGAAGGGCTCTTTAGAAGCGAGCTTGCGGTAGGCGCGTAGAACTTCTCGTTCGTCAACCCCCTCAGCAAGCGTGGCATGGCACGTTGCGAGTACACCGCGGACCACTTCGATCGACGTCACCGTCATGTGCACGTCGAGCTCGCCAAAGGTCTGCAAGACCTCCGCGGTGTGTCGGTGTCCGGTGCTGGAAAAGGTACGTACGCACCCACTGCGAACAGGATGATGACTCGCCGCGCTCGACGAGGCGCCACCTTCGCTCGATCCGGCCTTGACATCCGCGATCACCGGGGCGGCCCCATCCAAAAAACCAGCGCGAACCAGGGGAAGGACCGCCAATTGAATGGCGGTCGCATTGCAGCCGACGCCACTGATATGGGTCGCGCCCGAGAGGGCTTCCCGATTGACCTCGGGGAGTCCGTAGGTAAATCGCCCGAGCCACTGGGGAGCAGGATGCTGCTCGCCATACCAGCGCTGGTAGGCCTCAGGGTCGTTCAGACGAAAATCGGCCGAGCAATCCACGATTCGCGGAGCCAAGCCCTCCATCTCCTCCAGGCTTTGGGCCAAAGCACCGTGGGGCAAGGCGCAGAACAACAGGTCGCACGCCTCAAGCTGCTGGAGCGGCACGAAGCGTTGAGCCGTCAAGTGCCGCAAGTGCGGATGAGTTCTCCACACCGCTTGCCCCGCGGAGCGTTCGGACGTGATCTGGCTCAACTCAAAGAAAGGATGCTGGTCGATCCAGCGGGCGAGCTCTCCGCCTACGTAGCCGGATCCTCCTGCGATGCTGACCCGCATCACAGGGCTTCCCTCCCCTGCGTTTGCGCCGACAGGGCGAACCCGGAGGCCAAACCGAGCATGTGGTCCACGATTGCGCCGGGGATGTCGACGCCCGTAGGTTCGATGCTGTTGCGAAACTCCATCGAATGATTGACCTCGAGCACAAGATAGCCGCGCTCCGGATCTTCGACGATGTCGACAGCCAGGACCCCTCCACCCACAGCACGGGCCGCTCGCAAGGCCAGCTCGCCCAGGGAATCATCGATCTGTGCCGCACTCGTTTTCGCACCGCGCGCGGTGTTCGTAATCCAGTGGTCCGACTCTCGGCGGATCGCAGCCACGGGCTCGTCCCCCACCACGAAGACCCGCAGGTCGCGGCCCGGCTTTTCGATGAACTCTTGAAGGTAGTGCGTGTGGTGGGTCCACCCGCCGAGCGTGTGGCGATCCGCTAGGACAGCCTCGGCCGCATCCCGGTCGTTCAGTCGAGCGACCAACCGACCCCACGAACCGACGACCGGCTTGAGAACCGCGGGATAGCCCAGATCGGACTCCAGGACCTCGAGCGCTTGCTCGGGCGTGAACGCGGCCCGTGTGCGCGGTTGCGGCACGCCGGCGGCGAAAAGCCTGGCAGAGGTGACCAACTTGTCCCCGCAGGTACGCACCACGTCCGGTGAATTCACGACCTGGAATCCCGCGGCATCGAGCGCTGTGCCGATGTGGAGCGAAGCTCCGTAGGACAGGCCGCGATCGTGAATCACGCGCACACCCTCTAGCCCGGGGGGACACGTTCCCTGGTCCAGGTCGATCGACATCCGGCGCACGTCGATCCGCACGGGCTCTACACCACGGCGAGAATAGGCCTCGAGGAGCATCTTCTCCTCAACCCGTAGGGGCCCGGCGAGGAAGGCAATTTCAGGGCGGTTACTCACCCCAGTCCTCCTCGATCTGCGGCGCGAGGGCGATTTCAATGGGCTCGAGCCCGACGACTTCGAGCTCAGCGGAGCAGGCTTCACACGCGACGATTTCGTTTTCGGCCACATCGGTGGGGAGGTTCAGCGGAGCGTCACATTCGGAGCAGGTTGCCATGGTGAAAGAGGGGTCTGGGTTTGGGAGCAGAAGAAGAGGAGCCGGCGCGGCCCGAGGGGCCGTGCGCCCTGCGTTAGCGTGTTGCGACCTGGAGAACGGCGTCAACGAGGTCGTCGGTCGTGGCGTGACCGCGAAGGTCAGGTGTATAGGGTCCGTTCCTCAGAACGTCTTCGACGCCGGCGGCCAAGCGTCGAGCGCCGTCTTGGCAACCCACAAATTCGAGCGTGCTGCATGTCGCGCGCAGGCTCGCGAGCGGGTTGGCGCGTCCTGATCCAGCAAGATCCGGAGCGGAGCCATGCACCGGCTCGAACAGGGCTCCGCCCTCGCCGAGGTTGGACGAGCTGACCAGCCCCAATCCGCCTCCTGCAGCCGCAGCGACATCCGACAAGATATCGCCAAATAGGTTCGTCGTCACCAGCACGTCAAATTCATGCGGAACTGCCGCAAGCCGGTAGGCGGCGTGGTCCACGAGCATCTCGCTCACTTCGAGGCTATCCGACCTCTCCAGCTCATCCAAGGCCGCTTCCCGAAACAAGCCGCAGGTGTCGCGCAGGACATTGGCTTTGTGGACCACGCAGACCCGTCCGCTGCGTTCCCTGGCAGCTTCCGCCGCGACCCGAGCGATCCTCCGGGATGCACCCTCGGTGATGACCCGTTCGCAAACGGCGCGGCCGTTCTCGCGACTGGAAGGTGCCCCGTACAGGCCCTCGGTGTTCTCGCGCACGATCAGCAGATCGACGGGATCCCGCTGGTCGCCTGGCAAGCTCCGTACAGGTCTTAGATTTGCGAACAGGTTGAGCCGCTGACGCAGCTCCACGACTGGACTGCGATATCCGGGCGTGGAGACCGAGGGCGACCCGACGGCGACCAGCAGGCTCGCCGTGGATTGACGGACAGCCTCGAACGCCTCGCCAGGGAGCGCCTCCCCGCACGCTTGGAACGCTGCGAACCCGACCCGCGCATGGCGAAGCGGCAGCTCCGGGACGAGCTCGCTCAGCACGCGCTCGAGGACATCGACCAGCTCGTCGCCGATCCCATCGCCGCGCAATAGGCAGATGGACGCGCTCACTCGCCTTCCCCCCCAGCGGCGGCATTGTGAACGGGGAAAGTGCCGTGTTCCCGGAAGTAGGGCACGAGCCCACCGCTCGACCACAAGGCCCGGGCGAACTCAGGAGGCGCGGGGAGCTGGATTTCTCCCCCCCCATGAACCAAACGCCCGCGCTCCAAGTCCAGTTCCACTTCCTCGCGATCGGAGAGCTCGCGCAGGTCGACCTCCACGAGAGGCAGCCCGAGGTTGAGCGCGTTGCGATAGAAGATGCGTGCAAAGCTCGGAGCACAGACGGCACCGAGACGACACAGGGCCAGGGCCTTCGCAGCATATTCGCGCGAGGACCCACACCCGAAGTTGGGTCCGGCCACCAGGACGTCGCCGGGCTGGACCTCGGTTGCGAACTCCGGTCGTGCTTCCACGAAGGCGCTGCGCGCGAGCTCATCCTCGCTCGTCATGTAGGGGGCGAATCGCCCGGGAACGATGAGGTCGGTGTTGACGTCATCTCCAAAGAGCCAGATGCTTGCCATGGTTCGATTCCTTTTGTTTGGGAGGTGAGGTGATTCGGTCAATGGGCTACCGCGGGAGACAAGTCCCGCGGCTGGGCGATCCGCCCCGTGAGCGCGCTCGCTGCGGCCACTTGCGGCGAAGCGAGGTAGATCCGCGCATCCGCCGATCCCATGCGGCCAGAGAAGTTCCGGTTGCCGGTGAACACGCAGACCTCGTCCGGGGCAAGAACTCCGAGGTGGCGGCCAATACACGCCCCACAGCCCGGAGGCCCAATCGTGGCGCCGCTCTTCAGGAGCATCGAAATCGTCCCGTCCTCAACCGCACGCTCCAGCACCTGCGACGAGGCGGGCACCACCATCAATCGCGTGCCCGGAGCTACGCGGGACCCGTCAAGCAACTCGGCGACCGTGCGCAAGTCCTCGTTGCGACCGTTGGTGCAGGTCCCGACATACACCACGTCGACCGCAACGTCCGTCATCTCGCTTACCGGAACAAGATCATCCACCCGGCCGGGGAGCGCGACGCGATGCTCAAGGGCCTCAAGATCGACCTCGATACGCCTCGCGTACGACGCATTTTCCTCCGGCCTGACGAGCCAATCGGCCTCGGGGACGCCCTGTTCGGTGAGCCCTCCTTGCCAAATCATGCCGACCTTGGCTCCCACCTCAACAGCCATCGAAGCGACGGTCATTCGACCGGCGACCGATAGCCAGTCGAGCCCGAAGATCTCGAGCGCGATGTTGTTTGCCCCGCCGGCTCCGAGGCGCCCGACGATTTCCAGCGCCAGATCCTTGGGCCCGAACCCAGGGGCAAAGCGCCCGGTCACATCGATCCGAATGGCTTCGGGCACCCGCAGCCACGTTTGGCCCGATGCGAGACACACCGCCACATCGGTACTCCCCAGCCCAGTGCCGAAGGAGCACACGGCGCCATAGGTCGTCGAGTGACTGTCGGTACCGACCACCACGTTTCCCGGCGCGACCAGACCCTCCTCAATCAGCACCTGGTGGCAGATGCCGCGGCCGCTCTCGAAGAAGCGTTCGATACCGGCGTCGCGCACCCAGCTTCGCAGCATGCGTTGGGCCACCGCTGTCGCCACGTTTGCGGCGGGAGCTACGTGGTCGATCACCACGGCAACCCGCTCAGGAGCACGGGGGGCTTGGGCCCCGAATTCGTCCCGCAGGATGCCGATCACGCTGGGCGCGATCGAATCATGCACCATGACTCGGTCAGGCCAGGGCGTGACGATTTCTCCGGCACGAAGTTCGCGACCGACAGAGTGACCTAGGATTTGCTCGGACAGGGTTCTGGAGGCGTTCATGAGAGTTCTTCGCTCAGCGGCGATGCGGTGTTCCAGGAAGTTGCGGACGCGCGGATCAGCTCATCCACGGCTTGTAAGTTGATCTCGCCCGCGTCGGCGAGCTCCTTCAGACGACGCACGACAGCAGAAGTCTGCGCTGCCGACATCGTGACCCCCAGCCCTGCCGCGCGCGCAGCGATGGCGTGACGGCCAACGAGGCCGTGGGCCAACAGGACATCGCGCGTTCGGCCGAAAGCTTCCGGCTCGAGCGACTCGTAGCTGCTCGGATCAGCAAGTACGGCTTTGGCATGCAGCCCTGCCTTGTGCGTGAAGGCCGTAGGACTCGTAATGCACGCGTTGAATGGCACCTCCATCGCGAGAGCCTCGGCGACATACGCGTCGAGCCCAACCAGTTGCGAGAGGTCCAGGCGGTCGATCAGAGCATCGTTCGAGAGCGCCGCTCGCGCGACAATGCCGCTCAAGGACGCAATGCCGTTGCGTTCCCCGATCCCGAGCACGGTTGTGTCCACGTGCGTGGCTCCGGCCTGGTAGGCGGCCCATGCATTGGCCACCGCGCACCCCCCGTCGTTGTGCCCGTGGAATTCAATCTCGCAGTCGACGGTGCTGCGCACGAGCCCTACCCGTGTGGCTACCTCCGTCGGTGTGGCGGCCCCAACGGTATCGGCCAGCCCGACGCGATCGACCCCGAGTGAGTCCGCGAGTTGGACGATTCGCACGACATCGCGAGCCGATGTGCGGAAGGCGTCCTCGCAGGAGAAGCGCACTTCCACGTCACTCTCGACCAGCGGGCCGAGGACGTCCGTGGCCATGGCGAGGATCCCACCGAGGTCCCGGCCATGACCGGAGCGCCGAAGGTGCGTGGAGGTGCCCAGGCAAACGTGAATGGCCGTCGCACCCAGGTCGAGCGCTGCTGCCACATCGTCGTGGTGGCAACGAACGTGGGCGGCGAGGCGGGCGCGCAGGCCGAGGCCGACGAGGCGCTCGAAATCCCGGGCTGCGCGGGGCGAGGCTATGGGCGAGGTCGCCTCAATCAGATCGACGCCCAGTGCGTCGAGTCGACGAGCGATCTCGATGCGTTGGTCGGTCGTGAAAGCGGCTGAGGCGAACTGCTCACCCTCTCGGAGGGTGGAGTCGACAAGGTGCAGGGAAGGCTGTGGCTGCATCGGGGGAGGTGCGTTGGGACCCCCGGGAGCCGGCGAAATCGCTATACAAGCGAAGCCGCCGACCCCCTGAGGGGTCGGCGGCTTCGGTGTTCGGTGAGTTGGATCCGTACGAAGGCCTAGCCGTCCCCTAGGGGGCTCAGCTTCTTTTTAGCCTTGCTGGAGATGTACGTTTGGATCGGCATGGTGTGCCCTCTGGGCGAGCGAGGGGTGAGAATCCTACCCAACACCCGAGCCGTCAAGAGCAAACCCAAAAAATCAACCGGCCCTTCCCACCCGAGTTTCCTCGCGAGCTACCGGCCTACCCGCACAACCGCAGCCTCGGCCGGCCGCCCCAGGCGGAAGCTCCTCCCGGTTTCACCGGCCAAGCGAAGCGGCCGGATTCTCGCTCGAATTCGCCCATGCCGGCAGCCTTCCTCTCGGACTGGAAGAGCGGACGGTACCCCCAGGTAGGGCCCATCCAGGTAGGGCCCCTCCGGGTAGGGAATTCTCTTCCGGCTTTGGTCAACTCGGAATTCAGAGGCCCGCCTTGACGGCTCGAATTGGGATCTAGAGGACCTTGGGGGAGCGCTGGACCGAGCACTGTCCAGGTATCACCGAATCCTCATCGAGGATGAAGGTCCCCCCGCCGGCGCGTCGAATCAGCTTCATGAAATCGAACCGCGTCGAGAGATTCATGCGTCAGGGGCTCCTGGTCGCAGGCGCGATTTCGCTGGCGCAGGCCCTGATCTTCGCGGGGGGGTGGCTGGTCGTCTACCAAGCGACCCACAAGGAAGTTGCGAAGGGCGTTGAAGAGGTCATCGTCCAGGCCAATGTATCGGCGGCCAGGGCCGTGACGCGAATGCTCGATGGGCTTCCGAACGTAGATGAAAAGGGGAGCGATGCCTGGCTTAGGACGCAGTCCGTCGTTGAAAACCTGAACCTCGGAGGTGACGGCTTTGCCTGTGTACTCGACAGCGACGGCAACATCGCCTGCCATCCCGACATTAAGGACTCGCCCCAACTAAGCCGCATCAACCTGGCTGATCACCTGCTCCTGAACCTGGAGGGTGAGGACCCTCGGCAGATCTCCGAAACGAACGGCAACGATGTCATCGTGGGGCTTATCGACTCCCCATTTGGGGGCAAGCACTATCTCGCGACGGTCCACGATCCGAACACTCAGGCCCGTTTGCTGGTCCACCAGCCGGTCTCGGGCCTCAAGGCCGCCAGTTCACACGTGACGGCCTCCATGTTAACCAGCATGGTCGGTATCACCGCGCTCTTGATCACGCTGACGGCTTCACTTGCCATGTTCCTCACAAGGGCGCATGACCGCACCATGAAGCGCTGGAACGACAGCCTCGAGGAGACCGTCGAAGAGCGGACGGAACAACTGGTTCAAAGCCACCGAACCGTCCTCTTCGGCATCGCCAAGCTTGCGGAGCACCGGGACAACGACACGGGTAAGCACGTCGAACGCATGTGTGCCTACTCCAGAATATTGGCCGAGGACTACGCGAGCCAATTCGGCGGGGTGACTTCCCAGTGGGTTGAAGATCTCGAAATTGCAGCAGCCATGCACGACATCGGAAAAGTCGCGATCCCCGATAGCATCCTGCTCAAACCCGGAAAATTGACCAAGGACGAGTTCGAGCAGATGAAAGCTCACGCTGCGATCGGGGAACAAGCGCTCTTGGCCGTTCGGGAAAAGTCCGAAGATACCAACCTCCTCGACCTCGGAATCGAAATCGCCGGAGGCCACCACGAACGCTGGAACGGGCAGGGCTATCCCAAGGGAATCGCAGGCCGTCGCATCCCTCTCGCAGCTAGGATTGTCGCTATCGCAGATGTGTTCGACGCCCTGATGTCCAAGCGCGTTTATAAACCCGCCATGCCCTTCGAAGAAGTCTGCGAGCTCATTCGAAGCGAGAGCGGCGAACACTTCGACCCTCAGGTTGTTGAGTGCTTCGAGCGTGTGGCGCTCACGCTCAAAAGCGTTCACGAAAGTCTCATCGATTTAGCGGAGCCTCCGCCGGCCTTGCCCTTCGTCGAGTCGCAGGGTGTCCCTACGGCGCAGTCGCAGGATGTGCGGCCGAGCTAATCTCCGCTGTAGGCGTACAAGGCCCGCGCCCCGGTTGGGTTCCCTGGTGAATTCCATCCAGGGCAGGTGAAGCCACTCCAAACTAAGAGGCGCCCCATAGATTCGTAGTCCTCTCTCGACCGAGCCTTCGCTCAGTTCCGGGCGGCAGCCGCCAGAACTTCGGCCACGATCCGGTTGCCGGCCGGCGAGTAGTGGCTGCCCGCTCCGCCCGTGAAAGCCGATCGGCCCAGACTGCGAATGGCCTCGCTGACGTCGAGGCACTCGATTCCTAGGCCTTGCAGCTCGCTGAGAAACGGCTGCCACTCCTCGCGATCCTCCGCCGATCGCGCCTCCAGGTCGGCCCACGAAGGCAGGATCAAGAATCGGAACCGTGCACCCAGCGCTTCGGCTTCCCGTTTCGCGTTGAACACGATCGCCCGTTGAATTTCGAACGCCTGGGCCCCTGGACCGGCAAGCGCCCGGAGCGGTTCGGGAGCGCTCCGCACGCGCCAAGAGAGCCACAAGCGACCCACCGCAGTTCGATGGGAAAGCCGCGAGCCGCGGGGCGCAAACGCTGCGGGGCACGCTTCCACCCAGGGATCGACCTCGCCGAGCCGCTCAAGAAAGAAGGAGGCATCCGAGCCCAGCCGGACGACCTCCGCGGGCGACCGCGCAGGGCACGGCACGAGCTCTAGGTCCAAGCGATCGGAACCGGCGACTCCGAACCGCGGCTTGAACGCGAGGGCATTCGACCACGGCCGGACGAGCGGTCGATAGCAGGTCGTAGCGCGCAGGGCGGCGGTGGGCATCAGGGCCATCCAAATCTCGTCCGCCTCGAACGCAGGCGCGGTTTGCCGCAGGCGCAGTAGGGCTTGGTCCAGCCCAAAGGCGCTGACTCCGAAATTGCGAACCCGCGAATCGCCTAGTGATCGCTCCAGCACAGCTGGCCAGGCCTCGGGGCCGGTCACCTCGTCTCCGTGGGTGAAGCTGCAGCCGTAAACCAAGATCTCGCGCTCAAGGGGTTCTTCCATCTGCGGGTTTCCAAGGCGCGCCCCCTGATCGTCGTAGGCGTAGAGCTCGAACTCGGATCCGGGGATCGGCGCCCAGCCCAGCTCGGGATCGAACGGCAACCGAGAAGGCGGAGCAGCCGCCCCCTCCAAGCGAGCCGCCAAACGCTCCCACTCGCGATCGGAGCCGGCATGGAAGCGAGGGGGATCGAAGGGCGCCACTCGAATGCCGCGCACTTCACCGTCCCCGAGCGCGAAAAAGGCGACGGCTTGGTCGAGACCTGCTAAGACGGCGAGCGCCAGCAACAGCTTGAGCGCGAACCCCCTGGAACGACGTTTGGACGGCTGGCTCATTGCAGCAGGAGGGTACATCCATCCGCTGCGCAGCCCCCCAGGTGGACACGGAAGCGGTGGCTCACTGGGGTTCCTGCGGCGAAGCTTGCTTCACTCAACTAGCGGACCAGAGTTTCGGCGACTTCTTCGACAGCTGTCAGGGCAGCGCCCATGCGCTCGATGACCTCAGGGGGCTCGGTCATGGCAACGACCGGTTCTAGCTCAATCGGTTGTCCCACAACGATCTCCACGCGGCTGAAGGGCAGCGGAACCAAGAGTCGGTCCCAGGTGCCCAGACGAATACCCCGCGTGCAGGCGAAGGACACCGGCACCACGGGGCTTCCCGAAAGACGAGCAAGCATGATCGCACCCGGCTTGAATTCGTGGGCTGGGCCCGTCGATCCATCGGGTGCGATGAGCGGCGAAAGGTCCTGATCCTTGATGGCGATGTACATATCGCGGATCGCGAGCGCGCCGCTGCGGCGACCCGACCCACGCACAGCAGCCACCCCCAGAAGCTCGAGCAGGCGCGCAACGAGTTCGCCATCTTTCGATGGGCTCACCAGCGCACCGGGATGAACGCCCGACTTTCGGAGTCCGCGCAGATACACGAGGGAAAAGACTTGGCGCTGGTGCCAGCAGCACGGAATAAATCTAGTCTTCGACGCGAGCAGCGGGGCGATGTGCTCTTCTCCCGTGACCCGCAATCGAACGCTGCGCCAATAAAGTTGGAGCACCAGCGCAAGCGGGCGCGCCAAGAGCGGGAAGAACCGCGTGCGCCACTTGGGAATCGGTTTCTGCGCGGTGGGCGTAGAACGCTCACGTTCCGGAAGCTGCGGCGACCCGTCGACCCTCATTCGGCTGGGACGACAGCGCAGCTGGAAAGGCGCTCCGCCAAGAGGGTGCTGAGGCCACGAATCGTTGGTGAGTCGAAGAAGTCGCGGATATCGAGCCCCTTCGGGTAGCGGGCCTCGATCAAGCCGTGAACCTCCGCGAGATCGATGGAGCTCATGCCTTGTTCAAAGATGTTGTCCAAAGGCCCGAAACGCGACGCGCCTAGCACCTGGGCGCAGGCCTCGAGCATCATGACCTCAAGTCCGGCTGCGCTTTGATCGGCTCCCCCTGTGCTTTCGGACGATTCGCTCGCTTTGGGCTCTTCGGCAGCGAGGCGAGGCGGACCGGTGCTCTGGGAATAGTCACCCAATTCTCCGGCGAGGAGCCGCTGGCTCAAGCGCTGGCGCTGCACCTTGCCGCTCGTTGTCCGCGGGATCTCCGTCACAGGAATCACGAGCTCCGCACGGATACCGAAGGCCTCAGAGAGGTGCCGCCTGGCCGCGACGCGGGTGTCCTCGAACGAGGCGTCGTCGCCCCGGTGTTGGATGAAGACCCCGATTTCCTCCGGCGCATCGGAGCGCCGAACCGGGGCAACCGCAACGCGCAAGGCGTCCAGCCCGAGGGCATCTTGAAGGCTCTCCTCCAAGTCGTGGGGGTAGAAGTTCTGGCCCGCCACGATGACCAAGTCCTTCATTCGCCCGGTGACGTACAGATTGCCCTCCGCCATGAAGCCGAGATCCCCGGTATCGAGCCAGCCCTCCCCCATGACGGCTGCGGCGGTTGCCTCAGGATCGTCGTAATAGCCCTCTGTCACGCCGGCTCCGCGAATCCAGATCCGCCCGATGTGCTCTGTCGCAACCGAACCGCCGTCCATCCCGACGATACGGACCTCGAGTCCGGGAAGCGGAGCGCCGCAGCAGCAGGCAACGAACGAGCCGTTCTCGTCGGTGTCCCGTTGAATCGCATCGCCAACCCCGGCGCTGGAGCGCGAAATTCGCAGCCCGCGGATCTCTGACCCAAGCGGCGGGAACGTCACAGCCAGGGTCGCTTCCGCCAGGCCGTATACGGAGAACATGGTGGTGCGCTTGAGGCCCGTCTCCTCTAGCCGATCCAAGAACTCGTTCGCGACTCCCACCGAGATCGGCTCGGCGCCGTTCAAAAGCAGCCGGACCGAACTGAGGTCGAGCCCCTCGGGCAGACCCTTGCGCGCAATCGCATGGAGCGTGTGCCGATAACCGAAATTCGGCGACGAGAGGATGGTGGAGCGCGTGAGCGAAGCCTCTTGGAGCCAGATGAGCGGCGTCCGCGCAAAGGCCCGCGTCGGCATGAGGATTTGGTCTCCCCCGGAAAACAGGGGGCCGAGGTGAAAACCCACAAGACCCAAGTCGTGGGAGAGCGGCATCCAGCTGAACGTTCGGTCCGTTTCACACAGGCCGGACCCAGCCCGAATCGCTGCCAGATTGGCGAGCGCCTGACCGTGGCGGATAAGGACACCCTTTGGGGCGCGCGTCGAGCCGGAGCTGTACTGAACAAACGCGATGTCGCTCGGCGCACGCTCCACCGGGGTAGCTTCTGCCTCGCCGCTCGCAAGAGGCAATCGTCGAGCCGTCAGCCGATCGATGTCTGCCGGGTCGGTGCCGCGTGTGAGCCGTTCGTACGAGGAGTCCGAGAGAACCAGCCGAGCCCGATCTCTGCTGGTCAAAATGTCGTGGATCTTGATGCAGGTGGCATCGTTCGTCGGCGGCGCGAGAGGCATCGGGATGTACCCGCCGAAGAGGCAAGCCCAAAACGTCACGAGGAATTCCTCGGCATCGTCGATGGGCATGACGATTTCCGTTCCGATCGGAAGATCCTCTGACTGAAACAGCCCGAGGCGCCGCAGCGCCGCGGAGCGAAACTCTTGGATCGGGACTTCCCTGTACTGACCTGGCTTCTGAAAGAAGCGAAGGCTCTGCTCAGCATGGCCAAGCTCCGCTGCGCGGCCGGGACGGAGGAGATCGAGGAGCGTTCGGGCGTCGGACATCGGGGCGCAAGGGGCCTGGCAGCCCCCTCATAGAGGGCACGTGACGCACTCGTCAGAGCGCGGGACGAACATGGAGCCGAATAGGCTCTAAGGAACGAAGATTCACGCCTGGATCGAGCGCCGGGGCCTCGGGCGTGGGTGCGGTTAGATGGTAGCGAGAGACCCCCCATGAGATCCCCTGTACAACGGTGTCCAAAGCAAAGACATCGCCGGCGCAGCGCCTTGGACCGCTGGAGAAGGGGATGTAGGCGGATCGGTGGGCCGGAACGCCGGCCGCGGTGAAGCGCCCGGGCCGGAAGTCCCCCGGCTCTTCCCAGAGGTCTCGACGGCGGTGGAGCAAAAAAGGCGACAGGAGGATCTGGGTCCCAGCTGGGATCGGGCGTCCTGCCAGCACGTCGTCCTCAAGAGCTTGGCGCGTGAACAACCACACGGGGGGGTACAGCCTCAGGGTCTCGTGAATCACCTTCAGGGCCAATTCGGATTTGGACTCGCCGGGAGGCCGTGCGGATTCCCGCCGAACCTCCGCCCGCAAGTCGTTCTGAATTTCAGGGTGGCGCGCCAGAAGCGACCAGGCCCAAGCCAGGGTCGCCGCCGTCGTCTCATGACCCGCCACGAGTAGGGTCATGAGTTCATCCACCAGCCCCTCCATGTCGAGGGCGTCGCCGGTGTCGCGGGACCGGGCCGCCATGTAAAGGCCGAGGAAATCCCGGGGCGTCTCCCCAGGGCTCAGCTTGGCGCGGCGCAACTCGATCATCTCGCGCACGATGGGCCAAAGCTGCCTGAATCGCATCGCGAACACGAGATCGCGCTCGCGGGTTTCCACGACGAGGTTGAAGGGATTCCCATCAGGCCTGTCGTCTAGTCGGGCTAGGTCCTCCCCGAAAATGGCCCGGAGAATAATCCTCAGCCCCAGACCGTTGGCTTCTTCGGAAACATCTAGGGGCTCGCCCGACTCGGCATGGGCCTCCCAAACATGGGCTCGGTCTTCGATGCACTCCGAAACGAGCCCGCGCATCGCGCCGACACTTGGCCTCGAAAACGCGGGTTGGAGCATGCGGCGACGCTTCTTCCAGTGCTCTCCGTCCGAGACGATCAGGCCATCCCCGAGCAGCATCTTGACCCGCTCGAACCCCACGCCCTTGCCGTAGTTTGGCTGTCGCTTGGTGAGTACGTGGTGAATGGCCTCCGGGTCGTTGAGGACCCAGATTGGAAGCCCCCCACCGCCGGTGGCGCTCTCGGCCCCGCCGGTTGGCGGTATGGCCCAAAGGTCGCCGTACTCGGCGCAGCCTTCGGTCAAGAACTCCAACGTCGCCGCATTCGCGTCGAAGGCGAAGGGCTCTTTCGGGCCGCGAAGAAGGAGAGGGTCGGGCAAGGAGGTCGCTCGCGGGTTGATCGTGAGGGGCAAGCCAACTGCGGCGTGGCCCCGTGGACTCGGCGTAATCTGCCAAACCTCACCCCGAGCACGAAGAATTCTCGGCCGCGCAGCGATGGGCCAAGGGCGCCCCACCAAGACGCGCCCCGGTCCCCTTCCAAGGGCCGTGTCGCCTCCCTCGCCACCTGGCTGAAACGCACCGAGCCAAGCGCTCACCAGGGGGTCAGCGACCGCAGCCAGCCCCTTGCCTCCATCCAAGTCCAGAGCGCCGCTCGAACGCAAACTCGAGCGGTAGCCACGCCTGCTGCGGCCCCCCACTGCGACCCTGCAGCGGTCCCTCTGGCGACTGGCAGATGAAAAAGCGATCCCCGGGATTCCATGGGGAGGCCAGGTCCGCCGGTAGGCTCTCTGCCCCCGAAGCCAACCCTCCCCCGTCACAACACCTGAGAATCCCCTATGGAAGCGACACATCTGATGTGGGCCGTCACGCTCGGAGCCCTGAGCGCGGTGTCCCTTCCCCTCGGAGCCTGGCTGGCCCTCCAATTCCGCCCCAACCGCATGGTCTCCGCCATCCTGGCTGCCTTCGGAGCCGGAGCCCTGATCGCGGCGCTCACCCTGGAGCTGGTCGCCCCCACTGTCATGGCCCTGCACGAGCCCGGCGCCCATGGCTCTGGCCCCTTCTGGACCTTGGTTGCCTTCGCGCTGGTGGGCGGAGTGCTGTTCGTGGTCTTGGACCACCTTTTGTCGACGCGCGGAGCCTACCTGCGCAAAATATCAACGGCGATCACACATTTCACCGCGCTGGACAGACGACGGGATCAACAACGCGTCCGGGAACTGTGCGCCATTCCCCTTTTGCACGAGCTCCCGGCCTCGGAAGTCGCCGAGGTGATTCACCACATCAACGAAGAGCACCTCAAACCGGGCGAAGTCCTCTTTCGCCAAGGGGAGGAAAGCCAAGCCCTGTACCTGGTTCGCAGCGGAGAAGTGCAGCTCGATCAGGATGGGAACGCCGTCGAGACGGCCAGCGCTGGGGCGATCCTGGGCGAACTGCCACTCCTCACGGGAGCGCCTCGCGGATTTACGGCCACTGCCCTCCAACCCCTCGTCGTCCTCGAGTTGCCTAGCGACAGCGTCCAAAGCTGGAGGCAGGAAAGCGCGGCCTTCGACGCCGGCTTGCGCAAGATCGCCGCTGCCCACCTCAAGGAGGTCCGGCACAGGGAGGAGATCATCACCGAAGCGGAGCAGCGCTGGGGTCAGGAGGCGCTCGCGGCCTTGTCCACTGGAGCGAGCATTCCCACACCCCAGCGACTGCGGGCGGCCACTGGAGAACAGGAATCCTCAGGAGCTGGCGTCGCCGTGTGGCTTGGACTGTTGATCGATGGTGTGCCGGAGAGCCTGGTCATCGGTGCCGGTTTGTTCGGCCTCATCGGAGCCAAGCTGGCCGCCGGTGTGGACCTCAGCCTGGGAGAGGTCATTCCCTACACGCTCCTCGCAGGCCTGTTCCTGTCCAACGTCCCCGAAGCTCTCTCCAGTTCAAGCGCCATGCACAGCCAGGGGTTTAGCAAGCGACGCATTCACCTGATGTGGCTGAGCCTGGTGGTCATCACTGCGCTCGGTTCGGGCATCGGCTTCGCATGCGGGAGCCACCTCGGACACGGAACGCTCATCGCGATCGAAGGCCTGGCCGCTGGAGCCATGCTCACCACCATCGCCTCCACCATGATCCCGGAGGCCGTCCATCTGTCCGGCTCGGGCTCTCGCGTGGGGCTCGCAACCTTGGTCGGCTTCTTCACAGCGGTTTCCTTCAAACTGCTTGAATAAAGCCTGGGCGAGCCCGTTCAGGCCGGGCGCCCGCAGTCCTCCTGGTCCTTCGCCCCCTGCCGCGAACCCGCAGGTTTCACATTCCGTTCGGCTCTTCCACACGGGGAGCGTCGCGAAGGCGGTCTCAACACTCCGCTCCCCCCTTCGCCGCCCGCCTAGCCACGACGCGATCAAACATCGTCCCCCCAAACAGCTTCAGGGCTACGCCCGAAATCAGCAAGCCGATGCCCGCTACGCGGCCAAAGGCCGTCGCTTTGGAAGCAACGATCAGTCCTACTACCAGCAGGACGTTCGGAAGAGTTCAGCAGAACAGTTGGCGCATGGAAGGAGGGGGCAGTCGGTGCTGATTGGCTCTGTACCCGGCTTTCGGCGGGGCGGGTCGCTCCACCGCAATCGCAGCGGTAAGCGGTAGAGGACTAGTACATCGCCCCAAAAAATCCAGCCGCAAGACCCCTTTGGTGAATCCTCATCTGGCGGTGGGCTCCCATCGGCCGGCGCGGTGGACGAACCCGGCCGGTCGCCCTGCCAATCCCCTCGGCACGGTGTCTGTGAGCGCCGTGTTCCCCGGCATCGTGTCCCGAAGCACCGTGGCGAGCCGGCCCCCCCTCCTTCGCCGGTCGCCGGTCTTGCACCTGAGGCACGGACTCAAGACCGGTGGGGGTAGCTTGCAGCGACGCCCTATGCTCGGGCGACCGCTCGCGTCACCCGCCGGAAACCCGAAAGACGAAGGCCAGCCCCCATTCGTCGCCTGGCCTTGCCCAGGTCGTTCCTTCGCCCCCATAGCCCTGCGAACCCATGCGCTATCTCCAGCTTGTTCTGCAGCTCCTCGTCGGCGTGGGCGCTGTTTCCAGCTTCCGCCTCGCCGCCGAGCAATGGAGAACAGGAGAGGCTTGCCCGGTGATCGGCTCCGTGCCGGCCTGTTACGTCGCGTTCGCTGGCTACGGGCTTATGGTGATTGGGTTCATCGTCGCAAAGGCCACCGGACGCCGGCTGCTGTTTCGAGTGGGGCTCGGGATCGCGGGAGGTCTGGCCCTGCTTGGCACCACCCTCGAGCTCATCCAAGGCAACGTCTGCCCGCGCGCCGGATCTGTGCCGCTTTGCTATGTCTCGCTCGCGATGAGCCTGGCGATTCTGTGGCTGTTCGAACGAACGATCACGAAATCCGGTTCTTCCCCCACGGCCTAGCCCTTTGGTTCGCCTCTTAAGCCTCGCTGCGGGAGTTCTCCTGGTCCTCCTGGGCGCGCTGTCCATGTTCACGCCGATTCCGGGCAGTGTCGCGCTGCTTGCCTCAGGCAGCGTCCTCCTGATTTGCTCCAGCCCGTTCTTTCGCAGGTGGATGCAAACCCGCAGGTCCAAGTCGCCCCTGTTCAACAAGCTCGTCTCTTCCGTAGAGCGCAGGGCCGGCGAGCGCCTCGGCGGACCCCTGAGGCTCACACGCCCTCAACAGAACGAAGAGCACGAAGATCCGGGCCATGCATAGCGCCCCCCGTCTCCGCGCATGCAACATCTGCGAGGCCATTTGTGGCCTGGAAATTGAAGTCGAGAGCGGAGTTGTCAAGTCGATTCGGGGCGACCGCGAAGACCCGCTGAGCCGCGGGCACCTTTGTCCAAAGGGCGTCGCGTTGGCGGACCTTCATCAAGACAAGGATCGCTTGCGGACCCCGCTGAAACGCGGCGCGGACGGCGAGTGGCATGCACTCAGCTGGGAGACGGCGTTTGACGAAATCGCATCCAAGCTGCTTGCGATTCACAAGAAACACGGTGAGTCATCCGCGGCCATGTACCTTGGAAATCCAACGGTTCACAATCACGGCACACTGCTGTTCAGTGAGGTACTTCGGCAAGCGTTAGGCAATCCGCAGATGTACTCCGCCACAAGTCTCGACCAGCTTCCCCATCACTTCGCGGCGCGCGAGATGTTTGGGCACTCGATGCTGCTTCCTGTCCCGGATATCGACCGGACGGATTTCATGCTGATCCTTGGGGCCAACCCGGTGGCTTCCAATGGGAGCCTGATGACCGCTCCGGGGGTCCGCGACCGTTTGAAGCAGATCCAAGCACGGGGGGGAGCGGTGGTCGTCCTAGATCCCCGAAGGACGGAGACGGCCAAGCTTGCAGATCGCCACCACCCGGTGCTGCCCGGCTCCGACGTTTGGATTTTGAGCGCCTTGGTTCGGTGGATCCTCGAGCAGCCTCGCGAGGGCCGAACCCATCGCGCACTAGCCATCTCAGACGGACTCGAAGACCTCCGGGCGGCTGTGTCGAACGTCACCACCACCGAGGCAGCCCAGCGATCGGGCCTTTCCGCCCAAGCTATCGAAGACTTGGGCGCGTCGCTCCTGGCTGCCAAGACCGCGGTCGTGTACGGACGCCTCGGTGCCTCCACACAGGTCCACGGAGGCTTGTGTCAATGGCTCATCAACTGCCTCAACGTCCTTACGGGCAACTTCGATGAACCCGGCGGAGCCATGTTTCCAACCCCCGCGATACCGATCGTACGCGGCCGGGGCCCCCGAGCGGCGGCGCCGGTCCCCCGCTCCCGCGTTCGAGGACTCCCCGCCTTCGACGGGCACTTTCCCGTCGCCACCTTAGCCGACGAAATTCTGACGCCTGGCGACGGCCAGATTCGGGCGCTCTTCACGCTTGCTGGGAACCTTGTTCTTTCAGGTCCGAATGGGCGAAAGATGGACAATGCGCTGGCCTCCTTGGATCTGTGCGTCGCACTCGACATCTACCTCAACGAAACGACCCGGCACGCGGACTACATCCTGCCGCCCACAACAGGTTTGGAAACCGAGCACTACGACCTTGTGTTCCATGCCTTGAGCGTTCGCAACACGGCCAGGTACTCACTGGCCACCGTACCTGCTGCCGACGACGCTCTTGCGGACTGGCAAATCCTGGGGCGGCTATCCAAGCGATTGCTGCGCTTTCGCCCACGCCTCGATTGGGCCCGACGTGTCCTTCGAGCAGGGGTCATGCGCTGGTTGACTCCTCGCGGCCTGGTGGACCTTGGGCTCAAGCTTGGACCCTACGGTGCGTGGAGTTCGCCGCGGCGCTGGAGAACGGGCTTGACGCTGAGGCGATTGCTCCGTCACCCCAGCGGCCTGGATCTTGGGCCTCTCGAACCGAGGCTGCCCGAGTGCCTTCGCTCTCCTGCCGGCCGCATCCAGTTGGCCCCTGCCAGTTTGATCGCGCGCCTCCTGGAGATTTGCCAGGCCGAGCCCGAGGAAGCACCCGGGGGGGCCCAGCTGGCCCTCATCGGCCGGAGGCACTTGCTGAGCAACAACTCGTGGCTGCACAACATCGGTCGGCTTACCCGCGGAAAGAGCCGCTGCACGCTCAAGATCCACCCCGAAGATGCCAAGGCGCGCGGCCTATCGACCGACGACCCCGTTGCACTCAGCACCTCGGCTGGCCGGATCGTGACCCGTGCGGAGGTCACCGAAGACTGCATGCCTGGCGTCGTCTCGCTGCCGCACGGCTACGGACACAACCGCGGAAAGACCAGAATCCAGATCGCCGCGGAGAAACCGGGCGTCAGCATCAATGACTTGACCCTCGACACCGCCGTGGACACCCTCACCGGCAACGCCGCCTTCTCCGGTGTTCGCGTCAAGGTCGAGAAGGTCGCAACTCGGGAACTCGGCGCATGAAAAGCAACGCCCCCTCGCGGCCCATCGCCGAAGTTCGTCCCCTTGACCCGAGTGATTCGGTCGATGGGCCGCTGTTCGCTATCAACTGGGTCGACACCCGCTGGCCACTGCTCTACTCGATCTACATGGGGCTCGCCAGCCGTCTGGTCCGCAAGATCGGAGGAGTGCCGATCTTCAAGGGTCACACCCAACAGACCCTGGCAGGATCGGAGGCTGACGCGCGCGACATCCTTTTGATCGTCCGCTACCCATCGGCGAGCAGCTTCCTCTCCTTGGTCTTGAGCCGCACCTTCCAAGTGGTGAGCCTCTTGAGAATCACCGCCGTCCGGTCGCTCTCGTTTGTCTTCAACCGGCGGCTGGATGCAGAGCCCATGAGCGCCGTCGAGCCCGTGGCAGCCGGAAGCCCGGAAATCTACGGAGCGCTCCTGTTTTCCTCCAAGGACCCGCCCTCCCGCGAACTAGCGAGGCTCACCAGCGACGCACACCGCCATGGAGTGCGCCTTCACTTTTTCAGTGCCCCCATGGCGACGCTCTCGCTGTCAAGATCCGGATCCGGCGCAGAGGACATCTCCTACGTTACCGATCGGGTCGCCCTGGTCAGCGCGGACTCCGCTGAGCAGCTCCAGGACTTCGCTACATCGCAGATCGCCACCGCCCCACCCCCCCTCCAAAAGGTCTGGATGGGGCGCATGGAGCGCTCGATCTGATGAAAGCGCCAACCGATGAAAATCACGGACTGATGGGAACACCGAATCGATCGATGCAAGCTGACGTTTCGCTGCGGGGCCAGTCCACCGGAGGCCAGTCCACGGGGGACCAGCCGGTCGTTGTAGTGACGGGAGTCAGCAGCGGCATTGGGTTCGACATCGCGCGGCACCTCGCGTCGGCCGGGTACTTCGTCTTTGGCAGCGTACGGACACCCGCGTCCGCCGAGGAAGTCACCTCCAAGATGCCCCCGAACTTCGCAGCACTGCTGTTCGATGTCACCGATCGAACGGCTATCTCTCGATCGGTATCCGAGGTCGAGAGCCATCTCGAGGGAAGGCGACTCGGCGGGCTGGTCAACAATGCGGGCATCGTCGAACCTGGCCCGTTGCAGCTCCTCGAAGAGGAACGCTTCGATCGTGCGATCGCCGTCAACCTTATGGGAACCAAAAATGCAATCAACGCGTTCCTGCCCCTGCTCGGAGCAAGCGGTGGAGAAGCCCGCACCGGGGGGCCCGCGACCATTGTCAACATCAGTTCCTTGTCCGGCGTCATCAACACGCCGATCCAAGGAGCCTACTGCGTGTCCAAGCATGCCCAAGAGAGCCTCGGCGAGGTCTACCGGCGTGAGTTGAGCCAATTCGGCATCCGGGTCGTTTCGATTCAACCGGGCCCGATTGAATCGCTGCTTTGGGACAAGAACATCGGGTCCATGGAGCGCTTCGGGAACTCGCGCTACGGGCCCATGACCAACCGGGTGAACGAGATCATGCGCAAAGCGCAAACAGACGCTCTTCCCGCCAGTGCGGTGTCGCAATGCGTGGAGCGTGCCCTGAAATCGAAGCGACCGCGAAATGCCTACATCGTCACAAGAAATCGAGTTCGAGCGTGGCTGCTGGCCCACTGGCTCCCAGCCGGGTGGATGGATCGCATCCTCTCTCGGCGGCTCTCCGGCTAGCTGATTAAGAGCCCAAGGGGAGCCCGGCGCTCGGTTGAGGGCCCAGGGTCTGAAGAGCGGCTCCTAGGGGGCCTCGCAACCTCGGGCGGCCGGGCACGGCTGCTGGTTGAGCCCAGGGCGAACCGGTAGGCTCCCCCGCAGGGGGAGAGCGCCCTCCCCCCTCTGAATCCTCGGGTTTCGGAGGAGAGTGGATCTCGAAGAGCGACACTTCCCCCCAGAGCTCGCCACACACAACTTCCGGGCCCTCTCCCGCACCCTCAAGGACGCCCTATTGAGCCTCGCCCCCGCGGGGTCTCCGAACGAAATTGCAAGCCACTCCTGGAACCGCATCAGACAGTTCAAACCGGCCAGCGACCTTGCTTGCCGTCCTAGCAGCCGTGGGAGTCGGAGTCGTCGGCATCGGCGAATCGTTGCTGCACTTCACAGGCTCCCTGGCCCCGGCTCCCGAAGGCTCCATTCCGTTCGCGTTCCTGCTTGAAATTTCCAGAGAGCGCCTGGTCCTCGGGCACTTCTTGACGGTGTTCAGCGTAGCGGCGTACTTCCTCGGATACTGGCACGTCTCGCGGCGCCTCGCCCCCGCACCCAAGGTGCAGCGCACGCTGTTTTTTGGAACAAGCCTGTACGCCTTGACGCTAGCCGCGATCTGGATCGGATCACGCGCCTTTCTCGCGCGGTCCCTTCAGATCGTCAGCGACCACGACACCCAGGTCGCGATCGCCGAAGAGTATCAATTCCTCCTGGAGACGATGATTTGGGGCCTTCGGATCGGGATGCTCCTGCTTGGAGGCTCGTTCGCCTGGCTCGTCGCGCGCGGGCGCACGTCCTTCCCTCGCTGGATGGCGATCGCGAATCCCGCGGCGCTTCTGATCGGAGTCATCTTGACCTTGCTCGTCCCGTCGGTGGGCGCCTATTTGGTCCCAGCAGCCCTCAACGTCGCACACGTCCCGTTCTTTCTTCTCAGCGCATTTGTCCCGTTCGTCGAACGCTCGGCGCAATCCTGAACCCACCAGCATGAAGAAGTTCCTTTTCATCGCCCTGCTCCTTGGAATTGCGGTGTTCATCGCACTCAAGCTCATCGTCCGCTCCATTCAGGGGACCGGCCCAGAGACTGGCACCACCGACGTTCGATTCCGCGAGGTTGCGCTGGATCATCAGCAAGTGGGTGACCTGGACGCCTCACTTCCATTCATGGGTCTTTCCGCCATCGATATCGATGGCGACGGTGTCGATGAGATCTTCATCGGCGGTGGCCACGGTGCGGAGGATGCTCTGTTCCGGTTCGAGGGGGATGGCTTCACGCAGATTGTCGAGGCCACGGGATTCACGAAGGGCGCGACAGATATGACCTTCGGCTCGTCCAGCCTCGATGTAACCGGTGACGGGCTGGACGATCTCTTCGTGGCCCGCGAGTCGGGCGTGTACCTGTACATCAACGAGGGAGGAGCCAGCTTCCGAGGCGAAAAAATCGCCTTCGATTTGGCCGACAACACGACCCCCCTCTCGATCGCTCTCGGCGACATCGAACAGGACGGCGACGTAGACCTCTACGTATCGGGGTACATCAAGGCAGAGCTGATGGAAGGGGAGACGAATTTTGCCCCGACTTACGGTGGGCACTCTTATCTCTTGCGAAATGAGGGCGGCAACGTGTTCGTGGACGCCACCGAAGAATCTGGCCTGTATCGCAAACACAACACGTTCAGCGCCATGTTCATCGATCTCGACAACGATGGCTGGCCGGACTTGACGGTCGCGCAGGACACCGGCGTTGTAGAGACGTGGCGCAATCTTCGCGACGGGACCTTCGAGCGCACGGAGAACCCCTCTGTCTTTTCCTATCCGATGGGAATCGGTGCGGGCGACATCGACAACGATGGCGACGTCGACCTCTACTACTCGAATGTCGGCAACACACTTCCCCGGTCGCTTGTGAGGGGCAACCTCAAGGACTCCGACCCCTTCAACACCGACTACATGCTCTACCGCAATGACGGAGAAATGCGGTTCAGCGACATTGCGCAGGAAACCGGCAGCGCTGAACTCGGATTCGGTTGGGGAGTGCTTTTAGCGGACTTCAACAACGATAGCCGTATGGACCTGTACGCAGCCCAGAACTACGCCAAGTTCCCGGGCGCGAAGTTCCTCGAGCTGTACCCCGGAAGGCTGCTGCAACAAATCGAAGACGGCACGTTTCTCTCTGTCGAGGCCGATGCGGGTCTCACCAACAAGAACTTCGGCATCACGCAGGTGGTCTCGGACTTCAATCAGGATGGCTGGCCAGACATCGTGATGGGCAATCTAACCGGCAAGACCCGGGCTTTCCTGAACGAAGGTGGAGCATCCTCCTGGCTTCAAGTGCGTTTGCCCGCTGGACCGTCGTCGCTCAACAGTCGTGTGCAAGTCACCCTCCCGAGCGGGCAGGTCCTGACACGGCAGCTATTCGCCTCGGAGTCGCTCGCATCGGACCAAACCGACGTCGTGCACTTCGGCCTCGGAAGCGAGGCGGGCCCGGTCACAGTCACCGTCCTCCCCCCGGGCCAACGCAGTGCGACGTCCTACGAAGACGTACCTGTCAACCAGTTCTTCGTCGCGAACTGAACCGGCGGCGCTTGGTCGCCCGGGGATCGGGGGCAAGGACTTCCCCCCCGGACCGGCGCAACTCGCCGCTCTAGAGGAATCCGTGAGAACAGATGGCCTCGCGAGGGACATCTGTGCCTCGGCCGAAGACTCGTGCCGGCGATCCCAATAGCGACAAAGCCGGCGCGGCGGAAGCCTCCCGAAGGATCCTGGGAGGAGACTAGGGCTGAGCCGGCGCCGACTCGAGCGACTCATAGCGCAGCAAGTCGAGGTTGAAGCGCGCACCGATCAGAAGGCCCTCGCCTGCGGTCTGGTACACGGCTACGCCGTTGTCAAACGCCGCGGAGGTTGAACCTCCGATCTGCCCGAGAACCACGGCCGTTTCAACGTCTCCGCTGAGGCGCTCTTCCATGAAGCGCCTGACCGTCGCTTCGTCGCGCAAGACGAGAAGCATTTGGAATCGGCGCAGGCCGCCGCCCAGTCCCAAACTGCCGGACTGCAGGGCGGCCCACCCGAGTAGTTCCCCGTCGGGACGCTCGAAGGTGGCGCGACCGAAGCGACCTCCACCGAACAGGGATCCCCACTCCCCGATGCCGGGAAAGATGATGACTCCGGCCGATTCAGCGATCTGCTCCTCGAGACCCGGAATTTTCTCCACGAACTCAGCCCTCACGTCCTTCGCGGCGAGCAAAAAAGATGCTCGGTCAGAGGCTTTGGGTGCCGTGCTGCAAGATGCGAGGGTTGTGACCAGAACGATGGCGACGAGCGAACGGGTGGCAGAGAACATGAGGAGGTAGGGGTCTAGCGAAGGTCGCGGGGGGAGGCGGCGAGAGGGGGACGCCCCCAACGCGTGCGCATACGGTACCGGAGCCGCCCCCCCGCGTGTTCCATAACCGTTTGCGGCCCCCCAGCGAGGCCCATCCGGGACATTCCGATGGGCTGGACCCGCAGCTTGCGCCTTTGAGGCTCTCCTCGGTCCAGCTCGATGCGGCCGGTTGCTCACGGGAGCCGCCATGGCGTTTTATCGAAGGACGCAAAATCTGCGAGAACTCGCCCCCTTCGGGAGGATTCAGGAGGCGCACCAACGGGCGAAATCGTTGGCAGTACCATGGGGATGCCCCCCCCCGGATGACCACGCGACCGCAGCCGCTGGTCACCCCCCGCAACAAGTCCCGTAGGGATGCCCGATGAAGATCAGCGAACGCCAAACCCAGCGAGAACGACGTCGGCGACGCAACACGATCACCACGTGGGCGGTCCGCGTGGGTGCCCTCTTACTTGGGGTGTTGCTGCTTGCGCCAACCATGGCGCAGCTCCTCGACAACGGCCCCCCGAAAGATCCTCGGGACTTCGTCATCCCAGTGGAGGGGCTGCACTGAGAAGTCTGGTGTGCGGTCCGTGTAGATCGCGCTCTCTCGAAGGAAGACGGCATCCACGCCGTTTCGGTCGATATCGAACTCGGAGAAGTTCGGGTTGGTTTCGACGCCAGTCGCACAGACCTCGCAACCATCCAGTCTCGGCTCACGAATGCGGGCTATCCCCCGAACGGATCCCCACGAGCGGCGGCTGGGAACAGCCCGTAGCCAGACTTTCTCAGAGGGCTCGAAGTCTGCCTGAGAAGGCCGGAACGACCGGAAGGGTCCGGCGCGGCGAGCTACTTACTCTCCGCCTTCTTGCGGATCATGTCCACCAGTTGGCGCGCCAGGTCATTGGGCACCGGGATCGTGAGGTGGTACTGGGTCATCTTCCAACCGGCCTCGGTGCGAACGAAGGCCCCCGTGCCGCGGGTCAGGCCGTAGGACTCGTTGTCGAGCATCTCATCGAACCAGGCGGTCTGGCCATCGGGCGAGACGTAGGTGTTGCGCTCCCGCGACACGTAGGTCCAGCCGGTCCCCTTGGAAAAGTACGGCTCGACAAATTCACGGAACTCGCCCACCGTCCAGCGTTCGGTGGCATCGGTCCCCATGTAGATCGCGTCCTCTGAGAAGTGGTTGAAGTACCGCGGAGTGTCGGCGGTTGAAGCTGCGATATGGAAGTCTTCCAGCGCGGCGCTCACGCGAAAGGACTCCAGCGTTCGAAACAGCGTCTTGCCGGTCAGGCTCTCAGGTGTGTGGCCTTCCCCTTCAAAAACAGTGAAGCGCGCGGGAGGGAAGCCAAGCCCCGTGAGAGTGGCGGCCATCTCGGTCATGGCTTCGACCCAACCGGCGTCCTCGCCACCCACGTACATCGCTAGCGGCAGGCGCGCGAGCTCTGCAAGTTGCGTTTCACCGACGCCCTCTTCCATCCCCGGAAGCAGGCTCAGGGAAGCGAATCGATCCGCGTAACCCAAGGCTAGCCCGAGCGCTGTGCGCCCACCGTTTGAGACGCCCGCCACGTGGACGCGGCCGTACTCCACCTCGTAGGTCTTCTCCACGTGATCGACGAGCTGCATCACCTTGGCGAGGTTCCCGCCCCGAAGCAGCTCCCCTTCCGGAGCGATCGGCGAAATCACCGTCCATCCAAGCCGCTCGGCCTCAGCCTGCCAGTAAAGCTGATGCCCCGCCGCGACCATGGCTTGATTCTGGGCGCCGGGCGGTAGCGCAAGTAAAACGGGCCGCGGTCCTTCGGTGTCCGTCCGGCCCACCACCTCGAAATCGAGAAGCGGAGCGGGGACCTCCTGGCTAGGTGCAACCAGGACCGTGAGGAGCGACGCGGCGGCGCAGTGGAAGGCGTAGAACATGCTGTCCGGACCCTACCCTTCTCACCTCAATACCGCCAACAGGGAGTCCGCTTCGGCAACACGCGGAGTTCTTGCACTGCGATGGGTACAGCAGCCTCTTTGTGCCATGGAGCGCGCGAGGAGCCGGAAGACCGTGCGCCTCAGCCTTCCGCTAGAGGGCCGTGCGAGAAGAGAACAAGCGTGACGCGTGGACCCTACCTCGCCTGTCCCTGTTCGGTTTCACCCCCCTCGACTTGCGGCGCGACGCAGGCAATCGGAGAGCTGCGTGCGCCCGACAGGGATTCAGAGGCCACCAACCACGAACCAGCGTGGTTAGCAGCTCTGCCTGTGAACCGAACTCTATAGACGCTGCAAAACGGCTTGAAACTCGTTTGCCGTAACGACCATCTGGTCGCCTGAGATGGAATAGGTGGCATTGATCAGGAACTCGTCTCCGTTGACGATCAAGACGGAGTCGACCACGCGATAGCGTTCCTCATCAGAGCGAACCTTGCCGCTCGACAAGGTGGTGGTCGTCGTCACATAGCCCGTGGGCTGAAACTCGATGACCTTGGAGGTATAGGGATCGACAATGTCCTGGGGGTAAAGGCTGAGCAGACTCCAACGGGTCCCCCCCAGCGTTCCGGTTTCATCGTGAGTGAAACTGGCTGGCCGAGTCGACGCACCAGAGGAACTCGTAGCGCGCGCGCTGGCCAAACGCTCGGCGTTCATTTCCTCGGCCTTAGCCTTGTCGCGTTCGTTCCCGAGGATGTAGCCGATTCCCGCCCCAGCTCCAGCCCCGATCCTGGTTGCTTCGCTGTCTCCTCCGATGGCTTGCCCAGCAAGGGCGCCAAGCCCTGCGCCGATCAAGGCTCCCGTTCCAGCGTCGGACTGACAGCCGGGCAGGAGAACGGAGCTTGCAAGGAACAAGGTGAGCAGGGTGGATTGAACGGTGCGCTGCATTGCAGAAAGTATCGGGACGTGAGCTTCGCGGTGGATCTTCGAATAGGGCCTCGAGCATCCGATTGGAGACGCCCAAGAGCCGGCTGATGATAGCGACTAGCTGCCCTCGGGAAGATCGTGAAGGCTCGCTGCGCCCCTGTTTCCGCGCCCCTGCCTCGGGCCCCCCCTCCTTCAGGAGGATGCATCTGGCGTCCTCTCGTGCGCGCCAAGAGGCTGCCGGCGTGCAGCCCGAATCCCTAGGCCGCGACCTGATCAGCTCGCAAACCCCTTGCCGTGTGATGCAACCAGCCGAAGAAGGCGGCTCGCCGTTCGGATCCAGAGGCCTCGGGCCCCGGACCGGCGCCCGCTCTCGCGGCGCGTGCCCGGTTTCCCGGAACCGCGCCGCCTAGAAGCCCAGGCTCAGGACGAGCTGCTTCGCAGAAAATCCGGTTTCACCCCACGATTCCGGCCTCGATCCTCGTGGAGAACGCCGGGGTGATGTCGATGACCGCGCAGCTGCTCGTCAAGTCGAAGATCATGGCAGCCAGGTGCAATTCGATCCCAACCAAGGCCGGGGTATTCGGAATCGGGAGAGCGGCTTGAACCGTCTCGCCGTTCCCATCCAAGAACCCAACGGAGTTGTTGATCAGGCTGGACTGCAGGGCGGCCATCGCCAGAGCATCGGGAAGTATCGGAAGGGTGAATCCACAGAACGTCGGGCCTACGCCAAGCGAGCCCGACACGAACACGCCATAGACTTCGCCCGGGTTGCTCGGGGAAGAAATCGCGATGTCGCGTCCACCATTGAATCCAAATGGTGCCGTCCCGATCGCCGCAGTTCCCTGAAGAAAGATGTTCGACTCGAGCCCTCCGACTTCAAAGTCGATGGCGAAGAATCCACCACCGGTGCTGACGTCGAAGATGTAGTCCCCGGGAGGAACTTGCTGTCCATTCTGATCGAGTTGATCCCAAGCAAAGTCGATGGTGCCGAGGGGAGAAAGCAAGAAGCTGCCCGGCCCACAAGTAGGGGCGAAGATCACGGCCCCACTCGAATCCCGAATCTGCCAAGGGCATGCAGCAATGCCCGAGATTTGATTCGAAAAATTGTTGGTGACGCTCATGAACACGGTGCCGCCAATCGGCGCCGGGTTAGGCCCCGCGTCGGCAGAAAAGGACTGAGCAAGCGCTCCAGGCGCAAAAAGAAGGAGGGTCAGAGCAATTCGAGTAATCATGCTTGGAGGGAGGTTCGGTGGGAACAAATTCTCTGCGAGCCTAAGCTAGCCGCGCAGTGTTTTGATGAGCGCCGGGGTCTTGGCGAAGAGCTCAGAGTGCATCTCGCGGGATGCGCTCTAAACGAACGTCATGTGGTACTGGGCTGAGTAGATCGGATATTTCACCGACATGCGAAAGGCCCGCAAGTCGGCTGGTTCGCAGCGAGCTTCCTCGCAGAGCTTATTAAGTACCTCTAGGTATCGCTCAAAGCTCGAAATGCGAAGCCCCGCGATCCCTATGGAGCTCTCTTCAACCCTTGCGGAACAGGGCAAACGGTAAAGGTCGACCATGGGGCTGCCCCCAGGGATCGGGCCGAACTCGGCTGGCTCCGTCACAATGGACTGGGGAAGGGAGGGAGGCGCGAGGTCTTTGTGAACGAGGACATCAAAGATCAGCTGCTCCGCGGGCTCGCTGACGATCAAAGAAACACTCGCCTTCTTTTCTTCCTCCGCTCTAAAGCGTGAAGCAGCAAGGGAACAGGGCCCTCGCTCTCCAAAGAACACGCTTGAGGTTCGCCGGTTCCCAACCCCTGTTTGGCCGAGCAGAAGGTGAGTCAACCCGTGCTCTGCGCCAGACTCTCGGTCCACGATCACCGAGGCCGACTTCGAGCTGAATTCGGAGAGGTCGAGTTCGCTGGAGCTCGGCGTGCAAAATCCGGAGTCAGCCCCAGGCTCTGCCGGTGCACCAGGAAAGCGCCGAGCGGCAATGCGCACGGTAGCGTCTTCGCGAAAGCGCCGGAGCCCCAAAAAGCCCTGCATGCCCGTCAGGTTGACGTGATCTCCGTGCTCGCACGGGGTTGCGATCTCTGCATAAACAAGGGTCTTGACCGCGACGCCCTTGAGGGCACGTATGCCGCGGAACATGTCCTGCCTACCGGCCAGCTCCTGCTTCTCCCTAGCCTCCGGCAGCCTGCTGGAGATCATCCCCTTGAAGGTGGACTGATCTCCGGCTTGGGTGCGTACGAGATCCTCGAAGTCCAGCACCGCTTGCCGAGCCGCGGCGAGCTCACCGGGGAGTGCACGCTTTCGCCTTTGAATGCGCTCGATCAAGTCGCGCAGAGCACTCGGTCCAGGCAAGTGGTAAAGGGCCGCCAGCGGGTCTTCCTTTCTCAGGGCGCGATGGACTCGACTGGAGAGATCCTTTTGGCATCCGAGCTCCTTAGCGAGCCCCATCGGCCGCTCGGAGGCCTCCGGGAAGTGAGCCATCAGGCGCAGCAGCGCAAGACGCAGAGCGGCACCTAGCTCAGAGGCCGTCCTATGAAGTTGCGAGGGCTCCGTCTCAGAGCCTCTCTGGGCTGGACTCGTCATAGACGCAC
>CAZUCE010000024.1:0-62638 GCA_964619265.1 uncultured Planctomycetaceae bacterium
CTCTTTGTCCCCCCCCGCCTCCAGCCGCCTGGGCTCAGCCTCCGCTCGCAGCGCGCTCCCCCCTGCGGTTAGCATCGCCCCCCATGGCTTCCACCCGCCTCGCTACTGGCGCTCGACGAGCCGTTCCCTTGATCCTGCTGCTCGGTCTCGCCGGCCTCGCTGCCTGGATCACCGCCGGAGCGCGCCTGGAGCCCGCCGATTTCACCTTCAACAACGGGACCGAGATCGCCACTCTCGATCCCGCTACCGTCACTGGAGTCCCCGAAGGCCGGATCCTGCGGGCGATCTTCGAGGGTCTGACGGTCAAGGATCCGGAGACCCTTGACCCCCTGCCGGGCATGGCGGAGAGCTGGCAGATCAGCGAGGACGGCCTGGTCTACACCTTCCAGATCCGCCGGGGCGCCAAGTGGACCAACGGCGACCCGGTCACGGCCCACGACTTCACCTACTCGTGGGAGCGTTTTTTGAACCCCGAGACAGCCGCCGAGTACGCCTATCAGCTGTGGTACGTCGTCGGTGCCGAGGAGTACACGACCGACGTCACCGAAGCCGGCAAGCCGGCGCGCTCCTTCGACTCGGTCGGGATTCGCGCACTCGACGACTACACCCTCGAGGTGCGACTGAAGGCCCCCACTCCCTTCTTCCTGCAGCTCACCGCGTTCTATCCGCTCTTTCCGGTCAACAAGCGCAACCACGACGAAGCCAAGCGAGACTTCCCGGGCAACGACTGGAAGTTCGAGTGGCTCAAACCGGACAAGATCGTCACGAACGGTCCCTATCGCATCGTCGAACGGCGCGTGAACGATCGCATTCGAATGGTCAAGAACGAGACCTATTGGGACGCGGACAGCGTGGCTCTCGGATCGATCGACGCCCTGGCCGTCGAACAGTACCTGACCAACCTAAACCTGTACCTGCAGGGTGACTGCAGCTGGATCAACTACATCCCGAACCAGCTCATCACCCGGCTGCTCGACCGCGAGGACTTCCGCCCCACCGGCTACTTTGGCTCCTATTTTTTCCGCGTCAACGTCGAGAAGCCCCCGCTCGATGACCTGCGCGTGCGCCGCGCCCTAGCGCTGACCATCGATCGTCAATCGATTACGAAGAGCATCACGAAGTCTGGCCAAGAACCCTGGTACGGGTTCGTTCCGAAAGGAATGCTGGGCTTCGAGGTCCAGCCCATGGATCACCAGGCGATTCCTGGAGACGAGTTCGCCAGCGGCTTTGCGCGCGACGTGGAAGAAGCCAAACAGCTCCTGGCTGACGCCGGCTACGGTCCCGGGGGCAAGCGCTTCCCCACCATCGAGATCCTCTACAACACCTCCGAAACCCACCGGGATATCGCCGAAGTCCTGTCGGACTCCTGGAAGCGACACCTCGGCATCACGGCCAAGCTTCTGAACCAGGAATGGAAGGTCTACCTGGCCTCCCAGTCGAGTCTCGATTACGACGTCTCGCGCTCGGCCTGGATCGGCGACTACCTGGACCCCAACACGTTCCTCGACCTGTTCGTCACGGGCGGTGAGAACAACAAGACCGGCTGGAGCAACGCGGACTACGACCGCTTGATCGCCGAGGCCCAAGCGGAGCCGGATCCCGAGGAGCGCTACAAAATCTTCGAGCAGGCCGAACAAATCCTGATGCGCGAGCTGCCGATCCTGCCGGTCTACTCGTACTCGACCCAAAACATCTTCTCTCCGCGGCTGGGCGGCTTCGAGGGCAACCCCCTCGATGAGCTGTTCCCCAAGTGGTGGTACTGGCGCAGCGACGAAGAGGTCGCTGCCCTGCGCGCCACCTATCCGCGCGACGAAAACGGCGAGCTCGAACCCGGTTACTCCTTGGTCGAGCTCCACGGCCCCCCCGAGGGCCAATACCCGCCGAATGCGCCGGACGGGCAGTTCCCCGAGGGCGACCCGCGCCACCGGCTGTCCCCTCTGAGCAACGCCCGCTAACCCGGTCACCAGGACTTTTCCATGCTCCCGTTCCTGCTGCGCCGGTTCCTGTGGTTCCTGCTGACCATGTTCAGCGTGGTGACCGTTTCGTTCTTCCTGATGCACGCCGTCAAGGGCGGGCCGTTCGACGGCGAGCGCGATCTCGACCCCGCGGTCGAAGCGAACATCAAGGCGCGCTATCACCTGGATTGGCCCCTTTGGAAGCAGTACTTCCAATACGTCGGGCCGTTCAACCTAGACGAGTACGGAATCGTCGGGGACCGCACGCGCCCCTTCGGTGGCGTGCTCGTCGGCGATCTGGGTCCGTCTTTCAAATACAAGGACTACACGGTCAACCAGATCATCGGCCAGTCCCTGCCGATCAGCATTGCGCTGGGCTCGGTGGCGATGGCGTTCGCGTTGATGCTGGGCCTCTCGGCCGGCGTGCTGTCCGCCCTCAGACGCGGGTCCGGCCTCGACCTTTCGGCGCGACTGCTCGCGACCACTGGGATCGCGCTGCCGAACTTCGTCATCGCGGGCTTTTTGATCATCGTCTTTGCGTTCCAGCTCGGCTGGCTGCCGGTCGCCGGCTGGGGCAGCCTCGACAACCTGGTACTCCCCGCCTTGGCGCTCGGCGCGCCGTTTGCGGCTTACATCGCGCGCCTGACGCGCACCGGGATGCTGGAGGTGCTTTCCCAGGATCACATCCGCACGGCGCGCGCCAAGGGCCTGCCCAACACGACGGTCCTGTTGCGCCACGCCATCAAAGGCGGGCTCCTCCCGGTGGTTTCCTACCTCGGCCCCGCCACGGCCGGCATCTTGACCGGCAGCCTGGTGATCGAACGCATGTTCGCCATCCCCGGCACCGGTTCGTTCTTCGTGGCCAGCGCTCTGAACCGCGACTACACCCTCGCGATGGGCGTCACAATTCTCTACACGGTGCTGGTTTACGCCCTCAACACGGTCGTAGATCTCGCCTACACGTTCCTCGATCCGCGCATCGAGCTGGAGGAAGCCTGATGGCCGGCCAATCCTCCCACTTCGCCGAGGCCGAACAGCGCCTCGGTACGCTGCTGACCGAGGCCGAGCAGATCCGCGGCGAAAGCCTGTGGCGCGACGCCTGGCGACGCATGTCGCGCAACCGGGGCGCCCTTTGGAGCCTGCGCTTCCTGGTGCTCTTTCTCGCAGCCAGCCTATTCGCGCCGCTGCTTCCGCTGCCCTCGCCCATGGCGCTCGACCTCCAAGACGAGCCCCAGCCCCCGGCTTCGCCGTTCAGCTCCGGCAATCCGCGCTCGGTCGAGTCCTTGGAAGCCGCCGGCAAGAAGCCGCGCTTTGGCGTCCATCCAACCCGGACCCTGGGTGCCTTCGCCGACAACGGCTGGCAGCACCGCACCTGGATCGACGTCCTCGTCCCCGAGGACAGCCTCGACGAAATCAACGGGATCGCCGAGACGCTCGACCGCTCCACCGGGCGCAGCTCGATCCACTACACGAAGGATGGCGACGAACCGGGCGAAATCCTGGTGCGCTTCGCGGTGCCGCACCTGGCCAGCCGCGACGGCAGCCCCAAGTTTGCCGAGGGCCTTCGGGAGAGTCTCGCCGCACACCCCGCCGCCACGCTCGCGAACGTAGCGCTGATTCCCGGCACCTGGGAGCTCAACGGATTCGATCGCGGGCTGATGTGGCTGCGCACCAAGGTCTTTGGCCTGTGGCAAACCGGCCCCTGGCTCGGCACAGACAACAAGGGCCGTGACCTGCTCGCGCGCATCGTCTGGGGCAGCCGCATCTCCATCCAGGTCAGCCTGGTTGCGACCCTGTGCAGCCTGATCATCGGCGTCACCTACGGCGCGTTCGCCGGCCTGATGGGCGGCCGCGTGGACAACCTGATGATGCGCATCGTCGACGTGCTGTACTCGGTTCCGATCATCTTCGTGGTGATTTTCTTCATCACCGTGCTCAACACCTACCGCGCCGAACTCGATGCGATCGGCATCGGCCGGCTGACCGTGTTCTACGTGGTCATCGGGGCCATCTACTGGCTCACCATGGCGCGCGTGGTGCGCGGTCAGGTACTCAGCCTGAAGAACCAGGAATTCATCGAAGCCGCCCGCGTGCTCGGCGCCTCCACTCCGCGCGTCTTGTTCGTGCACCTGGTGCCCAACGTCCTGTCGATCGTGATCGTCTACCTCACGCTCACGATCCCGGCGGTCATGTTGTTCGAGGCCTTCCTGTCCTTCCTAGGACTTGGCGTCGAACCGCCCCAGGTTTCTTGGGGAACGCTCGCCATGGACGGCACCGAATCGATCAGCGAAATCAAGATCTTCTGGTGGGTGGTCGCCTTCCCCGCGCTGGCCATGGGCTCGACCCTGCTGGCGCTCAACGTGCTCGGCGACGGGCTGCGCGACGCACTGGATCCGAAACTGCGAGGCAAGGACTGATGGGGAACAAAGAAGGCAGCCTGCTCTCGGTCCGCAACCTGCGCGTCCGCTTTGAAACCCACGGCGGCACGGTGCACGCGGTACGGGGGATCGACCTGGACCTCGAGCCGGGCGAAACCCTCGGAATCGTCGGCGAGTCGGGCTCGGGCAAATCGGTCACCAGCCTCGCCGTGATGGGCCTGGTGCCAAATCCGCCAGGCATCGTCGAAGCCGGCCGCATCCGCTTCGACGGCGAGGAAATCGCCGGCCTGAGCCAACGCAAGTTGCGCCGCCTGCGCGGCAAGTCGCTGGCCATGATCTTCCAGGATCCAATGACCTCCCTCAACCCGCTGCTGACCGTCGGTCGCCAGCTCACCGAGGTCCTCGAAACCCACGGAGTCGCTCGCGGCTCAAAGGCCAAGCAGCGCTGCGCCCAAGCGCTCGGCGAGGTTGGCATCCCAAACCCCGAAGCGCGCCTGGACGCCTACCCCCACGAGCTCTCAGGAGGCATGCGCCAGCGCGTGATGATCGCGATGGGCCTGCTCTGCCACCCCAAGCTGATCTTTGCCGACGAGCCGACCACCGCGCTCGACGTGACGATTCAGGCACAGATCCTCGAGCTGATGCAGGACCTGCAAAAAAAGCACGGCATGGCGATCGTTCTGATCACCCACGACCTGGGCGTCGTCGCCGGGATGTGCGACTCGGTCCAGGTCATGTACGCGGGACGTACCGTCGAACGCTCCGGGGGCGAAGACCTCTTTGTCCGCCCGCGCCATCCCTACACCCGCGGCCTGCTGCGCTCGGTGCCAACCCTGGCCGGATCGCCGGACGAAACCCTGTTTTCGATCCCTGGCAGCCCGCCGGATCCAGCCGGGCTCCCGTCCGGCTGCTCGTTTGCCGAACGCTGCGCCTTCGCGGCCGACGAATGTCGCGCCACCGACCCGCCGCTCGAATCCGTCGAAGCCGGCCCCGGCGGCCCGCGCCTGGCTGCCTGCGTGCGCGTGGAAGAAATCGAACGCCTGGCCGCGGACGCTGGAGTTTCCCGATGAGCGAGCCCCTCCTCCAGGTCAGGAACCTGACCAAACGCTTCCCCGTCGGCTCAAGCGATCTATTCGGCAAGCCCAAGGGCTTCGTCCACGCGGTCGACGGCGTTTCCTTCGACCTCGAGCGCGGCCAGTCCCTCGGACTGGTCGGCGAATCGGGCTGTGGCAAGTCGACCACCGCGCGCTGCGTCATCGGCCTGCACCCGGCCACGTCCGGATCAATCCGGTTCGAGGGCCAGGAACTCGTCGGCCGCTCGCGGCGCGGCTGGCTCCCCTACCGCCGGCGCATGCAGATGATCTTCCAGGACCCCTACGCGTCCCTGGATCCGCGCCAAACCGTCGGTTCCATCCTGGCCGAGCCGCTCGCCATCCACAAAACGGTCAAGCCCAAACAGCGCCGTCTGCGCGCGCTCGCCCTGCTCGAAGCGGTCGGACTCAACCCCAAGCACTTAAACCGCTACCCCCACGAGTTTTCCGGCGGTCAGCGACAACGCATCGGCATCGCCCGCGCCCTGGCCCTCGAGCCCGAACTGATCCTGTGCGACGAGCCGGTCAGCGCCCTCGACGTTTCGATCCAGGCCCAGGTTCTGAATCTCCTCAAAGAGCTCCAGGAACGCTTCGGCCTCGCCTACCTGTTCATCGCCCACGACCTGGCCGTGGTCCGGCACCTGTGCCCGCGCATCGCGGTCATGTACCTGGGCCGGGTGGTCGAGATTTCAGACCGCGACGAGCTGTTCGGCTCGCCCCAGCACCCCTACACCCAGGCCCTGCTGTCGGCGATCCCCGAACCGGATCCCCAGCGACACCGGGAGAAGCAACGCATCCTGCTCGAGGGTGACGTGCCCTCCCCGATGAATCCCCCCAGCGGCTGCAGCTTCCACCCGCGCTGCTTCGCCCGCGACCAGGTGCCCGACGACCGGTGCTCCACAGAAACGCCCCAGCTCACCTCGCTGGACGACGGCACCCGCCGAGCCTCCTGCCACCTAGTGGCCCGCTAGTCCGGTAATACGGTGCCTAATAATACGGTGCCAAAGCCACACCGGTGCGCGTGGCTCTGGCACCGAAATACTGGCACCCTATTAATTACCTCAGAGGGGGGGCTACAGAGGAGCTGCCATGTACCGAGGCAGGCACAAGTTCGCTGGTCCCCGGTACTTATTGAATGAACGCAGAGCCATCAGGCGCAGTGATCGTCATCGGCTGACTGATCGTCAGTGGAGATTCGGAAAATACCTCCGGAAAGAGGACCAGAGTCCAGTTGGGTTGGATGTGCACCAAAGCGGCTGACAAGGACGCGAAGGGCAAACCCTTCGTGCCATCCGGATAGGGAATCGGATCACTCTGTTTCACATAGATCGTCCCGTTAGCCGGATCGAAGCACGAACCCAAGGCAGCCGAGTTGATCACAGGAACTGTTGACTGATTCCAGCTGATCCCGATCGCGAGGCAGCCGAATGTATCGACACTGGGACACATGATCTGGCAGGAGTCTCCCGTACAGGTTTGAAAGAGACCAGAGCCCAGGTGCTGTGCGCCCATATTGTGACCGAACTCGTGTGCGGTCAACCAACCCCGGAACTTCATGTTTCCGCTGAAGGTCGTCTGCGAAACCCCTGGTGCCACTGTATTGACCACGCCTGGGCACGACGAGCTCGAGAAGTTCGTACAGGTCGCACCTACGGTTGCAATTCCAATCGTGCTTCCGTTCAAGTCCCTTCCTGTCAGCAGATGCGCGAATTCCGCTTCGATGTCAAAGTTGTCCGTAAAGGCCAACTGAGTTCGGAACTCGCATAATAATGTGCTAGCGTCCGTACTCTGAAAAAGGTCCCCTGGACTCGTTTCCAGGATCCCTCCCGCGTAGTTGAACCTGAACGCATTGACTCCATTGTCGTCATACTCGGAGGTGACTTGGTCCAACAGAGCTTCCGCGTCATTCACGGCAGCGCTGATAGAGTTTCCGGCCCACTGGTAGTACTGGTTGTCGATGTAGCACATGACGCCCGCCGCCCGGTAGGACAAGGACAAGCTCTGCGGGAGCAGCGGTTCGTCCGGCGCCCGGTCTGAGCCACCCGTTCCGTGCTGGTGCACGTGCTCCTGATGCACATGCTGATCCGAATCATCCTGTCCGCCTCGCCGGCCCCCTCGTGTGGGATCGAAAGAAGTGTCGTCCACTCCACACCGCCCTGGACTCGCCATGATGTTGAGGTAGGAGTAGATGGCGTGCGACCGTGGCCCGGCCCCGGGCACGAAATCCGACAGCGGCTGGACGTACCAGGCGGTGTTCTCGGTCTCGATGGTGGCTGACAAGCGACCGTCCTCGGTGAGGGTCGCGCGCACCTCGGAGGCGGGCCAGTCCACGATGGACCCGTGGAACAGCCGCGAGGGCGGAGCCTCGATCTCGACCAGCTCGCCGTCAGCTCCCCGTTCGAAGAGCTTGAAGTCCGCGGTTCGGATCGAGTGAGGCACGAGGTCCACTTCGACCCAGGTACCATCGAAGGGCAGACCGATGCGTACAGGTTCGGGAGAAGCGAGCTTGGGGAACTCGAGCTCGAGCTGAAGTTCCGGCCGCCAGATCGAGCCGTCGTTGCGTACGAGCGGTCCGTCCTTGTCGTGCCAGGGCAACGTCACCGCGCCCGACTGGGCGAAGCCCGTTGCAGCGAGCCCGAGCAGTCCCAGGGTCGCCAGGAATTTCCTCTTGATATTCATGGGTCGTTTCCGTTGGTAGAGCTGCTACTGAAGATTGACGAGGACGAGAACCAAACCTGTCTCCGCATCGAGCGCGGACATGGCCTTGCCGATCACGGCGCCGTCCCAGAGGTCCGAGTCCGTGGCCTTCATGGCGTGGCCGGCGAGGGCCGCCGTGGTGAGGCGGTCGCCCGGTTGGATCCCGCCGTTCTCGGCCGAGGCCTTGACCCACACGCGGCCGCTCATGGCGACCGGGAACTCACCGTCGAGGACGCCCTCCTGTCCGAGGTGTAGACCGGGGTTGACGCCGTTCGCGCCCGAAACGATGCCGGCGACCTTGCGGTCGTAGGCTTCCGAGCTGGCGATCAGCTCGCCGGCGTGGTCGGGATCGATGGCAACGACCGTTCCCGGCTCGAGAGCCTCGGTGGAGTCGAAACCCTCGACGATGTCGGCGCCGCCGCGGATCTCGAGGACGTTCACCGAGAAGTTGCTCGTGCCTTCTACACGCAATTGGTCGGTTACAGAACTCCAGAGGAATCGAGCTCCGAAGTCTCCAGCGTTCGTGGTCCGGAAATCGAGTAGAGCATTCGCGCCGTTCGCCGTGCAAATTTCGACAAGGCCCTCATTGTTACCGACCGCGTTGAGACCCAGGTGGACACCAGGCTGTTGAGGAGCGAGGGTGTTTAATTGCCCCCGGAAAAGCGCGGCCCCTCTGACATCCAAGGGCGTCTCCGGGGCATTTGTAAACATGCCGATTCGCCCTCCGTTGTCCTGAATGTTGACGTTTCCAGCAACGCTCGCGCTGCGAAGAAACCAATTCCCGTTTTCCCCACGGTTGAAGTGCGAGAGCCTAGGGCCCCTTTCCGGCGCGAAGATGTCGATGTTTCCATCGTTGTAGACAGAGAATTCCACTGTCCCTCCCAGGGGGTCGATCCCGATCCGATCATGCTCGAACTTCAAGGCGTGGGTGGTGGGATTCCCATCAAGCAGAGCGGTAAGCCCGGGAAATCCTCCAGGCGTAGACATAGTGATAAATTCGCCCGAATTGAGCTCCGCCTTAAAGGCCGCTGTACTGCCATCCGCAAGGGCATGTACGCGCGAATCGATCGTGGACAGTCCAATGCCTACGTTGCCCTGGTTGTACAAGGCATCCGTGCCGTTCAGGGTGAAGGGTGAGGCCCCCTGAGGTCCCGCGGGGCCCGCTGCGCCATCGGCACCTGCCGGTCCGTCAGCACCGGGTAGTCCATCGGCACCGGGCAGTCCATCGGCACCTGCCGGGCCCTCGGGACCGATCGGCCCCACCGGGCCGATCAGACCCGTCGGCGAACCGATCCAGTTGCCAGCTGCATCGACGACGGGCGAGCCGTTGATCGCGATCGAGTTCGGGTTGATGTTCGCGCCAAGCACATCGTCGGCGTTGCCAGCGGTGGCGGCGCGCAGCGCGTAGGGCGTGCTGGAAAGGCGGTAGCGCGGCGCGGCCTCGGCGTCGGAGCCGTAGGTCACACCCAAGTACAGCTCGGCGTTGCCGGCGAACAGGCTGGGGGGCAGCGCGGTAACTTCACCGATTTGCGCGCTCACCAGACCGTCGATCACTTCGAGGTTGCGGCTCTCGGTGTAGAGCACCGTGCCACCGGTCGGCTGATTGTAGATGCGGAAGACGACCGGCAGCGCGGCCTGATCGACTGCGGTTCCGGCCAGGTCGGCGAGCCGGCCCTGGTACTGCAGGAGGTTCGGGGGACCGGAAACCTGAGCGAAAGCCGGGGCGGTCAGCAGAGCGAGGGCAGCGAGGCCCGTGATGGAACAGTTCATCGGGGGGAGGGAAGGGACGGAAAGGGACGGAAAGGGAAGGGAAGGGAAGGGAAGGGAGTAAACGAGGTACCGCCAGGGAATTAGCCCTGGATGGTGATCGTGTGAACGTTGGTGAACGCACCGGTGATGACCGGAACGAGCGAGTCGAAGGAGAAGGCCTGAAATTCAAGGCTCTGCCCCACCAGGGAAGCATTCGCCGGCAAACCGAAGTTCCAAGTCGTCGCGTCGGACGTGGAGAACAGCGAGGGGTTTACGGAGAAGAACGCCGCGAGTAGCGCAAAGGCCCCCTCCACCGGCGGGAGCGGCAATCCAACACCGGGAATCGAGACTCCGAAGTACAGGTCTTGCAGCTCGAGGGGCGCTGCGTATTCGTGCAGGGTGAAGGTGCTTCCGATCACCGGCGGCGTGCCGCCAACGAGCGCTGGCGTATAGGTGAACGCGTCCTTTGCCGTGCGCGCTCCCAGCAGGGTTTCGGCTTCGATATCCACAGAACCGAGCCCATTGCCGAGCACGTCTACGCCGGCCGGCATCAGGAATCCGACGTCGTTGCCGGTCCCAAGGGTCACGTTCGTGGCTGGGGTCCCCGCCACGCGAAGGGTCAGGGGACCGGCGCCCGGCTCCGCGAAATTCCGGCCGAATACGGTGGCCGCGTAGCCGCCATCCTTGTCGCCCCGGGCAATTTCGGTCCCGAAGACCACCGGACCCGTGGGATCGAATTGTGCGCTGACCCAAGCCACTCCGCCCGAAAACGCATAATTGGACGAGAGCTGGACGGGGCCCGTAATCGCCTGGGAGACCGTGGCCTCATGGACGAAGTTGGCGCTTGCGGCGACGCCGCCTGCGGCGGGCAGGGCGCGCGCCGTCGAGAACGTGTCGCGGGCACCTGAAGTGCCGGACTGAGCTATCGCCGGGGCGCACAGGAACGCCAGGGCAACGAATCCTCGAGAGGGAATCATGGGAGGAAGGGGACGGAACCAGAGACGGCACTCCTTCTGAAGACAAGGAGCCGAGAGAGGAAGCTCTCCGTGCCCGGTTCCACGTGAACGCCCTTGAGACGACCCAGCGGACTTGGAGTTTTTTTCATCCGGCTTTCGGCGCGACAACTCCGGTCTAGAATCGAGCACCTCCCTGTGATGACCCGACCCGAGCCTTCCGAAGTATCCGCGTTGCTGTTCGCTCACCGACACGGCGACCGCTCTGCCCTGGATCGTTTGACTCCCCTCGTGTACAGGGAACTCAAAGACCTCGCCTCCAAAGTTGCAGGGTCGCCCCGCATCGGGAATACCCTCCAGCCCACCGCCCTCGCCCACGAGGCATGGATCAAGTTGGCCGGGGGTATGGAGCACTTAGAGGGTCGCGAGCACTTCTTCGCTTTGGCCAGCCGAGCCATGCGCCAAATCCTGACCGACCACGCCCGGGCGGCCCGAGCCCAAAAGCGCGGCGGAGGCGCAAGGACCGTCACGCTGAACGAGTCCCTGGACGGTGGGACTTCGCAAGAACTCGACCTGATCGCCCTCGACGACAGCCTCACGCGCCTGTCCACGCTCATGCCTCGACATGCCAGTGTTGTCGAGCTTCGTTTCCTCGGGGGGCTCACCATCGAGGAGACCGCAAAAGTCCTCGGGGTTTCGACGGGTACCGTCGACTCCGACTGGGCCATGGCGCGCTCCTGGCTCAGCCGCGAGCTCAGGGCGGAGTGACCCCGGATGGACCCCGCGACCTATCAAAGTCAGTTCCGCATCTTCGACCGCGCCCGGGCGCTTCGCGGGACCCAGCGCCTCGCCTACCTCGATGAGGTGTGCGGACGAGACACCGGCCTCCGCGTAGCCGTTGAACAACTGCTCGAACAGTACGACTCGGATTCCAATCCGATCAATGACGAGCGGGCCCAAGCCGGGCGCGAACAGCTCGCGGAAATTCTGGCGTCCGGTGAAGCCCCTGGGCCGCTTCCTGCCTCGATTGGACCCTATCGAATCATTCGCAAGATCGGCGCCGGCGGCATGGGCGTCGTGTTTGAGGCGGAACAACCGCGCCCCCACCGGCGGGTGGCCCTGAAGGTTCTCCATCCCAGCCTGGCCCATGGGGAACGGCTGCGTCGCTTTCGCCACGAGGCCGAGCTGCTCGCGCGACTCCACCACCCGGGCATCGCCCAGGTCTTTGCTGCGGAAACGGTGGACCAAGGCCACGGGGAGCAGCCCTGGTTCGCGATGGAGCTGGTCGAAGGACGGCCGTTGGTGGACGACGCCCAGCGCCGGGACCTCGATCGTCGCGCGCGGATCGAGCTGGTCGCCAAGATCTGCGACGCGGTGCAGCACGCCCACGACCGTGGGATCATTCATCGGGACTTGAAGCCGGACAACATCCTGGTGGAACCGGACGGGCGTCCGAAGGTGTTGGATTTCGGCGTCGCCCGATCCAGTGAGCCGAGCGCCCAGCTTTCCACGCTCCATACGGGTCAGGGCGAGATCCTGGGAACCGTCACGCACATGGCGCCCGAACAGCTACGCGGCGAAAGGGCCGTCGTAGGTCCGGCAGCCGACGTGTGGGCCCTGGGTGTCATCTTGTTTGAGTTGCTGACCGAGCGCCTGCCCTACGAACTGGCGGGACGCTCCCTGCCGGCCGCCATCCAACTGCTCGGCGAAAAGCGCCCCCGGCGCCTGATTGACATCGACCGCAGCCTACGCGGCGACCTGGACACGATCGTCGCCAAGGCGCTCGAGTCGGAGCCCCACCGCCGTTATCCGAGTCCCGCAGCCCTGGCCGCCGACCTGCGGCGCTGTATCGCTCACGAACCGATCGAAGCACGACGTCCCAGTCGAATCTACCGCGCCCGGCGCTTCGCGCGACGCCAGCCCGCCGTGATGGCGCTGATGTCCACGGCAGCCGTCGCGAGCGCCGCCATCCTCTGGTTCGCGGTGCTAGAAAACAGGGCTCGCCGCTCCGCCGAGGAGGACCAAAAGCGCGCAGAAGAAATGGGCGTCCGACTACAGGCTTCGCTCTTTTCGGCGAACCAGGCCACCTGGGGGGAGGATCCCTATGGAGCCGGGCTGCTCCTCGAAGGGGTCGCCGAATCGGAGCGCGGCTGGGCTTGGAATTGGCTGGCTTCTCGAAGCCCGCTCCGAATCGCCCGAAGCAACCGGTGGAACAACCCCGGCGAGGAGCCACCCCAGTTCCTGAACGACCGAAGCTTGGTCTACTACCAGTTTGAAAGCAACAAGGCCAAGTCTGATTTTGTCACCATCGATCTCACCGAGCCACACTTGAGGATTCAGCGCACAGAGGGACTGAAATTCGGGGGCGTGATCGGAGTTTTGTTCGGAGACACTCTCGTGGGCTATCGACGCGAGAAGGAGGGCGATCAGCTCGCGTATCAGGGGTTCGTCATCGACACCCGAACCTGGTCCGTGCGAGAGGCCGCCCGTTTTCCGGAAGGCGCGATCCCCGTCATCGCCTGCGCGCCTGACGGTTCCGTGCTCGGTTACACGCCGATCGAGGATGAAGATGATGTGCATCTGCACTTGGCACGGCCCACCAGCGAGGGACCCCCTCGGTACGTCGTCGCCAAACTCCCCTTTTCTCGTAGGTTTCGCTGGTCTCCGGATGGAAGTCGGATCGCTTTTGAAGCCCACGATAGGTCCGGCCCTGCCGCCATGGTCCTCGACGCTCAAAACCTAGATCCCCTGCTCTCGTTCAAGGGGCGAAAGGCCGGGATACGAGTGGGCTGGTCCCCGGATGGTTCGAAGCTCGCTATCGCTGAGAGAGGGCACTCCCTGACCGTCCTTCGCATGCCGGACTTCCAGGAGGACTTGCGCATCGAGCTGAATGACGAGTACATCCTCGAGGTCGGCTGGAACAGCTCAGGAAATCACCTAGGACTGCTCTCGTCGTCCGGATTCCGATCCTTCGACCCTTTGACGGGAGCGCTTCAGCGGACGGTGCCGATGCGTCTATCCGAAAACGAATACCGCGACGCGCGAAGCCGCGTCCCGTTCGACCTCTCCCCGGACGGAAGGCTCCTTTCCACCTACGTAGACGGAAACTACCAGCCGTGGATCATCGACTTGGATGCCCCCGCAGCGAGCGGACAGACCGTCGTGCCGCTCGAGCACTGGGCGTACCGGGTCGCGGTCTCCCCCGATGGCGATCTTGTCGCGACGGTCTGCCCGACGGAAAGTGAAGTCATCCTGCACGACGCATGGAGCGGCGAAGTCCTGGCGAGTTTGCCTCTGGAAGATTCTTGGCTTGCCTTTGACATGATGTCGTGGCTGTCGTTCGATCGCATCGGGGACTCCGTGGCGCTCGTGACTCACCGACCGGATGCGGACGCCCACGTCCTGGCCTTCGATCTTTTGGATGGTTCGAGTTCCAAGGGGCCCGGCCGGAATTCCCATGGGATCTGGAAGCTCCCCTCCCCGCTGCTGCAGGACTTCCAGCGTGCGACCGACCTCATCGCACCCGACCTCAATCACGCAATCGCCATCCACCCTTCCACGGGCGACGTTTGGCTAGGCGACCCGGCCTCCCCGCAGACACTCACTCCGGAGACCGTCCAAGCGAGCTCGATCTCGTCCCGCGGGAACTTTAGGCCGTTCGAACTGGCGACTGGCGAGTGGCTCACCCGACTCGGCATCCACGGCCTAGATCTGTCCCCGGATCAAAACAGTCTCGTGATCTCCAGTTCGAGGGCGATCTTCGTTTGCGATCCGGACTCGGGTGAAGTGCTGCACACGAGCCCTCTTCCCGACAGTGCGAAGAACTACGCCGTCCGGTACTCCCCGGACGGCCGTCTGCTCGCCCTCGGTTCGAGCGCTGGCTCCATCACGCTGTTCGACACCGAGCACTGGGTTCAAGTCCTCTCGATCGACGCCCACGACGACTATGTCTATGACCTGGCCTGGTCGCCGGACGGCACGCGCCTGTTTAGCGTCGGGGGCGACGCAACCCTGCGGATCTGGGACTCGATCCATCCCATCGCGCGCGGCTTTCAGGCCGAGGATCGCGAGCAACTGTTTGCGCAAGCCCGCGAGCGGCTGAGCGAACTGAACTCCCGCCTGGGCGATGCCGCCGCAGCGGGCAGGACCTTGATGCAGGAGTCCGAAGGGCAACTCGAACTTCGGATTGCGGCGCGCCGCGCCTGCGTCGAAGCTCTTGGTCCCTAGCCGACTCGAGTCCGCTAGGAGCCGGCGGCGCCGCCAAAGGTCGAAGCCTAGGTATCTAGGATTTTCACAGATGACTTCGTACTTACGACCTGCTCTAGGGGCACCGACAGGGAGAAGACAAAGCTCCCAGGCCTCCGACTTTGGCTCGACTGCCCTGGCACCGGATGGGGGACGGCCCGCTTCCGCCCCATCACAAACTGGCGAGCCCAGGGTAACCACCTAGATAGACTGCGCGAACGACTTGCGGGGGCGCCGCCGCGCCAACCCGCACCTCACTCCCCCGACCCGGCCGGGCAAACCCAACCCAACGCGTGGCGCCCCGCTTAGGCACCCCTTCGATGCGAACTCTCGGAATCTCAGTCCTCCTCGTGCTCGTCCTCGGATCTTGCTCGACGGTCTCGCAGTCCCGCAACGTCGAGGCAGCCGGATTCCTCGACAACGTGGAGCAGCTCCGAACCGAAGGCCCCGAGAGCGAGGCGTTGACCTATCGCAACGCCAGCTTCGACCCTTCTGAGTACTCGAAAATCTTCGTGGACAGCACGCAAATTTGGATGCGACCGGGCAAGAAGGACCTAAAGGAGCAGGACGCCGTGCTGCTGTCCCAGTTTCAAAGCTCGGCCTTCGTTGACGCGCTCAGCCCGGACTGGGAGATCGCGGATGGCCCGGGACCGGGCACCTTGCATCTGCGTTCGGCCCTGACCGAGTCCTGTCCATCCTCGGTCTTCTTCGATGTGGCCACGACCTTCGGCCCCTACGCGCGGGCTTATCAAGAACTGCGCAAGTTGACGGTTGGGAGCTACTCGTTCGTGGGTAGCTCCGCCATTGAACTCGAGGTGCTCGATTCGGTCACCCAAGAACGCCTGTTCGCGACCATCGACCGGCGCGAGGGGACCAAGAGCGTCCGAGTCCTTCCGGGAACCTGGTCGGACGTACGAGAAATCGGGAGCCACTGGGCCAGCGAGCTAGCCGTGCAATTGAAGTCACCCGCCGAAGTGCGGCTCTGATCCCACCGCCAGGTGCGCCTGCGGAGACCATTTTCTCTCCGAATTTGGCAACCGATGGCCATAGGAAATCACCATGCGTGTCCTGCTTCTGAGTTCACTTGGGATTCTGAGCGCGAGCTCCTGCACAAGACCAACACCGAGCCCGAGCCTCCTGGATGATCCGAAACTGGTCGCGGCCGTCGCGGGGTTGCGCGATGCCCGGGAACTGGACCCCTGGCTCGAAGCCCCCCCCGGGCTGGTAACCCCCAAGCGGCTGCGCGCCCTCATCGAGGCCGGCGGCGACGATCTGAATCAAGCCGCGCTTGCAGCTCTTACAGACAGCGATCCTGAACGCCTGATACGCGCGGGCCTGGTCCTGCAGACCCTGCCGCAAGAAGACGAGACCTACGAACGGCTGGCCAAGTCCGAGAACCTTCAGGAGTGGGCTTTGGCCGTCCTTGCGGCAGGCAACCGACACCTTCGAGAGCAACCCGAAGATCAAACCAAACCGATCGGCGAAGAAGAGGCTTTAGAGGCTCTCGGCCGGGCCTCGCACGCCCTCAGAGACCTGCTCAGTCACGAGGAGCAAGATATAGAAGGCTACACGGAGGAGTACGCGCATGCTGTCCGCACCGTACTCCACCCCAACCTTGAGGATCCGCTCCAACATGTCACGGAGCTTCAGGGATGCCGCATCGACCTGAGCGGAGATGGCCTGGGAGAATGGTGCCTGTTAGGGACCTTTGACGACGGCTGGAATGGCGTGCAATTCCTTATCGTCTTGGACGCAGAATCCGGCACCTACTTGAGAGGGATCCGATTTGAGGAGGGCGCCACCCGCCAGGAAATGCAGGGCTTCGATGTCGACGGGGATGGCCGCTCCGAACTCCTCGTCACGGGCCGCTGGATCTCGACCCTTAGCATCATCTGGCTTCTCGACTTGGATTGGGAGCCGGAACGGACCTGGCTGGGCAGGATCGCCGTCCCGATTCAACATCCGCCGTCAAGGCATGTTTGGTTCGCAACGGGAGGGCCTTGGAACGCCTCCAACCATGGCACGGCCGTCTACCTGCAGCCCGCCTACGGCGGCCACTTCACACTCGAGAGGGTGGATGACTCGGGTCAAACAGCCCAAGAGCTCGAAGTCCTGTCTGGCATCCGGGCCTGGTGAACCTGGCTCGAACGAGGCAGGGCCCGGGGACGGTGAACTTCGGCTCGGCTGCGATGAGGATTGCGACTAGAACTAGGACTTGAGCCGCCGGCGCAGCCACGCCCGCGCCATGACCCAGTCCGAATCCACGGTGCTGGTCGAGATGTCGAGAGCTCGGGCCGTCTCTTCGATCGTAAGCCCGCCCAGGAAACGCAGTTCGACAACCTGCGCATGGCGGGGGTTCAGGGCTTCGAGCTGAGTCAGGCAATCGTCGAGATCGATCAGGTCCAGCTCGAGCGAATCCCGGCCGTCCAGAGACTCGGCCAAGGTGATCGAGCGATGGCCCCCGCCGCGCTTGGCCGCCCGCTTTGAGCGCGCGTGGTCGGTCAAGATCTGCCGCATCGCCCGGCTCGCTATGGCGAAGAAGTGCTCTCGGCCACTCACTCGCTCCATGCCAGAGGAAATTTTGAGCCACGCTTCGTGGGCCAGCGCTGTGGGTTGCAGGGTGTGCGCCGGATTCTGCTGGTAGAACGCCTGACGAGCCAATTGACGAAGCTCTTCGTAGACCAAGGGCAGCAGTCGGTGCAGAGCATCGGGTTTTCCCTCTACATGAGCCTGCAGCAAAGCCGAGATGTCTTCAGGGAGGTCGACGGTCATTGGGCCTGGTCTGAGATCTAACCACGGGGAGCCCACAGGCGCAGGACCAAAAAGTCTGGGAAACGCTGGGGACTTTGCGTCTCCATGTCGTGGTTCATCGCCCAGGTTGCATGGGTTGTCCCGCGGTTTTTGACAAGTGGAGCTCCGTGGGCTACTGCTCTTCGAGTCTTCGAAGCCCCCCTCGCTAACCCGCCCAGGACGAGTGTCCCTGCACTTGCCCGAAGCCAACCCAAACCTAGCACGGCGATCTCCCCTGGATCTCCACGATGAAAGAAGCCTCTGACCTGGACCCGGCTCACTACGCCCAATTGGCCGTCTTCTTTGATCGCTGTCGCCAAGTGGATTCAGGAGAACGCAGCGAGATCCTGCGGGCTCTCGAAGATTCCCAGTCGCTTCTCGCCGTCGAACTGCGGGAGTTGCTCGCGCAGGCCGAACTGGCCGCCCAAGGCGAGGGGCTGTTCACAGATGAGAACTTACAAGCGGCTCGGCTCGCGGGTTTTGCCGCGCCTCCCGGAGAAGACCCGCAGAGCTGGCAGCCGGAGCAAATTGGGCGCTACGAGGTGCTTCGCCGAATCGGCGAGGGTGGCATGGGGATCGTCTTCGAAGCCCAACAGGTGGAGCCCCGCCGGCGCGTGGCGCTCAAGGTGGTTCACCCGATGCTAAGCACTCCCTCGGTCCTCGGGCGGTTTCGCCGCGAGTCCGAAATCCTCGCGCGCCTTCAGCATCCGGGAATCGCCCAAATCCATGAAACGGGGACGTTCGATGCGGGGCGCGGAGAGCAGCCGTTCTTCGCCATGGAACTGGTTGAGGGCGTGGATCTGCGCACGTTTGCGGAGCGGGCCAACCTGGATCTGAACGCGCGACTCAAATTGGTCGCGGAGGTGGCCGATGCCATTCAGCACGCCCACGAAAAGCACGTGATCCACCGGGACCTGAAGCCGAGCAACGTGCTGGTCGATAGCTCGGGTCGAGCCAAGGTGCTCGATTTTGGAGTCGCTCGGGTATCGGGCGAATCGACGCTGGTAGAAACCGAGCTCACACGCTCAGGGCAGCTCATCGGAACGCTCAGCTACATGGCACCCGAGCAACTGGGCGGCGCAGGCCCAGCCGTCACGGAACGCGTCGACGTTTACTCTCTAGGGGCCATCGCGTACGAACTGGTGACCGGTCGCCGCCCGCACGAAACCGCCGGGCTTTCGATGGGCGCCGCGATTCGCCAGATCCTCGAGGAAGACGTACCGGGGGCCGGGAAGGTCCGAACCGAACTACGGGGCGACGTCGAGACCATCTTGGGCAAGGCCCTCGCGAAAGACCCAGCGCAGCGCTATGAATCCCCCAGCGAGTTTGCCGCCGACTTGCGGCGGTTCCTAGCCCACCGGCCGATCACGGCGCGCCCCCCTAGCGCGCTGTACCGCACCCAACGCTTTGCGCGCCGCAACCGCGGCCTGGTCGTCGGCGCAGGCATCGCCCTGGTCGCGGTCGCGACGGGTTTTGCCGGCGTGCTTGAGTTCGCGAACCGAGAATCCAAGGCTCTCGCGCTGGAATCCCAAGCCCGCGAGAAGGAATCGGAGGCCCGCACCGAATCGGAAGATCGACTAGCTGGCCTGACTCGTATGTCCGACGTCGTCTTGGTCGATGAGATCTTCGAACAGGGTTCGACTCTGTGGCCCATGCGGCCCGCGATGGTTCCCGCCCTCAAGGACTGGCTCACCCGGGCAACCGAGATGTTCGAACGACAGGCCCTACACGAAACCTCGCTCGAACACGTCCGCGCGGCGATCTTGAGCGACAGCTCGGAAGTGGCGGCCGACTCATTCCTGCAGCGCTTAGAGCATGCCGAACCGGCCGAACGCTGGCAGTTCGAAACGCTCTCGGGCTTGCTCTCCAGCATCGAACGCCTCAAGGGCATGTTCGGCAACGTGAGCTACCGGCTTGAATTCGCTTCCACGATCGAAGAACGGATGATCTCGGAAGCTCCCGTCTCCTGGAGCGAAGCCACCGCCGCCATCGCTGAACACGCGGCGTACGGAGGCTTGCAGCTTGAGCCGCAGCTTGCCCTCGTCCCCCTAGGCCCCGACCCCAAGAGCGGCCTTTGGGAGTTTGGCGACCTCCAGTCCGGCGAGCTGCCCACCCGGGCTGCGGATGGTTCTCTCGTGCTCGCCCAGCATCCCTGCTTGGTCTTTGTTTTGCTCCCCGGCGGGACATTCGCAATGGGCGCGCAAGCCGAAGACCCGGATGGACCCAACTTCGACCCGCAGGCAGCTTCTGCGGAAAGCCCGATTCGTAGGGTGCGCCTCACGCCCTTCTTCCTCTCCAAGTACGAGATGTCCCAGGGCCAGTGGCTTTACACCTCTGGAGGCACCCTTGAGACCAATCCCAGCCTCTACAACCCCGTCGGTGGGTCGTGGGACCCGGTCTGGTTTGCGAAGCCGGAAACCCCGAGCTTGCTCCACCCCATCGAACGCGTTTCGTGGAACGAGTGCGACACACTGCTTCGCAACTTGGGCTTCCTGCTTCCAACCGAGGCCCAGTGGGAATACGCCGCACGGGCTGGGACACAAACCCCGTGGTTCACCGGAGAGAGCGCGCAGACTCTCGAGGGATTCGTAAACCTGGCCGACGAATACGCCGCCCATCACGGCGGTGAGGTCTGGGTTCGCCTCGACCCTTGGCTGAACGACGGCTTCACGATCCACGCCAGCGTGCACACTTTTGAGCCAAACCCGCTTGGGCTGCATCACATCTGCGGCAACGTTTGGGAATGGTGTCTCGACCACTACGGGGACACCGCCTATTCGCTTCGCCCGGAAGTCTCGGGCTCGCCGGTCTTGGACCCAGTGTTCGAAAACGACGGCGCCAATTCGCGCGTTACTCGCGGCGGGAGCTACCACGGAACCAGCGATGACGCCCGCTCCTCCCATCGCAACAACGCCGCCGAGACCTTCCGCGGCAGCTCCCTGGGTGTGAGGCCGGCGCGGAGAGTGGAATAGGCTAGCCCCGCGCGAAGATCGATAAGTCGGTGCCAGAGAGGCGCAGGCTTACCGATCTTCGAGCAGGAGGTTGCGGTGGAAGACCTGCGGACTTGCGAGGTCGATGGCTCCGTCGCCATCGAAGTCTCCTGGTTCGAGGTAACGCCCCAGGCGTGCATAGCGGCGCGACGGCTCGAAGCTCCCATCTCCGCGGCTTTTCAACAGATCGAAATGTCCTTCCCGCGGACCAGCCACGAGATCGATCCACCCATCGCCGTCGAAGTCCCCTAGCTCGAGAAGCGAGGGTTGAGGAGTTGAGAGAAAGCTCGGGAGCGCAAGCATCGGCAGTGGCTGAAACGAGCCCGAGCCAAGCCCCTGGTAACGAAAGATCTGATCGCTCCGGATCGCGGCGAGATCCACGAGACCATCGCCGTCGAAATCGTGGGCGACCAGGTCCTCTAGCGAGGTGGCGACGGCCTCCACGATAGGTGGATCGAAGCTGCCGTCGCCCCGCCCGATCAGCACATGGAGCTCGGCCTGTCCAAGAACAAGCAGATCTCCATTCCCGTCGCCGTCGGCGTCGGTGGCATACAGCCCGGGCCCACTCAAACTTGGAGTCGTTGCCGGAAACTCCTGCGTGAGTTGGAAGCTATCGCCAGAACCAGCAAGCAGGATCGAGATCCACCCCTGCGAGTCGAGAACAGCCAAGTCCGGACGTGGGTCTGCACCGAAATCTTGCAGGACAAAGCGGAGGGGAAGACGTCCATCTCCAGGGGTCACTTGAACGGGAGTTCCCACATCGAACGTGCCATCCCCGCGGCCGTAGAGTCGCTGGACGAAGCCAGGCTCGAGGGAGCTCGGAGCATCGCTTGGATCGGTCAGGATCAGCAGATCTGCGTGCTCGTCCGCGTCCAGATCGGCGCCCTCGAGTTGGCGCGGGAAGCACAGGTCGGTGTCCGTGATCGATAAAATCGTCGGATCCTCGGCATGCTGCAACCGTACTTCAACGCGAGTTTCGCACAGGGGAGTCACCGGGTCGATGCTCGCCAGGTCGGCTCTGCCGTCGCCGTTCCAGTCGCCCACGGCAGGGGGCAGGCTGTAGAGCTTCGACAGTCCATCTACGGAGGGAAATCCGGTGGCTTCGCCGCGGACGATGGAAATACCCGGCGTCGCAGCCAGGAATCCAACGGCCGCTAGATCGCAGTGCCCATCCCGATCGAGGTCGGCCAGGGCAATCTCCCCACCAAGCTCGGTGGATAGAAAGACATTCTGAGGTGCCGAAAAGGACTGGGCCCCAAGCCCCCGGATCAGAAACGCATCACGGGTGCTGTCAAACGGCCCGGCCGTCACCGAACAAAAAATGTCTAGGCGGTCGTCGGCATCGATCTTCGCGATCGCCAGCGCTTGGGGCTCTCCGAAGCCAAAGGGGTCGTCAAGAACGATCGTGGCCCCCGCCGAGAAGGTCCCATCCCCACGTCCCCAGCGGATACGAACTCGGCCCGTGCTATGGGAGCTGGCCAAATCGAGACGGCCATCTTCGTCGAGATCTCCGATGGCAAAGTCCGTGAGGCCGGGCCCCGCGAACACTCCCGGAAGCACCTGAAACGAACCGCCCCCCAATCCAAGCAGGACCACGAACTCGTCTGTTCCGCGATTGACCATCACGATGTCCAGCACCCCATCCTGGTCCAGATCCTCAAGAGTCACCCGGATCGGTTCGGAATCCTGCTCGAACGCCAGGTTCACCACTGGAAGAAAAGAACCGTCGCCAACGCCGAACCGAACCGCGAGAGCGTCGGCAAACTCGAGTGCAAAGACCAGATCGAGAACTCCATCCCCATCCAAGTCTCCGGCAGCGAGCGAGCTCGGACGATCCCCGACCGGGTAGGAAATCCCGGAGTCGAATCCGCCGCCGGCTAGGCCGAGGCAAATCGTGACGTCATCGGACTCCTGGTTCGCGCTCGCCAGATCGCCGTGCCCGTCCCCGTTGAAATCGCCCGCAACCACCGCCACCGGCGTGTCCCCTACCGGAACCCGCTCGGCGGGCTCCGGATGGCCATTCGGATCGAGCCGAACAACCCACAGTTCATCGCTGCTGGGATGACCGCTGATGAGATCCAAAGCCAGATCGCCGTCGAGGTCGTAGGTGACCAGGTCACTGGCTGTCGTACTCGGGGAAGTGGTCGCGAATGCGTGCCGGAACTGCAAGCCACTGACCGGCGTACTGGTCACGGCGTAGCCCGGCGAGAATCCGCCGAGGAAATTCGGGTCACCCGTGATCACATCGACGTTCCACACCTGCCAAAAGACCTCGAGTCCTACCTGCCATCCCTCGAAGGTCTGCGTTCCAAGCCCGCTGCTATCCAGGGAGACCGGGACCTGAAGCAGGGGCGCCAGCTGGAGCGCACAGCCGGCCAGTCCGGGGTCGGCGGCACCGAGATCGAACGGAAGGGCCAGGCCCCCAAAAGTCTCAGAGTTCAGGCCTAGAAGCAGGACCCCCAGAGTCGAGGGAGCTCCGTGCACCTCCACAGCGAACGGCAGGCCGGGCTTGATCCCCGAACCGAGCGCGAGGCTCGGCACAGTTCCCGAGGACCCCGGACAGCCGGTCCCAAACAGGCTCTGCGAGCTGCCCTGCGGACCGAGGAGGGCAAGGACACCGAGCGTGAGGAGGCGGTTTCTCATAGGGGCAGGCGGGGTCGAGAACAGAGCGATCTAGGATACTGATCGCACGGACTCGCTTGGGATTGCGCCCTCTTCCTGCGCAAAAGCCGATCCGGAGCCCCCCGAGCTCGCCGGGACCGGCCCAGGTCTGGACAAGCCTCGTGAGTCGCAATCTCCTGCGGCCCGAGCGCCCGGTATCCTCAGCCGCCTTCCCATGATCCGCGTCGAATCTCTCACCAAACGCTACGCCGGCGTTCCGGCTGTCCAGGACGTCTCCTTCGAGGTCTCCCCAGGCGAAATCGTTGGCTTCCTCGGGCCCAACGGGGCCGGCAAGTCGACCGTCCTCAAGATGATCTCCACCTGGCTGCCCCCCACCGCGGGCCGGGCCGAGGTGTGCGGCTTCGACGTGGTGCGCGACCCGCTGCGGGTGCGATCCTCGCTCGGGTATCTCCCCGAGCACAATGCTCTGTACGAGGACATGCGCGTGCGCACGTTTCTTGAGTTCATGGGCAAGGCCCGTGGACTGAGCGGAGCACGGCTCACCGAACGGCTCGACTGGTCGATCGCAGCCACTCACCTGGAAGACGTCGTGGGCCTGCGAATCCACCAGTGCTCCAAGGGCTACCGTCAGCGGATCGGGCTCGCCGGCAGCCTGATCCACGATCCGAGCGTCATCCTGCTGGACGAACCCACCCACGGTCTCGACCCATTGCAAGTGGTGGCCTTCCGGGACTTTCTCCGCGAGCTTTCCGAAGGGCGAGCCGTCCTGTTTTCGAGTCACGTCCTGTCCGAAGTCGCTGCCATCTGCGAGCGCGTCATCATTCTTGGTCACGGGCGGCTGCTCGCCGACGAACGCATCGATGAGCTCCGTGCTCGCGCCGACAAGGACGGCACCGACCTGGAAGCGGTGGTGCTCTCGATCGTCGACGGAAGCGAAGGCCGCGAGGCTTCCCTGCGCGGAGGGCGACGTGGCTGATTCTGGCGTGCCCTCCATGTTCCGATCCACGCGCGCGATCTTTGCCCGTGAAGTCGGCGCGATCTTCGATTCGAAGATCGCCTACGTCTACGCGATCGCGTTCGCGCTGCTCGCGAACTCGATTTTCATGAACGAGTTCTTCCTGGTCGGCCTGGCCGACATGACTCCGTTTTTCGAGACGCTGCCGCTGCTCCTGTGCGTCTTCCTCCCGGCGGTGACCATGCGGTCGTTCGCCGAGGAATCGAAAACGCGCACCATCGAGCTGCTGCTGACGCTTCCCATCCGGCCCCTGCAGGCCGTACTGGCCAAGTTCGGTGCAGCCCTTGTGCTCTACGCCGTGTTCCTGGCCTGCACGCTGCCGATCCCCTTCTTGCTGTTCCGCCTGGGCGATCCGGACGCGGGCCGGCTGCTGGGCGGCTATTTGGGAGCCTTCGGCCTCGGGTCGGTGATCCTCGCGCTCGGCTTGTTTGTTTCAGCTCTGACCTCGGATCAAATTGTCGCCTTTGTCCTGACCAGCCTGGTGGCCTTCGCCTTGGTGCTGGTGGGCAACGAACGCGTGGCTGCGATCCTCGACGGTCTCGCCGAGAACTTCTCGGCCGGCACCTTCTTGCTGGAGCGCGTTTCGCTCCTGCCGCCCTTTGAGGCGTTCGTTCGCGGCATCCTAGAACTGTCCTCAGTGGCCTACTTGGGCGGCGCCACGCTGCTGTTCCTGCTGGGCGCCGCGTTCCACCTAGAGCGCAAACGCGGATGAAACGCAGCGCACTGTGGCTGGCGCTCCTGCTCGGCTTGGGAATCTGGTGCGCGATCGAAGCCTCGCGCGCGTTCGCGGGCCCGCGCGTGGAGCTCGCCGAGAACCGGCAGACCGAGCTGACCTCGGTCGATCGGCAGCGCCTGGCCGAGCTCGACCGGGACGTGACGCTGACCTATTGGGTCTCGAGCCGCGAACGAATGCCGTCGTCCATGCGGCAGGTCGAGCGCGGCGTCCTCGAGCTGCTCGAGGCGCTTGAGCAAGCCGCTCAACAGACCGCTTCGACCGCACGGGTGAGCTGGCGACACGCGGATCCCGAATCGAAGGAAGAGCTTCAGACATTCGCTTCCCAGCGCGGTATCTCGCCGATTCGTGTGCGCAGCGTCTCGAAGGACGGCTGGAGCGAGCGCGAGGTGTATTCGTCCCTGGAACTCCAGTTGGGCGCCACCGGCCGCGTCGTGCTCGACGGCATCGATCGCGAAACCCTGCCGGCGCTGAAGGGCCTGATCCTCGAACACCTCGGCGCGCTGGAGAGTCCTCCCCGGCCGCGCTTCGCGCTTGCGGCTCCAGAATCCGGCTACGAACAGCTCGCGAGCTATCTCGGAGCGCGCGGCGAGCTCCTGCGAGTCGATGGCAACGCGTTGGCCGCTGATCTCGCGGCCGATGTGTTGGTTTGGATGGAGCCTGGCTCGCCGCCCGAGGAGGCCCTGGAAGCGCTGGACCAACTGCGCGAGCGGGGGGTCGGCGTCCTGCTGGCCGGCAGCGCCAGGCGCTCGACGCTTGGGATGACCCCAGACGCGTCGGGCGCCGGACGGCAAGCGGCCCTGCGCATCGAACCCAGCGGGTTCGACGCGGACCGCGTGCTCGCGCGCTTTGGACTGCGCGCCCTCGAGAGTCCGTTGTTCGACGAGCGCTGCGAAGCGCAGATGCTAGAGGGTCAGGCCACGCGCTTGCCGTTCCTCGCGCGCTGCATCGGTCCGAATCAGGACTTCCGCGGATTCGAGCCGGCGCCTTCAGGCTCGATCCTGTTCCCCAGCCCCACCGCCCTACGACTCGACGGTGCTTCGTTGCTCGAAAGCGGCGTCCAGGCCAAGGTGCTTGCGACCAGCTCCGAAGCTAGCTACACAGTTCCCGAACTGGCCGGCGCTGGACCGTTCGAACCGGTTCGGCTCGCGGCCCTGGACCGCGAGCGCCACCGGGCGCTGCCCAAAGAAGCCCTGTTGGTCGCGCTCGAGCCCGCGCGATCGCTGCACGGCCGCGCCTTTGTCGCCGCGAGTCCCAAACCGTTCTCCGACGAGTTTCTAGACCTCGAAGGCTACGTCCATCGCGACCTGCTCTCGCTGCTGGTCGGCCAACTCGCTTCGCCCGCCAGGTTGGTGGCGTCGCGCGCTGAAGTCCCGCGCCCCGCTCGCATCGATCCGGTGTCCCCGAGCGCGGAGCGCATCTGGCGTTTGTTGGTTCTGGGGCTCGGACCGGCGGCCCTGGCTGGCCTGTTCGTCGCCACCGGCGGCCTGGGAGCCCGCGGTCGCTCCGGTCGCGGCGGCGCTCGCTTGGGGGTCACGGCGCTCGTCGCTGTGGCGATCGCTTTCGCGGTGCCCGCGCTTGGCGCCGCCCTTGGACGGGTGCGCGGACCCGTCTTGGACCTGACCGCCGACGCGCTGTCCCAGCCGGCTGGCGTCAACGTGGATCTGCTCGCCGAGGTCGCCGCGGAAAATCCGCTGCAAGCCGCCTGGCTGGTCTCCCCCACCACGGACCTTCCGCCAAATCTGCGAGCCCCAGCGCGGGCCGCTCGCGAACGGTTGGACGTGCTGCTTGGCACTTCCAGCAGCGCGAGCTGGGCCCCCACACCCGATTGGGCCTCGGTCGACGAACAGCGCGCCCCGCGCCTACGGGCCGTTGTGGGCGAGGGAGAGATCACCCGCGTGATCGACTTCAGGTCGTCGCTCGAGCTGACCGCGGGGAACCGCACGGAGCGCCTGGACTTTCCCGATGCGCTGGCCTTCGAGGATTTCGAGTTCCGAGTTGGGTTCGCCCTGTGGCGGCTCGCTGGGAACGCGCCGCCGCGCATCGCGATGGCCACCGACACGCCCCGTCTGACACCGGCCGAAGCCCACAGTGAGTACCTGCAGCTCCAGCGCTTCGCCCCCACCGGCACCGACATCTTCAGCCTGGCGCGCGCCTCGCTCCAACTCGCCGGATTCGACGTGGTCCACGTGGATTCGGCTCGCGCCGACGTTCCAGAGAATGCGGACAGCCTGTTTTGGCTCCAGCCAAGGCGACCGCTCGCGCGCATGCTCGAAGCGTTCGCTCTGCACCTAACCGGCGGCGGAAAGGCCTTCCTCGCGGCTCAGCACTTCCAACTGATCCCCCAACAACACCGCGGCCGCGACTTCGAGACCGTCTGGTGGCCCCGGCCGCAGTTTTGCGACCTCGAGCAGTTGTACTTCCCGGGCATCGGGTTGGTGCTCGCGCGCGACGTGCTTTTCGACCGTCTCAACTACACCTCCCAGGTCCTCACCCAGGTCAACCGCGACCCGCGCGCCCGCGATTACGAGCGGCAAGACTCGTCTCTGCCGGCCTTGATTCGCGCGGTGGTCGCCAACCAAAGCGACGACCCACTGCTGGCCGGCGTCGGCGACCTACGCTTTCCGTTCCCGAATCGCGTGTTCTTGGACGAAGCCCAACTCGCGGCTGTTGGCCTCACCGCCGAAGTCCTCGCGACCACTTCGGCGTCCGCCTGGAACTACGCCTGGGAGGGCGGCTTCTTGCCCAGCGACGTGCTTGCCGGCCCATCCGAATCCACCTCGGTTGCGCTACCCGCCGGCGTCGACTCCGTCAGCCGTGCGCCGCTCCTGGTTCGCGTTCGCGGTAGCTTCCCGCAACCGCCCTCCGACCTGGTCGATCGCGCAGAGGGCGAACTTCCCCCGCTTCCGCCCGAACCCGGTGCGGGCGAGCTGGTCCTGATCGGAAACTCCGCTGCATTCGACAACGAGCGCTTGCTGCGGCCCGACTCGCGCGGCGACCGCCTGCTGGTCGCCGCCGCAGCCCACCAAACCCTGCCGCCGGGCCTCGCCGCGCTCACCGGTCGCCGCTCGGTCCCGCCCGGCCTCGACCTCGTGCCCGAAGACTCACGTCTGATCTGGCGCGGGGCCGTCCTGCTCGCCGGCCCCCTGACTCTGCTGCTCTTGGCCGCACTTGGCTCGCTGCGGAGGATTCGCGCGTGAGCAAGGTTCAACCGTTCCTCCTCGCGGCTGGATTGGCCCTCACCGCTACTGGCCTGCACGTAGCTGCCGACGCGCGCGAGCGCTCCCGCGAAACAAGTCGCGCGGGCGCGCTCGTCGTCGAACCCCTGGTTGTTCCCGGCCAAAGCGAGTGGGTTCCAGCAGAAGGCGAACGCCTCCCCGTCGCCGCTCTCGGGCTGGTCACCGGACGGGGATCCCAATTCTCCTATGCCCGGTCCGGTGGACTCTGGCGCTGCCCTGAACACTTCGGCGCGATCGCCTCGGAGGGACGCATCCTCGGCCTGATGGAAGCCGTCGGCCGGGCTTCGCGCATCGTGAGCCTGCAAGCCAACGCGTTCGAAAACACCCAACTTGCAAGTTTCGGACTCGACACCGCCAGCCGAACCTTGCTGTCGCTGCACGGTCCCGGCTTCCTTGCCGACGACGATCGCGACGTTTTGTGGTCGATCGAGCTGGGCGGCTCGATTCCCGGCGCTTCGGCCACGGGAAGCGCCGGCTGTTACGCACGCTTGGTCGGCTCGAATGAGATTCTAGAACTCGACCGCGACCTGCGCGCTTTGCTCGCCGACCCGCCCCCGCCGCCGGACGCGCCCCGGCGGGCTCCCCGCGGGGATCGACCGCCGCTGCTCGAACGTCGGCTCGTGCCCGGCGGCTGGCCCGGCACACGCAGCGGGATCCGTCGCATCTTCTTGGACCGCTCGGACGGAACTGGATTTGAGATGACCCTCTCGTCCGCCGGCGAAGTCGGACCCAATGGCGAACCGCCCGCGCCGATCTACCAACTGCGTGTCCAGGGCGAGCCCGGCCCGCCGGTCAACACCCACCAAATCCTCAGCACCGGCTACACGCTGTTCTTGGTCCAAGCCCAGGCCACCGAGTGCGTCGACCCGCGTACCGTCGATGTGGCGCGCGCGAACAACCCCGAAGCTGTGCTCACGCTGGAGCCTTTGGAGGGTCCGCCGCTGGAGCTACGCCTTCTCGCCGGTGGCCTTGGGGAGGATCCCCTCGTGATCGACGGCTTTGGGCAGGCTGTCTATCGCATCTCGAAGGAGATTTCCCGCCTGCTCACGCCGGATCCCGGTCAGCTCACGGATCCGTCGCTCGGCATCGCCTGGGACGACTACCTCCGGTAACCGGGGCTCGGCTCGAGGAGCTCGGAGCCTTAGGGGGCTAATTCAGGGCCGCAATCGCTTCACAGAGGAAACTCGCTACCCGCCGCGCCTGATCTGCGCCGTTCGCCAGTTCGGTGACCTCCGTGTGGTCGAGCGCCGCGACCAGCGGGCCCTTCGTGATCCACTGGCCGATCGACAGCGCTTCGGCCGGGGCGACCGTCACCTGAGGGAGCGGCTCCACGAACCAGTACGCAAATTCGCGGCGGTCGCCACCGGGGGAAAGACCCACGCGCAGCCGGCGCTCGTCGCCGTCGTCGTCGGTGACCTCGAGCGAGCAAGACATGCCCATGCACTCGGGCCTGCAAACGATCGACGCGTCGTGTTGATCCAACTCAGCGCGCAACAAGCCCAAGACGTGGTGCGCATTGGCATAGGCCCGCCCCACCGACCGAAATCCATCCGGGCAGGCATCCCCGAACGCTGCGCCTTCCTCGATCGGATGGAGCCCCAGACGCGGCTGGGCCTGCAGGTCGTGCCGAGCGGATCCGCCGGCCAACTTCTCGGCGCGTTCGTACAACCAACCGCGCGCTTCGGTCAGTTTGCGCCCGCCGATCTCGAACTGCTGAAGCGTCGCGAAACTCGTATCGCAGAGCAAGAACGCCGGATCCGCGAAGCGGTATCCCACACGGAAGTTGGTCCCCGAACCGCGAATCTCCGGGCCGACCAGAGCGCGTGCTCCGCTGTGCCAACGCAAGGCCAAATGACTCCCCGACGCCGTGGGCTCACCCCACATGCCAGAGACGTTGGAAACCAATCGAATCGCATGATGGGACTGGCGCCACGCTTCGCCGCGCTGGGGATCGGGAGTGTGGGTTGCCCACCCGGAAGGCACCAGGCGATCGGGGTCGAGCAGCGCGGGTTCAGTCATGGTGGGTTCTCGTCAAAATTCGAATCGAAGCAGCGGTCGCCGAAGCGGAGCTGGCCGAAGAGTCAGGCCCTCGGCGTTTCATCCGATCCTAGGACCGGCTACTGGATCTGAATAGCCAAGCCGTTTGTCGCAGCCCAACCCTCGGGACCCGCCGGGTCCAGGACCCAAAACTGGAGGAAAATCTCTAGGCCGGGAACCGCGGTCGATTTGAATTCTCCGGTACCCAGGTAATTCCCCTTTCCATCTGCCATGTGGCCGAAGGAAATGAAGTCGGGGCTCGGCACCAGGGTCCCCCCCAGCAGGCCCACGCCGGCGGTCGAAAGGCCAATCGCCTGGGCCATCTGAGCGCCGGGTAGCGCTCCTTCGAGCACCAAGGCGTAGGGCGTCCCGGGCTTACCGGTGCCTTGGGCCGACAGGCTGGGGATCCCAAACGAGCCGGCGAGGCCCAGATCCAGGTCCATCCACGGACTGTCGCCAAGTGCGGCCACGGCTTCTGGAAGGACGGGGAAGGGGCCGATCGGTTGCTCGGGCTCGATCGGATTCGGAGCGCCGGGCGGGCCGGATTCGATGCCCTGGGGCCGCGCTCCTTGCTTCAACGCCGCACGCATTTGCGCCGGCGTGAGCCGTTGGCCGAACAGCTCGAGCGCGCGGCTCTGCAAGACAGCGCAGGCTCCGGCCACCAGCGCCGAGGCGCTGCTGGTGCCGCCAAACGAGGCGGTGTAGGACTGATCCGTATCGCCTCCGAGCAGCGCAAAGTCGCCGTAGCCCAGGGTGAACACATCCTGCCCGAAGGACTGAACATCAATGCGTGAACCGAAGGTGCTGAAGGGGAGCTTCTGGTGATGCGAGTCGGAACTCCCGGCCCCAACCAAAATCGCGCCCGAATCCCCCATCGCCCGATAGTCCTCGAAGGTGGGCGAGTCGAGATCCTGATTGCCGTTGCCGGCCGCGCCCACGATGACGACGCCTGCATCGGTTCCGACCTTCACAATCGTGAACACCGCCGGGTCGAATTCGGCTGGAACAAAGTTGAGGACGAATCCCGCGGAAGTCTGCATCTCAAGCAACACGATGTCGCCTGGCTGGCTGTCCGCGATCGCCGCTGCGATGCACTCCACGCGGCGCGGGCCAGCTTCAACGGTGAACTCCGGATAGGTGAAGTAGTCGATGCCGCCGGCAACCCCCGTGGCGCCATAGTCGTTGGCCACCGATGCGAGGATGCCGATGGCAGCCGTGCCATGGTCGTCGAAGTCGTTCGCCGAGACGAACGCCTCCGGGGTTTGGCCCGGCTCCGGATTCAAATCCACGTCAACCAGATCTTCATGGCTGTAGATCCAGCCGTATTCGCAGACCGACAGGCGGAGACCATGCCCCGGTGCGACCGCCTCGACCTCGAATCCATGGCCGGGCTCGGTGCTGACGTAGTTTTGCTGGTTGGGCGTGAAGTCGCCCGTCGCCGGAGCGATGTCGCCGGGCGGCGCGGTCCCAACGGAAGCCAAATAGACGAACTCCACGTAGGGGAGTTGGAGCATCTGATTGCCGAGGGTGACCAATTCGCCGGGCTGAACATCTGGCCCGTCGAGGTAGACCATGCCGAGCAGATCGGGCTGCTCGTGACCCGATAGTGCCGCGGCGCGCTGTTCGAGAGCGGCTACGCGGGCGGGTTCCAGATCGATCAGCGGCTGAAAGCCGAGACCCGCTGTGCCCGCTATCTGAACCACATTCGTGATCGAAAATCCGGCCAGCGAAACCAAGCTGCCGTCGGGTTGCGCGCGGGCTTTCCAGGAGTCGGCAAACTTGACGACCAACCGCTCGTGGCTGAACTCCGGTTGCAGAAAGTTAGGCACGACGGGCTGAACCCGCGACTTGGGCAGCGGAGTCCGGGCGATCAATTTCGGACCGGCGGCCTGGCTGCTGATTTGGGGAGTGTTCGAGATCGCGGCCAGGGGGGCCGCGTGGGACGGGGGAACCAAAAGAAGCGAGCCGAGCACCGCTAGGGATCCGATCCGCCGGGCAAGGGCGGAACCGGAACCCCGAAACGGAAGCGATTGGGGCGAACGCATCGGAGACTCGGAAAGGGAGAAGGGCGCCTCCGGAAAAGCTCAGAGAGGCGGATTCCGAAGGTACCCCCGCGCAGCCAAGCCTAGGAAGGATCCTCCCGGTTCCAGGGCCTTCAGGGGGCTCCCAGGCGGGCTGGGGGCGCCCCGTCACACTTCAAACACATAGCGAGGGCGACCCTGGGTGCAGCCCCGGGGCCGGCCGGCAAGCCCGGTTACTTCCCAATCAGGAAGTGGCAAACATCCCCGTCCTGAAGCACATAGTCGCGGCCTTCCACCCGCAGCTTGCCCGCCGATTTGATCGCCGCCTCCGACCCCAAATCTGAGAGGTCCCCCACCGAGTAAACCTCGGCGCGGATGAACAGCTTTTCGAAGTCAGTGTGGATCACGCCGGCTCCCTTCGGAGCCGTCCAGCCCTGGCGAATCGTCCAGGCACGAATCTCCTTCTCGCCCGCGGTAAAGAAGGTCTGCAATCCGAGCAGCTCGTAGGTGGCCTGAGCCAGCCGCTCGAGCCCCGACTCTTTGAGTCCGAGTTCGGTCATGAACTCCACGCGGTCTTCTGGATCCAGCGCAGCGATTTCGCCTTCCATGTCGCCGCACAGAACGACCAAACCCGACCCGGAGGCTTCGGCGTGCTCGCGGACCGCGGCGACATGCGGCGAGTCCCCCGCCAGGCCATCGGCCGAGACGTTGGCCACGTACAAGACGGGCTTGGAGGTGATCAGGAACAACGGCCGGAGAGCTTCGACTTCGCGGTCGTCCCACTGCGCTGCCCGCAGGGGCGATCCGTCCTGAAGAACCGTGCGCGCACGGTCGAAGGTGTCGCGCTCGAAAATCGAATCCTTGTCGCCGGAGCGCGCCTTCTTTGAAACTCGCTCATGGGCCCGGTTCAAGGTTTCGAGGTCCGCCATGGCGAGCTCAAGCTCGATCACCTCGATGTCCGTCTTGGGATCGACAGTTCCATGCACGTGCACGATGTCCGAATCCTCAAAGCAGCGTACGACGTGCAAGATCGCGTCGGTCTCCTTGATGTTGCCGAGGAACTTGTTGCCAAGCCCTTCGCCCTCCGAAGCCCCTTTGACCAGTCCGGCGATGTCGACCACCTTCACACTGGCTGGCAGCACCTTGTCCGTCGCAATGTGGCTGTGGATTTGGCTCAACCGCACGTCGGGCACGTCCACGATTCCAACATTGGGCTCGATCGTGCAGAACGGGTAGTTGGCACTCTCCGCGCCCGCAGCCGTAATAGCGTTGAAGATGGTGGACTTGCCTACGTTGGGCAGTCCGACGATGCCGGCGGCAACAGCCATGGGAATTTCTCGCGGATCAGGAGCTGCAGCGAGCGATCGCGTCGATCTCGACGCGCGCGCCCTTCGGAAGCGAAGCGACTGCGACGCAAGCGCGAGCCGGAGGGGTATCGCCGCCGAACGTGCGGGCGTAGACCTCGTTGACCGCCGCGAAATCGGCCATGTCGACCAGGTAGACCGTGCAGCGCAGCACGGTTGACGTGGACGCACCGCCGGCTTCGAGCACGGCGGTCAGGTTGCGCAAGCAGTGCTCGGCTTCCTCGGCGGCGGTGCCGGCGTGAAACTCACCGGATTGGGGGTCGAGGGCGACTTGGCCCGAGCAGTACAGCAAGTTGCCGTCGCGGATCGCCTGGGAGTACGGGCCGATCGCCGCCGGAGCGGAGTCAGAGTGGACGCGGGTGCGTTCGGACATGGGAGCATCAGAGGAGAAAACCGGAGGGACGACCCCTCAGGCGAACTTGGCCGCAAGAGCGCTGGCCACAGGTGAAGGGACGAAGGGCTTCGGGTCACCGCCGAGGGCCGCGACCTCGCGGACGATCGTGCTCGTGACGTGGGCGACCGCCGGGTCGGGAACCAGCAGCACGGTATCCAGCGCGGGGAGCATCGCTCGGTTGTTGCGCGCCAAGGTGACCTCGTAGTCGAAATCGGTGCCCGAGCGGACGCCGCGCACGATCACATCGCAGCTGTGTTCGCGGGCTCCTTCGACGACCAATCCATCAAAACGAACCACGGACACCCGCTCTTCACCCGCGAGACACTCACGCAGCAGCTGCTCGCGCTCTTCGATCGCAAACAGGGTGCGTTTCGTGGGGTGAGCCGCCAAAGCGACGGTCACACGATCGAACAGCTCGAGCGCCCGCCTGACAAGGGCCAGATGGCCGAGTGTCGGAGGATCGAACGTGCCCGGGAAGAGCGCGTGGACGGGTCGAGAGTCGGACATCGCGGCGGAGAGTGTACGGCCTCGGACGGCTGGTCTGTCCGGACGGGCCGGGTTGCTGATTCGGCGCCGGCTGAGCGTCAGGCGGTAACCGAGCTTGAGGCCGAACGTCCACCGGGCTGGGTCTTGCCCGAAGACCGCCCTGCATGTCGACTTCCAACTTCTCTCCCAGCGCGAGCCCCCCCGCCGCGACACCCGACCGGGCCCAGGTCGGAGGCTCCCCCAGCGCTCGGGTGGCCCCGGCGCCCTTGCTCGCGCTCGGCTTGGCCCTGTGCGCCGGTCAGTGGATCGCGCTCGCTTCAGGGGCCGATCGGGCTCGCGTCGCAGGGGCCCTGCTGGTGGTCTGCACCCTAGCGCTGGCCGGGGTTTGTCGATTTCTGGCGAGCCCCGGGATCTTCCGTGGCTGGCCCCTCCAAGGGAACTGGATGCGGCCCGGCGGGTTCGGTATCGCCTTGGCCTTGGCAGCTGGCTCCAGTGCCTGGCGAGCCGCTGGCGAACTGGACCGGATTTCGTCCTCCAAAGCGAACAACTCATATGCGGAGCCCGCAGGGGTCGGTCGCTTCCGGCCGACCGGCCCGCGCACCGGCCGATTGGACACCCAGGGCTCGGCGTCCAGCCTCGCTCAACCTGCCGCGGGAAGCCTCTTGACGTTCGCAGGTCCCCGCCCGCGCGCGGACGAGCTCATCAAACTGCTCCCTCCCGGAGAGCGACGCCCCTGGGCAAGGGGACCGATCGATGCGTCCAGCCCGCTGCGCAGCAGCCGGGAAGTTCGGCTGGTTCAACCCGACGAATGCGTGCGGCTAGCACCGGCCCGCGGGTGGAGCGACCGGTTGACAAATCGCATCGCGCCCCTGCGCGCAGCCTTGGCCCGTCGTTTGGATCGCACCCTCACCGAGGTCTCCGGGCAGCCCGCGCGCGGGCTGGGTCGCGCCCTGCTCGTGGGAGATCGCTCGCAGCTGGATTCGAATCTGGCCGATCTGTTTACCCGAACCGGAACGCGGCATTTGCTAGCGCTCAGCGGCTTTCACGTCGGCGTCTTTGTGTTGACCTGCTTGGCTCCGCTGCTCGCAATCACCAGCCGAATCCTCACGATCGGCGGTGTTTGCCGCGGTGCAATCCACCGGTTGCGCTTCGTCCTGCTCGCAGGAGCTTGCTTGGTGTTCGTTCCCTTGGCCGGCGGATCGTCTCCCGTTTCGCGAGCGGGCCTGGCAGCCGCGTTGTTTTCTCTCGCCGGGCTCTTTCGAGATCGGCGCCGCTGTCCGGCTGCTGGGCTCCGCGCACCCGCGCGACAAGCGAACCTGTCCAGCGCATTTGGGTTGGCCCTTACTTTGAGTGCCCTGGCCGCCCCCCTGGCCGCGGGCGAAGCCGGTCTGCTGATGTCCTTCGCGGCGACCGCTGGCATCGCCCTCGGAGCCGTTTCGGTCGCGCGGGTTCTGCCCGGTGGCCGCTCGGACAGCTCCGAGCCGCTCGCGGACTTGGTTTGGGTTCGCTCGCGGCCGCGTCTGTGGGCCGCACTGCTTATCCGGCGACTTGGCCGATGGGCCCGACTCGGAATCGCTGCCTCGCTCGGCGCGACCCTTGCGACCGCACCGCTGGTTTGGGGGTTCTTTGGGGAGTTCTCGTGGGTTGGGCCGTTCGCGACCCTGGCGCTCACTCCAATCGTCCTGGTGTGGATGCCGCTCCTGTGGATCACCGCGCTGCTTGAAGTTTCTGGACCGGCGGCTGCCGCCCACGGTCTCGAGAGTGTCGCGCTCGGGATCCTGCGAGCCTTCGACAAATTGCCCTGGACGCCGCTCGCGCTGCCGCCGCGTCCGCTTTGGCTGCTGGTCCTCGCCGCAGGGTTGAGTTTTATCGCTTTGATTCGGACCAACGTCCGCTTCACCCGCGCCAGTGCGTTTGCGTTCGCCTGTGTGCTCGCTCCCCACGAGGCAACCGCCCGGCGATTGAACCTTCACATGCTCGACGTCGGTCACGGTTCGGCCTTCGTGCTCAACGCTCCGGGTCTGCCGGCGCTGGTCTTCGATGCCGGTTCGCGCGACCGACCCGGTGTGGCGCGCCGCGCCCTCGGTCCCCTGTTGCGACAACTCGATCCGGGTTCCGTGATCACCCTTGGAAGTCACACCGACGCGGATCACCGCAAAGCGCTCCCGTGGGTAGCCAGCCGCTTCGTGACCAAGCTTCACGCCGGGGCGCTGCTCAAAGAGCACGCGCTGCATCTTTCCAAGAGCACCCGGCGGATCGACCTTGAAAACGGCCGGTTGGACCTCGAACTCCAGGGTGGACCGCTCCACCTCAGCCTGGTTCGAGGCCTGTCCCGGCCCGGAAACGAGGGATCGCGAAGTCTGGTCGGCGCCATCGGGGGCCAGACCTTCGTGCTCTCAGGCGATGCGGTCAGCGACGGCCTAGGCGAAGAGCTCCGGCGCGGGTGGTTGCCCAAGGAGCCAAGGCTCCTGGTCGCTCCCCACCATGGCTCATTCGGATCGGCTGTCGTCCAAGAGCTCGAGGACTTGCGCCCTGCCCGGCTTTGGGTCAGCGTGTCCGGCTCGCCACCGATGGCCGAGGAGTACTCGCGACGGGGGTTTTTGGTCCACGTCACGGCTCGAGACGGCCCCGCGAGCCTGACCCTGCCCGAACCTGCCCCCCCGGAGGAGCCCGGCAGCCAGCGCGCGGAAAACTCCCCCACACGAGACGCAACCAAAGCCGTTCAAGAGCCTAGAGAACCGTGATGAAATTCTCCCCGATTGCCTTCTGCTGGCTGTTGCTCGCTCCCTTGGGCTCCAAAGCCCTCGGGGCCCAAGAGCCCCCCACCGACCCGCTCCAGCAGGCGGCCAAGGCCTTCGAACTCGGACAACCAGCCGAGGCGTTGGCCGGTCTTGACCTGTACCTCGCCGAACACCCCGGGGCGCCAGGGGTCCTCGACCTCCTGCGCAAGCACCGGGGCCAACTGAGCTTGGCGGCACTCAACGAATTGAGAGCGGCGGACGAAGCCCTCTCCCGCCAGGAGGATCCTCTGGCCGCCCAGGCAGCACTGATCGCGGCATCTCGCGCGGTTCGCTCCCTGCCGCCCACCAACCGGCAGTTGGCTCTCCTGGACTTTGACGATTTCGCGTTCGTTCACCTGGAGGAGTCCGGACGAGCCGAACTGCGCAGTCAATGGCTCTTGGATCCGGCACCGGCCCAACGCCGGTTAGCAGCCGAGTGGATTCGTCTCTCGCCACCGCTCGACGATCCGCTCGCCGCCCGCGCCCTGATTGTTCGGGCTCTGGTCGACGCCTCCGATGCCGTTCGGATCGCGAGCGCAACCTCGCTGGGCTCGTTCCAAGACCCGAGTCTGGTCGCGCCGCTCGTGCGAGCGCTTCGCAACGGCGAACCGATCGTTCGCCGCCACGCCATCGCCGCCCTTGGATACTCCGGTTACGAGCTCGCGGTTCCAGCCCTGTTCAACGTCCTGCTCGCTCCCGCGGCGAGCCCTCTCGCACCGCCCGCCTTGGGGGGCGGTGGAGGCCCCGGGGCCTACGTGCAGATCGGCCGGCAGTCCGCCTACGTCCAAGACTTCGACGTTGAGGTGGCAACCGGAGCGGCCATCGCCGATCCGGTGATTGGCGTACTCAGCGAAGGCGCCGTTCTCGGCGCCCGAGTTCTATCGAATCGAACCGAGCGGCGCGGCGGCTCGGTCCGCCTCTCGATCGAACGCCTGGTTGGTCAGTCGATCGGCGACTCCAAAGAGCAGTGGAACTCCTACTGGGACCAACATCGAGCGCGCTTCGAAGGAACGCTTCAGCAGGCCGCCGCCGCTCCCTACCGGCCCATCCCAGGGCCACGCCCCACGGACGAATAGCCAGGTCCCCGAACAGTTCGGCCGAACGCACCTTGCTCGAACGATCGAACGAACCGCTCTCGCCGCAAGCTGCTAACTTGGTCCCGTCCCCGCCAGGTCGCCGTGCCGCGTTGGATCGATCTTGGAATCCTCGCCTTCTACTCCCTTGCTGCCGAGTTCGTTAGCTGATGGATCCAACCGGACTCCGCGGGATCTCTCCCGTGCGGTCTGGCTTGCGCTGTTCTTGGGGCTGATTGGGCTGACCGTCCTCGCCTACTCCCCAACGTTTGGGCTGCACTATCACGCGGACGACTATCCGCTCCTGGCGCGTCCAAGGCGATTGATCGACAGCCTCGGCTGGGTCGGATACCTAGGTAGCTTGTTCGGGCCACCGCCCGACAACTGGGGCGCGACCTTCTATCGCCCGTTGTGGGAGGCGAGCTTCGGCCTCGACGCCGCCCTCGGATACCGACCGGAGGTCTCCAGGTGGATCAACCTAGGCCTTCATGGCGGAACCGCCCTCGCCACGGCAGGCCTGGCGCGCGGGCTCGGCCTTTCCAGGGCAGCCAGCCTGGTGGTCGCAACAGCCTTCGCCCTGTCCCCGGTTTGCCACGAGGTGATCGGCTGGGTCTGCGCGCGATCGACGAGCTTCGTAGACGTCTTTCTGGTCGGCGCGCTTGCGACTCAAGTTCAGTCGAAAACCGGCCGGGACCTCTGGGCCAGGCTCTCCCTTGCGCTCTTGGCCGGTGCTTTCCTCACCAAGGACTCCGCGATTCTCTATCCCGCGCTGCTGCTTCCGACGCTGCTGGCGTGCGCTGCCTTGCGAGGCGAGTCCAAGGTTCCGTTCCTGCTTCGCCACAGTCGACTTCCCCTGATCGGCTACGCGATCTTGTTCGCAGCCCGTTGGGTCATCCTCGGTCAGCCGATCGGGGGCTATGCGGACGATCGCCGATATCTCGATGGGCCGCAAGAGGTTCTCCAAGCCTTCAAGAGCCTGACACCTGGCTGGTCCTGGCCGTTCGCCGAGGCGATACCCTTCGGGCTCCCGGGCCTTGGCGCTGGCGCCTTGTTCTTCGCAAGCGTGGTCTTGGCCACGGCCTACCTGACGAGAACCACCGACAAAGCGCAGAGCACAGCGGCCGGTGTACAAATGGCCCTTGGCTTGACGCTCAGCCTAGCGGCGCTCATCCCGGTGTTCGGCTACCAGCAACTGGGGATCGAGGCTCCCAACACGCGCTACTTCCACCTCCCCTCGGTGGGTTGGGCGCTCGTGCTCGGAGCCGCGGCCGAAGGATTCGCTGCGCGCACGGGCAGGCCTCTCCGGTTCCTTCTTGGGTTTGGCTTGGTGCTCGCAGCCGGCCAGGGGCTCGCCCTTCGTCTCCATCTGTCGGCCTACCAGCCGGGGGACCAACTGCTGGGAACCATCCTCGATCAAGCCGAGTCCTTGGCCACGCAGACCGACGGGCCCGTCGTGCTCATGGGAGCGCCCGATACCCTCGGAGCCGTCCTGGTCGGAGGAGAGACCCTGCCTCACGCGATGAAGCCTCCGTTCTGTTCGATTTCGAACCCCGATCGCGTCCAAGCAGTGTGCGGGGGGCCTCCGAGCTGGAAGACGCCGGATTGGATCGCAGCCCTGTCGCTGGTCAGCTCGGGCGTCGACCCGCTGGTTTGGAATCCTGCGCTCCGCCGCTTCGAACCCAACGCATGGCCATGGGCCGAAGGCCAAATCGCGGGCCTCGTCGAGCGCTCCGAAGACGGAGTGACCGTGGCTGGCCATCCGATTCGCTTCGGTCCGGCCTTCGAAGAGTCCCTAGTTCCGGGCCTGGTCGGTCAGTTCATCCGGATCGATGTTGCCGTGCCCCGCCCCATGCTCTCCGCTCCCTCCTCGGGGGTTCGAACGAAAGTCCAAGCGCTCGGTCCGTGGTCCCTTGGCAAGCCGTCGCTGAATCCGGTACCAGGTCGCGCGCTAGCCTTTGAGATCCCGGATGCGGATCCAGGCCAAGCCATCGTGCTGCTGATGAGCCGCAAACGACGCGCGACCCCCTTCGGCCGTTGTGGAGTTCTCCACCTCGAACGTCCTTTCGTCAAACCGATCCCTGCGGACCCGGAAAACGGCCCGGTGCACCTGGAAGTGCCCGAACTGGCAGGTTCTGGCATCTGGATCCAGGCGGTCTACCGCGCGGACAACCGGGCCCGATTGACCGAGCCCCACTTCGTGCCCGGCATGTAGCCGGGAAGGCCCTTGGAATTAGGCGCCGGACGACGGCGCTCCGAAGCGCTTCGCGACAAAACCCTGGAAGCCTTGGATCGCCACACGCTGGGTGTAGAACTCAAGCCCGCGCAGGCCACCCAGCTCTTCGCCCCCGCCGGCCCGGCCTGGACCGCCGTGCAAGGTCTGCGGAAGCACCAGACTCGGCGGAAGCCCCTGACCGGCCAACCGGTCAGACCCGATCCACACGCGTCCGTGCCAGGGGGCCACACCGAGGGTGACCTCGAAGGTCCAAGCGTCGTGGTTGGAGGTCAGCGCACAGACCAGCCCGCCCCCTCCGAGGTTGACCAGCTCGGCGGCTTCGGAAGCTTCACCGGAGTACGGCAGGATGCTCGCCACCGGGGCGAAGACTTCGCGGTCGTGGAAGACCGCCGTGCGAGCATCGTTCGCGACGATCAGCGTCGGCGCCAGAGCTTCCCCCCCGGTTGGAGCTCGCTCGGGACCGCCGCAAACCACGCGTCCCGCCGCCATGAGCTCGGCAAGTCCGGCCTGGGCGGCTTCAAATTGGCGAGCGTCGGTCAAGCATCCGACGCGAGTGCCCGACTCGCTGGGATCGCCAACCTTCTGGCGCTCGAGTTGTCCCTTTAGGTCTTCCACAAAGTCCTCGACGCCCGCGGTGGGAATCAGGATGCGCCGGACCGCCGTGCACTTTTGGCCGGCCTTTTGGGTGAGGTCCGTGACGATGTTCGAAAGAAACGTGTCGTAGGCCTCGCTATCCCGGTCCACGTCCGGAGCCAGAACGTGTGCGTTCAGCGAGTCGGCTTCCACGTTGACGCGCACGCCGTGCTCCAGCAACGAAGGATGCGAGCGAATGACCTGGCCGGTCCGCGCCGAACCGGTAAACGCCACGCAGTCTCCGGCCCGCAGGTGATCGAGCAAGTCGCCGGGTCCGCCGGAGAGCAGCTGGAAAGCCCCCTCGGGGAGCGCCCCGCTGTCGACGATCAGCTTCGCGATTTCTTGTGCGATCCACGCGGTCTGCTCGCCCGGCTTCTCGATCACCGGGACACCCGCCAAGATTGCGCTGGCCATTTTCTCAGCCATGCCCCATCCGGGGAAGTTGAATGCGTTCAGATGGACCGCGACGCCGGGGAGCGGTACGCGCACATGCTGACCCCAGTAGCGCGCGGTGCGCCCGAGTTGAATTCCGTCGCCGTCGGGCAGAAACGGAAGATCGGGAAGCCGCTTGCCGAACGAGGCGTAGGCAGACAGCGTTCCAGTCGCGCCGTCCAAGTCGAACTTCGCGTCGCCGCGAGTCGAGCCGCCGTTCCGAATGGAGATTTCAATCAGCTCTTCGCGCTTTGCGTGAATCGCCTCGGAAAGGGCGCGCAACGCCGCGGCCCGCTCGGGCAGAGTCATAGCGCGCAGCGCGGGTCCGCCCTGCGTGCGCGCGTGGGATACAGCGGCACCCAAGTCGAGTCCGGTGGAGCTGCAGCGCGCGAGCTCGTCGCCGCGGAAGGGGTCGACGAGGGTGACAAACGGTTCGGTGCCCGCTTGCCAGCGGCCGCAGAGGTAGCTCTCGAGGGTCAACATCGGGGGAAGTCTCGGGGGGGAGGGTCGCAGGCGGTGGTCCCGAAAGGAACTGGAGGGCGAAGAGGGTAGCGCGAAGGGTCCCTGGATGCCCGGCTTGGGGTCCCGGTTGCAGTCGGGTGAGCGGATCCAGAAGCCGCTTGCCGCCGCCCACTGCACGCCCGAGTCCGCCCTGGACTGCCTCGCATCTCCTCCAAAACCGCGAGGACTAAAGGCGCCGGAGCACCCAGGCCGGACTCAAGCGACCTCGTGTCCACCGGCGGATTTTTGCAGCCCACCACGGTCCGCCTCCGGTTCGACTCCGCGAGCCGGTAACCCGGCTGGATCTCGCGCGTCAGAGGGGACATGAACCATGCGCGCGCACGGGGAGCCTGCTTGTTCGGGGCGACGGCCGAACTGGTCACGGTCGAAGCTCGGTTCGAGGCCGCCGATCTTCGTCGGTGCGAACTCACCCTTTCCGGTCTGCCCGACCCTGTTTTGCGCGAGAGCAAGAACCGCCTGGCGTGTGCCTTGGCCGGCGTAGGCCTGGCACTCCCCCATGGCCGCCTCCACGTCAACCTGCTGCCCGCGGCGCTGCGCAAACGCGGCGAGCTGCTGGATCTTCCGCTCGCTCTATGTTGCGCAGCCGCCGTGGGTTACCTCGAACCACGGGTGCTCGAGGGCTTCCTGTGGATGGGCGAATTGGGCATCGACGGCTGTCTGCACGACGTTCCGGGAGGCTTGGCCGTGGCGGAGGCCGGGCAGGTCGGTGGGCTTCCTCGCTTGGTCGCGCCACCGAAGACCGCAGCCGAAGCCGCGCACCTCCCGCGGGCCGTGGTGTTCGCGGCGCGGAATCTTCGCGAGGCCCTGCGCATCGCGACCAACCCAGCCGCCGAACCAATCCGGGCACCCAAGTTGCGCCCGGGGCCCCGCGAACTGCGGGCGCTGGGCAAGATTCGGGGTCAAGCCCTCGGGCGCCACGCTCTCGCCATCGCCGCGGCCGGCGGCCACGGTCTGTTGTTTCATGGACCGCCTGGCACGGGCAAGAGTCTGCTCGCGCGAGCACTGCCGGACCTGCTGCCAGCTCCCCCGCTTTCCGAACGCATCGAGATCACCCGCGTGCTGTCCGCCGCAGGGGCTTGGCCAGGCCAACTGGTCCGCAAGCGTCCCTATCGGGCTCCCCACCACACGACCAGCTATGCAGGCCTGGTCGGCGGTGGCAACCCGCCGCAACCGGGAGAGATCACGTTGGCCCATCGGGGCGTTCTATTCCTGGACGAATTGCCCGAGTTCCGGCGGGAGTGTCTTGAGGCCCTTCGTCAGCCCCTGGAGACAGGCGAAATCGTGGTGAGCCGAGCGGGCGAGCGACTCGAGCTCCCCGCTGACTTCCAACTGGTGGCCGCCATGAACCCGTGCCCTTGTGGCTATCGCGGGACGTCGGCGGGTCGCTGTCGTTGCAGTCGACCGCAGGTCGAACGTTACTGGAACCGACTCTCCGGTCCCCTGCTGGACCGCATCGACCTCCATGTCGAATTGCCCCCTCCCGAATTGGAGGACCTGTCTCCGGCAGGCGAGGCGCCGGCGGACGGTTGCTCCGCCGTCTCCCAAGCTGAGGCGCTTCGCGATCGAGTGCAGGAGGCGCGCCGCCGGGCAACCCGGCGCCAACAGGGCCGTGTCAACCAAACGCTCGAGTCCGGCGAGCTCGATCAGGTCTGCCCGCTGCGCGGCGAGGGGCGGCGGTTGATCGCATCGGCTGCGGCCACGCACGGCCTTTCCGCGCGAGCCATTCAGAGCCTGCGGCGCGTGGCGCGAACCATCGCGGACCTCGGCGAACGGGACGAAGTCGAGCCGCCGGATCTCGCCCAAGCCCTGGCCTTGCGCGGGGGCTCGCCGCTTCAGGCGACGAGGTAACCCTCCGCAGCAGGCCTACTCGTGCCGCAGGGCTTCGACCGGATCCATGCGGGCCGCGCGCCAGGCCGGGTACAGCCCGAAGACGACTCCGATACCGGCCGAAATCGTGAAGGCCACGAACGGTGCCAGGGGCGTCACAATCGTCTGCATGTCGGTAAAGCGCTGAATCACGGCCGGAATAATCAGGCCAAGGATGACGCCGAGTCCGCCACCGCCCACCGACAAGACAATCGTCTCGACCAGGAACTGGGAGACGATGTGCTGACGCTTTGCGCCCAGGGCGCGGCGAATTCCAATCTCGCGGGTGCGCTCCGTCACCGTCGCGAGCATCACGTTCATGATGCCGATCCCGCCGACCAATAGGCTGATGCCAGCTATCGAGCCGAGCACGATGTTGAACATCCGCTTCGTCTGTTCGGCGCTTTCGAGCAACTCAAGCGGAACTTCGACTTCGAAATCGCCTTTGGGATGAAAGCGGCCGAGCATCTCGCGCGCCGCGCCGGCCACGAGCGGCACGTTCAGCGGATCGTCCACTTGCAACACCAACTCGTGCAGCTCGACCTGTTCCATAACCCGGCTTCCGGCCGAGTTTTTGACGGTCAACTCACCGAACCAGGAACGCCCGGTGGAGAGCGGAACGAAGACCTCCAGCGTGTTGTCCTCACCCGGTTCCGGGCGGCTGTCTCCGTAGCGTGTACGCGGCGCAAGAATGCCCACGACCTCGAAGTAACTACCGCCCAACCGCACTTCGGCGCCCACCGAGGGCTCGAACGGGAACAGGCGCCGGGCGACTTCGGATCCGAGCACGCAGACATTGGCCCGGGTGCTTTCGTCGTGCTCGGAAAGGAATCGGCCCTCCAGCAACAGCCGGTTGGTGGCTGCCAGGTAATTCGGCTTGGTGGCCAGAATGCGCGGCTCGAGCGCGTATTCCAGGTGCCGAACTTCCTGGGACAGCTCGCGAACCGGAACCACGCCCGAAAGAGCCGGGAAGCTCTGCTCGATTCGGCGGTGATCCGAATCGGTCAGGCCATAGATCACCACACGGGACCGGCTGCCGCTGCGTGAGCTGCCGCTGTCCTCGGAGGGCTTGATGCTGCGCAGGATGACGTTCTGGCTACCGAGCGCCTTAATCCGTTCCTGGGTCTCGTAGCTGGCGCCCTCTCCGATTGCGAGCATGGCAATGACGCTGCTGGTCCCGAACAGGACGCCGAGTGTCGTCAGCAAACTGCGCAAGCGGTGCAGCAGTAGGCTGCGTACGCCGAGCCGCACCGAGCGACCAAAGGTGGTCAGTCCGGCGCTCACGAGCTGCTCTCCACTTGGCCATCCTTGAGGCGCAAGATGCGCTCAGCTCGCTCTCCGACATCCGATTCGTGGGTCACCAAAACGATCGTCTTGCCTTCAGCGTGCAGCTCGTCGAACAGCTCGAGGATCTCAAGCGCCGTTTGACTGTCCAAATTGCCGGTGGCTTCATCGGCCAGGATGAGGGCCGGGTCGTTGATCAGAGCGCGCGCGATGGCCACGCGCTGCTGTTGCCCTCCGGAGAGCTGGGTCGGACGGTGCTTGAGGCGCTGCCCCAGCCCGACGCGCTCGGCGAGGTAGGCGGCGCGGTCGAGCCCGTCCTTCGGGGGAGCGTCCTGATAAAGCAGTGGGACGGTGATGTTCTCAAGCACGTCGAGCTGCTGGATCAGGTTGTAGGACTGGAACACGAAGCCGAGCTCACGGCTGCGGAGTTCCGACAGCTCGTCATCGTCGAGTTCGGCGATGTCCACCCCGCGCACCAGGTACTGCCCGTGGCTCGGACGATCCAGGCAGCCCAGCACATTGAGCAAGGTCGACTTGCCGCTGCCCGAGCTGCCCATGATCGACCAGTATTCGCCGGCCCGGAACGTGAACGAGAGGTCGTCCAGGGCGCGAACCGTCTCCGCGCCGCTGTCGTAGACCTTGGAGACCCCGCGAAGCTCCGCCACGGCTTGGTTCTTGGGTTCCGCGGCGGTCGCCGCGGACGTCAGAGTTTCAGGAATCGAGTCCAAGACGCCTTAGAACGCGGAACGGTAGAGAACGAGAACCGGCCGCTGAAACGGTTCAGCGCTGGACGGACGAAGTCGCCGAACCACTTTCAGACTCGCCCAAGCCGGGCGAGGTGGGAGCCGCTTTTGAAGCGTCCTGCATGGCCAATTTGGCTCCGGCTTCGGGCGCCGAATTCGAAGACGACGAAACGGCCTTGCCCATCCCGGGCTTGCCCTCACGGGGCTTGCCACCGCCGGGCTTGCCACCGCCGGGCTTGCCCATTCCAGCAGAGGGCGCTCCTGAGGCGCCGGTTCCCGGGTTTGCGGGGGCTCCAGCCTGATTGGGGGCCTGATCTGGGTTGCTCTCGGTCTCCATCGCCGGGGCGAGCCGGAAGCCGGGCGGCTGGCTCATCGCAACGTTCTCGCCTTCGACCAGGCCGCTGGTCACCTCAACCCAAGCCTCGTTGGAAAGGCCGAGCTCGATCGAGCGCAGGTCGTATCCCGAGCCCTCCGAAACGAAAGCCACCGGCTTGCCGCCATCTAGGAAGACCGACTGGACCGGGATGTACGTCGCGTCCTCAAGATCCGCAACGACCACTTCGATCGAGCAGGTCATCCCCGGTCGCATGGCCGGGTCGGGATCGGCGACTTCGATATCCGTGCGGTAGACGCGCAGGTCGGGATTCGCCCACCAGCTGTTTTGATCGGGGAGCGGCGCCTTGTAACGAACGACACCAGAGAAGACTCGGTCCGGGAGCGCGTCGACGCGAATCAACACGTTCTGTCCGACCGCCACCTTCTCGAGCACCGATTCGTGAATCGCGGCCTCGATCTTAATGCCGTCGTTGGAAGGGATCGTGATGAGCGACTGGCGCTCGCGAATGCTGGTCCCTTCGGCAATCGGTTCATCGTTGCCCCAGCGGCTGTTGCCTTCCTTGGAATACACAACCATCCCATCGACCGGGGCGAAGATCTTCGCCTTGGCGATTTGATCTTCCAGCTTCTCGAGCTTCTCCTCCTCAAGCTCAAGTCTCGCGGTCGAGGAGCGCAAATCGGATTCGTAATCAACCAGCCGCGCGGCGGCTTGCAGCTCCACGCGCCGCAGCTCGCGCTCGGCCTCTTCCACGTCGGCTTGGTACTGCTCCTTCTGACGAGGGAAGTCGTACTGCTCGAGGAGCTCAAGCGAGCGTTTCTCCTGGGCGAGGTTGATCGTGGCGCGCTGGTGAGCGAGATCGTCGGCCTCGAGCTCGGTGCGCGTGACGAAAGAGTTGGCGTGCAGTTCGGTGGAGAACTTCAAAGTTTCCTCGGCACGCTTCAACTCTTCCTGAGCCAACAGGATGGCGTCCTTGGCGGCCTGCAACTGCTGAGGCCAGTCGCCTTCGACGTACTTCTCAAGATCCTTTTTCGCGAACTGGGCCGCCCGCTGGGCTTCGGCCATGTCGCTCTCGTTCTGGCTCTTCTGAATCTCGAGGTTCTGACTGGCCTTGACCTGGGTGCTGCGGGCGTTCTCAACCGAGATTTCCTGGCTGACTCGCTTCTCGATCAAGCCGGTCGCGTCCAGCTCGACCAACATGTCGCCAGGCTCGACCACGCTGCCTTCCTCGATCAGGTAGAGGATCGTGGTCTGGCCCTCGATCTCGCTCTTCAGTTCGACGGATCGCGCCGACTCGAGGTTGCCGCTCTCCAGGACGCTGATGCGCAGCGGGCCCTGGCGGACCGGAGCCCCTTCGACGGCCAGGGACGCAGCCCCCTCGAACCAGCCCTGCCGGTCGGCGAGCACGAAGCCCCCTACCCCGAGGGCGGAAACGGTCAGCAGAACAGGGAGCAATCTGGCCATAGATCGAGACTACGCGGTCAGAGGGTATTCGTGTCTTCGTCGAGACGGCCCAATCCGGATTCGTCGACAGCTAGAAGCTCTGTGTCGCGCCAGAGGGCCAGGAGGCTCAATCGGTAGTCGACCAGAGCCGCCACCCGGGCATTTTGGGCCTGGACCAAAGCCGCCTGAGCCTCCAGCAGGTCCCGGGTCTGAGCCTCGCCAGCCTCGAGGAACAACTGGACACTTTCGACGCGGCGCTCGCTGAGCTCCACGGCGTCGGCCTGGATCTGGTAGTCCTGGCGCCGCGCCTCGAGCTCCCGCAAGGCATCGCGGATCGAGCTCCGAATCTGATCCTCGAGCTGCTCGGCCGAGCGAGCGCTGGCTTGCACGCCGATCAGCGCTGCGCGCCACAGGTTGCGCTCGGGCAACCGCCCGACCGGCAAATCGAAGTTGAAGCCGACGTTCCAGTTGATGTCGTCGCGACCGTAGTCGAAGGGCTGGCCGAGGTCCGAGGTGCCGCCGATATCCGCCGTGAGGTCGAAGAAGGACTCCAAGCCATTGGCTGCGATCTCCACGCGCCGGCGAGCGTCGGTCAATTGATCCACTGCGTTGCGCAGATCGAGCCGCCGCTCGAGCCCGATCTTCAGCGCATCGGATTCGCTCATCTCGGCGACCTGCAAACCTCTTGAGGCCAGCGCTGCCAGTGCCGATTTGTCGAGCTGAATCGTGGTCCCCACCGGCAGGCCGAGGAACAGCGCAAAGTCGTCCATCTGGCCCTGCAGGTTCTGACGTGCGTTGATCACGCTGCTGACCGCCCGCAGCTCGTCCTGGCGGGCCTGGTCAACCTGGATGTCGCGCAGCCGACCGGCTTGAGCCAACGCCTCGTTGCGTTCGGTGACGTCTCGCAGGCTCTCGGCGTTGGCCACGGCGTTGGCCAGGTTCTCTTCGACTTGGAGGATGCGGTAGTAGAGCGTCGCGACGTCGAAGGCGAGCGTCCGGCGAAAGCGCTCGAAGCTGCGCACTTCGTAGATCAGGTTGCGCTCGGCCTGGCGCAAAGGCTCGACCGTGACCAATCGCCCCGCTCCCCGCAGCAAGGGCTGAGTGATCCCCAGCGCGAAGTTGGTCGTGAGTCCCTCGCCGTCGCTGGACAGTAGGTTCTCGAACAGCCCGGTGCCGAGGTTGGCCACGACTTGGGCGCCGCTGCCAAGCAACCGTTGAAAGCCCGCTGACAGGTTGCCAGTCGTGCTTTGGGCATCGACCAGGTCGCCACCGACGCCGGCGGCGCCGTCCGCAAACGGCCGCCAACCCAAGCGAAAGCGCTCCAGGGTCAGGTCCAGAGCAGTCAGGTAGAGGTTCTCCCGTCGGGTCTGGTATTCGCGATTGGATTCCGCGGCCAACTCAAGACAGTCGATCAGGTCAAGCGGCGGGAGGACGGGCTGCACCTCCGCGACAAGCTGGGCTCGAAGGCGGCTGGCGGTCGAGTCGACCGGCGGCTCGACCACCAGCGGCTCCGCCGTCGATCCGAGCCGAGCCCTGCGACTCGCCACGAGGGCATAGACCTCTTCGTCGGCCGCGGCCTTCTGCTCGGCCAGGCTCAAGCATCCGGCGAGGGCTGAGGCCGCTGGCAAAGCCAGCAGGAGCCCGCCCAAGCGAATCTGGACGCCCAGGCAGAGTGAGGGAGAGGAAATCGGTCGACCCATAGGAAAGCAGCCGGTTCCAACCGGCTCTACTAGGGTCTGTAACACATCTTCCGGAAAACTCCCGGGGGCCAATTGGCCGGAGCCACAATCCTCGGACCGGGGCCTCGCTCGCTGGACAGCCATGGCCTAGGGCCGCGAACGATGGCCAGGGCCTGGATGGTCAGGTCCCTGAGTTTCAGGACCTAGTGGGCCGAAACCACGCCGGCCTCCAGAGCCGCGGTCGATACGCGCGAAGGAGCCGGGAGAGCCGCTTCCGGGACGCCCGAGGAGCGGCGAAAAACCGGACCGCCGGCGCTGTCTCGAAAGGCAAGCAACTGAGGCCCGACCCAGACAGCGAAGCCGCGGCTCCTCCCGGATTTCCCCGGCAGGCCCGGCTCGTGAATCAGCAGGGCCCGAAGGCCTGGGCCACAGACCGCAGTGGGCGGCAGCTTCAGCCAGGTGGTCTCGACCAGCTCGAATCGCCCGGTGCTCGGTTCGAGCATCTGAAATCGGCCCTCCGCGCGACCCGGCTCGATGCGGGCCAACTCCAAAAGCGCTAGGCGAGTGATCGCTCGAGGCCCCGGAGTCAGCTCGAATTGAAACGGCTCGCCTTCCCCGTGGCTGTGAACCGTCACCGTGCCCAGCCGCGCATCCTCCCCGCCCTCGCTCCACTCGGCGCGCACGGTCCGGCCGGCCCGGGCGCGAACCTCCCGGTGCACCGACCGATGGCCCCGGTCGCAGAACGTCTCAACCTGATGCCAGGCCACCCCGGCCGGCGGGGCCTCCAAAGTCCGGTGGAGCTGCCAAACGTCGCGGCTCGAACGAACCCGGCGCCAGGTGCACAAGGCGGCCTCGGCGCCCTCCCCGGCCTGAAACGTCTCGATTCGAACTGCAGGTCCGGGCAGGCCCTGAAGTTGGCGGGTCAAGCTTCGCTCGGGACCTTGGGCGGCGGGTTCCTGGAGCGGGCTTCCGCTCGCGGAAAACGCCGAGGTCGCGAGCAATGCCAGGCTCCAGACTGCGACCAGCCGGAGTCGAACAGAAAACTGAATGCGGTTGGGATTCGTCACGGAAGCTCCATCGACCGAATCCCGGCGATGGCTTGGAGCGCGAGCCCGGGCTTGGCCCGCAGGTCGGAAATCCGTTCCCGGCCAGAGGACTCCTGCCCGGCCGGACCCCTCCGGCTACGGCCGGGTCGGATCGAGCCCGGATGCCGACAGGAAGAGTCCGGCCCCGAGGAACATCGCGAGCAGCAACGTGACGGGCCAGCTCCAACCCCCCAGCCGCTGTTCCAGGTCGACCCAGGCCAGGTGGCGAAATCCGGTGTCGCGGGCGTGCGTGGGACTGAGCGGCCACCGTTCTTCCGTTCCGAAAATCTCGTCGGAGGGGAACAGCTCGGCGCCCGGCCGATCCAGATGCGCCACCCGATGCCTGAGGATTCGCCACATGGCCCAGGGGGCCGCAAAGGCCGGATCCCACTGGATGTTGATGAAGCGCATGTCGTCCGCTTGGCTCGCACTTTCGAGCTCCAGGTCAGGCCATTCGAGCCGACCGGCTTGCAGCGCCAAATCGTGGTAGGTGCTCTGGTCCACCAGCACGGCCCCGAGATTGGCCACGACCCCGAATCCGATCAGGCCGCGCACCAGCCAACGGCGCAGGCGAGCCGTAGGGCCCAACGTGGAAACGAACTGCCCGACCCCGATCCACAGGAATGGCAGCGCCGGAAGGATGTAGCGAGGCCCGAACGTCCAGGCTCCGTGAAAAGTCTGCGTCATCACGATCGGCGTGAACACGCACGCCGTGAGCACGATCGCAACAGACCAAACCAGCCGATCGCTTCGCGAGAGCCAAAAGCCCAGCGGAGCGACCAGCACGAGCGGCGCTAGCCAGAACAGGCCCTTCCCCGGCGCGACCGTCACGCCCAGCAGGCCGAGCCAAGGCGGGTACGAAAAGAACGTGCCCGAAAACACCGCAGCGCCATAGCCGGTTTCGAGCGGAGCCCCGAATCGCAGCAGATTGGTGCCCACAAAAACGGCCAGCCAACCGGCGGCTGGAATCGCGAACCACGCCAGATCTGCGATCGCACCGAGCGCACCGGCTCGAACTTTGAGCAAGGGACTGCTCCACAGCCGGCGACGTCCACGCGCAACCACCGCGACGGTCGCCAGCGCGAGGGCAACGACCGCCGGGCCCAGCACAATGCGGGTCGCGGCGGCCAGTCCGAGGCAGAATCCCGCTCCAATCAGATCCAACCGGCGGGGACTCTCGAAGCGCAGGAACGACTCGCGCACCCGCAAAACGAAATGGAACGCGCCGAACAGCAAGCAGGTGGCTTGAACATCCGAGAGGCTCGCGCGGGCCAGGGGCCAAACAAAGGTCGAAAGCCCGTAGGCGAGCGCGCAGCCGACCGCCGCGCGCCGCCGAATTCCAAGCCGCAGCAGCGCCGCAGTCAGGAAGAAGCCCGTCAGCGCACCGGCCAGGGGGTTGCGAAGACCCACCGCGAGGTGTGCCACGTATTCGGTGCGCTCAATGCCCTGATGGACACCGGAAGCCCGGTGAGCCGACTCGAGTTCGGGTAGGAGTTCTCCCAAACCCGCGCCGATCCAATACAGCGGGACCGCGACCAGCGCCTGCCCGACCCCGAACCACGAGTAGAAGCGCCCGTCCCGACCTTCCGCGACATCGAACCGCGCGGCCACGATCGCAGCTCCCTCGGAGGTTTCGGTTGAAATCGCTAGCCCTTCGAAGCGAGCCAACGACCGCGTGGTTTGGAACTCGACTTCGGCGTCCGGATTGTCCGGCAATCCCACCGCTGTCAGCGCATACAGCGCAAACAGCAGACAGAACACGCCCCGGGCCAGGAGCCGGTCAGCGTGGACCAGCGGATGGGGATGGATCGGTTTTCTCAATCGTTGTTCCCGGCGCCTGTGCTGTGGCTTGGGGCGGACGGGGGTCCGCTCCCGGAAGACCCGAAGCGTTCCGCGAACGCCTGAGGCCAAGCGTAGAGTCGCGCGCCCCCGCTGCGGTAGATCTCGCGAAATCCGAACAACTCCAGATGCGAAGTGAGGTCGAGCCGGACGCTGCGTTCCAATTCGCCGGCGAAGACCAGCACCGGCCGGTCGAGTTCCTCGAACGCGGCCCGCTCGGGGCTGCCCCAGTCGGCCTTCCCAAAGAAGATCGCCTCCAGCCGCTCCACCCGGTGGAGAAACGCAGCCCCCTCGCCGGCCAGCACCTGGCTCGGTCGATCCAGATAGAGGTCGAGCTGAGCGAACGCGGGACCCTCGTGAGCCTGGAGATTGAGCTCGCCACTGAACGAGTGCAGGGGCCCGAACGGCTCGCCGCTCCGGCGCTTCGCCCCGTAGCGCGGACGCGTGATGAGCTTCTCGTGGTCCAGCGTGCTCATCCACAAGACCGGATTCGCCTCGCGAACGCGGGGATCGGTGCTCAAGAAATCGAACAGCGCGGCGCGCTGGGTGCTCTCGCTCTGCCACTCGGTTTCCGCGGCGGGGATCGGAGTCAGCCGGCCCGCTCGCTCGATCAGCGGTAGATCCACTTGAGCCAACTCGCCGTAGGCCCAAACGGACAGAGTCGCCCCCGCGGCTCCGCCGACCAACAGCACGGCCCCGGCGCTCACCGCAGCCAGCTTGCCGAGGACGCTGCGACCGAACGCGTGGCCAAGTCCGGCGGCGGCTAGGATCGCCAGCGGCAGCGCGGCGAATCTCACGAACTTGTATTCGTTGGCGTAGGGCAGTTGGGCGAGCGCACCGAGCCCGAGCGCGATCCACACGGCCAGCCAAAGCATCGCCCTCGCCGGCCGAAGCTCGCGGCTGCGTTCGCGCTCTTGGGGGCTCGCGCCAGGCCACAGCCCGAGCAGCGCAGCCAAACCGAGCGGGACCAGGGGCGCGACGGCACCGATCGTCTCGCCCATCGAAAACCCAAAGCTCACCGCCTCGCCCTCGAACGAAGCGCGGGCCTCCAAGACGCTCCAGACACCCGGCAGCGCGGCCACTCCGAGCGCCAAGGGTAGGTCCAATCGAACCCGCGGCGCGCCCGGAAACAACACGGCCGAGAGCCCTACCGCCGCCAGCGCCGGAGCTCCGATCAACGGGTTGAGCGCAAAGCTGGCCCCGAGTGTCAGCCCCGTGAGCAGCGGCCAGGGGCGCGCGCCGGAACGCAGGGCGTGGGCGGCCGCAGCCAGCCCGCAGGCGGCCAGCGCGAACGAAGCCGGATAGGAGGAGACGTTGAAAAACTTCGAGGGTCCAAACGCGAGCCGCGGATCGAACAACGGCTGGGTTCCAGCCCCCCCGGGACCATCCATCTTCGGCACCAGCGACTCGCGTAACACCGCCAGCAACTCGAGCGCGTTGCTCGGAGTTTGAAACCGGGCGCCGGCGATCAGCCAGCCGATCCCCCCCACAGCGCCGAGCCCGACCAAGCCGAACACCACGGCCGCGACTTCCCGCGCGCCCGAGCGAAGGCAGGTCGCCGCGCACAGCCCGGTGGCGAGCACCGTCAAGCCCATCGACCAGATCGACAGGGCCGCGGCCGCAAAGGTCACCGGCAACGTGAGGGCGCGCGCCACCAGGGCAACGAGCGCGTGCCAGATCCAGTAGTAGCCGAGTGGTTCGCCGGCCATCCACGGGTTGCCGGGCGGGATCGAACGATCGGTCGCGAGCGCGAGCCCGGCGTGGAGCAGGCCGTGGTGGCTGACTCGCACCGCGCTCCCGCGCAGGGTCAGCCAGGCGACGACCCCCGCCGCGACCAGCGCGATCGCGCGGATCGCGAGCCGGCCGCGGGATGCGCGCTGAGCATGGACGGCGCGACCTGGAGCGAGGAACGCAAAGGCCCCACCGAGGGCCATCCAGGCGGCTTGGCCCAGGGCCGCGTTCGATTCAACTCCGGGCACGCAGAAGCGAACGGCCAGGCTGATGACCAGCGCTGTGATCGGCGACAGGGCGAGTGCAAAGAGTGCTAGCTTGCCGCGATCCGGGCTGCCCGGCGTGGCGCGACGAATCCAGGGCGCCGCAAGTCCATGACCGAGCAGGTAGACCGCCGCGGGCAGCGCGAGCCAGCCTGGCCCACCTCCGAGAGTCGAGATCACCCCGAGCGCGCAGAGGGCGGCCACCGCGGCAGAGCCCAGATTCAACGGGAGTCCTCTTCGGGATCGGGCTGTTCGGCTGGCATCGGTTCGACGTATCCCAAGGCTGCGAGTCCAGCCATCCTCGCGGGATCCGCCAGACCTCGCGCGTCCGCCGGCAGCTCGCGCGTGTCGATCCACTGGCCCAATTCTCCGCGCAGCCGTTCGACTTCGCCGGGGAACTGCCCAGCCACATCGTGCAGCTCGAGCGGATCTTGAGCCAAGTCGAACAGCGCGAGCTGCGGAACCGGGTAGGCACCTTTCGGATTGTCGGTCGGCTCGACCTCCTCAGGGTTCCAAACCAATCGGAAGCGCCCATCCCGAACGGTGAAGATCCGATCTTGCCAATGGCCGAACGCGGGCCGCGACTCGAACGGGCGGCCGCGCCATTCATCGAGCACAGGCAACAGGGAACGGCCCGTCACTCCGTACGGAAGATCGAGTTCGAGCCACTCGCAAACGGTCGGGAGCACGTCGTCGAGCTGGACGATCTCGTCGATCACGCGGCGACCGGTCAAGCTCGGCGGATGATGGAACACGAGCGGAACGTGCAGCACCGAGGAGTACACGGATTTCGAATGCGCCCAGTAACCGTTGCGTTGATAAAGCTCCTCCCCGTGGTCGGAGGCGAAGATGGTCAGTGTGCGCTCGAGCCCACCGTTGTCCCCCCCACCCAGGTCATCGTAGACGAGGAAGAACAACTCGAGCAGGCGGCCGACGCGCGCAATCTCGGCGTCGTACAGCGCGACGACCTGGTAGATGTCCTCGCCGGAGAGCCCGCGGCCCTCCTCGTAAGCCGTATCAAGGAACTCGCGGCTTCCGTTCGCTGGCCCGGAATAATCCGGATCGGTGAACAGCTCGGCGAAGACCGTTCCGTTCAAGGGCTGGGGGTCGTAGGGCAAGTGCGGGCCCATCAGGTGCACCCAGGTAAACAACTGGGGGTCGCCGTTCGCGCGCTGCTCCTTCACCCAGTTCGCGGCATCCTGGACGGCTTTGAAGTCGCGATCAGCGTCCGCGAAGTCGTGATGGAAACGCTCAAACCCGCGTTCGATGCCGCTGGGTCTACCGGGACGTCCATTGGGATAGGCTCCGGGCCCGAGCAACCGGTTGGTGGTGAACGCCCCAGTGCTGAAGCCGGCGTCAAACAGCACTTCGGCCAGCGTCGGCACCGAGGGCGCCAGTCCACCGCCGACGTTGTCGACGGATCCGTGGTTGAACGGATCCCGTCCGGTGAGGAGCGTGGAGATGGACGGGAACGTCTGGCCGCGATGGGCAAAGGCGTTGCGGAACATCACGCCGCTGGCCGCCAGGGCGTCCAGGTCGAAGATCTGGCCCGCTTCGCGGAGAGGTTCGTTCGGCGAGCGCGAGGTAGTTCGCGGGTAGAGCCAGGAGGACAGGTGATCGGCACGCAGGGTGTCGACCGTGATCAGCAGCACGTCGCGGGGCGGAGTTCCCGGCCGAGAATCCGGGCTGCAGCCGGCGGTAAGCAAGGCGGCCAGGGCCGTCCGCCCAGCGAAGCCCCCCCAACCCGAACCGCGGCAGAGGAGGCCTATCGGGGTCCGCGAACCCCAGCACGAGGCCCAAGAGACCCGTCGGGTCCCTCCTGCGACCCATCCCCCCGTCCGGGTCGAGCATCGTTCGTACGCAGAGTCCATCGTGTCGGGCATTCTACGGAGCCCCAGGTCCGGTTGTTGCTTGGCCCTACCGGGGACCCCGCGAATGAAGCTGAATGACTGGAAGCTCGCCGACGGTCCGCCGCCGACCGTCCGCCGCACGGCCCGCCTGAGGAGGGTTCACATCCTCAGCTGCGCGCTGCTCGGCGCGGGCTTGGGCCTGGCGCTGGCTGTCGTTTTCGTGCCGCTCCAAGGGCTGTTCGAAGCCGGCGGCCTACCCTCGGCGGTCTCCGAGGCGCTTTCCGGCGCGTCCGAAGGGGCGGCCCCCGGCTTCGACATGAGCCACATCCTCTGGGTGGCCGGCATCGAAGCGCTGGCCGGTCTGGTGCTCGGCACCGTGCTTGGCCTGTGTTTCAACCTGCTCGCGCCGCTGCTCGGTGGCCTGGCCTTCGAGGTAGAACTCGAGCGCGAGGGATCCGGCGAGCACGCGCTTGAGCCCTACGAAGAGCAGCCCGTCTTCGAAGGTCGCTGACCCCGCGCTCTCGACAATGAGCCCGAGCGAATTGGATCCATCCGCCGCAGCGGATCCGGCCGGGGAGCGCCCCCCGCACGCCCGTGGTCTCCTCCGGCTGATCTTGTTCGCGCTCGCGGTGCGCGCGGTGGTCCTGGTCGCACTCGCGATCGGCGATCCGCTGATCACCCAGTTGCACTCCGACCCGGCCTACTACGACACCTGGGCTCGCGCGCTGCTTGCCGGGGAGGACTTCACCGGGGGCCGGCCGTTTTGGTTACCGCCCCTGTACCCGTGGTTCCTCGCCGGGGTCTATTCCGCCCTGGGATCCAACCTGTGGGTTCTGTTCGCCGTCCAGACGGCGCTCGGTCTCGCGACCACGCTGCTGCTCGTGCGACTCACTCGCCGCGTTGCCGAATTCGCCGGATACAAAGAACGCGACGCCCGCCAGCTGGGTCTGATCGCAGGTGTCCTGTGGACCCTCTACCTGCCGAGCCTGTTCTTCGAATCGCGGCTCCTCGGAGTCAATCTCGCGTTGCCCCTGTGCTCAGGCGCCTTGCTGGCTCTCGTCGAAGGCGGACACCGCCTGCGCGCGGGACGCTCCGCCGTGCTGCCAGCAGCCCTGTGCGGTGTGTTGCTCGGAGTCGCGTGCCTAGCCCGGCCCAACGTGCTGCTGTTCGCGCCCCTGGCAGCCGCCGGCCTGGTTTGGATCGACCTGCCGCGGGAGCGCCGGGGAATCCGCATCGTGGGATGCCTGGCCGCCGGCGCCCTCGGCCTAGCGATCGGCTCGGCGCCTGGTCCCCTGGCGAATCGCGCGGCAAGCGGCGAGAACGTGTGGGTCAGTTCCAACGGCGGCATCAATTTTTGGTTCGGGCACAACGACGCGGCGCGCGGGACCTTCGTCGCTCCCGGGCCTGAGTGGGGTTCCATCCAAGACCAACGCGCCGTGAGCCTCCGGCTCGCCTCCGAAGCGGCTGGGCACCCGGCCGGTGAACGGGAAGCCTCGAGCTACTGGACGAGCCGCGGACTGGCCTGGATCGCCGCGAACCCACTCGCCGAGCTGAAGCTCTCCGTGCGCAAGGTCGGCGCGTGCCTCAGCAACTTCGAGTACGGCATCCAGTACCTCCCCACCGCCGTCCGCGCCCATACGCCGGCCCTGTGGATCGCTCCGATTCCCTTCGCGCTGCTGCTCCTCCTAGGCGGCATCGGTTGGTTCGAGCTCCGCGGAGCGCGCGGGGTGCTCGGCGGTTGGGTCCTCGCTGGTGTGATCGGTGCGGTGCTGTACTTCACCTACTCGAGGTTTCGGCTCACCTTCGCAATCGCCTGGATCCCGTTCGCGGCCGCTGGCGTCCTGCCCCTGATTCGCTTCATTCGTCAGCAAGCTCCCCTGCCCCGTGCCGGGTTCGTGGCCGGAGCCGTGCTCGCCTCGCTCAGCTACGTGAAGTTCGAGGGCAACTACCCGCGCCGACTCGTCTCCCACGGAGAGGTCGACCTGGCTTCGGCGCTGATCGTGCGCGGCGAGCTCGAACGCGCGGAACGCATCCTCGAAAAGTCCCTAGAGCGCACCCCCACCGAAGTCGGCGCCATGGTCGAACTCGCGCGGCTCGCCCGCGGTCGCTCTGAAGATGCTCTTGCGCTCGATCTGCTCGAACGCGCCCTAGAGGTCCCGATCCCCTACCCCCCTCGTGAACGGGAGCTTGCTCTGCTGCTCAGTTCATCCCGGGATCCAGAGGTTCGCGATTTGGACGCGGCCGAGGAGTTGCTCACGCGCTGGCTCATGAGCTACCCAGATCCGTCCCCTCTGCGCGCTCGCCAGCTCGTGCTCTACGCCGATCTGCAGCTTCGCCTCGGGCGAGACGGCAGCACCGAGCAGGCGCGCGCCGCCCTGGAGCAAGCCCTGGCCATCGACCCAAGCACGCCCGGCGCCGAAGAGCTCGCCCGGCGCGCAGCCAATCGCTAGAGCCCGAGAATGGGGCGCCCGATGAGCTGAAACACGAGCGTGATCAGCACCACGGCGAGCAGATTGATCGCGATTCCGATTCGTGCCATGCGCGGAATCGGAATCCGGCCGCTGGAGAACACCACGGCGTTCGGCGGCGTGGCCACGGGCAGCATGAAAGCGCAGCTCGCTGCGACCGTGGCCGGCAACATCCACAGATAGGGATCGACGCCGGAAGCCAGCCCGGCGCTCGCCAGCACCGGCAACAGCACCTGGGTCGTCGCGGTGTTGGAGGTGATTTCGGTCAACAAGGAAACCGATAGGGCGACCACCAGCGTCACGGCCCAGGGCGATAGGCCGGCCAGCAAGGGGCCCAAGGTCTCGCCCAGTCGCGCGTCGAGACCGGAGTTTCGAAAGCCAAGGGCCAGCGCGAATCCACCGCCCAGCAGGAGCAACACTTCCCAGGGAAGGCGCCGCGTCAGGCTCCAGTCGAGCAGCGCACGACCGTCTCCAGTTCCGGCTGGCACCAAGAATCCGGTGATGGCGAGGGCCAGTGCCACCGTCGCGGGTGAAAGCTGGCCGGCGCCCAATTCGCGCGCGAAGGGCTCCCAGCCCGGCACCCGGAAGGAGCCAAGTAGCAGATCGTTTTGGGTCACCCACAAAAACGCAGTGACGCCAAACAACATCGCCATCCGTCGCTCCGGCCGGCGCCAGGCTCCAAGTTCGCGCAGGGCCCGAGCCAGCACCTCGGCTCCAGCGGTGCCTTCCTTTGGAACTTTCAGCAACACGCGAGTCAGCAGGAAGGCGGCGATTGGAACGAACAACAGCACGAGCGGTGTGAACGCCAGGGTCCACTGGGCGAAAGAAATGGCTTCGCGCTCCGGGAAGCGGTCCGCGACCTGCCCCAAGAAGACCTGATTCGGAGCCGTCCCCACCGGCGTCGCCACACCACCCACCGAGGCCGCGTAGGCGATCCCCAACAGCAACGCAATTCCAAACGGAGACTCGGCCGCCGCACCGCGCCGCGCTGGCTCCCCATCCGCGTTTCCATCTCCAACCGCGTCCACCACCGCTACACAGATCGGCAGCATCATCAGCGTCGTTGCGGTGTTGTTGAGCCACATACTCAGGAACGCCGCCGCGATCATGAAGCCGAACACAAGTCGGCGCGGCTTTCCGCCGACCCGATTCGCAATCTCGAGCGCGACCCGGCGGTGCACGTTCCAGCGCTCGAGCCCGAGCGCGAGTAGAAACGCCCCCAGGAACAGCAAGATCAGGTGATTCATGTAGGCCGTCGAGACCTCGCGCGAATCGACAACGCCGCACAGGGGGAGCAGAACCGCTGGCAGCAAAGAAGCGATCCCAATCGGAACGGCTTCGGTCAGCCACCAAATGGCGGTGAAGGCCGTGACCGCAGCCGCCCGGCGCTCGAGCGGTGCAAGCCCCGGGATCTCGATCAGCAGCAGGGCCAGAAACGCGATCGGTCCCGCGAAGCGGCCAACCCGAGCCAAAAGGCCCCCACCCGGCATCGAACCAGAGTCTGTTGCTTGCTCGATCAAGCCTCCGTCTCCCGCAGCCACCAGGCGAGGTAGCCGGCCATCACCTCGCGCGGCTCGAGCGCGATGCACTCGGGGCAGTCGTAGGGGTGATTTTGATCGACCCACGACTCGAACTCACGCCAGCGCGCGCGCGTGGTCTTGACGATCAGCAGGCACTCCCCGTCGTCGCAGACCTTCCCTTCCCAGCGATAGACGCTGCGCACGCCCGGCACCAGGTTGACGCAGGCGGCCAGACGGGCCTCGACCAGCCCACCGGCCAGCCGGCGAGCTTCTTCCTCGCTAGGAGCCGTGACGAGCGCAATTCGAACGCCGCCGGGTCCTCTGGACGAAAGGGACGGATCGGTCGGCTGGCTCATCGAGCCGATGCTAACCCGCGCAGGGTCGGCGCCGGCCCGTTGAGCTTGAGGCAAAGGACGCGCGGGCGAGCCAACCCCGGTTTAGGCGGCAACGATCTCGGGCGGCAGCCACACCTGCCTGCCGCCACCGAGCCTCGGCCCACAGCCTCTCAGTCCGGCTGGGCCCGCACCGTCAACTCGACGATGCTCTCCAGCAGATCGAAGTCTGGCGCGTCATGATCCAGCAAGATCTGCGCCCGTATTCGATTCGAACGAAAGGCCGCGGCCATCCCCGGCTGGCTTTGGAACACGGTCTCCCAGTAGGTGTTCAGCTCGGCCGGTGATTCGAACCAGGGCGTCAGCGTCTGCGGGTCGACCGCGTCGTCCGCATCGCCCGTCTCCAGACCGCACGGGTCGACCAGCGGATCGAAGGAGCGAGCCCCTTGGAAGCGCACGATCAGCGCCGATTCGCCGATCTGATTGCCCAGCAACGAAGCCAGGTCACCGCCTTGCGCCAGGCTCAACAGCCCGGAGTCTCCGCGGTAGTTCACCACTCCGATCGAACCACTCAACTGCACTTTCAGGTTCCAGGCCAAGACGTGCTGAGAAGGGTCGGGATCGCTGGTGTCGTCCTCAGCGTAGACCACGTCGAAGTGCGGCACGGAAGGCGCCAACCAGCAGGTCTGAACCGCACTGGCCGCTCCCGGTCCAGCCTCCGTGAACGTCCACTCCCGCACGTCGAGGAAGTCCGATAGGGGCAGCTCGTCGTCCCCGTCCAGAAGATCGGTCGCGACCGTGCCTGCAACGAAAGCGGGCGACACGGTCTGGGAATTGGAGACCTCAAACTGCACGACGCCGGGCCCTCCGGTTCCGCCACGTAGCTGCGCGCCCGCGTTTCCGTTGAATCCACCGAGCCCCCCTGAGATGTCGATCGAGCCGGGCAGCGGAGACAAATCCACAGTGCGTGTCTGGATCAGCAGAGCGCCGCCCGACCCGCCGCCGCCCGGGGAACTGCGCCGATTGTCGTTGCCGGTTACCTGACCGTTCAAGGTGACCGGCAAGCTCCCGCCGCCTCCGCCCCCGCTGGCATCCAAGCGTCCTTGCAGGTTCAGGTTTCGGCCGACCTGCAACTGGAGCGCGCCTCCTCCGCCACCTCCGCCAGCCCCAGAGTGGTCGACGAAGGTCGTGAAGAAGAACGGGCTCAACTCCGGAAGCGGCGTGGCGCAGGCGAAGTTCGGGAACGAATTGAAGTTCGAAGAGAGGATTCCGACTCCCGCTCCGCCGCCACCCGCGCCACCTTGCAACTGCCCGGCTCGATCGGGATCCAGCTCGATTCCGTTGGCCAACAGCAGGCTCATGCCCGCCTCCGCTGACGGCGGAGCCGTGACAGCCCCTTCGAGAGGGTTCTCAGGCTCGTACTGGGTCGGCGTTCCCCGCCCCGAGTACGAGCCGCCTCCGCCGGGCGCGCCGGCCTGACGAGAACTGCAATCGAATCCACCGAGCGCAGGCTCGAACCCGCCGAGGTCCTGGGCGGTCGGGCCGGGCAGGATCGCGGGCCAGTTCGTGCCTCCCGCTCCTGCCCCATGGTCTTCGAGCGCCGCTGGCTCGACCGCGCCGCGCCCCTGGCCCGGCCTTCCATGGGGATCCAGGACCGCACCCGCTTGGTGCGCGAAGCCCTGGATGAACGGGTTGGAGGACGAAACCAAATTGGTGCCGGAGCGATCCGGACGATCGCCCCCGGCCCCACCTCTGCCCCCGGCCGGACC
>CAZUCE010000025.1:0-49194 GCA_964619265.1 uncultured Planctomycetaceae bacterium
GAACCCGCCCCATGCCCCCTCTACGCCCCCTGGAGGACTGGAACGACGCCCTCAATCGCCTCGCCGAGGAAATCGCCCTGGCCACGAGATCGCATTTTCTGGCCGAGCTCGACCGCGACCGCGGCGCCTCCCTACGCCGAGCGGCCAGCCAGGGTGCGGGCGACGTGACCTTCGGGATCGACGTCCCCGCCGAGCGCGCGGCGCGGGCTTGGTTCCAGCGGGAAGCCGCCACTCGCCCACTCTCGCTGCTCACCGAAGACACCGGTTGGTGCCACCTCGGTCCGGATCCAACCGGCTCGGAACAAGCCGTCGAGTTGCCGGGCTTCGACCACGGCGGCCCGCGGATCGCCCTCGACCCCATCGACGGCACGCGCAACCTGATGACCGACCTGCGCTCCGCATGGGTCGTCGTCTCCGCCTGCGGCCCGGGCGCCGGTGAGCCGCGCCTCGCCGACGTGACCTTCGGACTGCTCGGCGAGCTGCCCGACTCCCGGGCCGCGGTGCGCCGAACGCTCCAGGCCTCGCGCGGGGCGGGCTGTGAACTGATCGTCCAGGACCTCGCATCGAGCGACCAACTGAGCCGCACTCCCCTGCGGGTGGATGCCGACGACCGCTGCGATCACGGCTACTTCCCGTTTTTCCGGTATGCGCCTGACTTGCGTCCCGCGATCGCCGAGATCGAAGCCGCCTTCTTCGCGCGCCTCGAACGCGACGAAGGAGCCGACGTCCGGCATTGCTTCGACGACCAATACATCTGCTCGGCAGGCCAGCTGGCCTTGCTAGCCCTTGGCACCTACCGCTTCGTCACCGATCTGCGCCCCATCGTTGCCGCCGCGGCCGGTCGTTCGACGGTGCCGTCCAAGCCCTACGACGTGGCCGGCGCGATCCTGTGCGCCCGCGAGGCGGGCTGCATCGTCGAACACCCCAGCGGCGCCGAGCTCGACTTTCCCCTGGACGTCTCGACGCCCGTCGCGATGGCCTCCTACGCAAACGGAGCCACCGCCAGGCGACTCCGTCCGCACCTGCAGGCGGTGCTGCCGGGCTAGGAAGCCCGGGCTCGGGCTTGGAGCTGGACTCCCTAGGCCGTGGATGCGCCCTCGCCCTCTCCTTGTTCGTCCTCGTCCTGCATGTAGGTCTGCCCCTTGTAGAAGATCGCGAAGACCACAAACAGCACCGAAGCCGCCAGCATCACCTTGACGAAGAACCAGTAGTAGTCGGCGCCGTCGAGAGTGAGGACCGGCTCTTGACCTTCTTCGGAATCCAGCAAACCGTTTACCGTCGCGGTGAACATGTTGCCTACGAACACGCCCATGAAGTAGATGCCCATGATCAGGGACTTCATCTTGCGCGGCGCCTGGGTGTAGGCGAATTCGAGGCTGGTGATCGACACCATCACCTCACCAGCGGTCAGGGCCACATAGGCCAAGAGCTGCCACTGGATGTTGACCAATTCTCCGGCCTGGATGCGCGTCTCGATCCAGCCGGTGATCGCAAAGGCCCCTGCCGTGGTGAACAACCCGATGCCAATCTTCCGCAGGGGCGTCAGCCGGAACAGCTTGTCGATCGCGGGATAGATCGCGTAGGTGAAGGTCGGGATCAGGATCAGGATCAGAATCGGGTTGGCGGCCTGAATCTGAGCCTCGCCCCAGGTACGCCCCATCCACTGCAAGTCCATCGACTTCGCCTGGATCGTCCAAGCCGAGCCGGTCTGATCAAACAGCGCCCAGAACGCCGGCACAAAGATCAGGAACACCGGTGTGAGGTTCAGCAGCGCCCGCAGGCCCTGCTTGTCGAGGACGCTGTCGAAGTAGCCCACGCGCGTCGGCGGAATGTGCGCATAGCGGTTGCGCCCAAGCCAGAAACTGAACAGCGCGAGTGCCATCAGGATGCCGGGCAACCCGAACGCCACGGCGGGGCCGTACTCGGTCAGCAACCAAGGCGTGAGAATCGAGCTGACCGCCGAGCCCACGTTGATCGAGAAGTACCACCAGCTGAACACCTTGCTGATCAGGTGCTTGTTCTGGCCGCCGAACTGGTCCCCCAGGTGCGCGGAGACACACGACTTGATGCCGCCCGCCCCTAGCGCAATGAAGCCCAATCCGATGAACAACCACTGGTAGGGCTCCAGCATGCCGCGCCCGAATCCGGTGTCCCCCGCCGCCAGGCAGGCGTGACCGATCAGGTAACCCAAGGACAATGTGATGATCGCTCGATACTTGCCCAGGAAACGGTCGGCCAGCAGACCGCCGATCAGCGGGAAGAAATACGCCCACGCGGTAAACGTGTGGTAGACCGCCTTGGCTCGCTCCTCATTGAAGGTCGCCTCCTCCCCCATGGAGTCGACCAGGTGCTGGGTCATGTAGACCGTCAAGATGGCCTTCATCCCATAGAAGCTGAATCGCTCGGCCATCTCGTTGCCGAGGATGTACGGGATGCCCTTGGGGAAGCCGGAGGTTTGCTCCGGCTTGGTGCGGTGTTGGCCCATCGAGTCGTTGCTAGGGGAATTGCGGGAAAGGAGACGTGGCACTATAGGGCCCCGCAGGATCTCGTCGCGTGCGCCCTCTCGATCCCGCCCTCTTCTGACGGCCCGTCCCGCAGCGTATGGAGCAATCCCTCACGACCCCCGCGGCGCTGCCTCGGGGGATTCATGTGCGCGCCTGCGGGAAGAGCCTCAAACGGCTCGTCGGAATTCAGGCACCCGGCCCAGCGAAGATCAGCCAGACGATGTAGGCCAACAGCACGGCCCCGCCTGCAGCGACGCCCAGGCACTTGCCCTTGCGGCTCTTCGAGTCGGTGAATTTCGCCCCCAAGAAGCCCAGCACCGCGGCTGCCGCCGGCGCGATCAGCACGAGGAGGATCACAAACTTCCCCAGACCCTCGTCCTTGGGCAGGATGTCCGCGATGTCGAAGGCCGACAGCGAGTAGACAGCGATCGAGATCGCGCCGAGGATCAGCGCCACCAGCGCCAGGAGACCGAGCGGGCCGAGGCCCTTTTTTCCGTTGGAACTCATGGGCAGCATGGTGCCTCCCGCCTGTCCTCGCCGAAAGCTTCGCCATGGATCTCGAATACGAACTTCGCCTCGCTGCCCCCCCGGGGCGCCTGTGGGCCCGCCTAGCCGACTTGGCTGCGTGGCCCTCCTGGGCCAAGGGTGTCGTCGCGGTGGCCCTTAAGCGGGGTGTGGGAACCGCCCGCGGCGACCTCTTCCGGGTCGAAATCGAACACAAGGGCTACCGCACCTGCCTTGAGGGCGAGGTCACTCAAACCGAGCAGGACGCTCTCCACGCCCACCGCATGTGGAACGAGCAGGTCGAAGTCACGACCACCACCCGCCTAGCCCCCGACGGCGATGGCACGCGCCTGCGTCAGACCCTCGAGATCACCCTCCACGGGTTCACGGTTCGATTGCTCGCCAGCAAGATCCGCAAGGAACTCAAAGCCAAACAAGCCGCCGATCTCGCGGCGCTCGGAAACTGACCCCCGAGGGTCAGACTCGATCGCGGGCCGGGTCGTAGCTGGCCAACGCTCGCCCCCCCAGCCACAGGGCCATCCACAAGAGCGGCCACAGCACCGCCCAGGCGAGCAGAAAGGCCAGCGCGCCGGCTTGGTTTTTCTCAAGGCCAAGCTCAAGCAACTGCCAGTAGGCGAAGGCGCCCCCACCGGCGCACAGGGCGATCACCGATCCCAGGGCCACCGCGCGCACCACGAACAAGACCGAAGCGCGCCCCATGTTCTGCAGCGCTCCATCGTGCCCCGGAACGAGCCGCACGGGCCACTTGAGAAACAGCGCGTTGTCGATCGCTAGCCACAGCAGGACGAACGGAGGCAGGAACAAGGCTAGACCCAACTGCGAAAGGTGCGGCGCCTGCTGAATGGAGACCTGCAGCGCGACAGCGACCCACAACAACCCGACGACCAGCGCCATCTCGGGCAACAGCATCGCGGTGAACAGCTTGGTCCGCCCGATCGGCCAGGCCTTGATCTCGGCCAGGCGGTCGACCTCCTCGCGAAAATCGAAGCGCAATCCGCCGCACAGGTAGAGAACGCCCAGACCGGCCGTAATGAACGCTCCAATGACTTGTTTTTCCCCGGGGTTCCCGCGTCCGAGCAAGAAGACGTTTAGCGCGACCACAAAGGTCAGCACCAGCGCAGCAAAGGTGATCGTCGTGCGTGCGCGGCGCCAGATCGAAGCTGTCTTGCGCCAGGCCACGGCACCGGCTGGACCGCGTCCGAAAAGCCACGGCACCCGGCGGGTCGCGGCCCGCTTGGAAATATCGCTGGCCGAGGCTCCAGGCCCTAATCGCTGCATGCGGCGCAGGCGCCGCGCCACGTCGGCGGAGCCGTCGATCGCCATTTCACGGAAGTCGAGGTTCAGCCTCGCAACCGCCTCATAGAAGAACAAGAGCAGCGCCACGCAGAGCGCGAACCAGGGCAGCGCCCTCGGAAGGGTCGGAGCCGCAGTCAGTTTGGCCCATGGCAGAAACGGTGAGGTCACCGCCTGAACCACAGGGTTCAGCAGCAGACCCTCAAATTTTTCAAAGACCTCATTTTCGGGCTTCGGAGCCACGCGCTCGAGGGCCTCTCGGGTCAGCGTGCCAATTTCGTCGGAGCGCCCGACGTCGAACGCGATCTCCTGGGTGACCAGCCAGGTTCCGAATCCGACGCCGATCAGGCCGGAGACGAAGAGGATCTTCGACAAGCCCCGCATCCAACGCAGGGAAAGCCGGAACTCCACGTAGCCCAGCACAAGCGCGAGTCCTTGCCCAAGCACGACGATAAAGGCCACTGCGAGCAGCGAAGCCGAAGCAGCCTGGATCGGATGCGGAAGCCTGACGCCTGCGACAAGCGCCAGGAACATGCCACCGAACGCCGAACGTCCAAGCCCCGCGTTCAGGCGGTAACGGATGATGTCGGACCGCCGAACAGGCGCGGAGAAAACCCGTTCAACTTCCGATCCGGGCAGGTACAAGCCGCGGTTGGCCAGGTTGCCTGCCAGAGAGATGACCAGCATCCCGAACAGGCCGAAGCGCACGCCCGGCTCGACGAGCTCGGGCGGCAGCTGAGGCCCGCGACCCAGCACGAAGGTGAAGATGACGCTCGTGGACCAAAGGCCGAGAAGTCCGACTCCGAACAGGGCGAAGAACGCACCGGCAGGCGTGCGCAAGCGGCTCAACTGGCGCCGGATGACGCCGCGCAACTTAGCACGCGCCAACCACCGCAGCGCAGGATCGCCGGCTAGACCGCTCAAGGTTGCTTGGGCCCGTCCGCGAAGGGATCGTCCGCGAGGGGATCGTCCGCGAGGGGGCTGGCCGTCTTCGAACCGGGCGCGTCCACGGGAGTCGAACCCGGAGCGCTGTCCGAGCCGGCTGGCTGACCCTCGGTGAGCGCAAAGAAGAGGTCTTCGAGGCGCTCGGCATCCGCCCCGCCCGTGATCGCGACTCGAGCCTCGTCGAGCGTGCCGTCGAACACCGGCTGGCCGCGCTCCAGGACCAATAGCCGGGAGGCAAGCTCTTGAACCAAATCGAGCTGGTGAGAGGAGAGCACCACCGCCACTCCCTCTCGGGCGATCTCGGCGATCGCGGCCTTGGCGGAGCGAATGCCCCGCGGATCCAAACCGCTCAGGGGCTCGTCCAGGAGCAAGAGGCGCGGGCGAGGAAGGAACGCGCAGCAAAAGGCCAGTTTTTGGCGCATTCCACGCGACAGCTCGCCCCCCAGGGCCTCGCGCTTTTCGGTTAACTCGAAACGCTCCAACAAGCGCTCCGCCTCCGACTCCCAGGTGTCCACGCGATAGAGCCGCGCAATGAACTCGAGGTGTTCGAAGATCGTCATCGCGTCAAACGGCTGGGGGTCGTCGGGGACCCAGGCGAGCCGCTGCTTGGCCGCACGCTCGGCCTTCGTGATGTCGTGGCCGGCGACGCGAATCGAACCTGATTCGACCGGCAGGATTCCGGCGATCGTGCGCAGGGTCGTGGTTTTGCCAGCGCCGTTGGGGCCGAGCAGCCCCAGCACCTCCCCCGGCGCCACCTCGAAGGAGAGCTCCTGGACGGCGGGTGCGTCCTCGTAGTGCTTGGTCAGGTCGGAGACCTCGAGGACCGGCGAGGCGTCCTCGGAATCGGGGTAGGGGGCGTCGGAGATCAAGGTGGGCGCGAGTGTACGTCCGCGGCCCCCAGGAATCGCGGGCGCTATGGCGCGAGAACACGTGAACCTGAGGGGGCAAGTGGCCCGGGGGAACGGGCGTCTAGGTTCTGGCTCACGAACGAACAGCGCTTCAGGGCGGGAACCGGGACCAATCGGGGCTATTCTCCTGGACTGTCGAAGTCACCTTATTCTTCCTCAGCAGGCCCTCTCTCCTTCCGTCCCTCCCGGTCCCCGCCCTTCCGTGGTCGATTCTTCCAAGCCCTCCTCCCTCCGCGAGTTCGACGCCTTCGCCCCGCGCCACACCGGCTCCGGGCCGCAAGATCTCGCCGCGATGCTGGCGACCATCGGAGTCCAGGACGCCCAGACGCTCGTGGACGAGACGATCCCGGCCACGATTCGGTTGGGTCGCGAGCTCGAGCTGCCCGCTGCGCTCGGCGAGCGAGCCTGCCTGGAAGATCTCGCCGCGATGGCCGACAAAAACCTCGTGTTGCGGTCGTTTCTTGGCCTCGGCTACCACGCCTGCCTGGTTCCAACGGTCATCCAACGCAACATCCTGGAGAACCCGGCCTGGTACACCCAGTACACGCCCTATCAGGCGGAGATCGCCCAGGGTCGACTGGAGGCGTTGCTTACGTTCCAGACCATGGTCTCGGACCTGACCGGGCTGCCGCTTGCCAACGCGTCGCTGCTTGACGAAGCCACCGCCGCCGCCGAAGCGCTCGCCATGTGCCAGACGCTCGCCAAGGGTCGCAACGGTTCGTACTTCGTCGCCGAGCGTTGCCATCCGCAGACCCTGGCTGTCGTGCGCACACGCGCCGAAGCCCTCTCCATCCCGGTCCTGACCGGGGATCCGGAGAGCTTTGACTTTGAGGGCCACGACCTGTGCGGCGCTCTGCTTCAGGTGCCCGACACTTACGGGCGCATCGAGGACCTCAGCAGCATCGTGGAGCGGATCCACAAAGCCGGCGCGAAGGTCGTCGTTGCGACCGACTTGCTGGCCCTGACCCTGATGCGCTCGCCTGGCGAGTTCGGTGCCGACATCGCGGTCGGCTCCGCCCAGCGCTTTGGGGTTCCGCTCGGCTATGGCGGCCCCCACGCGGGCTTTCTGGCCGCGACCGAGGCTTTCAAGCGCGTGCTACCCGGTCGCATTATCGGTCTCTCCAAGGACTCCCACGGCAACCCGGCGCTGCGCATGGCGATGCAGACGCGCGAGCAGCACATCCGGCGCGATAAAGCGACCAGCAACATCTGCACCGCGCAAGTCCTGCTCGCGATCATGTCGGGCATGTACGCCGTTTACCACGGTGCCGAAGGACTGCGCACCATCGCCAGTCGCGTCCATCGTCTGACCAGCGCGCTTGCTGCGCTGCTCTCGGAAAACGGCCACGCCGTCGAGGATGGTGCCACCTTCGACACGATCCTGGTCACCCCGGCCGGACGGACCGCGGCGGAGATCTTGAAAGCCGCGCGTCAAGCAGGCTTCAACTTGCGCGAAGTGTCCGGCGGACGCGTCGGCATCGCCTTGGATGAGCCCACGACGATCGAAGAACTGATTGCGGTTCTAGGCGCGTTCGGCATCACCGTCGATGCGGCCGCGGTCGAATCCGCCGCTGTCGAGTCCCTGCCGGCCGGCCTGCGTCGCAAGACCGAGGTGCTCACCCACCCTGTGTTCCGTCAGTACCGCACCGAGCACGAGTGCTTGCGCTACCTGAAGCGCCTCGAGTCCCGCGACCTGTCGCTGGTCCACTCCATGATTCCGCTCGGCTCGTGCACCATGAAGCTGAACGCCACCTCCGAGATGATGGCGCTCACTTGGCCCGGCTTTAGCGACTTGCACCCGTTTGTGCCCGCCGATCAGGCTCGGGGATACGGAGAGTTGTTCGATCGCCTCGAGCGTGCCCTGTGCGAAATCACCGGTTTTGCCGCGATGTCCCTGCAGCCCAACGCGGGATCCCAGGGCGAGTACGCCGGTTTGCTCGCGATCCGCGGCTATCACCACGCACGCGGCGACCAGCAGCGCAACGTGTGTCTGATTCCGGTCTCCGCCCACGGCACCAACCCGGCGAGTGCAGTCATGGCCGGCCTCAAGGTCGTGGTCGTCGGCTGTGACGAACACGGCAACGTGGACGTCGCCGATCTAACCGCCAAAGCCGAGCTGCACGCGGATCGACTCGCCGCCCTGATGGTCACGTACCCCTCGACCCACGGTGTGTTTGAGTCCGAGATTCGCGAGATGTGCGACGTGGTGCACCGAAACGGTGGCCAGGTCTACCTGGACGGGGCCAACTTGAACGCACAGGTTGGGCTGTGCCGGCCGGGCGACTACGGCGCCGACGTCTGCCACTTAAACCTGCACAAGACCTTCTGCATCCCCCACGGCGGCGGCGGACCCGGGATGGGCCCGATCGGCGTGGCCGAGCACCTCGTTCCGCACCTGCCCAGCCATCCATTCGCAAAGGTGGGCGGCGACGTTGGTCCGGTGGCCGCAGCGCCGTTTGGCAGCTCGCTCATCCTGACGATCTCCTACGCCTACATCGCGATGATGGGTCCGATCGGTTTGCGCCAGGCCACCGAGGTTGCGATCGTGAACGCTAACTACATGGCGAAGCGCCTTGAGGGGCACTTCGACATCGTCTACCGCGGCAAGACCGGCCGGGTCGCCCACGAGTTCATCCTCGACCTGCGCCCGTTCGGCGAGTCGGCCCACGTGTCGGCCGAAGACGTCGCCAAACGTTTGATGGACTACGGCTTCCACTCTCCGACGCTGAGCTGGCCGGTCATGAACACGATGATGATCGAGCCGACCGAGTCTGAGTCGAAGGCCGAGTTGGACCGCTTGTGCGACGCGCTGATCTCGATCCGCTCGGAGATTCGTGCCATCGAAGAAGGCCGAATGGACCAGACCGACAACCCGCTGCTGAACGCGCCGCACACCTCGGCGCACGTGACGGCCGACGACTGGAGCCATCCCTACTCACGTGAAACCGCCGCGTTCCCCGCGCCCTGGTGCCGGGATTTCAAATTCTGGCCGCACGTGGGTCGCGTCGACAACGGCTACGGCGACAAAAACCTGGTCTGCACCTGCCCCCCGCTCGAGGCCTACGAGGAAGCCCAGCCCGAGCCTGCTCTCCAGCGTTAAGTCGGTGCCAGGGTCGCGCGCACCGGTGAGACAGCCGCGGCTTCGCCGCGACTGTCTCACCGGTGCGCGCGACCCTGGCACCGACTTAACGCTGGAGAGCAGGCTCCCTTGCCCACAATGTTCACCACCCCGCTCGGATTGCTCGGCCTGCTGGCTGTCCCCGCGGTGCTCGCGCTGCATCTTTTTCGGCGGCGTTTCCGGCCGCGGCCCGCTGCAGGCTTGTTCCTGTGGAGCGACGGAGATCGCACCGAACTCTCCGGCCGCAAGCGCGAGCGGCTGATCCGCTCTCCATCTCTGTGGATCGAGTGCGCCGCCGCCGCGCTGCTCGGTCTCGCACTGGCCGGCCCCTCGGGATGCTCCGGCACGGGCGCCCCCGGCTTCGCGTTCGTGATCGACAACTCCGCGTCCATGCGCGCTGGTGCTGGAGAACGAGCCGTCGACGAACTGGCCAAGCGGCTTGGAAAGCTCCCGCAAGCCGCCCGGATCTGCCTGGTCGCAGCCGGCACACGCCCCCGGGCCCTGACCGGCAGCGACGCCTCTCCCGCCGAAGCTCGATCGGTCCTGGACGACCTGGAATTCTCCGCGAGCGAAGCCGACCTCACCGCGGCCTTCGACCTGGCGCAGAGAATGGTCGCCTCCAAAGCACCGATCACCGTTTACACCGACGGACTGGAAGCCGCGGGAACCCTGGAGCTCGCAAGCCTCGTGGCGCTGGGCGAAGCGCAGTCCAATCTGGCCCTCCACGGCGGATCTCGACGCACTCAGAAAAACGGTACCGAGACCGTCACGGCCTTGCTCGCAAACCTGGCGGAGACGCCCACGGTCGCCGGAGTGCGCCTCGACGCGCTGGAAGACAGCCGAACCGCCGAACTGGCCCGCGACCGAGTCGAGCTCGACGCCGGGGAGACGCGGATGATCCGCTTCGAGATCCCCAGCAACCCGTTGGCCGTGAGGCTCTCGATCGAAGCCTCGGAGGCCGCGGGCAACGCTCTGGACCTGGACGACGAGCTGTGGATTGCGCCGCCCCTGCGGCACCCGCTGCTCGTTCATCTTCAGCTCGCGGATCGGCTGCGCGGGCAACTGGGTTTGGAGGGAGACGCGTGGCTGGCAGCGTTGGCGCCCGCCGAACTGACGGCCCACTCAGGCGAAGCGCACCTGATCCTCCGCGATCCAAGTCAGCCGAGCTTGGGTCCGGACGCGGCCGGCGCACCCAGGTTGATCCTTGAATGGAACGTCCCTGCGGAAGAAGCGAGCGCCAGCTGGCTGGGCCCGTTCCTCATCGATCGCTCCAGTCCGGCCCTCGAAGGTGTGTCCTTCCAGGACGCCCTGTGGACCGGCCCAGCCGAACCCATCGAGACCGGTTCCAAGGGCCGCCCACTGGTGTCCGCCGGTTCCCGCCCGCTGCTCGTGGAGCACGAGCGCAGCGGATCCCGGCGCTTCGCCATTCACGCAGATCCCGCGCGCTCCTCCTGGGTTCGATCCGCGGATTGGCCGGTGCTGCTCGCGAACCTGGCAGCCCTGGCGCGGGCGGAGCAGCCCGGACCGGCCCGCACCAACCTGTCGGTCGGGACTCCGCTTGTGTGGCGCAGCTTGGGCGCGGAGTCCGCGGAGCTCTTCGCCACGGGCCCGTTCGAGAACGTCCTCGCCGAACGCCGGATCCGAATCTCGCAAACCAGAGGCGAGTCTCACCTGGAATTTCCCACGCCGGGCCTGTGGCACGTCGAAGATGCGAGCGGCATTCGAATTCCGATCGGCGCCTCCTTGGACCATCCCTCAGAATCCGATCTGCGCTCGCGAACCAGCGGTGCAAGCCAGTCGGCGAACTCTGGGCAAGCCTTCGCCGGCTCCGCCACCCGCGCATCTAGCGCCTCGCGACTCCGGACGCTGCTCGCGATCGCCGCCGGTGCCCTGTGCCTGATCGACCTTTTGTTCACGAGGTCTCCGAAACCAGGGGTCGCCCCGTGAGCCTGACCTTCGATCGCCCCGAGCTCCTGCTGCTCGCCGTACCCGCCGGCCTGTGGTTGATCGCACGCCGGCCCACCCGGCGGACGCTGCTGCTCCTGCGAGCCGCTTGCCTGGCGCTGCTCATTCTCGCCGCGGCCGGACCCAGCGCGCGCCTTTCGGGTAGCGGCCGCGATTGGGTCCTGGTCGTCGACCGCTCCCAGTCGATGCCCGCGGAAGCGGAGGACACGGCACTCGAGCTGCTGCGCTTCGCGCGCGAGCAGCGCGGCGCATCCGATCGCATCGCGGTGATCGGTTTTGGCGCCGAACCCCGGGTCGAGTCGGCCCTGTCCGAATCGGCGGGGCTCACCCAATTCTCCTCAGACGTGGATCAAGAGGCCAGCGACCTGGCCGCCGCGCTCGACCTGGCCAGTTCGCTGATTGCGCCCGGCCGTGCGGGTTCCTTGCTCGTGCTCAGCGACGGTCGTGCGACCGGCGGAGACGTCCGGGCCGCGGCTTTTCGGCTCGCCGCGCGCGGTATCCAGGCCCACGTTCGGCCGCTTGAGCGCGAGCTAGGCGCCGACCTGGCTGCGCTCTCCCTCGAACTTCCGCAGGAGGTCGAAATCGGAGCGCCCTTCCAATTCGCCGCCTGGGTGCACAGCGACCAGGACGGCCCGGCGCGCGTGGTGCTACGCCGCGGAGAGCAGGTGATCTCTGAGCGAACCGAGGAGCTTCGCGCCGGGGGGAATCGGCTCCTGTTCCGCGACCTGCACGAGCATGCCGGCCTAGCCGAATACAGCGTCGAGGTCCGAGCGGCCGGCGCGGCGCAGGCTCAGCTCGATGCCACCCCCGAGAACGACGCCACCTTCGGAGCTGTGCGTGTTCGCGGTCCCAAGCGCGTCGCGCTTCTCAACGACGATGGCCAGCCCGATTCGCTCTCCGCTGCGCTGGAAGACGCCGGCCTCGAGGTCGATGTGCGCGCGCCTGAGAATTTCGAACTCAACGCTGTGTCGCTCGCCGGCTATCGCACGGTGATCCTCGAGAACGTGGATGCCGGGCGCCTGACGCCGCGCGGGCGCGAGGAATTGGCCTCATTCGTCACCGACCACGGGGGCGGCCTGGTGCTGACTGGTGGGCGAGCTTCCTTCGGCCGCGGCGGCTACTTCCGATCCGAGCTGGATCCGCTGCTGCCTGTTTCGATGGAGATCCGACAGGAGCATCGGGAGATCGGCCTCGCGTTGGTTGTCGCGCTGGACCGGTCGGGCTCCATGAGCGCGCCGGCAGCCGGCGGCACCAAGATGGACCTGGCCAACGCTGGAACGGCTGCGGCGATCACGATGCTCTCCAACATCGATTCGATTGCCGTGCTCGCCGTGGATACAAGCGCCCACGTGATCCAGAAGATGACGCCCGTGCTGGACCAGGGCGAGATCGCGGCTCGGGTACGCCGCATCGAGTCCCAAGGGGGCGGAATTTACGTGCGAACCGCGTTCGAGGAGGCCCTGCGACAGCTTGGAAAATCCGAACAACGCCAAAAGCACGTGCTGCTGTTCTCCGACGCGTCGGACTCGGAGGAGCAAGAGGGCGTCCTCGACTTGGTCAGCAAGGCCCGTGAAGCCGGGGTGACCGCCTCGGTCATCGCGCTCGGCAGCGAGACCGACCGCCACGCCGGGTTCCTTGAAGACGTCGCGATCGAAGGCGACGGCGAGGTGTACTTCACCACTTCGGCGGCTGACCTGCCGCGGCTGTTCTCCCAGGACACGATGACCGTCGCACGGGCCGGGTTCATCGAGCAACCGACCGGTACGGCCACCGGTCCGGGTTGGTTCGAGCTGGGCTCGTCTTCCAGTGCAGCGAACTTCCCAAGCCTGGCCGGCTACAACCTGACTTACCTGCGTGACGACGGCGTCCCATCGATCGTCACGACCGACGAGTATCGCGCGCCAATCCTGTCCCACGCCCAACGTGGGCTGGGCCGAGTTGTCGCGTACACCGGGCAGATCGGAGGCGAATTCGGCTCCGAGGTTGTGGCTTGGCCGGGATTCCGGGCTCTCGTTTCGGCGATCGCCCGCTTTGCCGGCGGGCTCGAAGAGCCGCGCGACGTGTTCACCAGTGTCCGTCGCGAGGGTTCGCGCGCCATTTATGAGGTCGAGTTCGAGCGGGACTCTCCGCTGCCTGATCAACTGGTGGAGTTGACCGCGAATATTGCGCCTCCGGGTGGCTTGACGAGGCCCTTGAAGCTCATGCGCGTGGACGACGTTCGGTTTCGAGCCGAGCTGGAGTTGGATGAGGCAGGAGCGCACCTGGGCACCTTGCACTTGGGTCTGGCTGGGGTGGACGGGGCTCGAACGTCGATTGCCCTGCCACCGGTAACCCGCGGAGCTTCCCCGGAATATCAGCGCGAGCCGGATCCGGCTGCGCCCCGCCAGAAACTGCTCGAACTAGCGAGTCGAACCGGCGGATCCGAGCTGGCGGCCTTGACCGGATTGTTCGAGGGTCCGCCGTCGCGCGAGGGGCGGCGTTCGCTTCAGCCGATTCTCTTGCTATCGGCGCTGCTCCTCTTTCTGGCGGAGATCGCGGTGCGCAGGTTGGCGCTGTTTCCGAAGCGACGAAGGGCTGCGCCGACGGAGAGTCCCGAACCGCAACCCGAAGCCGCAGCCGAAGCACCTCCCCCGACGGAACCCCAGCCCGAAGTCGAAGACATGTCCGACCTCCTGCGCAGGCTCAAGCCCTAACCCCCCCGCTAGATCGGAAATACGGTGCCAAATACGGTGCCAGGACCAAGTGCACCGGTGTAGCCGCCGCGGCTACGCCGCGGCCCGGCAGCTGCGCTGCCGGCGCTACACCGGTGCACTTGGTCCTGGCACCGTATTGCCGATCTAGCGGTCCAGGAGGCCTGCCGCCAACAGGGGCACGAAGAGTTCTTTGTCTAGGTCGCTCGCCGGACGGACCGCGCAAAACTCGCCGCCTCCCCTTTGCGCTTCGGCCCGCAGGCCGGACTGCAGGCTGGCCAACCGCTTGCTGTAGCGGTCGAGCGCCGACTCGTCGATCACCAGGTCCAACTCCCCAGCCCCTTCCACATCCTCAAGCCTTGTCGGAACCCCGCGTTCCGACGCGGGATTCGACTCAAATTCCGAAAGGACCTGCAACAGGAGCGGGCGCACCCGCCTGCCCTGCAAGGGCCCGATCAGAGTCTTCGCGTCGACTTCCACGAGGAAATCCGACACCACCACGAACAACGCCGCGCGCGGAGCCCGCGAGCAGGCGGCTCGCAAGGACTCACCGACTCCGCCTCGGGCCTCCAAAACGGCTCCATCGCGCTCGAGTCCCGAGGGCTCGAACGAGACATGTCCATCCCCGAGCCCGTGCAACACCAGCCGCGACGAGCTGGCCCGGGCAAGCAGGGCAAAGGTCTGAGCTAGATCCACCGCCAATTCGGCCTTAGCGGTCTCCGTGGTCATCGACCGCGACAGATCAAGCGCCACATGCACCTCGGGTGCGACCTGTTCGGTGGTCAATCGCACCATCAAACTATCCGTCCGCGCGTAGGCAGCCCAGTCCAGGGTGCGCAGGTCATCTCCCGCCACGTAGTCCCGGCGGTCGGCAAACTCGAGGCTGGAGCCTAGCTCGCGACCCAAGGATTCACCGGCCGCACCCCCGCGCGGCCTCGCCCGGGACGAAAGCGCGAATCGCTCCGCTAGCTCGCGGGCGCGGGGCGTCGGCCGAACGCTGGCTGAATCCTGTTGGCTCACCCGTTCCGATCGCTCCCGGTGCGTCGCGCCCCCGCAACCGCGGTCCAACCGCGGAGCAGGTCCCCAGCCACCAGGGCCGTGAAGAGGGTCGCCACGACCCCCAAGAGCAGGTACGGAGGTTGTCCTACCGGCTCCGATCCGGACCAATACTGAATCCGATTGAGGTGCAGGGGAATCCAAAACGGATTGCCCAGGTGGATGCCACTCTCGAGCCCGTCGATGTCCAGCAGAGCTCCTCCAAGCGTCGGCAAGAGGGCTGCGCCAACCGCGATCGAAACCACCAGAACCCGCGCGCGCCAGCGTCCGCCGATGGTCTCACAAAAGCGGCCCAAGAAGATCGGCGCGAGGGCCAGGTACATCATCAGGTACGGCCAAATGCCCAGCGGGATCAGGTCGAAGTGCGTAAAGTCCTTCCCCTCGAACAGCCTGTATCCAAGCGGCGTAAGCGCCACCGGGAGGGTCACCAGGGCAGACAGCAAGAGGGCTCGGTCGCGGCCAGGCAACCACGGCGCAAACAGCACCGGAGTCTTGCGGCGCTGAATCTCCCTCGCGACCCGGCGTCCCAAGGCCTTGCGTTCCGTAACGAGCCCCAGCAGCGGAAAAAAACCCCCCACCAGAAATGCCATGGTGATGGCTGAGAGAAATTCGTCGTCCCGAACCCAAAACCAGCGAATCCCCAGGATCGCAGCAAGCGCAACGATCACGGCGCCCGTTAGATACACCCGCACCGGCGTCGAGGCGTTTTCTTCGGGGTGACTGAGCGGACCAAGCGCGGTCAAATAGAGATACACGCCAACCAGACCGATCGCGGCGAAGGCCAGCAGGGTCGCCAAGTCGAATTCTCGATCGACCAAACCACCTCGGACCGCTGCCCCCGCAAACACCACCAAAACCCACGCGCAACCAATGAGAATCAGCGACAGCCCACCGAGCACGAAGCCGCGATAGCCGCCGCTCTTGGAGAGTGCCGCTATCGAAAGAGCCAGGGCGCATAGGCTGCCCGAGGCAATCGGCAGCACCCCGAGCAGGACACCTGCGCGGACCAAATCGATCCCGGGCATCAGCGCGGCGAGCGCCAGCAGAGGGAGAAAGGCCGAAGCAAACAGGAGTCCCTGCGCCAAAGCCGTCAACAACTTGCCGCGCAGAATCCGTGCCGGAGTGAGTTCGGAGAGCACCAACAAGTCGTGCGTACTCCCCTCCCATTCCGCAGACATCGACTGGAAGCACGTGATCGGAAGCAGCGTGCACAGGCCCAGGGCCAGGGTCCCGTACAGCGGCAAGAAGAACTGGGCGCCCAGCGAGTCGTCACCGGGGCGGGCAGCGTTTGCCGTGATGACGACAAATCCGAGCAAGCTCGCCGTAAGGAGCACGAACAAGTAGCTGCTCCGGAAGGCCTTGCCGCGGAGGGCCTGACGCATCTCCTTGACCAGAACGGGATTGAGTCGATCGCTGAACGACTCGCTGCGCGTCAGTTGTGCAGGGCTCCTCTCGGGCGCCGGCACCGGGGATTGGATGCTGGCCTCGCTCACTGCACTTCTCCTTGGGTCAAACGCAGGAACACATCTTCGAGTCGAGCTTCGCCGCCCGCAAATTCGATCGGGGCAAGTTCGGCTGCCACCAAGGCGGCCAAAAGATCGGCGCGAGCTTGGGGGTCGCCGCGAAAGCGGAATCGAACCCCGTCCCGATCAGGGCGTACATCCTCGACCAACGGGCGTTCGGCCAGAAACCGCCGCACTTCATCGCGGGGCACCAGGGCGCGCATGAAGAGCTCTTGAGCTCGAGTCTCGCCTTCGGGGACGACTTCGCCGGCGCCCTGGAGGTCTGAGACACTGCCACTCGCCACCAAGCATCCCTTCTCGAGCACCAAAAGGTGCGTGGCCATTTCGCCGAGCTCCGACAAGATGTGCGAGCTGACGAGCACGGCCTTCCCTCGATCGGCCAGCGCCGCGACCAACTCGCGCAACTCGATGCGCGCCCGCGGGTCGAGTCCGGCGGCCGGCTCGTCGAGAATCAACAGGGCAGGATCGTGCAACAAAGTGCGTGCGAGCCCGAGTCGCTGGCGCATCCCCTTGGAGAGCGAACGAGTCAGCTTAGGCAGCAGCGGCGTGAGCCCAGTGAAATCAGAAACCGAAGCCACCGAACGTTGGCGCTCGCGCCCACGCAGGCCCTGGGCACGCGCAAAGAAGTCGATCGATTCGGACACCGTCGTGTTCGCATAGGTCCCGTAGCTATCCGGCATGTAGCCGATCCGGCGACGGGCCTCGCGGGGCTCCAGCAACACCGATTTCCCACACAGCCGTATATCACCCTGATCCGGTACGTCCAAGGTGGCACAGCACCGCATGGTTGTCGTCTTTCCGGCACCGTTGGGCCCGATGAAGCCGCACACCTCGCCGGCTGCCACGGAGAAACTCAGGGAGTCGACAGCGGTGAACGCCCCAAAATTTCGCCCTAGCTCCTGCACCTCAAGCACCGGCTCCCCGGGCTTGGGCGCGCTTTGAGTCGCGCTCCTCATCGCCCACCTCCCGCACTGGAGAACGCGTCACTCGGCAAGACTCCGAGCACGGCCTGTTCGTGGCCCCAGGTGCGCGGGGCCAGCCCAAGCGAATCTCGGAAGGGATTCTCGGCGAGCCTGGCGGTGTAGGTCGCCGGTGCCAGCGTGCCCCCGAGCGGGTGATCCTTGTAGGGCAGCGCCGACTCGAGCGCCGATTGAGCCTGCACCGGTGTTCCGGGAATCAAATCAACCTCCCCCCCCGGAGGAAGTTCGCCGATCGCAACGAAGGTGCGTCCCTCGGCATCGGCCAGGATCAAACCCGAAAGCGTCGCTTCGAAGTCGCTGCGCACCCGCACGCCGCTCGAACCGGCGGCCAGCACGGTCAACCCCTGACGGGTCGGTTGCTCGGACAACACGGTGTGCGAACACTGCTGACGGGCCGGCAAGAAGCCGCCAGAGAGCTCGAGGCCTCCTCCGGCATGCGACCGTACGAAGTACTCCTTCTGCTGGGCGTAACGGGACTCCTGGGGCAACTGGGGCAGCACGATCGTCCCGGCCTCGGGGAGCAGCTTCCGCGGCCCGAACGCCGCCGAATAGAGCAGCCGAGTCTCCGCCACCGCGACCCGGCCCGCCATCTGATCGAGGCACACGATCGAGCGCGAAAGTTCATGCAGTCCAACTCCATCGCGAAACAAACCGTAGCCGGCCACCAGCAGAGTCAAGACCAGTGAGAATCCCGGCACCACCCACAGGAGTCGCCCCGGATTCCGTTCCCGCCTTGCCATGGTCAGAGCTACGGGACCCAGCAGAATTCCGCAGGCAAGCAGCAAGATCGAAGCCAGCTTGTGATTCACCTTGCCGCGCTCCATTCGGGGCACCTTGAGTTGAGCGCCCGTCTCCTCGTCAGGATGAACGAACGAGGGCAAGTGCTCGATCGCCCACAGGGTCGCATTGCGCTGAGCAGTTCCTTCCAGAGGCGGAGCCTCGCTGTCGATTAAGTAGCCAAGCCCAAAGCGACGTACGACCGCAGGTCCCTTGCTGTGCTTGAACCGCCTGAGGACAAAGCGCTCCTCGCGAGCTGCCACGGCCCCCGGTAGGTCGAAACGCAGATCGCTCGCGTCCCCTTGGGCCAGGATCACGGTTCCACCCAGGCGCACGAACTGAGCTAGCGCTCGCAGCGCTTCATCGCTTGGCGGAGCCGTGGATCGGTCGAGCATCCAAGCCTGTCGCGCGGTCAGCGGCAACAGGCTCTTCGGCAAGCGCTCCGTATCGGTCCAAGCGATCGACCCGGGCAGCGTCGACTTAGGGTTGCGCCCTCCAGTGCCGTGATGGGATCGATAGCGCCAGGACTCAAACAGCTCGGCATCCAAGTCTGCACGGGGCCAAGCTCCTGCAATTCCGCGCCAGCCTCCGGGGTGATCCGGCGTCCATTCCGCGGTGGCGCGACTCAGGTTCCCGGGCGCAGGGGCAAAGGGAGTGGCTAGCCCAACATTCCAAGCGTCCCCGATGGCCCCGCCGGCCGGCAGATGGCTCGAGCTCTGCCTACCTTGGACCGAGAAGGTGATCTGAGTGCCCGAGTCCAGCGAACGATGGCAAAACTGCAGGAACTCAAACGGTGTGCGCTCCCCGGGCTCCAAAACAAACGTCTGCGGCTCGGTTCCCGAGAACCCCGCGCCCGCCCAATTGATCCCCGAGGACTGAAGCCTCACTTGAATCCGCAACGGTCCAGCGGTTCGGTTGTTCAAAACCCCTGTCACCAGTCCGTAGCCAAGACCGGGCCGCACGGAGATCAGCCGCTCCGCGGACAAGGACACATCGGCCTCCCGATGGACGACCTGAACGTTCGGCGGAAGCGAGTCCTGGGCGTGAAGCAGCCCCGCAATCGCGAGCCAACCAAGCAACGCGAGCAAGCCCCTCAAGCGCGCACCCGCGGCGAATCGCCTTCGAGTTCGCCCACCTGCTCAAGCAGACCCTCGACCACATCGCTCGCGCACCGACCATCGAGACGAGCGCGGTGGTCGAGCACCAATCGATGGGAGAGCACCGGACCGGCCAGGGCGCGCACATCATCGAAGCCAACATTCGGTTTACCGGCCAGCAGCGCGTGAGCCCGGCCGGCTTCGGCCAAGGCGATTGCCGCGCGGGGCGAGGCGCCGTGCTTGACGGCCTCGCGAACAACCGGTGGCGCAGCGTCATGGCCGGGATGCGAAGCCTCGATCAAGCGCGCGATGAAATTCGCAACGGCGCGCGGCAGGAACACCTGCTCGACGCAGCTGTAGAGCTTCTCCAGAGCAGCCTCGCCGTCCTCTGAGTGGAGTGCGGGGGGGCGTCCACCCTTGCGCTCGCACAGGATCCGCTCGAGAGCGTCGCGCCCAGGATTTGGCACCTCCAGCTTGAACAAGAAGCGATCGAGCTGCGCCTCCGGCAACGGATAAGTGCCCTCTAACTCGATCGGGTTCTGGGTCGCGAGCACCAAGTGCGGCGTGGGAAGCGGATGACTTTCTCCGAGTACCGTCACGTGCCGCTCGGCCATGGCTTCGAGCAGCGCCGACTGGGTCTTGGGGCTCGCCCGGTTGATCTCGTCCGCCAGCAGCAGCTGGGTGAAGATCGGACCCTTGCGGAATACGAATCGCCGCTCACCGCCTTGCTCTTCGAGGACTGGCCCGCCGGTGATGTCGCCCGGCAGCAGGTCGGGTGTGAATTGCACCCGCCGCCACTCAAGTCCGAGTGCACCGGCCAGGCCCTTCACCAGCTCGGTCTTGCCGAGCCCGGGCAGGCCTTCAAGCAAGACGTGTCCGCGCGCCAGCACGGCGACCAGCACACGTCGTACCAGTTCGTCCTGACCAAACAAGACCGTGTGCAGCGCGGCTTCCACGCGACCGGCCGTGGCTTGGGCTTGTTCAACGGCGGCAGGGGCGAGCAGAGTTTCGTCGGAACTCAACGGGGTGGTTTCGCAGGAGGTTTCGGTTCATCCGAAGCGGCCGAGCCGCCGGACGTGGTAGAAGCGCGGTCCGCGCCGAAGAATTCTTGCACGGCGCGTCGATGGCGCGGAGCAAGCCGGTGTTCGCGAGCCAGCCCGAGGCCTTCGTCGCCGAATTCGGTGAACCCGCCGGCCTCGCGCAGCACATCGATTTCCGGCGCAACCGACGACAGACCGAGCAGCTCGGAATTCTCGAGGTCCGTTAACTCGTCGAGGTCGAACTCGCGCGCTGCAAAATCCTCGTCCCGGTGATGGGTTTCCTTGCCGTAAGTCAGCGGCGATCCCCCACCGCCGGGTTTGGGCTGACCGCTCGCGGCGGATTCCAGTTCGGTCAAGAGCTCCCCAAGCGCCGAGTCAGCACCGGGGTTCAGGCTCGACAGATGGGCAAGGGCAACGCCGCCGGCGCCGCCAAGTCCGCCGCCCTGTCACGGTTCCCCATCGCGGGCTGCTTCACACTGTTCTTCGCTCAATTCTGCGCTGCGCAGCGCCTCGATGAGCTGTTCCAACTCTTCGCGAGTGAGTTCGGACAACGAATCGGCCGCATCGGCTAGCTCCTGTCCCCCCGCACGATCTCCGAGCTGCTCGGCCAGGCGCGCCAACTCTTCGGCGAGCTTGGCGCGCAACTCCGCCAGCTCGGCCAGCTGTTCGAGCAGTTCTTGTACGTCCTGTGGATCGGCCAAGCCCTCGCCGCTGCTTCCCGGCCCAGAGTCTTGGGGCTGGCCCATGCGCTCGGCCAATTGCTCGAGTGCTTCGCGGGTCTCCGGCGAGAGCTCTGCGTCCAGTCCAGCCTCCGCGAGCCGCTCCAAGGCGCGCTCGATTTCGCGCGCCGCCGCCCCGGGGGAATCCGGCGCCCATTCTCCAGCGCGCGCCAACTGATCGACCGCCTTGGCGGCCTGCTCCATCGCGCGCTGGGCTTCGCGAGCTACGTCGCCTTCGAGCCGTTCAAGCCCTTCCAGCGCCATTTCGCCCGCGCGCAAATCGGCCAGCTCGGCTTCGAGTCGTTCAAGCCGCTGATTCAACTGCTCGGCGGTTTCCGGTTCGAGCTCCACCGACTCTTCGAGCGTCGCGAGCGCTTCCCGCAGTCGCTCGAGTTCCGAACCGTAGACCTCCGCCGCGGACCGCAGACCAGGTGTCGCGCCGGCTTGGTTCGCAGGAACGAACACGGTGGCGGCCGCGAAGGTCATCGCGAGAGCCAGCGCACCCATCCGGCGACCGGTGGCCTCTGATTCGACCTCGGGCACCCGCTTGAGAGCTTCCCGCGCCCGTTCGTTCCAAGTGCTGGCCCCATTTTGCGGTCCCAACTCTCCGAGGGAGACCAGGAGTCCGCTGCCCCCCGACTTTGCGTCCAGCCAAGCCAGGGCGCGTCCGCGGTCGAAGCCCGCGCGGCGCCATTCCCACAGGCCCAAGCAAATGGCGCCCAGGCCGATCGAGGCGAGCAAGCCAACGAGCGGAACTTCCACGCCAAACCCCACGCGCGCCCCGAGGGCCGCGCTGCCCAGCGCACAGGCGCACAACGTTCCCCCGCGCAGCAGACCGCGCTGAAAAGCGCCGCCGGCAACCCGCCGAGACAGTCGGCTCGCTTGTTTTTCGAGAGCATTCGGGGAACTCATGGGGCACTCCATAATTGACCTACGCGATCGACCACCAACCATTCGCCGGAATGGTCCAAACCGATTGCACACGGACGTTCGATCCTCCCGATCGCCTGCGGCTGGGCGACCGGCTCGCCCCTGTTGGTCGCGAGTTTCACAGCAAACACCGTCCCGCTGATCCCCCCCGCAAACGTGAACGAACCCGCAAACTCCGGATGTCGCTGGCCCTTGTAAAGGCAGCCCCCCACGCTTCGCGCAGCCTGGCGGTGGGGAATCACCGCGAGCGGATCGCGGCGATGGCCAGGCCCTTGACTGGCCCGCGGGGCAAAATCGACGAAGCCTTCGCGCAACGGCCAGCCCAAATTGTCGCCGGCGCGTACGAGGCTCAGTTCCTCGAACGACTCGGGGCCCGAATCGAGCACGAACAACTCCTGCCCGGGTCCACCAAAAACGAGCGCACGCGGGTCGCGCACGCCCAAGGCAAAGATTTCGGGGCGCGCGCCCTCTCCCAGGTCGGACCGTGGCTCGACTTCGATACGGTCCGTCTCTTCCGCATCCACGTCAATCGCCAGGATCTTGCCAAGCAGCGAACGCGAATTCTGTGCGTGCCCGCGCGGATCCCCCTGCGAGCCACCATCCCCCACCGCCACGTAGAGCAAGCCGCCCGGTCCAAAGCACAGCGGCCCACCGTTGTGATCGCTCCAGGGCTGCTCGATTTCGATCCACTCGACGAGCGTGTTCCAATCAAAGCGTGTCGCGTCGCGTGCACTGAGCTGAACGCTGGCCACCACGGAGCGCCGCGCTTTCGGCTCGGTGTACTGAACGAACAGCCGGGGATCGGCCGGGAATTGCGGGTGAAAAGCCAGCCCGAGCAAGCCCTCCGCGCTGTGCCCCGCGCCCACCGGAAGCCGCAGCGCCAGCTTCGCTCCTTCCCGCCTCGTAAAGCGCACCAAATTCCCAGCTCGATCGGCCAGGTAGTGGGCGGCTTCTGTGGCGACCTCATCGCCCGGCCAAGCGCCCACGGCGATCGGCCGATCCAGGCCGGCCGGTAGCTCGAGTCCTTCAAAGACGCGAACCCACTCCAGCGGAGCCGCAGCCCCTGCCTGGGTCTGCCCACAAGCCAAGGTCCCGCTGGGTGCTGGGCCCGGAACCGACCCAAGGGCTAGCGAGGCGATCGCGGCGGCAAGAGCGAACATGCGTCCTAGGATACCGCTCCCCCGGCGGCGCATCCCTACTCGAAACCAAGGGGGCCTTGAAGCCTGGCCCCCCTGCGGCTGCTACCCTGTCCCCTTATGGGCTCTACCACGACCGAACGGCTGGCGTTCTATTTAGCGGCCGTCCGCATCGCGGTCGGCTTGATCCTGCTCGGCGGTGCCCGCGAGGCCTCCCGCCAAGCCGATTTCCTAGGACAGTTGATCCGCGACTCGGTCCTCCTGGACCTGGATCAGCGGACGTCCCTCCTGCGATCGTGGGGCGGAAAGGTCCTCCTCGAAAATCCGGAAGCCCTGGCGTTCCTCTGGAGGACCGGCCTGTGGGTGTGCGGCCTGGCTTTGCTGTTCGGCGCCCTCGTCCGCCCCGCCAGCGCCATCGCAGCGGTCCTCGTCCTGCATGGTTGGTGGTTTGGCCCCTCCACCGAGCATGCGCTCCACATGCTGCTGCTGGTCTGCTTGGCCGCCTGTGGAATGACCGGTTCAGGCTCGACCTTGGGCTTCGACGCAACCCTCGACCGCTCCGCCCCGCGCTGGCTAACCCTCGCGCCCAGGCGTCGCGGGGACATCTTTTAGTCCGCGGAGGCTCTTTTTTTGGCTGCGGGGATTTGGGCGGCGAATTTCTTGGATTGGGCCGCGAACGGCCCCCCTCAGGCGCCCCAGAAAGTCGGACGCTGGTAGATCAAAAAAAGCGCGATCAGAAACGACGCAGCGGCGATCAAGGGCGCGACGCCCTTGCCGTCGTCGGTGTGCTGACGGAGCGAGCGGACGGCGAAGGCCAGGGTGCCGATCGAAAGCGGCAGGAATGCGAGGCAGCCAGCGGCTGTCGCGCGGCGAACCACGTCGACCGCAGAGGTCGCGTCTCCGGCGGATTCGGGGAATCCAAGCACCCAAAAGCCCACGACAATTCCGATCGTCCAGAGGGCCAACATGTTCTGCAGGCTCGCGAGCAGCAGCCGTGGTCCGAGTTTGGGACGGCCGCCTTTGGCCGTGACAACGCGCCCTGACCCAAGGCTGCCCACGGCACGGATCTCGGCACGTACGATGACCCACCCGCCGGCTCCGGAGAGCACAGCGGCAAGCAGACAGGCAAAGGTCAGGGAACCCATAGCTGCTGTGGGGCGATCGGGCGCGAAGAACCGGTTCGGCCCGGGGATCAACAAGGGAATCGGGTCAAGGGGACCCGGTGGGATGGAACTACTCCGCGGCTCGCAGCTCGATGTCGCCGGAGATGACCAGTTGGCAGCCCAGGCGGGCGTTCTCAGCGTCCGTGCACATTTCGAGGGTGTCGGTCTCCTCGTCGTCCTTGGCGTTTAGGTTCTCCATTCCGGAGAGGATCTCGACACGGCAGGTGCCGCAGCTGCCCACCGTGCAACCGAAGTCCTGGGGCACGGAATTGGCCTGGCAGAATTCGAGGTAGTTCTGGCCGGCGGGAACCTCGAAGGTTTGGCCCGAGGGCTGGATCGTGATCTTGGGCATAGAGCTGGAACGCAGGGATACGCGGGGGGGGACGGACAGGGACAGCGCAAAGTCTCGCGCCGGTCTCCGAATCCTCCGCCGAAGCTCCGTTCCGCGCAAGGGCGAGCCCGCCAGGCAGCGTAAGCTGGTCCCCTCCCATGACGAGGGATTCCCAGCCGCCGACACGCCCCGAACCTGATGGGGATCGTCCGTCGCCCCGCTCGAAACCGCGAGCAGCCCGAGCCCCTTTCCCCGGTGCCCTCTCCACCGGAACCCCGCCCCACGAGGCGGGGCCGCGCTCCGGAGCCGGCCAGGGAGCCTTCCTGTGGATGGCTCGGCACGCAGAGGTCCACGTGGATTGGCAGCCGATCGCCTATGGAAGCCAGGACGTGCCCCTGTCTCCAGAAGGCGAGCTGCGAAGCGACGAACTGGCCAGGAGCCTCGCCCTTGTGGAACCCGACCAGATCGTCTCCAGCGACCTGGAACGCGCCGCCCGCCTGGGCCGGGAATTGGCCCGAATCAGCGGAGCGCCCCTTGAGCTCACGCCTGGCCTGCGAGAAATCGACCGTGGCGAATGGGAGGAGATGACGGTCGCCAACCTGCGGCGCGAGCGCGCCGAGCAAGCCGCGCGCTGGTACGCGGACCCCTGGAGATTCGACGAACACGGCGGCGAGTCCGACGCGGTTGTCGTCGATCGAGCTTGGCCCCCGCTCGAGCGCGCGCTGCAATCCGGCGCCCGCCGGATCGTGCTCACCGCCCACTACAACGTTCTGCGCTGCGTGGTCAGCGCCGCTCTCGGACTCAATCCCTCGAACAGCTTCTCCTGGCGGCTCGATAAGGCCTGTTGCGCGCTGCTGATCGATACGCCGAGCGGCTTCCAGTTGGCCGCCTCGAATCTGCGCGACCCGGGCGCCTTTCAACTCGGCGATGAACACCTGAACGTGGGGCCGAAACGGTGAGGGTCCTTTACGCGACCCCTTTTGTGCCCTGGCCGCTGGACACAGGCGGCCGGCTGCGCGCCTTTCATCTGGCGCGGACTGCCGCCCAGCACGTTCCGCTTGAGCTGCACGCCGTCGCCGAGCCCCGCGACCTAACCGGCGCCCGCCGCGCCCTCGAACCACACTTCGACCGGCTGGTGATCCACGATCGCTCGCGCCCTCCCTTTCCCGGTCGTCTGGGGCTTGCCAAACCCGAGCGTTGGTTCCACTCGGAAGCCCTGAAGTTCGAGCTCGCGCGCAGAGCCACCTCGCGCTCCCAAGAACGCACCGTTCTATTTCTGGAGGAGGTCTTCCTAGCGCGCCAGGTTCCGCCTGCGCTGCGTCCCTATACCCTGGTCGGGCGCCAGAAGATCGACTCGGTCTTCCACGCGCAAACGCATCCTGCACCGACCACGCGCCAACGAATCGAAACCCGCCGGCTCGAACGCCTGGAAGCCTTCGCCGCCGAGCATTTCTCCCACCACCTGACCTGCAGTCAGGGCGACGCGACCAACCTGACCGCGCGCTTCCCCGGCTCGAGCGAACCCAGAGTGCTGCCCTCCGGCTTCGATCCGGAATTCTTCACGGGCCAGAGCGACCCCGCCCTTCGTCAGGGCGGCCCGGTGGTTTTCCTCGGCTCGCTCGACTACGCCCCCAATCAGGACGCACTCGAACATCTGGTCCAGGACATCCTGCCGCTCCTGCGGGCCACCCATCCGGACGCGAAGGTCCAGCTGGTCGGGCGACGTCCCTCCGCCCGCGCACGCGAGCTGGTCGGCCCAAACCTCGAGCTGCACTCCGACGTACCCGACGTCCGCCCGTTCCTCGAGCGCGCCGCTTGCGTTGTGGTACCGCTGCGCATTGGCGGCGGGACGCGGCTCAAAATCGTCGAGGCCTTGGCTCTGGGCTGCCCGCTGGTTTCGACGACGACCGGCGCCCAAGGCCTCGAACTCACACCCAACCAGCACCTGCTTGTCGCCGACGAACCAGTCGCCTTTGCCGCCGCGGTCGCGCGGCTGCTGGACGGCCCGGAACAAGCCTCAGCGCTCGGACGCGCCGGCGCCGAAGCGGTCCATCGGATTTACCCCTGGAACCGCCTCGGAGAACGGCTCATCCACCTGCTGCGCCCACTCTGCGAATCCCCCTCTTTTCCCGCCCCAAGGCTGTGACCGATCCCAAGGCGAAGCCCGCCCACCCCATCCTCGACCTCAAGTCGATGCGCCGCCTCATCCTGGTCGACCTGCTGCTGGTCGCCGTGCTCGGCTGGCTCCTGTGGAGCGTCTGGACCGGCGCACAGAGCCAAAAGGAAAATCCGAATCCAGCCCCCCCGCTGCCTGAGATCGAGACGCCCGCCGCCCTCGAAGGGCTGGGCTACTAGCCGAGTCCTGAGGGGGTCCGGCGAACTCTCCGTCCCCGGGGCGCGCTCGAGCACTCCGCGAGCTCCCAGCAGGAATCCCAACCTCTAAAACAGCACGCGCGTCTTGATCGTCCCGGGGATCGAGCGCAATGCGTCGCGGCCGACCCGCGACTGGTGGCCGTCGAGGTCCATCACGACGTAGCCCACCTCGCCGCGGGTCTGAAGATACTGGGCCGAGATGTTCAGCTGCGCCTCGGCGAACAGGCGGTTGATCTCCCCCATCACCCCGGGCCGGTTGTGGTGGATGTGCAGCAGCCGGTGCTTGGAAGGGTGCGGCGGAAGGCTTACCTCGGGGAAGTTCACCGAGCCCTCGCTCGATCCGTTGTCGAGGTAGCGCACCAACTTCTCGGCGACCTCGACACCGATGCTCTCCTGGGCCTCGACCGTGCTGCCGCCCACGTGGGGCGTCAGGATCACGTTGTCGAGACCGATCAAGGGCGAGCCGAACGGCTCCCCGGCGGACTTGGGCTCCTCGGGAAACACGTCGATCGCCGCGCCTTTCAAAAAGCCGTCGCGCAGGAGCTCGGCCAGCGCGTCGATGTCCACCACCTTGCCCCGCGAGGCGTTGATCAGCACCGCCCCTCGCTTCATCGAGCGCAGGGCCGCCGCATCCATCAGGTTCTCGGTCTCCTTGGTTTCCGGTACGTGCAGGGAGACGATGTCGGAGGCGGCCAGCAGCTCGCCCAGCGAATCCACCTGCTCCGCGTTGCCCAGCTTCAGCTTGGCCATCACATCGTAGAACACGACGCGCATGCCCAACGCCTCGGCCAACACGCCGAGCTGCGCGCCGATGTTGCCATAGCCAACAACCCCCAGGGTCTTTCCGCGCACCTCGAACGAACCCTCCGCTGACTTGCGCCACTCGCGGCGGTGCATCTGCGTCGATCGCTCGGGAATCCGGCGCATCAGCAGGATCATCTCTGCCAGAACCAACTCGGCCACGCTCCGCGTGTTCGAGTAGGGCGCGTTGAACACCGGCACTCCGGCCGCCAGGGCAACCTCCAAATCCACCTGGTTGGTCCCGATGCAAAAGCACCCAACGGCCATCAACTGTGGCGCCTTCTTCAGCACCCCGGCGGTCACCTGAGTGCGCGACCGAACCCCCAGCATCCGCACTCCCTCGAGCGCCCGGCTCAGCTCCTCGCCTTGCAGGGCCTCCCCCATCTGCACCACGTTCTGGTAGCCGTGCGCACGCAGCCGGGCCGTCGCGCTTGCGTGGACTCCCTCCAAGAGCAGGACCTGGATCTTGTCCTTCGAGAACGACTGGGCCTTTAGCGCTTGGCTCATGGTGCGCGCATCCTAGTCAGCGGAGACTCCACGACGAAAGTCGATCCAACGGATGCTTGTGGGTAGAGCCCCCACCGCGCTCAGCCAAGCCCGCATTCACTCGCAGAGACGCGCTGCACCTCACTGGGAGACGAAGGCCGTTGGCTCCTCGCGCTGCGCGGCTCGGGGTCCGGGGCGCCGAGCTAGAACCGCGAGCCCAATGGCGACACCCGGGTGAATCCGGTGGCGTGAACGGCCACTAGCTGAGTGAGGGTTCACCGGGCTCGTCATCCCCCGAGTCGTGATCGAGACGGAGCTTCGAGACCCCTCCGGACTCCAAGCGAGCCGAACTCGGCTACTTCCCAAAAAAGCGCATCAAGCCCCGCTTCTTTTTGGGCTTGTCTTCGACAGGCTGCTCGGCTGCGGCTCTTCGCGCGATGTAGTCGGGTGGTTGGCCGGTCGTGTGCTGGATCGCGTCGATGTAGGCGCGCTCGTAATCGGCGCTGAGCGTGTCCAAGCCTGGAACGCCGGCGGCCAAGCCCGACTTGGCCGCCCGAGCGTCGGGATCGCAAAATTCGCCCAGGGCCGCGGCCCAGGCCGCGGCATCATCGCGCCCGCAAACCCATCCGGCTCGCCCTCCGTCGGTGACCGCCGGCAGGTCTCCTTGATCGGTGACCAGCAGCGGTAGACCGGCCGCTCGCGCTTCTCGAACGGTCAAGCCATAGACCTCCTCCCAGCGCGAGGGCGCGGCCACACCGTCCAGGCCGGCCAGGATGCGCGGGAGCTCGGCGCGGGTGTAAGCGCCGTGAAGGACGATGCACTCATGGGCCTTCGCCAGCGCTCGCAAAGCGTCCAAGTAGCTCGAGTCGCCGTGGTAGCTGGGTTGCTCGCCGTGCACGTCGAGAACCAGACCTGGGATCCCAAGCTCGACGACCATCTGAGCCAATTCGAGGGCACCCTTCGAAGGCAAAACGGTTCCGAGCAGGCCGAGGTGGACCCCGGGGCCCCGCTCGCCGAGCTTGGCCCGCTCGGCTTCGGTCTCGGCAGCCAGCTCGCTGGCGGCTACGGCGTTGGGAACCACCCGCAGTCGCTCTCGCGGCACGCCTGCGCGGGCGAAGACCTCGGCGGCCGCATTGGATGGCGTGAGCAGCGGTTCGGGCAATTCGAGCAGCGACAACGAAAGGTCCAGGTAGTCCCGCACGGCTTGCTTGTCCGCCTCGCGGCCGGCTTCCCCGGCTGCTTCCCCTTGGCCGGATGGCAACAGCTGCGGCCAAAAGCTCCGAATGCGCTCCGTCCAAGCCTCCGGCTCCGGGCGATCGATCGGCTGTCCGTCCAGCCCATACATCTGCCCCAAAGGGTCCAACATCCAGTAGTCGTGCAGGGTCATGACCAACGGCTGCCCGACATCGTGCACGGCGCGCAAGATCGCGCCGCCGAAGCCGGTCAAGTGGTGCACGTGAATCACGTCGCAGGGGGTCTCGGCCATCCAGCCGAGCACCACGTCGCGCAGCTTGGCGTGCTCCATCAGGTCGATCAGCTGCCCGTGATCGTGAAACGCGTAGGCCACCCGGCGCACCGCGATATCGCCCTCCTCTTCGCTGTCGATTTCGGTGAACGGCTCGCGTTCGCCGCTCATGTCCAAACACAGGACGTAGACCCGATGGCCCAACCGGCCGAGCCCGCGCGCCAGGTCGCGGGTCAGGCTCGGCACGCCCCCGGGGTCCGGGTGCCAGCCGGTGCAAATGAAGCCCACGTTGAGCCCGGTGCCCAGGGCGTAGGAAAAGGTCTGGGCGGTACCGCCAGACTGGGAGGGGCTATCGGACATGGAAAATGCAAAGTGCGGGAGGAACCCAAGCGGGACCGGGGTGCAGAGCAAGGCGGTCCCCCATCATGCCGCCCACCGGCCAAACAGAGAATTCTCTCTTGGTTCGCTCGAGCAGCCTGGGCGGCTCCGTCCAGGTTGGCTTCAGCGGAAAAACAGGTTCAAGGACGGGAGCCCCAGCCCGACCAGCGCAAGTTCCCCTCCGAGACGCAGTCTGAGTTGCTGGCGCTGGACGGCGAGCCGGATCGCCAGGGACTCGGCGATCCGCGTCCGCGAGAACCGGTTCGAAGAAGCGACCCTAGCGCCCGCGCTCGAGCGCGCCGGCTCCGATCCTCGAGTCCGGCCTGGACTCAAAGCTCGCCCGCGCCGCCTCGTACTCCGCCAGCACGCGGGTCACGTGTTCCTCGAGGTCGTGGGGAGGGCCGGTGTGTCCGTGGCGGCCGAGCTTCCCGAGGATCGCTTCGCGCATGGCATCGGCCAGGGCCAGGGCGTCTCCCACCGGGAACAGGCGCCCGTGGCGGCCGTCTTCGATGACGCTTGAGATGCCGGGTACGTCGCTGCCGATCACCGGCACGCCGGCGGAGCGCGCCTGGAGACAAGAGAGCGGCGCGTTTTCGTCCCACAGGGAGGGCAAGACAAGCGCATCGAGTTGGGCCAGGACGCTTGGAGCTTCGGCGGGCTCGAAGGGTTCGAGAACCTTCACGCACACGCCCGGGTCGTCCTCGAACAGGCGTTTGGGATAGAGCTTGGAACGTCCGCCCGCCGGGCGGCCGTAGAGCCGGACCTCGAAGGGCTCGACGGATTCGGGCAGGCGGTGGCTCAGGATCCGCACCGCGTCCAGCAGCACATCGAGGCCCTTGTGGGGCGTGAACTGACCGAGGTAGCCGAAGACGGTGCCGCTCGTCCGCGGTTCGGCGCGGGCGACTTCGTAGGGACCGGTGTCGATGGCGTAAACCAGTTCGGTCAAGCGGTTCGGATCGAGCCCGAAGCGGGCGAAACGCTCGGCCATCGGCGGGCTAGGAGCGATCCACCTCTCGCAGGCTTCGAGTCCTTCGCGAATGACGCTCTCGCGGGCGGCGAGATCAGGCGCAGTGACCACGCGCCCCATCCCGCCGATCGCGGCCAGGGCCCCAGCGATACCGCGGCGCACAAAACGGGTGGCCGCTCCGTGATCGTGGATTCCAGGGGTACGAATGCACTTCGCGCACTTGGCGGGCTGGGGTCCCGTGCACGGATCCAGTTCAGCGTCCAGAAGTTGGCCCCGGTGACACAGCAACCCGTAGTCGGTCAGTGTCGCAATCGCAGGAATGCCACACTTGCGGGCCACGATCGGCAGACGCACGGACAGGCCCCAGAGCAGGTATGTGAAGTGAACCAGGTCGGGCTGTTCGCGCTGGAGCAGCTCGGCGAAAACTGCTTCGACCTGCTCGTCGCAGTAAGAACTGGCCAGTTCTTTCGAGGTCGATCCGGGGTTATGAATCAGGGTGACTTCGACGTCCCCATCTCCCTTTGCATTCTCGGTCGTGTAGCGCGGCTTCGAGCCATCGCGCATGGGATGGAACACGTGCACCGAATGGCCGCGAGCCTTGAGTGCGGTGACCAATTGAGCCGTGTAGAACTCGGTCCCCCAGCGACCCCGCGGCGGAAAGCCATTCGAGACAAACAGGATTTTCACCGGACCGGGCTCCCTGAACCGGTCAGTTCGAAGAGCTTGGCTTCGATCGCTTCCACGAAGCGCCCAGGAGCATGCTGTTCGCGCACGCGCTGCTGGGCGGCGCGGGCCAGCCCGCAGCGCTCGGCATCGTTCGCGAACAGCTCGCCCAAGACCTCGGCCAAACGCCCGCTTTCTCCGCGCTCGATCAACCGTCCGGTGGAACCGTCCGCGACGAATTCAGGGTTGCCGCCGTCGCGGGTGGCCACAACCGCGCAGCCGGTCGCCGCCGCCTCGAGGGGGACCAGAGCGAACGGCTCGCCCCACTGACTTGGAACAACGACCACATGGGCATTCGCGAAGCGCTCGAGCACCTCATCGCGCTCGAGCCCTTCGGAAAGTCGAACGCGTCCCTGCAAAGCTCCGCGGGACGCCCGCCGGCGCAGATCTTGCGCGTATTCCCCGGACCCGGTCCCGGCCAGTTCGAGCTGCAGATCAACTCCTAGGGCAAGCGCGCGCTCGGCGGCATCGAGCGCAACGTGCACGCCCTTGCCCTCCCACCACATCGAAGCGCACAGCACCCGCAAGGGTTCGCCGTCGCGCCGCGCTCGCGGCGCGAGCTGTGCGCCTCGCTCGAACGCGTCGGCGGGGCATGAAAGCCGCGCCACCGCGATCGAGTCGCGCGGGATGCCGCCGGCCGCAAGCTGGTCGGCGAGAAACTCGCTCGTCGACAGGATCGGCCCTACGCCTTGGGGGCCCAGGCGCTGCTTCCAGAGCTTCTCGATCAAACGGCGGCGACCTACTTTGCCTCCCGCTCTACGCCACTCGCGCAGCCAGTGATTGGTGGGCCACAGGTCGCAGGCGTAGATCAGCGTGGGAAGACCGAGCCGGCGCGCGGCCAGCAGCGGCGCGGCGGACACAAGGCCTTGGTTGAACGCCAGATAGACCTGCGCGCCTGTCTCGCGCAGGACCGCACGGGTAGCGCGCCCATTCGAGGGACGATTCACGTGCAGCCGCCAACGTTCCAGGTTGGAGCCGCTAAAGGAATCGTCGAACAGCCCGCGCTCTTGCTGCAGAGCTGGCTCGAGAACCGCGTGGATCCGGTCGTCGTCGAAGCCCTCGCCCCGCCCGCACACCACGTGCACCGAGTGACCACGCGCGCGCAGCCATTCCACCGCCACGGCCGTGGCCAACTCGTAGCCGCCGCGCACGTGCGGCGGATAGTAGAGCGTCCCAACGACGATTCGCAGCGATCCCCCGTTCACAATTCGCCGGCCCCGAAGTCTGAGAACAGCACCGGGGCGAATTGCTTTTGGAGCTTTTGAACGCGCAAGATCCAATGAAAACCGGCCGTCTTGAGCCTCACCGACTCGGGCAGGCTCGGGAGGGTCTGCTCGAACAGGGACGGCGCGGGATGGGTCGTCCAGTTGTAAAGCCGCTCCTCGGCGGAGTCTCCGTGGTACTCGAGATCTCCGTACCAGGCGCGCACCAGAGCTGGCTCCCGAACTTGGCCGGGGAAAATCATCTCGAGCGCCTGATCCTTGGAGAAGACGGCGTAGCCGCCTTGGATCGCGCAAGCGGCCATGGCCAATTCGCGAACCGGAGCAATCGGTAGATCGGGATCAAAGACCCCGCCGAACGACAGGCCGAACATGTTGGGGGGCACGGTCTGACCGGCCAGCTCCAGCAGAGTTGGAGCCACATCCATCGTGCTCGCCAGCAGATCCGTGCGCAGGCCCCTTCGCGAAGACAGCGACCGGCTCGGTTGCAGGACGAAGGGGACGTGCAGGTCGGCAACCGACAGCCGGCCATGATCGAGAATCAGCCCCGACTCGCCGAATTGCATTCCAAACGACCCGACCACGCAGACCGTCGTGGTCGCAAGCCGCCCGACTTGATCGAGCTGGTCGAGCAGCTCGCCGAGCTGGGTGTCGATCTCGCGCAGGGCGCCGTCGTACCAGGCTTCGTACTGGCTGAGCGTATGGGCTCCCCCATCTGTTCGGCCCGGCGCAATCGCAAACAGGCTGGGCGAGGTGAGCCCCGCCGGCGGCACCCAGCTGCGGCCCGCGCGCGGCTCGAAAAAACCGCTCCAGGACGGATCGCGATAACGGAAAGCGTCCTCCAGCGAAGACAACTGCACGTAGGCGAACCACGGCTCGTCGCGGGAGAGAGTACGCAACCAGCGGCGCACATCTTCAAGCATCTCCTCCGGTCTGGCCAGCGGCTCGTCGGCGGTCTTGGGCCAGCGTGGAAAGAAGTTCTGAAACCCAGAGACCAGTCCATTGACCCGCGAGAAGGAAGGGTCCGAGGAGAAGGCTGCTGTGCGATAGCCGGCCACCGCAAGCTCCACCGGTAGACGCGGCACCTTGGGCGGCAAATACCAGGCCTGGTCGATCTCGGCCTGGCGCCACTGGGGCACCGCGCGCCGAGCCAGATTGGGATCGTTCCCGGACAGGATCGAGGCGTGGGCCGGAGCCGCCTGGGGCGAAGCCGAGATGGTGCGCGCAAAGGCCACGCCTTCCGCGGCGAGCCGGTCGATGCGCGGTGTCGTCTCCCGGTCGTAACCAAAGGCCGACACGTGATCCGCCCGCAGGCCGTCGATGACCACCAGCAGGATGCCCTGGCCTTCGCGGGGCGCTGCGTGAGTCGGCTCCGCTTTGGAGCGCGCCGATTCCTCCGGACCACAACTGCAGAGGCAAAGCAGCGCGATCCCAAGGGCTCGCCGGAGCCCGCGGGCGCAGGATGGGGAAGGGATTGGGGTGGTCATCGTTCGGAGCCGGGCGGGCGCGGGAGCAGGCGCCCCGGATTGCCGGCGAGGCCGCCGCCGGGGAAGCCGCCGGCCCAGCGCCGGACAACCACGCGCCGCGGGTCCCCATCGGGATCGAACCCCGTCAGGGCCACGGTGAAGCGCAATCCCTCCGGACGCAGGTCAAAGTCCCGGGGGAGGCGCAGCCGCAGGCCCCGGCTGCCCGGATAGGTCTCCCCGTCCAGGTGCACATGAATCTGAGCCTCGGCGAGTCCGCCGTCGTCCTCGATCTCGCACACGAGCTCGGCCCCCCGCCGCCGCATCGCGAACGAGGCTGGACGCTGGCCTGGCGACTCCCGCAGGGCCTCCAGCCGAACCGCTACGTCGCGCGCCACCACGCGCCGGATCCGCTCGATCGGAGCGTCCAGGACCAACGCTTCCGCCGAGCCCATCGCGGCCGGCGCGGATGAGTACCTGGCCTGCAGGAGCGGCTCAAGACCCGGTGAGAACGACCCACCGACCAAACGCAGCCGCGCCTCCTTTCGTTCGCCCGGCTCCAGGGAAAACTCGGTCGGTCCGCCGGAGATTTCGAAGGCGCCTCTTCGCGAGCGGAAGCCCAGCTCGACGCCGACGCGATGGGCGAACGGATTGCGAACGAACGCGGAGAAGCTCCAGTCGCCGGTCCAGTCTCCACCCCGGCGATCGCCGTCCGCATCTTCGCTCCCGAGCGTCGCGGGATAAATCTCCAGCTCGGGCACCTCGAGCGGATAGTCGCCTTCGTCCTCCGGAGTCGCAGCCACCAGGGCGCGAACGCTGAGAGCGCGCAGCGGTTCATCGGTGTTGAATCCGTAGAGCGGCCTGCGGCAGGCCTCGAGCAATTCATCGGGACGATTGACTGTCCAGGCCCAGCGCTCGCAGGACCAATCGGCCAGCGCTGCTTGGTTGCGCCAGCCGAATGCCGCGACGCCGTAGGCGCGGATTCGTTCGTCGCGTACGAAGCGCCGATCGTCCTCGTTCGCGCGAACGCTCAGCAACATGGCCGGCAGGCCTTGGTCGGTCGCCTCCAGGCACACCTCGCGGTAGAACGATGCGATGCGAACCGGCAGGGGCCGCGGCAAACTCGCCAGCGCCGAGGACACCCGCGCCACGAGGTCCGGGCGCTTGAGTTCGATCATGTGCAACGGAGCTTCGCCGATCCCCTGCCCGTCCAACTCAAGGGCTTCCTCGAGCAGCGGCAGCGGCTCGCCAGTGAACGCCTTGCCGAACCAAGCCCCCGCGTCGAGGCCAGCGAGTTCGGTCAGCGAAGCTTCCTCGACCGAACCATGCCCGTCCGTCGTTCGGCCCAGGGTCACATCGTGCAGCAACACAGGATCACCCCCGCGCGCGCCCTGCACGTCGTACTCCACCCCGTCGAGCCCGAGTTCGAGCGCGCGCCGCAGACTGGACAGCGTGTTTTCCGGCGCGAGGCGCGGCGCGCCCCGGTGACCGAGCACGATCGGCGGCGGACCCTCGGCCGCGCCGCGCTCGCGCAGCACATCATCTAGCTCACGCATTCGCGGAGGTTTAAGGAACGAGCCGGACGTGAGACGATCCGCTTCCGACCACGCGGCCGACCTGGGCGACCAGCACGTCACGGGCCGCCAGCTCGTCTTCCAGTTGAGCCGCCCTGGAGGCTGGGATCGCGATCAGCAAGCCGCCGGAGGTCTCCGCGTCGAAGACCACCGTGGACAGCGCCGAATCTACGCCACCGGCGATCTCGACTTCACCGGCCAGCGCTTCCCGATTGCGAACCGAACCACCTGATGCGACCCCGTCGGCGGCAAAGGCCAAGGCGCCGTCGAAAATCGGCAACGCTTTCGCGTCCAGTTCAAGCGTGCCGCCCGATCCGCGCGCCAGGTTGCGCGCGTGCCCCATGAGCCCGAAGCCGGTGACGTCGGTGGCCGCACGGGCCTGGCTCGCGACCATCGCTTCGGCTGCGCGCCCGTTCAGGCTCGCCATCTGCTCGGCGGCTGGCTTGAGGCCTTCCCAATCGAGCAGGCCGCGCTTGGAGGCGGTCGTGATGGTGCCCATGCCGAGGCGCTTCGTCAGGTACAGAACGTCGCCCGGCTCCGCGCCGCGATTCGCTGTCATCGCGCTCGGCTGGACCAAACCAGTGACCGAAAATCCGAACTGCACTTCCGACTCGACGGTGTGCCCGCCGGCAACGACCGCGCCCGCTTCGCGGACCTTCTCGAAGCCGCCACGGAAGATCTCGCCAATCCAATCCTGATCGAACTCCTTGGGGAACCCGGCCAAGCACAACGCCGAGTGCGGTTGACCGCCCATGGCATAAACATCCGACAAGGCGTTGGCTGCCGCGATGGCCCCGTAAAACCACGGGTCGTCGACCACCGGTGGAAAGAAGTCCACGGTTTGGACCAGCGCGGGTGCGTCCGGATCCCCATTCGGATCGATCCGCACAACCCCTCCGTCGTCGAACGTGTCCGGTCCAACCAAGAGCCGCGGATCTCCCGCATCGTGTACGCCGCGCAAGACCTGCGCGAGCCGCCCCAAGGGCATCTTGGCCGCTCAGCCGGCGCAGGCCGCGTAGTCGATCAGCCGCTTATCTTGTTCTGATTGCATGGCAGGCACTGTAACCAAACTCCCCCCTGGAGCCTCCGACATGAACACCTGGACTCAACTTCTCGGAACGCTAGCCCTGGTCTTCGGTTGTGCCTGCGCGACCACCTCAACCCCGAAACCCGTCCTGCGCGGTTGGGACGAACCGGAAGGCGAGTTGATCCTGGAAGATGGCCAACAAATCGCCGGGCGTCTGGTCGCCCGCGACATCGTGATTCCGAGCGGCACCCTGGTGATCGCCGTCGAGGATGTCCAGCTTCTCGCTGTGCGCTCCATACGAATCAACGGCGCCCTGCGCGCCACCTCCCGATCGGCCGGGGATCCCGATCCGAACGCTCCCCTGCTCGAACTCGAGGCCGGCGAAATCCTCACCCTCACCGGCTCGGTCGAGGGAGGCGACGGCTGGCTCCCCAACGGCAAGGGGAGCTCCTTGCGGCTCAGCGCTCCGGATCTTCTGGTCGCCGGGGACCTGATCGGTGGCCAAGGCCGGCTCGGGGGTTCGGTCCGCATCTTCGGCGAACCGCTCAGCGAACACGATTTGGATCCGGCCGAGCTCGAGGACTTGATGTCCGCAAGTCGAGTCGTCGCGGGCGAAGGCGGGAAGGTCCTGTTTGGACTCCCGCCCAGTTCATCCCCGCTCAGGCCCATTCACCCGCCCCTCAGGGCCGAGCAGTAAGAGCGCGCTCGAATCCGCTCACCAGAAGATCTTCATCCCCGGGCAAGAGCGTCCGGGGATCCAAGAGCAACGCGTCTTCGCGGATGCGCACGAAGATCGGCGGATCGACCCGCCGCAGGCGAGTCGACAGGGACTCCGCGGATTCCTGACGCGGCTTGACGCGCACGCAGGTCGTATCCAGATAGACGTCCGGCGCGCTGCCGCTGCCCGGTTGGGACTGCTCGGGAACCGTGTCGATCTCAAGCGCGAGATCGAGCGCCTGCAGCCGCTGGGCCAGCGCGCTCGCGGCGGACTCGAGGAGCTTGGGCTCACGCAACAGCAACGCGCGCGCCGGCAGCTCATCGCCGCGTCCGGAAAGGAGCAATTCGAGTGTCTTTTCCAGGCCGGCGAGCGCCACCTTGTCCAGGCGCAGGGCACGGTAGAGCGGGTTTTTGCGCAGGGCTTCGATCGTCTCGCGCTTGCCAACCAACATGCCCGCCTGGGGACCACCGAACAGTTTGTCTCCCGAGAACATGACCAGATCGACGCCGTCGTCGAGCGCGGCGCGCACGGGGGGCTCATCGCCGAGGAAACCGAGCGAAGCGCAGCCCGGCGCATCCAGCAGTCCCGAGCCCAGGTCGTAGGCCGTCGGCAGGCCACGATCGGTCCCAAGCTTCGCGAGCTGCTCGGGGGTGACTTCTTCCTGGAAGCCCACCACTCGATAGTTGGAGGTGTGCACCTTGAGCAACAGGCCGGTGTGCTCATCGACCGCCTCCGCGTAGTCGGCGACGCGCGTTCGATTGGTGGTGCCGACTTCAACCAGCTGCACCCCCGCGCGCTCCATGACGGCCGGCATGCGGAACGAGCCGCCGATTTCAACCAACTCACCCCTCGAGAGAATGCACGACTTGCCGCCCGCAAAAGTCTGCAGCGTGATCAGGACCGCCGCCGCGCAGTTGTTCACCGCGATGCCCGCTTCGGCGCCGAGCAGCCGCGACAGCAACTCGCTGGTCCGGTCGTCCCGGCGGTTGCGCTTGGCGGTCTCGCGATCGACTTCGAGCACGCAAAAGCTGCCCGCCGCGGCCGCCATCGCTTCGGCCGCCTCGGGATGGACCGGCGCGCGTCCCAGCCCGGTGTTCAGGACGACACCGGTCGCGTTCACACACTTCACGACACCGCGTCGTTGCTCGAGGGACAGGGCGGACCGAAGTTCTCCAAGCGGCCCGTCGCCCGCGATCCAGCGCTCGACTTCGGGCGCCTTCCAAGCGCCGGCCTTGATTCGCGCACGGGCGCTGTCCAGCACACGGGGCACGAGCTCGGTCACCGGCCCTTCGAGGTCGGCCGCCGAACGCAGCAGTTCGTCCACCGAGGGTAGGAGCCGGTAGGGGTTGGTCTCGGTCAAAGGGGGCCTCGGCGCCCGCAGCTACGGGCTGTTCAGGAATGTAGGACGGAATCCCCGCGCAGGGGTCTCGGGTGGCTTCCCTATTGGACCAGGCGGACCCGCATGGGTGAATCGCCGGTGCCCGGAAGGCTCCTTTGCATCCCTTTGCTGGCGCTGACAAGATCGTCCCCGACGTGAATACCCTGCCTGCGAACCCGAGCTCGACCCGCCCTGCCAGCTGGCCCGCCGCCTGGCGACTCGCCGACCCCGATCCAGAGCTGGTCCGCTCCCTGGCCCAAAACCTCGGGATGGCGCCCACGGTGGCTCGCCTTTTGATCCAGCGTGGCCTCGGCGACGCCGAATCCGCACGGGCGCACCTGGCCAAGAGCGCCCACGATCTGCACGACCCGGACCTCCTGCCCGGCGTCCCCGCCGCCTGCGAGCGACTGGCCAAGGCTCTGCGCGACGGCGAGACGATTCTGGTGCATGGAGACTACGACGTGGACGGCGTGACCGGCACCGCCCTGCTGGTCCGCTGCCTGCGCATGCTCGCGGCGCGCTCGGATCTCGGTCCGAAAAGCTCGCGGGTCGAATGGCACATCCCCAACCGGCTCACCGACGGGTATTCGTTTGGCGCCCACAGCCTGGAGCGCGCGCGATCGGTCGGCGCAACGCTCGGCATCAGCGTCGACAACGGCACCTCCGCCCACGAGACGATCGCCGACCTGCTCGAGGCCGGCATCGACACCATCGTCACCGACCACCACGAGCCGCCGAAGCCACACCCGAAGTACGGGCCCTTGCCGCCGGCGGTTGCGATCGTCAATCCGAAGCTCGCCGAGTCCACCTATCCCTGGCGCGAACTGTGCGGCGGCGCGGTCGCGTTCAAGCTCGCCTGGGGTCTGTGCAAACACTTGGCCGAGGGCGACCGGGTGGGCCCAACCGAGAAGCGTTTCCTCGAAGAATCCCTGGCCTACGTCGCGATCGCAACCGTGTGCGACGTCGTACCCTTGCGCGACGAAAACCGGTTGCTCGTCGAGTGGGGACTCAAGTCCCTGCGCGCTGGATTCACGCCGGGACTGCGCGCCTTGGTCGAGGTCGCCGGCCTCGGTGGACGAGAGATTCGAGCCGAGGACGTGGCATTTCAGATCGGCCCGCGCATCAACGCCTCGGGTCGTCTGGGCAGCGCGGAAGTCGCCGTTGAGTGCCTGTTGGCCGAGGACGATGAAACCGCAGGGCGTCTGGCAGCCTCGCTCGAGCAGAAAAATCAGCTGCGCCGGGAGATCGAACGCAACGTGCACGAGCAGGCCCGGCGCGCCGCCGAGCCGTTCGCAGATCGAGATCAACATCCGGTGTTGGTGTTAGGTGGCGAAGGCTGGCACCAGGGCGTGGTCGGCATCGTGGCCGCGCGCCTGGTCGAGGAGTACGAGCGCCCCGCGGTCGTCGTCGGGTTCCAAGACGGCGAAGGACGCGGCAGTGCGCGCAGCGTGCCGGGCTTTTCGGTGCTCGAGGCGCTGCACGGTGGCGCGGAATTCATGGAGCGCTACGGCGGCCACGAACAAGCTGCCGGCATGGAGCTTCGCGAGAGTCAGCTGGGCGCCCTGCGCGAAGCCGTTTGCGGGCGAGCCAAGACCTTGTTCCAAGAAGGCGAAGCTCCCGAACCGGCGCTCGACATCGATGCCGAGCTGTGCCTGTCCCTGCTCGACCCCAGCCTGATGCGGCAAATCGATCGCTTGGAGCCCTTCGGCTCCGGCAACGCGACGCCGGTCTTCCTGGCGCGCGATGCCCGCCTGGCCGAGCCCCCCCGCCGCATCGGCGCGGACCGCTCGCACCTGCTGTTCCAGGCCCGCCGCGGGGCTTCCCGCTTCAAGGTCCTGGCCTTTGGGAAGGGCCACCGCGCGGACGAGCTGCGCATGGGGCAGCCCCTTGATCTCGTCTACACCCCGCGGTGGAACACCTTCCGGGGCGAAACCAACCTCGAGTTGATCGCCAAGGACTTCGTCCATCCCTAATTCCGTAGGCGGAAGCTGGCTCCTGCGCCGAACCGGCAAGAACCCGGACAATGGCTGGTTGCACCCCGGGCGGTTTCGCCCCATGGTGCCGCGATGAGCTTCAGGTTTTGTCTCCTCGGAACGGCCTCGCTGGCGGCCTGCGCGGCGAACGGCCCCATCTCTGCGAACGGCCCCGTATCCGCAGCTGGCCCCGTATCCGCGACTGGCCCCGCATCCGCGACTGGCCCCGTATCTGCGAACGGCCCCGCATCCACGAACGTCCCCGCGCCGACGATCCGTCCCCAGTTCGCGTCAAGAGATTTCGATCCGCAAGCCTCCCCCCAGCATGCCCGCGTCCAGCTCCTCACCGAGCGCGCGAGCCTCGCCCCCGGCGAGTCCCTGTGGGCTGCGCTCGAATTCCAGATCGACGAGCACTGGCACCTTTACTGGCGCAATCCGGGCGATTCGGGGCTTCCGCCCAGCGTCCGCTGGACCCTACCGGACGGACTGGAAGCTGGCCCGCTGCAGTGGCCGGTCCCAAAACGCCTCGTCGAAGGCGAGCTAACCACGTTCGCCTACGAGACGGAACTGGTCCTTCCCTTCTTGCTGCGGCTCGACGAATCCGCCCAAGCGGGCCAGTCCCTGGACCTTGTGGGCGACCTCCGTTGGTTGGTCTGCCGCGACCTCTGCGAGTCGGAGAGCGGGGCCGTTTCAAGCACCTTGACGGTGGCAACCGGCAGCGAGGCAACCGGCGGCGAGGCACCGGTTGCGAGCGCCGGGGCGCCCGCGATTCAGTCCGCCCGGAACGCGCTGCCCCAGCTGCGCCCGGACTGGAAGCTCACTCTCCAGTCCTCAGGCGATTCGCGAGTCTCCCTGCACCTCGACTGGAGCACCGATCCTCCCAAGCCGGGCCTGGAGCCCGCTGATCTGTTCCCGATCGACGAGCTGTACGATCTCACGCAGCTTCCCAGGTTTCGAGCGATCGAGAGCGGCCTCGAGATCGAGCTGGCGCGCAGCGCCGGCGCGGGCCGAGCGCAGACGTTCTCCGGCCTCCTGACCTTCCAAGAAAACGACGAAGCACCCCCCGGCTCCGCCGATGCGTCGTCGTACGCCGTTCTTCTTTCCACCCCACCCGTCCCACCCGACCAACCGTGATGAAACTCCAACTCACCGCCGCCCTGCTGTTCCTCGCCTCCTGTGCTTCCTCCGAAAATTCCAAGGTGCAAGCCTCAGCCGCGGACGAAGCCAACGCCCCGACCATCGCCACCGTTGGCCTGGTCGCACCCGACTTCACGCTGATCGACCAGAACGGAACCCAGCACAGCCTGTCCGACTTCGAAGGCAGCCCGGTCGTCCTTGAGTGGTTCAACCACGGCTGCCCGTTCGTCAAGAAGTTCTACAGCCAGGGCGACATGCCGGCGATGCAGGCCCGTTTCACAGACCAAGAGGTCGTTTGGCTCTCGATCTGCTCTTCCGCCGAGGGTCAGCAGGGCTACTTCATGCCGGAGGAAGCGACGAACGTCGTCGAACAGCACGACATGAGCTCGACCGCGCTCTTGCGCGACGCGGACGGATCCGTCGGCCGCTTGTACGGCGCGAAGACGACGCCCCACATGTTCGTCATCGACGCGACCGGTGTCCTCGTCTACGACGGCGCAATCGACTCGGTGAACTCCACCGACCCGGCCGACATCGCGGACGCCACCAACCACGTGGCCGAGACCCTCGACGCGCTCCTGGCCGGCGAGACGATCGAGCCGCGCAAGACCCAGTCCTACGGCTGCAGCGTCAAGTACGCCAAGTAAGGCAAGAGAACCTGGATCAGCGCGCTCGACGCACGTCGTCGAGCAGCTGATCCGCGGGCGCATCCAGGCGCTGGAGCGAACGCAAGGTCAGTTTCGGCGGAGCTCCGTCCGGATCGTCTTCGAGGATTTCGATCCGCGGCGGGCTCACCATGCGGTAGTTCGGCAGGTAGACCACATGGCGGCTCAGGCCGGGCGCGACCTGCAGGGTAAAGCGAGCCGGGGGGAGTCCCTTCAGCCAGGACGAAGGGCAATAACGGCGGTAGGAAACGCGCACGGTCCTCGGGCGGTCCGATTCGAACTCGAAGGCGAGCAAACGGGCTTCGCTGTCCGGCCAACCGAGCGAATCGACTTCGAAGCGACCGGTTCCCTCCAGCTCGAGGGTGCCGTTCGCTCCCCTGCGGACCTCGGCTCGGGGCCCGGGGAGCAGCGGAGAGCGGCGCCCTACGCCCGGGCCCGAGAGCTTCACGGCGCGCTCCGCGTTCGCTTCAAAGACCGCTTCCCAGCGCTTTGGCAAGTCGCCGATCGCGAGATCCGCACTGAAACGCACCAGGTAGCCGGACACGTAGTACTCAAGGAACAGGTCGACCCCCTTGGCTTCGGCGTCGGCGAAGTCGGGCTCCTGCGCTTGGAGCGCGGTGACCGATCCGAAAGACTCGGTCACGATTCGCAGGATGTAAGCCCCGAACGAATCGTGGGAGATCCACGCCGAAAGGTCCTTGGGGCCTGCACCTTCGAACTGCCACAGGCGGCCCTCGGTTAGATCGCCGCGACCGATTTTTCCGGCCTGGAGGTGCGGCAAGAACACACTGTTCATCACAGGCTGGGTCAACTGACCGTCCAGATAGAGCCGGCTCGCCCAAGAATCTTGCTGGTCGGACCCGGGCCGCAAGCGCATGCGTTCGCGCGCGAACGGAGCAATGCGCGGATCGATCTTGTTTAGTCGCTTGAGTAGGTCCAGCGCGGCGCTAAACGAGCCTCGATCCGTCCAGTGGGTACCGAGTTTCCAATACGCCTGGTTTTGTTCGGTGTCGCGTTCTACCGCGGCCTGCATCACGGGCAGATGGGAAACGACCGGCAAGCCAGCGGCACCGAGATGCTCGCAGAATTGCTCGAGTCGCGAAGGTCCTCGGGCGGTGAGCCCCGCGGGAAGCTTGTCCGGATACACGCGCCCCTTGCGTGGCACGAGGAACATGATGTACTCAGAGCCGAACGATCGACACAGGTCCCGGCGGGCTTCGATCTCAAGCTCCCACTCGGTCAATTCAAGTTCGGACAGGGGCATCATCCCCAGCGAGTTCTCGATGGCTCCGCTGCGCGTAAGGAAGACCCAGTCGTCGCGCCCGTGCACAATCGAGTTGGACGGAGATCCGCCCAGGGACCAAATCAAGCGCGAGCGCATCCGCAAAAGCAGGCCTCGAAGCCCGAAGGTGTCGCCCCACCAGGTATCGAATCGTCGCGGGAATTCTGTGAGGGCTTGCAGATTTTTTGGAAGTGCCGGCGGCTGGGTCGGCCCCCGGAACTCGCGCGCAACATCCTCCACGCCGCCCGGTCGCACGATCCGATCGACCAGCGGCGCCGTGAGAGCGGCGAGCACGAAAACAAGCAGCGCTCGGTCGGAGAGCCTGGAGAGGGCGGAGTTCACGGGTGAATTGTGGGGCTCAAAACCGGAAGTAGATGAACGGGGAGTAGCTGGACCCGGCGACTTCGAGCACAGCTCCCACGAACAGAACGGCCAAGGTCGCGGAACGCCCCAGGTCTAGCCAAGGGCCGGTCCAGGGCGCTCGGGCTTCGAGCCGCGCGCGCAGCAGGCGCGAGAGGGGAAGCACGGTCAGCAGCGCCAAGAGAACCGCCGGCAGGATTCGGGGGTCTAGGAACAGCGCCGCGGGATAACCGCCGGGCCGATCGCCGCGCTCAACAACAAGGCGCTGGAAGATCGCTTGAGCGTGCGCCAAGTCCGCGGCTCGGAACAGGACCCAGCCCCCCATCACCGCGAGCAGCGTCCGTACCCAGCCCAGGACAGCGCGCAGCCCGCGTGGCTCGGCTTGGACGCCGAAGCTGCGCTCCGCCACCAGCCAGGCCCCGTGGTAGGCGCCCCACAGGACAAAATTCCAGGCTGCACCGTGCCAGGCTCCGCACAACAGAAAGACGACCCACAGGTGGACCGAAGTGCGCAGCGCTCCGCGCCGGTTGCCGCCCAGCGGAATGTACACGTAGTCCCGGAACCACGAGGACAGCGAAATGTGCCAGCGCCGCCAAAACTCGGTGATGCTGCGAGCCGCGTAGGGGTGGCGGAAGTTCTCGGGGAATCGGAAGCCAAACACTCGACCAAGGCCAATCGCCATGTCCGAATAGCCGGAAAAATCGAAGTAGATCTGCACGGTGTAGGCGCTGACGCCAAGCCAGGCGGCGCCGCGGGTCAGCTCCCCCGCTTCGAGCGAGAACACCCGATCGGCAACGAACGCCAGGTTGTCGGCGACCACCACTTTCTTGATCAGGCCGGTGCAGAACCGCCGCATGCCCGCCGCCACGTCGTCCCAGATCAAGCGACGATCCGCTAGGTCACGTTCGATGTCCTTGTAGCGGACGATCGGCCCAGCGACGAGTTGGGGAAACAGCGCGACATACAGCAGGAAGCGCCGGAAGCTTGTTTGCACCGCGACGTTCCCCCGCGCCACGTCGAACACGTAGCTCAGGATTTGAAACGTGAAGAACGAAATGCCAATCGGCAGCTCGAGCCGCGGCCCGCGCGGCCAGGCCTCGCCGCCCAGTCCCGTTCGTTCTGCGAAGACCAGCGTCTGTCCCCATCCCCAGCTGGCGTACTTGAAAACCAGCAGGAAAGACAGCACCACCGCTGTGGTGACGGCGAGCCGAATCCGGCGCTTCTTTTCCGAGTCAGCTTTTGCCGTCCAGGAGCCGCCGAAGAAACCGGCGGCACTGGCTGCGACCAGAACCGAAAGGACCTCCTGCTCGCCGAAGGCGTAGAAGAACAGGGAACCGAGCAGAAGAAACCCGCCGCGCAGGCCGCGCGGGAGCAAGAAGTAGCCTGCCAGCACCAGCGGCAGGAACAGGAACAGGAAGGTCGGTGAACTGAAAACCAAGGGCTGGCTCTAGCGACGCGTCTTGGAGAGTCCAAAAGTCGCGAAGAAACCGAGCAGCCCAAGACCCAGGCACAGGCCGATCTGAAGCCCCGAGGGCGAGAAGCGACGGGTTTCGCGACTCATCCACTTGAGGTCGCCGGCTCCCAGCCCGGGGTTCTCGTTCGCAAAGCTCAAGGCGAGCTGGCTCTGTTCGTCGTTGAGCTCGTACTCCTTGGCGGCTGCGGCGAACTCCTGGCCTTCGGTCAGCACGGCTTCGACCGTCTTGCGAATCGGCCGCTGGGCGAGCTCCTGGTGCACGAGCTCCTGGAACGGCCACAGGCCGATCACCGAACCGAAGACCAGGCCAAGCAGCGCCCCGTGGGTCGGTGCGGGCACACGCCGCAGCAGCCACTTGAGCAGGTTGGAGAGCACCGCGATGCCGGCCACCACACCGATCCCGACCGGAACCAGGGTGGCGAGCGCTTCGCGCGGCGCTTCCCCGAGCAGCGGAATCGAACCGATCACGACCTCGTACATGCCGAAAATCAACAGCACGTAGGAGCCCGACACGCCGGGCAGGATCATGCTCGCCGAGGCCGCCGCCCCCACCGCAATCAGGGTGACCAAGCCTGCCTCAAGTCGGTTGACTTCGAGAACTTCGAGGGCCGCCACCAGGCCAAAGCCGCCGGCCATCGCCGCAAAGACCGCCGGACCGAGCGGCTTGGAGAGCTTCCACAGCTCGGGCACCACACCCAGGGTCAGCCCGATGAACAGCGCAAAGCTGGCCATGCGGTGCTCGGAGACCGCCCAAACAGCGAGCTTGGCCAGGGTGACCACCGAGAGCGCGCCGCCAAGGCCGAACACGGCCAGGAACGCCAGCGTGCTCGGCTTGGGCCTGAGAGGCGGCGAGGTGACATCCGCGATGGCTCCGATGAAGCGCTCGTACAAGCCGAGCACCAAAATCATGGTGCCGCCCGACAACCCGGGGACCAAGTTGGCAAGCCCCATCAGAAAGCCGCCCGCGAAGGCGCGGGCGGGATGGACCGGGGCGCTCGGGTCATGGCCCGGCTGGGGCTCGGAGGCCGGAGGGGATTCGGAATTCATGGAGGAGAATGGCTGACTGGGGACCGCAGCAGGCTAACCCAGCCGGTTGCTGATTCAGGTCTCGATGCGAACGCGCTCGACCCGTCCGCGGAGCTGATTCCGAAGCCTCAGGAGCAAAACCAAGGCCACCGTTCCAAGCCCCGCGACCAATCCCCACCACAACCCGGCCGGACCCACGTCGGTGTGGAAGGCCAGGTAGTAGCCGAAGGGACAGCCCACAAACCAGTACCCGAACAAATTGATCAGGGTGGGGAACGTCGTATCTCCCAGACCCCGCAGGAGGCCCAGGGTCACGACCTGGGTCCCGTCGAACAGCTGGAAAGCCGCCGCAACCACCAGCAGACCGGCCGCGATCTCGACCACTTCCTGGTCGTGGGTAAACAGACTGGCCAGGAATCCGGGCGCGCAGATGAACAACAGCGCGGAGACGCTCATGAACGAGAGCCCCAAGCAAAGAGCCACCTTGGAAGCCAGTCGCATGGTCCCTGGGTTTTGGGCTCCGACCGCTCGGCCGACGCGAATGCTGCCGGCCGAGGAGGTCCCGATCGCGAACATGAACGCCAGCGAGGCCAAGTTGATCGCGACCGAGTGGGCGGCCTGCTCGGCGGACCCGATCCAGCCCATCATCAGCAGCACCGTCAGGAAGGCGCTGAATTCAAGCGCCTGCTGAACCCCGACCGGTGCGCCCAGGCGGAGGAATCGCAGAATCGGCGCGAGCGCCAGGGAGCCGCGGTCGAGGGGCAGCACGTGGGTCGAGAGCCGCGGCCACGCGAACCACACGACCCAGGCCAGCATCGCCCAGCGCGAAATGGACGAAGCCCAAGCCGAGCCCTCGACCCCCATGGCCGGCACCCCCAGGTGCCCAAAGATGAGCACCCAATTGAGGAAGATGTTCAGGAGCGAGGTGAGCGCGACCGCCGCGATGATCGCCCGCATGCGGCCGAGCACGACCAGCGTCTGGCGCAGGCAAGCGAAGGCCGTTAGGGCCGGGATGCCGAGAATCGAAATCTGCGCGTAGCGAGCGGCCTCGGGCAGCGTTTCGGGCGGCTGCCTGAACAGCTCAAGTAGCGGACGGGCGAAGGCCAGGGGCACCGAGGCCAGCACCGCAAGGCCGGCCGCCACCAGCATCCCCCGCTGGAACCCGCGGGCGAAGGCCACCTGATCCCGGGCTCCGCGGGCCTGGGAAAGGACCGGGTCGAGGCCGAGCAGGACGCCGATGGCGAAGGAACCCACGATGAACAGCAGGGAATTTCCAAGCACGGAGGCTCCCAGCGCGATCTCCGCGGCTTTCTCCCCAGGGATTCGACCGACCATCATCGTGTCGACCGTTCCCATGGACATCATCCCCACCTGAGCCAGGATCACGGGACCGGCCAGGCGTAGTTGTCGTCGCAGCTCGCGTCTGGCGCTCATCGAGCCAGCGAGGTTAGGCTCAAGCGGTCGAGGGCCCTACGGCTCTTCGCTGCTTCTATGCCGAAACTCCGCAAAGAGATCCTGATCGCCCGACCCCCGAAGGAGGTTTTCGCCTTCGCCTCGGACCCCGCCAAGACCCCTGAGTGGATGACCGGGATCACCGGGATCCAGGTCCGGAGCGAGGGCCCGATCCAAGTTGGAACGGTTTTCACCGAGACCCGGCGCATGAAGGGCCGCGACATCTCAGCGGAAATCGAGGTCACCGAGCACGGCGGCCCGGTCCAGGGATTCGATCCGCCCTACGTCCACGCGGTGACCTCCAAGGCCGCCGGTGTGCTGCTCACCTATCGGACCTTCTTCCATAAGGACAAGGTCGGCACCCGGGTTGATCAGCTGATGATCGCGGAGCCGATCAGCCTGTTCGGACGCATTGCAGCCGGCGGCCTCCTGCGCGTGGCAAACAAGGTCGACGGAAACGCGCTCGACCGCCTCAAAGAAGTCATCGAGGCCCAAGAACAGCCGGCGTAGCGCTGCTAGATCGGTGATACGGTGCCAGAGGTGATACGGTGC
>CAZUCE010000025.1:49294-57448 GCA_964619265.1 uncultured Planctomycetaceae bacterium
GCTAGATCGGTGATACGGTGCCAGAGGTGATACGGTGCCAGGGTCGCATGCACCGGTGAGGCACCGGCAGCGGAGCTGCCGGTGCCTCACCGGTGCATGCGACCCTGGCACCGTATCACCGATCTAGCAGCGGTGTTTTCTCGCTACAGGACAGCGAGCGTCCAAGCACCGAGGATCAGCCCCAGCGCCGCAAGCGCGGAACGCCTCTGAGTACGCGGACCTGCCCGATCCGCCGCCAGGTGTAGCAGCGGCGCAATCAGGACTCCAGCGACGAACCCGAGCGCGTGCGCCATCACATCCACGTTCCGTTCGCCGCCGGTTTCGGCCCCGCCCACACCGAACCACCCCAGCAACACGAGCCCCAGGACGATCGGGGCGAGCGCTCGCCCCCACCGTCCGCGGTTGCGTTTGCGGCGCGCCACCTCGACGCCGACCACCAGCCCCAGCGCTGCGAAAACCGCTGTGGACGCTCCGATCGAACGGTGCGTCACGTCGTGAACGAAACTGTTCATCACGCCACCCAACGCCCCACCCAGCAGGATCGCCAGCCAGGCCAGCCCCGACCCGGTGGACTGGGCCAAAATCACCCCAAAGACCACGCCGAACAGCCCGTTGCCAAACAGGTGCGCTAGATCGGCGTGTAGGAAGAGCGCGGTGATCGTGCGCCAGACCTCGCCGGAGCGAACCAGCCCCGCGTCGAGCAAGCCGAGTCCCTGGTAGTCGAGGCCGAGCGGCCGCGCGCTTTGGACTAGGAAGAACACGAGCACCAGCGAGAGGTAGTACAGCGCCCCGGCCAGCCCATCGGATCGCGCTTCGAAGGGCGTGGTTTCGAGGCCCGCAAGCCGATTCTCGCGGAGGTAGGAGACCAGCTGCCGGCGCGCGGGAACCTCAAGGTCCTCAGGGACGATCGCCAGGTATTCCGATCCGGTCCGAACCAGGTCGCAGGGGATGCTCATCGCATGCAACACGAGCACCGCGTCCCGGACAGCGCGGGGTTCCGGCCCGCGCAGGACAATCGAGCCGGCGCGCGGCTCGGGGGCCGGATCTTGGGGAGTGACGGAAGCGTCCATGGAGGCTCCGAGCACGCCGGACCTTTCGATACCGTAGGCCGCTCCGCGACCTGGAGCACCCCTGCCACCGGGGAACCCACCTGAATTCATGTCCCACCCCGATCGCCAGCCCTTCTCCGAGCCACAGAACGGCCCCGGGCCTTCGGCCCTGCTGGTCGACTTGGACGGCACGCTTTATCGCAAGCGGCCGGTCCAGCTCGCCATGGCCCGCGAGATGCTGCTGTTCGGCTGGCGCGACCTCAAGCTGGTCCGAGCGTTCCGGCGAGCCCACGAAGAGCTCCGCGCGCGCTTCGCGACGGAAGATGGCTTTGAGGTCCCCGACCCGTTTGCCGTTCAGCTCGAACTTGCCGCCCGTTCCCTGGGCCTGCCCCAGGATCAGCGGGAGGCCCAGGACGCCCGCATCCGCGACTGGATGGTCGTGCGTCCCGGACGCCACCTGCGCCGCGCGCGCCGGGACGAGCTGGTCTCAGAGCTCCGCCAAGCCCGCGAAGCCGGCACCCAGCTGGCCCTGGTGAGCGATTATCCCGCACGCATCAAGCTCCGCGCCCTCGAGCTCGAGAACCTGTTCGAAGTCGTGGTCGCCAGCGGCGAGCCCGACGGCCCCCGCACCCTCAAGCCCAGTCCGGGCGCGTTCCTCCTGGCCGCCGAGCGCCTCGGCGTCGACCCCGCGCGCTGCCGGGTGCTCGGCGACCGAGCGGACGCCGACGGCGAAGCCGCCCGCCGGGCCGGCATGGACTTTCAACTCATCGCTGACTGACCCTCCCTATGTCGACCCTCTACCTGCTCGACGGCACCGCCATCGCCTACCGCTCGCACTTCGCCTTCGCGCGCTCGGGACTCTCAACCGCGGACGGCAAACCGACGGGCGCCACATTCGGTTTCGCAACCTTGCTGCACAACTTGATCGAAAAAGAGCGACCCGAACGCATCGCCGTCGCGCTCGACGCGCGCGGCAAGACCTTCCGGCACAAGCAGTTCCCCGAGTACAAGGCAACGCGCGAGAGAGCTCCCGAAGAGCTGATCTCCCAACTCACTTGGATTCGCGAAGTCATTGCGGCCTTTGGCCTGCCCCTGTTCGAGATTGAGGGCTTTGAGGCCGATGACGTGCTCGGGACCCTAGCCACGCAGGCGGCCGCCCGCGGCGACGATGTGCGCATCGTCAGCGGCGATAAAGATTTCATGCAGCTCGTCTCCGAAAAGGTCGAGCTCTACAACGTCTTCAAGCAAGGCGAGCCGCTCATCATCCAGGGACTCGAAGCGGTCGAAGAGAAGTTCGGCGGGACCCCCGAACAGGTGATCGACGTGCTCGCGATCATGGGCGATGCTTCCGACAATGTGCCAGGCGTGAAGGGCATCGGCGAAAAGGGCGCCATCGCGCTGATTCAAAAATTCGGCTCGGTCGCCGGGATCCTCGAACGGATCGACGAGCTGACGCCGAAGCAACGCGAGAAGATCGAAGCTGACCGCGAGATGCTGCTGCTCTCCCGCGAGCTGGTCACGATCAACACCCAGGTGCCCTTGGATCCGGGCCTCGAATCCGTCGACGAGCCAATTCCCCAGCCGGAGCTGCTCGAAAGCCTCTATCGCGAACTCGAGTTTCGGTCGCTCCTCCAAAAAGTACCCCAGCTCACTCTGGCCGGATCCGATGCCGACGCCGCAGATCGCGATGACGTTTTGGTTCGCGATCTCAAACAGCTCGAAGCCATGATCGCCGAGCTGCGCAAGGCCGGCCGATTCGCAGTCGACACCGAAACCACCAGCCTGTTCCCGTTGCAAACGGACCTGGTCGGCGTTTCCTTCTCCGCCGCCGAAGGCCGCGCCTTCTACGTCCCTTTCATCGGCCTCGATCCGCCGGTCGACCCTGGCGGCTCCGCCTCCCTGCTGAAGCGCATCGCTCCCTTGCTGACCGAGGACGGCCTCGAGCGTATCGGTCAAAACACCAAATACGACTGGCTGGTCTTCCGACACGCCGGGTTGGAGCTCCCGCCGCCCGACTTCGACACGATGCTCGCCAGCTTCAGCGCCGCAGGCTCGGGTCGTTCCCACGGACTCGACAGCCTTGCACTCCACTACTTCGGCCAGACCAAAATCCCGACCAAAGATCTGATCGGGAGCGGCGCCAAGCAGATCACGATGGCCGATGTCCCGGTTGAAAAAGTCAGCGAGTACGCCTGCGAGGATGCCGAGGTCACCTTCCGGCTAGCAGGCGTGCTCCAGGCTGAGCTGGAAGAGAACGCTGCCGTGGATCTGTTCCAGAAGATCGAGATGCCGCTGGTCCCCGTGCTCGAGCGTATGGAGGCTCGCGGCATTCGCATCGACGAACAACTGCTCTCGACCACGTCCAAAGAGCTGACCCGTGAGATCGATCGCCTGGAGGGCGAGATTCACGACCTGGCGGGCGAAGTTTTCAAGGTCAGCTCCACCAAGGCTCTGGGACAGATCCTGTTCGAAAAACTCGCCATCCACGAGCAAGCCGGTAAAAAGAAAGCCAAACGAACCAAGACCGGTTACTCCACCGATGCGGCCACGCTCACGGAGAGTTATGGCGATGTTCCTATCGTCCAAAAACTCCTCGAATTCCGCGAACTCTCCAAGCTCAAGAGCACCTACCTCGACGCCCTCCCGCGCTACGTCAACTCGCAAACCGGTCGCATCCACTGCTCGTTCAGTCAGGTCTCGGCCGCAACCGGGCGCCTGGCCTCCTCAGACCCCAACTTGCAGAACATCCCGGTCCGCTCCGAGCGTGGCCGCACCCTGCGCCGCGCCTTTGTCCCGCGCGAGCCGGACGAGCACGGAACCTGGGTCTTTCTCGCCGCGGACTACTCGCAAATCGAGCTGCGCGTCATGGCGCACTTGTCCGGCGACCCGAGCATGATCGAAGCCTTCCAGCGCGGCGACGACATCCACGCATCCACCGCCGCGCGCCTGTTCGGCGTCGACCCCAAGGACGTCGACCGCACCCTGCGCAGTCGCGCCAAGGTGATCAACTTCGGCCTTTTGTATGGGATGGGCCCCCATCGCGTCGCGCGCGAGACCGGCATGGACCTGGCCGAGGCCAAGGACTTTATCGAGCGCTACTTCGCCGCGTTCCCCACGGTCCGCCAGTGGATGGATCATCTGCTCGAGACTGCGCTCGACAAAGGTTATGTGGAAACCCTGCTGGGGCGGCGGCGGCGAGTGCCCGACATCGGCTCTAAGAACTCTCGGGTCCGCTCATTTGCCGAGAACGCCGCGATCAACACGCCGGTGCAGGGTTCGGCCGCCGACATCATCAAGCGCGCGATGATCGACGTGGACCGGGCGCTCGGCACCTCGGGCCTGCAGGCGCAGATGCTGCTGCAGGTCCATGACGAACTCCTGTTTGAAGTCCCCGCTTCCGAATTGGACGCAACGATTCAGCTGGTCCGCGAGCAGATGTCTGGGACCGTCGAATTGGCCGTGCCTCTGGAAGTCGATTGTGGCACCGGAGCCAACTGGCTCGAAGCCCACTAAGCCAGGGCCGCTGGCCGAATCGAGGTGATCGGCCGCCGGAGCCGCGGGCTAGATCGGTGATACCGTGCCAGAGTCACGTGCACCGCTGAGGCACCGGCAGCTGAGCTGCCGGGCCGCGGCGAAGCCGCGGCTGCCTCAGCGGTGCACGTGACTCTGGCACGGTATCACCGATCTAGCCCGCGGCTCCGGCGACCGATCAACTCTTAGCCCACGGCTCCGGCGGCCGATCACCTCGATTTGGCCAGCGGCGGTTCGCTTGAGGCTTGCTACCAGGCTAGGTCCTGCCAAGCGGCAACGTATTGCGCTTCGAAGGAGGACTCCTCGGGCGTCTCGACGATGCCGAATCGCGAAACGAGCGTCTGCCCCTTTGAATCCACGATGCGTAGCTCGTAGCTCCCCGGAGCCACCAGGATGACCTCCTCCGCGGAAACTCCTTCTTCGACGAAAATGGGTGCCGTAAGCCCGGGGTTGGGCCACACCTCGAGCCTCAAGTCTCTGGTGTGCTTTAGGTTCGCCGGAGCAACGCTGCACTCAACGTATACCGCAGGACCAACCCGCAGGATCATCTCCGTTTGGCCGGGCTCGAATCGAACGGGCTCGATCGAGTGCCACCGACCTCCGGAAGCGAGCAGAATCGGATCCTCGAAGTCGCAGGGACCATAGATACGGAAGACTCCGTCTTCGTCCGTCTTCATCGAGACGGTCCCCAGATCCGAGCGCCAAAACGTCTCGTTCGAATACCCGAGTCCAGATTGCACACGATGGTCCGCAGGGTAGGGAAAGACCACCAATCCGGGGACTCCGTTGCCGTCTAGATCGAGAACCCGGCCAGCGACCAAGCTCGGCACCGGCTCGCGCGCGAGGGTCCCTAGGTCGTGCAGCCCGGTGGGCAACCTCGGCTCGAAGGTCTCTTGGTATTCGACCAGTTCGCGGGTCTGTTCATCAGCCAGCAGAAACCGAATTGCCTCGAGCTTGGAGTTCGGCTCGATCGTCTCGAAGAGGAACGACCCCCCTGGTCCCAAACGGACGGAATGGGAATTTTGCACGAGCCTTCCATAGGACTCCCGTAAAGAAGTGGAGACGAAAAAGACCTCCGACTCCCTGGCCCCTTCGAGTGCGCCCATGAGTTGAAACGTCTGTTGCTCGAAAATCAACTCGACCCAATTTGGATTCTGGCCCGGCCCCGGATTCGAAATGGCCTGGCCCTCGGATTTTTCGACCCATCCAGTCGCTGCTCCAGAATCCGTCTCCGCTCCAGAGGCTTCTCGCCGACCTGCGTAAACAAAAAGATCCCCCGCAAGCCGGTCAACGGCCACAACCTCCGGCCCCTCGGGAAATTGGAACGAGTACCAGGGTCCAGGATTCCGGCGGTGCACGAGGTGAACTTCAAACGGGTCCAGCGAAACCCCTCCGTCTTCTCGCACGCGAAAACCGTAGTAGCCCACATCGTCCATGGTGAGCACGAGTTCGGCGGTCCCCCCTGAGTCTGCAGGCACCTCGTAGTTTTTCTGTTCGGCGAAGGGCAAGACCCGCCGAAGATCCAAGGGCTCGGCGAAATTCACATCAAATTGGGCGCGCCCTTGGCTGTCGGTCCAGCGGGTGACCCAATCCGCCGCGGCGCGGGCCTGGAGTTCAATTCTTGGGAGCGGAACACCTTCAGGGTCCATGGCCTGAATCATGAGCACTCCGCTGCGGTTGCTTGTCTCGGGCTCCAGAACCGAACGGCTAGGCGAAACAGGATTCCCCATAGAGGCTTCCCTTTCCGCTGCTGGAGACCCCGCAGAACCGGGAGACTTCGCCTTGTTCTGGTGGTTCCTTTCGTCTGCACTTCCCACCACCTGTGTTTCTTGGACCGAACCGGAGTCCTCAAAGGCCCGGCGAGACAGAACGAACAAGACAGCAACGACGCCACCGGCAAGGAGCATCCAGGCCGTCCGCGGAGAGCGTGAAGCGCGAGCAAGCATGGGAGCGGGCATAAATCAGAACTCCAGGATCGGATCGATCCGTTCTGGAACCCGAGGGTTCGCTCTCGGCAAGGGGCCAAGTCCGCGACCAGCGTTGCGCAGGAGAACGCTGAAGTTTGTTCTCAGAACGGAAGGTGTTTGGGGCGACTCGAAGCGATGCGATCCGCCGGTTGAACAAGCTACCCGAACCGGAGCCGGCCATCTGCCAGCTCACGCTTCTGCACTCGGAAACCAAACCAGCCGATACGCCAAAACCGAGCTTTCCGCCGCAGGTTGCACGAAGCGGTCGTTGCCGACATCGCCCATCGTGGGAGCCAGCGGCTAGGAATCGCCGAGTTCACCGTCCTGCTTGGGCAAACGAATATCCTTGATGTAACGGGATGGCAACATTCGTCGAGACCGGCAATCCCACAGGCCTCAGCGGACGCGAGTCCCTTCCTGATGGCCGCTTCCGAGTTCAGCTAGCTCCGATTCGACTCGTCGTCCTTGCGGAGCGTACTGCCCGGCTGAACCAGGTTTTTGCCGTACTTCTTGCGGAGTCGATCCAGGCTCTCGGTGGCCTTGGACATCCGCGCGTCCGCGGCCGGCTCGAACACGTCGCCGAAAAGCGACTCCTGGGTCGGCAGACGAACGTCCTCGAGGTTTGAGACGGTGACACCCAGCAAGCGCAGGGGCCCCTTGGGCACCCGCTCGAGCAGGTCCCGGCAGGTCGAGAAGATGCGCAGTCCCAAATTGGTGGCGTAGGGCAGGGTCTTCGAACGGGTGACCGTTCGGAAGTTCCAGTAGCGCGCCTTGATCGAGATGGTTCGGCCGCGCAGACCCTTGTCGCGCAGGTCGTAGGCGACCTCCTCGCAAAACTCATACAGCAGCCGGCGCAGCTCTTCACGGTCTTCGAGGTCCTTTGGAAACGTCCGCTCGCGACCGTGGGACTTTTCCTGGCGGCCCGGAGTGACGCGACGCGAGTCGCGGCCGTGGGCCAGATCGTGGATCCAGGCGCCGGTCGCACCAAAACGCGCGACCACATCGTCGCGCTGCAGGCTCGCGAGTTGGCCGATGGTCTGGACTCCAAGCGACTCCAGTCGCTTGGCCGCGCGCTCGCCCACGCCAAAGATCTTTGTGACCGGCAGCGGGTCGAGCACCACGCGTACTTCGTCGGCACGAATCACGCGGAATCCGTCGGGCTTGTCCAGGTCGCTCGCCAGCTTGGCGACGAATTTGGAAGGCGCCACGCCGATCGAGGCCACCAACCCAACCTCGCGCAGAATGTCGGCGCGGATCGCGCGACCGATGGCTATGGCATCGCCGTGCAGACGCTCGCAACCGCGCACGTCGAGAAAGGCCTCGTCGAGGGAGAGCGGCTCGACCAGCGGCGTGTAGCGCAGAAAGATCGCCATGATCTGGCGCGAGACGGCGGTGTAGCGCTCGAAGTCCGCGGGCAGCAGCACCAGGTCCGGGCACAGCTTCAGCGCCGTCGAGGTTGCCATCGCGGAATAAACCCCAAACTCGCGGGCCCGGTAACTAGCCGCCGAGATGACCCCGCGCCCCTCGGCCGAGCCCCCCACCGCCACCGGCTGACCGGCCAGCTCGGGCCGGTCCCGCAACTCGACCGACGCATAGAACGCATCCAT
>CAZUCE010000026.1:0-56452 GCA_964619265.1 uncultured Planctomycetaceae bacterium
GGTCATCGAGGAAGCCGTTGAGGTCGCCCGCTGGGCGCCGAACCACCGCCTCACCCACCCCTTTCGGTTCCATCTCCTCGGCCGCCGGTCCATCGAACGCATCGCGGGACTGAACGCCCGCCTGGTCCGCGAAGCCCACGGCGAGGAAGCCGCCCGCGCCAAGCTCGCCCGCTGGCTCGACCAACCCGGCTGGCTGGTGGCCACCGCGCGCTGCAGCCCCGAGAACATCGTCCGGCACCAGGAGGACTACGCCACCACCGCGTGCGCAATCCACAACCTCTCCCTGGCCCTGTGGGCCCGCGGCGTCGGTACCAAGTGGACGTCCGGCGACGTCATTCGCACCGACGAATTCCACGAGTTCCTCGGCCTGGACCCCGCCGAGGAGTATGCGGCCGGGCTGATTTGGTACGGCTACCCCGCCGAAGTGCCCGAGACGAAGCGCCCTGGTCTCGACCAGTACCTGCGCGTGGTCGACTGAGCAGGAGCTCCCAAAAAAGCGCGGGCCCAGCGAATGGCTGGGCCCGCGCTCGAGGACAAATCGGTCAGGCGGTCACCGGTCAGGGAGTCACCCTCACCGTTTGAGCGTTGCTCGCCAACGTGACCGTGACGGTTGCGGGATCGAGGGTGACAAAGGCGTGGGCAATGTCGATCCCCACCGCGCCGCCAAGCGTTCCGGGGGGCGCCGTGAAGCTGGCCGAAGCTCGGCCAAGCGAGTCCAGGACGCCAAACGTGTTGGAGAACACGCCCACGTTCGGCTGGGTCAGGGTCAGGTCGAAGTACGGGTCGGGGAAGGCCAAAGGCAAGAGCTGTCCATTGACCGGAATTCCAGGCGTCGTGCCGCTGAACGAGCCGAGCAGGAGGTAAAGCTCGTCCGCATGGTCCGATCCGGCAACCAAATCGAAACCGACCGTTCCACCGGCCGCCGCCGACATCTCTTGGACGTCGGTCCACAGGTAGTGCTCAAAGCGCTCGGCACGGAACACCCACTTTTGCGCGGGAGAACCCGTGGGCTCGATGTTGGTGTGCTGCCAAACGGTTTGACCCGAGTCGGTGATTTCAAACAACCAGGCCTGCACGCCGCTGCAAACGAGCGTGTTGCCATTCGGCAGGCGTTGGGCGCTGGACAGGAAGCCGGAGTTGAGGGCGGCCGGGTTGGGGTCCGCGTAGGTCCACGTGGGTTCGGCCGGGCCAAACGGGACTCCCGGGGGCGGCGTCACGAAGTTCCCTTGGGCGTCCGCTTGGTTCTCGATCTGCCAAACTTCTGAATGCTGGGGAGGACCCTGCACCTGATTGTTGAACACGATGATGTCGCCCGCGTCGGGACCTTCAGCAATGAACTTGCCTCCGTGCTGGTTGAACAACCGCTGATCGGCAGGTCCGCCCGCGTCGTGACTCTCCGGGTTGCCCCAACGCCAAAGCAGGTCGCCTCCTTTCCCGGAGTTTCCGCCCGTGCTGCCTGCGGCTTCGGCGGTCGTGGTCGAGTGATCCAGGATCCACATCTCGTCGTGGAACGGAATGTTCAGCAAGATATGATCGTTCACCGGGTCATAGCTGACCGCGTTGGCGTGCATCCAATCACCAGCCGGCAGGAAGTCGCCGGGGAAGTTGATATCGATACGCTCGGGGTGGTCCGCAACCACACCGAAGTTCGCCCTCGTCGGATCGAAGTCTTGAATCAGGTGATCCATGGCACGCCAGCGCCAAACTTCCTCACCGGTGGTCAGGCCGGTCTGCCGATATTCGACCAAGGCGTCCGGCAACCAAGCCGAGCCACCGACCGTAGCGGGGTTCCGACCGGCCTCAACCGCCTCGGCCAGGGTCATGCGATCCCAAACGATCATCAGGACGTTCCCGTTTGGAAGGCTGATGGTGTCGTGGTGCTGAATGACCTGGGCGTTCGAGACCGTGAAATCCCACAGCAGCGTTCCATCGAAGGCGGCGCGCTGCACGCCTCCTCCGAATCCGCCAAGAGTCAGCGGTCCCGGCACCTGCTTCGAGCGCAGCAAGGTGCCATCCGGCTCTAGGTAGACCGCGTTGCCAGGAAACTGCGTGAAGGACCAGGTATGCACCGTCTGGCCATTGACGTCGAGCAGGTAAGTGTTGGTATCAAAGTTCGGGTTGAACAGGTTCAAGCCCGGTGAGATGCCCTGCGCTGCAGCTGCCGTGGAAAGCGCGAGAAATGAGACGGCCGTGAGGGTATTCAAAGGTTGCATTCGATTGTTGTGGAAGGAGAGGACTTCCCTTGTATCAAAGGACACCCAGTTCCGGCCTCCTAGAATCGAAGGCGCCCGCAGAACGGGCAGCCCCCAGAACCGGAAAACGCTCCACCCCTGGCGTAGTCCAGAATTTTCCGAACCAGGGAATCCCCGCCCCCCCGAGGCGGCTCGGGTCACGACCCCCCGGAGGAGCCGGCCAAGTCCGCGACCCACGGATCGAGCTGGTCGGCCAGCGCCTCCGTCACCAGGTCTCCCGCGATGCGATTGGGGTGCCGGTCGTGGGGATGGACGTGGAGTTGCTTCGCCTCCTGCCCGGCCAAGGCCGGAAGAAGGTCCACAAAGTCGAGTCCGCGCTCGGTACACAGTCGTTCGAAGGTCTCGGCAACCGCCCGGAACGGGTAGTTCTCGTTCAGGGAAACCAAGTGTGGGTACTGAGCCGCCAAGCAGCGGAAGCCATCGCGTTCAGACAAGCGCACCAGCTCGTCTAAGGCCTCCCCGACCATGCGAACACCGTCGTTGCTCGGATCCCAATCCGTGTTGTAACTCCAGCCCATATGGCGCCCCATGAGGATCTTGTGCAGGCGGTGTGCAGCGAAGTCCGCCAGCCTAGAGTGCCGGCGCAGAAACATGGTTCGGCGAATGGGAGCGGTGGCTTCGACCATGTCCGCTTCGTCCCACAGCCCCGAAGTCAGGCCCAGGCGGTTATTCCACTGCGCGGCGCTCGAGGTCGTGTTTTCACGGGCCGTCATGTTGCGTCCCGAAGCATCGTTCACGTTGCCCATCAGGATCACGATCTGCGGTTCGAACTCGGCGACAACCGTCCGGTACCAGGCGACCATCTGAGAAGTGTTGTGGGCATAGACGCCCGCATTTAAGACCTCGATCGCGAGGCTGGGGTGGCGCTCACGGAGTTTGGTCTCGAGCTGCTTGGGCCAAGTCTCTTCGACGTCCAAGCCCGTGCCGTAGGTGTCGGAGTCCCCCAGGCAAGCGATGCGGAGAACCCCTGGCGGGCGGGGCAGTTCGTAGATCCGGTCGCGCAGACGCTGGGTGCTGATCTCGTAGCGGACCATTCGATCCGGAACGTCGCCAAAGGCCGGATAGAGCACCTTGCCGGCAACCCCCGCCTTCAAACCGTCGCCCAACCATGGGTCGATTTGAGCCGGCACGGGCGTGCGCAAGGAAAGCCGATTGTTGGGGCCGCGTTCGGGGACATCGGGACCTGCCAGGCGCATCGCCAGCTCGGCGACCACAAGGGCCGAAGCCAGGGCGGCTAGGGCAAGGAACAAGAAGCGCGCGGCCTTGAGCGAGACTTTCAAGGGACTACAGGGAAAAGCGGGGCGAAAGCCGGCAGGGATCCGGCCTGGAAGTTACGGTTGTATGTCCAGGTTATCCCGAAATGTCGCCGCCCGCACGGCTTGCTCCATGCGCACCTTCCTGAAACTCTTCCTCGCCTGCCTGGCCCTGATCGGGCTCGCCCTCCTGATCCTCCAGCTCACCCATGGGGAAGCCCCCCAGGGCTTTGTCTACGACGGAATCGGGTGAGTCTCGCGCATCAGCTCACGACGTAGGCGTTGCGTGCGCCGGCGAATTCCTCGCTGGCAATTTCTTGCGCCTTAGCCAGGATCTTCGGGTCGCCCGAATCGACGAGCACGTAGAACTTCCACAGATTGCGGTAGGCGCGCTCAAGATCGGCCAACCGCGGCACGCGATCGGCGAATCGGCCGAGCGGAGCCGGGGATTCGACGCCCGGCCAGCGAACGTGGGTGGCGACCTCTTTGAGCTGCATGTGAGCCGCGGGACAGTAGACGATTACCTCCAGTTCAGCGCCGGTCGCGAAGCGCAAGAGATCGGCGATGCGCGCTTCGGCGGCCTCTCGCTCGGCGCGCCCGCTGCCTGAGAAGTATCGCTCGACCAGCGATTCTTGGACGTCTGCATTCTCGTAGGCCGGAAAGACGCAGGCGCGCTTGAGCAAGCGGCGATGACGCATGCGCTGCACCAGGCTTTGCACCCGCCGGGCGGTCGCTGCCTCAGGTCCGTCCACGCGATCGGCCGCGCGGGAGTCCAGCAGGGCCAGCAACGAGTCGTCGGTACACCGGAACAGCTCCTCCGCCTCGATCCATCCTCCGGCCAGGGCAAGCTCGGCCGCGCGGGCAACGAGAGCTCCTGCTGACACCTTCGCGTGGTGGTAGTACACGCGTTCCGAGAAGTAGTAGCGCGCTTCGAGCATGCGCACAATCTCGCTGAGGATGTCCTCGCGGAGGAGTTCACGCTTGGCCAGGTCGATGAACAGGTTTCCGGTCGCTCGATCGACCTTGAAGTAGTTCTGTAAGCGCTCGTCGATCGACAGCCGTAGACCCGTGAAGTAGGCATCCCGGGCAAGGTAATCGAGAATGTCGGAGCAGATCGTGTCCGACAGAATTTGGAACCAGTACGGCGGAACCGCGTCAGCCGCCGAAGTCTCCCCCGGAGCCAAGATGGCAAGCACCTCGTCGCGCAAGCCGGTGCGGGTCAAGACCCTTCCTAGTTCGGTTTTTTCTGAGAACATCCCCCGGTAGCGGCTCGCGCTGTCGTGACGCTCGAGCAACCCTGATTGGTCCTCGATGTTGTGTCCGAACGGGATGTGCGTGACATCGTGGAGCAACGCGGCCATCCGGATCACCCGGGCCTCCTCGGGGGCTATCCCCAGGCACCGGCGCGGGTCCAGTTCGAAATTCAGATTCACCGCGTCGATCAGTTTACCTGTCATGTGCAGGGTGCCGATCGAGTGGTCGAACCGGGTGTGGACCGCACCGGGGAAGACCAAGAAGGCAGCTCCGAGCTGCCGAATCCCACGCAGCCGCTGGAACTCGGGAGTGTCCACCGCGAGCAATTCCTCGTCGGACAGGTAGATATCCCCGTGGACGGGGTCGCGCAGGACGCTAAATCGCTTGCGGCCGATCAAAGTGAGGTGGGGGCGAAGCCGGGTAGAAGGGCGCTCGCCGGCAGCCGCCTGACTTTGCAGGCGGGATCGGGCGAAGGGGGGATCCGGTCTGGAGTCCGGGGCGGCATGATACGGCTGAATTCCGGCACGTCCCCCCTGCGCTTGCGTAGTCGGCGTCGGTTCCGGTGTTTTTGGGTCCGCCGGCAGCCTCCCTACGCGCCGCGCTACCGCCCGCCCGCTACCGCCCGCCTCCGACCTTTCCCTTCCACTCCCCATGCTGCGATCGCGTCCCGTCCTCGCTCTGCTAGCTTCCGCTCTGGCAACTCTCGCGGTCGCCTCGTTCCCAGGATTCTCGAGCCAACAGGACGACTCCAAACCGCGCAGCGCCCTGTTTGACGAGGCTCTCCGCCGGGCTGAGGAGTTGCTAGACCGGGGGGCCCTGGTGCAGTCGCGAGCCCAAATCGACCGCGCGCTGGAACGGGATCCGCGCTCGCGTCCGGTGTGGGACCTGCTGGCTCGCTGGGCCGCATCCGGCGGCGACTTGGACACTCAGGTGTATGCCCGCTATCGCGAACTCGAGCTAGCCCGCGCCCAGAGCCTGCCCAAGAGCGACCTTCGCAAGCTCGAGAACGCGCTCATCGAGCTCGATCCGAAGTCCGAGGACCTGTTCGCACTCGGCGAGGAGTTCCTGGAAGAACTCGACGACGTCGCCGCGAAGTACGTCAAGGACGGTCGCCCCCACTCCGCGATCGCCGTCCACAAGCGGATCTTGAGCCTCTCACCCGATCGAGTCGAGAGCCTCGAGACCATCGAACAGCTGGCCTCGGCGCCCGATCCCAGTCTGGCCGAGGACGCAAAGGCGAAAGATCTGTTCGAGGGCATCACCGAGGAATTCGTGTCCGAGCACGACGCGGAGCATCGCGAGTGGTCGGATCGCGCGAAGCTCGAACGGAGCAACTACCGCACCCAAACCAACGCCGGCTACCGGGTGATGATTACCGCGGCCGAGGCGATGGAGCAGATGAACGCCTTCTACCGGGTGTTCTTCGATTACGGAATAGGGAAATCTGCCGGCTCGGTCTCGCGCATCGAGCTGTTGATTTTCAAGAACCGCGACGAGTACCTGGAGAAAGGCACGGGCCCCCCGGCCGATTGGTCCGGCGGTCAGTTCACCGGAGGAACCGTGGAGACCTTTATCGGACCCGGCGGTTTCGAGGGCATGGTCACGACTTTGTTCCACGAGGCGGCCCACCAGTTCGTGTCGCTCGCCACGCAAGCTTCGGGCTGGCTGAACGAGGGTCTCGCGTCGTTCTTCGAGGGTTGCCGAATCCTGCCGAACGGCACGGTGTTGATGAACATGCCGGCCAACCAACGGCTCTATCCGCTCGCCAATCGCATGGAACGCGGCTGGATGGAGGACGCCGAGGATGGCCTCGACCCGGACAACGTCAACCAAACGCCGGAGACGTCACCGACCTTCCGAATCGTGATCGAGAATCGCTACGAGTGGGGCCCGCCGTGGTACGCCCCGACTTGGGGCCTCGTCTACTTCCTCTACAACTTCCAAGACCCGCTCGACGGACGCTTCGTCTACCGAGCAGCCTTCCGCGAGTTCATCAACAAGTCCGGGGGCCGCACGGGCGACAGCGCCGTCGGCAACTTTGAGGAAGTCGTGCTGGCGAATCCCTCGGAACCGACGCCGGGCCTGAAGGAAAGTTCGCAACTGGAGCTCCCCGAGACGGTCGAAGAACTCGACGCGGTCTGGAAGGACTACATCCTGGCGCTGCGCGACGAGCAGAGCGGGTTGGTCGAAGCCCAACGTCCGTGGGCCGACTGGGCCGGGTACGCCATCCGGCGCAAGGAGTATGAGATTGCCCAAGAGCACTTCGAGAAGGGCCTGGTCGCCGCACCGTTTGACATCGATCTGCTCGAGTCCTTCGCCGCCTTCCTTCACGATTCCAAGGACAATTCCGACCGGGCCGCGAAGCTCCAATTGCGTGCCGTGCAGCTCCTTGAGCGGGCCCCCGAGCCGGATCTCGATCGACTGGAGGAAGCCGAGGATCGACTCGCCGACTACGACCCCGAGCATCGCACCCTCTCGAACCTCGAAGACTCGATGGGCGCCGCGGTCGAGACTCTCGTGCGGCGCTACCTGACCGACGACCAACCGTCCATGGCCATGTGGCTATCCTGGAAGCTAGGCACACAGCTCGGCTCGTCGGTGCTGTTCGAGCTCTACGCGGAAGGACTCGCGATGCGCGGCTCGGGCCTTTCCCTGTGGGAATTGGCCTACGACGAAGTTGGATTGCGGGGGTGGAATGCCTCCGACGAAGTCACCTGGAAACCGAAGGATGCCGTCCTGACTGCGGGCAATGGCCCGTTCGCCGAGGACGTCTTCGACTTCCGGTTCCTGACCCTCGACCGCGTGACCGGTGGGAATTACTCGTTTGAAGCCGAAGTGCTCCCACGCCGCGGCAGGGGCTCGTTCTGCGGACTCGTGTTTGGGCAGAAGAACCAAATCACGTTCCACAGCCTGCTGCTGTGGCCCCCGCGAACCAAGAAATCCGACCTCGCGACCGAAACTTCGTTCGTAGACCTCACGAGCTTCTTCAGCGACAACTCGAACAAAGTCTGGCGCCACCTGCCGGTCGGCACCGTCGCTGAAGACGAGACGTTCACGGACAAGTTCATCAAGCTGCGCATCGACGTGGTCGGCGGTGAAGTCGACGCGTGGGTTGAGGACGAGTACGTAGCCAGTCAGAAGTTCCAAGACCCCGGCGTTCTGTCTGGCAAGCTGGGGCTGATCGTCGGACCGGGGGACTACGAATTTAGGAACGTGCGATTCCTCGTGCGCGATCCGAAAGATGCAGCCGCCAAGCTCGAACGCGACGCACGGCTGGCCGAATTGGCCGCCTCCGGGCAGGGCATCGCAGGTAGCTTTGCAGGGCTGAGCGCGCCGTTCCCTACGGCCGAACGCTGGACCGGCGAGCCCCTCGACGGTTGGTCCGAGTTGGGTCCGGTCCCCAAGCTGCTCGTGCTCTGGAGCGTGGATCAAAACGACGCCATCCCGCTCGAGGAATGGCTCTCAAGCCTGGAGAAGCGTTACGAGGACTCCGGCCTTGAAATCGTCTCGGTCGTCTCCGCCAACGACTCGGAACGCGTCGACGCTTACCTCGCGGACCACGAATTCCCTGGTCGAGTGGCCATCGACCAACGGGAAGGATTCGGATACGGAACCACCTTCGATCAGTTCTCGATTGAGCGCTTCAGCCTGCCGCGCCTGTTGCTTGTGGACGTCGACGACGAGGTGGTTTGGGAAGGCGATCCAGGCTTCACGATCGGGAGGCCCTGGCAGGCCGGCGATCCGTCCTACCTGGACACCCCCCTGGAAGAACTGGTGCGGGCCCGGCGCCTGCCGGAGGTCCTGCCCTTTGCGAAGCGCTGGAATTCGGAAACTCGGGGTCCGCTCGTGGACGGCGACTTCGATGCCGCGCTCGCCGATCTGAAGGCTGCGCGTGAACTGATCGGGATCCGTCACCCCGCCCTGGACGAAGCCACCGGTCTGTTGCAATCGCTTGAGTCTTCGATTCGCGGACTCGGTTCAACGGCTTCGTCGTTCGCCCGCAGCGAAACCGAACCGGCCCTGCAGCCCCTGCTCGACCTGGGTGCCCTACTGGGCTACGAGCCCAACAAGCGAACCCTGCGGGACACGAAAGACACTCGGCGTGGCGAGCGGGCCAAGGCCTGGGACAAGTCCGTGGCCGATCTGAGTGATTTCATCAAGAACGCGAAGCGTGGGAGCGCGGAGCCGCTCGAAGAGTTCGTCTCCTCGCTGCGCGAGCGTCCTGGCCCGCTGATCGCGGAGCTAGCGGACACGCTCGAGGGGCTCGGGGCTGAAGGCGAGCCGGAAGAAGCTTGGTCGGCGGTGGCGACGCGCATCCCGCGCCGCTGGTTGGTCCGCGAGTTCTTCGGGCTAGAGCCCCGTTAGCCCGCTTGGAGCGCCTCGCGCGCGAATCGAGGGGCTATTCTTGGGTTCCCGCCTGTGAGAACCGGCTTCCTGACCGCTGGAGGCCACTCCTGGCCACCACCCAGGGTTTCTCCGTGGGTTTCAGGTCAGTGGAGGGGAACCTCCCGTCTCGACCTCCGTCCCACGGATCCCCCCTTTTTCGCCATCTCTTTCATGTTTCGCGCCTTCCGAGTCCTTCCAACGTCCCTCCTGCTCGTGTTCGCGGTGTTCGCCAACCCCGCCTGGGCCACTCCCCAAGAGGCTCCCACCCGCCTCGTGTGGCACCAACTGGGTGAGCTTCCGGTGGACGCGGCGGCTGGGCCGGATGAGGCCCACATCAAACGCCGAGCCCTCCTCGATTTCGACCTGGAGGTCCTGGCCCGCCCGATCGGAAAGCGGGTCGTCGACCTCGAGCTCTTCGATGGCAAGCTGCTTTCGGTCGAACTCACCGCGCGCGGCTCCGCGCGCCCTGGATCAGCGCGTTGGTTCGGAAGCTGGGACGAAGGCCGCTCCTCCTTGACGATCGCCGTGCAAGGAGATGCGCTCGCGGCAACGCTCAGGGATGGCGACGACCTCTATCGGGTCTTGCCCGTTGGAGCAGGCCGGTCTCGACTTGAGCTCACCGGGGAGTTTCAGCTGCCGGGCTGTGAAGTACACACCGCACCCGGCGAGGGCCCAGGCGCGAACGCCGCCGAAGACGGCGCAGGAGAGCAGCGCCGCCCCCAAGCAGGCAGCAGCTCGACTCCGATTCCGATCATGAGCACCTTCTCGAGCATCGACGTCTTGGTGGCGTACACGCCCCAAGTCAAAGACGCGAGCGGAGGAACCAACGGCACGCTGGCCTTGATTGACTTGGCGATGTCCGAAACCAACGAGTCCTATTTGAATTCGGGGGCTGGATGTGTTGTTCGGCTCGTGCACACCCATGAGGTGAGCTACACCGAATCGGGGAACAACTCGACCGATCTCACCCGTCTGTGGTTACCGAACGATGGATTCATGGACGAGGTTCACGACCTGCGCACCCAGTTCGGCGCAGATGCCGTATCGCTGCTGATCAATTCCGGCAACAACTGCGGCTCGGGATTCCTGATGACCGTGGTTTCAAGCGCCTTCCAGGCCAATGCTTTTTCAGTCACGCAGCGCGTCTGCGCCACCGGGAACCTGACCTTCGGGCACGAGTTGGGTCACAATTTCGGCTGCGCCCACAACCGCGAAGACGCAACCGTCTCGTCCAAACCCTACGCCTTTGGCTACCGCTCGCCGGGCAATCAGTTCCGCACCGTCATGGCCCTTGCGCCGGGCCAACGCGTTCCGGTGTTTTCGAGCCCGAACGCCCAGTGGGATGGCGTCACCATGGGCACACCAACCGAAGACAACTCGCGGGCGCTGACCGAAAATGGCCCCACAATCGCTGGCTGGGCCCCCACACAGATCCCCATCATCGACTGCAATGGAAACGGTGTGGACGATTCGCTTGAAATTTCAATTGGGCTTTCGCCCGACCAGGACGGCGACGGGGTCCCCGACGACTGCCTCAACTTCTTCGGCGACATCACCCAGGTTTCGCTGATCGACGGCGGCGTGCAAAACCTGTTCATCCAAGCCGGCGACGATCACGCCGGCGAGACCTTCGTGATGCTGGGCAGTCTCTCCGGAACTTCCCCTGGCGTCCCCTTCGGAGACCTAACGGTCCCGCTCGTTGTCGACGCCTACACCACCAGCCTGCTGGCAGCCCCGAGTGGTTCCCTGCTCTCGCCAGTGATCGGTGTTCTCGACGCCGATGGAAAAGGCGGCTCCAGTTTCACCGTCCCGGGCTCCATCCTCCCCCTCAGCCTGCTTGCCACGCCGGTAAACCACACGTTCCTAACTCTGACCGCCTCAGGCGAGCCGGGAATCGTCGGCGCCCCGGTCCAGCTGCTGTTCACCTTCCTTTGATTTCTGGGGGTCCATGGACCCTCGGAACTTGCTCCTTCTGAGACCCGCAAGACCGGGACGCGCGCGACGCTTCCTGGGTGTGCTGGCCCCAGAAAATTCCTCATCCAGGCCGGCCGGGGTCCGGGTGCGGGAGGGGACGTTCCTCGTTTTTCGGGGGACGTCCCGCTTTTTTTGGGCCCGAATCTCGGTCACGCCAGGTCTACTTCGCCGTTCCGGCAGTCCGGATCGCGCTCCCGCGATCCCCGCCCGCCTCCAACCAGCCCCCACCCTTTAGTTCCTGCGATGAAACTCCTCGCTCTTTCGGCGACGGCCCTCACGACCGTCCTGCTCGGTGCCCTGCTCACCACCTCCACCGAAGCCACGCCGCCCGCAATCGAAGGTACGGCCTACAAGGTCGACGCGTCGCATACCTCTGTGATCTTCCGCACCAAGCACTTCGACCTTGCCTGGGCCCGGGGTTCGTTCAATGAGATCGCGGGTGAGGTTGTCTTCGACCCCAAAGCTCCCACCGAAGCCGAGGTCAGCTTCGTGATCCAAGCGGGCAGCGTCGACACGAACAACGAAAGGCGCGACGAGCACCTGCGTGGACCGGACTTCTTCACGGTGAAGCAATTCCCCGAAATCAAGTTCGAGAGCAAGTCGATCGAAGCCGGAGACGGCGGCGTGCTGCTCGCCACGGGTGTGGTTTCCTGGATGGGCCGAGAAGTCGAAACGACCGCGACGATCGAGCACATTGGAGAAGGCCCCAACGCCGGCGGAGCTCCCTCCCACGGCTTCCACGCCGAGCTGACGCTGAAGCGCTCCGATTTCGGCATGACCTATGGTCTGCCCAAAGCTCTTGGCGATCTTGTGTTCATCGAGATCGACACGGAAGTCAACGCGCCGCGCTAGAGTGCCTCGAGCAGCGCTAGCGGGTTCCGCGCAGCAGCGCTGGAGCCCGCTAGCCTCAATTCGAAAGCAGACCCTTGGAAAGCCAACTCGCCCTCCAAATTTCTTTCCTGGAGGGCCTGCCGCCAGCTGACGAATTGCTGCACGGGGGCCCGGCCCCGTTCTTCCTTGGGCTCGTGTTGGTGGCGCTGCTGGCCCGGCGCCGCTCCTGGGATGCACCTGCTGCCGCCCTCGCGACCGGTGTGGGCTCCCTTTACTTTCACGTTTACCTGATGGGCTGGTTGATGCCCGGTAGCGTGCCCAGCTTCGCCGCGATCCGTGCCGAGCAATGGCTCTCTTGGCTTGTGCTCGCTGGACTCGGTGCCGGCGCCGTGTCCGGCACCAGCGGCAAATTCCTGCAGACCGCGATCCCGGTGAGCCTCGGTGCAGCCGTGGTGTTCCTGATCCAACACCCGATCCTGAAGTCGACCGATGCGTTCGGTGAGCGCGCTCAACTGCTCGGCCTCACCTTCGGACTTTGGATCCTTGGCTTTGGCGGTTTCCGCCTCGCGGCAACTCGCGCGACCAGCTCTCGGAATCTGCTGGTGCTGCTGATCTCGACCGGCGTCGCCAGCGCGGTGATCGGAATGTCCGGCTCGCGCAAGCTGGCACAACTGGCCGGAGCCGGCGTCGCGGCGCTCGCGGCGACCACCCTGTTCGCCCACTTGACCGAGCGCAAGGGGACGCCCCGGCCCGGCCTACTGCTCGGCGCTCTGGGGCCCGCATGGACCTGGAATGCGGCCTTGCTGCTCGCGGCGTACCACTTCGCCTACCTCGAGTTGGACGTCGCCCTGCTGGCCGTGGCTCCGGCCCTGTTGGTCACTCCGCTCGCGCTCCTCGTGCGCGGACGCGGGTTCTTGTGGGACGGGCTCGCGGTTCTACTCACCAGCGCGCCGGCGCTGGTCGCCCTTGGGCTCGCGGCCGCGCGGTTCGGGGACGAGCCCGACTACGGCGACTACTAAGGCGGAGTCTCAAAAGAAGTCGGAATCTGGTCGATCACGACCAGCTCCGGGCAGCAGAGAACTCGGATGGGCGGCGCTCCCCGTCGGGCTAGACAGGCCCTCCGCAAAACGGGACGAGTGCCGATCGGGTGCAGTTCTGCCCCGGTTGGCCCCAAGAACGGGCCACCGGGGTGGATCCCCGGCGCAGACTTGGGCTCTGAGCTACCCTCGTAAGGACCTGCCGAACCTCTCGTCTTTCGCACCGGAACTCCGCGCACTCATGCTGACTCTCCACGTCAAAGCTCTCGTCTTCGGCTCTGCTGTTGCAGGAACCCTCGCCCTGCCCGCCCACTCCCAAGAGCGCACCGCCCTCCTGACGGAGGGGTCCACCGTTCCTGGATTCCCAGGCGCCGTCGTGGACTCGATCTCCAACACCGCCGTCAACGGGACCGGAGGCCGCGCCGTTTCCTCCAACGTCGACGACGGTACTGGCACCATCCTGTCGCTCGTTTGGGGCCGCGCTGCCTCGGGCGACGTCGACGGAGTGCTATTCCAAGAAGGCACCTTCGGCACCTGTGAACAAACCAGCTGGGAGGGCTTTTTTGGCCTGGCCGACGACGGCTCGGTGTTTTACAGCCCCTCGTGCAATGACACGGTCACGCTCGAGACCAGCCTCGACAACGTCTTCTTAGACAGCGTGCCGATCGCCGAAGAGGGTCAGCCGATCGCTAGCCTCCCCGGCAAAGTGTTCCGATTCAACAGCCGCCCCACGATCCTCGCCTCCGGGGATCCGGTTTGGATCGGTGGAATCAACGACGAGCTGACCGGAGATTCCGAGGGCAACGGACTGTTCTTCGGGACCGGTCAGACCGCGTTGCTCAAGACCGGCGACCAACCGCCGAATGTTGCGTTCCCCCTCGACGGAAGCGCGGTCGACTTCGACTTCCGTTTTTCGCCCGACGGCACCCAGTACATCACGTTGGTCGACATGCTAAGCGGCTCTTCGCTCAACGACGGTCGCGTGGTTCTCAACGGGGCCGGCCTCGACGTGGCCGGAGCCCCGGTTGAAGAGCAGACTCAGGTTCCCGCCTCCGTGGGGGGCCTGTCCGGTGAAGCCTGGGACAACTTTGACTTCTTCGGGATCCTCGACAACGGGATTTTCTTGATGACCGGTGACACCGATGGCAACACCGCCACGGACGAATTCGTCTTCTTTGACGGCGCGATGCTCTACCGCGAGGGCGACACCCTAGCCGATGGCCATGTTCTGGCCGGCTCTATCGAGGGTGCCTCCCTAGCCCCCAATGGCGACCTGGGTCTGGTCTGGGACATCGAAGACGGCGCCGGCAGCGATATCGAAGCCGTGATCTTCAACGGGCGCGTGGTGGCCAAGGAAGGTGATGCGATCGACACCAATGGTGACGGAATCGTCGACCCGAACGCAACCATCGTCAGCTTCTCTGGCATCAGCTCGCTGACCACCGCTACCGACCAGAGGTTGTACGTCACCGCAGAAATCGATCTGCTCGGAACCACGACAACCCTAGACGACATGGAGGTCTACCTCGAGATCACGGTCAGCCCGTTCGAAGATCTTGGTGGGACCGAGGAGATCTCACTGTCGGCGGGCGGCTCGCAGGAGTTGAGCCTGTTCTTGCCCCGGGAGTTCGAGGCCGACTTCTACCTCGTGCTCGGCTCGGCCTCAGGGACCATGCCCGGAACCCCCGCCGGCTCGCTCAACTTGCCCCTGAACTTCGACGCCTACACCCAGTTCACTTTGGAATCGGTGAATTCCTCGATCCTCTCCCCCTCTTTCGGGGCTTTCGATGCGTTTAACACGGCGAGCACGACGTTCTTGATCCCCCCCGGATCCAATCCAGCGGTTGCCGGCAGCACGCTGCACCACGCCTACATCACGCTGGACCTTTCCAGCGTGATCGACATTCAATTCGTGAGCGAGGCCATCCCCGTCACCCTGATTCCCTGACGAATCCCCTCAGGAGCCAACCGTGACGGCAAGCGCTCCCGAGAAGGAAACGCCCAACTGGCCGAAGCTCGGCTCGGTAGCGAGCGCCTGGAGAAAAAGCTCGCTGCCCGCCAGGGCCGGTTGGGTGGGGAGCGGGACGGGGAGGCTTGCCTCGCCGCTCGCGCCCGTGACGCCGGCCACCTCGGTGGCGTCGCCCACCAGGAGCTGGCAGCCGGAGGCACCCAAGTAATCAAGGTCGAGGGGCAATGGAAGTCCGGCGAACTCTTCGATGCTGGTCGAAACCCGCAGGGTGACCACCTGATTGGGAACAGCCCCGGTGATTTCGGCCGCGAAGTCGGTGGACCCGATCGTCGCAGAGCCCGAGGCTCCCAGGCTCAGGCCCGAACAGCCCTGCCCAAAGCCGACCGTGTAGGCGGGAATCGGCTGGGTTTCCTTCCAATCGAGGATCGCGCGCATCTTGTGGGCTTCGCTGAGTGGTTGGTCCATCACCTCGAGGAGCCCAAAGCAACCCCACACCGTGTAGCGCCCGGTGAATGAGTAGGGCGCCATCAACTGACCGCCTTCCTGATTCCACACGTCCAGAAACGCGCGGTACAGGTCGTACATCCCCGGCTCGCGGTTCAAGGAAGTGACCTTTTGGACGAGTGCCTTGTCCGCGGACGGGCCGCCGGGTGCCACGAGGTGCTGACCTCCTTCGTAGGCGATCAGGGGAAGTCCGCGGGCCTGCGCAACGGCGACGTGATCCGCGGTCCGTTCGGCCAGGGTGGTCGTGATTTCGGTTTGCAGGTCGCTGAGAATTTCAGCGTTGCTCTTGGCCAGCGTCGCTGAGATTTCAGCCGGCGTTCCGTGCCCAATGGAGAACCCGAAGTAGGGAGCCGTCGCGATCGCGTCGCACTTTGTGTACGCCTGCTCGTGATCGAGCACGACTTCGGCGATGTAGGCATTGGCGTGCTGACCACTGAGCACCCGGACGAGGCGCTCCTCCCACTTCGGGCCGCTCACAGCCTCCAGCTCCTGCTGCCAGATATCAAAGACCTCGACGGAGCGCTCGGAGTACCACCGCATAGCTACCTCGAAGTCCGAGAAGCCGGTGATTCCCGCAGCGGTGCCCTGGGTCACGGCGTGCCAATAGGACGGGAAGGCCCCGTTCCAGACTTCGTTTGAGTACTCGATGTAGACCGGAACGGTCGGATCCAAAGTGGTCGCAACCAGGCGCGCGAACTGACGCACGAAATCGTCGGTGGCTCCGCGCGGCATGCAAAACCAAGGAGACTTGCGCGACACATTGGCGAGCTCAACCATGACCTCCACCGAAACCCCGCTCGAGGTCGCCTGGGAAGCGTCCGTCGGAAGCGGCCGGTCCGCCCAATTCTCAAGCGTCGAAAAGTTGGTGTTCTGCCACTGCATCATCCGCAGCACACCGAACGGCTCGATCTTCTCTAAGAACTCAGGGTGGAACGTCTGAGTCTGGTAACTGTCCACGAAGCCCTCGTGAATCACGCGGATGTCGCGAATCGGATCGCTGGGATCGACGTTTTGAATCTTCAGCTGGATGCCCTTGTTGGACGGCTGGACCAGGTAGCGCGCGTGGCGCGGGCCGACCTGCTCCACAAGCGTCGCGTCAAGGCTGACCTTGAGCCAACCACTCCCGCGCCAGAACACGTCGTAGATGCCGCCGGGATAGAGGCCATCCATGTCCGGGAAGAGGATCGTTCCGGCGGCCTGGCCCTGCGCCGGGATCGGCCAGCCGTGCTCGTCCGTGGCGAGGTAGCTGCCGTCGTTCCAAGGCAGCAGGGTGTACGGACTCTGGGGCGTCCAAGGCCGTGCGGCCTGGAGGGCGTCGGTGAACACCCAGGCCGGATTCCAGTCCCTGAGCTCTTCCAGGTTGATCCCGAGCGGACCGGCGCGGTCGAGCGGGGAGGGCGGACTATCCTGGGATGCGGTACGAGCGAAGAGCGAAGTCGCGAGGCAGGCCGTTGCGAGCAGGGCGGAGAGGATCCGGGTGCGATGCATGGGGAGTCGTGCTGTGGAGGTTTGCCCACCATCCACCGACCCGACCTCAACTTGCGCAGATTCTTCGGCGAACAGCCCGCCTCGCCCCTTGGAAAACGGCTTGCCAGGGGGGGATGCCCCTCGCAAGCCGTTCCCCTTGCCGCTAGCTGCGGGCTGTGACTTCGAGCAGGTGGAACCCAAACTGGGTTTTCACCGGCCCCTGGACGGTTCCGACGTCGGCCGAGAAGACCACCTTGTCGAATTCCGGAACCATCTGGCCGGGACCGAATTCGCCCAGATCGCCGCCCGACTTACCCGAAGGGCAGGAGGAATGCTGCTTGGCGAGCTCACCGAAATTGGCGCCCTGCTCGATCTGCTGCTTCAGATCCAGGCACTGGGCTTCGGTGGAGACGAGAATGTGACGGGCGCTGGCGCGGGACATGACGATGCGGGATCGGGGAAAAATGAACTTGGATTCGAGAGGCGTCGGAAACCGACCCGCGGAGTGTAGGCGGGACCCGCCTTCGAGACCCCGTTGTCCCTGCTCTTGAAGCCCGATTGGCCCCTCAGTCGATGAATTCCCCCGAGAGGCCTCCAGACCATGCGAACCGAAACCGTCGGATCCACCCGCCCTGAATCAGCCGCTGGCTCTCCCTCCAGAGCCAGCTCCAAGGCTAGCACCTGGCCGGCCGCCTGCCCGGCGTGCCGCGATGAAAATTTGGCCTTCTGCCCCGGCAGCCCGGATTTCGCTTCCTGCGAGCGCTGCGGAACTCTCGCCAGCCTGGTGCCCAAGGGCAAGGGGCAAGGCGGCTATACCCAAGACCCCTTCGTGGATCGGAACGCTCGGCGCCGTTCGGCCCTCCAAACGGGGCATCTGGAGGACTTGATCCCCTACCTGCCGGGCCTGCCTCGCCGGCTTGAGCGCGGACTGCGGGTTCTTGAGGTCGGTTGCGGCAGGGGATTTTTCGTCGAACGCTTGGTCGACCGAGGCGTCGACGCCCATGGGATCGACCTTTCGGAGCCCGCGATCGCAGCAGCCGCCGAGCGAGGCCTGGGCGATCGCTGCCGCGTTGGGGACGCACGGGAAGCCGGGGGCTCGGAGCCCAGCTTCGACCTGGTCTGCGCCTTCGAGATGCTCCAGCACTTCGAACAGCCGGAGAGCTTCTTGCGAGCGGCAGCTTCCGCGATCCGTCCGGGCGGTTGGATCATCGGAACAACGCCGAACGCGGATAGCCACTGGCGCGAACGCCTAGGTGCGGGCTGGCACGGCTACGCCATTCCGCAGCCCCACCGAACGTACGTGGGCCATGCGGGATTCCGCGAGCTGGGGCGCCGCGCTGGACTCGAAACCCCCGTGACCTTGAGCCGGACCGAACGAACGCGCGACTGGTTGCTGTTGCGCAATCGGGCCACGGTCTTGGCTGACCACCTCGGGACTCGCAACCGGATTGTGAGGACCGGGCTCGCCGGCCTCCTAGCTGTCCCTCAAGCGGCTGCGGAGCGGCGTAGCAACCGTGCCGGAGGCCCTGCCGGTGACACGCTGGTCTTCGCGGCCCGGCGCCCGCGCAACGGATCGAACCGCTAGCTTTGCGTGGTGCCTGAACGCAAGGTCCTGATCCTTGGAGCAACCTCGGCGATCGCCACGGAGGTCGCGCGCCAGTGCGCTGCCCGCGGGGATCGGCTGGTGCTGCTAGCCCGCAACCCTGAGCGCCTGGCCGCCCTGACCGAAGAGCTCGGGCCCGCCGTCGCAGCAGCCGAAGCCGGAGATTTGAACGAGCTGGAAGCGAATGCCGGCCGGATCGAACGGGCGTTCAAGGTTCTCGGGCGAATCGATCTCATCCTGGTCGCCCACGGGTTGCTCGGCGACCAGCTACGCTCGGAACGCGAACTGCCCCACGCGCTCGAGCTTCTAACAACCAACCTCACCAGCCCAATCTCGCTGCTGATTCCGTTGGTGAATCGCCTCGAGCAACAAAACTCAGGACATCTGGGAGTCATCACATCGGTGGCCGGGGAGCGCGGACGCCCACGCAACTACACCTATGGGGCGGCCAAGGGCGGCCTAACGCGCTATCTGGAAGGCGTCCGTAGCCGCCTGCACAAGTCTGGTGTTCACGTGCTCAACATCAAGCTGGGTCCGGTCGACACTCCCATGACCGAGGGCCACGACAAGCACGCGCTGTTCGGAGAGAAGACCAAAGTGGCGCGCTCGATCCTGCGCGCCCTCGAAGGACGACGGCATGCGGTCTACGTGACCCGAGTTTGGTCGCCGATCATGGCGGTGGTTCGAGCGCTGCCCGAGCCGATCTTCCAACGCTTCGGATTCCTGGCCGGGCGCTGAGTCCAAGTCGAGTCCCCAAGCGGGCTTCTGCGGACCAAATGCAAGCCGAGGCCGTCCAGATCTGCGAGGCTCAACGGGACCCAGTTCAGGGACCCATTCGGGCCTGAAAACCGGCTTTTTGACCCCGGGAAGGCCCTTAGGGGGCAACTGTGCATTCCCTCTGTCTACGGGCTCTTGCCGTACGCCAAGGCACTACGTAGCGTCCGTCTGAATAGCAAAGAAGAGCGCGGACCTCCCAGGCAGCCGTTGGCTGAGCTCGACCTGGATGCGCCACCCCGCACAACGGCAGACCCCGCAGCACTAGGTTGCGAGCGACTGCATCCGATCCGAGTCAAATCGTATCGGCGAGGGTCCTAAACGTTCCAAACCCATCGGTTCCTTCCGATTTCGCTCCCGCCCACATCGAACCCAAGAGACCCTACATGCAGGCTTCGATCTTCTCTCTCAGCGCACTGGCACTCGCCTTCATTCCGTTCCAGACTTCGCCTGACGATCCCGATCCGGCGAAAGTTCAGGGCCCACCCGCGCCGGCTTCGCCTACGCAGTGGACCTGGCAACAGCCTCGCCCCAACGTGAATCGAGCTATCGCTCGACCCGCACAGTTCGACACCGACCTCGAAAAGAGCCAGGACACCCTCCCCGGCTACCACATCATCGTCTCCGCCGGGCAATCGAACACCCACTTTGGATTCGGCACCCAACCATCCGATTTCATTGCACACCCGCGCGTGTACCAACAGGGCCGACACGGGAACAACAACCTCAAGGCGATCCCCGGCCGAGAACCGTTCGAACATTGGACTTCGAACAACTCCAACATCGGTCACGCAAAGATCTTCGCCGAGCGCTACATCGCTACGCTGGCTGAAGACCAGAAGGTTCTCGTCATCCCCGGGGGCTGCGCAGGCTCTGGCCTTGGCTCTGGTGTCTGGATGCCGGGCGGCGCCTTTTTTGAGGACCTGATCTATCGCGTCCAGCACGCGCTCTGGAACTTCCCGGGTAGCGAAGTCCGCGCCGTCTTGTGGCACCAAGGCGAAGACGACGTGTTCAACTCCAACTACCTATCGGATCTGTTGACGATGATCCCGACCATGCGGCAGCGCTTTGAAGTCGGAGCCAACGACTACACGGACCTGCCGTTCCTACTCGGCGGCTTCTCCGACGCCTGGGTCGCCACCAACGGTCAGTTCCAGCTCACCGAAAACTTGATCCAGAGCATCCCGTACCTAGTTCCCCACACCGCCTACGTTTCAAGCGATGGCCTGGGCTTCAATCACCCGGCCGGTTACGCCCAGGACTTGATCCACATCAACGCAGCCGGTCAGCGCGAATTTGGTCACCGCTACTTCAGCCAGCTAGAGTTCGCCCGCAACAACAACTTCTAAGGCCGGGCACAGGCCCTTGATGGCCTCGCTTGGAATTTGCCGCAACGGCTCACGCGCAAGCGTGGGCCGTTTTTATAGAGCCATCCGCACCGAACGCGAGGAAAGCTCGGAGCTGCCGGCCACGCCCTCGGCCAAGCAGAGGCTTGCGGCGGACGTCCGATCCCCCCTTCGATTCAGCCATGCGCATCGTCTCTCTCCTTCCCTCCGCCACAGAAATCGTAGACGCGGTCGGTGCCGCGGGCCAACTGGTCGGCCGCTCCCACGAGTGCGACTTCCCCGCGGGCCTTCAGCAGCTCCCCGTTCTCACCCGTCCCCGGCGGAAATTCCCCCGCCCGAGCGGTGAGATCGACCGTGCGGTTAGGGCGGTGCTGGAAGACGCGCTGACCGTCTACGAACTCGATGTAGACCTCCTGCGCAGTCTCGACCCCGACGTCATCGTCACCCAGAGCCTGTGCGATGTTTGTGCGGTCTCCCTGGACGATGTCCGCTCGGCCCTCGCCAAGTTTGCCGGCGATCGAGTTCGGGTGGTCAGTCTCGGTTCCATGCGGCTCGCCGAGGTTTGGAACGATGTACGAACGGTCGGCCAGGCCCTTTCACGCGGGCCCGAAGGGGAATCCGCGGCGCGCAGCTTGCAGCAACGAATCCACGAGCTGGCCGAGCGTTCGACCCGCGCCCGTGGAAGCGCCCCGCGCCAGAAAGTCCTGACGGTCGAGTGGCTCGATCCTGTGATGATCGGTGGCACCTGGATGCCCGAATTGGTCGAAGCCGCGGGGGGCCGAGCCTTGGTCACCGAACCAGGCCAGCACGCTCCGACATGGAGCCGCGAACAGCTCCAAGAGCTCGCGCCCGATCTGGTCTTGATCAAGCCCTGCGGTTTCGAGATCGAACGCACCCGGGAAGAGCTCGAACTTCTCGCAACCCAACTGCCCTGGGACACTTGGAAAGCGGTCCGCGAGGGCCAGGTCTACCTCGCTGACGGCAACGCGTTCTTCAACCGACCCGGACCGCGCCTGGTCGAGTCTGCGGAGATTCTCGCCGCGTGCCTCGATCCGGCGACCTTCCGCGATGAGGTCCAAAAACACGCTTCGAACGTGCGCCGGGTCACGCCAGAATTGAATCTCGAACAGATCTAGACGCGCGATTTCGCTGGTCAGGCGGCAACAGGAGTTGGCGTCTAGCCGCCCCCCCGCTGTTCGCAGGATCTGGGCGGGCGACCCAACCTCCACGGGGAGGCCAGGTCGAGTGAACCCCGGGCCGGTGTTTACTCTTCGGCTTCGGGCTTGCGAAAGAAATAGACGAAGCGATCGGTTCGGTCGCGCCGCGCCTGGCTGTTCTCGAAGATGTTGAAGTCGTGCTCATCGGTCGCATCGCGCAGGACGTAAGACTCGGCTTCTAACACAAAGCCTGCCGATTCAACTTCTTCGCGAACCATTGAGGATTCAACGCGGTGCAGCGTGCCGCCATGCTCGATCCCCACGCCTTCTTCAGCATGGTGATCGATGACGCAGAACACTCCGCCGGGCGCCAGACTTTCAAAGATCGTGCGATTGAAGGCCGCGCGGTCGACTTCCATCCATCCGAAGTCGTGGTAGAAGCGCACCAGGAGAACCCGATCTAGGTCGCCAGGTAGCTGCATGTCGTCGAGCTGACGGTCGATCCGGGTGACATTCGACGCGTCAAACTCCTCGCGATCGAGGCGTTCGGTGAGCGCCTTGCCGTAGAGGCGCTGGGTCACGGCATCGTTCACGGCAAAGACCCTTCCGTCCGGCCCCACGACCCGCGAAACCAACTCGGTGTAGTAGCCGTTGCCGCCTTGAATGTCGGCGACCTTCATGCCCGGCTGGATGCCAAAAAATTCGAGAATCCGCTGCGGCCGGCGGGTCTCGTCGCGCGCCCTGTCGTAGTCGAGCCGGACCGGATTTTCCACCGCGCCCGCGATCGACTCGGGACCCGCAGCTTCAGCCGCGGCGCCTTCAGGCTCGGTCCAAAAACTCGTGAGACCGAGCGCGACTGCGAAAAAGGGAAGAAGAGGACGACACACGGGAGTTCCTGGAAAGTTGAAGATCGGAAGAGGAAGCGGCGCCCTACGGCTCCCTGATCCAGTTGTGACCCTAGAAGCGCGCAGTACGGTTGCTGCGCGCCGCCAGCCGGTCCATCAAGCACGCCAGCAGAAGTCGCCGGCCAAGCGGTGGATCGGTCGCGAGCTCTCTAGGGCCACCGCACCGCAAGGGCTCGTGCCCCGTCAGGGCGCGAAATCTGCCGAGCAGCACCCGATTGGCGGCCCTGGTGCGATACGCGCCCCGGGGCCCTCGCTCGGCTCGGCTCCCTCCGAGTCGAACCTCCTGCGGACTTGAAGCTGTTCGAACGGGTTCAACGCAACGCCGTCCAACTCGGCCCCCCGATCCGTCCAGCGCAAACCGAGGGCTTCCGCCAGGGGGCCGCCGACGGACACCGGAAGCTGAGGGTCGAGCAAGAGCTCTAGCAGCTCGCCTAGCAGGACGCTGCGCATCTCCCCGCGCAGGGCTTGTTGATGCTCGCCGACGTCTTCCGCCTGGCCCCAAGCGAATTCCAGCAGGTCGCCGAACAGCTCGCCCAAGCCGAGCTGATCGGCATCTTCACTGGCCTGTACAGCCACGCGCACAAGCCGATCTCGATCCAGTAGCGGCCTGAGCGTCAGCGCGGTGGCGGCGCGTGCCGCGTGCAACGGGTCGAACAACTCGGCTTGCGGCTCGAAACGTTCGCGATTGCTGGCAGCGCCGGGAGGCGGCGGAACCAAGAGCGAGCGGATGCTGCTTGGGACGGCCAAGTTCTCCGGCGTCAGGCAAGCCAGCAGGGCCGCCAGCCCCGCACGCTGCCGCACCGGGTCGAGCGGCTGGATTCCAAGCGGCTGGCCCTCGCCGCGTAACTCGTGCCGGAACACTCGACCGCCGACCAGGGCCGCTGCCGCATCTACCTGGAAGCGGTGCCAGAAGTACAGCGGGACCAAGGTCAGCTCGAGGTCGGCCAGCACCCGTCCCTGCTTGAGATTCCCCGCGCCGAAGCGCTCCAAAGCAGCGGTGCGAACGGCCAGGCTGGCCAGCAAGGCAGCGGCCGGATCCTCTCCATCGTCCCAGCGGTGCGCGTCCGGATGAATCCCGGCGCTCGCATCCCGGTCCGAATGCAGCTCAAGGCCGCGTTGTTCCATTTCGGTGACAACCGCTTCCAAACCGCGGGCCTCCGCTTCCTCGGGAGACTCGTCGGCAACCGGCGCAAACGATGCGTAGCCATAACGGATCGCAAGCGCATCCCACTCACCAGCTCCATCCCGATACGCGTCCCCCAGTTCGGGAATTCCATCTTGCCCCAGCGTCACGCGCGGGGGCGGATAGTCCATCACCGAGGCGCGGCCTGTTGTGCTCGCCGAGAAGTGATGCCGAAGCCCAAGCGTATGCCCAATTTCGTGGGCCGCGAGCTGGGAAAGCCGCGCCAGCGCCGCCTCCATCACACGAGGATCCGTTTCGCCCGCGGCATAGGGCGCGAGCAAGGCCTCGATCAATCGAACGTCCTGCCGAACGCGCAACGCCCCCAGGGTCACGTGCCCCTTCAAGATCTCGCCACTGCGCGGATCCACCACCGAAGCCCCGTAGCTCCAACCGCGCGTAGATCGAAAGACCCACTGGATCACGTGAAAGCGAGCGTCGTGGGGATCGGCGCCCTCAGGCAGCAGTTCCACGCGAAATCTCCCCGGCAGCCCAGCTTCTGCGAAAGCCTGCTCCCAGTAGCGCGCGCCGCGCAGCAGGGCAGAGCGCATGGGTTCCGGCGCCCCCCGATCCAGGTAGTAGGTGATCGGCGACCCGTCCTCGGGCAACCGATGGCGCGCGATCACCGCCGACGTGTCGGCTTCGTCCGGGGCCACGTCGAGTTGCCTCCAGCTGGTTTGGAAGTACCCCGCGCGCGGATCGGAGGGACGCGCGACCATCGGCTCCTCCGGCAGCCGAACGAAGTGATGCCGAATCGTCAGGGTCACCGACTCAGGATCGGGCGTCGTGCTGCGTACCTCAGGCCCTGGAGTCTGGCTCGTGAAGGTCTGACGAACATCGAGGTAGGCGTTGTCTACAAACGCGGCCAAGCCGCCCTCCACCGCTTGGCTCCGGTCGTCTGCGAGGGAGAAATTCCCCTGCCCTGCGTTCGCGAGGGACTCGGCGACGCCGTGCGCGTCTCTCAGAGCAAAGTCTGTCGCATCGACAATCAGTCCGCCCAGCGCGTCTTCTTCGAGAATTTCGAGCGAGGCCACAACGCTCTCTGCGAAGGCCTCGCGCCCGGCGCGCTGAATCGCAGGTTCCAAGCTAGCGATCCGGTAGTCCAAGTTGGGTGCCACCAACTCGAGCCGGTCGCCCGCTCGCCGGGTCATCAACATCTGCTCCCCGCCTAACTTGCCGCGGTCAAGACCAACGTCGTTCGAACCGAGCCCGGCGATCAGTGCAACCAGGTACACGAACGACTGACCCTCTTCAAAGCGAAGGAGCACCCGTCCTTCCTCAGAGTCCAAGCCTACGCCGACGAAGCCCTGCTCCAAAGCCGGCAGGCTATTCGGCTCGGAGTGGCCGGGACCTCCCCGTCCCTCGGCCCCTCCCGAGGAATTCCCGGGGGCCTGGCAACCGGCGGCGAGCAATAGAACGAGCCAATTCGTGCGTGAAATTTGGAGCAGCATGCTCCTCTTCTAACCGAAGCCTGGCTGCGCTTGAACCGCCTCGTTCAGCGCTCCAAGCCGGCCTTCGTCTCCCTGGCGCCGGAAGCTGTGCGGGAGTCTCTGGGTCCGGCTGAGAGCTGCCCGCTGTCCACCGGTTCTCAGCCCTCGCGGTTCAGGTCCTCCTCTCAGGCCAAGCCGCCTGACCCTCCAGCCTCAGCGGAACATCAGCACCGGAATCTGACAGCGACGCAGCATGGTGGTGGTCGTGCTGCCGACGATGAACCTGCGCAAGGGCGAATGGCCATAGGCCCCCATGATCAGCAGGCCCACGCCATTCTCGGAAACGAAAGCCGGTATGGCATCGTCCGCAGCAGCCTCGAGCCGGTGGGCCTTGGCCCTGGGCAGTTGCTGTTCAGCCCAAGTCATCTGCTCTTCTTTGAAGCCGCCTGCACGGCCGGCCAGAACCAAGTCCAGTTCAACGCCCTCAAGCAGCGGTGAGGATCGAACAAACTCGACAGCTTTCTTAGCACTCTGGCCGCCGTCGAACGCAATCATGGCCCGGGAGGGCGCCGCGAACTGGCGAGAGGCCACGAGCACTGGTCGGATGCTCTCCCGCACCACTCGTTCGATGCGGCTCCCCAAGTGTTCCGAGGCAAACTCGGAGGACTCCCCGCGCTTGCCCATCACGACCAGGTCGGCGTCGGCTTCTCTCTCGATCACGGTCTCCACGACTCCGCCGTGGCGATGCGTAGTTTCGGCCTCGGCGATTCCGGCTGCGATCAGGCGGCTCTTGGCTCCTTCGAGCAGCAGCTTGCCGTGCTCGCGGGCCAGACGGCTGTGCGCCTCATCGATCTGCACCAGCTCTTCGAGCAGGCTGCTTTTCGCGCCGAGACCGACCGCCCCGCTGAGGTCGTGACGCTCGGCCACCGCGCCGTCCCTTTGGATGACATGCAACACTTCGACCGCGGCCTTCAGCCGTTGAGCGGCCCAGGCCGCGTGTTCGGTCACGCTCACCCCGTAGGGTGAGGCGTCGATACAGGCGAGGACCTTCTTCACGGTGCGGCCGGGGCTAGGGGTTTCGGTTCAAGTTCGGGGTTGGGCGTCAGATCGAGGTCTGCGAAGCGCGCGATCATGGTCGCACTGGCGTCGTTCACGCCGACCAACTCGACCGCTGTGCCCTCCCGCCTGAACTTCACCACAACACGATCCAGGGCTGCGATGGCAGAGATGTCCCAAAAATGTGCTTCACCGACGTCGATTTCCACGCTCTCGATGACCTCCTTGAAGTCGAACGACTCCACGAAGCGGTCCACCGAGGCAAAGAAGACCTGGCCGAGCACGCGATAGCTGCGCCGGGTCCCGTCCGCGGTGGCCTCCGAGGTCACGGCGAACAAGCGGCGCACCTTGCTGGCGAAGAAGATGCCGCTCAGCAGAACGCCGGCCAGCACTCCACGGGCTAGGTCGTGGGTCCAGACCACAACGATGACCGTCGCAAGCATCACGATCGAAGAGTGCGGAGGGTTCGTCCGGAGCTTTTGGATCGAGGACCAACTAAACGTACCGATCGAGACCATGATCATCACGGCCACCAGGGCCGGCATGGGGATCTTGGCCACCAAGGATCCGAGCACAACGATCAGGAACAACAGGACCGACCCGGCTACCATCGTCGAAAGGCGTGTGAATCCACCGGATTTCACGTTGATCACCGACTGCCCGATCATCGCGCAGCCGCCCATGCCTCCGAAAAACCCCGTCACGAAGTTGGCCACGCCCTGCCCCATCGCCTCCCGGCGCTTGTCGCTAGGAGTATCGGTCAAGTCGTCGACAATCTGGGCCGTCAGCAGCGACTCGAGCAGCCCCACCGCAGCCATCGTCAACGAGAAGGGAAGGATGATCTTCAAGGTCTCCAGGTTGAGCGGCACGCTGGGCATCCCGAAGAACGGAATCGAGGAGGGCAGCTCGCCCATGTCCCCCACCCGCCGCACCGGCAGGTCGTAGAACATGGCCAGGGCGGTCAGCGCGGCAATCGCGATCAGCGGAGAGGGCACCGCCCGGGTCAGCCGTGGAAACAGGTAGATGATCGCAAGCCCGCCAGCCACCAGCGCATAGGTCACCCCGGTCACTCCGGTCAACTCGGGCATCTGGGCCAAGAAGATCAGAATCGCGAGCGCGTTGACGAAGCCCGTGATGACGGACTTCGAAACAAATTGCATCAGCTTGTCCACCTGAAACCAACCGGCCACAACCTGGATGATGCCCATCAACACGGTCGCCGCAAACAGGTACTCGACCCCATGGTTGGTCACCAGTGGCTTGATCAGCACGGCGATCGCCGCCGTAGCTGCCGAGATCATCCCCGGTCGGCCGCCCACCAACGCCGTAATCACAGCGATCGTGAATGAGGCGTAGAGCCCAACCTGGGGATCCACGCCCGCGATGACCGAAAACCCGATCGCCTCGGGAATCAGGGCGAGAGCGACAACGATGCCCGCAAGGACATCGCCACGCACATTGGAAAGCCAGTCGCGACGTAGCGACCCTGTCCTGTTCATCGAAAGTCTGGTTTCGGGCGGGTTCTTCGAGCCGAAACGGACGCTTCGGTGAGCTTTGGGGCGGAGAACCTACCGGGTCGCCTGTCGGGTCGTTCACGAATCCCGCTGGAAACCTGCATGGACTCCGAGGGCCGAGCCGGCGGGCGTTTCAGGTTCCACACTTCAGGAGCTTCACCTCGGAAACTCTGCCTCAGAATCTTCGCCTCAGAAACCAAGCCAACCTCGCTGGCGAGTGCGCTGGCATTCACCTCGATGAACAGGGGCCGCTTTCGGGCGCCGCTTCGTCAGCACATGGACCCCGGCCTCACCTGGCCCCTCCCCCGCGGATTCGCGCACACCAAGAGCGGGGCCTACCAAGAATCCTGGCGAATCGACTGGACGGCGGCAGATCGCTCGGCGGCCAGTCCAATAGCCAGGCTCTGGAGCTCCAAGCCTGGCCTCGAAGGTGCTTCGCCCGAAGCGCGCCCAAGCTCAGCGAACCCAGGCGCTTGGCGCGTCCACCGCTCTGGCGGTCATGCCCGTGCGCGCGATGGAAGAACCCGGCTCGGGACTCTTCCATCGAGGCATCTGGTCAGCCCCTTAGCTGCCCGTGCACTCCTGGCGGCAGCCGCCAGCTACACGCTCGACGGTTGCCCTGGAGGCGCTGCATGTCACGGGAACCGGCCGGACTCCAGTCGTTGAGGCGGCCGCCAAGGCACAGGCTCCATCGTGCGCCGGGGGGTCCGCCCCATGGGCACCGGCTGCTAGAAGGTCAATTGAGCACGCAAGGTGAAGATGTCTGCACCCTCAGCTGCCTGCGTCTCGAAGCTCCCGCCGCGCGTCTCCACGATGCGGTTCCAGTTCAGCAGGTAACGAACGTTGTTGGACCAGTACCAGTTGAGCCCGAGGCTGGTCACCTTCTCGGCACCGCCGTCGACGTCGTCGTCGATCAGGTCCAAGCTCGCCAAGCGGGCGGACACTTCCCAGGCGCGCCCGGAAGGGTTGTCGGCCCGCAACCGCTTGAACTCGCCTTGGTTCTGACGGTAGGCCTTCGCCCGGGTCTCTCCGGTCAGCGAGTAGGTCATGAACACGTGCCAGGAATCGAAGCCCAGGTCGGCTCCGGGATCTTCAACCTCTAGGCGGTTGATTTCCCCGCCGATCGTGTACGGGCCTTCGACATAGGCCAGCTCCGCTCCAAAAGCGGATACCGAGTCCACGTCGGTCAGTGTCCCGGTGTCCACCACCCGGAAGTTCGACATGTTGGTGGTCTCATCCCGAATGCGAATCGAGTTCGCGCCGTCCTCGATCCTGCGGAACATGCCGCGGACACCCATGTGCAGGACCCGCTCGTCTTCGATGATGGGAGCGTGCACGGCCCGCCCCGCGAATCCAAAGCCCTCGTCGTCCACGGCAGTCGGAGAAATACCCTCTCCGAAAACACCGCCCGCGAAGAAGAAGCGATCCGTGTGGCCCTGGGCGCGAACACCGAGCGCACGATCGACGAACGGGATGATCAGGAAATTGTCGACGCCCCGCTCGATGAACGGCAGGTCGTTCGAGCTCTCTTCGACAGCCAGCGAGTAGGGCTGCTTTTGATGGCCGATCGAAACATGCAGGCTGTCCGTCAGTTCCTTCTGCAGACGGAAGTCTCTGACCGATGCCCCATTGTTCGCGAATTCGACTTCGGCCCACCAGGACAGATCCTCGGGAAGCGAGCCTCGCAACTCGAAGCGCCCGCGCCGCAGCTCGGTTCCATCTTGGATTTGTTCCTCGGGGGTGGCGCCCTCTCGCGAGTGGACATTCGCGTCCACCTGAATCCGTCCGCCGATTCGCATCTGCCAATCACCGTCGGCGGAGGCGAACTTGAGGCCTCCCGATCCGATACTCCACGAGGACGGGTCGTCTTGGGCTTCGGGAGCGCGCTGATCCGCAAGAAGCACTTCGACCTGATCCGGGGTCAAGGCTCCGTTTTGAACCAACATCTCGAGCAAGTCCGGAGCGGACGACTGGCCCAATCCAGCCACCGGCGCAGGCGGCTGTCCCGACCCGGACGGGGCCGCAATCGGAGCGGAAGCCAGGGCCGTCTGAACAGACTCAACCGGCGCCGGCGCCGGGAATGCCAGAGCCTCCTGCTCGAGGGGGGTCCCCGTCAGCGGGCTGAATCCGTTCTTGAGGACTGCGCGGCTCGTTTGCGAGCTGGAGCAGCCCGCGATCAAGGTCGCGGGAAGGAGGAGACCGGCGGAAACGAGAAGGTGGTTGTGGGCCACGAGGGAGGGGGAAGGGGCCGTTGAGAGCGGGAAAGGACCCCGACTCGGTGTCAGGGCGGCGGGAAGCTAGCAGCTCCCCGGGGCGCACCCATCGGCTTTGCTCAAAGTTCACGATTGCTACATTCGAGCCGAACAATTCGGTGGAAGCCCCCCTTCCCCTCGCCCCTTCTGAGCTCGAACGACCGGGCTTGGCCCGCCTGGCCTCGCCCCCTCGCACCCGGCGGCGCAAGGCCCCCCTTACGGCGACTCAGCCGATCCGCAGGCCGCAGCCTGGACAGCGGGCCGGGTGCCCTTCGAAGGACGTCCCACAGGCCGGGCAATCGTTGGTTGGCGCGTCCAAATTGATCGCGTGGGCCGCCGCCTTGCGCTCATCCTCGTCCATCGCCTCAATCTCGGCTTCCTCAAGCTGAGCCAAGGCATCCCGTGCTTCGTTGCCCGCGACCGCGAGCAAAAACTTGGCGCCTCAGGCATTGAGCTTGGCGCCCTCAGGCGGCGCGACCACTTCGCTTTGGATGCCAACTCGCCACAAAACGCGGGAAACCTCCTTCAACCGACTGAAGCCGCCTTGCGAAATGAAGACAGGGTTTTCAAATTGGGAGCCGGACGGTGCCATCGGTCGCTGGGGAGGAAAAAGAAGTGACTTGTAGAACGGGACGAGCGACCAACCGATCCCGGTCAGCCTCGCTCGCCAGCGATTCTAACAACCCGCCGGAAAAGCCCCGTCGCCGCTGCTACAGAGGTCGGCGGACCCGCAGGATTTGCACCGGGTGCGGAATCACCAGTTCGCGACCCTTGGAGCGGCCGCAGGCTTGAAGGTACTCCAACACCAAGGCCCGCAGCATTGCCGGACACTGCTCCAGCGGACACTGCACCAGGAAGCTCGCGATGTCCAAGAGGTCCTCGCTATTGAGCGAGACCTTCAACTCAGCGTCGATTCGTTCCCCTGAGAAGTCAGCATCAAGCGAACGGAGCGCAGCCAAAACCTGCTCCTCGAAACCGAGATCGCCCTCGTGTTGGGGCTGCCAAAAAACCTCGGCGAGTTGATTCATCTGCTCGAGCGGCGCCACGGCGATGACCAACTCCCCACCCGGCCGGGTCAACTGAATCAAGCGGGCCACGGCCTGCTCGAGGCCTTCGAAGCTGTAGATCGAGTGAATCGAGAAAACGACGTCAAACTGCCGCTCGGGAGCCACCTCTTCCACCTTCGCGCACTCCACCGAGAGGTCGAGGCGGTCGCTTCCGGACAAGTGGGCTGCGCGCTGCTCGAACTTTCGGCACTGGGCCTCGAACGGCTCGAACACCGTGTACTCAACGCGCTTGGCCTGGCACACCGCCTCCAAAATGGGCACATCGAGGATGCCGCTGCCTGCGCCTACGCTGGCCGCTTCGAAAGCCTCGCCGGGGCGTTTCTTCGCGAACTTGATCAGCCAGTTCAAGATCTGCCCCTGCTGATCGCTGGCTCCCTCGAAGGCTTCGTGACCGCGCATGTAACCCGCCCCGTCGTAGGCGGGAACTTCTTCGAGCTTCCCGATCTGGCTTGCGATTTGCGCCAGTATCCGCGTCCTCGAAGCCGACCGCGTGGCTCCCTTGTGGGTCCGGCTGTTCGTAGAAGCCGAGGAAGAACTCATAGAAATGGAATCCGAAGTGGGAGGGGCTGAAGAGCGGGGCGCGAAACGGCAAGCGAAGGCGCGCCAAAACGACCCATCCTGCGGCGCCTGAGGCTCCTCGAATTCCGGCAACCACACCTGAGAGGAGCGTTTCGCGGCGAAGAGTCTGCCGGCTGCGGCGCCCGAAGACCTCGATACCTCTGATTTTTCTGCCCGGTTCTCGGACGTGCACGTCCCGGGGCGTCGAATTTGGGCAGCCCGCTCTGTTTCGATCCAGCTCCTCCCCATGCTATTGGAATTCAGCCCGATCGAAGCAGCCCTGGATCCTAAAGAGCCGCTCGTCCAAGCATCCGCTTGCTGCTTCCCTCCACCCACTCGCCCCCATGAAGATCCCCGCCCACGCCCGAATCTCCCTTGTGCTAGCTCCCTTGATTCTAGGAATCCTCGGTTGCCACAGCGCCAATCCCTCCGAAGGCCCTGACCCCTCCGAAAGCCCCGGCCCTGAGTCCACCGGTCCGCACAGCGGGGAGGCGTCCTCCCCGATCCGAGGCGGAGCCACGCAGTTCCCCGGAACCGGCCCGGGCCCATCTGAAATGAACTGGACCACCGAATCCCCAAAGGAGTTTCTCGATCGCCTGGCTAGCCGAGAATCGGAGCTGATCACCGTTTCGGAGCAGCCGCACGAAGGCTGGCTCAGCCGCGACGATGTCGAGGAGCTCCTGCCCTACATTTTTAGCGAGGAACCCGCCACGGGCGTGAACAGCTCGCTCTCCAGCAACCTCCCGATGGAGCGAACGGAAGACGGTTCGTTCGCCATCGCCACCTCCACCGTTGGGCGTGAAGCCTCGTTCCTCATCGACGGCTTCCGTCTGGGGAAGTACCCCCCGACCCTGTGCTCGCAGTCTTACTACGATCACGACCCCGAGGCTCTCGAAGCTTGGTGGCAGTCCGAGCGCTGATGGTTGAGGGAGCGTGAATTCAGACTCCAAGGAATGGCCCAGCGAACAGGGACCTATGGTCGGCGCCGGCGCTGGACTACCGCCCCACCTTTCCAAGGCGCCCTTCCGTGATCGTGAGCAGAGGATCGATAGGCAGCCCGAATCGGCCCCAGCGCGCAGGCTAGGTCCCATTCCGTCGCGCCCCTGGCAGTTCGCGATTCGGGGCGGCCGGCCTTGCGTCTGCGACAGGCTGGGGCCTCGGGACCCGCAGCCCAGCACGATTCGGCACAATTCAACCAGGCCAGCTCCTCGTCTTCCAAATCACCCGCCCCCCCAGCCTTTCAGGCTCCGACGCCCCATGAGACCCACTCCCCAAACCGGGCCCCCCCAAGGCCGTTTCCCTAGCGCATCGGTCCTTGGACCCGCCCTGCTCTTCCTGACCGCCTGCACCCAGACTTCCTTGAGCTCCAACTCCTCTAGCGAACTGTCCAACTGGCCGACCTTCCGGGGCTCGCTCGAGCGGACCGGCGCCACCGCCGACGCCTCGCCGGTCACCGACCCCATGCTGGCCTGGGAAGTGGACCTCGGTGGAACGATCGAGTCTTCGCCTACGATTTGGAACGGCACCGTGTACTGCGGCACGTTCAACAACTTCCTCGGGGCCTTTTCAGCCGATAGCGGCGAACTGCTGTGGAAGTTTGACGTTGGAGGCCTGGTGCGCGCCTCGCCGTCCATCGTCGACGGCACGGTCTACTTCGGCGCCGATGACGACCGGCTTTACGCGCTGGATGCGGTTACGGGCGAAGAACGCTGGCGGGTCATGTTGGGACCGGGAGGCGAACAATCCTCACCCGCGCTAGCCGGCGACTGGTGCGTGTTCGGCGGCTTCGACCACAAAGTCTATGGCGTGGACCGCCGAACCGGAGAGGTGCGCTGGACCTTTGCCACCGAAGGCGAAATCCTCTCGTCGCCCGCGATCTCAGACGGCCTCGTCGCCATCGGCTCCCGCGACGGATCGCTGGTGGTGCTCGATCTGGAATCGGGCGCCCTGCGACATCGCATCCAGACCGAGGACACGGTGTTCTCGTCTCCAGCGGTCCGCGACGGGCGCGCCTACTTCGGCTCCGACGACGGCGGCGTCTACGCAGTCGAATTGGCAACTGGCCAACTCCTTTGGCGCCGGGAAACCGGTGGAACGGTGTTTTCCACGCCGGCCCTCGCTCCCAGCGAGGAGGTCCTCTACGTCGGCTCGGACGATCAACAGCTCCGCGCGCTCGACCTTGGCACCGGCGAGGTGATCTGGAGCGCGAACCTGGGCGGTCGCGTTCTGGGCTCGCCAGCGCTCGTGGACAACTGGGTGTACGTCGGAGGCGAAGGCTCAGGAGGGGATCTACCCGGAGCCTTGTTTGCCTTGGACCGCAGCTCCGGCGAGGTCCTGTGGCGTTACGAGATCGGAGCCACGGTTTGGAGTTCGCCCACCGTCTCTGGACAGGCGATTTACTTTGGGGCCCACGACCAACGGCTCCGGAAACTGGTCCAACAACGCTGATCCGCCTTGGAAGGCGGCTCGCGAGCTCGCGAGCCGAGAGGCCAGCGCAAGTCCCCTGCCGGAACGCTCCGACAGGCCGCGATCCCGCCAGAAGTCCCGCGAGACCGGGACACTCAAGGCCAGGGTGGCGCCGGCTTCGTTTCTTTTCCCAGAATACGAAGCCGGGAATGCGGACCCGAGTTTTCTCGCTGCGCAACGACGTTCCCGGTGGTCGCGTGCCTTGGCCTTGTGCGGCGACTGTAGCCCCTAAGCTCCTTCGCGTTCCCCCCTCCCCCAGCCCATTGTGAATCCTCCTACGGCCCCTTCCCAAGTAGCCGAGACCATCCCCGCGCGACTGTTTGCCCGCGCCGCCGCCACGCCATCGGCTCCCGCGTACTTTGTTCGGACGCCAGACGGTTGGCACGCAACAGACTGGGCGAAGTACGGCGAACAGGTCGAGCAGGCCGCACGCGCGCTCTTGAACGAGGGCATTGAGCCCGGGCAGGTGGTCTGCATCTTGGGCTTCAATCGCCCCGAGTGGGTCATCCTCCACGTGGCCGCGATGTCGATCGGAGCCGTCCCCACCGGCATCTATCCGACCAGCTCGACCGAGGAAATCGCCTACCTGCTTGGACACACCGAAGCGCCGCTTGTGCTGCTTGAGTCCGAACAGCACCTGGAACGGATTCAAGCCGCCGACGAGGGCGGAAGTTCACACTTGAGGTCGATCGTTAGCATGCGCGGCGGCCCGAACTCCGGCGACCCGCGGCTTCGTTCGTTCGACGAGTTTCTGTCCGGCGCCGAGTCCATCGATTCCAATCGAGTGGCCGAGCAGCTCGCTCGCCTCGACCCAAGCCACCTGGCCACGCTGATCTACACCAGCGGTACGACCGGTCCTCCCAAAGGCGTGAAACTGAGTCACCGCAACCTCGCGTGGACCGCGGAAGCCATGCAGCGCACGCTGGAAGCCGTCCCCGCGGATCGGATGGTCTCCTACCTGCCGCTCTCCCACATCGCCGAGCAGATGTTCACGATCCACTCTCCGGCTACCGTGGGTTACGCCGTTTACTTCGCAGAGTCGATCGGGAGCGTCGCGCGGGATATTCGCGAAGTTCGCCCCACGCTGCTGTTCGGAGTCCCGCGCATCTGGGAGAAGTTTCACACGGGGATTTTCGACAAGCTCGCCCAGGCCAGCGGCGCGAAGCGCAAGCTGATCGAGTGGGCTCAAGGCGTGGCTCGCCGCGAAGCCGAAGCGAACCAGGCCGGACGCCCGGTGGGCCTGGCCACGCGGATGCAACGTCCCCTGGCCGAGCGATTGGTGTTCTCGAAGCTCCGGGCAGCGCTCGGACTAGAAGAAGCTCGCATCCACATCAGCGGCGCTGCTCCGCTGGCCTCCAATTTGATCGAGGACCTCGCTTCAGTCGGGATTCCGGTCCTCGAGGTCTACGGCCAGTCTGAGGCGAGCGGCCCGACGTCGTTCAACTTCCCGGGCGACTACCTGCTGGGCAGCGTCGGCAAACCGATCGAGGGAGTCGAAGTCAAAATCGCAGACGACGGTGAGATCCTAGCGCGCGGACCCAACGTGTTCGGCGGCTACTACCTGGCCCCCGAGGCCACCGCCGAGACTCTGCGCGATGGCTGGTTGCTCTCGGGCGACCTCGGCCGATTGGACGAGCGCGGCTTCTTGCATATCACCGGGCGCAAGAAGGACATCCTGATCACCGCCGGGGGCAAGAACATCGCCCCCCAGAACATCGAATTCGCGCTCCAGGAGTCCCCGTGGATCGAGTCCGCGGTCCTGATCGGCGACCGCCGCAAATATCTCAGCGTCCTGCTCACAACGGACCCCGCGGCGCTGGAGTCGTTTGCGAGTCAACGCAACCTGGAACCCGTCGCGGCGCGCGAGCATCCGGATTTCCAGGCGGAAATTCAGGCCGCGATCGATGGAGTCAACAGCCGCTACGCCAAGGTGGAACAAATCAAGCGGTTCCACCTCTTGGCGAGCCCGTTCAGCGTGGAAGCCGGGGAGCTCACCCCCACCATGAAGATCAAGCGCCAGGCGGTCGAGCGGCTGCACGCCGGGGCCATCGAATCCATGTACGCCTGAACGATCGCTCTTCGGAGGCGCCGAGTCTCGCTCCCCCATCGAGCTTGACCCGGTCGCCGGCCCCGCGCCATCCCTGACTAGGCTGGTTCCAAAGACTGCGCTCGAGGCGCTTGCGCCCGGGACGATGTCACCGGAGCTTCGAACCCGCCGGCAAGCCGCCGGACGGACGACTCGCTAACTGCCGAGCTCGCCGAGCGCTTCCTCGAGCGCCGCGGTGTCGATCTTGCTGTTCTTTCGCAGGAGGTCGGCCAAGTCTTCGGGCGCCGTCATGACCTCCGGATCGCGACAGGCCTCGAGGGCTACCCTCGGCAAAACCTGGTAGGGCGAAGTCCGCGTCTGGTTGCCGAACTGCGCTTCCTTGCCCAGCACGATCCGCACCGAGCCCTTCGGAATCGCTTCGCCGGAGTGCTTGCACTTCGAACGGTCCGAAGGCGCGATTTCCGCGTAGGGAATCGTCTTGCGGTTCTTGGCCTTCTCCTCACGCTCGGCGAGGGCTTTGGCTCCCAGTTCGCGCAGGCCCGCGAGGTCGGGGAGATCGTTCGGATCGGGCGGCGCCTTGGCGTTCTCCCAGGCCGAGGTCTCATAAGCCTGCTCCACCTTGGCCAGCACGTGCTGGGCCGAGCACTCCAGGTGGTACCACATGTGGCCGAGTCCGTAGGGGCCCTCGACCAGCACCCCGAGCCGGAGGTCGTCCTTGGCGATCAGCTTGCGGCACCCCTTGCACTTGGAGCGGCCCGATCGGGCGTGCTCGATGATCGTCTCGGGGAGTTGTTCTTCTTGTTCTTCTTCGGCAGGGACCATCGCGACAAGGTACCGAACCGGGGCGGAGCCGCTCCGCTCGAGTCAGCGGGAATCCCGGCTTGGGTCCAGAGCTTCCCTGAGCCCGGCCGCTAGCCCAGGACCTGGGAAAACCGCGCCCAGGCCCCGTGGAGCTCTTCGAGCTCGACCTGGCAGGCAGCCTCCCCCACGTACCACTCAAACCGAGACGACTCCGGGAAGTCGGCCTCCCGCAGGCGATCGAACAGCCAAAGCCCGGTCTCCTCGGCCAGCTTGTCGCGCGCCCCAAGGGCGTCTTCCACGGATCGCTCGAGGAACACGTGCATCAGGTTCGTGTGCGGAACCCGGGGCAAGGTCCGAATCCCCGGCAGTTCCTGGAGCCCACCGGCGAGCGCGATCGCTCGCTCGTAGTAGGCCGGCATCCGAGCGAGCCGTTCGTCGAATTGCATCGCTGCTGAGGCCACATTCGCGGTCAATTCGAACTGCTCTCCCCCACAGCGCCGTTGCCACACAACCGCCTCCGAAATAAAATCGGTTGGTCCAAGCAACATCGCGCCGGACAGGGCACCGATTCCTTTGTAAAACGAGACGTACACCGAATCGAAGCCGCGGCAGATCTCCTCGTAGCTGCGCCGATAGAAGGCCGCTGTTTCCCACAGCCGCGCGCCGTCCAGGTGGAGACGCACGTTCCGCTTGCGGGCCAGGTGTTTCAGTTCTTCAAGCTGTTCCCAGTTGGGAAGCTGCCCTCCGGCTTCGCGGATGGGAAGCTCGATGAGCAAACAAGCAAGCGGTTCCGCGACCTGGGCCAAGTGCTCCGCGAGCAGCGGTCGATTCGCAGGCCCCACAAGCGTTGCTCGGAGCTGAAACAAGTGGGAGTAAGCGCGCGATTCGTGCAGCTCCAAGTGCGAGGTCGGGTGCATCCCGAAGTGGCGGTTCGAAGCCCGCTCGCTCCAAACCCGAATCGCGACATTCTGGGCGAGTTTGCCGGTCGGCACGAAACGCGCTGCGGGAAACCCGAGTAGATCCGCCACCTTGGCCTGGAACGACTCGAGCAAGGGACCGGTGCCGTAGCTATCGAAGGCAACGTCGTGCTCCTCGCACCAGCTTGCGACGCGGGAGAGCAAATCCGCGGGTCGCACCTCACCGTGCCCTTGCAGCCGGCGAGAGGCCTTGCGCAATTCCAAGCGCCTCGAAGCAGGATCCTGATTCATAGTCTCATCTTCGGAGCCTTGCGGGGTCTGCCGGGCCGTTCGCGAATTCCGCGACTCAGGCGGATTCGGTCAATCGCCTGGCCGTCCACTCCGTCGCGCTGGCCACGATGAGCCAGACTCCCAGCGCCGAAAAGATCAAAGCCTGGGACCCAAATCGATCGGCAAACACGCGCACGAAGAGCATCGACGCCACCAACGCGATCAGGCCTAGGAACATGCCGTTCGTGGACTGCGCGATCCCGCGACTGCCGCTCGCCGCTCCCACAATCGCCCAGGCCACCACGATCTTCATAGGGACCATCGAGACCATCCCCGCCAGGCGATTCTGATCGAGCTCGCTGGCGGCTTTAATCGCCACCGCGATCAGCCCCGCCCCGACAAAGACGACGCCGTACTGAACGGAACGGGGTAAATCTGCGTAGCTCATGGGGCAGACGTTAAGGGCTTCCGGGGCGCGCCGGCAAGCAAACCCAGCCACCAGCGTTTGCCAAGGTTGTCAAAAGGGCACTTCGATCGATGTTTGCCGCGGCCCGAGCACCTCCGGCTCACCCGAGCGGACGACAACGATGTCTTCGATTCGAAGGCCAAACTGACCACGCAGGTAGATCCCCGGCTCGTTGGAAAAGCACATACCTGCTTCGAGCGCCACTTCGCTACCGCTGTCGCAGTAGGGCGGCTCGTGGATCTCGACACCGATCCCGTGACCGAGTCGATGACTGAACGCGGCATAACCGTCCCCGTAGCCGGCTCCCTCGATCACCGCCCGGGCCGCCAGGTCCACCCCGGCGCAGGGCTGACCGGCGCGGAAAGCTCCGAGAGCCGCCTCCTGGGCTGCGTACACGGTGTCCCAGGCCCGTCGATGCTCGTCTTTGGGCTTGGCTCCCACGGTCCAGGTTCGCGTGCAGTCCGAGTGATATCCGAACAAGGTGCCGCCGGTGTCGCACAGGAGCAGGTCACCGGCCTCGATCACCCGATCGTTCGTGGAGCCGTGGGGATCGGCGGCGTCGCCGTTCACCAGGGTCAGATCCCAGGTGTTTTCAAGCCCGAGTCGCCGATGCCCTGAGTGCATGAGCTGCGCCACTTGGCGGCAAGTCATTCCCGGCTCGACGCGCTCGGCCACGTGCCCGATGGTCGTCTTGCAGAGCACCTGAGCCGCGCTCAAAAGTTCGATCTCAGCTTCGTCCTTGATCGAGCGGAGGCGGCGAACGACGGTCGCTCCGGAGGATAGCTCGCCCCGAAACTCGTGGCCCAGTTGGTCGGTGAGCAGCGTTCGAACCCCCGGATCGATCAACAGCTTGCTGACCCCCCGCGCATCGAGTTCGCGAGCCAAATGCCTGTAACCGTATTCGTGCTCCTCCCAGGTCAGCAGGACGGAACCCGCAGGTAGAATACGCTCCAAAACGTCGCGTTCGAAAGCCGGCGCCACGACGACCACGTCTCCACTTTTGGTCACGACCGCGCCGAACAATCGTTCGGACGGGCGCCATTCGATTCCAGCCAAGTAACGCGCAGTGGCGCCGGGCTCGACGAACAAACCGTCGGCTCCGGCTTGATCGAGAAGCCCAGCCAGCCGGCTCCGGCGCCGGGCTTGATCGTCCGCTCCGGATGCCCCCCGAGGGCGGATCTTCGGGCTCAGGCCTTCAAGAATCGCGTCGACGCGGTCTGTATCGAGGAGGGTGGACATCGATCGGAGGGCGGGGGTCGGGGGGTGAATCGGGCCTGGTGGGCGTGCAGAGCCTAGCGCCGCCCCGGCTTCGGGATCCCCTGGAAGCGGCCTGGCCTCGCTGGAACGACAGCCAAAATTTTCCGGATCTGCCGCGAGACCTTCGGTCCCTAGGCTGGTTCCGACGGTTTTCCTCCCCCCTGACCACGTCCGCCTATGAATCGATCGAGACTTCTCCTGTTCCCCCTCGCTGGCTTGTGCCTCGCCGCGGCGTCTCCCTACATGCAGACCCCTTCGGGTCAGGAGGCCGATCCGGATCAAGCCAAAAGCGCGTGGGAGTACCTCTCCAAGCGCTACGACGCGGACGGCAACGGGCAGATCACCTTCGAGGAATACGGCCGAAGCGAAGAACACTTCGGGCGCCTGGACCGAGACGGCAGCGGCTCGATCGAAGAAGGTGACATTTCAACGGGCCGGAGCCGCGGAGGACGCGGCCAGGGTCGCGGCAACCGCTCCGAGCCTTCCGCCGCCCCGCTCGAAGGCCAGGTCGCTCCGGACTTCACCCTCGAGGTGATCGAACGCGCCCCCGGTGAAGCCCTGACGCTTCACGAGCGAGCCGTTCGCGAGGCGAAAGCCCTTGGCGAAGAGCCCCCCGCCGAACCGGAGGTCAAGCTCGACGAGGAAGGCAAGCCGGTTCCCGAACCGAAGACGATTCAGCTCTCGGACTACGCGCGAATCGGCCAACCCGTCGCGTTGATCTTCGGAAGCTACACATGACCCCCCTTCCGCAGCTCGGTCGGTCGACTGAGAGAATTGGAAGCAAAGTACGGTGAGAAAGTGCAGTTCCTGCTCGTGTACATCCGCGAAGCACATGCCCTCGACGGAGCCAGCCCGATCACCGGGAGAGGCGCTCCGATCGTGGAAGAGCCGCTCACGCTGCTCGAACGCGCAAACATCGCGACCCGATGCGACAGCGCCCTCGACTTGAATCCCCTGCCGATTCTCCTCGACGACATGCAGGACACCGCGGAGCGCGCCTACTCAGGGCACCCCGATCGCTTGTACCTGGTCGGAGCCGAGGGGCGCATCGCCTACGCCGGTGGGCGCGGTCCGTTCGGATTCGACCCCGACGAGCTCGAGGCGGCGATCCGAGTCGAGCTCGAACTGGAAGACGCCGGGGAAACCCCTCAGAAGAGTCCTGAGAAGCGCCCCAACCGAGGTGGGCGTTCGCTTAAATCGACTGACTCTCAATAACCCGACGGATCGCGAACTGGTAGCGAGCGTCCATCGTGGCCAAGCTCCACGAAACGAGGATTCGATCGAGGCCCCCTTGGCTGGGGGCCTCCTGGGAGCGGTGCTCGAACTTGCCGTCGAACAAAATCGCGTCTCCGCGCTGGTAGCGGTACTCGTGTTCCACGACACCCTCCCGGTAGTCGAGGTGCCCAAACTCCTCGTCGAACTCAATCAGCGGGGTCAATAGAGTCCCGGTCACCCCGGCCGGGATTTCCTGCTGTCCGTAATCTACGTGGAAGTCCATCTGCGGCGTATCTCCGCGCACCACAACGAAACAGGCGGCCAGCAGTTCCGCGTTGCCTTCCACGAGGGTCAAGCTCTCCCGGAGATGGCTGTTCGTGAGGCACCGCAAGAACGCCGCCAGGGTGCTCGGACTCGAGGCGTAGAACCAGGTCATGTTCTCGTGCAGCCCAGGGACCTCGTGGAACGAAAAGTCCTCGCCTAAAACGTCCCCGCGCATCTGGCGATACAGGCGCCGCAGGGGACTGAGGTGGCGCGGCGAGAATTGAAGCTCGGTGAACAGGCGTTCCTTGAACCGGGTGGCGTTTGACACAAGTTGAGGCGCCGCGCGGGGCTGGGAAGGAGAAAGAGCAAGAGAGGTAGGCCCCCTCCGGTAGCTCCGAGCTTGGCAGGCTTTCAGCCCTGGCTCCCCCAGGAATCGCCGGAAGCCCAGGGATTCGGGCTAGAGCAGCCGTGCGGCGGGTGAGGATCGCCCCCGAGCTACCCAAGGCCACCTCGGATGCCAGCAGCCTTGGAGCGAGCCCCGGCTCGAGGTTGCCCGGCCAAGGACAACCGATTCTGGGCTCGAGGCATCCCTTCCCAGTCTGCTCTGATTCCCCGGCGCCAGACTACGCGCGTTTTGAAGCTGAATCCCCTACGGGGCACTCCGTAACCTCGCCCCATGACGCACTCCTCACGCTTTCGGGAGAGGCTCTTCACCGAGCTGCGCTTCAGCACGCGACACCTGGGTCCGCTGCGTCAGCTCTATCGCAGGCTATGCGAAGACGCTTTGGAGCCTGGAGTCGCGTTCGAAAAGGTCGTTGGCCTCCACCCCAACATGGCCTGGCACTACGCGGCCTCCCCTCGAACCCTAGCGGCCTTCGACGACTGTCTCGAACGCAGCAACCTTCAGCGGAGTTTTGAAATCGTCGGCGGCCGCCCCCGGCTGCACGCCGCCTGCTTCATCGTCACCCGCAAGGAACTCCCCGATCTTGAGTTTCATATCGACTACGGCGACGAGGAAATCCCCAAGGGAGTCACCAGCACCATGCTGACTCCCCTGCTCCCTTTCGAACGGGGATTCGGACACCTCGATTACCGTGCAGACGAAAAGGACCTGGAATATCGCTACCAACTCGGCCGCGCCATCCTCTTCGACGGCAAGTTCGAACACCGCTCCCAGCCCTTTCGCTGCAGCACCTCCGCCGAGCGCGTCCTGGTTTCCTGGAGCATCGCCTCCACCGAGCGCCGCTACGCCCCGGCAATCCGCCGAGTGATCGAGAGCCAAACCAACCACTGACGGCCTCCAATTCAAACGTCGTCACCACGCATGGGCTCCGGCTCCCCAAGGCCTCGCGATGGACCTAGCTCCCTGTTGTGTTTGTTATGAAACGACTCTTCCTGATCGCTACCCTTCTTGGGCTCTGGCTGCCCTCCGCTCCTAGCCCCGGCGCTCCTGGCCCCGCCGCTTCCGACGGCGATCCGCTCGACAACTACGTTTTCACGGGCGAAGTTCCGATCGAAAAATATGTCGAGCAAGGCCGGACCCGCGTGTATCGACTGGGACTCTGGACCATTCAGCAGTTCCAACACTTCGATGCGTTCCGGCCAGGTCCCAAGACCTGGGACCTGGCCGGAAACAGGAAGGTCCGGGTCGGGATCTTCTATGGGACCTGGCCCAAGTGGGCCTCTGAGTACAGCTACGACTCTTGGCTTTCTACGCCGAGGTTCAGGGAATACGACTCCCCCGTCCCGGAGTTCGAGCTTGTACTGGACACCTTCAAGGATTCGGAGCCTGCCCCCCAGCTATTCGCCGTCGATTGCACGGACTCTGGCGCGATTACGCTGCACATCGCACGCTGGAACGGAGGCGCCAGCGGGGGCATGAGTGGCATGCTCTTGCGGCTCTCGGGAACGGACCCTGCCAGCGCGAACGTGGAGGTCCTCTGGGAAGGTCAATACGAGAAGTTCGTAGATCTGGACGGGAACGGAGAACCAGAGATCATCGACTCAGACTGGGCCCATTCCTACGCGACCTACCTTCCCTACAAGGGAATCTCGACGACCGCCCTGCTCGATTGGGATCCTGAACTGGGGCGTTATCGGGCGGTCGGAGGAGACCTCTATAGGCAGGCCCTCGCGACCCTCCGCCGGCGCGATTCAAACGAACGATCGCGCAGTTCTTGGATCCAAGAGTTGCGCGATCGAATTCGCGAAGACCGCGCTGAGTGGAGCTCGCGAAATCAGGCCACAGTGCAGATCTCCCTCGCGTCTTCTATTTCCGAACTTCTGTGGGGCGGCGAAGCTGAAGAGGCACGCGCGATGTTCGAAGACTTCCCGCTCCCGAGTTACCACGGTGGCTACCAGATCGAATGGACTGCGGACGAATGGTGGGCTGCCTATGTGGCCGGATGCCAAGGATCCAAATACTGGCCGGACCTGTGTGAGGCCTACCCGGCACTCCGGAATCTCTAGAAATTCCTGGTAGAAACAACCCTGCCTACCGGGCTGGGGGAACTCCACCGAGCGATCTGGTTTGTCCGCTAAGCTGGGGGGGGAAGTTCGCTCTCTCAAGAGGCGCCCTACCGCAAGAGGCCCTGGCAAAGCGACCGTCCACCCCAGGCAAAGCCAAGGGGGACGACCTTCCAGACGAAGCGGCTATTCGAGCGGCTTGCGATACAGATGCACGAACCGCGAGGTGGCATCCCGGCCCGCGCCGTCGCCGCTGAAGATGTTCCAGTCGCGGGTGTCGTTGGGATCGGTCAAGACGAACGACTCGGCTTCGAGCACAAAACCCGCGGCCTCCAGTTCGGTTTGAACCAGCGCAGCTTCCACCCGGTGCAAGCGCTTCCCTTCACTGATTCCAGCTCCTTCCAGAGCGTGGTGATCCACGACGCCGAGCAACCCGCCGGGCTTCAGGAGCTCGAAGGCCATGGCATTGAACGCCGGGCGATCGACTTCCTGCCACTCGAAGTCGTGATAGAACCGCACCAAGATTGCCGCGTCGAGGCCGGCCGGAATCGTGACGTCGGCAAACTCCTCGTCGTGGCGCTGAACATTGGGCAACCGTCCTTCCGCCAAGCGCCGGGTCAGCGGCTCGTTGGCGAAGACTTCCAAGGGAATCGACGTGTTTTGACAATGCACCGCTCCGTCGGGCCCGACGGCCCGGGAGAGGATCTCGGTGTAGTAGCCATCGCCAGCCATCCAGTCCGCGACGTGCATGCCGCGCTTGATGTCGAAGAAATCTAGGACGCGCTGGGGCTGACGCTCCGCGTCGCGTTCAAGGTCGCTGGGCAGGCGATCTGCGTGCCCGATGGAAGCCGCGATCGGATCATCGACCGTTCGTTCGGAAGTAGCCAAAAAGAGAGCGGGAGCGAGGGTTAGGCAAGCAGCCAGGGAGAAAATGTGCTTCATGCCACCATGGAACCTCCCGGCCCCGACAACGTACAGGCCTAAGGCTAGTTCTTCTGCATGACCCGACGCCCCAGCCCAAGGTCCCCCCGGGGTTGGCCGCACGCGAGCTTCCGCAAGGCGCATCGACGAAGCCAGAGCCCGCAATCGACGGGCGAGCTGGGAGGCCCCGCCACAGAGTGGCTTCCGGGCGCGCTTTTGGCGAAGGAGTTTGCTAGCGCGCCTTGCTGATCTTCAACTTCTCGATCTTGGCCTGCTTCTTGACCGACTCCTCGCTACGTGTCAGCGACGTGGCGATCGTCTTCAGGCTCATTTCCTTGCCCGCCATGAGCCGCAGTTTCCCAATCTCCGCGGGAGTCCAGGGTTGCCGGTGTCGTTCGAATTTCTTGGCCATGGGGAGCTGAAGGGTGCGCCAGGCGTCGGTGCGCGATTCAATTCGCGGCGGCATCTTAGCGCGCATCGAAGCGGGGAAGACGTCGTGGGTTCAAGGGGGAACTCACGAGAGGCCTCAAGCTGGATGGTACCGGCCACCCGTCCGGGGCCCGATGACCCGCTACCCAAGTAGGGCGGCTCGCCCCACCCCGGTCGCTCGCCGGACCGGCGAGAGCGGCCAGCTCCGGGCCCCCTGCCGCATCGGCAACGGACGAGGCCCGGCCTTCCCCGCACAATCCGGTCGCTAGCCGGTGGACAGGACAACCAGCCCGGCGCTCCGGTACGGTATTCTCTGCTCGTCGCCGAGTGGCGACAACAATTCCGACACATCCCCCTACCCTCGATCGATTGACCCTCATCGCATCCGGAGCCCAAGCGCCCGAGTTCGAGCTGGACAGCCACCTCGACACGAAGGAGAAGCTCTCCTCGTACTCGGGCCGCAAGAACGTCCTGCTTGTCTTCTACCCACTCGACTTTACGCCTACCTGAAGCGTCGAGATCCCCGGCCTCAACTCGCTCCTCGCGAAGTTCGAAGCCGCTGACACCCAGGTCCTGGGTGTCTCCATTGATTCCAAGTTCTGTCACAAAGCCTGGGCCGAGAGCTTCGGAGGCGTCGCCTTCCCGCTGCTCGCGGATTTCCACCCCAAAGGCTCCCTCGCCAAGGCCTACGGCGCCTGGCTCGAAGAAGCCGGCATCACCGACCGCGCCACGGTCTTGATCGGCAAGGACGGCAAGGTCCTGTGGTCCGAGTCCGTCGGCCCGGGTGGCGCTCGCGTTCCCGGCGAGCTGCTGGCCAAGGCTGAAGAGCTCGGCGGCTGACCCAACGCGAAGCCGCCGCGAAAGGCGGATTTCTACCGGGGTCCCCCGCCGTCGCCAAGGGCGCCGGCTGGGGACCCCGGCTCCTTAGGTAAGAGCAAGCTTCGAGGAGCCTGCACACGGAACTCCAGCCCTAAGGCGCGCTGAGGCGTGCCCCTATTCGGTGGGCTTAAGGTCCGTGAGCTCAAAGCCAATGAGCCTCTGTTCTCTGGCTTCTAGAGCTCGGTCCCCTCAAGGACGTGGAATCCATCCCGGTTCCCATAGGTCAGCAAGAGCACGTCTTTCCGCGCGTACCTCCGAATCAGTTCGTACAGCCACTCCTCATCGCCGGGCCAGGGATAGGCAAAGACCAAGTCGAACTCAGACAGTTCGATTCCGAGTTCCTCGAAACCATCTGCCCCAATCATGGGGGTCAAAGATTCGTCGGAGAGGTTGACGATTTCCTCTTCGTACTCGACAGGAACGAAAGTGCCCTCCGCGAAAACCGCTCCCGAGCCGAGTTCCTCCGCAACTTGGCGCGCGCGCTCGACCAGCCAAGGCTCCGCTTCGATCCCACAGGCCTCCAATCCAAGTAGGTCTGCCAGAATGGTCACAACCCCCGAGCCCGAGCCCAGTTCAACAAAGGAATGGGCGCGATCGGTCAGCCCCTGCAGGGCCTCATAGGCGTCCTGATAGTCACAGGGAATGAACAGGTGATGCCGGTCCTTCGCCACCTTCCGAAACTCCTCCCGCGCCTGGTCTCCAAGTCCAAAGAGGCGTTCCAGCAAATCGGGCCGAATCGAAGCAGGCTCAGACATCGCTCCCCATCGTGAGGTTCCAGTTGGAGCCTAGCCAGACATTCCACCGCCAATCGCCAAATGCGGAAGCACACACCCTGCTGTCGATCCGCAACAACCAGGTGTCAGGTACCCCCTACCCGGCCCCGTCCCTCAGAGGCCAGGATTCGGACCCCACCGCAGGCACTTTGAGCCAGGCTCCCGGGAGGCCTCAAAAAGCGCCTGCCATCCTGCAGCGCCTGGAACCACCCTGCTGTCGCGCAACGACAAGTTCTGCGGCTCCATACCATGAGCCGCTGGTCTCCCTCCCCTTCGCATGCGACAAAAGCTGCGGGAGCCAGCACTGAATCGAACCGGGACCCAACTCCGTCATGAATCAAACCACTCTGGCTTTTCGCCTGCCCTCCCTCGTCCCTGTGCTGCTCCTGTGCGCCTGCCAGTCCAAAGGCGACCCCCAGGACTTGGACCGCTCCTCAGGCCTGAGTCCTTCCTTAGAGGAGAGCTCCATGACCCTTCAGTATCTCGAATTCGTCACACCGGATGTCGATGCGACGTGCCACGCCCTCGAAGAACTGCGAGGCGTGAACTTCGGAGATCCGATCCCCGAGTTTGGTTTCGCCCGCACCGCAGAGCTGGCCAGCGGCGGACTCATCGGGGTTCGCGCTCCGATGCGAGCGACAGAGGCTCCTGTCGTTCGGCCTTACCTCTTGGTCCCCGATATCGAAGCCGCGCTGCAAGCGGCCGAATCAGCCGGCGGGGAAGTCGCGCTTCCGGCAACCGAGATTCCGGGCCGAGGCAAGTTCGCGATCTACCTGCTTGGCGGCCTCGACCACGGCCTGTGGGAACTTTAGCTCAGCCATTCTGCTGTTAAGAAGCGCAACCTGGCGACGGGCGGCCTGAGCTGGTAATTTTGAAAACATGCTCGTCTCGTCCTTGCGCTTCCTTGTTTTCTTCGCTGCCCTACTCGTTCCACTGTCCGGTGCCCGGGCCCAAGACTCCAGCGAGTCCAGCCCCACCGGCCCGAGTCTCACAAAACTCCTAGCCACCGCAGAAGAGAAGCTCTTTGAGGGGGAATATGCGGCTGCCAAGGCCGGCTTTACCGCCGCTTTAGAAATCGAAGAGAGTTCCGCGGCCTACCTTGGCCGGGGCCGCGCAATCTTCTGGGACGAGGGCCAGGAATCCCAGGCGCTCCCTGATATCGAACGTGCAATCGAGCTCGATCCCAAAAACACCGAGGCGCTGTTCACGCGCTACGAGTTGCACAACTGGCTTGGAAAGGAGGCCACGGGCCGCGAAGAGCTGCTCACACACGTGAAAGGCCATGATTTTGAGCCTGCTTCCCTAGTCGAGATCTGCGAATGGTCCTCCACGACAGAAGACAGCCGGCTAACAAGGGACTTGCTTGATTTTTCGTTCGAACGCCACGGCGACCTGACCGGCCTCCTTGTCGTACGTGGAGAGCTTGCGTACTACAACGACGACTTCACCCAAGCGCGGCGAGACCTCGAGCTTGCGCGAACTCGGCCGGACGTGAATCCTTGGGCCTATGCCGTCCTCGCCGAATGCCAGCTGTTCCAAGGAGATTTGGAGGTCGCGCTCCTGACCTCCGAGGACGCGGTCCGGCTCGACCCTTCCAGCGCCGCGGCATACTTTATCCGTGGCCGAATTCGATATCAGTTGGACGACCCCCAGGGTGCGGCTAAGGACCTGGCTCGGGCCGTGGAGATCGAGCCTTTCTACGAAGATTGGGATTTCGCCGACGATCCAGACTTCGATGTCAGCTTCTCCGGGGAATTCGGGGGCCTACTGATTTTCCTTCTCGGCTTTCTTGCCCTCCTCGGAGTCCTCGGATTGGCGGTCGGTGGTCTGCGCGAGGGACGGCGCGAAGCGCCGCGAAGACAAAACGGAACTCAACCTCGCTACGACGGCGAATGGCGCGAGCTGCTTGGGATTTACCTCCAGAACCTGGGCCTAACCCTTGTGACGTTCGGGGGGTATCGCTTCTGGGCCAAGGTGCGAACACGACGGTTCCACTATCAACACTCGAGTTTCGCTGCCGGGTTCAACTCGGAAGGCTCCCTGGAGGACGGGCAAGAAGAGGACGAGCAAGAAACTGTGCGCGAGTCCATCGAGGGTCGGTTCGACTATCACGCAACCGGCAAGGAGAAGTTCATCGGATTCCTCAAAGGAATGCTGATCCTGGTCCCCATGGGGATCGGCCTCCTATGGCTGGATGGCCGGTTCGCCGAAAGCCAGGGACAGAACTTTGCGGGCGTAGTGCTCACTTACGGACTCGCCTTGACCCTTTACCTGTTGCGCCCGCTCATTCTGGTTGGCTCCCAACGATTCAACCTCTCGCGCACGAGCTGGAACAACCTCCGCTTTCGGTTCACGGGCACCGTAGGACAGGCCTACAAACTCTACGCCCGGGACTTCGCTCTGATGCTCGTGACCTTTGGCATCTATTGGTCTTGGCATGCTGTACGCGTCCGAGCCTTCCGCCTTCGAAATACAGCGCTTGGCGAGGAGACCTTCGAATTCCGGGGCCAGGGCGAAGAACTCTTCAAGATCAACTTCTTTGGGACCGTTCTCACCTACCTCACGGTCGGTCTCTACAGCCCTTGGTTCTTCGCGAAACGCTACCAGTTCTTCGTCAGCAACACCCGGTTCAGGGGCAAGCCCTGGAAATCGGACCTGACCGGCCGGCAAGTCCTCGGGGTCGGCGGGACGGGCGCGCTCGTCACACTGCTCACCCTCGGCCTCGGGCTTCCCTGGGCCATCACCCGTTGGCGACACATGCTGACCCACTCGACGTTCTACCAAGCCCAGGTGGACGGCGAGCAGCTAGCCACGATTGCGGACGCAGCCGCGAGCAGCACGGTCGAGGGGCTCGGAGAAGCCGGCGAACTGCTCGGTGAAATCGGCGATCTCTTCGGAATTTGAGCGAGCCCCCGATTCCCGGCAGTCCCTCCCCTAGCGGTCCCTTTGAAGGCCGACTCCTCGATGGCCGATCCCCACGTCCGCGGCGCTGCACCGTAGCTCACGGGCCGGCTGACCTAGAACTTCTGTTCGAGGACGGCGTGCGGCGCATCCTCCCGCTCGCAAGCCTGGAATCGGTGCAGCGCGTCGCACGCGAGGCCCATCTCGTGCTCCCCCCTCTGAATCCCGGCGAACCGCAGCAGCGGCTCGAAGTGTTCGGTCCAGACTTTCTCAGCGCCCTGGATCTTGGGCTCGACCGAGTTGGCGGCCGGACGAAGGTCCAACTGCAAAAGGCCTCCCGTCGAATCGGGCTCCCCGGCCTCCTGATAGCGGTCGCGGGAATCGTCGTCCTATCGTGGGCCATCTACTCGGTAGCGATCCCCAGGCTCCATGTGCTCGTGCCAAGGTCGAGCGAAGTTGCCCTTGGAGAGACCATCTACAAAGCTCTGCAGGCCAGCTGGACCCTCGAACCTGACGCCGAATTCGATGCGCTCGCGGCCCGCATGGTCGACGAGCTCCGTGACCCAACCTTGGACCTGGACCTGAGAGTCGAGCTCGTCGACACCGAAGAGATCAACGCGGTGTCCCTTCCCGGCGGGCTCATTCTCGTATTTCGAGGCCTGGTCGCCGCCTCACCAAGCCCGGATGCACTCGCTGGCGTCCTAGCCCACGAGATCGTGCATGCCGAACGGCGCCACTCGCTCAAGTCCCTGCTGAAAGCGCTCGGTGTCACTCAATTCGCCGTCAACTCCGTAGGCGGGGGCATCGAGGGCTTCGAGCTGGCCGAGACGATTCTCGAGGCCTCTTCGGGCCTCGTCGTCCTAAAGCACAGCCGAGAACACGAATTCGAATCGGACCAAATCGCCGTCGCGAAACTGCGGCGCGCCGGTCGTGAGGCTACCGGTTTGCTCGAGTTCGTTCACCTCCTTCAGGAGGAAGAGCCGGGGGTCCTGTCCGCGATCCCCGGTTGGCTCTCCACCCACCCAGCGACCCAGGATCGCATCGAAGCCGTAAGGCGCAACTCGCGAGCCCAACCCGAAACCCGGCCGTGGATGAGCCCAGAGGACTGGGAGATGCTCAGGGCCCGCCTAGACCGCTGACCCTCGCGAACGTCAGTCCTGCGCACCTGAAAAGGCCCCGAAGTCCTGCAACGACCCGCTCAGCCGCCTTCCTCGAGGCTCGGAAAGTGAGGGGAGCTTCGGCCTCCCCACCGGGGAGAAACCTAACGGGCACATGAGCGGTTCGGCCGTCCGGTAGCTCTCCGAGTAGAAGAAAGTCGCCCGTTGGAAGGGCAAGACTCCGGTTCGATGAATGGAGAGGGAAGAACTTCTCCATGACCTTTGCTCCTCGGCGAAATCCACCACGATCGGGCGACCCGGGGCGGGCTCCCCCCAAGACTCAAAGGGCTCAAGAAGGATGGTGAGGGCACCGATTGGCGAACCAAGCAACAGTCCGCAAGCGAGCGAAGGAGTTCTCCTGGATCGGCGTTTCCAATTCGAACTCCTGCAACCTGGGCCGGACCCTCGGAAGTCTGAGCCACGGCGGGTGCCCGGCATAAACAACATCCGCGATTTACCAGTTTGAAGAGTTCCGAATGGCCCAAAACTCCTCTGGAATCCGTTAAATTCGCCCCTGCGAAGAAGCTCTCCCCAGCCCCATTCGACATTCTCGGGAGATCCGGGGGCCCTTGCTGGAAGGTGCCCAACGAAAGGGAGTCCGGAAGTTCAGTCAGGCCAAGCCATCCTCAGAGTTAGACCCCATGCGTATTTCGGCCTTTTTCCTGTTCCTGAGTGTCTGCTTCGCCGGTTTGCTGTTCTTATGGGCGAGTGGAGATCTACCCGAGCCAGACTCGGATGCAAGAGAGCTGCCAGCGGCCAACCGAACCGCCCAAAACTCACAAGGGCCTGAACTCCTCGCCGCAGATCTTAGCCCTCAAGCCCCGGATCGAGGGTTATCGGCTCAGGCCGCGGGTCGTCGGTCCCCGAACCAGGCAGCGCGATCCCTTGTCGTGCACGTACGAGTCCAGGAGCACTTCGGGCAGAACGCTCCTGCCGTTCCTGATGTGGGGGTCGTTGTTGGCCTTGGGTATGCCGAGGAGGGAAGCACTATTCCTTCGTTGGCCGGCAGGGCCGAATTGGCACGCGGCCTGGCAGACGCCGATGGGAATCTCATTCTGGCGGTCGAGCTGCCCGACCTGAACACCACGGGAGAATCACGAGCCGACTCCCCGATGGTCTTCGCTTACGTCGACCATCCAGGATACCAAGCGCGCACCCGAGCAAGCCCCCTGCCGACCGAAGGCGAGGAGTTCCCTTGGAAGATCGAACTCAGGGTCCAAGCCAAACATGGAGCTACCGTGCGAGGAGTCCTCCTCAATCCCGCGAGCGAGCCGGTCCCCGGCGCCAAAGTGATCCTCTACCGATTCAACAAGGAGCAGGCCGGCAAGATTGAGTATCGAAGCAGGGTGAATCCCCGTACCAGCCGGATCGGGACGTTCGAAGCCCAGATTGACGTTTCTGGAGATTGGCAACTGCAAGCGCGAGTAGCCGGCACCGGAGTGGCGGGGCTGCGTGACATCCCGATCGATATCTTGGATCCACCTCAAGATCTCCAACTCCAGCTAGAGGGCCCCGGCGTCCTCACCGGGAGAGTCGTGGATCCCACCGGAGAACCCATGCAGCGCTATCGGCTATGGGCCATTCCGGAAAATTCTGCAGAATCCAGATCTGGGTGGTTCTCGGAGAACACCCGCTGTTTGAATGAAATGGAGGGTGGCCTGTTCGACGCCTATGCCACGACCGACAGTCAAGGGTTCTTTCGCTTCAGTGGACTCAAACTGGAGAGCTACCACATTCGCGGCACCCTGGCGGGCAGTGGATATTTCGACGCACTACTGACCGAAGAGCCCGTTCGGGCTGGCACCGAGGACCTTCTTCTCCGCGCCCATAACCACCGTGTTCGGCTCACCCTGAGGGAATCGACAGGAGAGAATGTGGCGTTCGGGACATTCAAGGTGCTGGGGACCTCTAGAACAGTGCCCCACCCCAAGCCCCTAGTCTATGTCGCCGAAACGGACGAAGCGGGCCGAGTTCTCAAGCCGAACGAACAAGTTCAAGGGCGGCGAACCGAATTGGAAGACCTAAGTCAGGTAATCGAAGTAGAGGCGGGTAAGCGGTACGTTTTCGGTGTCTTCTCCACACAATTCGCGCTTCAAGAGAAGGTCGTCCTCATTCCGCACAAGCCCTACGCCATCGATCTTGAGATTCAACTCGGAACAGCACTTGAACCGGGGACGCTAGAGATTGAAGTCCAAGATTCCTGGGGTCAGCCGATCCCAGGAAAAACAAACCTCCTGCTTCGGGCTCCCAGCGAACAGCGCCTGTTCGAGACCAACTGGGCCAGTCTACCCGGAGGCCAGGACCAAAGAGGAGATGAGCACCTGTTGACCCTGGCTCCTGGCATATACCAGCTCGAAGTAGGCCCCACGGCCCTACCCATGCCCCATGCCCAAGCAACTGGGAGAGCGAGGCTCGCGTTCACAGCGGTACAAAAAGAGGTTGAGGCCTTCCCGGGAAGCACCCACCGGATCCCTGTCCGGCTTGGAGATGCCGGTTGGCTCGACTTAGAAGTCCATCTGGAATCTCCGCCTCACGACCTTCCCTTCCCAAGCACAGCCCCCGAAATCACGGAAAGCCAAAGCCACCCGCTCGACACTTTCAGAAAGGCCGCCGGCGGAATCGCAGTCCGATTCGAACCTCTTGGAGGCGGTCCCGTGTTGAGAGGTGCTTTTCAGCACAGTGAGCTCTCCCCTATTCACCCCGGACGCGTATCCGCTCATAGGTCTTTCCAGTTTGAGACCTCATGGATCTTCCCTAATAGAGTCCAGCACGCGCTCGATCCACTGCCAGTGGGTCACTATCTAGGCATCTTCGAACGCGAAGGCTACCAACCCCAAACCGTGAAACTCGAGATCAGGTCTGGAGAAACGGCATACGTTCATACGATGCTGACCCCTCTCACCGCCAGATAAGGCGAACCCTTGTGCTCCATCATGCCGGAATGGCATGAGCCACTTGACCCGTTATCAGCCGAAAGCTCCCACCCCAATCGCAGCCTCCTAGTGCGCCAAGACGAGTGCTCCTGAAAACCGACTGAATGGCTGGCTGACTCGTCCTCCAATCGAATAGCAGAGGAGCCCGTCAACCTGACTTTTTCTGGCTCACACGATCATTGTACTGGCGATCCTGATCCACCACCCAAGCCATGAAGGTGTCGATTTCGTCGCGGTCGGCAGTCAAAATGGCCTTGCCGCGCTCGGCGAGGAAGACTACGAGTTCCAGAACCTGTAAAGGGGAAGCGATGTAGCTATGAGCGTTGGGCTTGACCTGCCGATAGCGGGTGCGGCCGTTCGGCCAAACCGTGGGGAAGAAGTGCCACGCCTCCGTGAAATCAACATAGCGACGCAACTCAAAGTACTTGGCATCACCAAGCAAGGTTGAGTCCGTGTAACTGACCGCGGGCACGGAAACGTACGGGTCCTTCGGCCACCCTGGAGAGAATTTCAACCGGACGATGTCGTTCTGAAGTACGGCCTCAGATTCACTTCCCAGCTCAAGTCCATACAATCGCCGCAGGGGTTTGCTAAGCACTCCAAGGTGCTCGCGGAATTCTAAATCTCCCATGGGAACGATCCTAACAGAACCGGATCCGCACCCCTTGTTGCTGGCCGGCAACGACCGGGACCCGGGCATCTCCTGCCTGAGCCCCTCCCGAGAAATCTACTTGGATGAATCGGAGCTCATTCCTCGGTGTACCCGAGGGCGTTGAGCATCTCTTGGGTTTGAGGCTTCTTGGAGGCGGACGCGCCCCGTGCTGTGGGAGTCGACGCGAGGTAACGCTCTCGCTTGCGATCCCAGGAGGCGACCCGATCCGGATAGCTCTCCGCAAGGTTCGTTCGTTCGCCGGGGTCGTCGGCCAGCCGGAAGAACTCCGCCGGCCCGGCCTCATTCCAGATGTACTTCAAGTCGTCTTCCATCACCGCGAACTTGCTAGCGTTGCGTGGATCGTCCGTTCCGTTTTCTCCGCGAAGGTGACGCAGCCAACCGGGCATGGCGAATTGCTCGGCGATGACGCGGCGACTCGGAGCCCCCGTCCCATCCAGAAGCCCCCACAGGCCGGGTCCGAACACCTCCCCTTTCGATCGGGGAATCGCGCCGTTCCACAGCGTCCCAGCCAGTTCCACCGCCCCGGTCGGGCCCTCGATGCGGGTCCCCGGAGCAATGCGGCCGGGCGCAACCAGGATCAACGGCACGTGAATCTGCATCTGGTAGAGCTGAAGGCTGTGACCGAGGTAGTCGTGCTCCCACAAACCTTCGCCGTGATCGGAAGTAAAAGCCATGAAGCTCCCGCGGGAGCCCGCCCGTTGCGACCACATGTGATCCAATTCAGCGCATAGCCGATCGACGCGCGCAACTTCAGCCGCATAGCTAGCGCCGAACCACTCCTGTTGCTGAAGCCTCTCTGACTCGGTCCAGGTTTCGCCGGCGAAGGATGGTTCGGGTCTGACTCGAATGGGATCGAGGGAACGGTGAGGCAAGTGAGCGTCAAACAGATGGACCCACAGAAAAATTCCGGCCTCCCCGGACTCCTGAGCGAGCCAATCCCGAGCCAGGGCGACCGTCTCTTCCCCCGCTCGCTCATAAATTGGATCCCCGTTTTCGAACCCGAAGTCCTCATCGAATCGGTCGAAGCCTCGATCGAATCCGTACTCCGAAGAGAGGACCCCCGCGCTGAGGAACGCTGCGGTCGTGAAACCCTCATCACCAAGTTCTTCTGGCAAACTAGGGAACCGATCGCTCAGCGGATTCCCATTGCGCCGCATCCCGAGCTCACGAGGAAACTTGCCGGTCAACATCGAAGCGTGGGATGGCCCCGTCACGTTGGCGACGCTGTAGTGCCGCTCAAACACCGCTCCGCGGCTTCCGAGCGCATCCAAGCCCGGAGTTTGGACAGGTGAATCCCCAAGGGCGCTCAGATGGTCCGCGCGAAACGTATCCAGGGTGACCAGCAGCAGATCGCGGCCCTGTGGTTCCGCGCAGGCGCTAAGCGTCGTAATGAGGACCGGAACAACGACACGCGACGCGCAAACGGGCTTGGGGCCAAGCATACGGATAGGGTACGGCGAACAGGCTCAGACACAAGCTCACCAGGAACCGGTCAACTCGCACCAAGTCGTCCTAGCTTGCGCGCCTCCCCCGTTGCCAGAAATTCCGGTGCCCCGCCGATCCGCGCCCTGGTCAGCTCTCCGCCTGTGTGCCTCGGCGCCCCCCACTCGAACTTGCAACCTGACGCTGTTCGCAGCGGTGCCATAGGGGACCCAGTGCCGGATAAGTGCGGCGCCAAAGCTGCTCTTCCACGCCGACCTCCGCTAAGCCGGTTCTGGAAGCACCGGCCTAGCGGGGGGAGGAAAGGTAGATCGGACTCCCTAGTGAATTCCCTGGAGAGGCTGGACCCACCTGTGACCCTCCCCCGATTCGGTAGACACCGGAGTTGTGATGGAAGTGGACCGTTAA
>CAZUCE010000027.1:0-55300 GCA_964619265.1 uncultured Planctomycetaceae bacterium
ATACGGTGCCAGAGCAAAATGCACCGCTGAAGCACCGGCGGCTTCGCCGCCGGGCCGCGGCGAAGCCGCGGGTGCTTCAGCGGTGCATTTTGCTCTGGCACCGTATCACCGGTTAAGGGGTGCATTTTGCTCTGGCACCGTATTACCGATCGGGCGCTGCGGTGAACGCTTTCACCGCGAAGGTCGCGAGCCAGTGGTCGCCCGCATAGTGGCCGCTGAACACCTGTTCGCCGCCGAGCTCCCCGTGACGGCGAGCAGCCGCGACCAACACCTCGCGCCGCCCGTCGACATCGGGAAGATGTGCCGCGCAGCGCGCGAAGCACCAGGCACGTGACAGGTTCAGTCCGGCCAAGTGTGCGAGGCGCCCGTCGGTGACGTCGCTCACCGCAACCGGTTCACCCAGCGACCCCAGACCCTCGGACTCGAGCTCGGGCAGGTATCCGGTCAGCCACTCAGCGAAGGCTTCGCGATCCAAGACCCGCGCGAGCAAGTCGGCGATATTCAGGCTTGGCGAGAAGAAGTCTTCTCCGCTGGGTTCTACGTGCCACGGTGCGCGCTGAGCCGAGCCATAGGCGCGTTGCACAAAGGCCTCGAGCAGTTCCAACAGACCGCTCCGGCGCCTGGAGCGGGCGTAGTCGATTCCTAGTCCGAGCGCAAACGCCGTGTCGGTGTGCATACCGCTGCGAACGGGGAAGGTGAGCCGCGGCAGATAGGCTGCTAGCCGATCGGCGATCGTGGTCTCCAGGGGCTCAAACCAAGGCAGCCAACGCGCAGCCCGGGGATCGGCATCCGCCAGCTGCGCAATCTCGGCCACCAGCGTCAACAGCCATGCCCACCCGTAGGGTCGCTCGAAACCTCCGGCGCCGGGCGATTCGAAGAATTCGGCTTCGGCGAGCAGAGCTTCCGGTGTGAAGCGCCGGTCAAGAACGTCGCGAATCTGATCAGCCTGGGTTTCGCCCGGAAAGCGGGCCAAGATCCGAACCAGCAGCCAGTGACTGTGGACCGCCGAATGCCAGTCGAAGCAGCCGTAAAACACCGGATGCCGTTCGCGCGGCGTGACCGAATCGGCGGCCGAGTGAATCAGCCAGGCCGGCTTGTACGGGAACTCACGGTCGATGCCCGACAGAGCCAGCTCGGCGAAGGCGCGTGCGCGTTCGGGTGTGAGCGGAGGAAAAATGGAATTCAAGGAAGTCCTAGAGCCGATCAAACTCAGCGTCACGCAATCGGTCCGCGAGCGCGGAGCGATGGTCGGCCAGAACCCCAAGCCGACCCTCCCTGGACTCAAGGGCCATCTCAAACGCCAGCCAAGCCCATGGGCAAATTCCTGGGGCGAGGCCTTCCGTGAATTCGCCGAGTTCGACGTGCTTCACCTCTGAAATCTCCTCGGGATGTGGATTTGGTGACTCGCCCTCGGCCAGCCAGCCGAACAGCGCGGCGCAGCTCTCACGCTCGGAGCCGGCGTCCCCGAAGGGTGCGAAGTAGCGGAACGTGCCGACGTCGAGCAACTCGGTGTCGACCCCCAGCTCTTCTCTCAGGCGTCGCCGGCCGGCCTCAACCACGGATTCGCCCTGGCGCGGGTGACTGGCGACCGTCGCATCCCACCAGCCGGGCCACAGGGGCTTCGAAGCCGCGCGCCTGGCGAGCACCACCCGGCCGCTCGCGTCGAAAAGCACCGCCGTGAACGCCCGGTGCAGCTGACCGGTTCCCCGGTGGGCGTCCGCCAGGGGAGCGAGACCCATCTCACGACCCGCCGCGTCCACCAGCACGACCTCGCGGGTCCCGCGCACGGGCCGGGTTACAGGCTTGAGTTGTTGAGCGCCTGGCCAAGCACCACGGACAAAGACAGTCCGATGCCCGCGCCAAACAGCGCTCCGAGGCCCATGAACAGCGGGCCGGGGAGACCGAGCCCGCCGGCTAGTCCGCCGAGAGCCGCCAGTCCGAGAAGGGCACCGACCAATCCGGTTCCCAGCATCTTGCCCCAGCCGGGCTGGTAGCGGTTTTCGACGTTGCTCATGGGGCGGATCCTACCCCAAAGACCGGCCCCGGAGCATCCGCCCCGGCCGTGGCGTTCTGTCGCAGGGTCAGCTGGGAAGCGCCGGCCGGGTCGGATCGTGGGCCCCGCGCCGATAGAACAGCATCAAAGCCGCGAGGCAGGCCAGCGAGGCCCACATGGGCACCGAGAACAACTCGCGATAATTGAGCTGGCCGGCCCGGCTAGCCCAATCCGCCACGCGGGTCGCGATCTGGGAGCCGATGATGATGCCGACCCCCACGATCACCAGGTTGAACATGCTCTGGGCCGAAGCCCGCACATCGGGAGAGGTCTCCTCATCCACGACCAGGAAGGCCACGAAGATGAAACAACCAAAGCACAGACCGTGGAGCGACACCCCCAGCAAGACCAGCGGAGTCCGCAGGGCCTCCGGGAACGCCTCGACGTAGGCGAACAGCGCCATCCGAGCTCCGTAGGCCAAAAGCCCCACCGCCAGCAGGGCCTTGCGCGGCACACGGCCGGCGATGATCGGCAAGACCCCGAGCACGAGCACTTCGGACATCTGTCCGATCGTCATCAAACCACCTCCGCCAACGCCAAAGATCCGATTGATGGCGTCTGCGGATTTGCTCTGGAACGAACCGAGGAACCCAGCGGTGTGCACAAAGTGGAACTGGTGGATGCACGAAACGGGAACCGCGAGCAGAAACAGCTGCAACAGCGGCGACTTACGAACCTCGCCGAGCGCCTCGAAGGTTGCATTGCCCGCTTCTGAGCCCGCCGGTGGCGTGTGCGGCAGGGTCAGGCAGTACACACCAAGCAGAACGCCAAGTCCGGCGCTCAACCGAAAGGAGTCGGCCATCCCTTCAAATTGCGCCGCCGCGATGACCAGGGGCGTACCCACCGCCGGGGTGTGACGGAAAAGCAGCCACTGGCCGATCCCGATACCCACCGCGATCCAGCCTATCGTTCCCCACACACGCACCTTCCCGAAGTCCTTATCGCGATCGGGCAAGTGGTGAAACGCGATCGAATTGGTGAGGCTCAGGGTCGGCGCAAAAACCAAGGAGTAAACGAGCGAAAAGCCCAGGAACCCCGCGTAGGACTCGATGCTGGCCAGCTGCCAAACGAGCGCTGCACCAATCAGATGGCTCAGCGCCAGGAACTTCTCCGTAGCGAAGAAGCGATCGGCAATTTGACCAGCCACGAAGGGTGCCACGATGGCCCCCACAGCCCCGATCGCGATCACGTGCCCGATCTGAACGTTGGTCAGTCCGCGCGCATGGGTCAGAAAGGGAAACAGCAAAGGAAGCCAGGCTCCCCAGATTGCGTACTGAAGGAACATCATCAGCGAAAGCTGATTGCGGACCCTGGAAGGAGAAACCGTCGTGGAAGGAGGGAGGCTCATGGCGGTTTACTGGGTTTCGAAGGCGGCATCGAAAGCTATTTCGGAGCGCGGAAAATCCAAGGCTCGCACGAAGCGGGCGGCCTCGATCGCACCTGCTTCACGGTCCATCATCGGGTCCTCCCACTCAACGGTGAGCGGGCCGGTGTAGCCAGCGTGATTCAGCGCTCGGATCAACGCCTCGAAGTCCACGCGCCCGCGGCCCGGCGACCGAAAGTCCCAGGCGCGCCCGGGAACGCCGAACGCGGCGTGCCCGCCGAAGGTCCCGATCTCGGTGGCCTGGTCCGTCCACCACACGTCTTTCATGTGACAGTTGAACACGCGCTTGCCGAATTCCCTCAGGAAGGCGACGCCGCACACGTATTGGTAAGCCAAGTGACTCGGATCGAAGTTGAATCCGAAGTTCGGGTGATGGTTGACCGCCGCCAGCGCCCGCCGGCTGGTCGCAATGTCAAACGCAATCTCCGTCGGGTGCACTTCGAGAGCGAAACCCACGCGCTGTTCGGCAAAGGTGGTGAGGATCGGCGCGAAGCGCTGTCCAAACTCGTCGTAGCCGGCGTCGATCGTGGCATCCGCCACCGGAGGAAACGAATACAACAGGTGCCAGATCGGCGAACCGCTGAAGCCGTTGACCACGGCTCGTCCGCGGGAAGCCAGGTCCTCCTGAACGACTTGGGGCGCCGCGTCGAACAGCCTGCGCGCCGCGCGCGCGGTGTCAGCCAGTTCGGCCGCCGCGCGCTGGCGAACACCCTCGGGATCCCCGTCGCCCCACACCGCCTCGGGAAGGATCGACCGGTGACGCTCGTCGATCGGATCGCAAACCGCCTGCCCAACCAGGTGCGCTGAAATCGCACGGCAGGTCAAGCCGTGATCCCCGAGCAACTCCCACCGGGAGGCCACGTAGTTCGGATCCTTGAGCGCCCGCTGGACTTCGAAATGATCGCCCCAGCACGCCAGCTCGAGGCCGTCGTACCCAAACTTCTGCGCCTTGGCGCAGAGTTCTTCGAGGGAAAGGTCGGCCCACTGGCCGGTGAACAGGCAAATGGATCGCGGCATACCGAAGCCTACCAACGCCTGGCGTCCCAGCAGAGCTACGGATTCTGAGCTTTGGAAACCGGGGCCCGGACAGGGCTGCGAAGAGTGGGACGACTTCGAAGAAAGAGGCCACCCCAAAGACCGGCGCTACTTCACCCGCTCGATCCAGATCCCAGTCCCCCCCTGCTCGACCAGCATCGGAGTTTCAGCCCTGGCTCGCTCGAGCTGACTCCCAAGGGCCAGACCGGGCAGCCAACGAACGGCGAAGCGCTCGTTGTATTGGAGGAAGGCTCGCAACAGGTAAATTTCATTCCAAGAACGACCTTCCTCCACCCATTCTTCTGGGTATTCCAGCGGCCAGGTGATGTCGTGGACGAACACCCAAACGCCGGGCTTCAGCCGGGGCAACGCGTGAAAGAACAGGAACCAAAGGTCAGACCCTGTCTTGATCACATGGCTTGAATCGATGAACAGCAAGTCGCTTTCTTCGAGGCGATCGAAGATCTCCAGCGGAACGTCCTGAACCTCTCGTTCCCAGATCGTGCAGTAGCTGTCGTCGCCTTCCCACAGAAGGCTCTTCAATCGATCCGGATAGGGTTCGACAAAGTCGAGCTGCGGGCAAGCTTCGCCGGCCTTCCGCCAATCGGTGCAGACGTCCAACATCGCTGCCGAGGACCATCCGGATCCAACCTCTACGATTCGCTTGGGTCGCACGTCCCGCATGAAGCGATCGGTGTAGAACGCGTCTGCGAACGGGAAGTAGTCGTTGCGCCAGCCGTAACGACGCTCGTCGGACGGGCCTTCCTGGAAGTAATCGTCCCGATAAGCCGAGGCGAATTTCAAGCCGAGCTGGTACTGCTCCGCCAAGCGCAGATTTACGCCCGGTAGCTCGAGTCCTCCCGGGTGAAAGATCCGATCCGCGCGCTCGCGAACCGACGCGAGATCGGGAATGGGCGAGTAGAAGTGACCCGGGGGCACCCAGATCGGGGCCCCCTCGGGGACCCGCGAGGAGTTGGCCATGGCAAGCTGGGAAGGTGCGGTGGTGCAAGCGAGCTTCGCAACCCGGTCGAGAGCCGAGAGTCGAGCTCGCCCCGTGAGAGCGGCTCTCCCTCGGTTCGCTTGCAGACCTTCTCCGGGATTCACTCCCTCCTTGGAACGGTTCTGTCCAGCTTGTCCAGGAACCGGTGCGCCTCGCACCGCCCCAGGGCCCGATTCGGGGGTAAGATTCAGGACTCCCCATGACATACAGATTCTCCCGTTGGTCTGCCCCGCTGCTCTGCTCGCTGGCGCTAGCCGCCTGCGGAGATTCGCCCGGGAAAGTGGGCTCATCGATTGCCTCAGGCAGGGCTCCCAACGCCTTGCTCCATCGCGAGCCGGACGTGATCTTGGGCACCACGGAACGCCTCGTGCCCGATCCAGAATCCCAGTGGGGATCCGCCACGGTCGGCGCCTGGCATAGGCTCACGAGTTCCGTTCAGACGGCCGAAGGCAAGCAACCGATGGTCGGTGCCCAGCGAACTCGCGCCGGTGTCCTACTCGTCGGCGGACGTCCACAGGAGCACCAAATTGCCTTTTGGATCCATCCTAACTACCGACAAGACGGAATCATCGAAATTGAGGCGTCACTCAACGGAGTGGCCCTCGGTTCGGTTCAGGTCGGTCCAGCCGCAACCCGCGCTTCGGTTCTTGCTCCAGCTCCTGCCTGGCAAATCGGCAAGAACGTCCTTGAGTTCGAACTGAAGTCCGAACAGGACCCTGAGATATCGGGCCCGAAGTTCTTGGTCGGCCCGATCGAGGTGGAAGGAGCTCGCAACGTGAGCTACGACCTCGCTGCGGGAGAGGCCCTGCTCCCCCATGGGTGTGGGATTGGCTACTCCGTCGAAATCCCCGGAGGGGCACACCTGACTGGGACGGCCCAATTAGAAAGCGGCGCGGGCGGTGACTTGGAATTTGAATGGACAGCCTTCCATCCAGAGGACGGGAGCCCCGTGGGCGGATCGCGACAGAGCAGCTCGATTCCGGTGGATCCCGGCGAGCCCGCCGTGATCGACCTGGATCTGGCCCCCAAGGACGACCTGCCCCATCGGGTGACCTTGCGTTGGATCGGCGATGAAGCTTCCGCGCTCCGCCTCACCGATCTACGCGTCGAGCAGGACAGGCCGGTCCCGTCGCCTTCGGTCCTGATGATTGGGATCGACACCCTGTCCGCCCGCAGCATGTCGGTGTACGGGTATTCGCGAGAGACCACGCCATTCCTCGAAGAGTTGGCCGAGACATCGGTCGTCTTCGAGAATTGCATGTCTAACGCCACCTGGACTCTACCCAGTTTTCTCAGCGTGATGAGCGGCCTCTACCCGCGCTCGCACCAGCTGCCCTGGGGCAGTTGGCGCGGGGAAGGCCGGGACGTTCAACTGTGGGAGAAGTTCACCATGGCTCCGAATCGCTGGACGCTAGCCGAGGCCTTTCGCGGGCGTGGTTACCGAACGGCCGGATTCGTGGACAACACCTGGCTCACCGAAGCGTTCCAGTTTGAACAGGGCTTCGAGGACTACGACTCGTCGGCGTCGAAAGTTCCCGTCTCCGATCGCCGCGGAGGCATCGAACTAGTTTCGAAGCAGGCCTTGCGGTGGCTGGATCGAAAGCCACCTGGATTCCCTGCGTTCCTCTTCCTCCACGCCTTCGACCTGCACGGTCCCTATACGGCCAAGTCCAAGTGGATCCGCAAAATGGCCGGTTCTGACTGGAGTCCAGAGCTTCCCAGCACCGTGCCGGTGGGCGGGATTGAAAATGCCTACGATGTGGTTGGTCAGCACATCACGGTGACCAAAGACTCGCGCAGCCGGATCGACACCATCGACCCCCTCGAGTTGGTCAACGCCTACGACGGAGGAATCGCTGAGGTCGACGACAAGCTCCGGAAGCTCTTCCAAGAACTCGAGAGACGCGGAGTCCTCGACGACACGATTGTGGTGATCTTCGCCGATCACGGCGAGACAGGCGCTGAGTCACGACACCTGTTTGGCCACGGTTCGATCGACGAGTCCGTGCTCCATGTGCCGCTTCTCATTCGGCTCCCGGGCGGACAACACGGAGGCCGGCGTATCTCCCAGCGCGTCCAACTCGTCGATGTGTACCCCACGCTCCTCGAACTCACTCAAACCAACACCCGTCCCCGCGAGTACCTGCACGGCCAAAGCCTGGTGCCCGCGATCGAGGGCCGGGAACTCCCGGAGCAGCCGATTTTCTCAGACTTTGGTCTGCTCGAAGAGCGTGTTCTCTACGCCGATTCTTGGAAGCTGGTCGCCTTCAAGGGCGCCGACGGCGATCTCCCTCCCTTGCTCACGTGGCCGGGTTTGGATTCCACCTGGATCGCCGAGACCTTTCCCGAATTGGCCGGTGGGGTCCTCACCGAGAAAATCTACGAAGCCATCGTGGATCGGGTCGGGAGAGACGAGCTAAAGCGACTCGTCCACAGACAGTACGCCAGCTCCTACTTGTTCATGAGCGACCTGAACGCGAGCGAACTCGGCGAGCTACGAATGCCAGCCTCGTCGGAACTAGACCGGATCCATGAGATGGTCAGGGCCTTGGGCCATGAGGCCCAGCGAGCCGAACGGTCTCGAGAGCTCGCCGAGGCGCCCGGCGCACTGCCCGAACTGGACGATGCAGCGCGCCAGGCGCTCCTTGCCGCGGGCTACTTGCAGGACACCTGATCGGCCCTCAGGCGAGCCGAAGGATCAAGATCTTGCTCGCTTCGTCTTGCGAACCTTGAGCGTGACCAGCGAGGCCTCGACCTTGGGGTCCAGACGCCCGGCCCGGCGCAACTCGCAGGTCCAGGTTGCAAACAGAAGCACCACGCCGTTGCGCAGGTACCACTCACGGCAGGCTTCGATGTCGGTGTCATAGGCGATCTCGAAGCCTCTGAAGTCGCCCAGCTCGACAGAGCGGCGCGGGGCTCCGTCGCGTAAGTGATGCTCGGCGAACTCGAGCAGATCGGTCTCGGAGACCTTGCCACCCTTGCGGTGTGAGCTGAGCTGGAGCGAGCCCTCCCCCGAGGAGGGCACGCAGGCCACACAGTCGGGGTCCTCGCGGACGTGCCAGCCCGCGGGGGGCACCAGGCTCCAGTCGGGATTCTCGATTCGCTCGCTCATCGTGGCGGCAGGGTAGCGCCCCGCCGGCTTCGCGGGAGGGAGTTCGGACCTGGTTGCCGGCAAAATTTGGAGGCCGGCGCTTCGAGGCAAAGCCCCGGTGAGCTCTCGGCCGCGGCTCAGGCGAAAGGTGTGAATGCCCTGCTGCAGGATCCTCGGGCGGGCTGCCCTGCGAACACCACCGGAGCCAGGTCCTTCCAGCCCCGCTCAGAGAGCCCAGCCCCGAACAGCCTCCGCGCCAACGGGCCCCGCTCGCGGAACTCGAACCGCCGCGCGCTTCGGGTAACCTGCGCGGCATGAACGCCTCACCCGAGGAACAGCTCGAAAACCTCATGTTCGGCCTCGAGTTCGGTGATCCCGATCTTGAGCGAACGATGCGCGAGGAGCTTCGCCAGAAGCTCGTCGAATCCGCGAAGACCGGCGTGCCCTTGCGCGCCTATTGCGGCTACGACCCGAGCCGCCCGGACATTCATATCGGGCACTCGCTGACGATGCGCAAGCTGCGCCAATTCCAGGACTACGGACACACCGCGATCTTCCTGATCGGCAGCTTCACGGCCCAGGTCGGCGATACCAGCGACAAGGCCACGGGGCGCCCCCAGAAGACCAGCGATGAGGTGCTGGCCGCGGCGAAGAGCTATGCCGATCAGGCTTTCCGCATCCTCGACCGCGAGAAGACCGAGGTCGTTTACAACGGCGATTGGCTGTCCAAGATGAGCCTGTCCGACGCGGTCGGGCTCGCCTCGAACTTCACGGTCCAGCAGTTCCTGGTCCGCGACGCCTACAAGAAGCGCCTCGACGCTGGCAACCCCATTGGGTTGCACGAGTTCTTCTATGCCCTCTTCCAGGGCTACGACGCTGTGCATCTGCGCGCTGACGTGCAGCTCGGCGCCAGCGAACAGCGCTTCAACATCCTTGCCGGCCGCAAGCTGCAAGGTGCCCATGGCCAGCGGCCTTCGACCTGCCTGCTCACGCCAATTCTCGTGGGTACCGACGGCGTTCAGCGGATGAGCAAGAGCACCGGCAACCTGATCGGCGTGGCCGAGTCGCCGTCCGAACAGTTCGGCAAGGCGATGAGCATCTCCGACGAGACCATGCGCCAGTGGCTGCCACTGGTTTCGCGCTTTGGACCCAAGCTGTGCGGCGAGCTGACCGCGCAGCTCAACAAGGGCGACTTGCATCCGATGGAGCTCAAAAAACGCCTTGCCACCGAGATTGTCGCCCAGTATCACGGCGACGAACAGGGCGCCAAGGCTCGGGCTGGCTTCGAGAGTCAGCACCAAAAGGGCAACTTGCCCACCGACATTCCCGAGCAGGTGTTCGAGGGGCCGGTAACGGTAATCGACCTGCTGGTGTCGGCCAAGCTAGCCAGCTCCAAGAGCGAGGCTCGCCGCCTGATCCAGGGCGGCGGAGTCAAGTTGGATGGCGAGCCGGTCGGCGCGCTCGACGCAACCATCGAGAGTCCTTGCTTGGTTCAGGTTGGCAAGCGCCGCTTCCTGCGCTTGATCGCCAGCTGAGTGCGCCCATGGGTCGACTGCGCCGAGTGACTCACCGGAGCGGGCTGGTCGCGTATCGCTCGCCGCGTTTCGATGAGCTCGGCATCTGTCACGTGTTCACGACCAAAGTCGGCGCAAAGGGCCGCGAGCTGTGCGTACGCCGGCCCGATGCGGACTCCCGTCGCGCGCTGCTCGAACTGCTCGGCGCGGAGGATTCGGGGGCCCTGCGTTTCGCTCGGCAAGTCCACGGGAACACCGTCCTCGAACCGGATCCCAGTGAGGACTCCACCGACCAAGCAGCCGACGCACTCCTCGCCAAAGCCCCCGCGCCGGCCATCGGCGTCTACACCGCAGACTGCGTCCCGGTGCTGGTCGCGAGTGTGGATGGTTCGCGGGTCGCCGCCGTGCACGCGGGCTGGAAGGGGATCCTGGCCGGGGTGATTCCGGCTGCCCTTGCAAGGCTTCGAGCAACCGCACCGGAAACCGAGTGGGTTGCCGCCATCGGAGCTTGCCTTTCCGCGGATCGCTGCGAAATGGGCGCCGAAGTTAGCGAACGCTTCGGTCAGGCCGACCTCGGGCCGGCGGTCTTGCGCGAAGCCGGACGCCGCGACCGAGTCGACGTGCGCCTTGCGGTGCGCCTCCAGTTGGAACGCGAAGGCTTGCAGGCCATCGACATCTCGGATTGCTGCACCTGGGAGGACGCGGGAGAGTTCGGATCGCACCGCCGCGACGTCACCCACGGGTCGCGCGTACGTGCAACGAGCCAAGGTGCGCTCGTGCGCCCGTCTTAGACGGGCTCGGGCTCGGACGGGTCGGCCGTGGACCAGCCTAGCCAAGTCCCGATCCCCGAGCGGTGATACGGTGCCAGAGCAAAATGCACCGCTGAAGCAGCCGCGGCTTCGCCGCCGGTGCTTCAGCGGTGCATTTTGCTCTGGCACCGTATCACCGCTCGGGGATCGGGACCGCGCATCGCTCGCGCGCGGACACCAGCGCGGCCTCGAGCACGCGTTGGGTTTCGAAGGCGTCTGCAAAATCCGGTAGGGGCACCACCGGTTCGACTCCACCCAGGACCGCGCACATATCCGCGACCTGATGAGTGAACGTGTGCTCGTAGCCGATCAGATGTGCGTCCGGCCACCAGTTGGCCACGTAGGGATGCTGCTCCGCCGAGGTGCACATCACGCGTTTCCACCCGCCGATCGCTGGATCTTCGGCCGCGTCATAGACGTGCAGCAAATTCATGTCCTCGAACGACCACCGCAAAGCACCCTGCTCACCGTGAATCTCCATTCGATTCTCGTTCTGGTACGGCCCTGCCAATCGCGATGCCTCGAACGAAGCCACCGCACCCGATCCGAAAGTCGCTAGGAACAGCAGCGCATCGTCCACCGTCGACGGTCGCGCTTCACCCGTGCCCTCCTCGATGCGCTCCTCGATGAAGGTCCGCGACACGGCGCCGTGAACCTCGGCGATTTCTTCCCCCAACAGAAACCGCGCCAGATCCACCAAGTGTGCGTTTAGATCCCCATGGGCGCCCGATCCCGCGGTTGCGCGATCAAACCGCCAGGAAGCCGGAGTCTCGGGGCCCCCCCAGGATTGCAAGTAGTTCGCGCGCACGTGACGGATCGCGCCCAGGCGCCCCTCCCGAATCAGCTTCCAGGCGAAAGCGATCGCCGGACAGCGCCGGTAGTTGAACCACACAAACGTCCGGCCAGCCGCATCGCGCGCCGCCTCGTGCATCGCACGCGCTTGATCGAGGGTCGCGGCCAACGGCTTTTCGCAGGCGACGTGCTTCCCGGCTTCCAGCGCAGCGATCGCGATATCCGCATGCAGGTGATTCGGCGTTGCCACATCGACCAGGTCTACCTTCCCATCGCAAACCAGATCCTCCCATCGCGTCGTTGCCCGGCGCCAGCCGAAGCGCTTCGCAAGATCCTCGAGTGTGCGCTCGTCTCGACCGCACACGAGCTCGAGCTCGGGCAGAGGGTTCGGCGCAAAGAACGTTGCGGCCTGCCGAAAAGCATTCGAATGGGCGCGGCCCATGAAGCGCTGGCCCACGAGGCCAATGCGGAGAGAGGACGAAGAAGTCATCGAAAGAGCGCGGAGGTGGAAAGGATTTCCGGGTGACTCGAAACACGGTAACTCGGAACCCCTCGCCGGCGACGCGGCGCTCGTCAGCGAGTTAGGTTTTCTGTACCGGGAGATTCGAGAGTTCGAACACCGGAGATTGCACCAGAGGGGAAACGAGATGAACGCGCTGCACGACGTAGGACGGAAATTAATCGACTTCGCAACCGGGCGACCCAAAGCCGCTGCCGCTCTGGCGCTGCTCGCGCCGCCCATGCTGGCCCTGACCGTCAAGGGAATGAGCAGCGACGACCCGCTGGTCGAAGCCACCCCTAGCCGCGACCAAATCGCGGCAGGCGACGCCTATCTGCTAGCGCAGATCGACCTCCTGCGAGACCAGCTTGCGGAGCAGAGCCGAGAGGTCGCCGGCCTTCAGCTCGCCCTCGAACGCGTGGAAACCGAGCATTCGAGCGTGATCCCCTCCAGCGTCGAGACCGGCGCTTTCCGAGCCTCTCCGACCGAGACCGGCTACCTGCGGCGCAAACCCGCGCTGGTTGATCTCAGCCCGGTGGTCCAAAGCCTCGGCGGTTCGGCTCCGGCCAAGAACCGCTCCCCGCGCCCGACCACGGTGCTGCTAGGTGACCGCAGCTCGAGCGCCGCTCCGCTCCTGCCGGCCACCCAGGGCGGACCTCTCCCGACTCCGCCCCCTCCTTCTGGTCCAGGTCCCCAGCTCCCCGCTCCCCCACACGGCGCCCCCGAAATCGATCCCAACCTCGCCACTGCCGGAGTCCTGCTGCTCGTCGGCGGAACCCTTGCCCTGACCGGCCGACGCCGGGCGGTCTAATCTTGGCTGAAGCAATTCAATCCACGCTCAAGGAGCGTCGCATCCGCATCCATGCGAGTGGATGGAGCGCCTATGCCTGGCCGCTGGTCGCGATTCTGTTCGCTGCCGAAATTACTGGACTGCGCCTGCAGTTCGACACGGATCTCCTGATCGGACGGAACGAATGGTGGGTCGCCCCGCTGCGGCTGCTCCCGTTCTCGCTCCAGATCCTGCTTTGCATGACGGCCGCCAGCCTCGTCATCGGCCGTGGAAAACTGATCCAAGCCGGGCGCGAACTGCTCGAATCTGAGGCCGACCGTGGCGGGCTGCGCCGAGTTTTCGGCATCCATGTTGCCAGCCTGGCCCTCTTGTTCTGGTTGTTCACCTCGCTCCTTGAGGGCATCGCCACGCTCCACCTGCCCAGCAGCATTCGAGCCGGGCTGCTCCTCGTGGTCGGCCCCGCTTGGCTGCTCTCCGGGCTGGCCCTCGCGGCGCCGTACTCCCAGGTTCTCGGCTTCCTCTCCGCGACTTGGCGCTCGCTGCTCGGCGGGTTCCTAGCCGGCGGCGCGGCCTTCGCCGCAGCCCGTCAGTTCGCCTCCCAAGACGCCCTTTGGGAGCCGCTCTCCCGAGCGACGATCGAGATCGCCGCTGTCCTCCTTCAAGCTTTCGGTCAACCGGTCTTTGTCGATCGCGCCGAACTGGTCGTCGGCACCGCCGACTTCTCCGTCGTCGTCACCCGATTCTGCTCGGGTTATGAGGGCGTCGGATTGTTCGCGATCTTCGCGGCGGCTTTTGGCCTGTGCGCCCGTCGTAAACTGCGCCTGGGCCGCTACGCGACCCTGGTTCTGGTTGGAGCTGGAATTCTCTGGCTCGTCAACGGTGCGCGTATCGCGGCGCTGATCGCCATCGGGCACCATATTTCTGCGGACCTCGCGCTAGACGGATTCCATACCCACGCTGGCTGGATCCCGCTCGTCGCGGCCGCTCTTGGATTGGTTGCGATCGCGGAGCGTCACCCCGCCGTATCCCGCGAAGTGGTTCGTGAGGAGGGACCGACCAGCAACCCCACAGCCGCGCACCTCTCGCCTCTGCTGGTCCTGCTAGCGCTCGGCCTGGTGGGCGGGGCCTTCGCGCCTGACCCGCGCGCCGTTTCAGCCCTGCGCGTGCCGGTGGTGCTGTTCACCCTATTCGTACTCCGTCGCTACCGCGCGCGCTTGCTCGCCATGCCGCATCCGGTCGTCGCGCTGATGGTGCCCCTGGCCACGGTTGGGTGGGTTTTACTCGCCAAGCTCCAAGGCTTGCTAATCGAGGGCGGCCAGGCCGCCAGCGTTCCGGCAGGCCTGGATGCCCCGCTGTACTTCGGACTTGCCTTTCTCGGTTACGTCTTCGTCTCTCCGCTGGTCGAAGAGCTCGCCTTCCGCGGCTACCTCCAACGTAGGCTCCAAGACTCAGACTTCGAGCTGTGCCCCCAGGCCAAGCTCACCTGGCTCTCGGTCGGGATCACTGCGCTCGTGTTCGGGCTGCTCCATGGCAACCTGATCGGCGGCGTGCTGTTCAGCTTGCTGCTCTCGGGAGTCACCGCTCTAAGGGGACGCCTCTCCGACGCGGTCTTCGTCCACGTGGGGGTCAACGCCGCTTTGGTCCTCCTGGCGATGGCTACCGGGCATCACGAGCTGTGGCTCGGCGGCGCCCGGTAAGTCGAGCCTCGAAGGCACCGGAGGAACCTCCAAAGCGCCCTTGAGGCCTGATTCCGGGCAAAAATTTGGGATCGGCTCCGGTCAACCCTCGGGGAGACCCGAAATGAGAGAGCAAGGCTTTCCCCCCTTCCTCTCCTCATGAGCACCGAACCGAAACGCTCTCTTTGGCAACGCCTCTTCGGAGGCTCGTCGGCACAGGCCCTCCCCGGCGTCCTGTCAGCCAGCGAGTTCGAACGCCTGTTCCTTCGCGAGAAGGCTCTGGCGGATCGAAATCTCCGTAGCTTCGCGTTGGTCGTCCTCGACCCGGATTCACCGACGCCCGAAGCGCTCCAAGCCATTGGCGAGTGCCTGAACGAGCGCCTCCGCTCCGGCGATGCGATCGGCCGCCTCGATGAAACACGGCTTGCCACGCTGCTGGCCGCAACGGACTCGAAAGGCGCCTGGCGCTTCGCCGACGACGTCATGAACGCGCTTGCGAAAGCCGGGCACAGCGCGGACTGTCGCGTCTACGCCGACCTGCCGTTCCACGGCGAAGAGTCCGAACGCGACGACGAAAACGACGACGAGCCGGGCTCCGGCTCGGCCACCGGGGACGCACCGAAGGCCAAGGACCCCGTCACCGAGGATCCAACGGCCGAGGCCATCGAGGACATCGCGCGCGCGGTTCGCTCGAGCGGCCTGAATGCAGACTCGAGCGGTGAACGGCTTCTCGATCAGATGCGATCCTCCGGTAACGCGCGCCCGGTCCGCTCGGTCGAAGAGCTGATCGTTCAGCCGCTGCCCTTTTGGAAGCGCAGCATGGACATTCTGGTTGCCGGGAGTGCGCTGCTGTTCTTGTCTCCCCTGCTGGGCGTGCTAGCGCTCCTGGTGCGGTTCAGCTCGCCAGGCCCGATTCTGTTCAATCAGCAGCGCGCAGGATTGGGCGGCCGCCCGTTTCCGTTCTACAAGTTTCGCTCGATGTACATCGACGCCGAAGAGCGCAAGCGCGAGCTCATGGAGCAGAATGAGGCCGACGGGCCGGTCTTCAAGATGAAGAACGACCCGCGCGTCACGCCGATCGGCCGGATCCTGCGGCGCTACAGCCTCGACGAGCTGCCCCAGCTGTGGAATGTGCTCGTCGGAGACATGACGCTGGTCGGTCCGCGACCGCCCACCATGGACGAGGTCCCCGAATACGAGAGCTGGCAGCGTAAGCGGCTGCACCTCACCGGCGGCCTGACCTGCACTTGGCAGGTTTCAGGCCGTAGCGATATCCCGTTCGAAGAATGGATGCGCATGGATGCGCGCTACGCTCGCCAGCGCAGCCTCAAAACCGACGTTTCGCTGCTGGCTCGCACCGCCAAGGCTCTGTTCACCGGGCGCGGGGCCTACTGACGAGTCCCGCGGGCGCGCCGTTCGGCGGCCTCGCTCGCAGCTCTGGGCGAGTCGCGCTTGTTCGGGGGCGAGCGGGCCACGAAGATGCTGGCCCGCTTCGCTCGACTTTTCTCTCCGCCCAGTTCCCCGGGCGGTGCCCTACCCCGCTCCCCGGTCTCCCGTGTCCACCGCTTTTAAGCTCGCCGCAATCAGCCTCCTGGCCGCTGGAGCCGCCGGCCTCGGTCTCGCAGGTCCCAAGGCCCTCGGCGTGCTCGGTCTTCGCAACCAGCAAGCGCCTGACCTCAGCCGCCCGCCGGTCGACCTCGCGGACCTGAGCGGTCCCCGCACCACCGGCGGCGGACTAGGCATCAATCTGGTCTACCAAGCGTATTGGTCGAGCCAATTCGCATTCGTCGACCTGTTCGCCCAGTCCTCCGAGTGGTTGCCCCAGGAAGTCGAAGGCTGGACCTGGGATACCGGGCGCTCCCTGGACCTTGATCCGCGCGGTTGGCCCCGCCGACTCAGCTCCGGGCAGGCCGCGGGCAAGCTGATGGCACGCGGTCTGGGCGGCCGCTACCCCGGCGGGCTCTATCACTTGGAATGGGACGGCATCGGCCGCTGGGAAGTGCTCGGCGATGGAGAGATCGTTCACTCCGAAGCCTACCGCCATGCGATTCGCGTCACACCGACTGACGCAGGGCTGCATCTCAAACTGATCTACAGCAAACCCGGGGATCCGGCCCGCAACATCCGCCTGGTTCGGGACGGGCACCGCAAGACCTATCGCGAAGCCCCGTTCGCCCCCGAATTTCTGGAGTGGCTCAAGCCATTCGGCGTCGTGCGTTTCATGGATTGGCAGCGCACCAACGGCTCCACACAAATCGAGTGGGGTCAAAGGGTGCAACCCGATCAGGACACGCAGGCCGGACCCCACGGCGTCGCGCTCGAGCACTGCATCGCGCTCGGCAATACGCTCAGCAAGGACATTTGGCTTTGCGTACCGCACCTGGCTAGCGACGACTACGTGCGCCGCATGGCCGAGCTGGCCCGCGACACGCTCGATCCGGAACTCGTCTGCCACGTCGAGTATTCGAATGAGGTCTGGAACAGCCAGTTCGAACAGGCCCTGTGGGCTGAGGAGCAAGGCCTGCTCCTGGACCTGTCTGAGAACCCGTTTCAGGCCCGGCTGCTGTTCTACGCCCAACGCTCCACGCGCGTCTTCGAACTGTGGCGCGAGGTCTTCGGGGAATCCGCGGAGGAGCGCCTGGTGTGCGTCCTCGCGGGCCAGGCTGTAAATCCTTGGACCGCCGAGACGATCCTCGGAGCACCGGGGGCCGCGGCCGCAGCCGATGCCTACGCGATCGCGCCCTACTTCGGCGCGAGCTTTGGCTCGCCGGAGAACGCCGCGAAGACCAAGAGCTACACCACCGACGAGCTGTTTGCTGCCTTGGAGGGGGATCTCACAGAGGTTCTGGGAGCTGTCCACCGCACGGTCGAAGTCGCAGCCCAGCACGACCTGCCCCTGATCGCCTACGAAGCCGGCCAACACCTGGCCGGACACGGCGGCGTCGAAGCCGACGACACGCAAACCGCACGCTTCTTGGGCGCCAATCGTGACCCGCGCATGGGCGAGCTGTACGCGCGCCTACTCGACACCTGGGCAACAGTCGGCGGCCGCACAATCTGCCTTTGGAATTCAATTGAGACCTGGTCCAAGTGGGGCTCTTGGGGCCTGGTTGAATTCATCGAAACGCCGCGCGACAAGGCCCCCAAACTGGACGCGGCGCTCGAGTTCGCCGAGAAACAGGGGCGTTGGTGGTAGACGTGGTCGCCGAGCAAGCCGCGACCCAAGCCGGCGGCGCACCGGACGGCACCTATGAGGAGTACCGTGCCCGGCGGACCTTCGGATCTCTCGATGGGATCCGTGCGCTGAGCATCCTGGCGGTGGTCTGGCACCACGCCCACGGTGGCTTGGATTCGGTTGCCATCAGCCTGCGCGGATTTTTGGGCGTCGACATGTTCTTCGTTCTATCCGGTTACCTGATCGTCACGCTGCTCCTGCGCGAAAACGACCGGAGCGGCGAGATCAATCTCTCCAAGTTTTACGCGCGCCGGACTCTGCGGATCTTCCCGCTGTACTACGCGGTCATCCTCGCGACGCTCGCGCTGGTGGTGCTGAAGCCAGGATCCTCGGTCGCTGGCCCCTTCCAGGAAGAGCTGCCCTACCTGCTTACCTACACTTCCAACTGGGTTCACTCGGCTTCGATCCTGGCGATCGCCTGGTCCCTGGCCACGGAGGAGCAGTTCTATCTGCTGTGGCCGCCGATCGAAAAGTACGCGAAGCGCTTCCTGCCCCTGCTGCTCGCCACCGCCCTCGGAATCAACCAAGCGATCAACTTCGGCCTGCTCGATGGGCCGCTGGAAAGCCTGCTGGGCCCGGGTCACGCCACCCTCGAGATCCTCAACTCGACGTTCACCCCGATCTTGCTTGGCGTCGCGCTTAGCCACGCCATGCACGGCGCCAACGGATTTGCCTGGACCCGCCGCTTGGCAGGTTTCGCGGGTGCGCCGCTGGTCGCTTTCGCGGCCCTGGTCGCCGCCTGCAGCTGGCCGACCGCCGACATCTCCGGCCTACCGCGCCTGAGCATGCAATTTGCGATGGCCTGGCTACTGGCCACGGTCGTCGTCCGCGAGCAACACATCCTGCGAGCGGTTCTGCGATTTGGGCCGCTGGTCCGCATCGGAGTTATCAGCTACGGCATGTACCTCCTGCACATGTTCGCGCTCCACGGTGCCCGTGTGCTCGAGGGCAAGCTCCTCGGTGAGCAACCGCTCGCTCGGTTTGCCCTGTGTACTGCGATCACTTACGTCCTGGCCGAGATCTCGTTCCGGCTCTTCGAGTCGCCGATCCTGCGTTTCAAGGAACGGTTCCATACCGCCCGATGAGGCCTCTCCGATGAAACTCCTGATCGCCATCGTCAATTACAAGAGCGCCGACTTGGTCGCGCCCTTGCTCGACAGCCTGGCCGCCGAGGCACGTGCCCTGGGCGACATTTGGGTGCGGGTCGGTGACAACGGCTCGGGGGACGGCAGCGTCGAGTCCCTCACAGCGCACGTAAAAGAAAAGGGCTACGGTCATTTCGCTGAGGTTCTCGACCTGGGGCACAACGGCGGATTCGCCTGGGGCAACAATCGGCTGATCGAAGATCCGCTCAGAGGCCACGAGCGTGGCCGGCCCCAGTACGTTCTGCTCCTCAACCCGGACACGCTCGCCACACCGGGCTGCCTGCGCGAGCTGATCACCTTTATGGACGCAAATCCCGGCGCGGGCTTAGCCGGCAGCCAGCTGATCGATCCCGGCCCCGACCCAGCCGTCCAGGTCTCGGCGTTTCGCTTCCAGGGTTTCTTTTCCGAGATCGACGATACTCTGCGCTTCGGCCCGCTTTCCAAGCTGCTCTCACGGTACAAGACGAAAGCGCCGCACCCGGAGACCCCAGACGCACCGCCCTACGAATGCCAATGGGTAGCTGGCGCTTCGATGATCGTGCGTCGCGAAGTGTTCGAGAAGATCGGGCTGATGGACGAAGCCTACTTTCTGTACTTCGAAGAAGAGGACTTCGTCAAACGCGCCGTCGACGCGGGCTTTTCCTGTTGGTACATCCCCCAAAGCCGCGTGATCCACCTGGTCGGCGCCACCTCGGGAATCACCAACAAAAAGGACGCACTGAAGCCTCTACCCGAATTTTGGTACGAATCGCGCAAGCGCTTCTTCGTCACCCACTACGGCTACCTGAAGGCGCTACTCATCGACCTCACGCGCCTCAAAGCGATGGTCCTGTGGTGGTTGCGCACCGTCTTCGAACGCAAGGAAAAGGCTGACCCGCAAGGCTTTGCGGCCGGCATCTTCAAGCAGGCTTTCCGGGGCCTCGGCTCCCTCGGGCCGGCCAAGATCCCAAAGGCCTCGGACTGAGCTCGCTTCCCGCGGCCGCGGTGGACCCAGCGGAGATCCCGGCGAAGTTCCTCGAGGAGCGAAAGCAAAAAAGAGCGGAACTGTCCTCGAGGTCGCAGCTCGGGCTCCCTCCCTGCTGCCTCCGCCGATCCGCGGACGCTTCGATCCTGATCGCGCGCTCCCGAACCACTCTGGGCTCCCGGTTTCTGTTCACGAGCCTGGGTCGTTACAAACCGCTCGGGTCCTCGCCCGCTGGCTCGGATTCCGCTCCGCTACGCTTCGCCGCGCGTTCGAGTGCCAAGGCTCGCAGGTCTTCAACCTGGTCATGCTCGTCGACGATTTCAGAACCAAGCATGCTCTCGAGCACGTCTTCGAGAGTGACCACGCCTTCGAAGCCACCGTACTCGTCGGTCACAGCGACCAGGTGCTCGCGTTCTTCCAAGAACAGTTCGAGCAAGCGGTGGGCGGCCAAGCTCTCGGGAACGAACCGCACCGGGCGAGCTAGGTCTGAGAGCACCAGGCCCTCCAGCCGGCCCTGGACCGCGGCGTCGAAAGCTTCGCGGCGGTGCACAACTCCGACCAGCTGGTCGGGGTCTCCGCCATCGATAACGGGAATGCGGCTGTGGTGCCACTTGGATGGATCGGCCACGGCCTCCGCCACGGGCAGGCTGGCGTCCAGGGTTTCGGTGACGGTGCGCGGCGTCCGCAGGTCCTTGGCCGTGAGCTTGTCGAGTCGCAGGACGCCCTCGACCCAGCGACGCTCTTCCCGCCGCACAGCGCCAGAACGAGCGGCTAATCCCGCAAGGGCGATCACTTCCTGTTCGCTCGGGCCGTGCACGTCTTGTCCTCCCGTGAGCGCCCGCATGGCGATGCGAGCGACATAGACCAACGGGTAGGTGCCCCACACCATGAACTGGATCGGCCAGGCGATCAGAACACCGAGCTGGGGCGCATAACGAACGCCAAGGCTCTTGGGCACGATCTCGGTCACGGCCAGAACCAGGAACGTGAAGATGCCAGCGAACACACCGACGGCGGCGTCGCCCCAGATCTTGGCGACCAGCGCCCCGCACCACGTCGCACCGGCGGTGTGAGCGATCGTGTTGACGGTCAGGATCGCGGCAATCGGCGCGTCGATCTCATCGCGCAGACGAGCCAGGCGGAGCGCGGCAGGACTCCCGGATTGCCGCATCAGCGCGACCTGAGTCGGAGAGAGCGCGTAGAGCGCGGCCTCAAAGAGCGAACAAAAGAAGGACGCCGCCAGGGTCACGCTGGCGACAACGATCAGCAGGGGCACAAATTAGGAGGAGCTTTGCGTAGAACCAGCCCGCTCTCGCTGCGACAAGATCCAGCGAATCTGGGCGGGATGGTAGATGAGACGCCTCGACGATCGGCGATACTGACCGGGGTTGGCGATGGCGTAGCCAGCGAGCCCTCCCAGCATCGAGAAGTACATGGGCGCGATCATCGCGTTGAGCAGGTTGTCAAGCATGTAGAGCCCGGTGATCAGGCTGATGACGCTCACCATCCCCACGTGGCTCTGAATCTGGACAGATGGAGCGACCTTGCGCCCCACCAAGTAGATCGGAATCAAGAAGATCATCAGGAGGCTGGCGATGCCGATCAGTCCATTCACGTTGAAGGCCTGAATCCACAGGCCGTCCGGAACAACCTTGCCATCGGGGCCCTTGATCCACTCGACGCGCCCCCGATCGTGCTCGCCCCATCCGTAGATCGGCTGCTCCATAGCTTTCGCGCTGAGCAGTCCCTCGGCCTCCATCCGGTAGTCAATCGAATGGGCACGATCCGGCCCCACGTAATGTTCGACGAGCTCCACCAGGTTTTGGCCGTCCCAAATCCCCGGAGCGCGGAGGCTGACATAGAGCAGCGGAACCAATGCGATCACCCAGTAGATCACGGAGACCTTCGACCAGCGCATCGAGAGCAACGCCGCAATCCCTATCGCCATCAAGGCCAGGGAGCCGGTCGACTTGATCAGCACGTTGACGGCCACCAGAAACAGGAAGACGGCCAGCATCGGAATGCTGCCCAACATCCTCTTTGAGCCCGTGTACCACAGCCCGAACGCGCAGAATGCCCCCATGGCCATGAACAGTCCGAGCATGAGCCCGTGGTGCATGAACACCATGGGGCGCCAGCCGCCGAAGCGGAAGACCTGAGCGAAGCCACCTGAGTGCGCGAAGTAGCCGTAGACCTGGACATGGAGCTGGGGGCTCATCCGCACTTCCCACAGACAAAAAGGCGTGTACACGAGCGCGCTGATCACCAGCGCAATCGCGAACTCGCGCAGTCCGGCATAGGAAGACAGGTACAACCGCCCTAGCGCGTAAGGAACGTAGTAGGCGACCAGGCGATCGAGCACGCCGGAGAGTCCGTCGTAGGGCCCGAGCTCGTTCATCAGCGAAGTCAGCATCGGGCACGCACACCAGATGGCCATCGGGATGTCGAATCGGTTGAACCCGGCCTTCCACAGTCGATCCGAATCAAACACCAAGACGCCGATCAGCGCAGAGACCGAAACCGCGGTGCTCTTGTCGAAATCGACAAAGCCCGGGATAGGGAATTCTGCCACCGGCAAGAACATCCACCCGATCAGCGTAGTCGCCAGGAACGCACGCCGCGGGGAAAGCACGGCGAACGCCAGGACGGTGATCGGGATCCACCCGAACAGGATGAGCGAGACGAGGGTATTGCCCATGAGAACTTAGAAAGTCAGCCTGTGACGCCAACGGCGCGGATGCGCTTGTAGAGGGCGAACGCGAGCGGAGCGCAAACAGCAACTCCGATCGCGCCCTGAATCAGGAGCGGGCCGGTTTCCATGGAGGGAACGTCGAGCACGTAGCTGAGTGCCCAGGCTGCCCCGCCGGTAAAAAAAGCGGCCGCTGTATATTTCAGGTCCTGGATGTGAATGGCCAGGTCGATTTTGGCCAGCGCCACTTGAATGACCACGTGCCCGGCCAGCGTTCCAAGGGTCAGGCCCAGAATGAACCCGGGCAAACCGCCGAGCTCGTACCCGTAGAGCCCTCCGATCACCTTCCCGATCGCGGAGATCAGGTTTGAGACGGCCAGCATTCGCGGCCGTCCCAGCGCTAGGAGCGCCCGATCGGAAGTGACCGAGAGCAAGAAGAACCAGGAGGAGACCATCAACAGGGGAGCCATCCAGCTGGCGTCTTGGAACTTCGGCTCGTAGAGCAGCCCAAAGAACGGCGGCGAGAAGAGGACAACCGCCAGAAACAGCATCAGCGCCGCCTGAAGCAGGGTCTTGCGCTGGGAGAGAAACTTCGCCTGAAGGACTTCGGGCTCGGCGCGTGCGTAGGTGGCTAGCAGCGGAAAAATCACGGTTCCGGTCAGGACACCGCCGATGAACTGCGGGAGATTGACGATCGCGATCGCTTGCCCGTACACGCCGAGCGTGCCCTCATCGACTTCACCGCCCAGGACGATTTTGTCGATCTGCAGTGCGAAAAACGTGATCAGTGTGCTGACAAAAATCCACCGACCGAACGTGAACAGCTCGGCCGCGCAAGCCCGGTCGAACTGTAAGCGGTTGCGCTCGCCGGGTAGGACGGTGTGACTCCACACCATGACGACCAGCGCCTGGACCAAGGTGCCAGCCACAAGCGCCCACACATTCGGAGCGAACCAAGCCCACGTGAGCATCGTTACAACGGCGAAGACTTGCGCCACGAGATCGCCCTGGATCTTCTTCGCCATAGCCACATGGCGTTCGGCACTGAAGATCTTCGTCGAATTGAGGCCCTGGAAGATCGCCTGAACCCCGGCCACCGGAATGATCGTTGCGAGGTAGGCGTAGCCTGGATGCTCGTCGTCCGTGAAAAAATCCGCGAAGTAGGGAGCCGCGAGCCAGGCCGCTACGAAGAGCAAGAGTCCCCGCACCACTTGAATCGTCCAAGCCGTATTGAGAAAGCGCAGCTCATCGCCGCGCTTGGATTGAACAATGCTGGGCCCGACTCCGACGTCCGAGAACATCCCCAGGCCCATCATGAACACCGCCACGAGGGTCATCAGGCCGAAGTCGTCGCGGGCGTCGCGACCACCTGAGCTGAGGAACCAAACCAGGCCGACGTTGGAAATCAGCCGGATGACGTTGGCCAGCCCGATTCCTCCGACGGTCCAGGCCGAACTCTTCGCCGCCCGACTTCCCAGGTCGGTCGTGTCGGTGCGATCCGTCGCATCCGCCTCGAGGGCCTCTTCGGGAGTCGCGACGGGTTGCATGGGAGAAGGGGGGGAGCTCGACTCGTGCGAGGGGGCGGCATCCTAGGCGCGCGAGGCGGCCGGCTGGAACCTCCAGGGCTCCTCCCTGTTGCAGGGGAGGGGCCAGTCCTGGCGTCCGGAGCCGCTCCATGCGATTCTGGTCCCCTATTCATCGGGTGAGGCGGTCTGGGACCTGCGAGCCGGAAGTCCTCGGATCGACCCTAGACTCGAGGGATTCCCCAGATTGCGACCCGGACTCGTCTATCCCTCGCCGAAAGTACCCACGACTCTCCGAAGATTGCTCCCCGCTTGGAGCAACTCCCACCTGTGTCCTCCCCGATTTCCGCCACCACGCCGGCCCAGCCCCTGCGCCCACCGCGCGGCCCCGGGGGGGGTCCGCCGACCCTGCTGCTGGTCCCGACCCTGCCCGCCCTCAGAACCGAGGATGGGCAGGTCGTGCTTACCGAGAAGTTTGTGGAGGGCACCCAGGCGTTCGCCAACTTCTGGCCCGGCCGGCTCGAGGTCCTGTTCCGGCCCTCGCTCGAGCGAACCGACAACCTGGACAACCGCGCCTACTCGGCCGGCGACCTGCCGTTTGCCATCTCCGTCGCTGACTTCCACTCTGACGAGGCCCTCTTCCGGATCAGCCGAGCCAACGTGGTGCTCGGCGGCCTGTGCCACGAGCAGACGCACCTATCCGCTCTGGCCCGAGAACTCGGTGTTCCGTTCGTTTACACGAGCGAATACACCCTGCGCACGCGCCTGCAAATCGCCCGCGTCGAAGAGCGCAACCCCGCCCGCCGCTATCGGCGCATGCTGTTCGAGATCAACCTCGAGCGCCGCCAGAAGCGCTCCTTGAAGCTGGCTTCAGGTATCCAGTGCAACGGTACGCCGACGTACGACGTCTATCACGAGTGGGCGCCCAAGCCGCACCTGTTCTTTGACACGCGGGTCAGCGAAACCGAGTTGGTCGAGCACGAACAACTGGACCGGCGCGTCGAACAACTCACCGCAGGCGACCCCAATCGCCCCGCGCGCCTTGCATTCTCCGGCCGGCTCAAGGAAATGAAGGGTGCGGATCATCTAGTACCTTTCGCCGACGAGCTGCGAGCCCTAGGCGTCAACTTCACCCTGGACGTCTTTGGAGACGGCGTGTTGGCGGACTCCATGAAGCGCGACATTCAAAAGCGCGGCCTGGAACGCCTGGTGCGGATGCGCGGCAACTTGCGCTTCTCGGAAGAGCTGCTGCCGGAACTGAGGCAAAACATCGACCTGTTCGTGGCCTGCCACCGCCAGGGCGACCCTTCCTGCACGTACCTGGAGACGTTCGGGTGCGGCGTTCCGATTCTCGGCTACGACAACGAAGCATTCTCCGGGTTGCTCGAGCGCGCCGTGGCTGGAGTCAAGTCCCCCATGGACGACCCGAAAGCTCTGGCCCGCGAGGCCGCCGAATTGCTAGCCGACCCTTCCCGTATCGCCCGCATGTCCCGCGCCGCTCGTCGCTTCGCAGAAGCGAATTCCTGCGAGCGGTCCTTCCAACGACGGACCGATCATCTGCTCGAAGTGGCTCGCGAACTGCCCGCCGGATGACGCCGGAACCTGCTCGCGCGAAGCTGTGCCTGGTCTGCTCTTCGGGTGGACACTTATTCGAACTGCTGTCGCTCAAGTCGCTGTGGGAAGACCCGGCACGCGATCACTTTTGGGTGACTTTTCCGACGCCAGATGCGAAGTCTTTGCTCGCTGGTGAAGACGTGGTTTGGGCTCATCATCCGACCAACCGCAACATCCCCAACCTGATCCGCAACCGCAGCTTGGCGAAGCGGGTTCTCAAGGAGCGTCGCCCCGACGTCGTCCTCTCTACGGGAGCCGGCGTTGCCGTGCCGTTCTTGCGCGGAGCCAAGCGCGCCGGCGCCCGGTCGATCTACGTCGAGTCGATCACGCGTATCACCGAACTGTCGCTCTCCGGCCGCATGCTATACCGAGCCGTCGATCGCTTCTTCGTCCAGTGGCCTGAACTCGCCGAACGATTCGACCGTGCCGAGTACGCCGGGAGGATCCTGTGATTTTGCTGACCGTTGGCACAGAGAAGTTCTCGTTCCACCGGCTGGTCGAGGTCTTCGACCAGCTCGCAATCGGGCCCTTGAGCGACCGCGAGTGCTTCGCTCAGATCGGCTCATCCAGTGTCGAGCCCAAAAACGTCGGCTTCGACCGTCTGGTGCCCTTCGACCGCATGCGTGAGCTGATCGCTGGAGCCGAGCTGGTCATTACGCACGCCGGCGCGGGCTCCTCGCTCCTGTGTCTCGAGCTCGGTCAACGCCCGATCGCGGTCCCGCGCCTTCACGCCCATGGCGAGCACGTGGACAATCACCAACAACTGTTCGCCGAGCGCCTTTCCGGCGAAGGCCTCCTCGACTGTGTGACCGACCTGAGCCAACTGGGAACCCGAATCACAGAGCGCCTCTCCGCCGGTTCAACCGGACGAGCTGTCAAGCGCGACACCAGCTTGGCCCAAGCCCTCCATGGGGTCCTCGAAGGCTACGAGCGCGAAGGAGGGTCGCTGTGAGCGAACACGACGTCGGCGCGGTCGCCATCGGACGGAACGAAGGCGAACGCTTGATCCGCTGCCTCGAAGCGCTGCTCGCCAGCGGTATGGAAGTCGTCTATGTCGACTCGAATTCGAGCGACGACAGTGTCGCCCAGGCCCAGCAACGCGGTGTGCATGTGGTGGAGCTTGACCCCTCGAGGCCATTCACCGCGGCGCGCGCCCGCAACGCCGGTGCCCAGAAGCTGCTCGAGGTACGTCCGAGCGTTCAGTTCGTGCAATTTGTCGACGGCGACTGCGAGCTCGAATCCGGCTGGGTCGAAACCGCGCTGGCTGCCTTCGAAAACGAGCCCGAGCTGGTCGCGGCTTGTGGACGGCGCAAGGAGCGCTTCCCTGAAGCCACGCCCTACAACCAACTCTGCGACCTCGAATGGGATACCCCGATCGGCGAGGCGGACGCCTGCGGCGGCGACGCCCTGTACCGCCGCGAGGCCTTCGAAGCGGCGTCCGGATTCGACGAGACCTTGATCGCCGGCGAAGAGCCCGAGCTGTGCTTCCGGCTGCGCCAAGCGGGCGGCAAGATCCGCCGGCTCGATGCGCCCATGACCCTCCACGACGCCGATGTCCACCGCTTCGGCCAGTGGTGGAAGCGGACCGTGCGATCCGGTCATGCCGCCGCCGAGGCCTGGGCGTTGCACGGCACGAACGGGCAAACCGGGATGGTCCGGATCGCCAGGAGCGCGCTGTTCTACGGTCTGGCAGCTCCCCTGGCCGGTCTGGGCGGCTTCTTCGTTCTGCGCGCCGCCGGACTCAGCTGGTGGAGCCTCGCCGCTCCGATCGGCACCCTGGTGCTGTGGAACCTCCTGGTTTCCCGGGTGCGAGCCACAAGGCTCGAAGGAGGCGACCCGCCAGAGGTCGCATCCCTCTACGCGCGCTACACCTTCTTGGGCAAATTCGCCGAAACAGCCGGGGTGCTCAAATTCGCACTCGGCCGCCTGCGTGGCCGGCGATCGACCCTGATCGAATACAAGTAGCTCCCCCAAGGCCAAGAGGCCACAGACTGCGGTGCGCGTCGCTTACCTCGTCAATCAATACCCGAAGACCAGCCATGCCTGGATGCGTCGCGAGATCCAGGCCGTCGAGGCCTCCGGGATCGAGATCGATCGCTACTCGATCCGCCGCGTAAGCGAGCCCTTGGTCGATCCCGGCGACCAGGCCGAGGAAGGCAAGACCCGCTTTCTGCTCCACGCCAAAGGCGCGATCGTGCTGTGGACCCTGCTGACCGCGATCACGCGGCCCGGACGCTTCCTGGAAGCCCTGCGGCTGACCTGGTTCATCGGTCGACGTCACCCCCGCGGCCAGTTCGCACACCTTTACTACCTGGCCGAAGCCTGCCTTCTGCGCCGCTGGCTCTCCGAAAAGCCGGTCGATCACGTGCACGCGCACTTCGGCACGAACTCCGCCACGGTGGCCTGCCTGGCCAATGTGCTCGGCGCGCCGGGCTACTCGTTCACTTTTCACGGCCCGGAAATTTTCGAGTCGATCAGTCACCACGGGCTGCGCCAGAAGTTGCATCGCGCCCGCTTCGCCGTCGCCATCAGCTACCACGGCATGAGCATGCTGAAGCGCTGGTCCGACTACGACCACTGGCGCAAGCTACACCTGATTCACTGCGGAACCGACGCCACCTTCCTCGAAGCGCCGGAGTCCCCGAACCCGAACAACGGGCGGCTGATCTGCGTCGCGCGACTCTCGCCGGTCAAGGGACACTTGGTGTTGCTCGACGCGGTCGAGCGGCTCGTCGGCGAAGGCCTTGACCCGAAGATCGCGTTCGTCGGCGGCGGCGACTTCCAAAGCGAGATCGAGCGGGTCGCGAAGGCCAAGAGCCTCGAATCGCGGCTCGAATTCCTCGGCTGGAAGTCGGGCACCGAAGTACGCGACGAAGTCCTGGCCAGCCAAGCCATGGTGCTGCCGAGCTTCGACGAGGGCCTGCCGGTGGTGTTCATGGAGAGCTACGCCCTGCGGCGACCGGTGATCTCGACCTACATCGCCGGCATCCCCGAGCTGATCGAGAACAGCTCAAATGGCTGGGTTGTCCCCGCTGGGTCGGTCGACGACCTCACCGTAGCCCTGCGCGAATGCCTGACCATGACCCAGGATCAGCTTGAGGCCTACGGTCGCGAAGGCCGCGGGCGCGTTGAAGACCATCACGACTCCACGCGCGAAGCGGGCAAGTTGGCCGAGCGGTTCCGGGCCGAGGCCACCAACTGAACGTCCCATGGGGATTCTGCTCTCCATTCTCGCCTGGATACTGCTTGCGGCGACGCTGCCCGGCACGATTGAACTCTTCGGCCTCACCGTTGGCTGGCTGTTTCCGCGCCGCGCCATCCATGGGCCCCGCGCAGGGCGCGTTCAGCGCCTGACCGCGGTTGTTCCCGCGCACAACGAGAACGCGGGCATTGAACGCACCCTGGCGGGACTGGCCAGTTGCCACAGCATCGATGGAAACATCGAAGTCCTGGTGGTCGCAGACAACTGCGACGACGACACCGCAGACATCGCGCGCAGCTTCGCCGGAACGATCTCACGCGAGCGATTCCAGATCGAAGTCTTCGAACGCACCGACGAAAACAACCGCGGCAAGGGCTATGCGCTCGACCACGCATTCACCACCTGCCTCGCACGGGAGGCCGATGCGCGCCCCGACGCATTCTTGGTCATCGACGCCGACACGCGTGTCACCCAAAACCTGTTCACCGCCGCAGCCGGTGCCTTCGAAGCGGGAGCAAGCGGAATCCAGGTGCCCTACCACTCCGGCGATCCGGAAGCGTCGACGCGCGCTCGCTTGCAGCACGTGGCGCTGCTCGCGTTCAACCACCTGCGGCCCAAGTCGCGCGAGCACCTTGGCTTCTCGGTCGGTATTCTCGGCAATGGCTTCGGCCTCTCGGCCGAACTGCTCGAGCGTATCCCTTATGGCGCCGCCTCGATCGTCGAGGACCTCGAGTATCACCTGAATCTCGTCCGCCAAGGTGAACGCGTGCGATTCGTCGAAGAAGCCGTCGTCGCCGCCGACGCGCCCCCTGGCGACCAGGGCGCCAGGACACAGCGAGCCCGCTGGGAAGGCGGCCGATTCCGGATGATCGTCGAGCACGCTCCCAAGCTCGCTGGCGAGGTGCTGCGCGGCCGTTTGCGCCTGCTCGAACCCCTGCTTGAGCTTCTGTTGCTCCCGCTTGCCTTCCACGTCCTGCTGCTGGTCGCCCTGGTTGCGCTGCCCACCTGGACGGCCAAGAACTACGCGCTGTTCGCCCTCGGGCTCGTATTTGTCCACGTCCTAGCGGCCATCCGGGCCGGCGGGGGCAGCCTGGCGGACCTGAAAGCCCTGGCCGCTGCGCCCTTCTACGTGGGCTGGAAGCTGCTGCTGCTGCCCAAGGTCTTCGCCACCGCCCGCCGCTCGGCTGACTGGTCGCGTACCGAGCGCAGCTGAGAACTTCAGGGCCCATCGGGCCCAGAAGTGGAACGCCGGAGAAACCCGTCCTCGAGCGGCTACAATCGCCGGAATGAAGATCGCGAATCGAATTCTTCCGTGGCTCCTCGTTCCCGGCCTATTGGCCAGCTGCTCGGGCTCCGCGAAGCTCCGCACCATCGACAACGCCATGCTCTCGATGGTCCCCGAGTCGGCCATGGGGCCGATCAGTGAAGCGCGCGCCAAGCGCGATGCCGCCGAGGACGCCCTCGCCGTCGCCAAGCGCAATCTCAAGCTGGCCGAAGAGGAAGAAGACCTCAGCCGCGCGTCGCTCAAGCGCTACAAGGCGCGCTATGAGGAGGCCGAGGTCGCTATGAAGATCGCCGAAGAAGACGGCACCGCCTTGAGGATTCAGGACGCGAGCCACGAGTACAGTTACGCCGCAGCGCGCTCGGAACAGGCGCGGACCGGCCTGATTGCGGCCGAGCGCGGGCTCTCCCGTAGCGAATTGGCGCTCAAGACCTCCGAGGAAGCCCACCGCCACGCTCTGACCCGGGTCGAGCTCGAAAAGGCGACCGCGCTGCAGAGCGTCGATCGCGGCGACGCACGCGCGGTCGAAATCGAGGAGTTTCGCAAGCAGTTCGAAACCTCCGACAAGAAGCTGAAGAAGCTACGCGACAAGCTCGAGCGCGCGGACCGTCGCTACGTGGAAGCCCAAGAGGAATGGGAGGCAGCCCTTCAAGAAGCCCAGGAACTGGAACAGCGCCTCCAGCCCGCTGCGCCTCAGGTTGCGCCTCAAGCAGAGCAGCAGCCTGAGCTGATGGAATTGCCGCCCGCTGCGCCGGCCGAGTCGTCGCCCGAGTAGCCGAGGACACCGAGCCCGGGCACGGTTCTGGGCTGGATTCAGCTGGAGCTCGAGAGATTTGGACCGGCCTGTCCGGATGCCTAGGGATTTCACGAGGGCCGGGGCGAGAAAGCCCGGGACCCCGGTGGAGGCGTCCTCTCGCCCGGTTGGCTGACTTCCACGGAAGAGCCTTCGCTCGCCCGCCCGGCCGGGGAGCCTGGAGAGGTAGGAAGTTCCATTCCATTCATCAAGAGTGCGCAACTCCGTCGCCGGCCCCCTGAAAACCAACCACAGGCCGCCTTTCAGCTGATACCCGGCCGGGAGAATCAGCTCGGGTTGCGGGGCATTCCCTGCCGAAGAATGGGAAGAATCTCCCTTCCTCAGGCTTTCCCCGAGGAACTCGACAGCCGGCTCCACCCCCCGCTCCCGCCGCGATCCAGCGGCTCGCAGCGGGCGTGATGGCCTTATTCTCCCCCTATGTCCGATCGCGCCCCTTTCTCCTGCCACCTGATAGGTGGCGACAGCCTCCTGATGGAGTGTGGTGAGCTGCTGCTCGCTTCGGACGTTCGGGTCCTGGGCGTCATCACGAGCGCCCCGCGCGTGCGCGAGTGGGCTCAAGCGAAGGGGCTGCCCTGCCGGGACCTGGACGGGCCCTGGTGCGAGGAGCTCGCCCGCGAGCCGTTCGACTACCTGTTCGCAATCACGCACCTTGAGCTGCTGGACGCAAAGGCTCTCGCCCTGCCCCAGCGCGGCGCGATCAACTTTCACGATGCTCCGCTACCGACCTACTCCGGCCTGTTTTGCCCGGCCTGGGCGCTGATCGACGGCGTCGAGACCTACGGCGTCACCTGGCACTGGATCGATGCGGGGATCGACACCGGCGACGTGCTGGAGACCGAGGCCTTCGACGTCTCGCCGCGCGAGACCTCGCTCACGATCAACACCAAGTGTTTCCAGGCAGGGCTCGAGAGCTTCGAGCGCCTAACGCTGCGCCTACTGGCCGGAGACGAGGGCGCTGCGCCCCAGCCGGCCGGCGACCGCCGCCTGTGCCGCAGCAACGAACGCCCGGCCGGCGCTGGACTGCTCGACTGGTCGCGCCCGGCCGAAGAACTCGACCGCTTGGTCCGCGCCCTCGACTTTGGCACCTACCCGAATCCATTCGGCATCGCGAAGGCGCAGCTTGGAGACCGCGCCGTGCTGGTCCGCGGAGCTGAAATCTCGAGCGACTCCGCCCCCGCCGGCAGCGCGCCCGGAAGCATCGTCGCGAGCAACCCTCAAGGCATCGAGGTCGTCTGCGGCTCGGGAGTCCTGCGGCTCACCTCGCTGGAGGATCTCGAAGGCAACGAGGTCCTGCCGGAGAACCTCGCCGTGTCCGGACCGCTCGAGGTTCCCGCAAGCGACCGACTCCAAGCGATCCACCGGATCGCCGAGCGCCAAGCCGGAAAGCGCGAGCGTCGGCTGACCCAGCGCTTGATTCACGCGCAGCCCGCGAGCCTGCCGCACGTGCGCGCCCAACTTCCAGCTGGCGCCACTTTGGAACTCGGAACACGTGACTTGCAGCTCCCCGCGGGATCCGGCGGCGACCCCGCCGCACGAGCCCTTGAGCTGGCCGCCGGATTCGTCGGCTACCTATCGCGGGTCACCGGCGAAGAGATCTTCGACATCGCGATCCGCCACCCGGAAGTCGACGCCGCGGCCGCTGGACTCGAGCCGTTTGTTTGCACGAGACTTCCCGTCCGCTTTGCACCCGACCTCGATCAGCCTTTGCAGGGTCTCGCCAACAAGGTGGGGACCGAAATCGAGCGCGCGGCGCGTCGCGGGCCGTGGATGCGTGACCTCCTCGCGCGAATTCCCGAGCTGCGCGGCGGATCCTCGGGTGGCCCGTTTCCGGTCGGATTGCAGTTTGCGGGCACGGATCCCATGCCCACGGTAGGCCATGAACTGACCTTCTCGGTCGACCCCGTCAGCCTGCAAGCCCGCCTCGTCTTCGATCGCTCGCGATTGGACGAAGTCACGGTCGAACGGATCGCCAAGCAACTCGAAGTCTGGTTCGCCGCGCTTCATGCGCGCCCGGATGCACGACTGGCAGAAATCCGGTTGCTGTCCGACGACGAGCGCAACTCCCGCGCCGAAGCTTGGCGCTCGGTGCATCGCGGCCCGGTCCAAACGGGGGATCTCGCTTCGCTGCTCGAAGCGCGCGTAGACGCAGATCGGTCCGCGATCGCCCTGCATTTCGAGGGCGAAACGTGCACCTTTGGCGAACTCGACGAGCGCGCCAATCGCCTGGCCCACGAACTGTTGGCCCTAGGTGCCGGACCGTCGTCTCCGGTCGGTTTGCACCTGGAGCGCTCGATCGATCTCGTCACCGGACTGTGGGCCGTATGGAAGGCCGGCGCGCCCTATCTTCCGCTCGACCCGGAATATCCAGCCGATCGCCTGGAGTGGATGCTCGCAGACTCGGGCACCGGGCTCGTCGTAACGACGTCTGAAATCGAAGGCTCCTTGCGTGGCGCGGAATCCGCCACGCGGCTGCGACTGGACAGCGACGCGGCGCGCATCGCGGAGCATCCCGCCGTGCGGCCCGTGCGCCAAGACGATCCTGCGCGACTCGCCTACCTGATCTATACGTCGGGCTCGACCGGTCGCCCCAAGGGCGTGCAGGTCGAAGCGCGCAACGTCGCGAACTTCTTCCGCGGCATGGACGAACGCGTCGAGCTGCCCAGCGACCCGAATCAAAAGCCGGGCGTTTGGTGCGCTGTCACCAGTCTGTCGTTCGACATCTCCGTGCTCGAGCTGGCCTACAGCCTGACGCGCGGCTTCGAAGTCGTGGTGTTCCGCGACCGCGAGCGCCAGGGCTCCGCGGCCGGTTGTTCCCAGCACCCCGCCAAGGTTGACTTCTCGGTGTTCCTGTGGGGCAACGACGACGGGCCCGGCTCCCAGAAATATCGCCTGACCCTCGAGTCGGCCAAGCTCGCCGACGAGTACGGATTCCGAGCGATTTGGACGCCCGAGCGTCACTTCCACGCCTTCGGCGGCCCCTTCCCGAATCCCTCGGTCATCTCGGCCGCCATCGCCGCGACCACCCAGAACATCGGGATCCGCGCCGGCTCGTGTGTCCTACCGTTGCACCACCCGATCCGGGTCGCCGAAGAATGGGCCGTGGTCGACAACCTCTCAGGAGGTCGCGTGGGCATAGCCTTCGCTTCGGGCTGGCAGCCGGACGACTTCGTCCTCGCGCCCGAGAACTTCAAGGCTAACAAGCAGGTGATGGTGGACAACATCGACGTCGTTCGGCGCCTTTGGCGCGGCGAGTCGGTGGAGTTCGAAAACCCGTTCGGTGAAAAGGTCGCCCGCGAGACCTTGCCGCGCCCGATGCAGCCTGAGCTTCCCATTTGGATCACTTCGGCCGGCAACCCCGAGACCTACCGCATCGCGGGCCGGCTGGGTGCCAACGTGCTGACGCATTTGCTTGGTCAAAGCGTCGAAGATGTCGCCGACAAGATCCGAATCTACCGCGAGGCTCGCGCCGAGGCTGGTTTCGATCCCGCGACCGGTGTCGTGACGATCATGCTGCACACCTATGTCGCGGAGGACTTGGAACAGGTGCGCGAGACCGTTCGCGGGCCGCTCAAGAGCTACCTGGAAGCCTCGGTGGGCTTGGTCAAGAAATACGCCTGGTCGTTCCCGGCGTTCAAGCGCCCCGGCGCCCCAGATAGCAAGGAAGACCTGTCCGAGATCAGCCTCGACGGCCTCTCCGCAGAAGAACAGGATGCGGTGCTCGAGCACGCGTTCAACCGCTACTTCGAACAGTCCGGCCTGTTCGGCACGCCCGAAACTTGCCTAGCGCGAGTGGACGAACTCAAGGCCATCGGCGTCGACGAAATCGGCTGCCTCATCGACTACGGTGTGTCGACCGACCTGATGCTCGAGTGCATGCCGCGCATCGCCGAGCTGATGGAACGTTCACGCCCGACTGTCCCGGTTGCAGGCGACCTGGACCTCTCGCTGGCCGCAACCCTCGAACGCCATCAGGTCACGCACCTGCAGTGCACGCCATCTATGGCGCGCATGTTGCTCGCGGACGACCGCAGCCGCAAAGCTCTCGGAAACCTGCGCCACATGATGGTCGGCGGCGAGGCCACTTCGCCGGAGCTAGCTGACGAGTTGTGTTCTGTGGCCGGCGGGCGCGTGACCAACATGTATGGTCCAACCGAGACCACTATCTGGTCGACGACCTCAGATTTTGTCGCGGGCGCGCGGGAAGTTTCGATTGGCACGCCGATCGCGAACACGCGGGTCTACGTGCTCGACGCAAACCACCGGCCGATGCCGACCGGGATTCCGGGCGAGTTGTGGATCGGCGGCGACGGCGTCGTGCGCGGTTACCACGGACGCCCCGACCTCACCGACCAGCGTTTCGTGGCCGACCCGTTCCACCCCGGCGCGCGGATGTACCGCACCGGCGACTTGGCGTACTTCCACGCCGATGGCAGCCTCGGGTTCCTCGGTCGCAACGACCACCAGGTCAAGGTTCGCGGCCACCGGATCGAGCTGGGCGAAATCGAGAGCGCGATCACCGACTGTGCTGGCGTCCGCGAGGCGGTTTGCTTGGCCCGTGAAGACACCCCCGGCGATGTGCGCCTCGTCGGCTATGTGGTCGGCACGAAAGAGAGCTTCGAAGAGAACCGGCTGAAGGGTGCCCTGCGCAAGCGGCTGCCGGGGTACATGGTTCCCGCGCGAATCGTGCGGCTCGATGCCCTGCCGCTGACCCCCAACGGCAAACTCGATCGCGCTGCCCTGCCCAGGCCTGAGGCTCTTGAGACCCGCGAGATGGAGTACCGAGCTCCCGAATCCGAGCTCGAGTCGTCGCTGGCGGACCTGTGGCGGACGGTTCTCGGCCTGGAGCAGGTCGGAGCCGAGGACAACTTCTTCGAGCTCGGCGGGCACTCTCTGCTGGTCGTCAAGCTCCATCGAGACCTGGTTGCGGCTCTGAAGCGCCCGGTCTCCTTGACCGACCTCTACCGCTTCCCGACGATCAAGGGTCTGGCGGACTTCCTCACGACGGGCGGCAGCTCCGAAGGCGCCAAAGCCAGCGCCAAGCGCGGCGAAGCTCGCCGCAGCGCTCTGGCCGCCCGCGGCCGCCGCGGCGCTCGTCGCCCTCCCGCCTAAGATCGAACCGACCTTCCCCCGGGCCTCCTGTTGTCGGGCTGCGCCTCTTGGGATTCCCCTCCAGCCTTGTCGAACGAACCCGAATCCGAACCGAGCGGCCTCGAGATCGCGATCTGCGGGATCGGGTGCCACCTCCCGGGAGCCCGCGGCCCCGAGGCCTACTGGCGCAACCTGCGCGACGGGGTCGAGTCGATTCGTGATCTGACGGACGAAGAACTGCGTGCGGCGGGCGTGCCCGAGGAGATGCTCCGTCGACCCGACTACGTGAAGCGCGGGGTGATGCTCGAGGACATGGAGTCGTTCGACGCGGAGTTCTTCGGGTTGTCGCCCAAGGATGCCGCCATCATGGACCCGCAGCACCGCCACTTCCTGGAAGTGAGTTGGGAGGCGCTCGAAGACGCCGGCTGCATTCCGGGCCAGTTCGATGGCGAGATCGGCGTGTTCGCCGGCTGCGGAATGGGGGCTTACTTCGCGTTCAACATCCTGTCGAACCAAGACCTAGTCGACGATGTCGGGCTGTTCCTGCTGCGCCACACCGGCAACGACAAGGACTTTCTGGCCACCCGCGTTTCCTACAGTCTGAACCTGACCGGACCCAGTGTCTCGGTGCAGACCGCCTGTTCGACGAGTCTGGTCGCCGTCCATCAGGCCGCAGCCAGCTTGATCGCCCGCGAGTGCGACTTGGCGTTGGCCGGCGGTTCGACCATCGAGCTCCCCCACGGTCGCGGCTACCGGTTCGAAAAGGGTGAAATCCTCTCGCCCACCGGCCAGGTGCGCGCCTTCGATGCGGAGTCCGAAGGCACCGTGTTCGGATCGGGCACCGTGGCCGTCGCTCTCAAGCGGCTCGAAGACGCGCTCGCAGCAGGCGATCCGATCTATGCGGTCATCAAGGGCAGCGCGGTCAACAACGACGGTGCTTCCAAGGCCGGCTACCTCGCGCCCGGTGTCGATGGTCAAACCAATTGCGTTTCGGAAGCCCTTTCGGTGGCCGGCGTCTCCGCAGATTCGATTGGTTACGTCGAAACCCATGGCACGGGTACGCCGACCGGCGACCCGATCGAAATTCAAGCGCTGACCGCGGCGTATCGCCTCGACACCGAAGAAACTGGGTTCTGTGGCATCGGGTCGGTCAAGGGCAACATCGGCCACCTGGACACCGCCGCGGGCGGCGCCAGCCTGATCAAAGCTGCGCTTGCGATCTACCACGGGCAGCTTCCGCCGAGCTTGCACTTCGAATCGCCCAACCCGGAGCTCGAACTCGAAAGCTCGCCGTTCTATGTGAACGCCAAGCTTGCCGAATGGAAAACGAGCGGCGCGCCCCGCCGCGCCGGAGTGACCTCGCTGGGCGTCGGCGGAACGAACGCCCATGTCATCCTCGAACAGGCGCCCGAGCGTGCTCCGGCGGATTCGAGTGCAGCCGACTCGGGCAGCGAGCTGCTCCTGATCTCTGCGCGCAACCGCGCGGCGCTCGACGAAGTCTGCTCGAAGCTCTCCGCACGCCTCGAAGCGGACCCAGACCTCGAGCTCCGCGATGTCGCGAGCACCCTGGCTGTCGGCCGGCGCACCTTCGCGCACCGCCGGGCCATCGCCGTGGCGAGCCGCCAGGACGCGATCGAACAGCTCGCCTCCCGCGACCCGCGGCGCGTGGCCTCACACATCGCGTTCCGGCCCAACTCAGGCGAAAGCGCAGCGACCTGCGTCTTCCTCCTGCCCGGAGGGGGCGCACCGCACCTCGACATGGCGCGCGACCTCTTTGAACAAGACGCCGAGTTCCGCGCCGAAGTGGAGCGCGGATTTAGCCTGTTCGAGCAGCGTGGAGGAATCCGGCTCGCCGAATGGGTGTTCCCTGCCAAGGGTGCAGACCGCGAAGCTCTGGCGCTTGAGTTGGAGCGGCCGTCGCTTCAGCTCCCGGCGCTGTTCATCATCGAAACCGCCTTAGCCAACCTGTGGCTTCGCCGCGGGCTCGAGCCGGCCGCCTTGATCGGGCACTCGCTGGGCGAAAACACCGCAGCTCACCTGGCCGGGGTGTTCCGCTACGAAGATGCTCTGGGCCTGGTCTCCCTGCGTGGCGAGTTGTTCGAACGTGTCGAAAAGGGCGGGATGCTATCGGTACCGTTGTCCGCTGAAGAGCTCAAACCGCTGCTCGGCGACGACCTAGACCTGGCGACGATCAACGCCCCTGAGCTGTGCGTTGCTTCGGGGCGCGAGGAAGCCCTGGCGAAGCTCGAAGCCGACCTGCTCGCCCGCGACGTGGACGCGCGCCGTATCGCGATCGACATCGCCGCCCACTCGAGGTTGCTCGAGCCGATCCTCGAAGAATTCGGCGCGTACCTGCGCTCCATTCAACTCTCCGCTCCAACGATTCCGATCGTCTCGAACCTGACCGGCGAGTGGCTGAGCGACGCCGAAGCCACCAACCCGGACTATTGGGTTCGCCACTTGCGCGGCACGGTGCGCTTTGCCGACGGCATCGCGTGCCTGTGCGCCGAGCCGGGTCGAGTCTTGCTCGAAGTCGGACCGGGTCGGACGCTCAGCTCGCTGGCGCGCCAGCAAACCGCGCTGACCGAGTCGCGAGGGACCGCGATTCCGAGCCTGCGTCACGCCGAGGAGGTCCTCGACGATCGCCTTTCGATTCGCACCGCCCACGGGCGCCTATGGGCGGCCGGACTCGATCTCGATCCGGTCGAGCTGGTCGGCTCGGGCGGGCGCCTGGTCCACTTGCCGACTTACGCGTTCCAACGCCAGCGCTACTGGATCGACCCGGGTCAACCGGCCGCGCAAAGCCGGGCCGACTCCGGTCCGGCGATTGAAAAACTCGAAGACTCGAGCCGCTGGTACTACGCACCCAAGTGGGTCGAACAAGCTCCGGCGAGTTCCAGCGCTCCCGAGGGTCCCTGGTTGGTGTTCCTCGATGAAGGCGGCGTCGGGCAGGAGGCTGTGCGCGACCTGCGCTCACGCGGCGAAACGGTCACCACGGTGGAAGTCGGGGACGCATTCGCGCGCCTCGATGAGGATCGCTACACCCTGCCACCCGAGCAGGGCGACGCCGGCTTTGGTGAGTTGGTCCGCGAACTGATGGCTCACGGCCGTACACCCAAGTCGATTTTGCACCTGTGGCTGGTCACCGAGGACGCGGGTTTCCGGCCCGGCTCTTCGTACTTGCACCGTGTGTTGCACTCGGGCTTCTATTCCCTGGTCTTCCTGGCCCAGGCCTTGGCCGCCGAAGACGCAACCTCCGGCGTGCGCTTGCTGGTCGCCACGAACCGCACCCAAAACGTCGCGGGGGAAGGCATCGGCGACCCGGTCAAGGCGACGGTTCTCGGACCGGTGCGCGTAATCCCGCGCGAACTCGCCGGCATTACCTGCTCGGCGGTCGACCTTCAGCTAGATCACGCCAAAAAGCGCCTGTTCGGGCGCGACGCCGAACACGCAGCCAGGCGCGAGCAAGCGTCCCGGTCGCTGGTGACGTTCGCCAAGCACGCTCCGGAGCGTGGCGTGTTCGCCGTGCGCGGCGGCACGTGGTTCGAGCAGCGCCAGGAGCGTCGCGCGGCTCCGGCCAAAGCAGCTCCCGAGCTACCCACCTTGCGTCAGGGCGGCACCTACCTGATCACCGGCGGCCTGGGTGGCATCGCCCTGTCCATTGCCCGGCGCCTGTCGGAATCCGCGCAGCCAAATCTCATCCTGCTATCGCGCTCAGAGCTTCCGAACCGCGATCGCTGGGAGTCCTGGACTCGCATGAATGGTCCCGGCGACGCGACGTCGGAGCGCATTCTCGCCGTGCAAGAGCTCGAGGCCCTGGGCGCAACCGTCCACGTGCGCGCCGGCGACGTGACCAACGTCGCCCGCATCACCGAGATTGTTCAAGAAGCGCGCGAGCAGCTCGGCGGCCTGCATGGCGTGATCCACGCGGCCGGAGTCCTCTCGGACGGCCCGCTGGTCGGACGCCGGCAAGACAGCATTGAACAGGTGCTCGGCCCCAAGCTGCACGGCACGCTCGTGCTTGAAGAAGCGCTCGGTCAGGAGCCGCTCGACTTCCTGGTGGCGTTCTCTTCGACCAGCGCCTGGCTCGGGCTCGCCGGCCAAGTAGATTACGTGGCTGCGAATGCGTTCCTCGATGCATTTGTCGAGCGCCAATCGAAGCCCGCAGACCGCTTCGAACTCAGTCTAGCCTGGGGCATGTGGACCGAAGTCGGTATGGCTGCGCGCCTTGGCAAGGGGCCCGCGGCTCGCGAAGCAAGCGCGCCCGAACCTTCGGATCACCCACTGCTCCAAACGCGCCGTCGCCGCGGCACCGACACCCACCGCTTCGAAAGCCAATTTGAAACCGAGAAGCACTGGGTCCTCGACGAACACCGCACCCTGGACGGCTATGCACTGCTGCCCGGTACCGGCTATCTGGAGCTAGCCCGCGCCGCGCTCGTCGAATTAGGCGAAAAGGGTGAGTTCGCCATCGAGGACCTGATTTTCTTCTCAGGTCTCTACGTCCCCGATGATCTCGCGCGTCGCGTGCGCGTAACCCTCGACGAGACCTCGGCCGGCTACGCGTTCTCGATTGCCACCCTGCGCGACTTGCCCGATGGGTCCGAAGGCTGGGAGCGCAATGCCACCGCAACGCTGCTGCTCAAGTCGCTCCCCAGCTCGCCGCGCGTCGATCTGACGACCATCGAGGAGCGCACCGGCGAGCCGGTTCGTTCCGCGCCCAAGGGCGGAGAACCTCTGCAGGTCGCCCAGGAAGCCCACCTGGTCTTCGGGCCGCGCTGGGGTGTGCTACGCGAAGTGCGCATGGGCGACGGCGAAGCGCTCGCTCGCTTGGAGTTGCCGCGTGAGTTCGCCAAAGATCTGAGCGACTACGCCCTGCACCCAGGTTTGCTCGACATCGCCACCGGCTATGCCATGGAGCTGATCGAGGGCTACCGGCCGGAACTCGGCCTGTGGGTCCCGGTGCGCTATGGACACGTGGAGGTCTTCGGGCCACTTCCGCGTGAGCTGCGCTCGTGGATCAAGCTCTCCCCCAGCCACCGCGGCGGCACGGACTTCGCGAGTTTCGACGTGGTCTTGACCGACCTTGAGGGTCGCGTCGTTCTGCGGGCAGACTCCTTCACCATCAAGCGGCTCGAAGCGCTGCCCGATTTCGCTCATCAGCCGGCCCCGGCTCCGGAAAGCCTCGACCGCGACGAGAGCGCCGCTACCGAAGCCAACGTCGACGCGGCCTTCGCCGCGCGGCTCGAGATGGGCATTCGCCCCGAGGAGGGCGCCGACGCCTTCGCGCGCCTACTCGCCGAACGAGGCGGCCCGCGCGCTCTGGTCACGTCGATCGACCTCGAAGCGCTCGCGCTCGACGCCGAGCGGTCTGCGGTTGTTCAGCCGGCCGAAGGCGGCGCCAAGTTCGACCGTCCCACGCACCTCGCGCCGTACGTGGAGCCCGAAGGCGAGATCGAGAAGACCCTCGCGGGCTTCTTCGAAGAGCTCCTGGGCGTTCAACCGGTCGGCGCCGAAGACAGCTTCTTTGAGCTGGGCGGGCACTCGCTGATTGCGGTGCGGCTGTTCGCACGCATCAAGAAGAGCTATTCCGTGGACTACCCCATGTCGGTCTTGTTCGAAGCGCCGACCCCGCGGACCTGTGCCGCCATGGTGCGCGAATCCGTTGGCGAGCAGGACCGCTCCGAATCCGGCGCGACCCGCCGCCCCGCGCGCCGCTTCACACACCTGGTGCCGATGCACTTCTCGAGCGGCGAGCGCGCCAAACAGCGCACACCGTTCTTCCTGGTCGCAGGCATGTTTGGCAACGTCCTCAACTTGCGGCACCTGGCCAACCTCGTGGGAGCCGACCGGCCGTTCTACGGCGTGCAGGCCCGCGGCCTGTATGGCGACATGGAACCCCACGCCACCTTCGAGGAGGCCGCCCGCGACTACCTGGCCGAGCTGCGCACCGTTCAACCCGAGGGCCCCTACCTGCTGGGCGGCTTCTCCGGCGGGGGCATCGCAGCCTTCGAAATGGCGCGCCAGCTGCGCGCCGAGGGTCAGGAAGTCGGCGCGCTGATCCTGCTCGACACGCCGCTGCCCTATCGCGACCCGATCACCGCCGCGGACAAGCTTTCGATCCACGCCCAGCGCATCCGCCGCCGCGGCGCAGGCTACTTCGCCGACTGGGTCAAAAACCGCGTGGCCTGGGAGATTGAGCAACGCCGCAAACGCGGCGAGCCGGCCGAGGTGGAAGGACATCGATTCCACAACGAAGCGATCGAGCAAGCCTTCCGCGCCTCCCTGTCCAAGTACAAGATGTCCGAATTTGAGGGCGCGCTGCATCTGTTCCGGCCCAAGCTCCCGGTCGAGTACCAGCTCTCTGGCGGACGCCTCGCCAACCAGTGGCGCGAGGTGATCTTCGAAGACAACGGCTGGAGCCGCTACTGCGAGGACGTGCGCGTCCAAGAAGTTCCCGGCGACCACGATTCCATGGTGCTCGAGCCCAACGTTCGTGTGCTCGCCGCCCACCTGCGCGAAGCGATCGAACAGGCCGAGGTCAAGGCCCGCCAAGCCCGCAAGGACGAGGACCCCCCGGACGCCGAGCGGGTCGCCTAAGCGAGCTCCAGCTCCTGCCCGGCGCGGGCGTCTTCGCCCACAGCCCCATCGCCAACGCGCCTTGATGAACATGGCTTGGGCACAGCCGGGTGGACTTGCTGCTGTTCGCCCACACCGAGCAGGAACCGTTGCTGGCGCTCGGCGAGGGCCTGATTCGATGGGGCTGGAACCCCCTGGACCCGCTCTGGCCGCCGGTGGCGATTCCGGAGAACGCGGATCCAGTTCAAGAGCGATTCGCCGCGCCCTGGGGCGTCCCGCGCCCCCCTGCGGCACCCGTCGAACGAAAAACAACGATTCGGATGAAGCTGCCAGCGCCAGCCGACTCTGAACAGGCGCCATGACGGAAGAGCTGAACCCACGGACACCTTCGCTAGAGGACTTGGAGTCGTCGCTGAGCGAGCTGCTCGACGTTTCCGCCGGACCGCCGGACTTGGAATCCCTGGAAGTACGGAGCAAGCAGCCATTCCGCCGCATTCGATTCGAGATCGGCCTCGATCTGCTCCTTCTCGCGCTGGTCGCCTTGGTTTGCAGCCTGAGGTCCTGGGATGAGTTCGCCCTGCTGAGCGCCGGCTTGACGGTCCCGCTGCTCCTGAACATCACGAGATTTTTCGAGCTGCGCTTTGCGGTCAGCGGAACGCGAAAAGAGAAGGACTACCTCGGGGTCCTGAGGTCGAAAGCCTGGTTCGACCTGATGTTCCAGACCATGTGGGCGTTCCTGCTCTCGGTCCTCGCGCTGGTGCTGTTCTTGGACGCCTGGCGGCGCGCCGACTGGGAGCCCGTGGCACTGGGGAGCTTCTTTGCGATTCGAGCCGCCATCCACAGCTGGCGGGCGATCACGACCCCCCGGCCCTCGACCTATCGAGAGCCGGCCCGGACCTATCGAACCGGAGAAGATCGGTGATCGAGTCCGAAACCGAACTCCTGCGCCGCATCGCCGGCCCTGAACCCGACCGTTCCCGCGCGCTGGGCGAGTTGTTCCAACAGGCCCAGCCAGCGCTTCGTCAACTGACCCTGCGAATTACCAGCCGAGCAGATCTCGCCGAGGACGCCGTCCAAGAGACGTTCGCCGCGGTCCTCCGCTCGATCGGACGATTCCGCGGAGAGGCCAAGCTCTCCACTTGGATGTACCGCATCGCGGTTCGAGAGGCCTTGAAAGCCAGCCGCCGCGCCAACCGGTCTGAGATCACCGGGAACTCCGGCGACCAGATGTCCGGCCCCGGTCGCGAGCCAGCCCAGGCCCTGGCCGATCGCGAAGGCGCGCTGCGACTGCTGCGTGCGATCGGCGAACTACCCGCCGACCTGCGAGTCGTGCTGGGCCTCGCGGCATCCGGCGACCTCCCTCAGGCGGAGATTGCGGGGGTCCTGGGACTGCCAGTCGGGACCGTTCATTCGCGGCTGCACACGGCCCGGGAGCGCTTGAGACGACGCCTGGGGCTGCCCGCCACCCCGTAGCTGCCTCCCGGAGCGTTCCTCGGGCCTCCAGGGAATCGATTGAACTACTGGGAGAAAACTCCGTTCGCCTCGCAGGCGGGGCGCACTCCCTGGGACAGCCGACGATCACGCCGGCGGACTCCTCCATTCCTGTCCCAGACGAGATTCCCCATGCGACTCCTCGAATTCCTCGCTCCGTTGGCCGTTGCGGCCGCGTTCGTGCCCGCCGCCGAGGCCCAGTGCTTCGGTCCCGACGGCCTCAGCTCCCCGGCCTGTTGCGCCCCGGCCACCCTCGACCTGCCGCCCCTGCCCCCGATCAGCATGGTCGGTCAGGGGGATCGCTGGGACGAATGCGGCCTGAGTGCCCAGGCCTGCCGGATCATCGAGATCAGCCCGCCGATGCCGACGCTCGCCTGCGGTTCGTTCCTATCCGACATCGAGATTCTCGACTGCGGCGGCAACTCCCTGATGAGGGGCGAATTGACCCTCGACTACACCCGCACCTGGGAAGAACAGGGTGGCTTCGGCGGCTACCAAGTCTGGCGCTTCGCCGCGAAGGTCGACTTCGAGTACGACGGTAGCCCGGTCCCCCCGGGTTCACAGATTCCGAACAGCTTGCTCGAGGGCGTCCCCACGGCGTTCTATTACGGCTACGTGGATTACGCGCTCGATTGCGCTACGGGCATCTTCGAGAACAGCGTTGTGCTGCACCACGGCTGCGACCTATTCCAGCACATGCCGATTTACTCGACCTACCCGGGCGTCTTCGACCCGACCACCAGCTTCGCCATCGTCGGCCCGGACACCCTGGCCAACCCGTTCGTCCCGTCCCTGTCGCCGATGAACGACGGCGATGTGGTCGGTGAAGCCATCCGCCGCATCGAAGCGGTGTGCCTCGCTGAGGACCGCATCGCCCAGGGCCTCTACCAGAAAATCGTCGACGTGTGCATGTGCCCGCTCACGTTCCTCAACCCTCAGATGAGCCTGGGGAGCCTTGAAGCTGCCAGCTTCTGTGGCAACAGCGTCCGTTCGCTGAACGTGTTCCCGACGCTGCCCTACTTGCACACGGTCACCACCTCCCTCGGGCGCTGGAGCACTTCGAACAGCTACCCCGGCCCCGAAGCTGCCAGCGTCATCGAAGGCCTGTTCCAGCACATCGACACCTGCCCGACCAGCGGCACGGTCGAGATCTCGATTGACAACAACTACGGCGGCGTAACCCGCGGAGGCTTCCCCGCTTTCTCGAGCTCGATCACCCCCAACAATTCGACGTTCATCGACATGGCCAGCAACTTCAGCTGGTTGATCGGCACCCCCCTCCCCTTGCCGATCGTGGGTGAGGTCAAACCCACCCGCCACCTGACCTACATCAACTACTAGGACATCCCCACGATCAGGGATGGTGCGGGGCGCTGGGCGGAAATTCGCCCCGCGCCCCGCTCCCTAGGCCCCGGTCGGCGGACTCAACGGGGCTGAATGGGTGGGAATGGCCTGTGTGCCGGTTCGGGCGATCCGGGCCGGCGCCCCCCGTTGCGGGCCCTTCAGGCGGGGGCAAACGGCGATCTAGTGAGAATTCCTGGCGCCGATCGCGCGTAAACGCAGACTGAACGGTCCGGCCCCGGCCATTCAGGTCGTCCCGAAGGCCACGAATTCGAACCCTCTACTAGCTATGAACCGCACTCAGCGCACTTTGGGCGCCCTCGCCGCCCTGCCTCTTCTGCTCGCCCCCCTCGGCTGTGAAAAAGCCAATGACATCGCCTCCGCAGCCCAAAACGGAATTGAGGACGCTGCCGGCACGGCCGGCGACGCCCTCGGAGACGCAGGGGACATGGCCGGCGACGCTCTTGGAAATGCGAAGGACATGGCCGGCGATGCCCTCGAAAAGATGGGAGACATGGGAGACCTGAACATTGGCGACATGGGCAAAGACATGCTCGCCAAAGGCCTTGGCGGCTTCCAGCCGAAGATCACCGAGGCGATCGACAGCCTCAAGGGAGGCTCCGGCAACCTGACCGAAGGCATGAAGGAGAAGCTCTCGAAGCTCACCGACATCCAGGGTCAACTCCCCGATCTGATTTCGAGCCTCACCAGCGGCTCCGGCGACGCCCTCTCCGGCGCCATGGACAAGGCCAAGGGCCTCATGGCCGAAATTCCGAAGCTGATCGCTGGCATCACCGGCAACTGATCTAGCAGGGCTCGCTCCGGCGAGCTCACCCCTGCCCGAGGGAGCCCGGTCGTCACCGATCGGGCTCCCTTCATGTCCACTCCCCTTGCCGGCATCGGCCAAACCGCGCGCGCTTGCCGGAAAGCTCGCCGGGACCTCGGGAGAATCGACCCGTTCCAGCCTAGGATCCGCCTTCCTGTGACTCCGCCCTTCGACGGACAGACCCACGCGACGAGCTTGCGTCCTCTGCTGCGCATCGTGCCGTACTACAAGCGGTACGGCTTGGCGTATGGGCTCGGTTTCGGCGCGCTGGTCGCGGCCATCTGGCTGAGACTCGCGATCCCCCGCCTGCTCGGCGATTCGATCAGCAACCTCGAAGCGGCCGCCCTGGAGGGCGGTCGCCTGGACGCGGAACGCGGCGCCGAGCTGCTCGGCACCGCGGTGTTTTGGATCGTGATCGTCGCCATCGCAGGCGCGGTCACGCGCGTCACAAGCCGCTGGACGATCCTGGGCACCAGCCGGCGTGTGGTGCACGACTTGCGCGAAGAGCTGTACGCAAAGCTCACCCGCTTGTCTCCTTCCTTTTATCTGCGCACGACGACAGGCCAGCTCATGTCGCGCGGAATGAACGACGTGCAGCACGTGCAGGGCTTGACGGGGCCGGTCTTCCTGTACATCGCGGAGACTCTGCTGCTGTACGGCATCGGGCTCACGATGATGATCAGCGTTAGCGCCGAGCTGACCTTCTGGGCGCTCCTGCCCTTTCCGTTTTTCCTGTGGCGCGCCCGGATCCTGGCCCAAGCGATTCAAATCGGCTCGCGCGCAGCTCAGCAGTCGATGGGTGAGATCAGCGACAAGATCTCCGAGAGCCTGGGGGGCAGCCTCGTGATCAAGACCATGGGGCTCGAAGGCGCCGACCGGGGCCGCTTTGAAGCGCATGCCCAGCACTATCGAGACCTCAACCTCGAAGTCACCCGGGCGCGCATCAAGCTGTGGCCGATGATGATGATCCTGGCCGCGCTGTCGACGGCGATCACGCTGGGCATCGGTATTCCGCGGGCCCTGCGCGGCGAGATCGAAACCGGCGACTTCGTGGCGTTCCTGTTCTATCTCCAGTTGCTCGCCGCGCCGACCGCGGTGCTCGGTTTCGTGATCAGCTCGCTCCAGCGCGGCGCGGCCTCTCTGGCGCGGCTCGGCGAGGTGCTCGACGCCGAAGAGACCCTGCCCGATCCGGCGGATCCCCTCGCGTTCGAAGGTCTGAGCGGCGGCGTCGAATTGCGCGGGCTGACCATCGACCGCGGGGACGAGCGTGCGGCGCTGTCCGACGACGAAGGCAGCCGTGGCCAAGCCGCACCGCGTCGGCGCATCCTGGATGCCGTCGATCTGCGTCTGGAAGCTGGGCAAACACTCGGCATCGTCGGCCGCACCGGCTCCGGAAAAACGACCTTGATGAACGTCCTCGCCCGGCTAACGGAAGTCGAACGGGGCGTCCTGTTCTACGACGGAATCGACGCCACTCGGCTCAAGCCATCCACGGTCCGCGCGGGCATCGCCCTGGTCCCCCAGGATCCGTTCCTGTTCAGCGCGAGCCTCGCAGAGAACATCGCGCTCGGATCCCACGGTGCCTCGAGCGAGGAGATCGACGAAGCGGTTCGTATCTCCCAGCTCGGCAGCGATCTCGCCCAGCTCCCCGAGGGCCTCGCGACCCTGGTTGGCGAGCGCGGCGTCAACCTCTCGGGCGGCCAGCGCCAACGCACAGCTCTCGCCCGCGCGGTACTCGTCCGGCCGAGTCTGCTGCTGCTCGACGACACGCTTTCGGCCGTGGACACCGCCACCGCCGACGCGATCCTCGCCGGGCTCGAACCGATCATGCGCGAGCGGACGACCGTGATCGTGGCCCACCGCCTCTCCACGGTCAGGCATGCGGACCTGATCGTCGTGCTCGAAGACGGAGCCATCTCCGAAAGCGGCACCCACGGGGACCTTCTCGCCGCCGGCGGCACCTACGCCGAGCTGTGGCGCTCCCAGGAGGAGCAACCGGCCAGCGACGATCGCCAGCCCAACTCGGTGCCCACCGGAGGTCCCTCGTGAGCTCCCCTCAACCCGAACGCGCAGCCTGGGAGCTCGAGGGCAAGGAGCAAATCCGAGTCGGCGTGCTCGACTGGTCGCTGCTCAAGCGGCTTTGGACCTACGTGCACCCCGAGCGCTACCGGCTGCTCGCGGCCTTCGCGCTGCTGCTCATCAATCAGGCCCTGCGGCTCCTGCAGCCGACGCTCGTCGCGCTGGCCTTGGATCGTTTTCTCGTCCCCCGCGAACCGACCGGGGCGTGGGCCAAGGTCGTCGGTCTCTTCGAGCGCTGGAGCGCCACGGTGGACGGCCTGATCCCGGGCGGCGCCTCGCCTTTGTCGGTGCTGATCGGCACGTTTGCCGCGGCGGCGGGGATCGAGTTCTTCCTGCGCCGACTCCAACTGTGGTGGATCGATCTGGCCGGCCAAAATGCGCTGCTGGACCTGCGCAAAGCGCTGTTCGCTCACCTGCAGAAGCTCTCGAGCTCGTTCTACGACCGAACACCGGTCGGACGTTTGGTTGGGCGCCTGACCACCGACATCGAGGCCCTGCAGGAGATGTTCTCCTCCGGCGTCGTCACGATCCTGGGCGACTTCGTGAACCTCGCTGCGATGGCCGCGGTCCTGCTCGCGCTGAACTGGCCGCTCGCACTGACCAGTTTCTTGGTCGTTCCGGTGCTGTTGTGGCTGACCCTGTGGGTGCGCGGCAAGGTCAGGAGCGCCTACGAGATTCTCGTGGTGCGGCGTTCCGCCCTGGCTTCGTTCTTGCACGAGAGCTTTGGCGGCATGCCCCTGATCCAGTCGTTCCGGGCCGAGCGACGCTTCGAAGGTCAGCACGCGAATTTCAACGACGACATGCGCGACGCGCAGCTCGTCGCCGTGAAGTGGGAGTCCCTGCTCTCGGCGATCACCGAACTGCTCGGCGCCCTTGCGACCGCGCTGATCCTGTGGTTCGGAGGTCGCTTGGTTCTCGGGGATGCGATCGCCAGCGGCCTGCCGAGCTGGTTCGGAGAAGCCACGGGGACCCTGACGCTCGGCGTCTTGTTCCTGTTCATCGACTACATGGCCAAGTTCTTCCAGCCGCTGACCGACCTGTCGCTCAAGTACACGGTCATGCAAAACGCGATGACCGCGGCGGCCAAGATCTTCTCGCTGATGGACGTGGACGAGACCATCTCGGAACCTTTGAACCCGCGGGTTCCGGGCAAGCGCGCGGGGCGCGTCGAGTTCGAAGACGTGCGCTTCACCTATGCGAGCCGGCCCGACGAAGAGGTCCTGCGCTCGCTGTCTTTCGAAATCCAGCCCGGGGAGCACATCGCGATCGTCGGCGCGACCGGTTCGGGCAAGACAACGATCGGAAAACTGCTGGTTCGCCTGTACGACCGCGGTTCAGGGCACATTCGACTGGACGGTCAGGACGTGAAGGACTTCGCGGTCGCCGAGTTGCGCTCGCGCATCAGCACCGTCCCCCAGGACGTGTTCTTGTTCGAGGGCACGGTCCTCGACAATTTGCGCCTCGGCGGCCGCGGTCAGCACCCCGAAGACGCGGTCGATGCCGCCGCCGCCCGCCAAGCGGCCGACCGGCTCGGCCTGACCCAGATCTTGAGCCGCTTCCCGCTCGGCCTTGAGCAACCTGTGGGCGAGCGCGGCAAGCAACTCTCGAGCGGCGAGCGCCAACTGGTCGCGTTCGCTCGCGCCCTGGCCCGCGCACCTGAAGTGGTCATCCTCGACGAGGCCACCTCCAACATCGACACGCGCACCGAGGAGGTCCTCGGCGTGGCGCTCGAAGAATTGCTCGAGGGGCGCTCCGCTTTGATCATCGCGCACCGCCTTTCAACCATCCGGAACTGCGACCGAATCTTGGTCCTCGACCGTGGCGAGCTGGTCGAGCAGGGCACCCACGAGCAGTTGCTGGCCGCCGGCGGTGCCTACCAGCGGCTCCACGAGCTGCAGTTCCGTTCGTCGAAATCGGCCTGAGGCCGGCCCGGATGGCTGGGGCGGTGGAGGAATCGCCTTCTGGCCGCGAGTGCGTCGATTCCCTGGGGCTGCTCCGGTAGCTTGCAGCGCCCCCCACGCCCCTCGCCCATGACCGTTTCCGAGTTCCTCCGCCACCACTATCGCCACTTCAACGCCGCGACCCTGGTCGATGCGGCCGATGCCTACGTGGCCCACCTGGATGCGGGCGGCACGATGTTGGTCACGCTGGCCGGGGCGATGAGCACCGCGGAGCTGGGGCTGTCCCTGGCCGAGATGATTCGGGAGGGCAAGGTCCATGGGATCTGTTGCACCGGCGCGAACCTCGAAGAAGACGTGTTCAACCTGGTCGCTCACGACCACTACAAGCGGCTGCCCAACTACCGCGATCTGTCGCCGACGGACGAGAAGGCACTCGAAGACCAGGGGCTCAATCGCGTCACGGACACGTGCATCCCCGAAGAGCAAGCGTTCCGTGCCATCGAGCACCACATCCTCGAACTCTGGCAGCGTGCGGACAGCCAGGGCGAGCGATTCCTGCCCCACGAGTTCGTCTACCAGCTGCTGCGCGAGAAGCTGAGCAAAGCCGACTATCAAATCGATCCGAAGGACTCCTGGCTGATCGCAGCAGCCGAGAAGAACCTGCCGCTGTTCGTCCCCGGCTGGGAAGACTCGACCCTCGGAAACATCTTCGTCAGCCACGTCCGCGCCGGCGACATCCAGAACATCACGACGGTTCGTTCGGGCCTTGAGTACATGGCGCAGCTGATCGATTGGTACCTCGAGGCCAGTCGGCCCGCGCGCGAAGACGCGAGCAACCCGGGCGTCGGCTTCTTCCAGATCGGTGGCGGCATCGCAGGGGACTTCCCGATCTGCGTGGTGCCGTTGATTCACCAGGACCTCGGTGAACCGTGTCCCTATTGGGGCTACTTCTGTCAGATCAGTGATTCGACGACCAGCTACGGCTCCTATTCGGGGGCGGTCCCCAACGAGAAGATCTCCTGGGGCAAGCTAGCGCCGGAAACACCTAAATTCGTCATCGAGAGCGACGCGACCATCGTGGCGCCGCTCGTCTTCGCCCGCGTCCTCGGCTGGTAGCCGCTTCTCCCCCCAACGCACATGACCCGCGACGATTCCAGCGCCTCCGAGAGCGGCGGCTTCGGCCTCCTGTTCGACGCCGCCGAACGCCTCGGCCTCCAGGCTCGCGTGCTCGACCCCGCGTTTGGCTACCTGTGGGAGCTATCCGACGGCCGCGGCCACGCCCAGGCCATCGTCGGCCTGCGGGTGCCTTTGAACCTGGCCGCGGCCAGTCACCTCGCCTCGGACAAGCACTACGCCTCGCTGGTCTTGAGCGGCGCCGGCTTCCGTACCCCGCGCACCGAACGCGCCCTCGCGCCGCGCGCGTTCAACGACACCAGCCTGGCCGATCGCTCCGGCGTGCGACCGGCGGTAGAGTTTGCGCGCTCCGAAGGCTATCCCCTGATCGTCAAGCCCAACCGCCTGTCCCACGGGCGCGGCGTGGCGCGGGTCGACTCGGAAGCCGAACTGCTCTCCGCCGTCGAAACGGTCTTCCAGCTGGACTCGATCGCCCTGGTTCAGGAGCTGATTCACGGGGTCGAGTACCGCCTCGAGTTCCTGGACGGTGAGTACCTCGTGGGCTACGAGCGCGCACCAACCGCGGTCACGGGCGATGGATTTCGCACCGTGGGAGAGCTGCTCCAGTCCTTGGACCCGCGCTTCACGAAGAGCAAGTTCTTGAGTCGCATGCAGCGCCGCGGGGCGCTCACCCAGCACCTCGTGGCTCGCGGATTCGGTTTCGACTCGATCGTCCCGGCCGGTGAGCCGCTCCCGGTTGAGGACACAGTCCTCAACCTCTCCCGTGGCGCCACGCCCGTCCTGCTCGATGAGCTGCCCGATGGCTGGCTCGAGTGGGCCGTGCGCGCCGGGCGCGCTCTCGGTCTGCGGCACTACGGCCTTGATTTCCGCCACATCCCGGGCGAGCCCATCGAGCGCGCGTGCGTCCTTGAAATCAACTCCAACCCGGCCGTGAGCCACCTGGCCCGGGCCGGGTTCCGCGAACGCGCGCTCGAAAGCCGCATGCGCCTTTTGTCAGCGGTCGCGAACGCCTGGGCCTAGCCCAGGAACCCAAGGCGCGACCCCCGGGGCGTCCTGCGAGAACCGGGCGCCGTGCCTACGCTCAAGCGAGCTCTACCGCAGGGGCATCACACCCCAGGTGATGTAGATATCCTGGTCGCTGCGGTCGAGCAATTCGACCTTGCGTAGACGCTCGCGTCCCTCGTCCCAGTACCACATCAGCACGCGCTTGTTGTCGTCGTCGGCAACGAACAACTCGTCGGAGCCGTCGCCGTCGATGTCGAGCAGCACGCTGGAGTGCTCGAACCCGCCGGATTGCAGCGCGGAAACTTCGGACTGCTGCCCCCACTCGCCGCCGGACTGGAAGATGCGGAAGATGCCGGCGCTGCGGGTGGAGGCCAGGATTTCGAGCTGACCGTCGCCTTCGATGTCGCCAAGATTCAAGAAGCGGCACATATCGCTGGGCAGCGCAGTCACAACGCGGCCCTCGGATTCGGCGCCCGTGAAGTCGTAGCGCTTGATCTGGGTGCTCGCGCCGCTCGGGCCTTGCCCACCGAGGCCTGCCAAGCCTTCGCCTTCCATCGCGGAGTACAGCTCGAGCTGGCCGTCTTGCTCGATGTCTGCGAGCAAAATCTCCTTGGCGTGGGTGGTCTCGCTGTTCTCAACGTTGCGGATGACCCACTCGCCGCCTTCGAAATCGATGCGTTCGATCTGCCCGGCCTGGTGACTGCCGTCCATGCTGTTTGGCTCGGACGGCGTGGTGAAGATCTCGTCCATGCCGTCGCCGTCCACATCGCCCAATTCGATCTCGTGCACGAAGGTGGCATGGTCGCGATTCGCGATCTCGATCGCCTCGAGGCCGTCGGCCTTCTGCTCCAGCACGAAGACTTTGCCCCGGTCGTGGGTCGCCATGACGAGCTCGTCTTGACCGTCGCCATCCACGTCGCCGACCTCGATGTCGCGGAATCGGTGTTCCTTGTTGCCGACTTCAGCAGCGAACAGCAGCTCGGAACTCCAGCCATCCGCACCCTCGCGCCAGATCTTGATCATCGGCATGTTGGCGCTGATTGTCAGGATGCCCGGCTCGCCAAAAGCCGGCTCGAACCAGAACGCTTTGTGGAATACATTGCCGCCAGCCAGTTCGAAAGGCTTCGTCGAGTAGCCCTCACCCTTGCGGTCCCAGGTCACGTCGTTTTCGGTCAGTCCCTCGATCGGACGCAGCTCCCAGTGATCGCCGACCATCTCGTAGTGCATCGGCCCGCCGGTCGGAACGCCGTTCTCGAGTTTGCCGTACACGACGCGCCCGCCGGGGCCGCTGCCGAGCGCGACCTCTTCGGGGAGTTCCTTTTCCTTGATGTAGTCCACCGTCCACTGCGCAGGCTTGACCTTCTTCTTCGAGCCACCGGAGGCGACCGGAACGAGCGGGCCGCTGCCGGGGCGCAGGATGGCCAGCTCGCCCGACAGCGGGCGGGCGCCTTCCCCGAAGGCCGCAAAACTCAGGATCAGGCCTGGATCACTCAACTTGCTGCCGCCGGTGGCCAGGTTGCAGCCGGGCACGGCCAGCAGGAGACCGAGCGACAGAGCGGACACGGACGCCAGGGAGAAGACGATTTGGGAGGTGCGGAGGGTCACGGGACGGCGGGGAGGTGGTCTGTGGACGAAACGAGGCCCCGCGGCGCGGAGGCACTCAAAAAGGTACGACGGAGGGCAGTCCGATGCGGGCGCGAGCCAGGGAGGAATCTGCCGGAGCGGCCGGCGCTGGCCGGGGAGCCGGAATCGGCCCGATCAAACCCAGTCCCGGGGGACCAGGAAGCGCTCGGTGAGCTCGGCCTCGCGGCTGCCGGGCTCGGGGCGGTAGTCGTACTCCCAGGCGACCAGGGGCGGCATCGAAGCCAGGATCGACTCGATTCGGCCGCCGGACTGGAGGCCGAACAGCGTGCCCCGATCGTAGACCAGGTTGAACTCCACGTAGCGGCCCCGGCGGTAGAGTTGGAACTCGCGCTCGCGCTCACCAAAGGGCTCGTTCCGGCGCTTTTCGAGAATCGGGACGTAGGCCCCGGTAAAAGCCTCGCCCACGGCCCGGTGCAGGGCAAAGCTGCGTTCGAAGCCAAGCTCCGAGAAATCGTCGTAGAACAGGCCGCCTACGCCGCGTGGCTCGTTGCGGTGCCGGATCCAAAAGTACTCGTCGCAGTTCTTTTTGAAGCGCGGATACAGCGACGAATCCACCGAATCACACGCGTTCTTGGCTACCTGATGCCAGTGCACGCAGTCTTCTTCGAATCCGTAGAACGGCGTCAAGTCAAAGCCGCCGCCAAACCACCACACGGGCGCTTCGCCTTCCTTCTCGGCGAGGAAGAAGCGCACGTTCGCGTGGCTGGTCGGCGCGATCGGATTGCGCGGGTGAACGATGAGCGAAACAGAAACCGCCTCGAAGCCGCGGCCTGTCAGCTCGGGTTTGCGAGCTGTCGCGGCCGGCGGCAGGCTCGAGCCGCGCGTGTGGCTGAAGTGAACCGCGGCCTTCTCGATGACGTCGCCGCCGGCCAGGACCCGGGGGCGCGCGAGACCGCCCCGTTCGCCAGGGAGCTCCTCGCGCTGGAATTTTCCGCCATCGATGCCCTCCAACTCCGCACAGATGGAATCTTGGAGCTCAAGCAGGTGAGCTCGAACGGGCTCGATCGAGGGAAGCGTGGTTTCTTGGCTCATAGGGCGCAGAGTCTAGGAAGTGCTGCGGTGAACGGAGCGCTATCCTCCTGTCGATGCCCTCCCTTGACC
>CAZUCE010000028.1:0-54693 GCA_964619265.1 uncultured Planctomycetaceae bacterium
AGTTGCGAGGGCTCCGTCTCAGAGCCTCTCTGGGCTGGACTCGTCATAGACGCACCCTAGCCAATGGGGGCCAATCCGGGAGTCCCAGAGAATCGTTCTCAATTCTCCTGGAGAGCCCAAAGGCGCGTCTAGACCAGCTCTCCGCCCCCCCGGTGCCGGGCTGTTTGCCCCCGGAGGGTACGGCGCTTCCCTCTCTTGCCTGCGGAGCGATGGCCCCGGGCGGCAGCGGGCCGGCCTCTGCCTCTACCCGACCCAAGCTCTCCTGCACGTTGCTCCAACCTGGAAGCGGCACACGATTCCGTTGGGCTGGGCCCTAAGAGACGGGCCCTAAGAGACGGGCCCGTGGAGACCAGCGGGCAAACCTGGCTCCAAGGGCTTCTCCCTGGAGTGTGGCAAGCTCGATCCGCCCCGTTGGATCCGGGGGACGGCAGCTGGGCCGGAAGCCACGGGCCACGGACACCCAGGGTTACCATGGCCTTGCGGCAGGGACGTTCACGGACTTACGCCATGCAGCCGCGAGCCCTACGACCAACAGCCCCTCCATGCCGAACCTCTGCCAACCTCCCATGGAAACCGACACCATCCCGTCCCCCTCTGAGAGCCGGCCCGAGTTCTCCAGCCACTCCGTGGACAGGAAATCGAATCCGGCTCGCCGGTTTGGGTCCTACCTGCTTGCCGCCTGCAGCGCTCTAGCCCTCGCGAGCCCTGCGGATGCCCAAGAACCGGAGACCCAAACTCCGCTCGCGCCGGGCTCGGAAGTCAGCCTGCCCGCCGTCCTCGATGCCGACTGGATCCAAGGCAAAGGCCCGGCCGCCTTTGAAGAAGGCCATATCTACATCTTTGAGTGCTGGGCTACATGGTGCCCGCCCTGCATCGGCTTGATTCCGCACATGAATGAACTGCACAAGGACTATTACGACCAAGGCCTGCGGGTCTACGGCATGAATTGTTGGGAGGATGAGCGGGATGACGTCGAGGCCTTCATCAAGGCAAAGGGTGCGGAGATGTCCTACCCGGTCGCCTTTACAAGCGGCTCGAGGTTCGAAAGCGAGTGGCTGACCTCCGCTGGAGTCGAGGCCATTCCCTTCGCATTTGTCGTAAGGGATGGAAAGCTGCTACTGGGAACGGAAGGATCACGCCTTACGAATTCTCTGATCGAGACCATTCTGTCCGGGGAAGAAGGCGCACAACGGGCAGCCGCGATGGTTCAAGCCGCTCGCGAAGCCCGCGAACAAACGGAGAGCATCCAACAACAGCTGTACTCCGCATACCGCGCGAAGAATGCGGAGGCTATGGCAGCAGGAATCAAGGAACTCGAAGCCCTGGATCCCGGCCATCCCGAGTTACCCATCCTTCGGCTAAAGCTACTCATTACGCGCGAGGAATGGGCGACCGCGGTGGCCACGCTGGAGGCGATGCCCAAGAGTTACTCGAAACGCTCTTTCGCACTCTCGGCCGGGATGCGAATCGCTCAAAGCAACGAAGGCGACTACCCGGTCGAATTCATCCAAGCTGTTCTGGCCCCCTACGCAGACCGCATTGCGGAAGGAAGTAGCTCGATCGGCCCGAACCACTTTGCCTACCTCAGCATTCTTTCCTGGAGAGTTGGCGACAAGCAGGCCGCCATCCTCTACGCCGACAAGGGCATCGAAGTCGCCATCCGTTTCTCAAGGGCCAGCGAGGCCCGCACCAGTGCCTTCAAGCGCTTTGCCCGATCCGTAAAAGCCGGAACCATGCCCGCTTTTTCAGAGCTGAGCTCATGGCAGATCGAGGCCAAGAAGAAAACGGCCGAGGTCGAAGACAAGCCCTCGGGCACCCAAAGGTAGCGGCCACCTGCAGGCTAGCGCGGCGCTCCGCGACGTTGGCCGGGCTGATCCTCCATCTCCGGCGGTCTGCCTCGTTCCAGCCGAACCCCTCGACCAGCCGGACCTCCCCCCCCGGCCCACCTGACTCCTAGGTTGGCTCCACCGGACGGCCCTAGAGCGGCCGGTCGAGAGGGACCCAAGAGGCTCCGCTGTAGCTCCTGCCTGCCGCCTTCGGGGCGCATCAGCGCGCAGGCCGGAGCAAAAGCAGAGCAGTCCAGGGCGGGTTTCCGGGTGTGCAGCCCGCGGCGGGGCAAGAACCGCGGGTAGCTCGCGGTCCGTGGCAATTCGTGGACCAGGGAGTCAACTCCTCCAAAGAGAGCGGTCTGAGTCCACAGCCGCCTGCGTAGGGTCCTCACTATGCAGACAAAGAACTACCAGGCGGCACTCCTCTGGGCGATTCCGCCGCTTCTAGCCTGCACCGGCTCGCCCCCCCCGGTGGACAATGCGGTCGGTACCGAATTTGCCGCCAAGAGCAACGCGGTCGAAGTCGGGCAGGAAGAAGCTTCTGCCACATCCCTCGGCATCCGCCGGGGACAGGCTCGCGAATTCGGGGCCCCTCCTACGATCCAGACCGGCCCGTTCCCCGAGGAAGTCGCCGAAGCCCTCGACACCGCCTTTGGGGACAACCTCGCGGAATGGAAGTGGGACGAGGAAGAACTTGCCGCGCTTGGCACCCTCCTGGAATCTGGAGACGTGCGTTTGGCCTGGGCTTTCACGGACTTGATCCGCGTCTCACCCGACCGCGAGCTCTCTAGCCTCCTCATTCTGATCGCATCCGAACTGATGGGACCGGACTTTGAGTTGGAAGATGATTGGGGCGTGATCACCGACCATCTGATCGCCTGGGACATTCCCGCGCCTCCCGGATACGTCGACCTCAAACGACGCATCTACTCACCCCTGGTCCCCCAATGGGAGTCCATCATCCAGCCCGGCCAGGTCGACTGGAGGCTCGTCACTTGGGGAGGCGTACGGATCGACGATCGCGCCTACGACACCACCGATGAGCCCTGCAATTGCATTCCGGCCATCGACAACCCCGAAACTCAGCCGGCCGCCGAAGCGACCTGGCTCAAGGACTCCGACATCGTCTTCGGCATCGTGGTAGGCGACGCGGCGCGCGCGTACCCGAGGCGCATCATGGAAGTGCGGGAGATGGTCAACGACACTTTGGGAGGCCGAGACCTTGCGATCCCCTATTGCACGCTTTGCGCATCGGCACAGGCGTTCTTTACGGACCAGCTGCCGGAAGGGGTTGAGCGCCCGATCCTCCGGACCTCGGGCCTGTTGAGCCGATCCAACAAGGTCATGTATGACGTGCGGACCTACTCCGTGTTCGACACCTTCCTGGGCACGGCTCTAACCGGCCCCTTGGCAACCAAGGACTTGACCCTGCCCCAAACTGGCGTGGTCACGACGACCTTTGGAGAGTGGAAGGCAAAGTATCCGGATACAGATGTGCTGGTCGAGTCCCTCGCACTGGGCCGTGATTTTGACTTCCGCAACGGCCGTGATGCCGATGGACCGATCTTCCCGATCGGCGATGTCGATGACCGCTTGGCCGTGCAGGAAGATATCCTTGGAATCGTGGCCTCCTCCGGAACACCGGTGGCCTTCCACGTCACAACGGCGCTCGAGACTTTGCGCGAGGGTGGTTCCGTCGCTTTCGAGAACGTTCGGGTCGTCCTGGATGGAGGCGGCCTGCGAGCCGTGGACTCAGCCGGTGAGGACCTCGGCGGTCACCAGGCCTTTTGGTTTGCTTGGTCCCAGTTCTATCCGGACACGGAGCTGTGGCCGGACTTGCTCGACGCAAAGTAGGGCCAGCCGAAGGATCCCAAGCTGCCCCGCCGCAAGGGGGCTCGCCACCTAGCTCAAGCCCCACGCCCAGGACTCACCGACCGAGTTCGCAAGGGCTCCCGTCTGGCCGCGCTCTGGACGCCCAGAGCCGCGCTTCGTCCCTCGCTTGGAGGCCCAAGCGTCCTCTTGACCCGGCTCGCCCCGGGAATCGTGGACGCTTGCCTGCCCGTCTTGCGAGGACCCGGCACCCTCGTGGGCCCCGGCCGCCCGCGAAAGCGGAATTGGAACGCTAATTCCAGGCCTTAGATCGCAACAACTTGTGGGCTAGGGTTTACTGGAAGTCCAGGAACGGTGGACCGTGGACCCCGCACCCGCGACGCCGTCCCGCGATCCGGACTCTGCCTTGGCGCCAGGAGCGTCACCGTGGCCCACGAACGGCGTCATCGACGGGTGCACCCGATCGTGGCCCATACGAATCTCCCGTACTTATCTCCGACAGAACATGTCACGAATCCTGCCTCGTATTCTCCCGTCCGCGATGCTCAGCATCGCGGCCTTCGCCAACTTCTCCGAGGCTTCGGATCTGACCGTGAACGGCGCAGCAGCAGCCCAAGTGCTTGGCGGAAGTCAAGTCGACTTTGCGCTAACGGCCAATCCTGGCCTGTTGAGCCTTATTGCAGTCGACATCGACCCAGGCCCCCAGTTCTTCCTCGGCGAGCTCATCCCGATTGGGATTACGCCGTCGGTAGCCATCCTGGGCGTCGGCACCACGGATTCGTCGGGAGTCTTCGATTTCAGTTCTGCTACGCCGCCAGGAGTCAGCGCAACCCTCTATTTCATCGGCCTCGCGTTTGACGCCACCGACCCGAACGGGCTCGACTTTTCGAACAACGTGGAGTTGACCCTCTTGAGCGGCAGTGCGCCCATTCCTGAGCCGCTCGCTGGAAATTCGCTCTCGAGTTACCCCGACTTCAACTTCGTGACGGCGTTCAATATGAACTCGCCCGTCGAGGTTGGAATCGATCCTGCGCGAATCGAGGGGATTCTCGATGGGGAGACAGTCGACCTCTACGTAACCGAGGCGCAAACAGCCGACGAGTGGACCTCGAACCCGACGCTCACCGACGTATCCGGGAATGGCGTCGAGACGGTCGTCCTCAGCGACTCGGACCTCGAGTCGAACCGGTTCACGGTCGACGCCGGCACCCTCAATGGAATCGATGGCGCTGAAATCGGGGTGGGCTATGACCTCATCGTCGATCGCAACCAGAACGGCCTTCTAGATGGCAATGACCTGATCGACGGCTTTGGGGATGAGGCCGGCTTGTATGTCGTTCGAGACGTCACCTTGCCCGGCCCCTACAACGTCCTCAACGAATTCTATTCCGGTGGGCTCTTCCTTGGGCAAGACACCTTCTACCCAGAGAACATCGCAGAGCTGGGTCCGCGCCCGCTGGTCGTTATCAGCCACGGAGCCGGTCACGTCTTTACGTGGTACGACCACATCGGGGCTCACCTAGCCTCCTACGGCTTCGTGGTGATGAGTCACTCGAACAACGTGGGCCCAGGCATTGATACGGCCGCGTCGACGACCCTGGCCAACGTGGACTTCATGCTGGGCAACTTGGACACGATCCTGGACGGCGAATTCGAAGGCCTGATCGCGGTCGATCAAATGATCTGGCTCGGTCACAGTCGCGGCGGCGAAGGAGTCGTTCGCGCCTACGACCTCATCTTCGACGGCACGTTTACGCCCGAACACTACTCGCTATCCGATATCAAACTGATCTCGAGCATGGCGCCCACCGACTTCCTGGGGACGGACGACTCCACTCCCCATGATGTGAATTACCACCTTTGGGTTGGGGGAGCAGACAACGACGTGAATGGATGCGCGCAGAGCGACATCGTGCAGCCCTTCCACCTGCATGACCGCGCGGAAGGCCAGCGCCAAACCATTTCCCTGCATGGCGCGGGACATGCTGACTTCCACAATGGGCCGACGGGATCGGTTGCTGCGGGCCCTTGCCTCCTGGGTCGTCCAACCACTCACGCCATCATGCGTGGCTATATCCTGCCCCTGTTTACCTATCACCTGACCGGCGCTCCTGCAGCCAAGGACTTCCTGACTCGACAATGGGAGAATTTCCACCCGATCGGCGCGCCGGCCCAAAATCCCTGTGTTGTGGTCGACCTCACCTTCACGGAGGGTCCGAAGAGTGGCAAACGAGTCATCGACGACTTTCAGTCCAACCCAAGCCCTGCCTTGGCAAGCTCTGGAGCTGTGGTCACGACCGACGCGGTCACGCTGTCCGAAGGACGCTTCGATGACAACAACACCGACTTCACCAATGACGGCGACCCGTTCAATGGGTTCACTCTAGGTAACGCGACCGATACCACAGCCGGCATCGCAGTTCGCTTCAGCGCCGGAGACGCTTCTCTCTCCTACGAACTGCAACCGGCGGACCATGACTGGACAGGCTTTGAAACGTTGTCCTTCCGAGCAGCTCAATCCCCTCGACGGGGCGTCACGACTGCCGTACTCGGCGATGCACTCTTCGACGTGAGGATCACGGATGGCTCTGGCAACTCGTCGACCATTTCGATCGGAGCCTACGGTGGCGGCATCGAAGAGCCCTACCAACGACTCGGCTGTGGCATCGGCATTGGCTGGGCAGCGGAGATGGAGACTATCCGACTCCCGATCCGCAACTATCTCACCGACAGCACCAACGTGGATCTCTCCGATGTTCGGATCCTTGATTTCCTGTTTGGGCCCAGCCACGGCGAAGCAGCTGGATTCTTCGGCCTCGACGACATCGAACTAACTGTTCAGTGATTCCAGCGATCGATTTTTCTCATCGCTAGCCTCCTAGCCGCGAGTCGTGGCAACCCCAACGTCGGCTCCCAAAACGAGCTCTCTCATCGCAGTTTCGTTCAGCGCTGACTTCCCTCGCTCCACGCACGACTCGCGTCACCCCTTTCAACCGAGTGCCGGTTCCTTCGACGAACCCGCCAGTAGATCCCCATCATGAACGCTAAAACCCTCGCAATCCTCTCGATCGCCTCGCTGGTCTGCCTGCTGGCAGCAGCCGCTTTCGCTCTCAGTACTGCCCCTGCAGTCCAAGATGGTCCTGCCGAATTGCCGGAGGATCCGCTTTCCATCCCGGTCGAGGTGGTTGAAGCTCATCCATTCCGCCTGCTCAATCCTGCAACGCACTACTATCGCGCGGAGCAACCGGCCTATGACTCAGGGCTTCTGCTAGTCCTCGACGTTGCGGACAAGAGCCTCCTTACGCCGCGCCAGACTCTCGATCCGGTGCTCTACGTTGGAGACGAGACCGCTGAGCGCATCAACTCCGGAAGCGAATCCGGGTACCTCGTCGTTGTCGTACCGGATGCGACCATCGCATCTCTAACCGAGAGTCCGGTCTTTTTCGGAACTCCCGAGTTGCCAGAGAGAGTCACCAAGGCAACCGCAGAGGCAGAGCTCTCAGCCGCCCTCGCAAAGGGCATCCGCCCCTCCCAAGGCATGACCAAGGCGCAGCCTGAGGAAGTTCTGCTAGAGGATGCCTACCAACTCCGCGTGCATAGCTCCCTGCTCATCGAGGCCTACTCACCGAACGAGCAGGACCTGATTCGTAGCATGCGCTTCCCGCGTGTGAAAACTCGGTAACAGGCAACGCCGAGCAGCCCCGGGGCCATTCGCGCCCCAGGTCTCCCTGGGGCCCGGGACTCCCCGTGGACCGAGCCTCCACGGCCCAGGCTCCAGGCCCAGTCCGAGCCCAATTCGCTGGGGGCTGAACACGAGCCAAGCTGGGCACCCCCCGGATGCGTAAGTTCAGCTCTTGTATTCCGGTGAGTAGAAGTTCTGCTCGACGAGCTTCCTCAAGGCCTTCTCATCCGCCCAGTCGGCGCGAGCGTGTCCGGTCTGCTTCAAGCTCTTCGCTACCGCGATAGCGATGGCCACCGAGATTTCGCGGATGCGGGTTAGGCGCGGATAAAGGGCGCCTTCTTCAAGGTCTAGCTCCCCGACGCAATCGGCGAGAGCCTGCGCGGACGCGAGAAACGCTTGATCCGGAATGCCAGTCGACTTCGCAACAAGTGCACCGAGCCCGATCCCCGGGAACACATAAGCGTTGTTCCCCTGGGCAGGCCGGAAGTTCTTCCCGCCATGGGCCACCGGATCGAATGGGCTCCCGCTAGCAAACAACGCGCGGCCCCCCGACCACTCGTAGGCCTGCTCGGCAGTGCATTCTGCCTGCGAAGTTGGATTGGACAGAGCGAAGATCACCGGCCGCTCATGGAGAGCGGCCATCTTCCGCACCACCTCTTCGGTGAATGTCCCCGGAAAACCCGTCGCCCCGATCAAAACATGGGGTCGTATGGTCTCGATCGCCTCGAGGAATCCCAGTTGATCGGCGTCGTGCGCGTAGGGCAGATTGTGAGGCATCAGATCTTTGCGGCTGGAGACGACCAGCCCCTCCAGATCGACAAACCAAAGTCGGTTGAGCGCCTCCTCCCGGTCGTGACCCTCTGCCTGGAAAGCGGCGGCCATCAGATCGCCGATCCCCGTGGCTGCGGAACCCGCGCCCAGGAACATGATCCGCAGATCACGGAATGGTGTTCCAGAGACTCGACAAGAGGCCAGAACCCCCGCTAACGCAACGGCTGCGGTCCCCTGAATGTCGTCGTTGAAGCACAGGATTCGCTCCCTGTAGCGCTCGAGCAAGCCGTAGGCCTTGGGGGTCAGGAAATCTTCGAACTGGACGAGCACGCCCGGATACTTGTCCTGAACGGCCTCGATGAACTCATCCATCAGCTCGAGATAGGCCTCCCCATCGAGACGCTTGTGCGGATAGCCCAGGTAAAGCGGATCGGCCAGGAGCTCCTCGTTGTTGGTCCCGACGTCAAACATGACCGGGAGACAGCCCGAGGGCGCGACTCCGCCGCAGGCCGTATACAACGCCAGCTTGCCGATCGGAATTCCCATGCCGTTCGCCCCTAGATCTCCAAGCCCGAGAATCCGCTGGCCATCGGTCACAACGATGGCTCGGACATCCTCGCTCGGCCAATTGTCGAGGAGCGAACGGATTTGGCCGCGATCTTCAGGAGTGATGTAAAAGCCCCGCGGTCGCCGAAAGATGTGTGCAAATTCCTTGCAGGCTTGCCCCACCGTAGGCGTATAGATCAGCGGCATGATCTCCTCGATGTTCTCGGTCACCACCCGAAAGAACAGCGTCTCATTGCGATCATGCAACGCCGCAAGGAGGATGTAGCGCTCGATGTCGTAGTGCTTGCGTCGCAAGTTCTCCATCACGCGATCGCACTGATCGGCGAGTGTCGAAACTTTGTGAGGAAGCAGCCCCCGTAGGCCAAACTCCGAGCGTTCTTCGCGGGTGAAGGCCGTGGACTTGGAACGAGAGGGATCGTGGAGGAGCGAATGTCCTGAGGGAGCTTTCATGGGGACCCTGGGTGGCGGGGGAAAATCAAGAGGGGCTAGGCGACCTTTCAGAAATTTCCTTGGGGACGCAACCCGGGAGGAGAGAAAAAGGCTCGCCTTGGGGGCTTTGATGCCAAGCCCGTGGCATCGGAACGGCGCATCCCGCGTCGTTCCGTCGCGGATTGCGGCGACCTTGAACATTGCGGGGCACTTGGAGGTTGCAGAGCACTTGGAAGCAGCCAGGCCCTTGGAATTTGCCGGGCGTCCCGTGGTGGGCGGCATCTTGCCCCCTCGCCACCCCTTGCCCGGTCGCCTCCGGGTAAGGGCCGGAACGCGGGCTTATCCCTGCTGGCCGCCGGACTTTAGTTCTCTGAGCTCGGCACTGAGCGTCCGAATCGCTTGCCGCAACTCATCAAGTCGGCCGCGGAGCACAATGGCCCGGCCTGCCTGCCTTCGTGGCTGCAGTGGATATCCGGCGTACTGGCCCGGCCGGTCAACGTCCGAGCTCAGCACTGAGTTGCCACCGATGACAACATCATCCGAAACCTTCAAGTTCCCGCTCGAAACGACATGGCCTGCGATCACGACCCGGTCGCCAAGCTGGGTGCCTGCCGCGAATCCAGCGAGAGCAGAAACCGTCGAATTGGAGCCGATGGTGCAGTTGTGGCCTATGTGACAGAGATTGTCGATCTTGGTGCCCGAGCCGACCTTCGATTCGGTAAGGGCAGCACGATCCAGTGTTGTATTCGCCCCGACCTCAACTCGATCCCCCAGGATCAGGGTCCCGAGCTGTGGAAATTTGCTGCGCGAACCGTCCTTCTCGATTGCGTATCCAAAGCCATCGCTGCCGAGCACCGCTCCTGCGTGAAGGATGGCATCCGATCCAATTTGGACTCCCTCGTAGACCGTCACGCGCGGGTGAATCATGCAGTTTCGACCTACGCGACAATTGCGCCCAAGCACGGCCCCGGCCCGCAGAACCGTCCCCGCCCCAATCTTGACGCCCGCCTCGATGACGCAGTGCGGGCCAACTTCAACGGGACTTTCCAGCTCGGCCGTTGGATCCACAACAGCTGTCGCGTGGACAGAATGGGTGGCGGCGTGCGGAATCGGATGCAATTTGCGAGCGATCCGAGCGAAGGCTGAATGAGGATCCTCCACGACAATCTGAGGGATCCTGGCGTCCAAGAGCTTCCGCACAATCAAAACCCCACCCCTGAATTCCTGCAGCTTATCGGCGGTCCGCGCAGTGGCTAGAAAGGCAACATCCTCGGACCCAGCGCGATCGAGATCTGCAACGCCGGTGATCCGAATGTGAGGATCCCCGTGGAGCTCTCCGTTGACGAAGCGAGCGAGATCAGAAGAGGTTTCGTGGGGCTCGATGTCATGCATGGCTCTGACCTCTTTGCGATCCCCGCGGGGACTCGTCCACTTGCGAAGGGCCCTTTAGAGCAGGGCCCACTTCAGCAGGGCTTCGTGGGAACCGTTGGCATTGAATGGTCATCCGGTGAGCTGCTACGAGTAGAGCAACCGCCGGTCCGGATTTTAGCGCATGCCGGCGCGGTCCGCCAAAGGCGCACACCCAGAAGTTCCGGCCCCTAGAGCACGCATCGCGCGGCTCCAAGCGGCCTTCGTCCCGAACCTCCACCGAATAGGGACGCGCGCGGCACGCGCATTCGGCAGCTCGGCTTCACCGGCGCACGGCACCGGGCAGATCGCGCTCTGTTCATGGCGCGGGACCCGCCGATCGCTGCTAGCGGCAGGCTCGCAAGCCGCGCGCCAGGCGGGAGACTCGCCCACCCGAGCTCCTTGCGAACGCACTAGAATCCATAGCCGATCGCGATCCCGGCAACCACGGAGTCTTCGCCGGAGACCCAGTCGTAGTGCAGCTGGGGTGAAACTGTATAACCCCTGCCTTCGAATTCATAAAGGACGCCCAATCGATAGGCAGCCGCGGACTCACCCTCCAAAAACTCGACTCCAGGACCCGTCTGGATGATGAACTGCCGGGTCAAGTGAAGGTCTGCTACAGCCAACAGGGTCGTCGCATCGATCTGCCCAAACGCACGCTCAGCCACTCCGCCTAGGCCGAGAAACTCGCTGACGCGATACTCGTAGTCCAAGCCGACCGAGGGCGCGGATTCATCCTGCTCGAATGTCCCGGAAAACAGGACCGAAATGTGGTGAGGGTGTTCTCTCCAATCAAACTCGCCCTCACCTTCGAGGCTGGCACATCCGGCCAGCCCCCCTACGCAGAAAACGACAGGACGGATCAGACGTTTGGGCTGCATCAGAGCCTTTCGATTCGTTCTAGATCGACCGCATAGACCAGCAAGTCTCCGCGCCGTTCGATCCGGCCTGTCAGGGATACCGGCTCAGAGACGAACGGAAGCACCGCCTCGTTGACCGCGCCTCCCTCGGAATCGGTCAGCAAGTAGATCGTCTCTTCGCCTGCTTCATCGCGGGTCACAAAAACCGGCGGGATCCCTCCGGCGATGCAACGCACGGCACAGGCCCTGTGGGTCTTCCCGTATCCAGGCTTCATGAGTCCCAAGAAACACTTGGAATCCGTGATCTCGCCAACCAAGTCGAATTCACCCAGGACTTCGGAGTGCGGCTCCGCGACCTCCTCGCCGAGCTCCACGAGGGCGTCCCCCGCCCTCAACTCAAACACCGCGCGTCCATGGCGCGTGATGAAATTGCCTTCGGCGCGAACTCGCCTCCCATCGAAGGCTGAAGCTTGCTTCTCGGCTCCAAACTTCATCTGCGACACGAGAATGACAGCCCGCGACCCAAAGGGGCTCTCAGGATCCTCGACAAACACGAGCGGGTATGGGTCGACGCTTAGCCGCCCTTCGATGGCGAACAACGTCGACGTATCCCATTTACCTGGCCCCGGGTCCTGCTGCTGGGGCGCGATCGCGAACGCCATGGCGATCGCTCCGAGCACGCCGATAGCGATGAACATCACAACGGTAGCCTTCAAGCCGGCCGGCAGGGGTAGATAGCCTACGTAGAACGGATCTTTCGAGTCAGACATCGGTTTTCTCCTCTTTCGAATCGAAGAGTGCGGGTTCAACCGGTGTTCCCGGCGGAAGGGGATTTGGATCCAACAAGACTTGACGGTCCTTCAACTTCACTCGGTACGTAGAAACTTTCTCGTCGAACGGAGGAGGGGATTGCCCATTGACAGCCATGTATTGATAGCCGTGCCAAGGACAAGTGACGCAGTCGTCCACAATCTTGCCTTCCCCCAAGGGTCCTCCCTGGTGAGCACAGACATTGGAGATCGCAGAAATTTTGTTGCCATGGCGATACACAGCTACACGCTCCCCGCCGTTCACGGAAACGACGCGCGCGCAGTCCGGCGAGATGTCTTCAATGGATCCAACACTCACCCAGTCTTCATCGCTCCGCAATCCGGCCTCAACCGGTCGCTCGCGCAGGCCGGCCACCAGATGGAGGCCGGCAACCAGGACGACTCCAAAGGCCACCAATCCGACATAGATCGGGCTCGTTTCGCTCTGAAGAGCACCAAGTGCTACGTGCATCACCAGTAGCCCATACGCCAGGTACACCGACATGTGCAGGGTTTTCCAACAGCCGACACCAAGATTCTTCAGCCAATAATCGTGACTGGTGGCGGCCATCAGGAACAGGATCAGCAGCCCGAAGAATCCAAGGACCTGGAACGGGAACTGCGCAAGCGAGTCGTAGTTCGTATTGTCGGTGAACACTCCGACAAGCGGGTTGCCATTCCCCATCCCATGATAGAAGAGGATCGCGACCACTCCATGCACAAGCGCCACAGCGAACGTGGTCACGCCCAGGTGCCGCCGGTTGTACAACAGCGGTGCAAACTTCGGGTTCAACCGGGCGAGCGGCCCGATGATGAGGATGACGTGCAGCATGATGAACGCACAGGTAGCTGTGGCGCGCATCAAAAGGACCGGGGGTGGGCTCAGGTCATTGGGCGACGGGTGAGTCGCCATCGTGATGGCAAGGAAGGCGACGTTGAACAGAACCACGATCCCAATCGTGGCCATGTCGTAGATGCGCTTGTGCCGGTTCCATTGAACGGCTTGGTAGGCGTTGCTCACTGGTCTACAACCTCCGTTGCAGGCGGATTGGAAAGCGGCGGCGAGTCCGAAGCTGGCGGAGTCTGAACGGGCATGTCGACTCGAGCCTTGACCCCCAGAAAGAGGCCGATGAGGGCGCACGGGCCAACGATCAGCCAGATCAAGAAGTGGGCCTTTCTATGCGCACGTCTCATGCGGCCGCCCCCCTTTTGACCAAAAGCTTGACCAGCAACAGCGGCCAAAGCGCGACAGCACCGGGTAGGACGAGAATTCGAAATCCAAGCGGCGCCCCGGTGGCCACCGGATCCAAGAGGGCAGCGCCCTTGAAGGCGAAGAAGATTCCAAACAAAAGCCCGATGGCCAAGTAGGCAGCCACCACGCCCACGATTAGAGACTCCATGTAGCCACTCCTGTATTGGGTGAAGTCGATTGGAAAAAAAGGCGGGGATCATCCCGACGGGCAGATACATCGCTCATTAAATCAGGTCTCCATCGGTCATCACCTCGACGGTTGCCGGCCCATCGAAGGCCAGGGCCTTTTGGATCGCATCGTCCAGGTCCGCCATGTCCTCAACACGGATCCCTAGGCCGCCACAACTTGTGACGTATTCCGCAATGTTGGGATTGGTCAATTTCGTCTCCCACACATCCCAGCCGCCAGCTCGCTGTTCTTTCGAGATCTTGCCGAGCTCGCAGTTGTGCAGGAGTATGTGAGTGATGTTCATGCCGTACTGAACGGCGGTCGTGACTTCCCAGGGATACTGCCCGAAGCCTCCATCCCCCGTCACGGCGATGACGGGGCGCTGGTAGAAACGCCCGTCCCAGCGGTCCTTCACTTGGGTCGCTGCCCAGGCCCCCATGGCAGCGGGGTAGGCGAAGCCAATCGATCCGAGATATCCGGACATCAGCACGGAGTGATCTCCGGACGCCTCGAAGTACCGGCCGAAACTGTAGGTGTTGTTGCCCACATCAACGGCGAGAATCGCATTGGAAGGAACGCAACGATTCATCGATTCAAAGATGGCTACGGAGCTGACGCCGTTGCCACGGTTGTCCTCGAGCCTGCGCTGCTTCTCTTCACGCCAGATCCTCCACCGCTCAGCGACATCCGCGCGCTGATCTACCGTCTGGTGCCCGGCCATTTCTTTGGCGAGCAGGTCACAGGTGACGGCTAGGTCACCCCAGACGGGCGCGTCCACCGAATGGAATTTGGCAACCTGCATCCGGTCGCTGTCCACCTGGATCGTCGGCTTCTTGGGCGTGATTCCGGTGTGGTTGCTGAAGGATGCGCCGAGAACGACCAAGGCATCCGCTTCGTTCATCAACCACGAAGCGACGGGAGTGCCGCTTCGACCAAGCACCCCACCCGCGAGCGGGTGATGATCGCCGAGGATGCCCTTGCCCTTGAAAGTCGTCAGCACCGGTGCGCCGAGCGCCTCGGCAAGGCCCATGACCGCCGGCATGTCGAAGCGCGCGCCGTGACCAACAATGAAGACTGGCCGCTTGGAGGCGCGCAGAAGGTCGATAGCCCCCTGGAGAGCATCGGCGGCGGGCGAGATTCGCGCAGGCGCAATGCGGCCCTTCGGAGATCCAACTTCGGCGCCTTCCTCAGCAAGGTCTGTTTGCACGTCGTCCGGGAAAATCAGATGACTGACATCCTGGCGGAGCAGGGCCGTCTTCATCGCCAGGCTCATGAGCTCCCCGTGATTTGAGCCGGGCAGGACGAGGTGACTGAACTCGGCTACCGCACTGAACGCTTCCTTCAACGGCAATTCCTGGAAGACTCCGGGTCCAAACACCTGTTGCTGCACCTGGCCGGTCAAGGCCAACACGGGCGACCGGTCGACCTTCGCGTCCCACAGGCCGGTGAGGAGGTTGGTGGCACCCGGTCCGGCGATGGTGAGGCAGGCGGCCGGATCCCCCGTCAGCTTTCCGAACGCGGAAGCCGCGAACGCCGCGGCGCCCTCATGCCGGATTCCGATGTAGGCCATGTGACCCTTCTCGCATTCGCGCTTGATCGCATCGGCTAGCCCGAGGTTTGAGTGACCGACCATGCCGAAGACATGGGTAATCCCCCACGCCGTCATCGTCTCCGCCATCACATCGGTCACGGTTCGAGCATGGGTTGCCTCAGGCTCAAGGCCGACATAGACCCCATCCTCTCGCACCTCAACGGGATAGGTGTCCACACCGTCGTCGTGCCCGCCCGGTGAATTCCCGGTGTGCGGGCAGTACTCCCAGCCATGCCAGGGGCAGCGAAGCCAGCCCTTCTCTATCGACCCTTCGCCAAGCGGTCCGCCTTGGTGGGGACAATGATTGTCCAGGGCGGCGTACTTCCCCTTGTGGTGCGTCAAGCAAATCGACTTTTCCTGCGACCCCTCCTCAAGGTTCACGGTCTTGACGCGCCCCTCGGGAAGCTCCTCCAGGCTTGCTACCCGGTGCCACGAGGTCTGCTTGGTGGGTTGATTAGACATGGGTTGAGATTTGGGCGTTCAGTGGGAAATGGTCTCGCTGCAATGGGGGCAGCGCGTAGGAAGGGACCGCCGCTTGAATTCCTCGAAAAAACCAGAGCTGACGATTCCGGTTGGAATGGCAATGGCCAACATACCGAGCACCGCAACGATGCCGGTAAAGGCCTTGCCCAGGGCGGTCACCGGCGTTACGTCGCCGTATCCGACCGTCGTCACGGTCACGACGCTCCACCAGAGACTCTTCGGGATGCTACCGAATGCCTCCGGCTGAGCATCCCCCTCGGCGAGGTAGATGCCACAGGAAGCCATGAGGAGCAGGGTAGTGAGGATGAGCATCGACGCCAAGACTTCGCGGCGCTTGGCCACAAAGACCGCAACAAGCGACTGCATGGCGGAAGAGTAGCGACCGAATTTGAACAACCGCAGCATGCGAGCAGCCGAGACGACCTTTAGGTTTGCCCCAATCAAGCTCGCGTAGAGCGGCAAGATGCTGATCAAATCGACCAGCGCGAAGAAGGTCACCAGATAGCGAAGCCGTCCGATCACAGGCCGCTGGTAGCCCTGAGCTGCCGTAATCGACCAAGCGCGAAGGACGTACTCCAAGGTGAACAGCGCAACCGTGGTGATCTCGATGATCGCAAGCGTTGGGCCATTCGAAGCGCGCACTTGCTCGATCGACCCGAGAATCAAGGCGGCGACATTCACGAGAATCAAGGCAGCGATGATTCCCTCAAGGATCAAGGCCGCTCGGTCTCCGGGAGCCAGTACGAACAACGCGCGGTAGACACGTGCCCGAACACTCTGCGGGTCCACTCCTGGAGCAAGAGCAGCCTCGCCATGCCAGCTCGGCGAGCTCATGAGAGCCTTCTCCATGCGCCGCCGGCGGATTCCGGCCGGGGGCGCTGACCGCTGCCAGCGGAGCTGAAGAGGGTACGACGGGGAATCACGGGGTGCCCTCGAGTGGACCGACCCCCGCGTACCGAACTCCTGTCAAATTTGCGACGTCGAGCTTCCAAGTGGTCAGATCTCGAAGGCTCAGCTTGCTCAGGTCGTCGTGCCCGCACGCTCGCGCCAGGACTTTCATGAGGCCAACGCTCGCTTCAAAGAAATTCGCGAGCTGTCGAGCCGACTTTTCAACCTCGAAGCGCGCCCGCAAACCGGGTTTCTGCGTCGCGATCCCAACCGGGCAATTGTTCGTGTGGCACGCGCGCATACCAAGGCAGCCGATCGACTGAAGCGCGGCGTTCGAAATAGCGATGCCGTCCGCCCCGAGCGCGAGCGCCTTGGTGAAGTCGCCCTCATGGCGGAGCCCCCCGGTAATGATCAGCGTGACGTCGGGAGCCTTCTTGTCCAGGTGACGTCGCGCACGGGCCAATGCCGGGAGAGTTGGAATGGAAATGTTGCCCTTGAACACCTCCGGGGCCGCGCCAGTCCCCCCTCCGCGCCCGTCCAAAATGATGTAGTCGCAGGAAGCCTCAAGCGCGAAGTCGATGTCGGATTCGACGTGCTGCGCCGAGAGCTTGAATCCGATGGGGACACCGCCGGTCACCTCGCGGACCTCGTCGGCGAACTTGCGAAAGTCTGCGGCAGTATCGAGGTCCGGGAAACGCGGCGGACTGATCGCCGCCGTACCCGGCTCGAGCCCGCGGACTTCTGCGATCTTTCCGACCACCTTGTCCCCCGGTAAGTGACCTCCGGTCCCTGTTTTGGCGCCCTGGCCGCCCTTGAAATGGAACGCCTGACAACGCGCGACCTTCTCAAGACTCCAACCGAACTTGGCGGACGCGAGCTCGTAGAAGTACCTTGAATTCGCGGCCTGCTCCTCGGGGAGCATTCCACCTTCCCCTGAACAGATGCCGGTACCGACCACCTCTGCCCCGATAGCGAGCGCCACCTTGGCCTCCTCGGAAAGAGCACCGAAGCTCATGTCGCTGACAAAGATCGGGATCTTGAGGTGCAGCGGCTTCTTCGCCGCCGGGCCAATCACGAGCTCGGTACGAACTTCCGCTTCGTCCAGCAAGGGCTTGGTGGCGGCCTGGGCCGTGAGGATCTGCAGGTCATCCCACAGGGGCAGCTCGGTCAGCGGGACCCCCATCGCGGAGGTGGGTCCGTGATGCCCCACACCGGCATAGCCCTTCTTCGCGAGGGTCTGAGTGTGCCGATTGAACGGTTCTTCTGGCCCGCCGTGAACATCGGCGTAGAGGCCCAGATACTCGTCGCGCTGGTAGGGCTGAGGATTCGCGCGCTCGAAGGCCTCGACCTGCTGTAGGTCCACGCACACCTCATCGCCGTCGAGCCAGGCGCCGAATTTGTGGAGCGCTTCGGAATTGTTGTAGGCGCTGACCCCGGTCTCCAGGCGGTAGTCCCAGCCGTGGAGGCCGCAGATCAAGTCATCGCCCTCCACATGCCCATCGGCCATGAGCGCCCCACGGTGCAGGCAGCGGCCATAGAGCACAGAGACCGACTCATCGTGACGAACCACGACGAGGTCAACGCCGGCGACTAGCGCGTACCGCGGCTCTCGATCCACGAGGTCGCTCCACTTGGCGACGCAGACGTGCTTTTTCGTCTCTTTTTGCTCTGCGGTCATTTTTTCCAGGTGCTCTAGGCAGCAGCTCCTCCCCGGGCTCTGGGCAGCAGCTGGCTCGTCGGAAGGCGCGAGTCTTCGCTTCTGGCGAAACTCAATCAAGGAAGAGAGCGCGCCCGGCCTCGCTAGGTGGCTACTGGGTGCCAGAAGGCCTCACCCCCACAGGCCTCATGGGGCTTGGCTGGAGAGCTCCGCTCGACTCCGGGGTGCCTCCCGGCGGTGGTTGTCATGGGGCTGAACCCTAGCGACTGAAGGTCACTCCAGCCATCCCAGAGAATCGCAATCGAGTCTCTCGGAGCAGACCATAGGGGCCATAAGCGATGGCAATGGCCAGCTACTCGCGGGCGGCTTCCAACACCAAGCCCGCCACGGGCGGCCACCACGTCCAGGTCACCGCGGAGCGTGACGGGTATCGCCCCCCCATCGTTCGGCCCAGCTCGGCCCTGTCCTGCAACGCAGGTCAGGGCGCGGCGCCTAGCTTGCACTTCGCAGACTCCCGCGGCAGCGGGCGCGTCGCCGCGAGAGCGGCTTCCATGGGCCCTTCGAGTCCATACGCCCAGGCTTGGTCGAGGCCTCCTGCAGAACTACTTGCCCGCAGGTGGCAAGCCACTCACTTCATGCAGCTCACGGATCCCGGACTTATCCAGAACGACCCGAAACCGCTCATAGGTTTGCGCTCCAGAGACACTGCGCAAGACCAGTACCACATTGACGTGATAGAGCTTCGGGCAGTTCACCCGGCGCACGGCCCCGGCCTCCTCGTCGAAGGTCACGACCGTGCGCACAGGATCGTCCATTCGAGCCAACAGCCGCGAGACGTTGAATCGGATGATGTCGTTCACATCGAGCATGCGCCCGTGGTTGGCCGCGATCCGGCGACCCCGGAGAGTGATCTCCTTGACGTACTTGATGACCGTCTCGTTCTTGCTCCTGGGCTCAAGCACGCCGACGGCGTCACTGTGTCGCGTGTCATAGACGGGTCGCGGAACCGAGTCCGTGCGAACAAAGCTGAACATCTCCCGACACCGGCCGACTTCGCTGTCGCTCGCGGGATCACGGATCGTGACGCTATAGTCCCAGAGAAATCGTGAGAACTGGCGATTGAAGTAGGTACGCAGCCACTCCTTGATGCGATCCTTGAACACGTAGGAAACAACCAGCGCCAACACGAACGGATAGCTATTGATGCCGTAGTGGTCCTGGCTCCAGATGGCGGCGATGGTCGAAAAAAGCATCGCTATAGCAGCGGCAATTCCGGCCCCGACGTTGGCGATGCGCTTGCCGGCCGTCTGCTTGGAAATATCCAGGAACAGAACCGCGCTCATGAACTTCTTCAGCGCGCTGCTGCGATGGACGTAACGCGCATTTCCGCGGGCACCATCGATGATGCTGCGGTACCCGGCCCCCCTGCGGTGCCCCTGCTCACTCAAGATCCGCTCAAGGAGCTTCGTTCGACTGACCTCGCAAGCCTCCCGCAGCGCGCTGTTGTCCTCCAAGGTCGCGATGAATCGCGTGAAGTAGGTCTCGATACTGAGGCTGATGTACTCGTCCGCGTAGGCGTACAGTTCCTGGATCCATGCCGCGCGACGAGGCTGCACAAATTCGGACCGGTAGCCGCGAAACCGCTCCAAGACCCGGGCGACGTCCTCGGCCAACTGCTGAGCCATTCGGTCGATGTCTTCGACCAACACGGAACCTTGCTGACTCGGATCCGCAAGGGCCGCGGCTCGGTCGCACAAAACGCCGACCTCATCGCGCAGGCCGACTTTGACCAAGCAGCCAAACAGCCGAACCTCGTGCCCTAGGCCGCCGTCCAGATCCGGGGTCGCGTCGCTCCCGATCGCGGGCATTTGCTCGAGCATCCGGTTGAGGGGAGAGCTCTCGGTCTCCTGTTCTGCAAGCGCCAGGAGGCTGATCGTCGGAGTCTTGAACCGGACGTAGGCCTGGATGTCGCTGTAGAACTGCTCGCGGCGGTAGGACTCGCGATCCACCCCCAAACTACGCGGCAAGAACACGTAAGCCTCCACCACGTATCGACTGCGGCGGCTGGTCGAGTCGATCGCGTAATCGAGCTTCACTTCGAACTGGTTGTCGTCGTGGACGCCAATTCGGGAGTCGATGAGTTCTTCGGGTTCTAGCAACGCAGATTCACTCGTTCATCTCCGAGTCTCACACCCCCCGGAGCCGATGTCCAGGCTTCGCCCCCCTCCGGTCTCGGCGCTGCCAATCTCTACCGCTGGACCCCGGGTAGAGCGCGAACTCGACACGAGCGCAGGGCATCGGCCGCTCCACCGCACCGATCTGGTAGCCAGCACCCCAAGCAGAACGCTACCCACCAAGGTCCCACATGGGTGCCTCACGGGACACTCAAGGGGAAGGGGCGCTCAGGGGGAAAACGTGACGACCGATTCTGCGCCAGGCAACACGGCGACGGACTCCACGGGAACGTCCCCGGGATCGATGGAGACCTCCCAGGTCCCAGCGGCCAGGTCGAGGATCCGTGCCTGGCCCTGCTGGGCAAGGGCGACTCGGGTCGTCTGAACACCTTCAGGCTGTTCTCCTTGGATCCTCGCCGTCACGACGACGATCCCAGTCGCTTCACCAAGAATCTGCACGCGAAGGCTGCCTCCACGCGTCAATTGAATCTCAACCCCGTCCCTGGTCTCGCCCTCCGCGACCTGGATCGGCTCGCTGAATCCCGAACCCCAACCGGGCGCCTTGGCGCGAATCACGTAGGGGCCATCTGCCGGGAGCCCCTCGAGTAGGAACCGTCCGTTTTCATCGGTTTTCACAGAGTGTTCTTGGATGCCGAGGAGTTCCTTGGCCTGCATGAAATCTTCCGCTTCGCTGGCGTTGGATCCGGTGGATGGAGGCATTAGTCGCATGGAGGCTCCGGCAATCGCTACGCCATCCGAGCCAACGACGATCCCCTCGATGGAGCGCTCGGCGAGATCAATGTTGACCGTATTGCGGCCGGCCTGCAAGAAAACAGGAATGCTCTGAGGGAGCGCAAGCCGTTTGTGGACCACTTCGAGTCGATGCTCCCCGGCCGCGACATCCTCAAGCTCGTAGCGACCGTTTCGATCCGTTCGCCTCGAGCCAGGAGCCTGGAGATTGCCCATGGATTGCGCCTGGACAAGCGCCACAAATTCTTCGAGGGCGCGCTCCGCGCGGCCCGGCTGAAAGGTGATCCGTGCATCCGCCAAGGTCGACTGGCCGATCCTCACGACCCCGGCGACACTGGCGCTTCTTGGCGCCTCAAGGGTCAACCTCGAAGACGACCCGCTGTTCACCTGAATCCTGTTCCAATCCTGCTCTTCAGCAACTGGAGCTCCGGTCGCCGCCATGACGGAGACTCGAATGTTCGTGCCTGAAGTGGAAGAGGGCTCCACCAACCGAAATCCATGCACTCCGGTCGCCAAGTCCTTGAAGGTCAGCGGCCGATTCTTGGTCTTGCGGGTCCGGATCGAACCATATGGGTCTGAATGCTCGACCACGAGGCCAGAAGCCGGCTCCCCGAACGCGTCAAGAACGGTGACCTCGACGCGGCCACCTTCGACGAGGTTCGCTGTGATGTCCTGTTCGCCTCCCCCCGAAACATGGACCTCAGAATTCGACCAGTCCGCGAATCCACTTCGCTGGACGGTCAACTGGGCTAGGCCAAGCACCGCGGGACGGATTTCGCAGATTCCCTCGGCATCGGTCTTCCCACGAATCGTCCCGGACCCTGACCGGAACATGACCGCGGCAGCCGAGTCCCCCTGCTGCTCCGGACCCCGAGTCAAACGTACGCTCGCACGCTGAACGGGTTCGCCGGTCGTTGCGTCCAGAACATGAACCCGAATCAGCGGAGCAGAAGACAGCCGAACGACTCCAAGATCCGCGAGCCGCTCGTCGCCAAGTGCAAAGGGGTCCAAGTCGAGATCCAGATAGCCCTCCGCGGAAACCCGGATCTCTAAGGTCGCTTGCGGGTCCGGTGCACGCAGCTCGTTCAGCAGGACTTCACCTGACTGAAATTCCGACTCTTGGCCCGGGTGAGGAAGCGCCAAGAACTCGCTATGATTCCAACGCGTTAGAACTGTGATCGGCCCTAGAAGTTCACCCGAGTCCGCATCCACCACGGAAAACTCCACGGCTCCTCCTCCGTCCCATTCAAGTTCGACACTTTGGTTCGGAGCGGAACAGATCACTCGATCGCTGCAGGTGGTCCGCTCCAAAAACGTAGCGGGAATCTGAGCCTCAACCTGGTAGCGGCGCCCGGGCAGCAAGCCATGAATCGTGAAATGGCCTGACTCATCGACTTCTCCGGACGGGCCGGAACCGAACAACTCCCCCAAGAGAATGTCCATCGCCTGGACGTCGACCGCAGACTCGTCTTCCAACTCGCGCGCGGCCACCAAAACCCCGGTCCGCCCGGCAGGAAACCCGAGAATTCGCCCTGCAAGCTCGGCACTGGGCTGCATGGCGAGCACAAGGCCCGATCGCTCGGTCCCCATTGGCCCCGCGTCGCCGTCGAAGGTGGTTGAAGCATGAAGATCGTGAGCAACCTCCAGCGAGTATCGCCCAGGGGCGAAGTGAGCGAGCTCGAAGCGCCCCTCCGCATCTGTCGTTTCGCCCGACCCCTGACCGCTCTGGCTGGCTGTGAATTCCGCGACTGCATCCAGCGCCATTCCCTCCCGCTCTGGCCGAACCCGAGCTCCCCCGAGGGGAGTGCCCTCGGAGGTGGTCACGATGCCGCGGAGCACAACGCCGGCTTCCAAGGTGAAGACACCCAGATCTTCCGTCCCTGATTCGCTTCGCGTCGCCCCATGGGTTGTGAAGGGTTGAAATCCACGGGCCCAAACTTCGAGCTCGAGCTCGCCCTTTCCGCGCTTGCCGCGGCTTACCTCGAACCTCCCGTCAGAATCGGTGCGCGCCCAAGTCCCTGGATTGCCCTCCCGGTATCCACTGCTCGTCTGGATGCCGATCGCTCCACTGCGAAGCATGGCGTTGATCCCGGACACTTGAACTTCGGCATCAGGAATCGGATGTCCCGCAGCATCCACCACGACTCCCCTCAACCCTGGAACCTCCTTCTGCTGCTGCTTCGCGGTCGCTCGCGGAGCACTCTGCTCGCGAGCGATCGATTCCCGACGAACCGGTGCCTGCTCGGCATCGACCGTGGCCTTGCCTCCTGAGACAAGGCCCGGGGACGCGCCCTCGATTCGCATCTCCGGCTCGAGCGGGACGCTAGCTGCGGATTCTGGCGCGACCGGCTGGGGTTCGTCCATCAGCCAAAGGCCGAGACCGAGGCCCATTGCAGCAAACAGGCTCAGGAGAACTACTTTCGTCGAATTCATCGGAGAGGGGCGATCTGTAGGGAACCAGCAGGGAATCTGACCTTACTACGCCGCGCCCATCCGGCTATCTCCAAGCCCCTCGCCAGGCCCAGTATTCCGCTGAGCTAGAGCCTGCCGGAACCACCGAGCTTGGCAGCCTCTGCCAGCGTGGACTCGCAGCCCGGCCCATCCTGGATGCTGCCTAGCCCGCTCTGCACTCAGCCGGCCTCCCGAGCACCCTTCATGGAAGCTCACCGTTCGCGCCGCCACTCCCTATCCGGCCGGATTCGGGTCAGCGTCCGAGCAACCAGCTCGCAATCGCTTCCGCCACCACGTCTGCCCCATCGGCATTGGGATGCAACCGGTCCCCGGGAAGCGCAAGCTCACGACCCGCTCCGATCAACTCTTCGCGAACCGCTGCGGTGAGATCCAGCACGCGAAAGCCGCGCGCTTCGGCCAGCCGGGCGGCGAGCTCATGCTCTTCCGTCCGGGGATAAACCCGTCTGCGCGTCATGCTTGGCATGACAACTACCGAGACGGGCAGCCCCAATCCCCGGGAAACCGTCGCGATTCGATCAAATCCCCGCTCCACAACGGAACTGTCGCCGGACGCAGCCTTGCGTTCCTGCGCACCGATCGTCTTGGATTTCTTCGGAGTGAAAGCGCCCGAAGCCAGCCGATAGAGGTGGCTCGCGCGGCTCATGATCCGCTGAAACTCCGAGGACGTCGAGGTCCGGTGAATGATCTGGAGTGCCTGGCCGGCTCCCTCCATCGCAGCCTTACGAGCCACTCCCTCGGGAAGTCGGTCGAGTGCCTGGAAGTCATTCAAACAAAACAGAAGGACGACTTGATCGGCCTCCAGTTCCGGCAGCAGAACCTCCAGGCGCCTTGCCTCCTGGACGGTGTTGTAGCCGGCTACTCCAAGGTTCAACACCTCGGCTTCTAGCCCACCCTCGCGCAAGTGCTCTTCCAATCGAGCCGGGATGGTCTGGTGGTCCTCCAGTTCAATGCCATAAGCAATCGAATCGCCTGTAAACACGATCCGCGTCCGAGCCTTGGGCGTCTCGAGTTCCCCGCCGCGGAAACCCGCCTGGTTGATCGATTCGTACCCCGCGTTCGGCTCCCACAAGAGCTCCGGATCCGCACTGGTCACCACCGCACCAAACGGAACCGCCGCGAACGTGGGTGCTAGCCCCAATCCACGAACAGCGATTTCACAAACGAGGAGCCCCGCCAAGGCGGATCCGATGGCCAAACCTGTTCGGCGGTATCGCATTCCCCATCAGAATACAGCAGAGCGAGCAATCCCCGGTCCTTCGCAATGAAGCCCCGGCCCCCCATGCCGCAACCTCTAAAAGGGCGGGCGCCGGCGGCGGCCTTACATTTGCGCCCTGCGGGCGAACCACCAGGCGCCCCCGTGAGCAATGCACCGGGCAAGCCCCAGGGTCCGCCTGGCTCAAAATTCCGTAAATCCGAACTCAGGCAGCTCGCCTCTTTGGGAATTCGGAGACCCCCAGGGGGCGTCCGAGGTGATACCCCTGCAGGAGAGTGCAACCGAGCCGCATAACTTCGGCGGCTTCCTCCTGGCACTCGATTCCCTCCGCAACACAGTCGATGTCGAGATCGATGCAGGCACTCGCCATTGCGCCCAGAATCCTCTGCTTGGTCGGTGAGAGGTGAATATCACGCACCAGGTCCATGTCCAACTTGACCACATCGGGACTCAGCAGCGCAAAACTCGTCAAGCCCGCGTAGCCAGCCCCGAGGTCGTCGACTGCGATCCGGTAACCGAAGGATCGTAGCTGCGCGACTCTCTCGTGCAGTCGATCTTCGTCGGCGATGGCTTCGCGCTCGGTAAGCTCGACAACAACTCGGCTTGCATGATCATGAAGCGGCCCGCTCGGTCCGAGCAAATGCACCTCGAAGAGCTGGTCAACTTCCAGATTGATGAACAGACTAGCTTCCGCGGGCAACGCCGGTACATCGGCAGCAACAAGTTCAAGCAAACGGTGCGTCAACTCCGCGCCGCGCCCTAGGTCCTTCGCTGCCGCCAAGAGCAGCCCCGGTGAACTCAGTTGCGCATGGGAACAACGCATGAGCGCTTCAAACGAATAGAGTCGCTTTGTCTTTGCCGAGTAGATCGGTTGAAAGACGACTTGGAGCTGCTCGAGCGCGGCCTCAAAAAGGGCCTCTCGGTCCAATCTCCCGATGGATCCGTGCTCGAACTGCCAGCCGCGAAAAGCTAGCTGTTCATCGCGCAGGTCCAATCCTGCCTGGATGGTCGACGCGACCTCTTCAGGTGGACACGGCTTCATCAGAAACCGATACAGGTCTGCCGAGTTGATAGCCTGGACGGCCGCCTCCAAAGTGGCTTGACCGGAGAGCATAATCCGAACGGTGTCGGGGTCCAGGCCCTTCACCTTAGACAGGAGTTCGGCACCGGAAATCCCCGGCATGCGCTCATCCGACACGATCACGGAGATCTTGTTCTTAGAACAGATCTCCAAGGCCTCCGACCCGTTTTCGGCCGTCAGGACATGCCACGGCAGCTTTCGCATGGACACCCGAAGCGATTCAGTGACCTGCGGCTCATCATCGACAAGCAAGATCGTGGGTCGTTCAGATTTGGGGGTTGTCATGTCTGCTTGCCTACGCTGCGTCGGTTTTTTTATCGAAAGAGAACTCCGCGAGCGGAGCGATGACGCGAATGGGCTCGACGAGCTCACCACGCTTGGAATAGTTGGTTGCGAGCCGCACAAGGGTCGCTGTGGCTATCGCTCCCTCAGGTGCGAGAACCACACCCCGGGCGGAACAAACCGACTCGAGCAGAGTCATCCCGACCTTCAACTCAGATCCAGAAACGACGGATTCCGCATTTCCGCTCGTCGAGGTACGAACTCGCGCTACTCCGCGGAGGAGTCCCGGGGAAAACTGCGCACTCTTCGCAAGAGCCATCTTGGCCTCTTGCTCGCTCGAGCACGAAGACACCTTGCCCAGGTATGCGTGCGCGAGGCGCAGCAGCTCAGAGCAGAGAAGCTCCACCGGCCACTCCCCTGGGTGTCCCCCAGGAAGGCCGTCGCTCGGCGGCTCGGCGGATTGGACGATAGCTGCTGCGACCGTTTCCAGACGGGGCACGGATTCGATGAGCTGGGCAGCGATCGAAAAGCGATCGGCCAAGGCCTGCTCATCCTCTGAGCTCATAGGCAAGCTCGAATTGGCCATTTTCACGAGAGACTCAGGCAGGGTCACGCAACCAATCTGGGAGAGCATGGCTGACATCTCAATTCGCCAATCCAGCGGGATGCCCAACTCCGCGCACACCTGGCGAATCACATCCAGTACCTGACCGGTGAACCGGGCCGAAGCGGGCTGAACAATACCCAAGACCTCGGTGAGCATCTGCACCGATCCTCGAAGGGTGCGGTCGAGCAGGTCTTGTTCGGCCCTCAAGGCTCGAAACTGCCTAACGCCCTCCTCGATGGCCCCGACAAACGCTTCTCGTTCGCAAGGCTTGGTCAAGAATCGGAAGATCTTGCCGTGATTCACCGCCGCAATGGCACTTTCCAAGTCCGTCTGACCCGTTAGTAAGATCCGAGAAGCGTCAGGTGCTGCTGCGATGCTCTGGGCCAAGAACTCGGCTCCAGACATGCCAGGCATGCGCATGTCTGAGACAATCACCGCTGTATTGGGATGCTCAGCGAGGTTCTCCAGTCCAGCAGCTCCCGAATCAGCGCAGCTGACCGTGAACTGCTTGCGGAGGAACAGCCTGAGGCCTGAAGTGACGTTCGGCTCGTCGTCTACGAGGAGGACTTGAGGCTTGTCTGATTGAATGGTCACGCGGCCTCCCCGGTGAATTCTCCTGGGTGATCCATGCGATCTTGGACCAAACGCTCAAAGAGCTCGAGCCGTTCGGTTTCAATGCCGAACCGAGCTCCGTCGAGCGAGTCCTGCCCGGAATCTGTCGTTTGGACCGCGAAAGCGACCTTGGAGGAGAATCGAATCACGCTGGCCGTCGTTCGTGACCCCTCAGGAGCGTCTTGGGGGCGTCCTTGATAGCGGATCGGCTCGGTCACCTTGAGAGGCAGGCCCCAACGGCTGAGCACGGCGGCCCCAAGGCTCTCTTGTTTCAACCCGTACTCTTCATTCTCCAGAGCTTCCAGGCCCGCCCAATCCCCGGTCGTGCGTTCGCATTTCTCCAGGAAGTGCTGCTCCCCGTCCCGGATCATGGCGATCCGTCCTACCTCGGCGAGCAGGGCTCCAAGACTGGCAGACGGGTCCGCGCCAAAGACCCCCGCGACTTCACCTGCCACCGAAGCGGACACCTGGGATCTCTCCGTCAGCGAAGCGTGAAGGGCAAGGGCTCCCGGAGACAGGTCTTGGTCCACTTGGAAGAGGGCCTCGGCCATAGCCATGCGCGAGAGCATCTCGACTCCGAGGAAGTTGACGGCGGTCTCCAAGTCCGCGACAGGATTCGAAACCCCAAAGGCTGCCGAGTTCACAAACTGCAGCACTCGAACCGCCAGGCCGGGCTCTGAGCTGACCAAGTTGGAAATCTCACGGGTAGTCGTCTGTGGGCGCCCCAACGCGACCTGCAGACGCTGGATCCCCTGAGAGGACATGGGCAAGTCGTCCAGTCGGGCACACAGGGTCCGCATGGCTGGGTCTTCGATCGACTCGAGGATCGACAGGCCACGCTCAATCTCAGCCACCAGGGACTCCCTTCCACAAGGCTTGTGCAGCCAGTGGTGAGCAACAGGAAGCGCTCGAAGGGTCATGGATTCGTCCGCTTGCCCCGTCAGCACGAAGCGAATCGCTTCTGGGTATTTGTCCCTGACGATTGTCAAGAACTCGGCCCCGTCCATGCGGGGCATACGCATGTCTGAAATGACCAGATCTGCGCCACCCTCTTCGAGCGCCGCAAGCCCTTCCTGCGCGCCGCAAGCGAACCGCATAGACCACCTCTTGCGCTCCCGGAACAAAGCGCCCCGGAGCCCGTCCAGGAGCTCCCGTTCATCGTCCACGAATAGGAGTCTCGGCTTGTCAAGCGGCATGGGAGAGTCCCTCGCGACCGTGGACAGGCAATTTAATGACAAAGGTCGTACCGACGCCCTGATTCGTTTCGAAGTGGAGAGTCCCCCCGTGCTTGTCGACGATCACATTTCGCGCAATGGCCAGGCCCTGACCACTGCCCCTTCCCACAGCCTTGGTGGTGAAGAAAGGATCAAAGATCCTCTCTTGCACCGACTCCGGAATCCCTGCCCCGTTGTCTTGGATGCGAATCTCAACGTTGTCATCGACATGGCTGGACGAAACGCGCAGCTCGCCGAGCTCTCCAGACTTGCCCAGTCGATCCTCAACCGCGTGCGCGCCGTTGACCACCAGATTCAGAACCACCTGGTTGATATCTCCGATATGGCAGACAACTTGAGGGATGTCCCCGAGGTCTAGGATCAGGTTCGCGACGTACTTGTACTCGTTGCGGGCCACAACCAGGGTGTTCTCGATGGCCTGGTTGATGTCTTCGGGAGTACAGGCAGCGTCACCCGGATGAGAGAATTGCTTCAGGGCGCCAACAATGGAAGCAACCCGCTTGATGCCGTCTTTTGCACGATCCAGCGCGCTAGGCAACTCTTCGCGCAGAAACTCCACGTCCGCCTCCTCGAGGGGCTTCCGGATTTCTTCCACGGAAATCACTCCTTTCTCTTGGCTGGACTGGCACGCCTGCTCCACGGTGGACACAGCCTCAATCAGCTCACTCACCGCATCCTGCAAGAAATCGATGCTGTTTCCGACAAACTGAATCGGTGTGTTGATTTCGTGCGCCACTCCCGCCGCTAGCTGCCCAACCGCTTCCAGTTTTTGGGCTTGCCGCAAGTCCATTTCTAGCTGCCGCTTCTCGCTCAAGTCAGCCAGCAAGCAGATCAGGCCATCGAAGCCGTCATCCTCGGAAGCTAGGCGCGAGGCCACGAACTGGACCGGGACCTCGTGACCCGCGCTATGCGAAGCCTCAACTTCGGCTTCCATGGCTTCCCAGTCCTCGAGTGACTCGGCACGGCACTGGGGGAAGTACTCGGCGATTGGAGTTCCCACCATCAAATCGGCAGGCAGGCCGAGTAACTCCTCGGCTGCCCGGTTGACTCGGGAAATGAGCCCATCGCGATCCACGACCAGCAAACTGCTCGACATGTTCTCCAAGATGTTGCCCAGGAACATCGAGGAGGAGAGCGCTGCTTGCGTCGTCTCGAACAGCTCGCGAGATTTGGATTCGATGAGGCTCTCAAGCCCTGCGATCTCCTGCAGGGCTCGTTCGTACTTCTTCTTGATCAGCTCGTCAGACATGCCTGTTAACCCACCATGCGGCGGGCCCCAGACCCAAAGCGGATATCAAATTCGCAGCACTCCGCTCCGTCGTGCATGCATCGCAACTCCTCAGCGGATACCTGTTCCTCGAAATGGGCGGCTGCTCCATCCAGGAGCCCCCGAAAAAGCGCACAGAGCTTTCGAGCCGAACGGTATTCCAGCCGCATGTTTCCTTCGGAGTCGATCTGGTGTCGGAATTCAGGCAGTTCGGCCCCTGGATAGAGCTTGAGAACCTCCACATGGATGACCGAGTGGACCGATGCGACAAACGAGCGGAGATCGTGGCCTTCGCCGTATTCCTTGTGGCCTTGAAGTAGTTTCCCGAACAGGTAGACACCGAAGGAATACACCGCGTCATTTAGGGGCACGCCGAGCATTCCGACTGCCGTCGTAACCAAAGCAAACAGATCGGAGGCCGGATAAGAGCCTGGCCCCAGGAACACGCCCTCGGTTTCTAGGGTCGTATTCTCCAAGACGGACTCGAACGTCTCTTCGCCAAAAGTCTCACAAACGAAGGACTCAAAGTGCTTGAAGATGATTCCTTTCACGGATATATCCTGATTCAGTGAACTGGAGAGCGCGCCTTGGGAATGGGCTCGCGGTCCTGGAGAACCTGACTTGGCCTTCACAAACAAGGCAGGCTTCGAAGGACTATTCCTCGGACCACCGGGACCCGAACCTGACCCGCAATCCTCACGCATCGCGTTAACGGCTTCAAAAAGAGACTAGGCAATCTCCCTATGTGGGTTCGATTCAGCCGCTGCGCCCCCCCCACATAGGGCCCGCGAAGATTCTTCCTATTTCTCAGCGCCCACAAGACGCAGCGCCTTCGGTGAATTGCCACAAGGATAGAAAGCGACGCTGAAGATCCGGCTTCGCTTCCTTGTGGCCGCATGGGTCACGCGCAAGATCTACGCTTGGCCCGCGTCCTTCGTGCCCGTGGGGCTTCGCTGGACCCGCTCGCTGCGAGCGTTAGCTGGACACAGAGCGGAATTCGTGCACCCAAACCTTGGCGGATGGATCCCACTCCATGCCCTTGTGCATCCGAAGGATCAGGTCCTTGTAGAGCTCAAGACTCGGGTAGCCCTCGCGATGTGCGGATTCCTCGTCCATTTCACCGAGAGTCTCACGAAACAAGCGGGTGATCTCGAATGGCTGACCTTCCAGCTCGAAGCACTCGCCCGGATACCCATAAACGCCGTTGCGGCGCTGCTGGGTCTTGCTGCCCGAAATCACCGCGTCCACGAGCCGCTTGTGAGTCACCAAACGGTCAAGTTGACATGTTTTTTCGGGGTACTCACTCATCGAGAGGCTTGCGTCAGGAGGGGGCTTGGCACGGTGAACCCGGCAGCATGCCAGAAGCCCGCCGGGCCCTGCTTACCCCTCGCGGCTTATCCTCTCCCCGGAAGCCGGATCCGCGCCGCTCCGTGCCCGGGCCGCTCCGCGGTCGATGACGACCGCAGCATCCTGGCAGTTCGCCGGTTGGCGCCCTCCGGAAGCCAGGACGCGAGAGCTCACGCGAGGGCGCAGTCAAGTTGGGACCGAAACTGGAACCGGCGAAGGCAGTGGATTCCGAGAGCTGAAGGGGCGGCAACGAAGGACCGCCGGGGATCGACGATCGAGTCCTGAGGGCACTTCGGCCTGGAGCCCGTCCGATCCGCTGGCCAGGAAGCTCCTCTGCTGGGTGCAGGAGGGGCTGGTTCGGAGTCCAAAAGGACATCGACGGGCTGCGGCCGCTGGATCGGCCTCCGGTGGCCGCAGCCCCGTGTGGGCGAACTCGCAACGGCCTAAAGCTGCCCCAGGGGGCCTGCCAGCCACTCACCCGAGCCATCTCGCACGCTGTTCGAGCGCCCTTGCTCGCCGATCGGCCGGGGGGCCCACCCCCAAGGCCCGCAAGCCGCTTTCTTGAGGCCTCGGACTCGGTAGAATCGGCCCTCCGGGGTGGTACGCCGTTTGATGTCCTTCCTGGATCTCATCCGCCCATCCTTCGCGGCTCCCTCAAAGACCCACCCAGCTGTCCAAGGCAAGCGCCCCTGTCCTGGACTCGCACCGCCCATCTTGGGCTGGCCGACTGGCCCTCGAACCTCCATGCCCGATCCGAACGCTATCAACGCCTTGAATGCCATCTCAACGGTTCAACGCCGCGCCCTCTCGCTTGCCGGCGCCCTGATCGCCGGGACCTTGGCTGCCTGTGGATCGGGATCGGGAGCCGCCGATGCCTTGGTCGACCCCCAAACCTTGGGCCTGCCCGCCGAAAAACCCGACGGCTCGGGCTTCTACCTCATCGACCAACATTTCGGCGGGGTCGGCGACGCCGTGTTGATTGAGAGCCAGTACTGGGGCCGGCTGGTCGACGTCTTTTCTGAGAACCAGCAAACCGGCGTCACAGAGCTCGTCTACCCGGACTTCGTCATCGGGGATTCCATTCAAACGGAGTTCGGCAGGTGGCGCCTTGAAGTCAATCCGCTTACGACTCGCTCGCGCCTGATCATCGAGCGAACGAACACGGACGCGGTCGACGATGCGTTCGACCTGCTGGTCGCCGAAGCCGAGAGCTCGGTTGGAGATATCCTCGAAAAAGGAACTGGGATCGGAGAGTCTCCGCCGTTCTCGCTGGTTGCGCGCAACGCGGCCTTGGTGCTCCAGTTCTCCGACCTGGTGGATCCGACGACGGTTTCCCTGAACGACAGCTTCCGAGTCCTGGTGGGCAATCCGCCCGAGCTGCCCTACGAGGCCCGGCTCCTGTTCAGCCCCAATCACGGCGGCCTGGCTTCAGAGAGCGGCGAGTTTTTCTCCACGCGCTTGATCGTGGACTTCACGATCGATGCGGCCGAACTCGCGATGCTCGGCAGCCCCCTCGAGCTGAACGCCCTTGGCTTGCCGGCCACGATCGACCCCCTGCAGGCCAACCTCGCGATTGCGATCCCCACGGTCGAAGATCCAGGCGCCGGCAATTTCGACGTCATGCAAAACTTGCGTGGGCGTCCGTTCACGGTCATCAACAACGGGCCCGTGAACCTGAATTCGCCCACTCGGGACGTTGTCCGCGCTATGCGCTCTGGCTTCGAAGAGGATCCTGGCAACGGCTTCCTCAGCGACGACATCCCTCCGAGTTTGGTCGGGTCCCAAGCCGTGCTGATCACCAGTGCAGTGAACGACCCCTCCGGTCAACCGGGGCTCGACTTCATCACCAGCATTTCGTTTGCTACCCCCGAATGTGCCCTAGCGCCGGAGCCCGGTGACGCGGTGCGCCTAGGCGCCAACACGTTCGAGGTCACTCAGCAAGCGGCCGAATCCCAGGGCAACGTGGTCGGGCTGCGCCTCAGCCTCCTTTCCGGTTCCACTCCGATCGACGAGCCGGCCGAGGTCCTCGGCCAGGCCGTCTTCAGAACTCCCTGGCGCGACAGTCTTGCCCCCTCGATGGCCCCGTGCTTCGTGCGATTCTCGCCCGAACCGCAGTCCCCGCCAGCCGCTGGGGTCCTGCCTGGCTCCCAGATCATTGTCGAATTCTCCGAACCCATGGATCCGTCCTCGGTTCGCCCCTTTGACACCTTCGTCGCCTCAAGCTCCGAAGAGATCACTTCGATCGACCAATATGTCGTGGCCAACGTGGTCCCCAGCAACGACCTCGGCTCGTTCCGGCTCTCGCCGGTCGTTGGCTTCGATCACCAGGAAGGCTCCGCCGAGCAGTTTTTCTTGCGACTCGACTCGGATTCAGACGACCCGATCGCCTTGACCGATCTGGGTGGCAACCTTCTGACGGCTAGCCTGCCGACCTTCCCATTTGCCTTGAGCCAGATGGCCTCCGACAACCGTAGCGGTGGCTGGGCTCTGCCGTTCAACGAAGTCGACGAATACGACGCCGGAGTTGGAAACACCAACGGTACGGATCTCGCCGGTCAGGTCTTTTACAACCAGGAACTCGGGGAGATCTTCCCTCGGCCAGTCACGCGATTCTCTGCGGTGGCAGACCGGTCGATGCCGCTGATGGCGGCGATGAACCCGGTGAGCACCGTGTTCCCCGGCGGCCTACAAACCCCGCTTTCGAACTTAGGTAGCAAGCTGCATACCATGTGGCGGCATGCGGACTTTGGGTTCAACGTTAGTTTCAGCGACGGCACGTTTGCGAACCTGGACATCGAAGGCATCTCCCTGGCCCCGCTCAACGGCCTGGTTACGCAGACTTTCTATCCGCTGTTCGAAATGGTCCTTGGCCACTCCGATCGACTGCCCGACGAATTTATTGACTTCGCGGTCATGCCTCCCCTGCAGGTGTGGCCGGGTTCTGGACTGTTCAGCAACGCTTCTTTCGCGGAGAACTTCCTGTCGGATCCGGACAACCCCCCGGTCGTGGTCCACCCTCGTCAGAATGGCTACTTTGTGGCCCAAACAGACGTGTTTCAGGCTGAATCGGGCACCGTCATGCTGCGGACGCCCATGAACAGGAATGTCCAGCCCGATGAGGCGATCACCTACACCTGGCGTGATACAGCCATCACGGCTCGGGGAGGATTCAATCTAGAAGGTACCGAGGGCGCCGTTGGCGGACTCCCCTTTGATCAAGAGCTCGTCCTTGCCACGGAACCGGAGGAAGGGCCTCTCTACATTGCAAGCACCGCAGGCGTTCCCTCGATCGGGCTTCCGCTGTTGATCGAGTTCAGTTGCTTCCCGAGCGAAGCCGTCTCCTTGAACGCATTCGATGCCTCCATTCCGGTCACGACTGGAACGCTTCCCTTCTTCAGAGCGTTCTCCACAGGAGGCTTCAATTCATCGGGGAATCCGGTGATCAAGAACCCCGACGGAGAGACCTCGCCCAGTGGCGGCCTAAATGCGGACCCGGCCAACGGTATCGCCCTGGGCACGCCAACCCCTGGCCAGGACACGATCATCTACACCGGTCAAATCGACGTTGTCGTGCGGGTTAGCCGCGTGTACACAACCGTTATCGAAGCTGATTTCAATACACCGGACTATGCGGGTCTGATTCAAGAGCCTCTCCCCCTGGAGCAGCCTTCGGGAACCAGCATCGAGTTCGCCTTCCGCGGCGACAACGCATCCGGAAACCCAGGCAACGACTACTTCGACGGGGCGGACCTAGATCTCTACGGCAATTCGATCTCCGAAGCCTCTGATAGTTTAGATCTCTCCCTCAGCCAGCCCGAATGGAGCTCCTCGCTGGACGACATCGACAACCTCAAGTGGGCTCAAGTGCGCATGTCGTTCTTCGGAAACACTGAGACCGGGCTGACACCGACCCTGACTTCACTGGCCGTCGCCTACCGGCAATAGCCAGCGTCCTCCCGGGCGGCTTGCCGCCTTGGGCCGCCGAAAATGGAAGCCGGCCTCCGCAGGGGGCCGGCTTCGTTCATAGGAGCGCCCCATTCCTTAGGGCAGCATTCCTTAGGGCACCGTAGCCCGAACCGAAACTTCGGAGCGAGTTGCGCCCGCACGGCTCTTCTCTGCAGGTCCTCCCCAGTAGGCTTGGGGTCACCATGAATCGACCGTCGCCCATAGCTCCTTTGGCCAGCGAGTTTCTGGGGGCCCTCCGCTTGGGTTTTTGGGGCCGCTTGGGTTTTTGGGGCCTCTTGGGCTTTTGGGGCCTTTCGGGCTGCTCGGACGCTCCCCAATCCGCGGAGTCTTCGCCGGTCTCCTCTCCCCTGGAACTGCCTGAGATCCCAAACCGATCGAGCTTGGATCCGGGCGTCGAGGAAAAGGTCGCGCAAGCTCTGTCCGGCGCAAGCGCCTCTCCCGCAAGCCCCGCGGCTCGCTTTGCCTTGGCGCTGGTGCTCGACGCGAACTCGCTCCTTGAACCGGCCCTCGAGGCGTACCAACAAGCCAGCCAGCTGGACCCAAGCCATGCGCGAGCGGTTTACCACGCCTCGCGTATGCATCGAGCCCTCGGGCGCTACGACCTGGCGCGCAAGCAAATCGATCGCGCGCTCGAACTAGCCCCCCAGGTCGCGCTGGTTCATCGGCGCTCCGGCGAATGGTGGCTTCAGGACGGAGAATTCGAAGCAGCCGCAGCCGCCTTCCAGAACTGTCGAAGACTCGAGCCAAGCCTGCCGGATGGAACTTTGGGACTGGCTCGCCTCGCGCTGCTGCGCGAAGACTTCGAACGCGCCGAAGCTCTGGCCCGCGAAGTCCTCATAACCTGGCCAGAGCACTCCTACGCGCACCACGTGCTCGGTACAGCGTTGCGAGACCAGGGTTTTAGCGCAGAGGCTGAAACGGCGTTTGCGCAGGCCGGCGATGGTGTTCCGGTTTGGACCGATCCATGGGTCGACGAAGTCGAAGCGCAGCTCGGCGGATCGAACCGGCTTTTGGTGGAGGCTCAGGCCTGTCTAGAAAAGGGCCTGTTCGAACAGGCCTGCACGCGGCTCGTTCAGCTCCATGCCCAATCTCCGGACGACGTGACGGTTCAGGGCATGTGGACCGCGGCGCTGACGAAGCTTGGGCGCCACGAGGAAGCGCTTGAGATGCTGCTGGCAGCCGGCGCCCGCCAGCCGGAGCACTTTCGCATCGAACTCAACCTGGCCATCGTTCGCTGGAAACAAGGCGAGCTGGACCTCGCCTTGCAGCACCTGGAACGCTCCTTGAAGCTGAACTCATCCCACGAGGCCGTCTACATGGTCCAGGGGCAAGTGCTCGGAGATCTCGGAGAGCTGGAGGGCGCGATCGAAGCGTTCGAAAACGCGCTGCGCTTCGGCGGCGAGCCGCAGCGGATTCTTCCGCGTCTCGGCAAGTTGCAAATGGACCTCCAGCACTGGGAAGCCGCGGTGCAGACCTATGCCCGGGCGACCGCAGAGCACCCTCGAAGTGCTTCCTTGCAAGCCACGCTGGCCGGCTGTCTCGCGGAATTCGGGAACCTCCCAGCGGCTCGCGCTGCGCTGGATCGCGCGCGGGAACTCGACGCCTCGCTGGCGCTGTTGCCAATGGTCGAGGCCCGCCTGACCGAGTTGAGCGGGACTGAACAGCCTTGAGTGGCTCCAGATTCTCCCCCCTGCTGTGTGGCACGAGCTGGCTGCTGGTCGCTTGCTCGCAGAGTGCGCCAGAGATTGAGCCGGCTCCGGCGAAGGCCACGCCCCTCGAATCCACGGAACCTCCCGCGTGGTTCGTGGAGCGGGCCGTCGAGAGCGGCTTGGCCTTCGATCACGTCTCTGGACACCGGGAGGCTTACCTCATGCCGGAGATCATGGGCGGCGGAGCCGCGCTATTCGACATGGACTCGGACGGTGACCTGGACGCCTATCTGGTGCAATCGGGAAGCCTCTACGACGAAGCCCCCGCGCCCACCAACGCTCTGTTTCGCGGACGCGGCGACGGCTCCTTCGAAGACGTCACACCCGGCAGCGGCGCCGGGCACCCCGGCTATGGGATGGGCGTCGCATGCGGCGATGTGGATCGCGATGGAGACCTCGATCTGTACGTGACGAATTTCGGGCCGAACGTCCTGCTCCTGAACGACGGCCAAGGCACCTTTGCAGACGGTACCGAAGCCGCGCGAGTCGGGGACCCGAGCTGGGGATCGAGCGCGGCATTTTGCGACTTCGAGAACGACGGCGACCTCGACCTGTACGTCGCCAACTACCTGGACTGGCAGACCTCGAACGAACTTCCCTGCCGAAACCAGATGGGAACTTCCGATTTTTGCAGTCCGCTCAACTACGAGTCCCCTGCTCCGGACACCGTCTACCGCAACGAGGGCGCGGGACGGTTCACCGATATCAGCGCTGAATTGGGCACCGCCGAATCTGCCGGAACCGGGCTCGGCGTCACCTGTGCTGACTTTGATGGCGACGGGCTTCCCGAGATCTTCGTCGCCAACGACGGCATGCCAAACTTCCTGTGGGTGCGAACCGAGTCGGGCTGGCGCGAATCTGGAGTCGACCGCGGCTGTGCGCTCGACAGCGACGGGTTAGCCAAAGCCGGAATGGGCGTCGATGTTGAGGACTTGGATAGCGACGGCGATCCAGACCTGCTGGTCTGCAACCTTCGAAACGAGGCTGACTCCTACTACCGCAACGACGGCACTTCCTTCCGGGACCGTACCGTCGCCGTCGGCTTGAGCACCCTGAGTCGCCCCTACACGCGGTTCGGCCTCGGCTGGGCCGACTTCGACCAGGACGGGCAGCTCGACCTATTCGAGGCCGGTGGGCGCGTGATGCGACAGTCCCACACCTTCGCGGACGACCCCTACGCCGAACCCAACCTGCTCTTCCGCGGACTGCCAAACGGGCGATTCGAGGCGGTCGCCCAGCCCGAACAGCCCGCCACCAACAGCCGGGCCGCCGCTTTCGGGGACGTGGACAACGACGGGGGAGTCGACGTCCTCGTCGTCAACCTGGACGGGCCCGCCCAGCTGTTCCTCAACAGAGTTTCAGAACGCGGGTCCTGGATCGCCTTCGACCTGTTCGACCCCGGTGGCTCCGCACTTCACGCCCGGGTTGCCATCGAGCGGAACGCGGGTCCGGCCTTTGGTTACTCCCGAGCTGCCGCGAGCTACCAGGCCAGCAACGATCCGCGCGTCCACTTCGGTCTCGGTGAAGAACGACTGGCTCGCCAGGTAACCGTGAGCTGGCCGGATGGGTCGGTTGAGGCTTTCGGAGATCTCGAAGCGGGAAGGACCCACCGCCTCACCCGTGGATCCGGGCTAGGGCGCTAACCCCGGAGGCAGACAGGCTTGTCCTCGGTCTCCTCCCTGAGCAGTTCCGATCAGCGGTCGCGGCGGAGCGAGACGTTCTGACGGCCCATCTCGCGCAAGCGATCGTCCCCCTTGCGGAGGCCCATGTGGTGGGCCTTGGAGACGATCGACTTGACGGAGCGTCCCAAGAGGTGGGCAATCTCGAGGTTGGCCGTTCCAGGGTAGAGCTCGACCAGGCGGGCCAGCTCCTCGGCGGACCAGCGCGGCATGCGGGTTGAATTGGCGCCCTCGAGCTTCCGCAGGAAGGCCTTGTCCTTGGCGAGCGCCAGCCGGCGGGCCATGCGGCGGACCGAATCCTGACTGCGTTGAAGGATGTGGGCTAGATCGCGGTCGGTCCGGCGCCCGTACAGACGCTTCAGATGCTGGATTTCCTCGCGTGTCCAGGAGCCGGTACGCGGCTGCTGCTCCAGCTCGGTGAGCTTGGCCTGAACCTCCTCCGGAGTCCGCTCGAGCCGGCGGGCAACCTCGACCAGCTCGTCGTCGCCAAGCTCCGCCCGCAGCTGCTCCAGCTCACCGTCGGACCATTTCGCACGCTGGACGCTCTTCGCAAACAGCTCTGCGGCCTTTGCCCGAACAGTCGCAACGCTGCGCCCGAAGGCCGTCGCCAGATCCTCGTCGGCGTCGATTCCATAGCGGGAACGGAGGTGGTTCAGCTCGGACTCAGTCCAGCTGGCCTCCTGATCCCTCGAATTTTGACTGGCCGAATCCCGGGCGACGGAATCGCGGTGAGCGGAGACTTCTCTCGGCTGGGGACTTAACGAACCGGAAGAGGGCATGGGAGGCGACGCAAGGGCAATGCGTCAGGGGGGGGGCTGGGGGGACGGCTCGAAGGTCGGATCGTCGCAGGGAAACGTGTCCTTCCGACCTCGGGTTTACATACCCGAGCGCACGGAACCAAGCCGCTCGCCCTCCCGTACGCGTTCCATTCCCAGGGGCGATTCGCCTCGCCTACGACGCGCCTTCTCGCCGCGGTCGTTTTCGCAGCGAAGCGACGAGCGAATTCAGGAGCTACGGACCCCGTTGTGTGCCACCTTCCCGGTCAGTCCGGGTCGACCGAGTACAAGCGTTCCCGCCAGCGCGCGATGACCAGCCGGACGTCGGGCCCTCGCTCGGCCGCGAGTACTTCGGCCGCAAGTTCGCGAGCTTCGTCCGCCGTCACCTGGGCCAGGGCGTGCTTGATGCCAGCCAGGAACCCGGGCGCGGTCGAAACCGAGTCGTAGCCGAGCCCCGCCAAGAAGATCGCTACGGTCGGGTCCCCCGCCACGTCTCCGCAGACCGACCGGGAGAGGCCGGCCTCGGAACAGACCTCGGCGACCCTCGCTAGGGAGGCGATGACCGCCGGATTGCTCGGCGCATAGAGGCTCGCCACCCAGCCATTGTCCCGATCCACGGCCAGCAGGTACTGGACCAAGTCGTTGGTCCCGACGCTGACAAAATCGATGTGCGGAACCCACTGGTGAAGGCTGAGGACGGCCGAGGGAACCTCAACCATGACGCCTAGCTGGAGGTCTTCTCCCATCGGATAGCCACCGCTCGCCAGTTGCTCGCGGGCCAAATCAAGCTGGCGCCGAACGTCATCAATCTGCTCGAGGGACGAAACCATCGGGAGCAGAATGCGACACGGCCCGTGGACGCTGGCGCGGAGGATCGCGCGCAACTGGACCGCGAACAGATCCGGCCACTGGAGCGAGACGCGCAGTCCGCGCCAACCCAGAGCGGGATTCCGTTCGGCCGGCGTCTGAAAATACGGCAACTGCTTGTCCGCGCCGATGTCCAAGGTCCGAATCGTGACGGTACGCCCGGCCATGTGCTCGACGACCTTCCGATAGAGCCGGTACTGCTCCTCCTCCGAGGGGAAGCTCGAGCGTTCCATGTAGAGGAACTCCGTGCGCAGCAGCCCGACGCCGTCGCAGTGCTCGACATCGAAAGCATCCAGATCCAGGACGCTCTCGACATTGACCTGGGTTGAAAGCCTCAGGCTGCCGCAGCGGGTTTGCGGTTCGCGCGCCGCAAACCCGCGCACGGCCTCGCCCCTCACCCGCCGGTCCGCTTGACTCACCTCGACCTCGGCCAAGTCGGCCTCCGACGGCCGTAAGAGGATGTGGCCGTTGTCGCCGTCGACGACGACGTTCATGTGCTGCTCGAGACGACCGAGCAGATTGGGCAAGCCGACCACGCAGGGGATCGACATCGATCGGCACAGAACCGCGCCGTGAGAGTAGCGACCGCCTTTTTCGCACACGATGGCAAGAATGCGGGAGCGATCGATCCAAGCTACGACCTGTGGCGTCAGCTCCGGCGCCGCCAACACAACGCGCTCGTCCCCTGAACGCACAGCTTCCTGATCGCGATGGAGAAGCATGTCGAGCACGCGGCGCCAGGGGTCGCTCACGTCGGCGGCTGTGCCACGCACATTCGCCCCTTCGAGCCGCCCCATGGTCTCTTCGAAGCGTTGGATCAGACGTTGAACCGCGGCCTCGGCATTGATGCCCTCCTGGTTGATCGTCGCCTCGACGTCGCGCAGCGCGCTCGGGTCGGTGAGGATCATCTTGTGAACGGCAAAGATCTCCGCGTCCTTCTCGCCGGTGGTTTGCGCCACCCGCAAGCGCTGCCGTTCAAGAGCCTCAGCCGTCTCGGTCAATGCCGCTGCCAGCCGGCCGATCTCTGACGGCACCTCGCCCTTTGGGACGAACCAAGCCGGGACCTCATCGGATCCCGCGCGAACGATGTGGGCCGGCCCGACCGCCAGTCCGGCGGAAACAGCAACTCCTTGAATGGCGGGTGAATCGGTCATCGGTGAACCAGGGGGGGACGAGGGTACTCTGGTGTCCGAACTTTTCCGCCAGCCCAGCTCAAGCCTGCCTCCACCGCGGTGCGAAAGGGAACTATTCGGAGGCGCCTCAAGGGGATGAAGCGCCAAGGGGGGTCCCGCCGTAGGAGGGGAGGCGAGGGAAATGGGAAATCGATCAAGGAAAAGTGGAGTTTCAAGTGCCAGTCTCGCAACACGGCTGCTGGCAGGCAGCGCGGGCCTAGCTTCCGCCTTGCTAGCGGGCGTTTCAGCGTCCATGGCGATGACCGACCAAGGACGCGTCCCTCCCGCCGCCCTGGCTGGGGTGGCCGAACAGGCGCGCTCCGCCGGGTTTGGCTGGGGTGGACTGGCCGCCGTAGCCCTCGGAAGCCTTGGGGTGTCCTTGTCCCTGGGAGCCATCTCACGGCTGGAGCGGCGGCTGCGCTCGGCCCTGGCAGATCAACCGGACCCGATGCCGCTGCTTGAGGACATCGACCTGTCCCAGCAGAACTTGCACCTTGGATTCGCCGGACTCGAAAAGAGCGTTCGGCGCGGGGTGGGTGAGATGCTGGCTCCACTCGAGGCTCACGTGAACTCGATGAACGACGTGGCCGGCTCGCTAAGTGAGCAATCCGCCACGGCGGCTCGGGCTCTCGAAGTTCGGTTGGCCGCCAGCGAAGCCTCGTTCGCCGCGGCGATCGGAGAACTCCGCGCCGAGACAGAGCGGCGCACCGAAATCGACCGCAGCGCTTTTGAAGCGAGGCAATTGCAGCTAGAGCAAGCCCTCGCGGAGCGACTGCAGGAAATGAGCCTGGAGATCGCCCGCGCCGTCGAGGATTCCGCGTGCCGCTCGATCGAGCAATCGGTCGACTCGTCGGTGAACCAGTCGGTCGGCCAAGCGGTTTCCGCGATGGAGCACCGTATCCAGGCGGCCCTGGCAAGCCAGATGAGCCGCCTGGCCGCGCAGGGAACGGAGGAAGCCAAAGGCGCGCCCGCTGGGACCACCCAGCCCTCCGCCCATTCCCCTGCCGTTCAGCCGATGGTCTCGGCTGCGGCCTACAAGCCAGAGCCCTTCAACGAGGACTTGATCCCCTTGGAGCAAGCCGCGGAGCAAGTTGAATCCGTTGCCTTCTCGGAGCAGACCTACTCGCCCCAACCGGCCGCACCGCAGCAGCCACTGCTGGAGCCCGAAGACGCGCGCGCCTTGGCCGAAACCGGATTCCACCGGGTTTCTTCGCTCGGCTTGCTCCAGAGCTTGGACGACGAAGTGCTTGAGGGCGAAGCCTCCACGGAATCCGATACTCCGGGAGCGGACGCCGCTCGCGCCACGGAAGTTCAGGACACAGAAACTCGATCGGGGATTGAGGTGCAGGTGAGCTCCCCGGCGATGAGCGTGGACGAAATGCCACATTTGCGAGCGGCCACCGACCGCGCCACGGAAGGACTCCGGCTCCACGGTGATTTGGAATAACGGTGACCTCGGATAGCAGTCCGTTGCGAGGGGCCCGCCACCGCAGGAGCGGCCGCAACTTGCGTTCAGCAAGGCGCGTCGCCCCTTGAATTCGGGGAACTTCGGCGGAGAGGCAACGCAATCCAAGGCGGGCTTTGGCGCACGACCGGCTGCACTTTCTGCCACAGGCTGCTAGCGGCGCTCGTGGGCCGGTCCTGAAATGCAAGACGGCCCGCAATCGCGGGCCGCCTGTCTAGGTCGCGCCGTTCGGCGCTGGCCTTCCGGAGTGCTTACTCCTTGGACTCGGGGGATTCGGAAGCCGCGGGCTTCTCTTCCTTGGTGAAGAAGTTCTTCAGCGGGTTGTTGTAGCCCGAGGTCGGCACTTCCGACTTCGGCACTTTGCCGCCTCCGCCACCGTCGAAGCGCTCCCGGCGACCGCCGCCGGGTCCGCCCCGTCGACCTCCGCCGCCGGAGAAGCCACCTCCGCCGCCCCCACCGCGTCGACCACCACCGCCGCCGCGACCATCGTCACTGCGTCCAGGCATGCCGTCCCGACGGTGGCTCGCAACGCGAGCGTTTTTCTGGGGCTTGGTCCACTCTCCACGGTCGCCTCGGTCGCCGCGACCGCCGCGCGGGCCACGACCTCCGCCGCCTCCGCGCCGCTCGCCTGATTTGAAGCGCTCGCGGGCCGGCACACCTCGAGCCGTGACGGCCAAACGCGGCCCTTTGGCTTCGGACAACTTGACGCGAACGACTTGCCCCACATGGAGCTGCTCGCGCGCGTCACGCAGGAATCGATCCGAAATGGCCGAGACGTGCAGGGAAGCTTCTTTCTCGAGCCCAAGGTCCACGAACGCACCGAAATTCGTCACGCCGGTCACGATGCCCTCGAGCACCGCGTCCTTGTCGAGCGATTCAAGATCCGTGCCCGGGGCCAGGAGCTTCGGCGGATGCAGTCGCGAACGCAGGTCGCGGCCAGGAAACGTCAGCTCGCGCAGAAGATCGCGCCAGGTGAACTCGTCCAAGTCAAACGCCTTCCGGTCGAGGCCTCGACCAGCGCCAGGACGGCCGTAGACCTCGTCAAAGGGGCGACCGGTGGCCTCGACAATTTGCCGGGCGAGATCGTACTGCTCGGGGTGCAAGGCACTGCGGTCGAGGGGCTCAGGAGAATTCGAGAATCGCACGAACGCCGCGCACTCGCGGTAGCTGGCCTCGTCGAGGAGTCCGATCGTCGCGAGCTGGGCTCGACTTTCAATCGCTCCTTGATCGCGGACTGCGATCAGCTTCGGCGCGGTGGCTGCGTCGATTCCAGGTAGGCGCGCCAAGTCCGCCGCGCTAGCGAATCGGAAGTCCACCCCGATCGCCGTCACGCAGGACTCGAGCGTCTCGTTCAAAACCCGCCGGCCGGCGGCCTTGGTAAGCATCGACTGCTCGAATCCCAATCCCCAGTGACGTGGATCGAGCTTGAGCAGCTCGGCCATCGGATCCTGAAGACGACGGGCCAAGCTGAGAGCCGTGCGGGCCTGCACCGAGAGGTCGGGCAGCTCACTGCGTCCGGCTTCGCCGTTCGCGTAGGCCGACAGACCGACGTCGGAAACGACCGTCGCCGTGACCGGTGCACCAGCCAGAGCCAGCGCTTCGCGCAGGCGCAGAAGCACGGATCGCGCCGACTTGGCCGCCGGCAGAGCGATCCATTGCACGTTGTGCTCGCCGAGCGCCTCGACCAACTCGCCGGCGATGGCGTGGGTATCCTTGCCTTCCAGTTCGATCTTGCGCTCGGAGCCGAGCAATGCACCACCCTCGTCGGCGGTCATGACGAACCAGTCGCCCTTCGCATCGACGTCCAGGCCCGCCGCCCGGCGCGGGCCGAGCATTGGCGCCAGCAGCAGGTGGCGCAGGTGCGACACGAGCAAGCGCTTGGCTTCGTCTTCGGCGCGTTCTTTGACTTCGAGCCGCACGTCCTCTTCGATCATCGGCAGCAGTCGACGATCGAGCGCGCGGCGCGCCACTTCGTCGAGGACGCCATCCGACATCGGGTCGTTCGAGGAAGCCAGGAGCTTGCGGACCTTCGGCAGCACATGGGCCGGGTCAACCCGCACCGCAACGGACACGGCGCGCTCCTTCAGGCCCTGGCGAATCGAGATCAGTTTCTGGCCCTGCAGGTTTCGAACCGGATGCTCCTTCGAGAACAGCGCCTTGAAGCGACCGCTTCGGGCCTCGTTCGTGCCTGGATAGACGTGCAGCACACCTCGCTTGCGCAAGATGTCGCGGACGGCGCGACGCACCTTGGGATCGCGGCCTAGTCGGTCGGAGAGGATCCGCATGGCCCCCTCGAGCGCCTGCATTTCCGTATGGACCTCCCGATCGGGCTTCACAAATTCGGCGCAAACCTTGGCCAGTTCACCGTCGAGCTCGATCGGCTTCTCGATCGCTTTCTCGGGGGCAGCAGCCGGCGCGGGAGCCGAACTGACTACCGGGGCAGGCGCGGCCACCGGAGCCACCGGCTGAAGTTCGTGGACGACGACCTGGTCCGAGGCATCCGGCGCGGAGCCCGCATCGGATCCGGATGCTTCCGCGGCCGGAGCCTCGGACTCCGCAGGGGAATCCACCGGAGCCTGCGTGACGGCCGCCTCGGTGACGACTTGATCCGAAACGTCGGCGCTGGCCGGAGCGGGCTCTGCGCCTGTCGCTGACTCGGGGGTGGGCTCCGCAGCCGCGCTAGAAGCAGCCGTGGCATCCGCAGCTGCCGCCTCCCCAGGGGAGGCTCCGCCTTCGGCTTGGGCGGGACCGCCTTCACCGGAACGCGGTTCCGAATTCTTCGGACCGCGACCACGCCCTTTTTTGGCGCGCTTGGGCTCGGGCGCAGGTTCACCGAACGACGAGCCCACCTCGGGCGCGCCTTCGGGACGCTCGACTCGCGCAGTCAGACGCGCAGCCAGGTCGCCGAGTCCCCGGTCCAGGCCGATTTGGACTTCGGGTTCCGGGTTGCGAAGCGGCAGCAGAAGCTCCTCGAGCTCCGCGCGATGACCGGTACGCAGCGCGCTGTCCACCAACTCACGAGCGGGCATCTCAGTCGACCGCAATTGGGAGACCACCTTGGCACGCCTGCGGTCGAGCTCGATCAACTCGTCGCGACGCTCCGCGAACCGGCGAACCACCGCCTCGTGCATCGCGCCGGTCCGCCCCCGGCGGAACCGGCCAATGAACGCAGCGCTGTGCCCAGCGTCCAGGAGTTCGCCCAAGGCGGTCGACACCTCATCCCCAACCGAAAACTCCTTCGCGAGGATGCGCGATTGACGCGCCCGATTCGCGGCTTGGGTTTCCGCATCGGCGGGCGCGGCCGGCTCCGGTTCGGCGGACTCCGCCTGCGGAGTCTCGGTCGCGGCAACTTCGGCAGCAGGGTCAACTCCCGAGTTGGTGGGAGCCACCGGCCCGGAAGAGTCCGGCTCGGCGGGCGGGTCCGCGGCCGCCTGCGGCTGGGCGTCGGAGGTCGCGGCCGAAGACGGCTCGGGGGTCGGTTGGATCGGCGTGGACTCAGCGGTCGGTTGACCGGAGTCGGGCGTGGACGATTCGTTCACGACGGGTCTCGAAGGGGTGCGGCCCAAACGGGCCGGTGACGGATCGAGCCCGATAGAGCGGGCTCGAGAGGAAGGTCCGTTGCCGGAGAAAGTCGGGCCGGCACAGACGAAACATGCCAACCAGGGCTGGCACGGGGGGCCTGAGTCTAGCAGTGCAAGCGATGTGCTGCCGGAAGCGATGGAAAGTGAGCGTTGCGCGGAATCACACGGCCCTGCCGCCGCACCCTCGCGCCAGATCCCACCTGAAAGACTCAGGCCCCGCGAACGCGTCTGCGCCCCCTCCAAACCGGCTGGATTCCGCCGGTTGGGTGGAACGCGAGCGGGGAGATCAGCGACTCAAGACGTTCGGCGGGGGGCTAGTCGGGGATCTCGTAGACCGAGACCCGATTTTCTTCAGCCAGCAGGAAGGCGCCCTCGCGCACCTGCCAAGCGACGAACTCATCAAGACCGGGAACCACGACCAGCCCCAGCTCGCGGCCGGACAGCGCATCGAGTATTTGCAGCGTGGCCCCGCGCGCCACGTACACCTTTCCGGAGTCCATCGACAAACTCGCCTCGCCTGCCTCGAGCTCCGAGAGCTCCAGGTGCCACGCGACCCGCGGATCGTTGGGCCGAGAGAGATTGAAACTGACCAGCCCGTGGGAAATTCCGTCCACGGAGCTACTGGAGGCGTCGTCCGCATCCTCAGCAAGCAGCTTGGCCAGTTGGAGGTCCCTCCGTTGATCTTCGGGCAGTGCAGCCAGCAAGTCTCCGGCCAAGATCGTGACCTGCCCGTCCATTGCCTCAAGGCCTTCGATGGAAGGCTGCCCCGGAGCCAAAATCTCGCGGAAGCGATCGCCCGTATCGGCATTCAAGATGGCAAGCCCCTGTTCGCGAGACCCCTTCTTCGAGAAGCTCACGTACAGCTGGTCCCCGTCGCGCGCCGCGCGATGGAAGCGCATCCCCTTGCCCCGGTAGGTCCAGATCGTCTGCAGAGTCTGCGAGTGAACACCCACCAACTGGGTCGGGCAGACGCAAATACACAGGTCCTTGCCCACCAGCGCTAGATCGAATTCGGGCACGGGCTCGACCTCGATCAGCTCGCCACTGGAAACCGACATGCGCGCGATGCGGTGACCGCCCTGGCCCGGCCCTAGGACGAGCACGTCGTCCTCCGAGCCGAAGCCTGCGCCGAATCCGCGCCCGTAGCCGACCTCGCAGGGACCCAGCCAGGCGCGCTCGCCTGTGTTGCGATCGTAGGCCCCGATCTTGCCGGGAATGACGTCGTCGACCCACTTCCCTCCAGCGGGCGGATCGTAGCCATGCAAGATGACCTGTCCGCTGGCCGCAAACAAAATGCCGTCCACCTCGGATTCGAGGTCACGGGTCCAGCGGCGTCGAGCAGAACGAGTCATCGAGCGGGGCAGATCATCAGGCTGGGGGGGAACGGAGGTAGCCCGAGGCTCCCCTCCACAAGACGAGGTTGTTTAGACCAGAGGACGGATCGAGCGGCCCGGCCTCTTGGCGCCGGCCTCGGGCCCTAGGCGGCATCGAGGACCGGCAGCTTCGATCAGTCCTCGTCGCCGCGAAGGATCTTCTCGGCGATGTTGCGCGGGACATCACGGTACTCGAACAGCTCCATCGCGAAGCTGCCGCGCCCCTGGGTCGCGCCACGCAGCGCGGAGGAGTAAGCGAACATCTCGGAGATCGGGACGACGCCTCGAACAACTCGTAGGTCACCCTGGGCTTCGACTTCGCCGATCTCACCCCGACGCGAGTTCAAGTCGCCGACGACGGCACCGATGAACTCCTCGGGAACGCGAACTTCGATCTTCATGATCGGCTCGAGCAACACGCTCGACTCGGACGCCTGACGGAAGGCCAGGATGCCGGCCTGCTCGAAGGACAACTGGTCGGAGTCGACGTCGTGCGCCTTCCCGTCCGTGAGGGCAGCGCGGACGCCGACGAACGGGTAGCCGTGGCGGCCACCGCCCAGCACGGCCTGCTCGAGGCCGGTCGCGACGGAGGGGATAAATTCACGGGGCACGTTGCCGCCGCGAACTTCATCGGCGAATTCGAACTGCTTGGTCGGGTCCTCGGTGGGCTCGAAGCGAACGTTGACCACGGCGAACTTACCGCGACCACCGGACTGCTTGACGAAGCGCGCTTCGGTCTCGATCACGCGCCCGAGCCGCTGCTTGTAGGCAACTTTCGGCTTACCGGTGATCACCTCACACTTGTTCTCGCCCTGAATCCGGTTGACGACCACCTCAAGGTGTAGCTCGCCCATACCGGAGATGACCAGTTCGCCGGTCTCCTCGTTGGTTTGAGCACGGAACGTCGGATCCTCGCGCATCATCCGGCCGATCACGTCGCCCAGCTTGTCGCGGTCTTGGTTGTTCTTCGGCTCGAGCGACATCGAGATGACCGAGTCCGGAAACTGGATCTTCGACAGCGCGATTTGGTTGTCCTCGTCGCAGAGCGTGTCGCCGGTCACCGTGTTCTTGAGCCCCACCACGGCGGCGATGTCGCCGGCGGGGATGAACTCGATCGGCTCGCGCTTGTCGGCGTGAACACGCAGCAAACGACCGATCCGCTCACGACGCGAAGTGCGCGGGTTGATGACCGTGGTGCCCTTGGTCAGTTTGCCGGAGTAGACGCGCACGAACGTCAGGTCGCCGGTGGGCTCAGCCACCGTCTTGAACGCCATGGCGCACATCGGCGCATCGTCGGTGGTTTCGCGGGTCAGCTTGTTGTCTTCCTTGCGGGGCTCGACGCCCTCGACAGGAGGAACGTCCAGCGGTGTCGGCAAGTAGTCGAGAACCGCGTCCAATAGGAAACGAACGCCCTTGTCCTTCAACGCCGAGCCACACAGGACCGGAACGATGTCCATGGCCAGCGTTCCCTTGCGGATCGCTGCCTTGATCTTGTCGTTCGGAATCTCCTTGTCCTCGACGAACAGGTCCAAGATCTCCTCGTCGAATTCGGCGGCGAATTCGCACATCTCGTGGCGGCGCATCTTGGCCTCCTCGACGAGATCCTCGGGCATCTCCATCTCGATGGCGCCCTTGTCGGGGTTCTCGTCGTCGAAGCGGTAGTACTTCCACTCGACCAGGTCGATGATGCCCTGGAATTCCTTCTCGAGCCCGTGGGGCATCTGGAGCTTGACCGGGCGCGCGCTCAGGCGCTCGATGATCGTGCTGACCGAGTAATCGAAGTTCGCACCGGTGCGATCGAGCTTGTTGATGAAGCAGATGCGCGGAACGCCGTAACGGTCGGCCTGACGCCACACCGTTTCCGATTGGGCTTCAACGCCTTGAACGCCATCAAACACCGCGATCGCGCCGTCGAGCACGCGCAAGCTGCGCTCCACCTCAGCCGTGAAGTCCACGTGACCGGGGGTGTCGATGATGTTGACCGTGTGGTCCCGCCAATCGGTGCTGGTCGCCGCCGATTGAATCGTGATGCCCCGCTTCTGCTCTTCCTCGAGGAAGTCCATCGTGGCCGCGCCGTCGTGGACCTCACCGGTCTTGTGGATCTTGTTCGTCAAGAACAGGATCCGTTCGGTGACGGTCGTCTTGCCGGCATCGATGTGAGCCATGATGCCGATGTTGCGGTGTTTGTGGAGTCGCTTGACGCTCATGGCGTGGGCCTTTCGATGACGCCGGGAACTCCGGCGGGACAGGGTGGGAAGCGGCCTGCGAGCAGGCCGCGGAGGGTCTCGTGGGGACTCCGGAACGGAGCCTCCGACGCGTTCACACGGGAACGAAGGGCAAATAGGCTAGCGGCTCGCTCCCCAGGGTCAATGCGGACGGTCCGAGTCGATGAGCTTCTCACGCCGCCGGCGGGCGAGCGGGAGGCCTAGCCCGAGGTCGATTCGGGCCGGTTGCGCCCCAGCCGCTCGTGGGCCGAGACAAAGTCCCCGGCACAGAAGGACGCCATCAGGGACAGGTCCCCCGCCAGGACGGCCCCAGCCAGGATCTCCGCAAATCGGGTCGATCGCCCGGTGCCCGAGCAACCCATCAGGCCCAGGCACTCCGCCGCGGTCCCCTGCCCGGAGCCGCCTCCCACGGTGCCAAGCAGCAGATTCGGTAGATGCACGCCGGCGTAGAGGTCGCCCGATTCCGTCACCGAGAGGTCAAGCCAGCCGGTGGCGCTTTCGGTGACGTAGGCCACGTCTTGGCCGCAGGCCAGGAAGATGGCCGAGAGGCCGTTGGCCGCCTGGATGGTCCAGTTCTGGGTTCCAAGCTGCGAATACCCCATCGCGTAGGTCGAGGCGATGGCCGCCAGGGCCCCGGGCTCGGTCCTCAGCCGGCGCCGGACCAACTCCGCGGGTAGAACCGCGTCGCAAACCACGCTGCGGCCGCGGGGCTGGACCAAAGCGCGGGCGTTGGCCCGCTTCTCCACGTCCTGCCCGTGCACGTGGCGCTCCAGCGCGCCGGTCCGCTCGGCCAGCAGCTTCGAGAGGTGCTCGGCGGCCTTGGCCGCCATGTTGATCCCGATCGCGTCGCCGGTGGCAAATTCGAGCCGCAGCACAAGCCGCCGGCCCAAAACCTCCGGCGCAAGCCCCACCAAGCGTCCCACCGAACTTGAGCCGGCCACCCAGGTTTCGAATTCGCCTCGAAGCCCAGCTGCAACCTCCGCGGCGTCCAGCGCTCCCGCGGAGTCTCGATAAACGAGCACCGGATGCTGACTCAGCTTCGACGCGATCAACCGCGCCTTGGCCCCGCCCGCCTCGCGCAGAACGCTCATCCCTCGTGAGTAGGACGCCACCATGGCGCCCTCGGTCGTGGCCATCGGTACGAAGGTCTCGTACTCGCCCTCGGCGCCCGCGAGGCGCAAGGGACCGGCCAATCCGATGGGGACCTGGGCGTAGCCGATCAGGTTTTCGATTTTTCCGCGCGCGCTGCGCGGATCGACCGGCTCGCCGCCCAGGTGCTCAAGCGGCAGCTTCGAGGTCTCGCGAGCGATCGCGAGCCGGGCCGCGACCGCTTCGGATCCGTAGTCGTCGTCCGCGGACCGAGGCAGGCGGGGAAGTTCAGGCTCGGGGGTCTTCACGCCCCGAGCCTAACGGCTGCGAGCTAGTGCTCTTCGACGAGCGGAAGGTCGGCCAGTCCGAGCGGCCCGACCTCGCCGGCGCCGAACTCAAAGGTCGAGGGTGCGGCCTGGATTCCAGCGTGGCTCGGGTCTTCGTCGTGGTGCTCCTCGATCTCGTGACCGTGGCCGCCCTCTTCCCCATGGCCCTTGAGTTGCCCTCCGGGGTGCCAGCCGAGCACGCTCATCATGACCAGGTAGCCAGCGGTGTAGGCGATCGGGATCGGCCAGCCGTGGCGAATCCACTGCACCGTCGAGCGCGCCTGGGGGTAGCGCGCAGAAAGCGCGACGCCCGCCGACGAGCCAAACCAGACAATCGAGCCGCCGAAACCCACCGCGTAGGCCAGCATGGCCCAGTCGTAGCCGCCCTGGCGCAAGGCGAGCGCGGTCAGCGGGATGTTGTCGAACACCGATGAGATCGCACCGATGGCGAAGGTCGAGCCAGGGCTCGGCTTCGGCAGTTGGCTGAGCGGCATCATCGAGGCGCACAGCACCAGCGCGATCAGGAATAGGCTGCCCTTCGAGATCGCAGGCACCACGGCCCAGTCCGGCTTGCGGAATTTCGCCGTGCCAATCAGCGCGATCCAGATCGCGATGGCGAGCACCGGAGCGTGCTCCTCGATGCCAGCCCAAACGGTGTTCTGCATCACGTTCGCGATCAGGGCGGCGGCCAGGATGCTGGCGACCACCAGCACGCGACCGTTGTCGATGGGAACCACCTCAGCGCTCGAAGTGTCGAGGCTCTGGTAGCCGTCCTGGATGATCGACGCGACGATTCCGGCGATGAACAGCGCGACCAGCGCGCCGAGGTAGGCCGGCATGACGGTGACAGGATTGACACCTTCGATCCACATCATCGTGGTCGTGGTGTCACCCAACACCGAACCGGCACCTCCCGCGTTGGCGCAGGCCACCAGCCCGGCCAAGTAGCCGATGTGCACACGGCCGCGGAAGACCGTGAACGCGACGCCGCCGCCGATCATCGCCGCGGCGATGTTGTCCAGGAAGCCGGACATAATCCAAACCAGCACCAGCAGAACGAACGCGCCCTTCCAGCCCCCCGGCAGGATGCGCGGCAAGCGCTCGGGAACGCCCGAGCTCTCGAAGTGCGCAGCGAGCAGACCGAAACCAACCAACAGGCCGAACAGGTTGACCAGGATCACCCATTCGTGGGAGAGCGTGGAACCGAGGCTGAAACTCGCTTTCTGCCAGGTCAGGAAGACGGCGATCGATGCGGCTCCAGCTAGCGCGATTTCGAGCGCCAGTTTGTGGAAGGCCGCGATGCCCCCAAGGGTGGCAACGAACAGGAAGTAGGCCGACGGAATGCCGGCAATGGAGGGCTCGCCCTCGACGGAACTGGAAATGAGGCCGAGCAACGACGCGAGGGCCAGGCCGCAAATCAGCGGCAAGACCTTCTGCATAGTGGTCGTATCGTGATGCTCTTCGACGGAGCTCATGGGACCTTGGGGGGAAAGGGGCTAGGACGGGTGGGGGGTGCGGGTCCTGGCCGGTGGCAGCGAGCACTCGTGACCGCAAGATGCGGAATCGGCTCGCCAGGATAGGCAACCTTGAGCCCAACTCGCCAACCCGGAGGGTCGGAGCCTCCGAACGCTGGTCCTGGCCGTTCCGGCGAGGGCTCGAAACCTGGACGGTGTCGCGCGCGGGGAACCGCAGTCAGGCTCAGCGCTCGACCACGCGCACCTCGAACAGGGCAGGCCATTCTTTCCCCGTCACGAACAGCCGGTCCCCACCGGCGTCGTAGGCGATGCCATTCAGGACGTTCTGAGGGCCGGCCCCCGCGGCCGGATAAACCGGCTCGATGTCGATCAGGTCGGTGAAGTCGATGACCCCGGTCACGTGACCATTGCTCGGGTCGATGCGCAGGACGATGTCCTCCTGCCAGACGTTCGCCCAAACCTCACCGTTGATGAACTCAAGCTCATTGATCTGGTCGATCGGGCGGCCCTCCAGCGTCACGCGTACGGCACCGATCGGCCGGAAAGAACTGGGCTCGAAGAAGCGCAGCATGGCGGTGCCGTCCGAGAGGATCAGTCGCTCGCCGTCGTAGGTCAGGCCCCAGCCTTCGCCGGCCAGAGGCAGCTCGCGGAGCTTCTCAAAACCGTCCAGGGACCACACATATACGATGCGGTCCTTCCAGGTGAGCTGGAACAGCTCATCCCCCACCAACGCCAGGCCTTCCGCAAACAGATGTCGAGTCGGCGGCTCGAGGCGAACCGGGACGCTCTTCAGCACCTCGCCCGAGAACAGGTCCACTTGCCGAAGGGAGGAGCGCTCCCATTGGCCGGTGCTCTCGTAGAGAAAGCCCTCGTGCCAGAGGAGTCCCTGGGTGTAGGCCATGGGATCGTGCGGGTAGGTCGCGACGATCTCGTAGCCATAGGACTTGGGGGCGACCGGCTCGGAAGCAGCTGGCTGCTTGGGGGGCGATGGCGGAGCCGGAGTGACCAGCTCCTCCGGGGCGGGAGTGCAGGCGGTCAGCAGCCCGATCGCGATCGGTGCTGGGAAGAAGAGCAGTGCGTGGAGCCTAGTCATGGGAATCGCGGAAGACTTGGTGTCTCACCATAGCGGCCCCGCCGCGCCAAAATGTGCGAATGGAAAGCGAACTCGCATCCGGAGACGGCCCAGCCGACGATCCCCTGGCCCAGGCGATCGACCTGGCCGCCGATTCCGCGCGTACCGGCGGAGGCCCCTTCGGGGCCGTGATCGTCCGCAACGGCCAGGTTCTTTCGGTGGGTACCAACCACGTGGTCTCGGGCTGCGATCCCACCGCCCACGCCGAAGTGGTCGCAATCCGCCGCGCGGCCGAGTCCCTGGGCACCCACGACCTCGCCGGGGCCGTCCTTTACTCAAGCTGCGAGCCCTGCCCGATGTGCGCGGCGGCGATCCACTGGGCACGTATCGAGCGGGTCGAGTTTGCCGGCGACCGCCACGACGCGGCTCGCGCTGGCTTCGACGACGCCGTGCTGTACCGCGAGCTGCCCCTCCCGCCCTCAGAGCGCAGCGTCCCGGCCGTCCAGCGACTGGCCGAGCGCGGAACCGAGCCTTTCCAGGCCTGGGACGACAATCCGGGCCGGGCGGCCTACTGAGGCAGGAGCCTGGGACCGCCGGCCAGTTCCACGGGATAGCCTTGGAGCGCAGCGGACCGCCCCGCCGGCCCTGACC